>NZ_JAABNO010000038.1 GCF_009928445.1 Clostridium sp. C8-1-8 | reverse complement strand
TATTCTCATCATTATACTGTAAAACTGGAATTTCTGAGTTATGAATATCATGGAGAATTTCTTCTATAACTTTTGTATCTCCCTTAACTGTTGCTTTTAACATTTTCTTAGAATTTTCTATTATCTTTGCAACATATCCAAAAGATTTATCCTTTAAAGCCTTCTCGAACTCTTTCATTAATTCTTTATTTGGAATCTTTAAATATCCATCATAATAGGATAGGAAACCTAAAACAATCATCGCTGAATATATTTCTTCCTTATTTCTTGGAGTTCCTTGTCCAGCTCTAAATTCTTCATCAATTATAATATCAATTTCTTCTCCTGAAACCATTTCTATAACGTCATCTCTTATATCTAAAGTGTTATATTTCAAGTATTCTGCTACTTCGTCCATATCACCTGTATTGGTCCAATAACTTTCACAATGATTATTTTGTAGTGCTTTAACAACTGATCTAGGATTATATACTTTAATACCCAGCGCAGTTAAATATCCATTATACCAGCTTTCAAGTTCTTCAAAGCTTAAGTCTATATTTTTTAAACATAAGTTTTTTACTTCCTCTTCAGTAAAACCAAAAAACTCCCCAAAACTTCTATCTCTTAAGAATGTATATTCATCAAACATATTAAGAGCCGAACCACTGGAATATTTCTTAATTGGCAAAACTCCTGTCATATAACAAAGTGCCACATATGGTTGATCTTTTAAAAGGTTTCTAAGAAATTCTAAGAAATCATTTTGATTATCTTCAAATAAATTATTAGTGAAAATATAATCCCATTCATCAAAAATAAATATAAATCTATCATTTGTATGACTTAGCATATGGCTAATATTATAAAAATCCTTTATTTCTAAATCTGGATACATTGTTTTTATATCATCTATTATTCCATTCTGAATTATACTAATATATTCATCATAAGTTTTATTTTTGTCTGGTATCGTATTAAAACTTATATTTATCACATTGTATCTATTTAAATGCTCTTTATAGCTATTTACTTTACTTATTTTAAGCTCATTAAAATACTTTTTTGAATCTACAGCTTTAGAATAATACGCACCAAGCATATCTACAACACTAGATTTTCCAAATCTTCTTGGTCTTGTGATACATACATATTTACTTTTAGTAGATATTTTTTCATTTAATAATTTTATTATTAATGATTTATCTACAAAATATTTTTCATTCATAAGCTCTTTATAATTTTTTATCGGCCTATCTGTGTTTAGATACATAGTCATATTATCATCTCCTTCTGTAGTCCATTTCCAATTACATTATACTTATTATAGCATAAGCCAACGATACTTTTAATATCATTGGCTTAATGTCATTATTTTAAACATCCATTTCAATTCGGTTTGTTTGGAGGTGCACTTTTCCATATGCTAAATATCTTTATATCTAAACACTTATGTACCAAAATACACCGAATTTATCAATAACATTTGCACAGCAAGTATTCCAAGGCAATGGTCCTATAGGAAGCAATATATTGCCCTGTTCTATAAAAACCTCATAGGCCTTTTTTACCGCTTCTTCACTTCCTAAAGAAACAGAGAAATTCATTGTTGGGTAGTCACTTGGAGAATATCTTTTTATATTCTCTAACCCAACGCTGCTTGATGTCTCACTCAACGCTATAAGAAGTTGTCCATCTAAGTTTAATTCTGCATGCATAAATGTACCATCAGCATTTCGGACATTATACCCTAAAGTAGCTCCAAAAGCCTTTTGATAAAACTCTGCAGCCTCAACAGTTCCTTGAATATAACCCTGCAATCCTATTTTCATAATAAATCCCTCCAAAAACACAAGTATTTCTTATGTTATATTGTATAATTCGATTTATCAATCTTAAAATGTATCTCCCAAATATAAAGGTGTTGTAATGTTTCCTTGTTTGTCAAAGACTCTTTTTAACACTTCAGGATACACAGTTTTATCTTTCATTTCATCAAAACCAATCCATTCAAATCCTACTTGATCAGGGTCAGTATTAGTGGCCTCTGACAAGTTTATAGAAGATTTCAATGAGCAAAAAAACATACATTCAATCCGGTGAAGTTCTGAATGTATTTCTGCAAATTTATGATTTTTTCCAATATATTCAGTAATAAGTGCAAATCTATCTACTTCTATTTCAGCACCAAGTTCCTCTAAACACTCCCTCTTTAATGTATCTAGAAAGGTTTCACCGCCTTCTTGTCCACCACCTGGCAATACATAATATGTAATCCCTGTTCTTTTTGAAATATATTTTACAAATAGTATCTTTTTATCTTGAATAATTATGGCTTTAGAAGTGTTGCGTAATTTTATCAAAATATTCACCATTCCTTCTGAAACAACTCAAATTTTTAGTTTACTTATTATAGTGAACCTTTATGAAAGCTTAATTTATACTTATTATACTTTCTTCAGTGAGCTTTTTTGCGCATTTGCCTTTCTCAAAGTATTATGTAAGCTATTAATTTCTCATTTATAAATTTCTGCAATCCAGGTGAGGTTTACAACATGTTCCAAAGTAATTTTCAAATTATTTTCTTCTACATATTTCCTTAACTCTTCAACTATAAAAAAATTCTTGCTTTCTATAAACTCCCACAAGTCTGTCCTGTTGTTTCTTAATAAGTTTTCTTTATATTCTTCTTTTGACTTTATATTTTCAAACATAAAATCTATTAATATAACTCCTTTTTGGTCATTAAGTAATAGCATATTAGAGAGAGCTTTCCGTTTTTCCTCTTCATTTAATCCATGTAGAACATAAGACGATACAACAATATCTGCTTTCTCTTTTATATTGGATACATCTAAAATACTACACTCAATAAAATTCATTTCTGGGTACTTTTTTTTACCTTCTTGAATCATTTCAATGCTCTTATCTATTCCTATAACATTAATTTTCTCACTTAAAACGCCACATAAATTCGCTGTACCACATCCAAAATCAATTACATTTTTTACATTATATCTTGTTATTTTATCTCTTATTTTTATGAAAGTTTCTTCATACTTATCAAATAGTCCAAGTTCATCCCCAGATTTTTCTTTAACCATTTTATCATATCTTGCACCCCTGTTTAAATCTTCCACCTTATTACTCCCTCCAAACTAACCAATAAAACTTTATCTCTAATTATTTCTTCACACTTTACCAATAAGATTTAATTATCAGACAATTATAGCTTATATTCCATAACATTACAATTAAACATTTATTTAGTATATCCACTACTTTTATTCTTAATATTCTTTTATTGAATAGCTTCGATGAAAATCTATTCTCAATGTTACTATGATTTCATGAGGCAAGATAAAATTAACACTGAATATCCGTGTCCTTTTGTGATATAATGTCAACAAGGTTAAATATTACAAAAGGAGGCGGTATTATGGTAACTAACAACATAAAAATAAATTATAAGGTGATTGTTTTATAGATTTATTTGCTTCACTTTAACCCTGTGGATAAAATATTTTCCTGTAATAATAATCACTTAATAGGAGATTATTATGAGTAAAATACTGTGTTTTGTTTATGAAAGTATGGCAGACTTCGAGATTACTTTGGCCTGTCACATGTTAGGATGGATTCCCGATAAGAGATTAATTAGCATTGGTTATGAAAAATCACCAGTTAAAGCTTCTTCAAAGCTTCAGTACATGCCAGAAATCACAGTTAAAGAAGCCCTTTCTCTTGATGACTTAGATGCACTGATTATACCTGGTGGCTTTGAAAGAACCTGTAAACCTGAACTAATTGAGCTAATACAAAAGCTGGATAAAGAAAAAAAATTGATTTGTGCTATATGCGCTGCTCCAGAGTTTCTAGCTAAAGCTGGTATATTAGATAATCATTTATACACAACAACTTTAGGTGAAGATTATTATAAAGAAAATGGTCTGGAGGATCAGTTTCCTCGTCAAAACTATCTGGAGCAAAAAGTAGTAAGGCATGAAAATATTATTACAGCTAAAGGTAGATCCTTTATAGATTTTGGTATAGAAATATTAGATTATTTTGAAGCGTTTGAGGATGTCTCTGAAAAAAATATGTTATCCAAGTCCTATAAAGAATAATAAACTTGAGCTTTGATTATAAATCCGTTATTCTAAAATACAAATGCTTGTCAATTGTAAAATACAATTGAATTAACAAGGACTAGGAATAAGATTTTATAGATTTTATTAAAAAAGTTTTTAAAAAGGACTCTCATCATTGGGAGTCTTGTTATTTCTTATTTATAGATTATGCTTTGTAATGATATTCAGATTTATTATTGTTTTAATATAAGCTAAGTAACTTCTATTAAAGCGAAGCTTTAAATATTATTTGGTTCTAAAGCTCCGTTCCTTGTCCCCATTCGGTCTTTTAACTACTTAATTTCAGTCAATATATAAAAAATTGTAGACTTTTACAGTAAAAGAGAGGTTCCAAATATGTTATCAACCTACATTAAAGAGGGATTTAGTTTTCTTATAAAAAGCGTGCCTATATCTTTGGTTATTTTTTTGTTAATTACTTGCATAAAATGGTTTGTAAAAAAGAAGGTTGAAGTTAAGCCTACCACTATGTTCTGTGAGTTTGTATGGATTCTTAATGTCTATACAATACTAAGAATTACAGGAATAATTGGTATGGATTTTAGAATTACAGAAGTATTAAATGGTCATATTCATTATAGCATTAAACCTTTTGAAGATGGCTTATCAACAGCTATGTTATTAAATTTAATTCTATTTATGCCATTTGGTTTCCTTACCCCAATGGTATTTAGAAAAATTAAGAGCAAGTGGGTACTTAATCTATTAATTGCATTGGTATTCTCTGGAGCTATTGAGTTTCTTCAGATGTTTTCTGGTAGATATGCACAAATTGATGATATTCTTATGAATAGCTTTGGTGCGCTATTGGGTTATTTGATATATATAGTAATGTTGAAATTGATGGTACAGCTTAAACCACAAAAAGCTTCAACTCTGTAATGGTTAGTTTTAGAAGGCTAAACTGTATTTAAAGCAATAAAACAAGCTGATTATGTTTTTTGTATCTTTGTAAATTAGAAATATAAAAAGCAGGCTAAGCCTAGTATATTGCTAGGTTTAGCCTGCTTTTTATAGAGAATATTTATTATGACAAAAACTTTGTGACTCTGTCTCCGTTAATCTCTAGCTGGGACATAAGCTCCGTCCCTCTGTCCCAGTTTATTAAGCCTTTTTAAAGGTTGCTTTAACTGCTCTCTTCACCACATCAAAAAAGCTTAGTGAAGAAACCATATGACTTGGATCAACATAATTTCTAATGGCACGAAGTACTTTTTTTGCATCTTTAGAAGCAAAGGTATATGTACCATTTTTCTTCGTACGGATTGCATATCTTGGAATCCACTTTCCTTTGAACATAATTGAAGCAATTACGTAGTCAACCTCTTCCCAAGGAATTTGAATAAATTTGTGAGTATCACGGGAATTGTAAAACTCAAAACCTTTGTCTCCGATCATGATTTTACCATAATCTGAAAAGCCCGTAAAAGATGTTCCATTAATTACTAAGTCCACCTTCGTATTCAGCGATTCAACCATTAGATCTACCTCTTTTCTACTTATACGCACATTTACTGTTATTATATATTGTTTATATTTTTCTATCAAGTATTCAAAAGTTCGTTAAAAATCACAGATATTTTACCATTTTATTTAATTAATGTATAAGTTCTATTTTATTTATAGGCTTCAAAGCTCAAAGTATAATTTATACTCCTATAGAAAACCTTACAAAGTCTATTTTTAGCAAAGCTTATAGTTTAAGTACTTTAAATAAGCCTTATATTTTAATAAAAGCCCAGGCTAAAAAGCCTAGGCTAAGAAATAAATATTACATTAAACCGATTAAGTGGAATACTATACCAATTGCGAATAATCCAAGGATTATTATGATTGGAGATACTTTCTTCTTAAGTAACCACATACAAATAAGTGTAATTACTAATCCAGCAAGACCTGGGATTAATGAATCTAAGTTATTTTGTAATGTTGTAACTTTAGTATCAGTTAATGACATACCTGATCCTTGTTGTAATAGAGCTTGCTTAATTCCTTCTGCTCCAGCAGGAAGTTTAGTCCAATCTATGAAAGCACCATCACTTAACTTAACAGATGATACTACTGGTGCAAACTTAACAGATACCCATCTGTTAACTAATGATCCTAGTATGAACATACCAAGGATAGATGCTCCCTTTGTAATATCTTGAAGTAAGCTACCTGATAAATCTTCACTAATACGTGATCCAGCTTTGAATCCAAACTCTTGTGTATACCACATAAATGCCATACGGATAATATTCCATGCGAAGAAGAATATTATTGGTCCAAGTATGTTACCACTCATAGCAAGTGAAGCAGCTAATGCTCCTAATATTGGTCTAACTGTGAACCAGAAAACTGGATCTCCAATACCTGCTAAAGGTCCCATCATACCTATTTTAACACCTTGAATAGTTACGTCATCTATTGGCGCACCATTTGCACGTTCTTCTTCTAAAGCTAAAGTTACACCTATAACTGGTGAAGCTACATATGGGTGAGTGTTAAAGAACTCTAAGTGACGTTCTAATGCAGCTGCTCTATCTTCTTTAGTCTTATATAATCTTTTGATTGCTGGGATCATTGCATATGCCCAACCACCATTTTGCATTCTTTCATAGTTCCAAGAACCTTGAAGGAAAAATGAACGGAACCAAACAGAAACTCGATCGCTTTTAGTTAATTTTAATTCTTTTGACATTTTCGTACTCTCCCCCTTCTTAGTATCTATCGATGATATCGCCTATTGGATCACCAGTATTTGAACCACCAGCTTTACCCATACCACCTTGTTTGCTAAGTGCTAAGTAAACAAGAGCTATAGCTACACCTAGTGCACCTAATCCAATAAGTGTAATTTGTGAAATTGTTGCTAATACAAAACCGATTGCAAAGAATGGCCATACTTCTTTTGTAGCCATCATGTTTATTACCATTGCATAACCAACAGCAACAACCATTCCACCACCGATAGCTAAACCGCTTGTTAACCAAGTTGGCATAGCATCAAGTAATGAACGTATTGGGCCAGCACCAATTGCTAATATTAAAGCAGCTGGGATTGCGATACGTACACCTTGTAAACATATAGCAGCTATTTGCCACATTTCAATAGCTCTAAGATTTCCTTCTTTTGCAGCAGCATCCATAAAGTGTACAAATGCTGTAGCTATAGTACGACAAATAATTGTTAATAATAAACCTGCAACAGCTAGAGGAACAGCAATAGCGATTGCTGAAGAAACTCCTGCTTGACCTTGACCACCAAGTACTAAAATAATTGCAGATGCAACAGATGCTAACGCTGCATCAGGTGCTACCGCTGCACCGATATTTGCCCAACCTAAGGCGATCATTTGAAGAGTACCACCTAAGATTAAACATGGTAATAAGTTACCAGTTACTAATCCGATTAATGTACAAGCAATTATTGGTTGATGGAATTGGAATTCATCCAATATACCTTCCACACCAGCTAGAAATGCTACAATAATGACTAATACTATTTGAATTATATTTAAAGTCACGATTATTAAACCTCCCTTTGTGTAAATAAATTAGATTCCTTAAATAATTAAATTACTTTAATTTAGCTAATTCATCCTGTGCTTTTTTAAGTATTTCGTCCATATTTCCCTTTGAATCATTTGGTACTTTACGAACATCAAAATTTAATCCAGCTTTTTTAAGCTTATTAAATGTATCTATATCTGCTTGATTGAATGCAAGCACTTTGCTTGGTTGTACCTTACCTATAGAGTGAGCCATTGAACCAACATTGATTGTCTTCAAAGGTATTCCGCCTTCTACAGCTCTAAGTACATCCTGTGGATTTTCGAAAAGAAGCATTGCGCGTTGTCCACCAAAGTGTTGATCATCTTTTGCAAGTTTAATCATGTGATCTACTGGAACAACATGAGCTTTAACCCCTGGAGGAGCCGCTTGTGTAATTAAGTTCTTACGAAGATCATCTTTAGCAACTGCATCTGAAACTACAATAATTCTTGTAGGGTTCATAGCTTTTGTCCAAGCAGTCGCCACTTGTCCATGAAGTAAACGGGAGTCAATTCTAGCTAAAACATATTCGAACTTTCCAGGTTTACCTGCATTCGATTGTTGGTTAGAAGCTCCAGAAGCTTTAGCTGTATCTGCTGGTTCTAGTGCTTCAGGTTTAACCTTAACTCCTTCTTTAGCTGATGTTAAAATGAAAGTTGCAATTTCATGTGCAGACTCCATTGAAAGACGAGCACCATAAGCTTCAATAAGCATTGGCAGATTTAAACCAGCTACAATTGCCCATTTGTCTTTGTGTTCTTCAAATAGAGCATTTGCTTGATTGAATGGTGTTCCGCCCCAAAGGTCAACTAAGAATAGAACCTCATCTTGGTTGTCAAAGGATGCGATTGCTTCTTTCATTTTTGCTTTAAGATCATCAGGTCCTTCGCTAGGCATTAAAGTAATAGCTTTAACGTTTTCTTGTTCTCCGAAAATCATTGAACCAGATTGCAATATGCCCTTAGCAAATTCACCGTGACTAGCAAGAATAATTCCTACCATTTTACATATACCTCCTAGTTATATATTTGTTACAAAATCAAAAAGGCATGAGCATTAAAATAAAATCTATAATACTAGGTTGCAGTTTATTCACACAGTTTATACATAAAAATAATCATTAATTATATATAATAACTTGTACAACTGTTTAAACTATGTGAAATAGCTAACCAATATTAAATAATTTCATTATTTACGCTCATGCCTGATCTAATCAGTAACATTACGAATATTAAATTTTATTGTAATCTAATAGGTAACCATCGCTTGATGTTTCGCTATTGACTACGTTTCCATAATAGCATCATTTTAAACATGTTTCAATAGTTTTTTTTAATTTTTTTTTAATTTTTTTATTCATACATTAACATTAAATCCATATTATTAATAAAATTTCAACAATATGGCAAACAATTCTTCTTTGGTTTTTTAGCAAAATATTGTACAAATAAACATGTCTTAGTGCTGTTCCTTCCAACACTACTTTAAATTACAATCTCCTCTCCATCCTGGGAATATTAGCATTTATTTCTTAATAATATACTTACATTAAGTTCACGTAATACCCTTTAAACAAAATAAGCTTTTAATTATGTTATTTATCTCAATAATACATTCTATAACTCAGTAGGCTTCCATAGAAAATATAATAGAAGTTATTTAACCATTAATAAGTATTTACTAAAATTATAAATCGGTGTATTATAGACAAATGCAGTCTGTAATATCTGAGTAATTATACATGGAGGATAGATATGAAATATACAAAAGCTACTAATTATGCATTACATATAGTTGCATATATGATTAAGTATGATAAAAGAGATAATTTAAGTTTGCAGCCTTTGGCAAGCCATTTAAATATTTCTCCAAGTTATTTATCAAAGATTTTAACACAATTAGTAAAGGCTAATATAATCCAATCAACCCCAGGTGTAAATGGTGGTTATGTTTTACGTAAAAAGAAAGAAGATATTTCACTTTTAGATGTAATTGAGGCAACTGAAGGAAGTAGCCCTATGTTTACCTGTGAAATGGATGAAAGTCATGAGTGCAAAATTCAAAAAGCAATGGACGAAGCTGAAAATATGTTTGAAGCTTATCTTAAAGATAAAAAATTATTTGAAATTATATAATCACCACCTTTATCTCATAGATATTTTTATACTCTAATTGTAGATAAATACAGTCTGTAATATATTTAATTAATATAATTATATTTTTGTTATAAGTAGCATATTAACAATGTTAGCTAAAAATAGACTTTATACTAAAAATAAAATCATTTGTTGCGCAAGCAATCGTAAGATAAATTTAAAGGAGATGTTTATATGTCTGAATTCTGGGAAAAGAGTTTTGCAGAAAAGCAAGCGATGTGGGGGGTTGAGCCATCAAGCATTGCATTTGTAGTAGCAGATTACTTTGCTGAAAATAATCTAAAGGATATATTAATACCAGGCATTGGATATGGAAGAAATGTAAACCCCTTTACTGATAACAACATGGAAGTTACAGGAATTGAAATTTCTCAAACAGCAATCAATATAGCAAGGCAGAATGAAATTAAAAATAAAATATATCACGGCTCAGTATCCGATATGCCTTTTGAAAATAAACTCTATGATGGTATAGCCAGCTTTGCACTTATTCATCTGTTAAACCAATCTGAAAGAAAAAAGTTTATTAGTGATTGCTACAACCATTTAAAACCAGGTGGATATATGATTTTTACTGCTGTTTCTGAAAAAGCTCCAATGTACGGCAATGGCACGAAGCTTGGTGAAAATTATTATGAAACTTCCTATGGGGTAAAGCTATTTTTCTATGATTCTCGGTCTATAGAGAAAGAGTTTGGAGATTATGGACTTGTTGACTTTGCAGAGATTGATGACATATATAAGGATAATCCTGATAAACCTCCAGTAAACTTTTTAATGATAAAATGCAGAAAAGAACTATAAAGCTGATGAAATTCTTAAAAACTATTATATTGTAATGATATAAGAAATTAAAACTCTGCTACTAAATTCTCTAAATTTGATGTTAATACTAAGTTGAAAATCATAGTTAATTCATTATATTGTTCAATCCATGATTTAGTTAGCTTCATAATTTAGTTGTACAATTAATATGAGTTTTTTAGAATCCACACGTTTTACTCCCTTCTCCAGTTTTTAGCTAGATAAGCCTAGTATTTTCAAGTTCCTAGGACAGCCATTTAGTGTAAACAGTAAAAGGCAAGATTATGTCGACTGTGAGAATTTCTTCACATACGTAAGTAAAAATCAGATGAGCAAAAAAGATAATTGAAAAAGGTTGCTTCAGCAAATTTTTTATTACCGAAAAAATAGGCTACTACAAAACTAACTATTCTAGTTTTGTAGTAGCCCTTTATTGTGATTTGCTGATTCAACTTCTTACCTGATAACAGTAAATCCATCTAATTGCCTTAATCTATACCTCACTTCAAGTAGACCTAGCTTACTTCTTTATCTTGTGAGCAGTAATAATGGTATAACTATAAGCATTTACAGTTATTTCGCAAGCATCTATATCTACATACCAGTTCTTGCCTCTTCTTGTTATCAAAGCATTTGGAGCTTGTATTTTCTCTCTGCACCATCTAACAACATCCTCTACATCTAAGGAAAGATTTTTCTTAATTCTAACTACACCTAAATCAGTGGTATGTAAATTATCTAAGTTAGAAAGCATTTCAGTGCTATCATTGATTTTTGTCACCATATATCAACCTTTCAAATTGAGTAATTATCCTTTAGTTACTTAGATATTAAAATAGCTTTAATTATTATTACTGGTACATTAGCGCATTGCCCCTATAAGCTCCCAGTAAATATAGTCCTTATCTCGATCAATCTCTTTCATACCAACCTTTTCTAATATTCCTGCAGAAGGCTTATTATCTATCAAACAATCTGCTTTAATAACCTTAACATTCTGTTGAGAAAACGCCCAGTCTATAATAGCCTTTAATGCTTCAAAGCCTAAGCCATGACCTCTTTCATTTTCTACTAAGCCAAATCCAACTTCAATTTCACCTTTTTCATCTGGCTTTCCTTTAAAGCCTATATCTCCTACTACCTTCATATTAGCTTTCTTTACAATCATCCAAAATTCAAATCCACTTGGAACCTTATCTTTCTCTAAGCTCTGATTTATAAAGGGTAATATGTCTTTAGTATCATCAGTAGGCCATTTTTCATCTATAGTTACTCCCAGTTTTTCAATTTCTTCACTACTTCCAGCTAATAAAGCTTCAGTTATTTCTAAGGTCACAGGTATTAATATTAAGTTGTCAGTAATTATATTATTTAGATTCACTTTATTTCACCTTCCAATATAAAAATGATTTGATATCACTAAAGATGGATTGGTACATATGAATTAAACTTGTACCAATGTACGAATTTACCTAAAGGATTGGTCAAACTCAGTAACTGCTGCCCTGTTTTTACTATCGTCATAAATATCTGATTCATAGTATTTACCACCACGTGCATCAGCAAGGTATCCTTTTTTTAGCTCCATCGCCATAAAAGCTGGATAATTCTCACCATTACAGTCTGTTACACCATATTCCACTGCTTCAACAAACCCAAACTGAGGATAATATTCTGGACGTCCAAAAAATATGATTGCACCATATCCAAGACTTTTAGCATTGCTTATCATTGTCTGTATTAGAGCTTTTCCCACTCCCTGTCGCTGAAATTTTGGCAATACACTGATTGGCCCGAAATCAACCACAGGTAGTTTTCTTCCGTCAGGTGTTTTTACAACAGCATTACTGCAAATAATATGGCCGACTAGTTGTCCATCTATTTCAGCTACAAAGCTTAATTCTTTAATGCCATCACGGTTACGCAACTCATTGACCATCCAGTGTTCATATGGGGAGCCAATTCCACCTCGTTCTATTCTTCCAGGATAGGAAAATGCCTCTCTTGTTATTTCTTCCACTCTACGATAGTCCTTTACTTCTTCGGCTCTTACCGTTATTTCCATTGCTAAACACCTCCATAAATTTGTTTAATTCCTCTTGGCTATAGATGTAACCTCTCCTCAAAAAATGTTCCAACATATAATACATGTAAATTATACCATATATTATATATCGGAACATTTGTTGTAAATTGCAATTTCTTATTATATGTATTTTTATTAATAAAACTAACCTTAGGCAAATTATATTAACGCCTAAGGTTGTAAAACTTATTTACTTACGGTACATTCTGCCATCAATAATTCTCAAGCCAGCCTCAATATTTCTCTATTGTAGTGATATTTTTAAAATCCAACTCCACTGCATCTATAATTAAAGTATTGTTATTTATGTTCAAGAAACCTTGGGACGGTAGTTCCGTCCCCTATCTCTGCAAAAAGCTGTCAACCAATTTTTGTGCTTCTTTGAATGACTGTTCACAATAGTTTTTAGAAAAAGGATCCCCAAAGCCATGCTTTCCATTTAACATATAAGCACTAATACTATCCTTGTTCAAATGATTAACTAATTCTTCTACATTAAAGGATATCTCTTCAGAAGGGAAAATTAGAAGGGTTGGACATTTTGGAGTGATATTCATATAATCCCTAATCCGTGAACCATAATATCCTATTATCCCACTACACATAGTTTCTTCCTCACTGCATAACCATGCAACTGTTGCACCTACACTATACCCTAATAAATATATATTCTTATATTGTTTTTTAGCTTCCACAATCACTTCTTTAGCTTGCCTAGTTGCAAGATCAAATCCGATATTATCAATAAAATGTTCATATGCCTCTTTCTCAGAAGCGTAATTAAAAGGTTGAGAAAGGTTAATTAGATTTGGGCAGATGACATCATATCCATCCCTAGAAAACTTCTTGCAAACCTTCTTAATATGTTCATTAATCCCGTATATCTCATGTAATACTATTATTACAGAATCATAATTTTTTACTATTTCCATGTTTCCCTCCTCAATATCAAAAAAGTCCTTTATACACCCTAATTTCTTTACGCATTTTTTGCTATTTTTGTTAATAATCATATAGTAAATAATTTTACTTTTCAACGAAAAAACAACACAATTCTAAGTTATACGTGAATTAAAATTTATTTAAATTGTTATTGTAGTCTTCCTAAAAGCTGAAGTCATAATTATACTAGAAGTAGCTCTCTCAAAGGTCTAATGCATTGTAGCCTTCTATCATTTTCTCTAAAACTTTAGTAAATAGTTTTGGCAACAATTGCGTATTATCTTCTTTATTAGATAAGTATTTTATTATAATCTCTGAAATCTGTTTAATCACTTCTGCACCTTCATCAAAGAAAACTGAGGACTGTATCCAATGGTAATTATTTGTTTCATCCCCTATACTTCTTAATATAATACTGATTTTTTCAAAGCCACCCTTAAACTCAACGAAGTCAGGCTCATCAACGCCTTTAATAGCATTTGGAATGGTTGGAACTGAACCAAAAAATCCTACCATATTGAGCAATATTTTATCATATTCTTCTTTACTAAGCTCATTCTTCCATTTTGGAAGTTCACTGATAAACTTTTCAAACCCTTTATATCCTAGAAAACCTGCTGTTGGATTTAGAAATAAACACTTTTTTCTTGCAAGAGCGTCTTTGGCAATTTGAATCTTATCTATTTGTTTATTTATTCTAATGGTACAAAGTGTATTGGGTTTGCTTAAACCAGGATAATTACAATTCATAGCATTACGTAGTTCATTATAAGAAAGTGATAGCAGCTTTAATCTACCACAATCATATAGATAAATACTTTGTTTTTCATCATCATACCCAACCATAAGTATATAGTGAAAAGGAATATGTTCCTTGTGATACAACTTTTCATAATAAGGAAGGTAAAACATATCTATAGCTCCCAAAACCACAGGGTATCCAGAATCAACTTCAGATTTAGCTTTTATTAATACTTTTTCAAAGTTGCTGTATTCATAGTGCTTATATTCAATTCCTATGATAGGAGCCAAGAACTCATACATCTTTTTTGTTCGCCCATCTCCTAAAGCCACTAACCTCTTAAGCTCAGCCTTTTTAGTTTTTAAATAGCAAAACGAACCAAAGCTTGATAGACTAAAGAAAAAATTATTAGGCAAGCTTTCACCCGTTTTACTCATATATATATCCTCTATTCCATTCCACATGCATTCATAGTCATCCATATGATGCTCTATATAAATTATTTTTCTCATATTACATCTCCTAAAAGTTATATCTTGTTGCAACACAAATATAATAAACCCTCGTGCGATACGAGGGTCAATAGTCTTTTCAAATCTTTTTTAGAGGATAGTAATATTCTGTTATGTATTCCTTTGGATCGCACTCATTATTCGGTGACACAAAGTATTTACGTAATGGTGCATAACATAGTTCATACCCCATAAACTTAACATATTTATGAACATAACTGCTGATATCACTGATTCTACTGTAAGTTCCCTTATATGATACAACAGCAATTTCAATAGTAGGTAACTCGTAATAATTCAGCCCCTTTGTCTCTTTTGGGGCTTCACTTACTATGCGCAAAACCTCTGTATCTATTATATTACTTACCAAATCAATGCTATGTGTTATGGCATATGAATATTCATTGTTCAAGATTTTTACATTGTTATCAATACATTTGCGTTCAAATCTTTTCCATAGCAATCCTTCATCTTCAAATTTGCTTATACTGTCTCGTAAACTGACAACTTTCCGCGACACAAGAGTAGTTATTTTAACAGAAAAGGTAAAATCACTATACATCCCAATGTCATTAATGATTTGATCCATCCGATTAATTTGCTCTTCAATATGTTTTTTTTCCTTTTGTTTTTCTAAGATCTTTTTTTCAATTAATTTACGTATATCATCATCAGAACAACTGTTTATTATTAAAATTTCTTTTAAAACGAAACCTAATTCTTTGAGTATTTGAATACGGTTAGCCACAATTATCTGACTTTCACTGTAGTAACGATAGCTATTAATTTGGTCAACATACTCTGGAATAAGCAAGCCTATTTTGTCATAGTTTCTTAACATATTAATACTAATTCCAGTAAGTGCAGCAAATTCACCTATTTTTAGCATTTATATAGTTCTCCTTCTCCATTACAATCACTAAAAAACACAACAATCATACTGTATTTGGGAAAAGATACATACAATTAATAAAGGTCATTACTTGTAAATAAACCTCTGTAAAATTATAGTTTATAATTTATATTTTAAAAGCCTATATGTTTAGTATTATATCAATCAGAATTTGTTAAGCTTCACATACTGCTTATATTATTCGTTTATTAATGAAGGTTGGCCAGTAATTTAAAAGTGTTTATTATGTTGTAGTAATAAATCCATCTAATCCGTATTTATAGAAATATGTTGAACTTACTTTGAATTTAGTGATTTTCTATAATAATGCAAAATGTGGACTCTCCATAACTGATTTCATTTGACATAAGCAAAAAGGGTGTCCAGCTGGGTCCATCATAACTGTCCAATCACTAGAAAATTGCTCTTCTGCCACTGTTGCACCACAATTGATTGCATACTGAACTGCCTTTTCTAGATCATTAACAGCCAAGTCTAAATGTGCCATTTGCTGCTGAGCTTCAGGCTTTTCAGGCCATACCGGTTGTATATACTCATGATTCTGTTGAAACAATATGGAAGGATATGTTCCCTGATTGGTTCCTGGAGCGTATACACAGGCCCATTCTTCACCCATAGACATTACTTCCCACTTGAGCAACGCCCCATAAAATTTTGCTAGTTCCCGTGGGTCTTTGCAATCCACCGTAAATGAATACATTTTGATTTTTAATTCATCATCCATAACCTTAATACCTCCTAATATAAATAATCTACTCTATAAGTTGGAATTTGTTGTTGTGTTATTATTAACCAACACCATAATTGGAATTAATTAGTTTCATATAATATACACAATTCATATTTATTCTCTTAAAGACTTTATAAATGTATTTATAACATCATCCCTATTATTTGCAGTTTCAAAATTAGACAAATCAAATCTTAAACATTGTTCTTTTATTAACTTACTTACTTTCACAAGTGAAATACAATTTTCCATATTTTCTGTATCAGATAAGTAATATGTATAATCATTTGGTGTATCATGCGCTTTTAATATTTCATATCTTTCTTGAGCTGTAACCTCTGATGTTATAAAGTAATAAATGTCACATATAGAGCTATCTATATACTGAACATAATCTTTTGGCAAAAGTTGATAAATGTCAATTACCATCCCATAATCAAGCTCATCATACTCACCACTGTCCATCATTGCACGAATAAATGGTGCCATTTTTGCGCTTATATTAACTAGGTTATCACTTGGTTCCGTATCCGCATCTGAATCAATTCCTGTTTCAGGAAAAGTTTTCTCAATTCCTGCAATAATTGAGTCCATGCTAATATGCTGGTACCCAAATTTTTTGGATATCATCTGTGAAATTGTGCTTTTACCAGCACGAGGTACACCTGCGATAATTATATGTTTTTTCATGCTACCTCCTAGAAATAATATAGTATCTTATCTTCAATTCACTATTTATAGTTGTTATTTAAAAACCTTACTGTTATCTATCCTCATATTTATGTTCATATTCTTTAACATAGTTACGGCCCATGTTTTTTTCATGCTTGTCTATGTATGCTGAAGAGATTTCATCTGCTGTAATTCCGTATCTTAGTAATGTATCGTTAAAATACATCAATACATCACTCAGCTCTTCACAGAATGCCTTTCTAACATTTTCGTCCTCCATTATTGCAGAATCACCTTTTTTCTTTATTATGGCGATGCACTCACCTATTTCTTCCATCATCCAGAGAATAGAGTTTCTACCATATTGAGCTTCTAATGGTGACCAGGTATCCTTATGTAATTCATATAAAGCCTTTTGCATATTTAACATATCTGAAATTTTTATACCATTCATTTTATTACCTCTTTCTGACAAATGGGACTAAAGCCCCATCCCCTTGTTTTTTGGAAACAACCCATAAATTAGATTTACAACTACAAGTATCAAAACCGCATAAGTGCACATTCTAACTACATATGGCACTAAAACTGCTAACATACCCACATGAAATAAATATCTCCATGCAATAAGGATAAACATTGCAATAACAACCCTTACCATAAACTTAGCTTTAAGTTTTCCAAAACTTCTCTTACCATGCCTTACATTTCTATATAAAGCTATTATTAAAATTATAGAAAGTATTATTGCTGCTATAAGTGCAACAAATGCTGCAACTTCAACATTTTTATAAGTATAGAATACTGGTGGAATTTTTCCTGTTTCATATCCCTTCCACTGATTAAGCACATCATTTATAATGTCAAATCCATTGTCGCTGTTGGTACAAATAATTATTCCGTCCTTTTTTCCAGGTATCATCTCGAATTGAGCTTCCCAGCCTCTATTAGAACCAGCATGAAATATACCTATGGTTCCATCAGATAAAGTCTCTCTAGAAAATCCAAATCCATAGCCTGATTTCACCGGAGTAAACATGGTATCAAGATTTTCTTTGCTTATGATTCCAGCTCCATCATCCATGCAAGCCAACAGGATTTTTGAAAAGTCACTAACTGTAGTCTTTAAGCCTGCCGCAGTTGCTTCAGTATATTTGTATGCTGGAATCTTTTGTCCAAAAAAACTATAGGCCTTTGACATAGTTTTAGGAAAATACTCAGCATCATAAGAGCTATCTTTCATGCCTAATGGGCTTAAGATTTCTTCATTGGCATATTTATAAAAAGGCTTCTTTGTAACCTCTTCCATAATAAGCTGAAGTATTGTATACCCACCTCCTGAGTAGCTATACTTGCTTCCAGGCTTAACTGTGATTTTAACTCCATCTGAGAGAGACTCTTCTAAGCTTTGAAGCTTTTTATCTGGATCAGTTCCACTATAACCATGAACTGAAATACCTGCTGTATGGCTTAAAAGCCTCCTTATGGTTACATCATTTTTATTGTACTTTGAATCAGGAATGTGCCAGCGAGTTAAGTACTTTTCAGCTGGAGCATCTAAATCAAGCTTTCCCTGTTGAACTAAGTGCATTACTGATACAGCTGCAACACTTTTAGATATAGAACCTATCTGAAACACTGTATCATTAGTTATTGGTTTATTTTCACTTTTATCACTATAGCCATAGTTTAGAACGTATGTTAGTTTACCATCACTTATAAGTCCTATGGAAGTGCCAGCTATTTCATACTTTTTCAAAAGGTTAGGCACTCTGCTGTCTAATTTAGTCTTAAAATTCTTCAAGTCATCGCCGTTAACTTCAGCTTGTACCATAATGTAAAAGGCTGAAGTTAATATTACAAAGGTTATAAAAAATTTTCTTAGGAAGCTTTTAAATTTAAAATTCATTTATATACCACCTTTTTAGAGTAATTGGTTAAAATTAAGCATAATCTAATGTAATCATATTTCTTTATATCGTTAACATATAATCTCTGAATATAATTTTGGCAACATAATATTACCTGTTATTCATAGGGGTTTTAACTTCAACTATTAAGTTATACATACGTGATGATCCGCAGAACTCAGGATCATATAATCCCAATGCCCCGCTATTTTCCAACATTCATCGATTGAGTCTTTCTAATGAAGCCCTATATATCCCAACATAATGATTACTTTAACTATTATAATTTCTCAAAAACTAGTGTAGCCTGAATTCTGTCCCCACCCATCAAACCTTTGCTACCTGCCGAAGCAGTGGTAATAGTATGTAACCTATAGCCTTTATCAGCCTGTGTGTTTATCACTTTTTCTAATTCTGTCAAATTACCTGAACCAGTGCCAATAAGCTTTTCCTTTAGTACAACCTGCCAAACAACATATTTCATCCTTTCTTTGGCATATATATGCTTAAACTTAGCACAATAAACGCCAGCATTACATCTTATAACATAAATTCCATTAACTTTAATAATGCCATAAATAGTAAAATTCTTCAACCTAAGTATAGCATATATTAAAATACAAGCTCTCTAGTTTTAGATCGAAGCCATAATAAATAAGACTCTGATAAATATTATTTTTGTTGAATTCAGAATCTGAAAAAAGTAATCAAAAACCACTAAGCTTATCTAAGCCAGTAGTCATAAATATCCATACAACAGTTTGAGTTTTGTATCAAATACCAACAGTATTATCACACAGCCATAGAAATTCATATGGTGAAAAAATCATATATTTTTATAATTAAATAATGATATAAACATATAGTATTCATGGGGTTTTCACAGATATATTACATATCTTAACTTGTGAATATTCTTTACTTTACAAACCTTAAGCAGATGTTATGTTTGAATTACAAAGTAAAAATGCCGTAAAATTCATTACTGAACAACACGGCATTCTTGTTACTTGTTTTTTATATTTAATTTTAATTACTTATTGTTTTATACAAAAAGGATTTTTATAATTAAACTCAACTACACCTCATATACATACTCTTTAATTTTTAGGTGTTACAATTGAACCTTTTTCAGGCATAGCTTTACCTTCCATATCTCTAAAATAAAGTGGTAACCCTTCTGCAAAGATTGGATTAATAACTTTAGTTGGATCTTGACGTTGATGATGAATATGTAAATGGGGTTCTGAGGTTGTCCCAGAGTTTCCGACGCTTCCAATTGATTGTCCCTCATTTACATGATCACCAGCTTTTACAAGTACACTTCCTTTTTTTAAGTGGTTTAATAACAAATAAGTTCCTGTTTCATCTATCTTTATGTAAATATGATTCCCCTCCATAGATAGGAAATCCTCTGTAGTAGGTTCTATATCGCTCTCCTTATCATAAGCTTCAACCACTGTCCCTGAAATTGGTGCAACAATCTCCTTACCGTAAATTCCATAATCCTCAAGCTTCTTGCTATTTGTACTATGAGGCTCCATAACCAAATCATATGCCCATCTTTCAGATGCCCATATGGCATGTGGTGCATTTGTTTCTACAGTATTTCCGCCCCATCCTACTGTTGTCTTTTCTTTTAGAGGCCATGATACTGTAATAGAAGGCCCTACCTTATTAATATTAGCTGGATATTCCATATGAATAACATTAAAAAGCATAAGTATTGGAAAGGCGAGAATTAATGACAATAACAATGTAATTAATTTAGGAATAACCTTTTTCTTTTTTACTAAACAGATAATAATCAATATTAGGCTTGTAAGTGCCAATAGAACACCGATTGGTGCAAAGAATAACTTTGCTAGTGCCCATGACACAGCACCAGCAATACCATGTATAACAAAAACACTTCCCCACAATATAATTAATATAATACCTGTTATAAGATTTAGTATTTTATTTACTCTTTTAATTTTCATTTTTAAAGCTCCTATTCTATACTTAACGGTATAAACACTTTTTGATCTTGTATTTTAGGTTCTAACTTCAACTATTAAGTTATGCATGCCGCAAAAATACCCATAAGTTGCTATTTTTGAGCCTTCATTACTTAAGTTTTAGTAGAGGAGTCCTATAATTACACTATCCTAAATCAAGTGGATACCTTATTTATCAAGTATAATAATAGTTTATTAATATATAATTTATTTTTTCTTAATTTTAACTTAACATATTCTTAAAATTAACATATAGCAAAGATATTGCTTTCATATTCTAATATTTCCTGTATTCTTAAACATCGTATAGCTTGATATATTATGAGCAAAAGTAAAATGTAATTGCTTTACCTTTTTAAGATCATAAGCTTGCAATCCATCTCTCAGCATCTTCAGTATTGCTAAAGGTTCTGAAATGATTTCCTTTATTAGCTTCCATAATCATTTCTTTAAATCTATCATTAAGTTTTTCGGTATCTTCAATAATAACAGCAACCTTTACATGGTAGTTTATAAATTTCTGCAATGCCATGCCTGCAAGTCCAGTCCTTAGATTAAAAAAATCTTCAGATAATATATTTGGCTGCAATAATATTGTATAAACATCATTTTCCATGCATATGGATATATAATCTATCACATCTTTCTCTGAAGAAAGTTTCCTAAAGCCAGAAGCAAATTCAATATATTTCTTGTTATTTTTATCTACTACTCTGTAATTCAAAACATTCACTCTCCTTATAAATCAGTTTGTTCCACTAGCATAGAAATCACACTTAGCATTTCTTCGATAAAGCCTATATTTCCCCATAATAAAACCCTTAGTCTACTTACCTTTTCATCATATTTCACATTAACTGTTGATTTGCCCATTTTAGGGTCTTTACAATTCATTAGTGCTATAAGAGTATTCGATATTCTGAAATATTCTTCTTTATCTATATCATTGATATCTACAACAGTAGATACATTTACCTTTTCATTTACAGTATCTTTAATTTCTCCATTAGTAACAAAATCAATATTTGACTCTTCACTAATCTCTTTATCACTTATATTGACATTGTTTTTTTCCATAAAAATACTCAAATCATGTCCTGAAATTCTCCATTGCTTTCCGACCTTGCTTGCTGGAAGCTTACCTTCTGTTATAAACTTCCTTATGGTTTTGTGATGCATACCTAATATTTCTGCGATTTTATCTATTGTGTAAAATTGATTCTCCATAAAAAATCTACCCTTTCAAAATTAATCTATGGTCAAATTATAATGGCCTTTTTTATAACCGTCAAGCATTTTATTGTACTTTGTTTAACTTTATTGACTTTTATTACTCTATTATATATATTTTGTTGCACTTTATTATACTTTCGTTTACTATAAATGAATTTCAGTCTGAATTCTGATGTACCGCTTCTATCATTAGACTTAAATAAAGCTTTTGGTGAATTTACTCAGCTTTATTTTAATAGACTCCATTATGAAGTAGTATGTTTATTTGACCAGTTCTAACTACAGCCAGTGAGGTTTTGTTATTTCATTCCTATTTATGCATACTCGTAAATTACAGTGCAATTCTAATTTACAATAATATATTTAAAACCTCCAGCCTAACTCAGCTGAAGGTTTTATTTCTGGACACTGTGATTTTTATTTTGATACTTATCTCTGGTACATATGTAAAAGAAGAAAATTCATAGCCTAAGCTGTAAATATAGGCAGTAAAATATTATCTATCATGTCCTTTGCACTGTCTTCTGTAATCTTGCCATGCTGTATGATCTCGTTGATAATCAACAGTGATGGCAGATTTAAAGCTTTTTCAGAAATAGTATTTATAGAAAGTGAAATCTCCTTGCGCTGATTAGCCCTGGTTATAATAGTCACAATGGATTTACTTATATCATTTTCGTTATTGATACCGTTAAATAAGTCGTAAGCTATTGCATTAGAAAACATATCTGAAATCAAATCTCGCAGGTCATCAGGTTTTATTATCTGAAAAATTGGATTTAAGCTTTCAAATAGTGCCATTAAGTCTTCCTTTAATGAACCATGATCTCCTATTTCAAAGTTTATGGCTGGTGATTGTCGGCTTATAGCAGCAAAGATAAGATAGCATTTTTGTGGCCATCGCCTATAAATGGCATTTTTATTGGTTTTTACAGCATGAGCTACATCATCCATAGTCAATTTACCATATCCCTTTTGTTGGAGCAGTAGCCACGCCTCATCTAAAATTGCATTTTCCAGCGTAGCGCCTCGGCGTCGTCTAACATTATCGTTCACTTTGTTTTCCTCCTATTTTTGGTCAACATAATTCCACCATAATATAGTACCATAAACACCAATAAATACTATAACAGAAATTGACATTCTGCCCACCCAACTAATTAGCTGCGGATTAGTTAAATATATTCCAGGAATGGACCATGGAATATATGGTCCTACAGAATGTGATCCAAAAACAACAGCCATAATTAAAGCTACAAAAGAAATACTAACGGGTGCAAGTACACCACGTACCATGCTGGCAATGAACGGAAACAAGAAGCTTAGACCTATATTATATAGTGTTGCTATGACCAATCGTTTTACAATATTTCCAGCCAAAGCTACATTGAAATCTGCTAAATTAAAACAATACCCTAGTATGAAAGTTACCATGATGGATATCACAGTTATCCCTACAAAGCTCAATTCTATAGACAAAAACTTCGCAGTAACTAAACTCGTACGAGGAACTGGTAAGGATAATAGATCTTTATAAGTTTGATCTTGATATTCCCTCCCAAATACCCAAGTGCTTAAAATGCTGAAGCCTATCAGACCAATTACAGTTGAATACATGAAAAAAGTACCACTTAAAAATGCTCCCCAGGTTTTATCCTGCATATGAATGAATATTAAAAAGATATAAAAGGCCAAAATATAGATTGGTATATGACCTCGTATTATTTTATAAAGCTCTATTTTAATCATTGACCATAGCTGTTTCATAATTATGCACCTCCTTAATTGTTCTAAGAAAGAATTCTACTAAGCTTTCCTTTACAGGCTGAAAAATCATAGGCTTTAGCTTCTGCTGCTCTAATTGATGCAACAAAGCAGAATATTGATTAATTGGTACACCTGAGACAAGTATTTCTGACTCACTTACTGAAGTACACTGCAAGTGCTTTGTAGTAAGGTAATCAGTAAGTTTTTTAACAGACTCCTCCACTTTTATATACAGTTTAGATTGCCTATATCCTTCAAATTCTTGAAAGCTTAATTCCTGCAACAGGCGTCCACTAGCCAGTATTCCGATGCGATTCACCAGTTTTTCCATCTCATCTAGTAAATGGCTTGAAATAAAAATAGTAGTGCCGTTTTTAGCCATGCTCAATAAAGCTTGGCGTACAGCCACAAGCCCCTCTGGATCCAACCCGTTTGTAGGCTCGTCTAGCAAAAGAATCTTTGGTTTATGTATAAGTGCCTTTGCTAGTCCGACTTTCTGATTGTTTCCTAAAGAAAGATCTTTTACCTTAACCTGTCGGTATCCATCTAACAAAAGCTGCTGTGATATGTCATCAATTCGCTTCTTGATTTCCGAACTTTGGATGAGTCTTTGCTTTGCATATAATATAAGATTTTCTTCAACAGTAAAGTTCGGATATGCATGTGGTGTTTCAATCAAGTACCCCACCTGATTCCAAAACTCAGAAGGAAGCTTTGAAATCGATTGTCCTGAGTAATAAATTTCGCCTGATGTAGGTCGAATCATTTTTAGCAGCATGCGCATTGTTGTTGTCTTTCCAGCACCGTTTAACCCTAAAAAGCCATATATTTCACCTTCGTTAGCTGTCAAGTTAATATTAGAAACACTGTTTTTCGAACCATAACACTTGGTTAAATCTTTAGTTTGAATCATTGCCAATTGTAACCGCCTCACTTTCACACTTCTCACATAAGGTACTCCAGTACCTTATGTAGAGAGTATAGCACTGGAAATTCAATTATGCAACATGAATTTATTATTTTATGATCCAGAGAAACATCTTTTCTATATCTATGCACCCCTTTATAATGGTACAAAGTCAGGTTCCCAGTAAAACTGCTGGCTTGCTTTCGCTCTTTCTCATAAGCCCCTAAATTAATTTGGACAATCACATATGTATTTATTATTAATGTGGGCAGTGGTTGGAGGTAAGTTATGAAAAGCAGGAATTATACAAGAAATGTAAAAGAAGAAATATTAAGAGAAGTTCAAGAAGTAGGAAATGTTTCATTAGTATCAAGAAAGCATGAATATCTAAATCAACAATATTTACTTGGGTAAAACATTCAAAGAAGAAGGATGAATTCAATCTAAATATAAAAACTTCTATGTGAAATCTAATTACACATAGAAGCTTCTTAACTATAATATATATTTATATTTTAATCTATTTTATTTTCTTATCATTTTTTCATACAAAACTTTTTATAAATCTTTTAATAAATCTTCAAACCATTTAAGATTCACTAAATGATGAGAAAGTGAATTTTCCATCATCTTTTTAAAATACATCTCAATATTCTTATCGTTTTTAATAGATTCTTCTAATAAAAAAATTCTTTCCTTTGTTTGCTCTATTTGAATCTGTATTATTTTTTCTAAGTCCTCTTTTTTATATTCATCAGAAAATAACATTGCTCCATAAAAAGGTAAGTTTATATACTCAGTTTTAGAGCCATACTTATATAGTAACTTTTCAAATTCTTTATTGCCTAGTTCAGTTATGATATAATTTTGAGTTTCTCTAACATTTTCTGAATTATCAACTCTTTTAATATATTTTTTCTCTTCTAATTTTTGAAGATTATAATAAAAAGACCCTTTAGTGAAATTAACTATGTATTTGTAATGTCTCTCTTCCATTAATGATAGTAATTGATATCCATAAGAACCTGGATTTTGTTTTATTAAACCTAAAATTAATAATGGTATCAAAATATTATCTCCTTCATATTTTTAAATTTGTACTATAATATTTTTCAATTATATCATTAGTCATTATTAAATTTAGTAACTTGTGATAAGAATTCATCATATGTTATTTTTCCTAATGCAAAGTCCATACTTTTTATATATATTTTTTCATTCTTAGTATGTACTCTTGAACAAATTGAATTTACTAAATCACTTTCATTTATCAATGGTTCTAATATATGCTTTTTATTAGAAAAAGCTTCAAAATATCTTAATCCAAATTTTCTTTGAGAAATCGCATTAATATGAATGCCATCAGGATTAGAAGTTAAACCTGCTGCAGTGACAAAATAACAATTATCTTGTTCAATTGCAAACTTTTCTAACTCTTGATTTATAAGAGTATATTCAGTGCAACTTTTTCCGAAGCCTTCTTTTCCTAAAAAATCTGGTAATTCCCCAATAATAACCGGAATATTTGGAGCATTTAATTCTTTTCTAAGCGCTTCAACTATTAAAAGTAACTTTTCATAGTAAACTTTGTAGCTTCCCTTATGACTGTCATTCTCTCCTTGATGCCATAGAATTCCAACTAATTCACTGCTTTGCATAGCGAATTTAGCTTCATTTATAGCATGTCTAAAAAGTGTTTTATCTACAGCCCACTCATCTATTGAGCTTCCCCCTTCTGCACAAGGAATTAAACCAATAATATCATCTTGATTCTTACAGCACCATGCCTCTGAAAATGAAGCGGCTAAACTTATTCCTGAAACAGGTCTATCATAATTAATTGGTTCAGTCATCATTTGCCATCTACCATTACGCAACATCTGTATCCTTTCATTATAAATTGGAGGTACTTCATTAATAAAACCTCTCCCTGCCATATTGGACTGCCCTAACATTAAAACTGATTTAATCAATTTTTTCATCCTTTCTTTTGTTTATGTAAAACTAATATAACTCATAAATAGTCTAATTAGACTATTCATACCTAATTATTATAGTCTAATTAGACTACTTGTCAAGCACACTTCTCATATGAGTATTTATCCTTATAAGTTAGGTTATGCACCTCTATTGCCTTATATATATTGTTACTCTTTAATTTAATTACCCTATATAAATAAAAAAACTCCTACATATATATGAATATAAGTAAGCGTCTTAATTCTTATAACTCATTTTATATACTTAGAATTTAAGTAACAACCTCATTTATTTATGATAAGGTTCAGCGTATCATAAGTAAATGAGGTTGTTCAGTTTATTTTAAGGCCACAACATTAGATCATTGTTTTTCATATTATGTTATTAGATGCGTTATAATAGCAAAATAATTTGCTCTCCTGAAATTTTACAATCCTTTTAATTTCAATTCCTTGACAATATCAACGTAAAATTCACAAACATCAAACTCATGGATATTCTCCCGCATTAAGTCAATCATATCTCCGTGGGAAACTCCTCTTCTTCCTTTTGTTGAGTAGCATCCTAAATAATCACCGTGTTTTGACGACTCAACTGTAACAAAGCCATCGTTTTCGCCTTCTTTACGTGAGATTATCGCATAACATATATTCAAAGGGAATCCTGCACTGAACATACTACTCATTTTTGATGTAACACTTTGATAGACAACCCCCTCTTTATTAATAACTTTTTCATTAAACTCTGCACATTTACTTACAGTTAAATCATAAATAGCGCTATAAAAGTCAGGGGTTTTGTCCCCCAATCTTAAATAGGCAGAATTATATTTTTTTGCAAGGGTTCGCACAAATTTATCAGGTAATCTTCCTAATAGATTGTCCAAAAGTTCACAACCGTTGTGAGGAGTGCCAATGGTAGTTAAAGATGCTACATTTTTATCAATTCCCAAACAGCTGATTGCATATCTGGCATCTATGCCGCCTTTTGAGTGCGCAATTATATTAACTTTCTCACACTTTTCCTTTTCTATTATCTGAAGTATTTGCTCTTTAAGCTCATTTGCACAGATTTCCATAGACGTCGCCGATTGCTGGTTTCCGTAGTAAATCGTCGCTCCGTTCTTTATTAACTCACCGGGAATCCTCCCCCAATAGTTGAAGAAATGCCAGTCCCTCCAAAATATACCGTGAACTAGCAATATCGGGTATTTTGTTTTGCAAATCTCACTTTCTCTTCTTTGGTTATTCAGTTCAATTTTTGATATTTCAAATATATATTCTCTACGAACAATATGACAGCATTTCCAAAATAGTATTATATTAAGTATAGGAATCCACCAAGTGAAAAACAATGAAATTTTTAAAACTATTCCAACTTGTGATGAAGTTAATATAATACGTAATAGACCATTCCACAGCAGTATAAAAATAGCAGCTAAATAAACTAACGCATTAATGCCTAATGAAATTAGTGTAAGTGACGCCGTTTTATAAACTATAAAAATATATAAATACACCAATCCTTGCAGAACAAAAAGTACACAAGCATTAGTTACTAACTCATAGCCGCCAATCATTATTGTTAACTTTTTCATGCCTGTCTTTTGTTTCATGGGAACAATATTATACTTAATAAAGTATGCAATAAGCAAAACAAGGGCTATGACATTAATCACTGAACCGAGCTTTAATGTATCTATTAAGATTACTGAATTTAATAATATAAGTATAATAATAGTGCTTAGTATTCTTTTTAGAAGAACCATTTTATTTACTCCTTATGTTATTTAATATCCCAAAGATTTTAATTCAGCTACAATTTGACAATAAACATCACAGATGTCATTAACACCTTCGGATGAACTTTTCCTAGAAAGTCTCAGTCTTCTTATATCAACTTCATCTCCGTGGGAAATTCCACGGTTCGTAGATCCTCTAAAAACACCCTTGAAGTTTGTCCACTCTGCAGATTTAGGAGTTACAAGCCCATCGTTTTGGCCTTCGACAAGATTGACAACAAAATGTGGTATAAACATAAATATATCGCTGAAAGAACTTTTCATAACTGCTGCATAGCTCTGATAGTAAACGTCTATCTCATCCGGATTTTCGGAATTAAATTTTTCTGCAAAATATGTAGTGAATTGTCCGCAAACATTGTGAAAATCAGGTTTTCCATCACCGAGCATTCTAAACCATAAGTTTGCAAACACAGCTACCAATCTAAATAGCATTTTCGGTAGTTTACAAATTATATCCATTGTCTTAGAACCATGATGAGGAGTTGCAATGGTAGTCAAGCTCGCTATTTTACTTGACATATCAAGATTGGAAATAACATATCTTGAATCAAGCCCACCCTTCGAGTGAGCGATTAGATTAACTTTCTCAGAGCCGGTTTCCGCAATTATTTTTTCAATACTGTTTTTAATCATTATCGCATTATTTTCTATGGTCGCCCAACTATCTTGATGACCATAAAATATTGAAGAACCATTGCTTGCCAATGCCTTAGGAATTCTTCCCCAATAATTAAGATATTTTCTATCACGAAAACCTGTCCCATGTATTAAAACTATAGGATATTTTGTTTGGCATTTATAGCTTATGCTATTCAATTCTCCAGGTACACCTCCCTTTTAATAAAATAAAGATTTTCAATTTTAGAAAGGTTTCATGTATGTTTGTCTATAGATACACCTAGGTATTATACACTTTTCAAATTTCTTATTACTTTAAAATTAATTACTAACTTAATATTATTGTATTTGTAAGTATTTATCAACTCTTGTTTAAAATAACACCCCTTGCTTAAAAAGAGTCTTTCTCTAACCTCACCATACGCATTGCATGATCAGTGTGCGAAAGCATATTTGTTAATAAATAAGCATTGCTTCTTAGATGTTTTCTCATTTATTTGTGATACGGTTCACCACCAATAATCCTACAGCTGCCCTACACATTTCCTTATTAAAATAATCTTCTGAACTCCTATTCTACTAGATCTATAACTAAAGTATTATATATGCCAACGAAACCTTAGGACTAAATCTCCGCTCCTCTTTCCTGCCTGGGACATAAGCTCCGTCCCCCTGTCCCGTTATATTAAGAATATTACTTTTGGTAATAATACATAATGTTATTATAGTGTTTATCGGGTACTTACTAAGAAAAATATGGAGGTATATTATGCTATTTATGTTGATTGTGAAAGCATCAAAGAATTCAGAAGCTGGAAATCTCCCAAGTCCAGATCTTATTGAAGCCATGACCAAGTATAATGAGGATTTAGTTAATGCAGAAGTGAGGGTGATGGCTAAAGGACTTCATCCAAGTTCCAAGGGTATTCGCATCTCCTATGTTAACCCAGGTGAAAAACCTGTTGTCACTGAAGGTCCATTTACAGAATCGAAAGATTTGATTGCAGGCTTCATTTTAATTGATGTGAATTCTAAAGACGAAGCCGTCCAGTGGGCTATGAAGATGCCAGACCCACAAGGATTTGGTGAAGGTCAAATTGAATTGCGTCAGGTGTTTTAGTTCTAGTAAAGCTATTGTAGTGGCTATGTCCATTTCATGTAGTTGGATTACTTTATACTATATATCTAGTAGCCATTTTCTTAGCATACATGACAATAATTTAACTTTATAAACCTTATACATATGTTTCTATATTTACAGTCTTTGCTAGCATTTTTTAATTCACCTTTAGAAAAATATATACTCTGTGCTCTCTTCATAATAAAAACATATTATTCAATATAGGTTTTAAACAAAACCATTTCTACTATAAGTTAGTGGTATACATCTTGGGCTTATTAGTTAACCATATTCTTGAATTGCGACGTAAAAACACTGCAAAATTCAATTAAGAATAATGCAGTGTTTTTATTAAGTATTCGTTTTTATTTATGTGACGTGAAATAAGAATAATGTGGATTATGCTTGTTTTGAACTCAAATAATAGTGCTCTCCTTCATATGCCTTGCCTTCACAGAAATCAATTTTTAATAATGTATTCCGTCTTTCAACAGCTTGAGGTATTGCCTTAGTTGCAATCATATCAACCTCAAATAAATCAAAGAAGTTCTCGTTACAGACACTAAATATTTCTTTTAAGTAATCTACATTTTCGTATTCAGAAGAAACATCAACTCGAAGTATTCCTGTCTTGACTTTATATTTACCAACATAACCAAACATTTCTACTGTTCCAATAGCTTTAGATAGTGATTTATCTATAATTGCAAAGCGTATAAATTCTTGTTGAGAATATGCATAAATCCAAGCTTTAATGCATTGCAACATATCCTCAATTGTGTAAATACAGAAATCACCCGTGCACTTGTCAGAGTTAAAAAATTTTTGTGCCTTACTATCAGAATAACATCTAAGTAGACCTTCGGAATCTTCTTCCGAAACGAGTCTTAAAATAAAACTTTCCGTTTCAAAAGTAGGGCATGTTTTGTATGGATCCTTCATAAAAATCCTCCTCATCATGTATATAATACAAATTTTCTTTTTTTACATCATTCTACCATTCTGTCTTAATTATACCTTATTATACCAATTAATTCTAGGAAAATCGTAGTCTGAGGAGTGTTTCAAAATAATTCTTTCACTGCATTATTCAGTTTTCAAGGATTATTGTTGGTATTCTAAATTTCGCAAGTTACTTCGTCTTATTTTCATAATGCCAAGTACCCATGCTTCAAATCATGTTTATTAGCTACTTCTTACAGGTTTTGAAATTCGGTGCATATAAATGACTCGTCAAAGTCAATCTCTGATATTCCGCAAAAAGGTATATTGGGTTCACAAGAAAATCGTCGTATAACAATTTCATGTGTCACTACAATGATTTTCTTATAACTGCTATACTTTAAAAGAGCCTTTTTAGCTCGTCTAAAGACATCCTCTAGGTTCTCAAACTTTATGTCACTATCGCTTGGACAAATTCCCTTATGTTCTTTGCATTGTCTATTTGCATTCGAAACTTGCTCTTTAGATGAATATTGAAAAGACAAGTCCGGCATCCATTCATGTAGATCAAGTTCTATTTTTATGTTCAATTGTCTGTTTTTTGATATAATTGCTGCTGTTTGCAAGGCTCGTGTATACGGAGAAGAAACAATTATATCCGCATTATTTAATCTACTGTCCAACGAAGCATTTTCAGCAATTCGTATACCATTTTCGGTAAGTTGGGCTAAATCTATCCCATGGCCTATGTATTTCTTTTCCTCAACAAATGAGTAATCAGGTTCGCTATGTAGCATAAAGACTATCTTTTGCAAAATATATCAACCTCCGAAATTATAAATTATCTAAATACTCTATTCTCATATAATCACTATTTCGTACTCAAGTACCAGACTGTGCCAATTTTCATTATTAGTAAAATTTATAAAGCTGTTTAACACTTACTCCTTCAGAGGTAAAAATAATTGAATTGTTATTATTAAATCCGTTCAAAGAGTGAATTGTTTTTTCTTTTATTGACACTTTCCACTTTTTATCAAAATCAATTTTAAAGCAAATATATGCTTCCGATTTTAATGGTTCAAATACTATAGAACAAAGAGTTGTATCCTGACACGTTCTTCTTAAGACGTCAAAAGCATCATTTATTCCAAAGTTATTGATTTTATCATTTATATTCTTATATGCTTCTATATATCTATCAGCACCACATCCGTAAACTTCGTCAAATTTTTGTTTTTCAAAATTGCCATTTGGGAAATTTGTCATAACAATAAATTTGCCATCTATTTTACTTATAACATTAGTATTTATTCCCTCTTCGAGAATTACAGCATCACCGTATTTATCTGCAATTATAGTATGTAAGCCCATATTAGGAAAAAAGGGGTTTGTAGAAAAGAAAGCATTTCTATTATTTAAAATATCTAAAAAATCTGATACTTTGTCCCCTCCCCTTAATGATTCTTCAATGACATCAAAAGCAAATACATTATTTTCGTTACTACATGGTTGAAAATTTGGGCCATATTCTAACGCTTGGCTACATATAAATAAGCCATTACTATTAATACCAGCAATATCTCTATAAATATTATCCATTAATCCTGAAAAGTAAAAAACATCACTATCAGCATAATTATGAATATTTAGCTTTAAATCAATGTCATCTGAATCAAAATTCATGCCATAAATTGGATTGTTTTGACCATATACTGCAAAGCTTGTGCACATTTTAGAAACCTCCTGTATATAATCTCGTGTACTTGCTTGTACATCGATTAATTTCATTTATTTTATAGATAGACTACATATATAAACAATGGAGTCTATAATTTACCTAATTCATTATATCTAACTGTTCCTACGGAAACCACTACCATTTCGTCTTAATTATACCGTATTATACCAATTGTTCCTAGGAAAACTGTAGACTGAAGAGTGTTTCAAAATAATTTATTCACTGCATTATTCAGTTTTTAGGGATCATTATTGGTATTCTAAATTTTGCAAGTTACGTAATCTTTTTCAGAATGCAAAGTAACTATGCTTCTGATTACGCTTATTTCTCAGGAGTTATAGTAACTTATTAATTGATGTATAATTCGATACTCGAAATCCGAGATTTGCATACAACTGTTTTCCTTCTTCAGTGGACATTAAATCAACTGCAGCAACGCCTAATAGCTTTGCTTCCGATAAAAGTTCAGTCATAACTTTCGTTGCAATGCCTTTTCCTCTATATTTAGGGTATGTAAAAACATTGTATACCGTGCCCACAAGATATGATGAAAAAGCTATTATCGGAGGTCTTTCCACGATTGACATAAATGCAGTTGCTAACACTTCATTTTCATTCTCGGCTATGATAGCAATGAATCCCTTGTTAAGATGTTGAGTAAAATATTCTTCTAACTTGGTTCTAATATCTTGCACTTCTTCCGAAGAACACACGCCTTTTTCTAAAGCCAGATAGTCCATACGGATCTTTATGAGGAGGTCAATATCCTCTTTAACGATTTTTCTTACTTTCATGTTTTTTACCACCTTATATTTATAATCTTCAGTTCACACTTTTCCAGCAATTACAATCAAAGTAGTAAATGTCGAAACCTTCTGTTTCTAAAGATCCAATATACTTTTCAAGAACTTCATGTTTCGTATAAAGTTTAGAAACTCCATCCACTAATAATTTGAACCAAATTTTATTTGTTATTGTTTTATATTGCTCCTTGTTCATTAACTTTCTCCTATAAACATTCCATTTCGTTCTTATCTACAATTCCGTAACAAATTTTATATTGTTTTGACACAAAGAAATCTAGTTCTTATACTATCCGCTTCTGTATCAGAGACATATCCTGAGATTTTAGATTCTAAAGTATATCCTGCATTTTTAATGCACCTTAGTGATGGAATATTATTAGGCTTAATAGTTGCTTCAATCCTATTAATTTGAGTTTCTTCCAAAATGAGTTCTGTTATCTTTTTAATTGCTTTCTTAGCAATACCTTGCCCCCAATATTTCTTGTTCAAAATATATGCTATCCTCGCTGTACTATTTATATAATCAATCTTATGGATAGCAACAAACCCAATGAGTTTATCACTATGATTAAAGGCTATAACCCAGTAAACAGAAATTCCATTGTCATATTCATATAGTAATCTCTTTATCATTTCTTTTGTTTCTTCTGATGTGTTGTGTATATTAACTGTAATAAAGTTTACATTTTCATAATCGGAGTATATCTCGAATAATTCCTTGGAGTCATTTATTTTTAACTCTCTTAATGTAAAACTACCACAATATAAGCAAGGAAACTTCTTGAATAATCTTTTATTAATCACTAACACTCCTCCATAAATGCTATATAACTAATTCGCCCTAAATTACCATTCTCTATTAATTATCACCGATTACACCACATAATACCAATTACCTATAGAAAGACCCTATCCCTAAGGCTGTTTCAAAATAATTTATTCACTGCATTATTTAATTTTCGGAAAGCATTGTTTGCATTCTAAATTAAGCAAGTTACATAGCAATATAATAAGATTCCGTAGTATCTTAACTATAAGTTCTATTCATATTGAGAATTTGTATGACCATAACTCCTTTCTAAGATAAACATAACTACTTCTTCTATACTCAAATTATTTGTATCAATTTTAATTCCTTTAATGTCCTTTTCAAATGCAGTTAAACATCTATCTATTTGCTGAGAAGCCCATGAATTATCTACTTCACCTCTTTTTAACAATCTATTCAATATAGTAGATTTTGAACCTTCTAAAATATAATGATGAACAGGAACACCATCAGCATTCAATTTATCAACAATTTCACTATAATACACTTTATTTACTAAAGTCATTGGAACGATTATTGTTCCAGAATAATTTTCGTGCAAATATTTTAACATCTTATAATTAAACTCACGCCACAATGGTATATCTTGAAAGTCTCCTTTTCTACTTATACAATCAGGTGAATTATTCCAAATGAATTCTCCTGCCATTTCAGGGTCATATATAAAGGAATTTATCATTTTTTTATTTAACTCATTTGATATCGTTGTTTTTCCAATTCCAAAAGAACCATTTATCCATATTATCATCATTTTCTCTCCCCAAAATATAAATAATCTTGTTCGCAATATCTTACCATTCTCTATTAATTATCCCTGATCACACCCCATGATACCAATTACCTCTAGAAAGACCGTATCCAGAAGGCTTTTCCAAAATAATTTATTCACTGCATTATTCAATTTTCGGAGAGCATTGTTGGTATTCTAAATTTCAAAAGTTACATAGCAATATAAGAATAAAGTTACCTAACTTAAAACTTTATTATACTGATTTTCTGCATACGCAATGAAGTATCGGGCCATCTTCTTCCTTATAAACCAAGCCTCTTTTACACTCCAAAACTGTAAATCCTGTTCTTTGTGCTAAATCTGTTATTTCATTTATGGTAAAGGCTTCCCAATAGCAATCTGTATCTGCATAAGCAAAGAACTTCTTACCATCAAGATACTGTGAGTAGTTCTCTTCTAAATATTCTTTATCATGGCCAGAAAAACTAAGTATTCCATTACTCTTTAAAACCCTGTTGCATTCTTTTAAAATACGTAATTTGTTCTCCTCTTCATAAAAAAGACCAAAAGTCTGTGCCCATATTATTACAACATCAAAGGTATCACTTTCAAAAGGTAAGTCTAGTCCATTAGTTAGTAAAAATTCAATATCTCGTTTGCTTTCTAAAGCAAATTGTCTGGCAGGTTCTATAACCTTTTCAGAAATATCAATAGCTGTAACTCTAAAGCCTCTATCATACAGGCAAAATGCTTCTCTTCCCATGCCACAACCTATATCGAGAACCTTTGATTTAACCGAAAAATAAGAAACTACTTCGTTTTCCCAAATCTTCAACTTCTTATTAGTATAATCTCGCATACCCTTTATTGCAGGTTCCTGAGAATATAGCTTTTTTACAATTTCTATATTGTTACTCATACAGATTCCCCCCAATGATATTCATCACCTTTAACTCATATTAATTTACCATTATTTATTAGATTATAGCTTTACGTAATGCTTATTATAACATAATTTACAATATATAACACACGCTATATACGTTGGATCTCTATTCTTTAAATCTTTTACTTTGTTATACTAATATGCTACACTGGTTTGAGCTATAAAGTCTTTAGCCTTCATTATTGCTTATCTGTATCAAATATTTTGGGTATGTTAAAGAAAAGTTTTGATAATATTCAACTTTTTAAGGGAACTTGTTGAAGTTCCCTTAATGCACATTTTTAGAAAAATTAGAATTAAGATAGAGTAAAATTCACTTCTGCAATAATAGGATATTCTGATTCCCCGACTTTATTTTCTATCAACAATTTCACCATTATTTTTCAAAATACTCTTCTCTGGGATATACCCCCTTACAGAACTTAACGGATAAATAATACTATCCTTTCCTATTATTGTTCCTGGGTTTAAAACTGAATTACATCCTACTTCTGATAAATCGCCTACAATTGCACCAAATTTCCTTAAACCAGTTTCAATAATATCTGTACCGTATTTTACTTTTACTAATGTTCCATCGGACTTTAAATTGGATGTTATTGCGCCTGCACCTAAATGGGCTTTATACCCTAATATTGAATCACCAACATAATTGTAATGGGGAACCTGCGTTTTGTTAAAAAGGATTGAATTTTTAATTTCAGTTGAGTTTCCAACTATAACCTCATTACCAATGATAACATTGTCTCTAAGGTAAGCAGAATGTCTGATTTCGCAATTATAGCCGATGATCGCTGGACCTTTTATAAGAACACTTTTTTCTATAGTAGTGCCTTTGCCAACCCATACAAATTCCTCTATTCTTTCAAAATCCCTTGGCAGACTTTTGGCGTATTCAAGAATGAAATCCCTGATTTTTGTAAGGGCTTCCCAAGGGTATTTAACACCTGTAAAGATTGCTCTTTCATCTAATTCTTCAGTATTTAATAGTTCATTTAAAGAAATTCTCATTATAATCCTCCTCCAATTTATTTCGTGATTTATTACCATTCTGTGTTAATTATTACTATAGGGTTACAAGATCAAACTTTAAGTTATGAGTTTTACTTGCAATAGATCTTGCAAGACTTTAACGGCTAGTATAACTTAAACTTCGAGCCGTGAACCCTATATAAGGTTCCTATATGGAAACTTAAGTTATACTTGTTCGATAATCACGGCTTCTGGGGATTATCTGGCACGTATAACTAATAGTTGAGTTAGGAACACTATAACCACTCAATATTATTCCAACTAGCTCTAGGAAAATCTTAGACAGAATGTTGTTTTTAAATATTTTTTGCTACATTATTCAGTTTACAAATAGCATTGTTTGTATTGTAAATTTCGTAAGTCATATGGAATTTTTTCATAATGTGTACTAATCTAATGATAGATAGCTCCTATTAAATTTATTATTATGCTTTAAATTTTTTATTCTATCCTTTCAGCATATACTTTCGTCACCCTTTGGCAGTGTAACAGACCGTCTACGCTATCACGGTCAAACGCAGCGTTTATTGCAGCAATATGTGCGTCATATCCTGGGTCGGTGGGCAGTGGATTGTCGTCCTGTGATGCGATGTAAGCCAGCCAGTTATCTCGGGTATACTCAATTGAGTTTTGAAATTCCCAAGTTGTAGGCTTTGTAAAAAATGCTTCAACGGTCTGCTTGTATAGACCTGTCATTTCCTTGCCAGGTTCATGGTTGTAAATAGCAATAACCAATCCTCCAGGCCTAACAATGCGCCGGCATTCTGAGCGAAAGGCATCCAGATTGAACCAGTGTAACGCATGGGCTACAGTGATAATATCAATGCTGTGATCTGGGAGTGTTGTGGCTTCGTCGGTGCCATCAATAATCTTTGCATTTTCAAAAGGTGCCAGCGTAATGACAAGTTGCCCACGCATATCTGCATTTGGCTCAACAGCAAACACAGAGTAGCCTCGCTCCGCAAGCTTCACTGCGAATTTTCCTGTTCCCGCGCCGATGTCTGCAAATACCGTGCCCGATGGCGCAAGCCCTATTATTGTTTCTATTGCCGCATTTGGATATCCTGGACGTCCTTTGGCATAGGCCTCTGCCTTGCCAGTAAAATTTTCAGTGTTCATTTTATCTCCTCCAAATCTAAATTTTCTACTTCTTAGTTTTCTTGAATTATGACGTAAAAACACTGCAAAACTCAATTGTGAATAATGCAGTGTTTTAATTAATTATTCGATTTTATTTATATGAAGTTAAATAAGAATGTTACGAATCATTTTCACGTTTTTTTTTGCTTTAATCCTTTAATAGCTACCACAGAAGTCAAAATAAATCCGATTGATATCAAAATATATGCTACTCTTAAAATAATATTATTTTGATTTAAACCTCGTATAAAAGTAACAACTGAAAGAATAAGCCAGCAAATAGTTATGCCAAAATTATTATTTTTCATAAATCACATTCCCTTTATAAAATCATTAGTTATCTTGGTTTTACCATATCTAATAGTTATTCATTAGATATAATCTTGATTTGGAGAATTAAATAAGAATATTCCGAAGTAACATTTCTCTTATGAAAGATATTTAAAACTTTAAAAATTATTTAATAATATTATTTATGAAATCTATACTTCCCTGTATTGCTGATATTGCTTGTTCATTATTTAATATATTATTTCTTTTCTTATTATCAAAATCTAATTCTATAGTTACTATCCCCTCATATTTCTCTTTCCTCAATTGCACAATGAAGTCTTTTAAAGGTAAACTACCTTCACCTAAAACCTTGTGTTCTATTCCATTGTTAAAGTCACTTAGATGAATATTTTTGATAAATTTTTTAAACTCTTTAAATGTTTCTATAATAGGAAAACCATTAAAAGCACAATGTGTTGTATCAAATGTTAAATATATATTGTTGTCGTCTATAAACTTAAATAGTTCATCAAATTTCCCCAAAAATGTTCCCTCATTAATATAAGGTAAATTTTCTGTTGTTACAATAATATCTTTTGTTTCGCAGTAATCAATCATATTTTGTCTATGTAGTTCATCTAACCCCTTGATTTTATCATCAAAATATTCACCATACACCATATGTGATACAATAATTTTTGAACCAAAAGTTTTTGAAATATCAATACTTTTGTTAATCCAATAATGTTCACTTTCTTTTCTTGCAAAGGCGATAAACTCTAATGGAGTATGTATGCTTAATATATTTAGATTTCTTTTTGAAACTTCTTTTTCAAGTTCAGAAATATCTACATCCATGAATGCTTGATTAAGACATAATTCAATATTTTTACATGATGTACTTTCAATAATGTCTAAAATCTCCTTGTAGCCTTTCTTATAATATAAACCTGTTGAAACTGAAATATCCATATAATCATTCTCCCTTATTTCATAATTATTTTTAATGATTAAATCATAATAAATTACTAATCCAACTTAATTACCTGTAATTATATCATTTAGAACCAATTAATTCCATACGATGAGTTTATTTATAGATCGTACCTTTATTTTCATCGCATTATTCAATTTTCAAAGATCATTATTCGTATTTTTAATTTTATAAGTTATGTCCCATTATTTTCAAACTACGAACTAAGAACATACTTTAATCTTATTGGATTTATTATGTTCTTTCATGTTACCTTGAAAAAAACTCTTGTTGGATACCCTTGTCATCAATTCTTCTCATCTCCATATAACTTTTCTCTGTATATCTATCAATGATTTTTCTCCAAAAACATATTGCTGGTTCATTGAAATCAAATTGAGAAACTCTCCACTTACCAGGAAACATATCAAAAATCATACTTGCAGCCTGTTCTCCTATTTTTAACCTTCGATATTTTCTCATTATAAAGTAGTGTCTAAAATAATTAATACCTTCTTCATTAATAAATTTTATAACTGCTAGACCAGCCAATTTTCCTTCGACTTTAATTAAAAATGAAATGTACTCGTCCTTAGTATAATAATCATCAACATCATGTAATTGTGGATATAATCCATCATCATTTATATCCATCTTGTTCAATTCACTAAAATCATAAGCAAATAATTGGTTCAAATTATAGAAAATTTCTTTTTCATTTTTTGTAACTCTAATTAATGATATATTACTCATCCTATCCTCCATAAATATGCAAACTTTTATATGTATACATCTCATCTTTTATTCAAACTTATTTGGCACTATATCCCAACTATCATCAGTTACACCATATGATATCAATTATTTCTAAGAAACCCATAGACCTAAAGGTGTTTCAAAAAAATTTTCCACCTCATTATTAAGTTTACAAAGAGCATTGTTGGTATTTTAAATTTCTCAAGTCATATGGCATTTTACTTGAATTACGACATAAAAACACTGCAAAACTCAATTGTGAATAATGCAGTGTTGTAATTAATTATTCGTTTTTATTTATGTGACGTTAAATAATAAGATTCCGTACTAACAAAAGTATTAAGTTTAAACAATGAATACCCACTTAATTGAATTTTTTTATTGACTCATCAATAGTAAAACCTAGTTTATCTTTTACTGCTTCATCAATATCAGACAACATTTTGGCTTCATTTTCCTTATATTTTTTATACTCTTCATTAAGTATACATAAATATTCTTCAAACTCCTTTTGAATTGGTCCAATTATTTTCTTCATATGCTTTGCTTTTTCAATAGCACTAATAAATTTTTGTTTAACTTCTTCATTTTCTTTTATTGATTTTGCAAATTCAATTTGACTCTGTGCCATATTATTCTTAGTATTTTCATTATAATTTAATATGTTTTTAATTTGAGTACTCATCATTTTTTTTGATTCATCTAACATAGTATTATTAGATTTATTAATTTCTTTTATTATATAATCATTTTCCTCTACTTCCTCTACAGAATCTAAAAATTCAACAAGCCTTAACCATGTTTTTTTCTTTTCATCATTATCTATAGTAACATTTAAAAAAGGTTCACACATAGAAACAACCATACCACCAAAATTTCCTGGAAATATTCTAATTAATGTATTTGATATAAATTCTTTTTTTTCGCATTTAGATAGTTCTAAGGTTTCTCTTAGTTTTCTAATTTGTTCTCCTGATGTTTTGTAATCATTTAAATTTCTTTCTAGCAGACTTGTAATAATTAATTTACTTTTCTCTAGATGATTGATACTTTCATCTATTGTTTTTAGAGTATTCATTAAAACTTCTAGCAAACCTTTTTCACCTACAACTATATCCTTTATATCTTTAATTGGTATATCCAAAACCCTTAACGCTCCAATTAAATTTAGTCTAACAATATCAGCTTCAGAATATTCTCTATAATTATTTTCACACTGTTTTGAGGGGTTGATTAATCCTGCCCCCTCATAGTACTTGATAGCCTTCTTTGTTAAACCAGTTTTTTCTGATGCAATTTTAATATTCATACTGTATACCTCCGATAAATTAAAAAAATCTAATTTCTTTAACTTTATAATAATGGTGCCTGTAAGGTACAAGTCAATATCTTTTTACAACATTAGTCTTAATTTACCATTCTGTGCTAATTATCATTAATTATACCATATTATACTAATTATCTCTAAGAAGCCCGTATACCGAAAGGTATTTTAAAATATTTTTTTGCTGCATTATTCAGTTTACAAAGGGCATTGTTGGTATTCTAAATTTCTCAAGTCATATGGCAGTTTTCTTGAAATGCCACATAAAAACACCCCAAAATTCAATTCATAAATAATGCGGTGTCCATGAAATTACTCATTTTTTCAGTTGTTGCGTTAAATAAGAAAACTGAGATATTAAATAACTATCTATTATTTTAAATACATAGGTATTTAATATCTGTTGTCCTTTTAGGTTATTTTTGTAAGTTTTTTTGGGTATAATGACATTAATAAAAAACTTACGCTACCTGCAAATAATCCTCCCATTAATGGACAAATAATATACTTCAGTAAAAACTTTAGTAAGTTATTGTTATCAGATATTGCATGTTGTGCAAGAATGAAACCTATTACTGGAAATAAACATCCTATAAGTATTGGAATAGTATAAAGAATCCAAAAAGGTTTAGAAATTTTGAGATGTGATTTACAATTGGAACATTCATATTCCTTTTTAAGCACTTTGTCTTGCATTTTAATTTTACAAACAGGACATATCATTTTAACCATATTTTCATCGCTTTCTGTTTTAATTATGTAATAACTTTTATTAAGACGCATTTTTTACAACTTCGATTTAATCATCATGAAAATTATACCACTATATTCATATATTTGCATTCTTCTATAGGAATCATAGGAATTTTAAACACCGTATTATTCAATTTTCAAAGATCATTATTCGCATTCTTAATTCCAATAATTACGTCGCACTTTTTTCATATTACTACCTAATCATCTTCCTTTTAACAGTACCTTGTTTTGTCCACATTTCTAATGATTTTGTTATTAAGAAATAGGAAATTACAATATATCCCGAATATCTTGAGAAATAAAAAATTATAAGAAAACCCATTATAACTCCAAGTATTCCGAATAAAATGTTTGTAATGAATAGTTTAAATCTATATTTAGGTCTATTAATTATTTCATATTTTTCAATATTTACTTGAAAAATATTATACTGTTCTTTCTTAGATATTAATATAGATAACGTCAATATCATTGACATTAAGATAATACTTATTCCTAATATTAATTGAAAATCCATAAATATATACTCCTAACTTATTTATATGTAAAATACTGTTATTGTACATTTTTTCTTAATTACCTAGATTTCGTACAAATATAATAATTATATTTGTATGTATTTGGATTCCATTTAAATGAAATATGTACCATAATAATGCAATTGCTTACATAAACCACAAAGGATTATTATGGAAACTAATAAACATTCATAGCAATTATGGTGTTAGTATAAAGTAGTGGACACATTAAGTCGAACTAAGTAAAATGTTATTTAGTTAAGAAAGGATGTGTCCAATATGGGAAAGGGCAAAAGGTACAACCAAGAATATAAAGACATGATAGTAGATATATATAAATCTGGGATGAGCTTAGCAGAGCTAAGTAGCGAATATGTCATTGCAAAATCAACAATTAACGGCTGGATCAAAGATGTAAAAGAAATTAAAGTTGATGATAATGAAGTTATGACATTAAAAGAAGTCAAAGCCTTGAAAAAAGAAATGGCAATGATTAAAGAGGAAAATGAAATATTAAAAAAAGCTATGGCCATATTTGCAGCGAAAAATTAGATATATTAATAGAGATTATAGATAGCAATAAAGATAACCATGATATTAAGACTATGTGTACCGTTCTAGGCGTAGCCAGAAGTACATATTACAATTCTTTTGATAAGGGTGAATCTGTGAGAGAAAAGGAAAATGAGGATTTAAGAATAGCTATTAAAAGAATCTACAATGATAATAAAGGTATATATGGTGCTCCTAGAATTCACCATATACTTAAAAAGGAAGGTTATAAAGTATCTTTAAAGAGAGTTCAAAGACGTATGGCTGAACTTGGCCTTTGGGCGATAACTATAAAAAAATATAAACCTCACTCAAATAAGAAAGTATTAGATGGTTCAGAAAACGTTTTAAAAAGAGATTTTACAGCCGAATCTATTAATGAAAAATGGGTAGGCGATATTACCTATATTCATACTATCAAAGATGGTTGGTGCTATTTAGCTTCAGTCCTTGACTTATATTCTAAGAAAATTATTGGCTACGCTTTCGGTAAAAGAATGACTAATGATTTGGTTACTAAAGCCTTAAAAAATGCATATTATAGCCAAGTTCCTGATAAAGATAAAAAACTAATATTTCATAGTGATTTAGGCTCTCAATACACAAGCAACGATTTAAAAGAACTATGTAACGAATTTAATATTACACAATCATTTAGTAAAAAGGGATGTCCTTATGATAACGCTTGTATAGAATCGTTCCATTCATCGATAAAGAAAGAAGAAATTTATAGAAATACATACCGCACCTTCGAAGAAGCTAATGTTGCTATATTTAGATATGTTGAAGGCTGGTATAACCAAAAGAGACTGCACTCTTCGCTAAACTACATTACTCCAAATGAATGTGAATTATTGGCTAGAAGTGCAGTATAAGAAAGTTTGACTTTTTGTGTCCAAAATATTGACATAAGACCATTAATCCCCAAAATAAATTGTCATTTTTGGAGTAACTTATACTGATTATTTTTATTGAAAGTATTAAATCTTAAGAGTCATTTGTATATATTTAGGCCGGCAAAGTGCGTCAGCAATTAGCTTAGACAGCTTTGTAATTGGTGGAATAATTACTTTAATTCCATCAGTGGTTCTTTTTACAAATCCCTTTATATTTCCAAGGCTTTTAATTAATACTTTTACTCCTACATTTTCAAGGTCCGTTCCATAAAGAACGGTCGACTTAAACCAACTTATCAAGTTATGCGTCATAAATACTAACAATAAGAAACCATATATCCCATGAAACTTTGAAGTTCTAAGATTTTTTATATGATATATGTTCTTAGCTGTTTTAAAGAAAGCTTCTATGGTTTGACGCTTGTTATAAAAGTGGAATATTTCTACTGGACTCATTTCACTAATATCTATGTTGGTTATAAGCATAGAATATTTTAAGTTCCCTCTTTTAGAGAGAGTCTGCACTAGGATATATCTAACTCCGCCATTCTGGGGGAGTTCATATACCCAAGTAGCTTCATCAGCTTGAGTATATTTTGAGTAATCTATATCTTTAGCAATAGTGCTTGGTGTTCTAGTAGAGTATGCTTTTGTTATAAATTTCAACTTGGAAATTGATTTTAACTTTTCAATGTTTTCTGTTGAACCAAAACCACTATCGGTTCTTAATATTAGATTACCGTCACGAAGTTGTTCATTATATTTTGATAGTATAGATTTCAGTAAATCGCCATAGTGGTCTGTACAATGAGAGTTACCAGAATCCAAAAACATATCTACAGCTTCAGCATTATCGCCTGCAAATGCGGCGGAAACCTGGTATCCATTTTGATTTTTCTTTTTAGCGAAGTAACCTTTTTTAGCTAATTCAAAGTTTTTTCCCTTAGCTATTAATCCTGTTTGATCGCAGTCTACGACAACTCTTGCGTGAGAGTTGACAGAATTACTGTGTTGCTTAAAAAGTCTATCATGAATATCTCTTAACTGATTTATACTATCCAAATCAAAGCGTCTTATTAATTCATTAATTTGAGATTGGTCTGGAGCTGTTTCCATTCCAAACATACTTAGTGTTAGTGTTTCTCCAGAAAGCTTTTCATTGATATCTTTAGTTGTCTCACATCCAGTGACTATAGACATCATCGTGATAATAAGTTTCTGATATACAGAGTATTTTACTTCCTTCATCTTGAGCTTAAAGCTCTCTAGCGGACTGAAAACATCAGTTTTAAGACCGAATTGCATAACTGCAGCTAACCAAGTGGAAGTAGTTTCTTCTTTACATGTCTCGTTAGTAAAGGTAAAATTGTTCATAGGGTAACACCTGCCTTTATTAATTTTTCTTCGCAAGAAAATTATACTCCAAGGCTTGGTGTTATCCTTTATTTATTTTATGGAAACTATAATATGGAATATACTAAGATTTCGTTTGTACGAAACTTAGGTAATTATATGGAGGATAATATGAAAAAAAAGATTTATATATATATATTAATTTTTATAGTAATATCTTTTTCAATACTTATATTTATATTTAGTTTTAAAATCGCAAGTGGCAAAAATGAAAATAACATCAAAATATCATTAATGTATACTAACAAAGATTATATCGCAAATTATGGAATATACGACTTAAAGAAAAACGACTTTAAAAAAGTTTATTCGAGAAAAAATGAATGTTTTTCAGACTTTAGTATAGATCAAAAACATAATATTTTGTATTACTCTAATTTAATTGAAAAAAAATATAATATATATAAAGTGGATTTAACCAATAAAAAAGATAATACTATTGATTTATACTTAAAACTGACCCACATCTTGCAAGTAAACTTGACCCACCAA
>NZ_JAABNO010000037.1 GCF_009928445.1 Clostridium sp. C8-1-8 | reverse complement strand
TTTACCCAAACTCCAAAGTCTTGGTATCTATCCAATTTTCTCAAACTCGAAATCCATTGGTATAACTGGTCTAGAAAGACTGGCCACAGTACCCCATTGTTAAAACTAATGAACTTAGAACCGTCCGTTTCAAAAGCTTTTGCCAAATCAGCTTAGTTTCTACAATGATTTAGAAAACCTGTAGCATCATTAAGTTTCCATTATATCTAGCATTTTCAATAGTTTGATGTATGTTTCTACTGATTTTTATTAGTTTTATAATGATGCACTAATGGTCATATTTCTTTCTTAACTTTACCATTAATTTGCACATAAAGAAAAGCCAACAAGTATTTTTAGTACCTGTTGACCTTTTACATGGTTACCTCTCACTGCAGAATTCTAATTATGCAATTACTTTTCTTTATAAAACTTATTGTAATTAAAGCTATGTAGTAATAAGCTTATGTATTTTACTTTTATGTAGTGTTTCCTATTGTCTTTTGTGGTCAGAATAACTTTTTATCATTATATAAAAACCACCACATCATTGCGTGGTGGTTTTACTTATTGACTTACTGTATCATTCTGATTGTTAAGTATCTACTTCTCAACTTTTTAAGTAAAGCATTATTCTTTTCCTAAATATTGTCCATTTTCTATATCATACTTTCTCTCTATTAGATTTCCACCATGATGCTTTAATACTTTCATTATAGCATTGAATAAGGCATTTTCAATATTAGCACCCTTACCTTTGTACTCCGTACCTCGATTATCTTTTGCAATACATGAATGTACTTCTCCGTTAAATACTAAATTAAATGTAAAGTTATTTTCCTCGAGCCATAACATTAAATCATAAGCACTCGGTAACCATGTGCCTTTCTTATATATATCTTCTGGCGACAAGATATCACCTGAAGGAAGAATTTTACCACCTAATACCCATTCCTCGTTATCGTATTCAAAAAAATCATAATTATTATACATGTCTTGATATGCTGGCCTTTTAAAGCCATTCTGAAATAACTCTAACGCTAAACTCTTTGATATATACAATTATTTTCACCACCGTTTCTAATTAAGTTTAATAATTTTACCTACTTCTCCTTTGAACTTACCTTCAATAAAGTTTCCATTTATATCAGCATCGTGTACCCATTGAAGTGTTTTACCTACTTTTCTATATACCTTATAAGCAGAACCACCATGACCACCAAGGTCTTTACTCCACCAATAACCGTTTTTATCCATATACGCAGTCATTGTTTTACCTTGAAATCTAAACTTTAGCGAGTCTTTTGCATATTTTACAATATTCCACTTTTCAGCTGCTTTTGCTACTTTAGCGCCCGCAGCGAATACCCCTCCAATTACCGCAGAATACATAAAACCAGTTGCTGCTCCGTCTATTGCTCCATTAATTGCACCCTTGACTCCACCTGTAGCTAATCCTATAGCACCACCAAACACTGCGCCTCCTGCAGCTCCACCAAGTGCCGTTTGTAATAAGCCAATCGCTACTGGTGCTCCTGCACCTCCTGTTGCTACTGTTATGGCGGTCACAATTGCTATAGCCCCAACGCCAATTAGCACTTTAGTTGCCCACTTTGGCCAATATCCATCATCATCAACCATATTTACTGGATTATTCCTACAGTAAGCAAACATATTTGAGGTTAATAACTCACCTGTACTTCCTGTTATTGTATCTGCATTAACAAACCTTCCCCATTCAGGATTATAGTAACGACTTTGAAGATAGTACAATCCTGTTTCACTATCATAGCGATACCCTCGGTAACGATACGGATTCTTAACTCCTACACTATCCTTGAGGCTTCCATCAATAGATATAACCTTACCCCAAGTATCATAGGTATATGATACTACTTGTGTACCAGTCTTATCTATTAAGCCTATTATATCACCTTGCGCATTTCTTATGTAGAAATATTCTACGCCATTTAAATTCATTGAAACAAGGTTGTCCGAACTGTCATAAGTATAATACAATTTATCTGTACCATTACTTTCGTAAACTACTTTATCTCCCTGTAAATCGTAGTTTGTAGTAACTCCATTATAAGTCTTTTGTGTTCTTATTCCATCATCATTGTATCTAAAGCTTAAATTTTTACTATTACCACTTATACTACTCAGTTGTCTTCCTGCTTGCCAATTATAAGTGTATCCATCATAGCTCAGTGGATTTCCTATTTGATCATAAGTTATGCTTTTGCCATTGTATGAGGTTAACTTATCCTTCCAATTTGCATCTCCATATCCATAATTAATGGTAGAGGTTGATCCGCCTAAAGCTCCTGTAGTATATGAATATTCTATCTTCGAAGTTATATTTCCTCCGGCATCATAGCTGTAAGTTAATGTTTTACCTGCGCCTTTATTATCTTCTCTTATAACTTCATTTAATTCATTATAGTAGTATTTAGTTACATTGCTTCCTTCTGTTATTGTTTCAATATTACCATTAGCATCATAGGTATAACTTATCTGATTTCCATTATTATTTATACTTTCTACTTGACTTGTAGTTGCTCCATTTTGTCCAGCTTTGTAAGCATATGAAGTATTGTATAGTGTTGGATTAATAGTCCTATTTGTGATTCTCCCTAAAGAATCATAGGCTTTCGATATACTATTCCCGTTTGAGGTTATAGTTTTAGTTTCCCTATTATCCTTATCATACTCATATGAAGTTAAATATGATGAACCATAATACTGTGATAAAACCTTACTAATATTATTGTTCAAATCATAATCATATCTTACGGTGTTTTGGCTATTATCGCTTACCTGTGTTAATCTATCAGATAAGTCATAGGTATATTTAAAACTTTTATTATTTACCGAATCCTCTTTATAAGCAAGATTACTATTAGCATCATACTCATATTTATATTCTTGTACTTTTGGTACTTTTATGGATATTTTAATGGATTCTACTCTTTTATTTTGTCCAGTTGTCCCTGCCAAAGCACCATCTTTTACAGGATCCATCCAGCCTATATCTTGTACTTGTACCTGATAGGTGACGCTATATCCTGCTGGAGCACCTTCAAGCTGAATTTTCATAGCTTCAATTCTCAAAGACTGTCCTGCTGTTCCAGCTATATTACCATCATAAACCCAATCCTGCCAGCCTATGTTTTGTACATATGCTTGATATTTTATTCTCATTCCTTGTACAGGACTAGTAAGTTGTACCTTTAAAGCCTCTAATCTCAATCCTTGACCTACAGTTCCTGATATTGCTCCATCACTAACCCAAGGTTGCCAACCTATGTTTTCTACTTGTCCGTCGTAATTTACTCCTACACTATTAGTAATGCTGGTAGATTTGGATACTAATCTATCAGCATTATCATATACTAAAGCCGTACCATTGCCATTACCATAATTTGATTGAAGGAGCTTACCAGTTCTAGATTCATACTTGTTCGTTATAAGATTTTGACTTCCCACAGCTACTGTTGTATTATTTCCTAAAGAATCATATCCAAAGTTATAACTAAAACCATTATGGGTTATAGCTTTTATTTTATCATTATCATAATCATAACTATTTTTAATCATTGTTCCATCAACAGTTTTTGATACACTCTGCAATCTATCTACATTGCTATCGTAGGTATAGGAAGTAGTAGTTTTCTTTGCATCAGTTACACTATCCAAAGTTCCTTTTGTCTCATTATAATTATAAGTAACTGTATTACCTGAAGCATCTTTTAAACTATTTATATAGTTACCACTTGCAGTATATCCAGCTTCTGACTGAGTAAATATAGTACTGTCTCCTACTTTTGCAGTTTTAGGATTACCATTACTGTCATAAGTAAAGCTGTAAACTACATTTTCTGCTGTAGTAGCCTTAGTTATATTATGCTTAGTATCATACTCATATTTAAACTGAGAACCTTTTGGATCTGTAGAAGTCATCAAATTATTGCTTCCATCATAATCAAACTTTGAGTTTTGGTTAGCTAAAGTAGCTGTTGAAACTACATTCCCCTTACTATCATATTGAAAGCTTGTACCAAACTGTTCTTTATATAGTTGAAGCCCATCAAAATAAGCAGTGTTAGCATTTTTATAATATATAACATAAAACAGTAATCTCTTATAGTCATTAGTTGCTACGAGCTTCTTAGCAATATACTGCCAATCATTGACTTCGCCTAGCATATCTATTCCATACCATTCATAAGTATCATCGTATAATTGAAAGCCTACACTCAAAGCAAAACTCTTACCTGAACCTGTTGCCACTGATGCTCCTTTTAGCCATCCTCCTAAAACAAGAGAATCACCTTTCTTCCCAGGTTGGTTTATGAATTGATATAAAGCCTTTTGTTTATCTGCGTTACCTACTATCTTAAAGCTTCTATTTCCAATTCCGGATGGGTATGGAGCTCCTTCCGTGGTTACTGGTTTATCATTACTATCCAGCTGACTATTAGCTTTCCAATAAGTTGGCATATCCCCACCATAAATCAAGTTGGAGTTTTCAACTAAGTTATATCTATTTGCAACAGAACCTTCCTCAAGCTGTACACAGTCATAATATACTGTTCCTGTACTATTAAGCATCGATAGAGAAATCCAAATTCCATCTCTTGCATCTACAGGTATTGTAAAATCAAAGCTATATCTTTGCCAATCATTAGTACCATTAATATATTTTCTTATAAATTGACAGATACCATTTGCATCAGTATACCCCACAAAGAAGCTTGCACCTGCATCATTCTTTACAGGAATACCAACTGTTTTTACATATGCTGAAAGTGTATATCTTTTTCCCTTTTCAACTGTTAGTGCTTGTTCATAATCTGTACCACCAGCTTCAGTTGTACTATTTATCTTAAGGGATTGATTCCCTAAGTATTTATCTTCAGTTACGTATCCTTTAGAGGAAACATTTCCATTCCACGTTCCCGGATTCCAATTATTACTGTCTTCAAAATTATGGTTTAGTAAAAGGTTAGTATTAGTCTTTTGCAGCTTAGATTCTGATTTTGTCTTGTTCTTATTACTATCATTTATATTATCAATATAATCATAATACTTTGCACTTCCATCGCTTGCAGTTACACCAGTTGTATTTCCATAATTATTAAACTGGTAGGTAGTTCGTCTTCCCTTGCTATCAGTGAAATAAGTTATATTTCTACTATATTCAATGGTTTGTTGCTCTCCTAAGGTTCCATCATTATGAGTTTCTAAAATACTCTTAATTCTATAAGGAGCCATATCATAGTATCCATATTTTATTTTATAACCATCTATACTAGTAGTATCAGTCATTCTTTGCAATGAATCATATGCAAAGCTTGATGTTTTAGCATCCGGATAAGTTATGCTTGTAAGTGAGCTTCCATTGTAAGCATAAGTTGTTATTCTAGATGCTGAATCAACTATCTGTGATAGGTTTCCACTACTATTATACTGTAGCATCACTACCCTACCTGCTCCATCTGTTATTGATTTAATTTTAGTGCCATCATATGCTATGCTAAGCATATTTCCGTTTGAATCCTTAACATTCACTAATAAACCACTAGTATTAAAATTTAAAAGATTGTCTTTCTTATCTTTAATAGTAAAAGTTCCATCACCATTTTTAGTTAGAGTTAAATTCATGCCAGATTCATCTTTGAAGGTTGCAGATGCCGAATCATATTTAAAGTAATGAACTGTACCATCTTCATCTTCATATCTATAGTAATCTACATTTTCTATTTTTTGATAATAACTTACTTTTTGACCATAATTGAGTCTCCATCCAAGGCCATATCCAATATTTTGGTCTTTATTGTTACTATTAAAAACATGGTTTACGGAGATTGGCATTTTACTTCCTGTTGTAGCTACATCACTATGAACATGAACCAAATTACCATTATAGTCATTGACATAGCCTGTACCAGCTCTTCCAATATCTTGAGAGTGATATGTCCAATAATCTTCAAGACCTGAATTATTTACATAATCAAAAATTATACGTGGTCTCAAATTAACATAAGTATCACTTACGTCCGAAGACCAAAAGGCTGTATGGCCTGCATTTTCATCATTATATTTGAGCATAACGCCATTGTTAGTTCCAGTGGTATACCACTCCTTAGCTATAGAAGTTATATCCCATTTATACCACTGGTCATTGTTTAGCACTCCATAATCAACTATTTTAGGGTCATATGAAGGTTGACTATTCCATCTGATATTAGGAGCTTCCCAGGCTGAAGTAACTTTATGTACATTTATCTGAGAAAAGGTTCCACTAACAGTAGGTTCTTTAAGTAAATACATATTTGCATTAGTAATCATATCCCCAGTAGTTAACTTTGGTAGATTTACAAACTTCATATATGATCTTGTATATCCTACTCCTGGAGTATTACCCATCCTTAAATATTGATTATTACTTTTATCTGAAGTATCATTTGAACATACAAAGGTTTCTTTTATATCCGCCTGAGCAATTGATGATGAAATAGGAGGATCTATGGTAACTGGATATTTTCTATCCTTATTATTTAACCATTCGCCATTAGGTTGTATAGTTAGTATGTACTGGTTTTCTGATTGATTCAGCTTTACATCTATGTCCTTACTTTCAGCACCACTGGCATCATACATATATGGTACTTGAATTGAGAAAATCGCTTTTGTCTTATCCTTATCATCATAGAAGACAATGCTTTTGTCTTTTTTTACTTCTGGAATTAAATTTTTAAAATTCAACTTAAAATCCAGTTTAAGGTTTTCCACAGGTTTATCTATGATAATATTTTCTTTCAAGCTGTTTCCTAAAAGGTCATATCTTAAATCAATATTTTCTAAAACCTGCTTATATTCTACTGAGGAACTTGCCTTAGTATTAACTTTCTTATTTTCATTTTCATTTATAACTTCTTTAACTTTACTTTTTTCAGCTTTGCTTAACTTTTCATATTTCTTATCTTTTTCTACTTTTTCTTCTGATTCCTTTTTTATATCAGCTTTAAGCTTTGTCTCATCAACTTTTATTATCTCTGAGTTAGACTTTTTTGAAGTATCAATTCCCCAAGATAGCTCATACTTATCTTTTTGAACCTTTATGAGCTTCTTACTATTTGTATCCTTTGCAAAAGAAATTTTAAAAGAATTTTGTTTAGTTTTCAAGGTGTTTTTATCAGTATCTTTGATTTTATTTACGGTAGCTTGTACATTACTTTTCCTAGCATTTTCAGTACTTGCTTCAGAACTTACACCATCAGCTTTGAAGGTATCATCACTGGTTTCCTCTAAAGTGTTATCAATTTCCTTCCACTTACCATCTTCAAAATAATGTACTGGAATAGGATACACTGCTGCTTCATAACTATGGTCTTCCTTCATGAAGTACTTCGTACTCTCATCCCTTTTTTCATTGACTTCCCCTACAATCTTACTTTCTTTTTGAGCATTCTCTAATTCTAAAGCAGCCACTTGTTGATCTTCCAGCTTTAGTTGTGAAACATTCTGCTGCGTATCACCTTCCATTAATGTACTCGGATCAGCCGCCTTTGCTACTACTCTAGTTGGTAACGATACCGCTAAAAATGTTACCACTAGAAGATTGGATATTAACTTAAACTTACCTTTCATGGTTTCCCCCTAATAAATAGACATGAGCTTAACTATATGAATCTTTTCCTTTGATACAGTTAAATTATATCCGCTCATTCATTGCTATTCAACGCATATATACACGTTTCCATACATTCCCTCATATTCTTCCACACAACTCCATTTAGCCCTTCAAACCAAACATTTGTTGAGCAATAACATAAATACAATTATATTAATCCTTGACATTCTCAATAATAATATTCCTTTACTTCTGTTTTCTAATCCAACCTAAAATTAGTTTTTTATTTAACCTTAAATTTCTTCACAAAAAATAATAGAGCAGAACACTACCCTATCACTTATGTTAAAAATCATATTTATTTTTAAATCACTTCTTATCAACATACATACTAGACTTAATCAAAATCTTAGTTTTCCCAAAGTATCATAACTATAGATTACTACTTGTGTTCCGCTACCGTCAATAAGACCTATTATATCTCCCTGTCCGTTTCGGATATAGAAGTACTCTGTACCGTTTAGCTTCATGCTAACTATGTCATTACTACTGTCATTACTGTAGTAGATTTTATCTGTTCCATTAGTTTCGCAGGTTACATTATCACCTACTAAATGGTACTTAGTCACTACTCCATTTACTTTTTTCTCTGTACATATTCCTTCATTATCGTATTTGTAGGCTATGATTTGACTACCATGTAGTAATACTTTATATTACCTCTAACAAGAATATTATTATTAATACTTGTATACCTTTTGTTGTCCATCTATACTGTCAAATAAGCATTTTCTCCTATTTTTTATTCAACAATACAAAATGAAAGAATCTAAAATCATCTTTATGAATTAAAAACTGCTGACTAATTACGGAATGAAATAATAGACTTATTTAAGTTCCTTTAAAATTCAGAAATCTCCACAAAATTGATTTGTTATTTCAATTTTGTGGAGATTTCTATGAATAACCGAAAAGGAGCATCGTTTCTGATAAAAAATTAATCATTTTGCCACACTTTATTTTTAAAAATTTAGGCTATGTTTAATAATATTGTTGAGATTAAGATACACAGGACTTATAAAAAGTGAATGATTAAATAAAGAGTAAAACTGTACTGTTCGAACGTAGTGAGTTTACAGTTTTAGCCATGGAATATGACAAAATCATACTAATTCTTTGCGTAAGCTCATCTAAGCATCGGATGACTGACCACTTAATTTCAACACGGTACTTTAACAGGGCCAAAATTTAACAATATAACAATTTAAGAACTTAAGAATTTATAGATTCTATGCGGTTTTGCTAGGCTTTTATAAAACTAATGCCGAGTTTTCTTTTGATTTTTTGTCACCGCTATTGCTAAGATCACTGCACAAATTCCAGCAGTTAGTTTACCTACAATCATTGGAAATATCATATTCGAACTCACACCAGCTGTGAACCCTAACTGACCACCAAAAACAGAAGCAGCGCTGACTGCAAAGGCTATGTTTATGAGCTTTCCTCTTTCGTCCATTTCTTTCAGTAAGCCCAAGGTAGGAATCACGTTTGCTAAGGAAGAAATAAGTCCAATTACTGAAGTCTCATTTACTTTTAGTATATTTCCTAAACTTTTTAGCTTTTTACCAAGCAATTTATTTAAAAAGTGTACCATAGGAAAAGCTCCTGCCAGCATTATTGCGATAGAACCAACAGTTTTTATGCCATCATATATTGATGCCATACCTTTAACTAAGGTTATCCCTGCAGTTGCTTCTAATATAGCTAGAACAGTCCCTACTGTAACAAGTACCATTATCACCTTTGCAAAGACAACAAAGCCTTTAATCATTTTTTTAGGAATTAAAATCAAGCCAAAGGCTAAAAGTAAAGACAAAGTTATTATTGGTACTAAGTTGTGAAAAATCATAGCTAGTTTAAAGCCTGCTGCAATTCCACCTACTATACAACCTAAAGGTATTGTCACTATACCTGAAAGTATACCTTTCGCAAAAACTTCATGATCTTCTTTCTCTATAATTCCTAGAGCGACAGGAATTGTAAATACTATGGTAGCTCCCATCATAGAGCCTAAAAGTATTCCAGAAAACAAACCTGCTTCTCTTGTTTTGGCAAGCTCCATTGCTAAAGGATACCCCCCCATATCTAAGGCTAGCAAAGAAGTAGCAAACATAGAGGGATCAGCTCCTAAAAATGAATATATAGGAACAACTATAGGCTTAAGAAGCTTGGCCATTATAGGTGCCAAAGCTATAATACCAATCATTGATATGGCTAAACTTCCCATAGTTAAGAAACCTTCATCAAATTTTCGTCCATAGCCTCTTTTATTTCCTGTTATCTTATCTATAGCTCCTATCACCATAAACACTGCAAGTATTGAAACTATTATTTTATTTACATCCATTTTATTTCTCCTATAATACATAAATAATATTCTTTTCAATTATAAATAAAAACATATAATATCATAAATTTTATTATGAAGGAGTGTATGCGGATAGTAAATAGTAACTTCTAAAATTCAACTTGCTACTATGCTTTCTAGCATTTAGAATTAAATATTTTTTATATGAAATGGCTTTAAAGATCAAAAATAAATTCTTCATTAGTGATTTCTTTCTCAAGCTCATTAAATCATCAGATAACTAACCACTTAATTTCAACAAGCTAATTTAACATAGCCAATATATTTTACAAAAGTTCTTTAAAATCTACTTTTTCATTTACGTATTTCTTTCTAAAATCTTCTTCCAGCATACTTAGAGTAACTAAGTCATAGTACCTATGATTAAAATACCAACCATCTCTTTTTATTCCTTCTCTTCTAAATCCTACTTTCTCATATACATGAATAGCTCGTTCATTAAATTCAAGTGCCTCAAGTTCAATCCTATGTAGATTTAACATCCCAAATCCATAGTTAAGAGCCAATATTAAAGCTTCACTTCCATACCCTTTACTAAAGTTCTCTTTCTTGAATATTCCAATTCTGATACTAGCGCTTCTATTATTTCTATATATGTCGTTGATTACGACCTCTCCAATTAACTCATCTGATGCTCTGGAAAACATAAGAAAATCAACTCGACTATTATCTGTAGAAATATCCTCTAGATATCTTTCTACATTCTCTTTACAGAACATCTGCTGAGTTCCTGTAAATATTACAGACTCTATATCGCCTTCTTCATTAAAACTCTTCCAATATTCATCTTTGTACTCAATCCCTAACTTTTTTAAATATATCTTTTCACCCTTTAGCTCTAAAAAACTTTTAAAATTCATCTTTTCTCCTCCGTCCCATGAATTATACTTAAAATAAAGATTTTATAAACTGCATGTTTAAAACATAGCCAAAGAAAAAGCATTGTAGATTTTCAGTAAATCTACAATGCTTTCTATATAATAATTCCATTATAATCTATAAAAAATGAATTCCTCAATCTCATAAATATTTCTATATGGAATTTGAGCATTTCTTTTTCTGTTCACATATTATCCTTCTTATACTCTTATCAGAAAGATAAAACTCACTGGCAAGCTGCATAACACTAGCTCCCTTTAAATACTTAGAATATATATCTTTGTTTCTCATATCAAGCATATTCCTCGTACCGCTTTTCTCCCCCCAGGACTTCTCTTTTCCTACTTTCCTAGGTATATATAAATATTCTCCATCTATATATTGTTGAATTATTTCTACTATTTCAATTGGCAATACCTTATCTGCCTTACTATATTTCATAACCTTACTCCTCCCAAAATAAAATTGGTCAAAGCAAAGGCCCAGAAAACATAGTAACTATATCGCTTATCAAAACCTTGCGGAAATATTTTAGTGGCGTTATCCACCACAACCTATTTCATTAAAAATTACTAATGTAATTTTTTTGAATCTGTCTCTTACAAACCTATGTAATCCTAGGTTGAAAGATTTAAGGTACAATTGTTACTACCTTAGCAAAATAAGCTTTGTCAGTCTATGCTTCAGCTGCGTTATACTAATAAGCTTCTTAGTGTAATCAGCTAGAAAACTTTCTTTATTAAATTACAAGCTTAAAATCAGTTAAATATAAATAGTTTTTACTAAAGAGTAATATACCTTCAGCTATTCAATGAAATTAGGCTCCGCACAAAGCATAGCCGACTCTGTTTTATGGCCTTTGCACGGAGTAACTTGAGATCCTGAATTTACATTATAAACCATCAAATCTCCCCCTTTCGTAGCATTACTGCTAGGTTATATAGTTTAATATTACATTTTAAATTAGCATTTTGCAATTGTAATATATAGGATACTCTTTGCCTTACAGTATAAATCTGACCTCAGCTGAAAAGAATACTTATCTCTCAAAGTACTTTTCTTATTGTAATTATAGATTCGCTAATACTAAAACAACCATTAATCTCTATATAGAAATTCTTTATATGCTCATTCCAGTTTTAAACTGACTGTTGTAAAGATTATAATAAAATCCTTCTCTATTTATAAGTTCATCATGATGTCCACTTTCAATAATCTCTCCATCCTTTACAACTACTATCTTGTCAGCATTTCTAATGGTGCTTAATCTATGAGCGATAACAAAGGTTGTCTTTCCCTCCATCAGTTTCAACATAGCTTCCTGAATATGAACTTCTGTACGAGTATCAATAGAAGAAGTTGCTTCATCTAAGATCAATATAGAGGAGTTTGCAAGAACTGCCCTAGCAATAGCTAGAAGCTGTCTTTGACCTTGCGAAAGGTTGCTTCCATTGTCAGCTAAAACAGTGTCATAACCATCAGGAAGTTGTTTTATGAATAAATCAGCATTGGCCATCTTTGCAGCTTCCTCAACCTCTTCATCACTAGCAGTTATCCTTCCATACCTTATGTTTTCTCTTACTGTATCAGAAAACAAGAAGGTATCTTGTAAAACTATAGAAATAGTTTTTCTTAAGCTTTCTCTTTTTATAGCTTGAATATTCTTTCCATCTATTATTATTTCTCCACTATCTATATCATAGAATTTATTCAAAAGATTTATGATAGTAGTTTTTCCAGAACCAGTAGGCCCTACTATTGCCACAGTTTCTCCTCTATTTGCTTGCAAAGTAACACCCTTAAGTATAGGTTTTTCTTTAATATAAGAGAAGTGTACATCTTTTAGCTTAACCTCTCCATCTATTATTCCAACCTCTTTTGCACCTTCTATGTCCTTTTCTGGAGACTCATCCATAACCTCAAAAATTCTTTCAGCTCCTGCTAATGCAGATTGGATACTGTTAAATATATTAAGGATCTCATTTATTGGCCTAGTAAAATTTCTCATATAAAGTATAAAGGTAAATACTATTCCCACAGAAATATCAAAGCCATGCAGTATAAGATATCCGCCACTTACTGCTACTACTAAATAAGTTAAGTTGTTTACAAAGTTATTTATTGGGCCCATAATTCCGGACAGCCCTTGAGCAAAGATAGCACTTTTAGTAAGTCTTTTGTTTATCTTAGAGAATTCATTCTTAACATGCTCTTCTTTTGAAAAAAGTAGTACAGCCTTTTGTCCAGATACCATTTCTTCAATATACCCATTAAGATTTCCTAGTTCTTTTTGCTGCGCTACAAAAAAAGGTTGAGTTTTATTTACTATTATCTTAGTCATCAAGAACATCAACGGAGTAGTAAGTATTCCAATCACAGTTAGAATAGGACTAAGAACTATCATAGCAATTAGCATTCCTAAAATGTTAATTACTCCTGAAAACAACTGGGTTATATTTTGGGATAAGGTCATGTTTATATTATCAACATCGTTGGTAAGCCTACTCATAAGATCGCCGCTAGAATGAGTATCAAAGTAATTCAAAGGTAATCTCTGCATACTTTTAAATAGATCTTTTCTTATATCTGAAGATGTTTTTTGAGCTATACTTACCATCAATCTATTTTGAATATAAGTAGAAATTATGCCTATGACATATACAAAGGCTAATACAATGCATATTTTTCCAAGGCCTTTCATATCGCCTTTATCAATAAAGTTATCTACTGTATATCCATTAAGTCTTGTTCCTATGATTGTAATTACTGTAGTTATAAAACAGAGAAAAAATATAACTATAATTAGCTTTTTCTTATCACTTAAATACCTCAATATTCGTTTAACTGTCCCCATAGGGTCATTAAGTTCTTCCTTCTTTTTATTAAATCTATTCATATGACCTGGTCCAGGTCTTCCTACTGTTAATTCCTTGTGACTAGACATTGCTTAATACCTCCTCTCCTAACTGTGAGATGGCAATACTTCTATATATTTCACTGCTTTTTAGAAGTTCTTTATGCTTACCCATTGCTGAAATTCTACCATTGTCTAAAACGATTATTTTATCTAAATCCATTACTGCAGAAATTCTCTGAGCTATTATTAGTACTGTACAATCCTTCATCCTTTTATTTATAGCTACTTGAAGCTTAGCTTCTGTAGTCATATCAAGAGCACTAGAAGAGTCGTCCATAATTAGTATCTTAGGATTTTTCATCAATGTCCTTGCTATAGAAAGCCTTTGCTTCTGTCCACCAGATAGATTTTTTCCTCTTTGCTCTACCAAACTGTCATATCCATCTTCTTTAGAGGTTATAAACTCATAAGCTTGAGCATCTTTTGAAACACTATCCATAACTTCAATATCTGCAGCTTCGTTACCAAACTTTAGATTTTCCTCAATAGTTCCTGAAAACAATGTACTTTCTTGTAGCACAACACCTATTTTATCTCTAATGTCTTTTAACTTCAGGTTCTTAACATTTACTCCACCTATTGAAACTTGTCCTTCAGTAACATCATAAAGCCTAGGAATTAAACTTATAAGAGAACTCTTACCCGCTCCAGTTGCTCCTATGATACCAACCTTCTCTCCTTGAAGCACCTTAAAGTTAATATTCTTAAGTACATACTCACTATGAACATTATATTTAAAGCTTACGTTACTAAACTCTATATCAAAATTATTAATCTCCACGGCATCTACTTTTTCACTTATGGATGATGGTGTTTCTAATACTTCATTTATCCTATCTGCTGAAGCTGAGGCACGAGAAAAATTTAAAACTCCCATTATCACCATCATAAGAGAATTCATTATTTGTATAAGATAGTTTATAAAGGCCATTATTTTTCCTATTTCCATTGACTTTTTAAATACTAGATTTCCTCCAAACCAAAGTACTGCAATTACACTTACGTTCATCACAAGAGTTACTATAGGCCATAAAATGATATTCATATTTTGTGCTTTTATACTTCTATCCATCAAATCATAATTGGCTTCATCGAACTTTTCACCCTGCTTACCTTCCATATTGAAGGCCTTAATTACACGTACTCCCAGTATGTTTTCACGCATAACTATATTTACCTTATCAATTTTCTGCTGAACCTCTAAGAATAGCGGAAAAGATTTTTTAACTATAACTAACACAGAGGCAACTACTATAGGAACCGCGATAAAGAAAATGAAGGATAATTTAGGGCTTAATGCTATAGACATAACTATGCCACCAATACACATTAAAGGTGAACGTACCATTATTCTAAGAGCCATAAGCATCATATTTTGAATTTGAGTTACGTCATTGGTCAGTCTAGTAATAAGGGAAGATGTCTTAAATTTATCTATTTCAAAAAAGGATAAACTTTGAATTTTATCAAAAAGCCCCTGCCTAACCTTCTCTCCCATGCTCATAGCAGCCATAGACGCAAAAATAGAGCATGCACTTCCACCTATAAGCCCAATTAATGCTACTAAAAGCATCTTTCCTCCAACTGCAAGCACATAGGAAAGATCTCCTTTTGCCACTCCTATATCTATTATATCTGCCATAAGCTTAGGTTGAGTAAGATCCATAGATACCTCAACAAACATAGCTATAGGTGCTACTATAGCCCAAAATATAGCAGTTCCTTGTAAATATTTCAAAAGCTTTTTCATTACTCTTTCTCCTTTCCAAGCAGGTTGTCAGTAAGTCTAATAAATATATCCTTGGCTTGAACCAAATCCTCTTCAGTAAATCCACGGAAGCACTTATTATCTAACTCTTTAAAGATTTTCTTTAACTGCTCTTCTTTATCTCTTCCTTTGTCCGTTAAAAATACATTTAATATTCTTCTATCTTCTGGATTCTGCACCCTATAGATAAGTTCAGCCTTTTCCATACTTGCTAAAAGACTAGTAACTGTAGCAGGCTCTATATGACAGTTATTTGCTATCTCTCTCTGAATACATCCATCATTAGAAACCAAATACTGCAAAACCTTAGGCTGACCTTCACTTAATCCAATTTTATTAAATTGCTCGTGGGCTACCTTTCTGTGAAGCCTAAACAATCTAATCATTACCTTATGTAATTCCTTATACTGGGGATCACTTAATTCATTATTCATTTTACTTCCTCCAATAAGATTCATTTTTTTACTTTTCACCCTAAATAGCCATTCTGAACCCTTTATATTACTAGGTTTAGCTAGCAATTTATTTTTCACTTTCTTATACAGTAAAAAATAATAGTTAGATATAATATTATTAGATATCTAACTATTATAATATAGCATATTTTTAGTTTTATAAAGAGAAAATTTTGTTAAAGCCTTTTACACATACTTATGTGCATCTATATCTAAAAAGTAACTTTCTACGAAAAGACAATCTCTTTATCATTATATTTTGTGGAGTTTTAGTCTTCATGATGAATTTCTACGGAAAGCCACCATTTTCCATTGTACTTTTAGGAGAACTTATTCCTAAATAATAAAAACAGCTAATGCCCTTAGACATTAGCTATTTTTATGGATGAAAGATTATATTTTTTAATTTACCGTACCTTGCAGCACAAAATCATACTTTTCTCTTAAGAAAGTTAGTATAGTATTTGCAATTAAGGTGTGACCTTCTGAGTTAGGATGAATTCCGTCTATGCATAAAAACTTTTTATAATCTATATACTTAAGGAATTCTGATCTTACATCTATCAAGGTAGTTTTAGTTCTTTCTGCTACCTCTTTTATAGTTTCATTATACATGCTATGCCACTTATATATTATATCCTCTGTACCTAACCACTTTAGGATATTATCCTGAAAACTCTTATCATTTCTTGTGATCCAATTAAAATATCTCTCAGAATCTAGTGGTGGCAAAGTCATTAATATTGGTGTTGCACCAGAACTTTTTACAGTATCTATCATATTCAAAAGTATATCTTTAAAAGTTGGAATATCTGTATTAGGCTGATGATCTTCGGTAGGCTTTTCAGCTACATCCTTCCAATTAAAATCACAGTCGTTACCTCCAAATTCTATAAGAACTATATCCGGAGATTTCTTTATCACATCACCGTAGATCTTGCTTATGCCTCTTTTAATTGTGTTGCCAAACCTTCCAGCATTATATACCGTTCCATTAATACTGGTGCTTACAAGATTGACAAAGCAATCCTTTATATTGGTATATCTTGATCTCTCATTGTCATATACTACTCCTCGAGTAATGGAGTCCCCATATGCCACTACATTATATTTTTCTTTAACATCCATATAAATCACCTCTTAAAATTTAAACTTACTAATTGTTGTAGGCTTGAGCCTCTTTACCATTGAGCCACATATTAAATATATCAAGTATGTCTGCTAGGTTTTCAGCTCCACCAAAGCCTTTAAATATTTGATTTTCTTTAAAACAGCGTACCCAATTATTTGAATCATTATGTATTACAACTGGGTCAAAATCTTTTCCTTCATATTCAGTATTAAACAAATCTATAAGTACATTCCAATTACCATCTTCAGCTGTGACTATTTGTATTCCTGTTCCAAGGTCACCTTTTCTATTTTTCTTATAAAGCTCTTGAAGAACATGTATATTTATCATAAAAATACTCCTTTGCTTACGAAACATTTCCTATATACATATTGTACCACGTAATATTAATTAGTCAACATATAGTTTTAAAAACTACATAAAATTATACACATATATCATTTTGCCTATATGCATATATAAAAAGTTTCACTAAAGTACCCTTAACTTACTTTTTTCTTCAAGCTCATTCTTACTTAGTATTTATCCAATATAACACCAAAGGTACTCGCTTTTATTGAGCTAATTTTGGATAATCCTTTAAGCTGTTCCACTGAACCTGTAACTACAACTCCTCCAATTCTTATATTCTGTTTGTTATACTTTAAGACGTTACTTTGGTCATTAGTTTGCTTAATCTGAAGTTTACTTTTTAAAGCCTTTATGTTTTCATCCTTATAATCATTTCTATATATACTTCTTACAAAGTTATCTTGTGGGTTATCAATCTTACAGCCATTCATATCTATAGCCTTTATTCCTATAGCGTTTTCTTCTGAAACAACTGTTCTAAATAGACCATCTTTTCTTGTTCCATTATAGCCTTCTCTTATACTTTTAGTATCTTTTTCATCACTAGCTAATATAGCTTTCTTCCCTTCCTCAGAAATATCGTCTACCCAATACCAAGTTACAGTTATTCCTGTCGGAATGACTTTTTGAATTTCTTCCATGCTATAATATTTATCGAAAGACAGCGCCATCTCTGCTACCTTTTTGTCACCAACTTGTTCTAGTTTTGATATATCATTTCTATACAAATCCTTGTAGTCACTAAAGGGATAGAAAAATATCATTTTTCTTTGGCCTAACCTGTTGAAAAAATCTACATTCTTAAGCTTGTCATGAAGGCTACCTGGTGAAATTGTTGCTATTCCATTTCCTGATTCATTAGCAGAAACATATTGCTGATTTTCTGACCCAAGCATTTCTTTCAAATTGAACTCCCTCTCTATGGGTTCATCGGCAACTACATTTTTTTCTATAACCTTACAAGTATCAATTTTTATATTTCCTGAAAGAAAGCCTTTTAGGTAGGTAACTTGCGCTATATATTGATTTGGATGCATTATTTCATACTCTTTCTCTATATCATTAACGATTAGGCTTTTCTTATCGAATAATTTTATATCTATTTTATTGATTACTTTATCTATTACAACTCTACTCATCCCAACATATATTAGAGATAATATAACTAAAATTATGCTTACCGTTATAGCAATTGATTTCACCTTAGCGACAAAGATAATCTTTCTATTTTTTTTGCTCTTTTTATCAAACAACTCATCTAGCTTATTCTCAATATTGTCTTTCATAATTTAATTCCTCCCACAATTTCATAAATTGCTTTCTTGCTCTAAACAAGTAATTCTTCACAAGACTATCCTCCATGTCCAACAAAGCACCTATTTCTTTATATGATAGTTCCATATCATATTTCAGTAAGAGAAGATTCTTAAACACTGGTTTAATACCATCCATCACCGTCGAAATTTGTCTTTTTATTTCCTTGGAAATTACAAAACCTTCACAGTTTTCTTCGCCCATAATGTTGTTCAAAAAAGCCTCATCATCAGTATCTAGTATCGGATTTTTTGATTTTTTTCTACATAAATCATAAAACTCATTTATGGCTACTCTAAATAGCCAAGCATCAATTTTTCTAACATTAATTCCTTCTAGGTTGGCCATTAATTTAATAAAGGTGTTCTGAATTATGTCTTCTGCATCATGATGATTGCAGCCATTCTTTATTAAATATTTATATAATATCAGAAACTTTTCTTTCAAAATCTTATTAAATTCTTCATTATCCATTAACTTCTCCTAGTAATATGATAACCTTTAGTTATGATCAATTTCTAAACAGTACTGTAGCGAGCCTTATTATAAGTATTAATACCTTTCATATAAATGACGTTTATACCTGTAAAAAGTTAGCAGCTTTTTATAAATTTTCATGTAAAATTTGCTATCCAGAAAATAAAAATCTTAGCCTCTATTAAAATACTCAGTTGAAATTGAACATAAAGAAACTTTATATTTTGTACAGTAAAAAAGCGCTAATCATAATAATTAGCGACTTCTTAAAGAAATATATTTATATACTAAAAACATGTATTTTTTTACCGGAAGCTTAGTTTATATAGCTTTCAGTATGAACAAATAACATCTGCTTATATTTAAATACTATTAAACTATCAAGATAGCACCTTAAATTTGAATAAATATTCATTTCCCTCTTCATCAAAAATTTGTCCCAAAAGCTTGCCATTATTTTTTTCTATAATCTTTCTTGAGGCTACATTATCTATATTGCAGGTAACTATAGGTTCAACTATGCCTATTTGATGAGCTTTTTCTATAGCCAGTTTTAATATTTCTGAACCATATCCTTTTTCTCTATAACAGGGTGCTATGTCATAACCTATATGTCCAGCACTTTCAAGCTCTTCATGCCTAATTCTAACAACTCCTACAACAGCTCGGCCACATATTAACCAAAAGGTTGAGGTAGTAACATAGCCTTTAGGTATGTCTATACCTTTTGAAAACTTAATTTGATTGTTCATGTATTCATCAAAGTTTTCTAAGGCTTTTCCATATTTCTCAAAATAATAGTCTTCCTTAGCTTCTTTATAAGATAAGGCATACTTTTTAAAGCTTTCTTCATAAGTTTTGCTTGGTTCCGATAAAAATAATTTTTCCATAAATTCCTCCATATTAAATATATTAACTCCATTCACTGATTCTCTTCATATACGTCTTCTTACAGAGAAAATAGTATATAAGTTCTAAAATTATAAAAACAATACCTATTGTTGCATCACATAAAAAAATCTTAATTTTATCTACTGAAGGTGAATCACTTGAAAACCCAAAAGAATATATAACAGTTATAGGAATAGCTAACGTTGGTGCTGTAGAAAACAATATCTTTAATTCATTACATTTGATTTTAAGATATTCTGCTTCCATTATTCCTATTTTGTAGAGATTTTTATATTGTACTTCATCATTATCTAAATCCGAAAATATTTTTAGTGACATAACTATAGAGATACATATTAAAAAGAATAACTCAAGAAAGGCCATCAGGAAAAACAATACCCTAGTACCTTGATTATTTTCATTATACGTTTCTATCCTTGAGGCTGTAAGTATATAATTTTCATTTTCTAAACTAAGCTTCAGATTTTTATTATATTCTCTAAAAGCTTTGTTTAAATTATAAACTAACTCCTGAGTTTTTTTCCAGTCCTTAAAGTTATAGAGCTCAACTCTTCCTTTCTTTATATCTGAGGCTACTCTTATTTTTTCATAATCCTCATCACTCACAATCATAAGGTTATTAAACATATATCCTGGAGAGTTAAAATATAGCTTGAACTGAATATCCTTTAGCTTAAGTTCGCTTAATATTCCAGTATGCTTTAATCTCTGCTCACTAGTATATTGCATAGCTTTATCTTTTTCATCTAAATCATCAACTTGCCGAAGTCTTAAGTAGCTTCCTTTATTTATGTTAAAATTACTTTTTACTGCCTTATTAATATCTTTCTGAGATGTTATAAGTTCTCCTTTTAGTTCGATAAATTCAATAGTTTTATGCTCAATAACTTTATTGTTGCTATCTTTTATTATTTTCTCTATATCCTCAGCTTTGGTTTCATTTTTTCCTTCCTCCAAAACAAAGGATATATGATATGGATTGATTTTCGCAGCACTTGGCTCTGCAGATAATATAAGGTTCATATACAATCCACTTATAAACACTACCACTATAATCATAACCGTTATTATAAATAAAATCTTATTTGTTTGATCAAATTTATATTTTAGGTTAGAAATTAATAATATGTTTTTATTGTATCTTTCTTTATTTCTACCTATGAAAAATGTTATGAATTGACCTGCTTGAAGCATAAGAAGATATATACCAATTATAAGTGCAAGGGTACATTTAAGTAGAGTCTCTCCATCTCCATGAAAATATATAATAAGTGAAGCCAAGGCCCCAACGGTAATAACTAATCCTAAAACTCCAACATAAGGCTTAGATATTTTGCTCCTTGTAGACATTTTTGATGTTTTAAGTAAGTTTATTATGTCAAAACTTCTGGTTGATATTATGGTTATCAGCACAGATAAAGAAAATACAGTTAGATATATTCCAAGGGTAAAAACATAAGGCCTAATCCCAAGAGAAAACTTCAAATCCTTTACTTTTAAAACTGCTGCTATTATCATAAAAAACAGCCTTGAAAATATGGTTCCAGCTATTATGCCTAAGAATATTGATAAGAGTGCAATTATAGCATTTTCAAAAACTATAAGCTTTCTTATATCGCTAATAGACATACCTAGATTCATGAATATACCATACTCTCTTTTTCTACCTTTTATAAATATAGAGTAGGAGTAATTAATAAATACCACACAAAACACTATAAGTACCACATTCGGTATTACCATTACCTTTGAAATTACCTCTGATAATTTTGGAGAATTTTTCAGATCCTCGTTGAAAAGTAAGGTAGAGTAAATAAAAAGAAATAATATAGAAACACTGTTGCAAAGAAAAAAGGACATATACTTTCTTAAAGAACCTTTAAAATTTTTAACAGCTACCTCTTTAAAAGTCATTGCTGTCACCACCTAAAACAGCAATATAATTCATAAGTTCGTTAAAAAATTCTCTTCGAGTTCCCTTTTTAACAGCTTCATAGCTTATAACTCCATCTTTTAGAAAGATTACTCTATTGCAGTAACTTGCGGCACTAACATCATGAGTAACTAGCAGTATAGTATTTTTCTTTTCCTTATTAAGCTTTTCAAAACATTCCATTACATTCTTTGAAGACTTGGAATCTAGATTACCTGTGGGCTCGTCCCCAAATATTATACTTGGATTATTTATTATAGCTCTTGCTATAGCCACTCTCTGCTTTTGTCCACCAGATATATTATATGGGTATTTATTAGCTAAGCTTTCTATTTCAAATATGTTCATAAGCTCTTCTACTCTTTTACTCATAGCATCCTCTGAGCATTTATCTAATATCATAGGTAGCATTATATTCTCTCTAGTAGTTAAGCTGTCCAAGAGATTAAAATCCTGAAACACAAACCCTAACTTCTTTCTCCTAAATAAAGCCAACTGATTTTTATCCAGGTCACTTAACTTGTTGCCAGCTATACTCACAAAACCTGAGCTTGCTTTATCTATTCCACTAACAATATTAAGTAAGGTAGTCTTTCCACTACCAGAGGGCCCCATTATACCTACAAACTCCCCAGTATCAATCTCTAGATTCACGTTATTTAAAGCCTTTGTAGAGCTCTCGCCATTTGCTCCCCCGTATATTTTAGATAGGTTATTTACTTTTAAGATACACATAAGTAATACTCCTTTCATAGGTTTCTTAACTAAATATTAATTGAGTTTAACACTTGAAACCATTTAACAAGCTTAAAATAACCTTACACTTTTGAAAGGTAAGTTATTTTTACTTCTGTGCCTTCACCTAATTTTGAATAAACTCTAATATCATGTCCTAGCTTTTGTGATATCTCCTTACATATATAAAGTCCTATTCCAGTGGAATTTCTGTATTTTCTCCCGTTTTCCCCAGTGAAGAAAGGTTCAAATATCTTTCTTAGGTCATAGTCTGCAATTCCAATTCCTTCATCTTTAATAGATAAAGTTGTATGTTTCTCATTTCTCTCTAAAGAAAAGTAAAGCTTCTTGTTGTCCTTACCATTAGCAGAGTACTTTATTGCATTTGATATTATTTGAGAAAGCATAAGCTCATTCCATTTATAATCTGATAAAACATACACTTCAGTTTTACAATCTAGAATTGGGAAAACTTTATTATATATAAACTGACTCTTTCTATGATTTATTATCTGCCTTAAAGCTTCTAGAAGATTTATTGATGTTACTGTATAATCTTTTTCAAATTCCTGGAGTCTTAACAAGGTTAAAACTTGTTCTACGCTGCTATATAAACTTTTATTTTCTACCTCTATATCTTTTAAGACCTCAAGGTTAAGTGCAGAATCCTTAGCGTATTTTTGTATTATTAAATCAATTACTGAAATAGGGGTTTTCAATTTATGTATCCATTGAGTTATGAACCATGCTTTTTTGTCATAGTTCTCCTTTAAAGTTTTTGAATTATTTCTATGGTTCTCATTTATCCAATTAATAACTGACTCAACTCTTCTTTGCTCATAAGTACCAACCATAAGCTTATGATTCTCTTCTCTTAACACTTGTCCTAAGCTTAAATTAAAGTTGTAGTATTTAACCCACTCCACTATAATCAATATGGTCAATAAGAATAAGGTAATGCTAACAGGATAGGCTATCTCTATGGTCTTTCTATCTGTTAGATTAAAAAATAAGATAAGACATAAGGTATTTGCTACATAAAAACAAAGAAATAAGCTCTTATCCTTCATAAATTCTTTAAATAGTTGCTTACACATCTTTTAACTCCTCTAATACCTTATAGTCAAAGATATATCCTACACCTCTTTTTGTCTTTATTATATTGTCAATCCCTAGCTCAGCTAATCTATTTCTAAGCCTTGTTATGTTTACTGTAAGTGTATTTTCATCAACAAAATCCTGTGTATCCCATAGGGCTTCAAATATCTCTTCTCTACTTATTATTCTATCTTTATTTTCTATGAAAAGCTTGGCAAGCTTGTATTCATTCTTACTTAGAATAGTTGACTTTTCATCATATTTAAGCTGAAAGTTAGCTTCATCCAACTTTAGTTCTATACTCTCCTCTATACTACTGTTACTTGAATACTCACCATATGCTCTCCTTAAGGCAGCCTTTACCTTCACCATAAGTAGTTCTAAGTTCATAGGCTTTATTATATAGTCATCTGCACCTAGTTCTATAGCCAAAACTTGATCCATAGTATCACTTCTTGCTGAAGTTATTATGATTGGAATATTATATTTTTTCCTTACTGCCCTACATATATAGAAACCATCATAGTATGGCAAATTTATATCAAGTATTAAAATATCAGGCTTTATATCTTCAATCTCCTTCTCAATTCTGTTAAAATCCTTAACTTCATAAGTAATATATCCATACCTCTCCATGTGCTCTTTTACAATAGCGCATAGCTTTTCATCATCTTCTATAATCATTACCTTGTACATATATTAAACCTCACATAGTTTTTATTTATGGCTCTGTTAAAGTACACTATTAAACATAGCCTTATTTATAAATTTATATCAACAATATAAATATTTTAGCCTTAGGATAATGGCTTTCGGTTCCTAATATATATTTCTATTATAGTTATTAATTTCCTATGGACAAAGAAAATATTTTTATTAAAGTTTGATGAAAACAGGTTTTCTATCATCCTCGCAGCCTTTGCTTGTATTTGTTAAGAAAGACACGGACAAAAAAGCACACTGAAGGCCAGTGTGCTTTTTTATCTTATCTATATTGAGCCATAAATCTTTCCATATAATACATAAAAACTTGATTGTAGTAGCTTGAAAAATATTCATCACTACCATGAGTACCATACGGCATGTACATCAAATCTATTTTATTATTTTGATTCTTTATATAAGTTTCCTTAAATAACTCAGCAATATCAGGATTTACTATACCATCATGGTTTCCTTGATACATTAAAACTGGAGGGCTGTCTGGTGTAACCAAATATTTAGGATCAACAAAATCATTTTGACCACCTATGCCTAAATTCTTTGATAAACCATTGGCTGGATAGAAAGGTATCAAGCCTTTCACCTTTATGCTTGAATCAAGTAAGTCTGAGTACTTTCCACTAGTTATACCTAAGGCAAGTGCATTTGCTAACTGTCCTCCTGCAGACCCACCAGAAATAAATACAGAATTTAAATTGGCACTAAAAAGATCCTTATTTTTAGCTAAGTACTTTGTAAATATCCCTAGATGTCTCATCATATCATCTATATTAAAGTCACCTACCACATTTTCCGGTACCTTTGCATACTTTACAAACTTTTCTTTATTACTTAGTCCATACTGCACATCAAAAACTATATAGCCTTGGCTGGCAAAGTATTTATTGACCTCAGCATAATTTTCCTGCCCCTTATCACCAATGGTCCAACCGCCACCATGTATTCTTATGAGTACAGAATTTTTTCCTGGAAGGTTATCATCCTTGGAAGCTGGAGTATATGCATCAAAATACAGCTTGACTCCTTTATCTACTCCATCTTTTCCTTCATAAAATAATACATTTTCTTTTACATCGTACTTTTTAGAAGGTGTTCCAAAGAAGTAATCAGGTAGTGAAAAAGCAGTGTTTCTAAATACATCCTTATACTGTTTTTCTACTTTGGCTCTATCTTCTGCACCAAAAGCTACCGCGTAGCTTTTATCAGCTTCTTTTATAAGAGTTGGTATTGATATTAGTGGTAACAAGCATATTACATAGATAATTAATCCTGCTACAGGGAATACATATTTAATTATCCTGGTTTTATATGAAGACATTAAATTATATGCAATTGCTGATAACCCTAAAAATATAAATCCGTAAAAAACTGAATACTCTGGAATAAAAACTTCTGCCATACTCTTTTTACCCTTAGTAAGCAGTGTAACAACAACAAATATTCCTGACATAAAAAGCAAGGTAACTATAATTATAGCTACAGCCTTACCTACATTATTACTCTTTCTAATGCTAGATTTTTGTCTATTACTAGAATTTTTCTTTCTATCTCTAAGCTTTACTAGTTTAAAACAATTACCTATGAAGCCATATACAAATAGAGAAAATAGCATAATTGCTGAAACAAGACTTATAGCCTTCTCATTGTTAAGGTCCGCTGAAGCACTGGTATTTTGAATTGGTATGATAGCCATAAATAATACGTTCAATATTAGATAAATATAATTTGAAGTGCTTCCGTTGTCACTTATATAAGTTGATAATATATTTAATAATAATGCAACAATTATGATGACTCCGTAGATATTCCAAAGTGTATTAGAACTGTAATTTATATAATATATTATTCCTAATATTATGGAAGTCATATTGATGCAAAGTAAGCTTAAATGGTAAACAGTTTTTGTTTTTAAGCTTGTCTTAATTACTGATGATGTGTTTAACCTATTATTTAATTCACTAGTTGGCACTATAACTCTCACCTCTTTTTATTGAATTTATATACTTTCCAAAAATGTTTAAGTACTAGCTAATCTTTTAATTAGTCTCATATAAAATCATTACAATCATTAAAACCACATATTTTACTACTATAACATACTTTCTAACCTAAAAGTAAAAGCTTTTCATTATAGAGTATAAAGCTTTACTTCTCGTTATAGAATTATTTATAGTAAAAAATGAATCAATCCTAATTTTAATAATATAAAATTGAATTGATTCATTTTTAGCTGTAGGATATTACTCTTGTATACCTTAGTAATAAAATTTAAATATTCAAATTTTCTTCTAAGTATAAAAGTATGTCTTTAAACTATAGTTTAAAATACTCTTTAAAATGAATGTTTTAATATTAAATTACTTTTTTGTATACATTCATTTCAGCTGGCTTTGCCATTAATGGAGCCATTTTAGGTACTATTGTTGTAAAATGTTCTGACTGACCATGTTTTTTTAAGGCTTCTGCACTTTCCCATTCTTCTATCATTGTAAGTATTGAACTGTCCTTTGTATCCTGGTACATTGCATAGCTTATACAACCTTCTTCTTTAACAGTTGCATCTACCAATTCTTTTGCAAGTGCTAATACTTCCTCTACTTTATCTGCAAGTACATAATGCTTTGCTACAATCTTTAACATAATAATCCTTCTTTCTCTATGTTTTCGCTTAGTTTCATGTTTATTATAAAATTTTCACGATTTTATTCTAGTTTGAAACAAATGGTTTGATGGCACATCTATAATAATTGTAAAAAGTCGCTCAAGAAACCTCCTTTAGTTAGCTTCTTTTGCGCATCCACATTTTCTGAGCATATGATTTTCAACCTTGTGATTTTTACCACTTTTCATAATGAACTTTTGTTTCATCATATCTATCTACAAAGTCGCTCTTTTGATCTGGATACCCAACAGGTATTACATTGAAAGGTACGATATTTTCCGGCAAATTGAATAGTTCTTTAACATATGCACCAACTGGCTCTGCAGTAGAAACACCTAACCATACTGCACCTAGTCCAAGATGAGTAGCCTCTAGCAATAGGTTTTCAGCACAAGCCCCCATGTCTTGATGACAAGCTGTTGGAACCTTAAGCTTATCAGTGTTAGATAGCAGAACAAAAGCAACTGGTGCAGATGCTACCATCTTAGCATATGGACTCATTTCAGACAACTTCTTTAGTGTATCTTTATCTTCAACAACTAAAAACTCCCAAGGTTGCTGATTTACTGCTGATGGTGCTTGCATTGCTGCTCTTAGAAGTCTCTCTATTTTTTCCTTTTCTACTGGTTTATCTTCATATTTTCTGATACTTCTTCTTTTAAAAATCTCTTCCATGCTATTACCTCCAAAAATATTATATATATTAATCCATAGTCTTATAAATTTTAGGTATGGATTTTTCTCGCTTTTACCTTCACTACTTCAATGAGTAAGTTTTAAATTATAGGCTTTATAAAATTATACATATAATCACAACCTATTAAACCAATAAACTATAGTATTAGTTATATTAATTAGCAATATTACTTAGTTGTACATACAACCTTATTTGTAATCCATACCCTAAGGATACGGATTTATTAAACTATTTTTCTAACTTTGAACATACTGAGTTAATCATCTCAGTAACTTTTACATACTCATCTTTTCCAACGGATTGGGTATATCTCTGTTGAAGATTATTCCAGGCTCTATTAATATCCTTTTGTAAATCAATTCCTTTTTCAGTTGAATATATAAAGGAATTCTTCCCCTCTGTTCTCCTATTTACATATCCGCTGTTTTCTAACTTATCTATAAATCTAGTTATAGTAGAAGGGGTTATGTGCAAAGCCTCGCCTATATCTTTTTGACTAATCCCTGGCTTTTCATTAACTATGCTTATTAAAAATGCATAAGTTGGCGAAAGTCCAGTTATTCTAAATTCTTCATCAGCCATTTTTGTCATTATTCTTGCTAGCTTATTAGCAGAAAAATACAAACAATCACATAATAGCTCATTCATCTCTGACATTGTAATGTTCCTTTCTGTATATGTCTCATTTTACAAATACACAATACATTGTTATTATTTATCTCTGTAGATTCTAAAATATATTTACTATATATTTTTTACTCTATCTATTCTCATGGAATGCTATAGATATACAGCTATGTAATAAGATTTATTACATAATCTAATTATACCACATTTAAGTTATAAATTAAGCTACTTATTGTTTGTACATACAACTATAGTCTAGTTTTAAATCTTTGTCAAGAAATTCAAACTTCAATATCTGACAGGTAATAGTTTTTTTATATAACTGGTATTAACAGTAAAAAAGTTCTCTCACAACTTTTAAGCTGCGAGAGAACTTTCTACATGTTACTCAAATCTCAATGCATCAATAGGATTTAACTTAGATGCCTTATTAGCTGGATACATTCCAAATATTATACCAACTGCTAAGGAGAACAAGAACGCTGCTAAGACTATGTTATTGGAAATCAAAATAGTTGTATTAAAGAACTTTTGCCCTATATATGAACCTAAATATCCCACCAAAACTCCTAGGACTCCGCCTAGACCACTTACACTGGCAGCCTCTATTAGGAATTGAGCAAGTATTGTCCTTCTCTTTGCTCCAATAGCTTTTCTTGTACCAATTTCTCTAGTTCTTTCTATTACAGATACTAGCATTATGTTCATAATACCTATGCCTCCAACAACTAGAGATATAGCTGCTATACCTGCAAGCATTGTAGTTAAACTCTTGTTAGTTGAGTTTGCTGTATCTAATATGCTTGTTTGATTCATTATTCTATAATAATTTCTTGTAGTATTAGTATTGCTTGTACTGCTATTTAACTTATACTTTTTATTTAAGAATAGTTGCAAGTAAGACATTGCTGTATCCACTTTTTCTTTACTTGCTGCCTCTATATAAAAAGTCTTTGGATTGGCACTCTTTAATAATCTTTCAGCAGTACTTAGTGGCACTATTATCCTATCATCACTTGATCCTGCTGCTGAAGTTCCTTCTGATTGCAACACTCCAACTATAGTAAACTCGATACCATTTACATACATACTATTACCAACTACATTTGTAGTACTAAATAAAGTTTCTGCAGTTTCGCTTCCTATTACTAAAACATTGTATCTATTGTCAACGTCTCTTTGAGTTATAAATCTACCAGTGCTAATTGATAGCTTTCTTATCTCAGCATAATTTGGAGTGGAGCCTTCTAAAGTAGTGGTACTTGACTCATCACCATTCTTTACATTCACACTACTTGTTATCTGAGGAGCAATCTCCTTGATACCAGGTTTAGTTTTAAGCTCCGTAAGCTCATCAGTTGTTATAGTAGGGGTTCTATTTCCTGTTATGCTTATGGTTATAAGGTTTGTTCCAAGCTTCTCTATCTGATCACTTACTGTCTTTTGAGTTCCTTGTCCCATTCCTACCAGTATAATAACTGAGGATATACCTATAATTATACCAAGCATAGTAAGAAAAGATCTAACTTTGTTGTGCCAAACTGAAGATAAGGCAATCTTTATAAGTTTACTTAACTTCATGCTATCACCTCACTATCATTGAGCTTGTCAGAAGTTATCATTCCATCTCTTACTGTTATAATTCTCTTAGCATGAGCTGCTATCTCCATATCATGAGTAATCATAACAATTGTATTGCCTTCGTTGTTTAGCTCTGTCAGCATCCTTAGGACTTCTTTACCGGTCTTACTGTCAAGCGCTCCTGTTGGTTCATCTGCAAGGATCATTTGAGGTTCTGTTACCAATGCTCTTGCAATTGCAACTCTTTGCATTTGCCCTCCAGAAAGCTCAGAAGGTTTGTGCTTTAAGTGACTTATCAGCCCCACCTTTTCGATCGCTTGTTTAACTTTCTCTTTAGTCTTACCATTAGGATATCCTAAGTATAATAGTGGCAATTCAACATTTTCATATATATTTAACTTTGGAAGCAGATTGTAACTCTGAAATATAAAGCCTATTTTCCTATTTCTTATTTCAGCTAGCTTATTATCATTACATCTAGTGTCTACCCCGTCTAAAAAGTATTCACCTGAACTAGGCTTATCGAGACATCCTATAAGATTCATAAGAGTAGACTTTCCAGCACCGGATGGTCCTACTATAGCTACGTATTCTCCTTTTGCAATAGTTAAATTTACATTGCTTAGAGCTTTAAAGGTATTACTTCCCATTTTGTATACTTTTTCTATTCCAGTCATTTTGATTATATCTTTACTTGAATTCTCTTCCATCTACTGAATACCTCTCTTATTTATACTAGTTTTTACCGCCACCACTGCTGCCATTACTTCTTTGGCCACCTTGTCCACCGAAGCCACCCATACCGCCACCAAAGCCACCCATGCCTCCACCAAAGGCTGAGTTCTGACCACTTCTATTACTGCTTGTAGTTGTAGTTGAAGTCTGTGGTAATTGAACTAATACTTTTTCTCCTTCTGTAACTCCTTCTGTGATTTCAATGTAATTTTGAGTCTCTAAGCCTGTCTTAACTGCTACCAATCTTCCACTGCTTGCTGTTGTAGTCATACCTCTAAATCCAGAGTTTCCATATCCATTGCCATTTCCATAGCTTTGTTTATTTCTTTGACCTTTTCCACTATTTGTTCCACTATTACTTTGGTTATTGCTATTATTGCTATTTTGGTTATTAGAACCTTGTGATTGTTGATTTTCGCTTGAACCTTGTCCACTCGAAGTATTACTTGAACTCTCTACTCTTACAAACTTTTGTCCATTAGTTTCTACTAGTGCTTCAGACGGAATAACTAATGCATCCTGCTTACTTTCAACAGATACAGTAACATTACCGTTCATACCAAGCTTAATACCAGTAGGATCCTTTATTCCAACAACTACATCATAGGTAGTAACATTATTGGAGGTTGTACCTACTGTTGCAACTGATTCTACAGTTCCATCATATGTTTTATCTTTAATTGCATCAAATTTTATCTGTGCAGTTTGTCCATTCTTTACTTTTTCTATATCAAGTTCATCTATGGATAACTTAATCTTAATTGAATTCATATCAACTATTGTTAAAACTCCACCACTTGATGAGCCTGAAGAGCTTGATGAGCTTGAACCTGCCCCTGATGATCCAGAGCCTGAACTTGAGCCACCAGATTGAGCATTGTCACCATTAGAAGCATTTACTGCTGTAACAACACCTGCTATAGGTGCCTTTACAGTCATATTGTTAAGCTGAGTATAAGCATCATTAAGTTGCGACTGTGCATCAGAAACATTTAACTTATCCATAGCAACTTTATTATCATCTACTTTCGTAGCGCTTTCATCACTTGTTAATGTAAGGTTTTGCTTTGCTAAGTTATTTTGTGCAGTTGTTACTGCTTTTCTAAGAGTATCACTATCTGATACAAATAGCTTTTGTCCAGCAGTTACAGTATCGCCTACCTTTACATTTAAGTCCTTTATAGTTCCAGAATTATTAGCTGATACTTGTTTTGTTGTAGCAGCATAAGCCGTCCCCGTTCCTTGAACTGTAACATTAAGATTCATCTTTCTAGCAGAAACAGTGTAATACTGAGCTGTAGAAGCAACCGCTGGTTTTGCAAAGAAGGCCTTATACCCAAAATACCCACCTACTCCTACAGCTACTGCTATAATTCCTGCAACTATTCCTTTGATAACTTTACTCTTCATCTTAATCCTCCTATAAATGTGATTACCAATTTATATCCCTTAATAACATCCGAATTTATACATTTGTTTACTATTTATAGTAAAATTATAGTTTCAAATTACCTAAGCATTATCAAAGAATTATGTGAAAATTATGTGATAAAACAAAATTACCCCAGCAGATTTTTTAATCCAATGGGGTAATCATATTATTTTCTAAAGTCTTATATGAAATATAATTTTCTATCAGTAACGCATTGTCCATTATACTTTATGTGATCTTTAGCCTTAAAGGGTATCCTATAAATAATAAAAATCTCTAACAATGCAATGGTTAATTTAGTCTTCTATTATCTCTACGCTTTCAGCTATTGGAAATTTTATTATAAAACTAACGCCTTTTTCTCTATTCTTTGCAGATATTTCTCCTTTATAGAAATTTATTATTTTCTTAGATATAGCCAGGCCAAGGCCAAAGTTTCCAGTTTTGTCTTTATACATATTGTCAAATATACGATTCATATGAATTTGATCTATACTAGGACCATCATTGTATATATCTAACACCGCATAACCACCTTGCTTTTTAAGCGTTACTGATACCTGCTCTTTTGCATATCTAAGACCATTATCTAATATATTCTCTACAGCAACCTGTATCTTGTCAATATTACCGAATATATTAACTTCATCTATATCTAAATTCCAATCAATATCACTTTTTACAACTTCAAATCTATTCACTATATGTATAATAAGCTTGTGAAAATTAATTTCTGTATCTTCATTTGTATTATTCATCACATAATCTAAGGTATTTAAATATAACATTTGTTTTATCTTCTTTTCAAGACTTATAGCTTCATCTCTTATAATCTCTGCCGTTTTTTCAACGGAGTCAATATATACTCCATCAATTATTGCATCAGCATGACTCATTATTACCATTACTGGTGTTTTCAAATCATGAGATATACTTTGAAGAAATAGCTTTTCTTCCCTGTCTATCTTTTGAAGTTCAGTCTGCATAACATTCATTGAAGTTACCAGCCTGCCTATCTCATCTTCAGTTTTCACTTCTATTGGGTCAGTCCAATCCTTATGAGATATTTTCTTTGTATACTCTTCAAGCTGCTTTAATGGCTTAGAAAGATAATTTGCAATCATTTTAGAAGTAAAGAAACCTATTATTATAAATACTATTCCTATGGAAAGCACTGTATAAAGTAAAGTATTGTCTTCCATGCTAGGCACATAAGATATTAAGAATTCCTTAGTTCCATTAACGGTTTGTTTTGAACTTACTATCATAAAGTACTTTCTACCCTTGTAGTACCCCTGAAGCTGCTTCTCAGAAGCCTTACCTTCAGATATTAATTTAATCATCCATTTTTTAAGCTCTTTATCATTAAACTCTTTAGTAAACCCCTTATCACCAGTGACGAAGTCTACTATATTTTCAATTAACCCTTTATCACTTTTTATGGTACTTGGAGGTGCAGGGTTATCATTTTGACTTGGTTCTATTGGTATTCCAGGCACAGGTATCTCTATTTTACTACTTGAATTAGAAGGAACCACTGGATACCCATTTGCATCTACTTCTGGCTTCCAGCTATCATCGGCTACTACTAAAAAGTGTCTGCTATTTTTAAGATTGCCAAAACGTCTTAAGCCATCTGGAGAGGTAATACCATCTTCACTATCAAGTACCATGCCATGTGCTACCTTAAGATCTGCAATTACAGCTTTCTCTCTTGTTCTTCTATAAGCAAACATATATACAAAGGTTATGCTGCATATTATTATCAGAATAAAAGCGGTAAAAGTAGTCCATATTCTCATGGTTAGTGATCTAAATTTGAATTTCTTCATGACTTATATACCAATTTATAACCACAGCCATATATGGTTTCTATAGCCAAAGTAAGCACCTTTCTCCTTAGTCTTCTTATGGTGTCATCAACAACTCTATCTGAACCAAAGTAATCATCACCCCACACATGGTCTAGGATTTGATCTCTGGACAAAAGAGCATTTTTGTTTTCCACAAGATAAACTAACAACTCAAATTCTTTATTAGTCAATTGAATCTCTTCATCGCCTAAGAACACAGTTCTTTGTCTTTTACTTATTTTATAGTCGCCTATTTTTAACATCACATCTTGAACTTCAGTACTTTCCTTGCCATATACCCTCTCAACTAGTCTATTGGTTCTTATAACAAGCTCCCTAGGAAGAAATGGTTTTGAAAGATAATCATCACTGCCCATCTCAAGTCCAACTACCCTATCCAGCTCTTCATTTCTTGCTGACATAAATATAACTGGTGTATTTTTATCATTAGCTTTTATAGCCTTTATCAATTCATATCCATCTATATCTGGAAGCATTATGTCAAGTATCCACAAATCAGGCTTATCCTTGATTCTTTCCATAGCAGATAAACCATTGGAGAAGGTTGTAACTATATATCCTTCTCTTTTCAAATATTTTTCTAACAAAAGGTTTAGACTTTTTTCATCTTCTACAAGATATAATGTCTTATCCAATATTCTCACCTCAATTTATATATCTTCATTTTACTTATGAACCTATTTTATCATACAACATTAAAAACATTTTAGATAAATTATGTGAACATTATGTGAGATATATAAATAATTTTAAAATAATCTTATTTCATGAAGAAGCCATACTTCTCAAGAAATGCTTTCATATGTGGTCTTGGGATATGACTCATCATCCTAGCCATCATTCCTGTCCAAGTATCAGATCTCATTCCTTTAGTTCTATCTAGATAGTACGCCTCAATGCTACTATCATACTGTTTTAATCTTTCAAGATCTCCATCAGTTGTATATGTATCCTTCTTGAAAACAATATCCATAGGAAGTCTTTCCTTGATATCATTGTCTTCATCTGGATATCCAAGACACATGCCGAAAACAGGATACACATTAGTTGGAATGTTTAGTATTTCTGATATTTCATTAGGATTATTTCTTATTCCTCCTATATATACACCACCAAGTCCCAGTGATTCAGCTGCAATCATAGCATTTTGAGCTGCCAAAGCAGTATCTACTGTAGCAATGATAAAACTTTCTGTATAACCTTCCTGCATCTCTACTTGATGAATATCGCAAGCAAGCTTATGACGATTTAAATCTGCACAGAAAACAAGAAATAAAGGACATTCTTCTATATACTTTTGATCTCCGCCAAGCTTTGCAATCTTTGCTCTATTTTCTTTATTCTCCACGCTTATTATTGTATATGCCTGTATAAAGCTAGATGTAGAAGCACTTTGTGCTGCTTCTATTATGCTTCTTATCTTTTCCTCTTCTATTGCTTTATCCTTGTATTTTCTCACTGACTTGTGAGACTTTAATAAATTTATAACATCATTCATTTTAAAACCTCCAATATTAAACAACAAATTATCTATTATATTTTTAAATTTTAAAAATTAGAAACTCAATAAAATCTAATTTTTAAGTTTCTACAATTTTACTTAATTAATATAAGTTAATCAAGACTATTTTTATAAATTTCAGATACAGTGTATCTATAGCAATCTTTTTAATATGGCTTTTTAAACTTCTTAAAACACCATAGATTTATATTTTTTCTTATCATTTAAAGTTTCTTTGATTTTACCAGTTTTTTATATAGGAAAAAAGCTACTTATATGATGCCAAACCTTCCAAGCATGATTTGCCTAAAAAGGTTTAGTACATCAATATAAAGCAGCTTTAAATTATTTTTTCAATTATTCCGCCACCTACAACTAAGTCCTCATCATAGAAAACTACTGATTGACCTTTTGTTATAGCTCTTTGCTTTTCCTTAAAAGACACAACTACTCTTCCATCTTCTAATGGCCTTATAGTGGCATCTGCAGCTTTTGCAGAATATCTTATTTTAGCTTTTACACTTATTTCTTTTTCAAGCTTATCAAAAGTTATAAAGTTCAAGTCCTTTGCTATAAGCTCTGTTTTAAATATATCTTCTTCAGGTCCTATTACAACTTCATTTCTTAAAGGATTGATATCCGTAACAAAAACCGGTCTTCCCAAAGCTAATCCTAAGCCTTTTCTTTGACCAATAGTGTAATATACAATTCCTTTATGCTTGCCTAAGACATTTCCGTGCTTATCAACAAAGTTTCCTGCCTTAACCTTTCCTGGTTTAGCAAGCTTTATGTAGCTTCCATGATCATTGTCAGGTATAAAACATATCTCTTCACTATCTTTTTTGTTATGGACAGCAAGACCTATTTCCTTTGCTATCTCTCTTATTCTATCCTTAGTGTACTCACCACAAGGCATTAAAGTGTGAGATAACTGTTCTTGTGTTAGATTATATAAAGCATAGGTCTGATCTTTTCTACCATCCTCTGATCTCTTAAGGACATATCTTCCGTCCTTTTCAGAAACAGTAGCATAATGACCAGTAGCAACATAATCTGCACCTATAGCTCTAGCTTTCATTAAAAGTTCATCAAATTTTAGATACTTATTACAAGCTATACAAGGATTTGGAGTTTTGCCTTCTATGTATTCTTCAACAAAGTAATCAATTACCTTTTCTTTGAATGAATCTCTGAAATTCAGCACATAAAAAGGTATACCGATTCTATCAGCAACCCTTCTTGCATCATCTACAGCTGAAAGAGAACAACATCCTCCTTCTCTTTCTTCAAACTCCTTATCTTCTTGCCATATCTGCATAGTAACTCCTATTACATCATAGCCTTGTTCTTTTAAAAGATAAGCAGCGACGGAGCTATCAACCCCGCCACTCATACCTATAACTACTTTTTTCTTCATATATATCGACTATTCTCCGTGAACTTGATCATGGATGTCGTCATGTTCTTCATAATCCCATGGTTCTAAGCCTTGGCTTATTCTATAGTCGTTTATTGCTTTATGTATAGCTTCTTCAGCTAATACTGAACAGTGCATTTTTACTGGTGGAAGTCCATCAAGAGCTTCTGCAACTGCTTTGTTTGTTAATGTCCATGCTTCTTCAAGAGATTTTCCCATGATTAATTCTGTAGCCATACTTGAAGATGCTATAGCTGAACCACAGCCATAAGTTTTGAACTTAACATCTTGTATTTTATTATCTTCAACTTTTAAATATATCTTCATTATGTCTCCGCACTTAGCGTTTCCTACTTCACCAACACCGTTTGCGTCAACTATTTCTCCAACATTTCTAGGATTTCTAAAATGGTCCATTACCTTTTCACTATACATCATAATTATTTATCTCCCTTCTTTAAGTGGTCTTCCCATAATGGTGACATGTCTCTTAATCTTTGTATAATTGGTGGTACTACATTTATTACATAATCTATATCTTCCTCAGTAGTTCCATCCCCTAAGGATAATCTTAGAGAACCATGAGCTATTTCATGAGGTAAGCCTATAGCTAAAAGAACATGAGATGGATCTAAAGATCCTGAAGTACATGCACTTCCTGAAGACGCGCAAACACCTTCAAAGTCTAACATTAATAATATTGATTCACCTTCGATGAATTCAAATATAATATTAGCATTACCAGCAAGTCTGTTCTTCCCTCTTGGTCCGTTAAGTCTTGAATATGGAACTTGTAACAATCCATCAATCAATTTATCTCTTAACTTTTCAAGTCTTTCAACATGAGCATCAATATTTTCAGTAGCAAGCTCTATTGCTTTTCCAAGACCAACTATAGCTGGAACATTTTCTGTACCTGCTCTTCTTGCTCTCTCCTGTCCACCACCGTGAACTAGATTGTCGATTCTAACACCTTTTCTTATATAAAGAACACCTATACCTTTAGGTCCATATATCTTATGACCAGCAAGGGATAATAAATCTATGTTCAATTCTTTAACGTCTATATGAACATTTCCTATAGCTTGAACTGCATCTGTATGGAATAATATCTTTCTTTCCTTACAGATCTGTCCGATTTCTTTTATTGGTTGTATTGTACCTATTTCATTATTTGCAAACATGATAGAAACTAATATAGTCTTATCAGTGATTGCATTTTTTAATTCTTCTAAATTTATGAAACCTTCACTATCTACATCAAGATATGTAACTTCAAAACCGTGCTTTTCAAGATATTCACAAGCATGAAGCACTGCATGGTGCTCTATCTTTGTAGTTATTATGTGATTTCCTTTATTCTTATGGGCAAAAGCAATACCTTTTAGCGCCCAGTTATCTGCTTCTGAGCCACCACCAGTAAAGTAAACTTCACTTGAGTCACAACCTAGGGCCTTAGCTACTCTATCTCTACCTTGATCTATAGCCATTTTAGTATCTCTTGAAATGCTATAGAATGATGATGGGTTACCAAACTTTTCTGTGAAATAAGGCATCATCTCTTCTAAAACTTCTGGCTTTACATATGTAGTAGCCGCATAATCCATATACACAACTTTATTCATTAACCTTCACTCCAATCAGCTATTTTTCAGCTATTTTGATGCTGCTTTGTTTTGATTTTATTCCATTGTAGTCATTAACAATATCTTGCAAAGTCACTGATTCCATGACTTCATCTAAACTATCTTTTATTTTTTTCCATAACAGCCTAGTAGCACAGCAATCTACGTTGTCACAAACAACTCCGTCTACGCAGTCTGATATCTCAATAGGGCCTTCAAGTACATCCATTATATCTGCAACAGTTATATCTTTAGGCTCTTTGTTCAAAACATAGCCACCTTGAGCTCCTCTAATACTCTTAATAAGCTTTGCTTTTCTCAAAGGACTAAAAAGCTGTTCTAAGTAATATTCAGAAATACTTTGTCTCTCTGATATTGTCTTAATGGATACGGGTGCCTCGCCATAATTAATAGCTAAATCAACCATAGCCTTTACTCCATATCTTCCTTTGGTTGACAACTTCATACTATCACCCCTTAATGTTGAGTAAAACACTAAACTTTCCATTTCATATGATAGCAAATCCGACTTAAACTGTCAACAATTAAAGAAATCAATTTTTCTCCCATTATTTTAGTTTATTGCTCACAGTAAACGATTTAATTATTAACTTTGTACTAGCTATGAATATAGGTTTCATATTTTCAATTGAAAATAAATATCACATAAATAGGTATGATTGTTTTCCTCTCCTAAGTTCAAATAACTAATTATTAATCAAAAGCCTGTAATTGTCCTATCCATATAATTTCATGATTATTATAAAATATTAATTAAACTAAAAGCAGAGGCAAAAACACCTATCTTCTCATAAGTATTTCTACCTCTGCTATATTCTAGATTGTGCTTACTTTGCAAATTAAGATTAGGCTATGTTTAGTAATATTGTTCTTTTATCTATTCCAACGGTCCTTAGTTGTCTCAAGGTATGTTTCATAATGATCAAGAAAGTCTGGTCTAAGCTTACTTTCAAAACCTAGTTTCTCGTATAACTTCCAAGCCTTTTTATTCAAAGGATTTGGATCTACATAGACCTTAGATGCTAAGTTATTCTTGAACACTTCATTTATACAATAGCTTAAAGAGTATTCTGCAATCCCCTTACCTTGAGCTTTTGGAAAAAGCTTAATATCCAATGCGGCTAAATCATGATCCAAATCAATAGAGTAATAAGTTTCTCCACAGTAGCCTATATTCTCATCATAGATACTATAATGTTTAGTGTACTTACTACTATTTAATTTACTTAACCAACCTTCTAGTTTGTCCAAAGTTATATTAAGACCTTGTGGAAATCCAACATAGTACATAACTTCTCCGTCATTCCATAGCTCCATAACATTTTTCAAATCACTTTTATCAGTTTCTTTGATTGTTAATTTATATTTATACATAAACTCCTCCAAAAATTACAAGAGGGTCTAATTTATAGTATCCCTCCATGTATTGTTATTTTTATTAGTAGTTAATAGCTTCTTCATACATTATCATTCCTTTCTTATATCTCTATACTTATATATTAGCAAAACATTTCTTAAATATATACATATTTTAACAAACAATTGTATTATACTATCTAAAATATGTTACCCTAGCAAATGCTTCATTCAAAATTAACCATTCTACTTTAAACTGTAAGTGTAGAAAATTTACTAAAGCTACAAAATAAAAAGTAGCTGAAGCAACCTTAAAATTAATAGGTTTAGCTAGCAAAAAAATATAATTTTCTTAACAGTAAAAAGAGTCCTTATATGATTAATAAAACAATCATACAAGGACTCTTTAAGATTATTAAGCTATTTCATCTTCCTCTTTTTTCTTTTTAGCTAGGACTATCATTGCAAATCCTAGAAGCATTGCAGCAACACTTATTTCAATTAGATTATTAGAATCAATAGTTGATCCTGTTTTTGGCAAGCTTGACGATGAAACTGTGCTTGATGCTGTACCAGTACTTCCGTTGCTATTAGTAGCACTTGTTGGAGTAGTACTAGCGCTGTTTCCTGATGTAGCGGTTCCACTACCCTGTGTTCCACTGCCATTGCCTGTATTAGTGTTACTTCCTGTGTTCGAGTTTCCATTGCCTCCAGTATTGTTGTTAGTTGAAGGTGCTGCCCCTGCAACAAGCGGTTTTGCATCTGCAACTACAAGATGTTTTCCACCTAAGGCTTCAAGAGCACTTGCCAGGCTATCTCTTATAGGAATGCCTGTATCGTAAACATTTTGAGCTCCTGTAAAGTCATATTGATCTCCACCTGTAGCCATGAAGTCATTTGTAACTACTGAATAATACTTATTCATGTCAATTGGTGTACCATCTTCTAAAAACATTGCTGTTATTCTATTTCCTGCTGGTGCTGCTTTATCGTAATAAACCTTAACTCCAGACACTTGAACCCAACCTACATTTGTATTCATTATACCATTCTCAATAACTCTCTTTAGGTCTGAACCCTTCAAGTTCATTTTTACTAAGGTGTTATCAAAAGGCATTACTTCATATAGGTCTCCCATAGTAATATTGCCTGCAGCTATAGGCTCTCTTAAGCCTCCACCATTGGTTATTCCTATCTGAACTCCAACAGCTTTTCTCATAACATCAGTAACCCATTGACCAAGTATTGAAGTACCTTCAGCGAATCTATCATGAGTTAGATTGGTATCAGTAACTCCTTCAACTTTATCTAGTAATGGCTTAAGCTTTGTATAGAAGTTATTATAAGTATCTTGTGCTGTACTATCAGCAACTATTGTATTTTTTCTTTGATAGATACTATCTAGATTTGGAGTAATGCTCTTTACTTTACCAGTATTCTTATCTATCGCTATTGAAAGATCTGCTAGATCTCTGCCTGCATAGTAAGCTTGAACTACAGGCTTATTATTTACATATCCACTAACTGGATTGTGAGTGTGAGCAGTTACTATAGCATCTAAGCTGTCAACCTTGCATAAACCTGAATCAACAACTTCACCGGTTATATTGCCCTTTGAGTCCTGTGCTGCACCAATGTGAGTAAGTGCTATTACCACATCTGCCTTTCCTTCTGGAAGACTTCCATCCTTAAGCTTATCAGCCCAAACTTTTGCTGAGGCAGCAGGGTCTCTAAATTCTAGTCCAGCAACTATATCTGGTTTTGTTTTGTATGCTGTCTCTTGAGTTGTTAATCCAACAAAGCCAATCTTCACTCCATCTATGGTTACTAGCTTATATGGTTTTGCCCAAGAAACTGGTTGCCCTGTTTTCTTATCATAAATATTTGAAGCTAAGTAGTCAAAGTTACCAGCTTGTGCCCATGGAGATATCTTATCTATGCCCCAGTCAAATTCGTGGTTACCCACTGCAGAGGCTGTAACTCCAAGTTGTTTCATCATTGCTGAAACTGGTTCTCCATAAGTTAAGTTTGACATAGCGCTTCCCTGATAATTGTCTCCACCTGAAACTACTACAGTATCAGGGTTAGCAGCTTTATATTCATTAATAGCTGCTACAAACTTTGCCATTCCTGGATTCTTACCGCTGGCACTTGTATCTTCTGCTAAGTTTCCATGGAAATCATTAAATGAAACCACATCAATAATCTTATCTCCATTAGGATTCATTGCCTTTTTCACATCATCCCAAGTAATAGCTTTACCATTATATTGAGCAAGAGTTATACTACCATTGTTTATATACTTAACAGCCAAAGCTCTTTCATGAGTGTTCCAGTTGTTACCTATAACCTTCCAGTTGTTATCACAATCTGGTGTAATAGTTCCGCCCTTTACATTTTGAATGTAAGTTCCGATTAAGTCTCTTACCCTTCCTTCTCCAAAACCATCAGTCTTATCTGACTGCCCAACAATTACCGGTAAGCTGTCATTTGCTGAGTATACTGTTCCTGGCTTTGTAAGCTGAGTGCTGGCTCTATAGTTATTAACAGTCATATAAAGAACTTCAGAGTCCCCTATTGCTGTTCCATCAGTCTTAGTTAGGTTAACTATTCTGCTTCCTGGTTGTTTTGATATATCTATTGTATACTTAACTCCAGCAAACATATCATAATTATATCCTGGTATTGAAGCATTAAAGGAAACAGTCAAATCACCAGGCTTAAAGGTATTATAATAGGAAGCTGACCATTCCATGTACTTCTTAAGCTGAGCTCCAGTTATCTTTAAAACATACAAAGTATTATCAAACTGATAAATATTTGCTGTATCACACTTTTTAATAGGTCCAGCTGCTATATTTTGATTATCCTTAAACATAGCTGCAGAAGATACATCTATCTTATGACTTACCATCTTTTCGCCATAATACATCTGTACCTTGTTTATTAAGTCAATCATAGCTGTAGGTTGAAGCTTTGCATCACTTATACCATTAACTTCATTCTTAGGAGCTAGATCTCCTCCCTTTAAAGTACCAATTGGTGTATTAGCATCATCAATAGCAATCTTATTAAAAGGCTGAAGTGCAGCTGTTAGTTCTGGATCAGCCTGATAAGTTACACCAGCCTTGCTAGACATATCATAAATTGCTGTTGTAATATCATTTCCTTTATTTTCGATTACATATTTTCCAGTTGAATCCTTCGTTAAACTTATATTAATCTGTGAAAGGCTCTTCCCCCACTTATTTGGTTCTACGATTACAGTACCCTTCTGCTTTGCAGTGCTGTACTCATCCATAGAAGCAGTTTTTGTACTTCCATCATTTAAAGTTGCTGTAACACTTCCATTGTTTAAGGAATATATTGTATTGTTATAAAAATAATCCCCCGCTATTCTACTGTGAAAATGTCCTGCCACAAAAGCATCAATCTCAGGACATTGTGCTAAAACATCAGCAACTCCTGAACCTGGTTCGTTATATTCTTCTGTTTCTCCCATATGCTCAACTGCGATTATGGTATTTATATTCTGCTTCTTTAGTTCAGCTATAGCATTTTTTGTTTCATCTACAGGGTTTGTTACTTTATATCCTTCAAGATTAGCAGAATCCCATCTCTTTATATTAGGAGTAACCATACCGATTATTCCAACCTTAACTCCACTTCTCTCAACAATTGTATATGGTGCTGCAAGTCTTGAACCATCCTTATTATATACGTTTCCACAAAGAGTCTTTCCCTTGAACTGACTCATGACATTCTTTAATGCCGGAATTCCATAATTAAACTCATGATTTCCGTAACTTAAGGTATCATAGCCCATCATATTCATAGCAGTTATCATAGGGTTTGATGAACCGTTTATAAATAGGCTTTCTGAATTATCTTGAATAGTATCACCATCATCTACAAGGATAGTGTTGTTTGGATTTTGTGCTCTTAATTGCTTTACTGCTGTATAGACCTGAGCCAAACTTCCTGTGGTATCCGGAGCATTTACAGCATAATCATAAGGTAAAAACCTTCCATGACTATCTGAAGTAGCAAGAATCTGAAGTGATATCTTATCATTAGTTGAGGATTGATCAATTTTTTCGCTTGAGTTAACAACTTGTTTACCTTGAGTATCTGTTGCCGCAATAACATTCACTGGTCCGATTAAGCTAAAGGTCATAACTGTTGACAGCGCCAGGGTTATAAGTGACTTAACTTTTCTGATAGAATTTAGCATTTTCTCCTCCTCCTCATTCATATAACTTTTTATTAATGTATAATTTTCATTTAAGCAAAAGCTACAAATTTAGTATCATACACAATAATTAATATATATATATTAGTATACAAACTAAATAATACGACCTTTCATTCGCCTCTTCCTTCCATTATATGTTAATTGTTCATTAATTTTTTTTAACATCTTATAGGGATTGTATATTTTTATTCCCATAATTTTCTATTTTTCACATATTACTTTCCAAATATATATGAGAAAAATCTGGCAGTTGTCATAACTTTTCATTTTTATTTTTCTCCCATATATGATTTTAGGTCATCTATAAAGGCTTATCTTAAATACAATTCCCTACGAAAAAATAAGCTCTTATTTATACTCTTGTGATGACTTCAGACTTCATTGTGGATTACTAGAGAATAAAATACTATACCTGTTATATTTACCTTAAATCCCATACTATCTACATTGAAAATAAGCTCAGCCCTGTTTATCATATAGATATAAGTATACGATTACAAAGCTAATTATTCATATTCGCTTACAACTTGACTTAATAAGAAAACTAATATCTTTAAATTATGAAAGGATGAAATTTGTGAGATCTATAAGATCAAAATTAATACTATTTATTTCTGCAAGTATCTTAGTGATTTTATCAATTATTATTGGAACAGTTACTGTAAGTATGAGAAGTACTTCTGTACAAGAAGCGTACTCAAATTCAAAAACTGAGACAGAAAGTATTTCAAAGGAAATTAAAAACCAACTGGATGTAGACTTTGATATTGCTCGAACTACTGCAAATAGCTTTAAAGGTCTTAAAACAAATAATCAGACCAATCGAGAACTTATGAGTAACATTCTTAAAAATGTATTATCTGAAAACAAAAATATTTTAGCTCTTTGGACCGCCTGGGAGCCAAATGCTCTTGATGGCAAAGATGCTGAATACATAAACCAAGCAGGTCATGACGCTACTGGAAGATTTATTCCTTACTGGCATTATAGTGACAACAAAGTTGTATTAGAACCACTAGTTGACTATGATAAACCTGGAGCTGGAGATTATTATCTATTAGCAAAAGCTTCTGGAGAAGAAGTGATACTGGAACCATATTTATATAACGTTAGTGGCAAGGAAGTTTTAATGACTTCTTTAGTAGTTCCAATTAAAGTTAACGGGGTCTTCCTAGGAGTTGTTGGAGTTGATTTAGCACTTGACTCTTTACAAACAATTAATAACAAAATTAAATTCTACCAAACTGGCTACAGCACAATCGTTACAAATACAGGTACCTATGTAGCCAATCCTAAGAAGGAGCTAATTACAAAAAATTTATTTAATTATGACTTAAAAGAAAAAGATAGCATAAAAACTGCTTTTAGTAACGGACAGGCTATTAATACTAAACAGACATCTAATATAGATAGTAAAAAAACTTATATATCCTTCGTGCCGATAAGTATAGGGAAAACAACTAAACCTTGGTATATAGAAGCTGTTGTCCCTATAAATGAGATTACCAAGCAAGTTGATAAGCTTGTTATATTTATGATTTCTCTTAGCACACTAGGTCTTCTGCTATTGGTTGCAATTGTTTCATATATTTCATCAAAAATATCAAATCCAATCAAAGCTTTGTCTGTAAATATTAATAATTTGGCTAATTTTAATTTATCAAATAAAAATATTAGTAAGATAGACCAATATGGTAATATGAATGATGAAATAGGCCTGATCTCAAGATCACTTGTTACCATGCAAAATAATTTTATTGAACTAATTAGTAAAATTGGCGCCTCCTCAGAAGAGCTATCCTGTGTAGCAGATGAGACAAGCAGTGTTACGGAAGAACTTTCAGGTACAGCACAAAGTCAGACTGAGTCAATGCAAGAATTGATTAAGACAACTAATGTAATGGCAGTATCCATTGAAAATGTTGCTGAAAACACAAGTAAATTAGCAGAACTAATAGGTAACACAACAGAAAAAAGTAGTATTGCTAAAAATCAGATAACAAACTCAGTTGATAACTCTAATAAAGGTAGAGATAGCATGTCAGCTTTAATTATCGAGATGTCAGGCATACAAAATTCCATGTTCCAACTTGCTACTTCTATAAACAAGGTTGGTGAATCTACTGGTGAGATCAGAGGTATTATAGACATTATTAACAGTATATCTGAACAGACCAACCTCTTAGCTTTAAATGCTGCAATCGAAGCCGCAAGAGCAGGAGAATCCGGTAAAGGTTTTGCAGTAGTAGCAGATGAAGTTAGAAAGCTTGCAGAGGAGTCCTCAAGATCTACTGGAATTATTTCATCTTTGATTAATAATGTAGAAAAAGAAATAACTAATTCAGTTAATAGTTCTAATTTAAATGCTAAGACTATAGAAAATGGAGTTTCTGTTGTAGAAAACACAGGTGTTATCTTTCAAAATATTTTTGAATCCGTTCAAAATACCAATGACTTGATTCAGGACATACTAAATAATATCGATATGATGAATGGTCTAGCGCAGGAAGTGGCTAAAGTAACCAGTGATCAAGTAGCTGCAGCAGAAGAGATCTTAGCTACCTCTGAACAGCTTGGAGAAGGCTCAAATCAAGTTTCTGCTGGAAGTGAAGAAATAGCCAAAACAACAGAAGAATTAGCTCGTAATGCCTCTAACATGAGAAACTTAATTCTTAAGTTCAAAATGGACTAAGACCCGAAAATAATAAGAATGAACTAGTTTAATTGTTTTTAGCTAGTTCATTTTTATTTTCTCGCTGCGCTATTGAAATTATGCAGCTAATTAATGTTCCAATTATATTGGTATTACTGTATCCTTTGGCTTAATACTTTTTTGTATCCAATCACGCTTTACTTTTGCAGTTACTTATAGTCCTCTATACGTTATTTTTATACAGTTTTCTTTTTCACATCTTATAATATGCGCTGAACCATAATCCTCATATATCAGTTTACTACCACAACGTGGACAATTCAAATTAGTATTTCCATACCTAGCAAAATCCTCATCTGCCTTATCAATATAATCTGCTTCATTATTCATATCATAACCTATGATTGAATCTTTATTAATATCCATACAATATCCCCCTCATAAATTCATTAGGTCTTATAGAAACTCCTGCTTCTTGTGCTCTACTAATTGCATCCTGTATTAAGTGATACCTGTCAATCTCTGATAGATTTGGTGCATTCTTTGCTGCCATATAACTAGCTCTAAATTCATCATTCCATGACCCAACTCCTGCTGTTGTTCCCCTATTAGCAGCATGCCCATAATATTCATGTGCTAATACTGCCCTTTCACTCATAACAGAACGAGGATGGATTTCATTTAAATCCGGGAAAATATCTCCTCTTACGTTAATCGCATCAATATCATCCCTGTAATAAGTACTACTTCCTTTATTAAAGCGTAGTTTGCTCGCATCTCCGCCAATTTCAGTGAATTCATTAGTTATGTGTTCTATTTCCTCAGGAGTTAATTCTTTTAATGCTGACTGTCGTAATCCTCCAGCTTCTCTTACCCCCTGGTATGATAAGCTTGTAAAGATTAATCAATGGATCTCCCCAAAATCTT
>NZ_JAABNO010000036.1:38343-48524 GCF_009928445.1 Clostridium sp. C8-1-8 | reverse complement strand
TACTGCATGGGCGACTGTGTGGGAGAGTAAGTGGTCGCTAGGTGAATAAATACCTGATGGTATAGAAAAGACTTCACAATTATGTGAGGTCTTTTTTGTGTTTGAAATGAGACATGGGGATGGAGCTTGTGTCCCAAAGTACAAATAATATGTACAAGACTTATTTAATAAAGTTTTCTATAATCGATCTATAAATCAACATGATTTTAAAACAAGCTTAAATAAAAAAATATAATGCTGCAAGCTACAAATTTTATAATTCAAAACAGAGTATTGTCATTAAAAAGTACTTGAATGTATGGATTAAATTAACCAACAAAGATATCATCATTATTAGAATCATTGTTTTTATCATTGTTATTATTAGAGGTTTTAACATCTGATTGAATAAATTGTTTTTGAGCTGCTACAGTTAGTAGCAAACAGCCTACACCTGTAATAAAGTTTCCAAGTACATTTATCTCATCAGCAGTTTTATCTTTGGAAATAGCAATAACTATTGCATTTGTTAAAATAACTGCATCTTCCGGAGTAAGATTATCAAATATAGTCATTATCTCACCTACTGAAACTTATTTATAATAATACTAATATGATGATTATTATTAAATTATGATTTCAATAGTTTGTATAAAGTTAGTTCTTATACATTGGTTTTTAGTAATATGTTTATATGTAAACAAGCACATCTGCAGATATATAACATAGTATAATTCTGTAAAATTACAAAAGGAAGGAATACTATGTATAATTACAATTGGAGTTATCCAAGTCCTTATTTCCCTAATATGCCTGTATATAATCCATACAATATAAATTATGGTTATTACATGTATCCTTATTATTTCTATAATGTACCTCCATATAACCAATATCATCCACATCACTCATATCAAAGACAGTTTGAGCAGCCTAACTATGAGTTTTTCCAAGATGATTTTTCTTATGGGTACAGATCAGATATGCAGCAGCAAGTAGCAGCTGGTGGCATGAATCCTGGAATAGCACTAAAAGACAATGGAGCACAACCATTCACTATTAACATTAATGAAGCTACTAAGCAAAATAATACATTCAGAACTGCTTTATGGACAGGAAGACACTTGCAGGTAACCTTGATGAGCATTAATGTTGGCGCCGATATAGGTTTAGAGATTCATCCTAATGTCGATCAATTCCTAAGAATTGAACAGGGACAAGGAATTGTTAAAATGGGAAAAACTAAGGATAGACTAGACTATCAAGCAATGGTATCAGATGACTTTGCAATCATGATTCCTGCTGGTACCTGGCATAATGTTATAAATACAGGAAGTATGCCTATAAAATTATATTCTATATATGCACCGCCTCAACATCCTAAGGGTACAGTTCACCAAACAAAAGCAGATGCAGAAGCCGCTGAAAAGAAGAAAGGATAAGTTTATTGTAAATAAGCTAATGATTAGCTTTTTGTAGATGTATCACTTCATACTAAAATTTATATTTCAAATACTCATAACAAGACAAAGAGGAGTTCTGAAAATAGATTTGCATTGAAGTGATACATCTTTATTATTAAATATGCAATAGAAAGTAAAAATTGCCATAACATCAGAATACATGATAAAATATTAACGAATAAGTTTTGACCATTAAAAAAATCTTACTTCTGGGGGGATTTGTATTAAAAAGTTATATAGAAATATTATACTGGTAATATCATTGTTTACAGTTTCATTAATCTTTTACTTTCTCCAAATCTACATATTTCATGATCAGAGAGATACAGCTTTTTATCTGTTACAGGATTTGGCTTTCGTTCCTTTACAGGTTATAATAGTTACTATTTTAATAGATCAGATTGTTAAGTATAAAGAGCAACAGGATAATTTTAAGAAAATTAGTGTAGTAATAGGAGCTTTTTTTACAGAAACTGGGGTGAATGCGATTAGGAACTTATCAGCCTTTAACTTGAATTTTCATGAAATATGTAAAAATCTTAGTATAGGGGATAACTGGACAGATAAAGATTATAATAATGCTATTAAAGAATTTAAGGAATTAAATATTACAATAGATAGCAAAGCAAGTGATTTAAAGTTATTAAAGGAATTCATATTCTCCAATAGACAAAATATACTTACAATGTTTGAAAATAAGACACTATTAGAGCACAATAATTTTACGGATATGCTCTGGTCATTATATCATATTTATGATGAACTCAATTTTAGAGATAACTTATATGATCTTGAAGAAGAAGATTTTTTGCATCTATCTATAGATATTAAAAGGTGCTATCAGTTGATGGTAGTTGAATGGCTAAATTACATGAGTCATTTGAAAACGGAATATCCATTTTTATATTCACTAGCGGTAAGAAAAAATCCATTTTCAGATAAAGCTTTGGCGAAAAGTAAATTGTTTGTAGAGTAAGCTATCATGTAATAGCTTATATATGTATATAAATTATATTGAGTTTATAGGAGAAAAATGAAATCTAATTATAAAGTTAAGCAGATTACGAAATTATATGAGAGTTGCGATAGATGTGGACTGCCAGTTATAAATTGCATTTGTAACTCAGTGAAAAAAGTAAATACAAAAGCAAAGCTATGGATACTTTCAACAGAAAGAGAGTTTTATAGACCTTCTAATACAGCTAGAATTTTAAAATTAGCTAATCCAGAAGCAACTGAAATATTTCACTGGGAAAGAACTAATAGTCCTAAAGAGTTGATTGAGAAAATTGAAAGCGGCATATACGATGTTTATCTTCTCTTTCCTCAAGAAGAATGCAACACAGTTCCTAATTTTGGTGGTAAAGGCATAAGCAAGATTCCGGCATTTATACTATTGGATGGCACTTGGAAAGAAGCAAAAAAGATAGTTAGGAAGAGTGAATATCTCAAAGCTATTCCAACAATTACATTGAAAGCAGATTTTAAATCAAAGTACACTCTTAGAAAAGGAGTATTTGATGGGAATCTATGTACTATGGAAGCTGCCATTGAAGTAGTTAAGCTAAATAAAGAACTAGAGCAAGCGACGATATTAACAGAGGATTTTAATCTGTTTTTGGATAATTTTAAAGCAAGTGTGTATGGTCATAAATTAGATAAATCCTAGATATGCTCACTCCTCAAACGGTGATAAATGAAACTGTTTTGTACTAAAAGATAATTTAGATTTTTAGTTTGTAATGAAGAAAAAACTGTAAAGTTTATATAATAATTATAAGTAAGTCCACTGAAGAAGATCGCATCAGTGGACATTTTCTTTTGCCTTTGTTTAATTACTATGGTATGAAACCAAGTGCAAAGTAATCAAATGTTTTAATGAGTTTGTGATAATAGTCTTATAATATAGTATCAATGTCATAACCAATTGAATTAAACAGATTTTTATACATAGCTAGATAATTATTATGAAATAGCTAAGCTATTGGAACTTATTACGGCTGCAACATTATCTTGTAGATATTCTGTAAATGCTTTAACTACTTTAGGATCAAACTGGGTTCCACAGTTCTGGTTAAGTTGAGCTACTGCAAAATTTACACTATGTCCCTTTCTATAAATTCTATCAGATGTCATAGCATCATAGGAATCAGCAACAGCAATTATTGCAGCACATTCAGGGATTTCTTTTTCTTTAAGGCCAAGAGGATAGCCTTTTCCATCATATCTTTCGTGATGATACAAAATCATATCTAGTATCTTACGCTCATTAAAACTCTCTATAAGTTTTAAGCTATTATATCCTATGGTAGGATGCTGCTTAATTAATTCATATTCTTCATCTGTAAGTTTACCTGGTTTATTTAATATGTTATCTGATATTCCTATTTTACCAATATCGTGAAGTAAAGCACCGACATATATAGTCTCACAATCAATTTTTGAGTACTTAAGTTTCTCTGCAATTACCTTTGAATACATTGCAACATTTTTTGAATGCGAAGCTGTATAAGGATCCTTTGACTCAAGTGTTTTAGCTAAAGTGGTTATAAAGGCTAAGGTAGCCTTTTGATGCTTTGAATGAAGTTTGATTAAATAAGTTATTATAAACGCAATAAGAAAATAGGATAACCAGTTTGAAATAAAAAATATTGCAAAGTGGAGATAGCTTCCGTTTAGCATAGGGTGTTTTAAGTCGTTATTTACATGAGTAAAATAAGCTGTAACAGATGCTGTGGCTAAGCTTATTAGAGCATGTTGGTATAATTTAAATAATGAAATACCTGAAGTTATCATAATTAGTACAAAAATAGGATTCGGATGATTATTAGAATCATATTTTTCTACAATTATAGCTGCCATAAACGTTAAGACAGTTATACAACGAAATATTAAAGAATACTTTTCGAAGAAGCTCCAACTAATTTTGTTACTTATACCTCGTAATTTCATAAAAAACTCCTTTTATCATAAGTTAATGTAAGATGCTTTCCTTAGTTAGCATTAAATACTATTATTAGCACAGATAAATTATAAAGTCTGATTATGTTTTAATTATAAAACTAATATGTGATTTCAATGTGAGAAGTTATTTGGAAGGTTATGTTAATATAGTTGTAATCGTGACGTAATTTATAATTCATCTGTTATTAATACTTTTCAGGTAAGATGAAGTATATTTTTAGTCACAAATTCTAATACTATACATATAATAATTATGGTTAGATTTGTGTTTAAGGAGTTTTAAAATATGATTTTAGATGTTGAAATATTAAAGCTGATGGATGATATAAGCAATGTAAAGGATTTTGATGATTCCTATAGTTTTTTAACGATGCTTGAAGAAGATTCTAGATTCACTCAGATAAGCTCGTTAAAATATTTCTACAAAGGGTATATGATTGAAAATATGCTGCAAGTATATTCAGAGGTTTATGTTCAAAAGCTGAAGTTTATTAATACATTAGAAATTACTGCTGCTCCAAAGTTTATTGATTATATTAAATGTGGACAAGGAGAAAGTTTCATAATAACATTTCTACCAGGCTGCGAGGATTCATTGCCATTACCTTATTCAGAGTTTAGTGGAACTGTAACTGATTTAGCAAAGAAGACGTTTTTAGAGGATATGAGAAAGCTAGCCAATTATAAGGCTATCCATCCATATGCAGTTAAAGATCTTAATTACTGGGAAGTAAGCCCTAAGAATAGGCATATTATGCTTAAGGATTGGGAAGTACTTTCTAGAATAGAAAATGATACTGAGTTACAGGAAATGATAAAAAATATTGAAGAAAAACTATATAATAATGTTAAAATATAAAGTAATATATTGACAAAATAATATTATAGTACTAAAATGAGTAATAACAAAAATGATGAAGAGGACTAGTAAATAAATTACTGTTAAAAGAGAGAGAAACTCACTGGCTGAAAGGTTTCTTAAACAAGTATTATTGAAAACCACCTCTTAGTTGACTGCTGAACTTGGCATTTAGAATGCTAACATTAGGTAGCTCCGTAAGCTTGCGTTAAAAGTATTGAGTGATGGTAGTAAGTATTATGAATAGTATTTTATATTTCATAGTATAAATAACAACAATGCATAAATGACATAAGTTAAGCTAAGTTGTGCTACTGTAATTTGGGTGGAATCGCGATTATACTCGTCCCTTATTTGGGATGAGTTTTTTTTATTTTTAAAGATACTCATAATAACTAAAACCTAATATTTAAAAACTATGAAGAGGACGAGTAGATACTTTACTGTTAAAAGAGAGAAAGACTCACCGGCTGAAAGGTCTTTTAAACAAGCATTATCGAAAACCACCTCTGAGTTGAGTGCTGAAATTAAGTAGGCAAATTCCGCAATTCTGCGTTAATGATTTTGAGTGATAGTAGTAAAAGCTAACTTTATAGAAACTATGATTACAATACTAATAATTATTTTGTAGAGATTGTATATTTTGATTTCTGATTGTTATTGCTTTAAGATTAACCACTTCAATTTGAAAACTATTTTTAAAACCTCTCTGGTTTCTGGAAGGTGAAATAGTAATTTCAACTTTTACATGAAGGGTAAAATCTATATGTTTAATAAACTACTGTAATTTGGGTGGAATCGCGAGCAACTCGTCCCTTATTTGGGGCGAGTTTTATTTTTTTAAATAATAGAAGCGCAGAAAAGTAAATAAAAGCGTAAAAATATGCTTGACTAAGTTTTACTTACCTTTAACGCTGTTAAACAGCCACTATGAAATATAGCGTTATCTAAGAGCTGAGAATAAGAGATTGTAAAAAACTCACTAATGAAAATCTCGTTAGTGGTTTGAAAATAAATATAATTCTTAAAGAAGGAGGATTATCATGTTAAAAGTATTATTAAAAGATGGGAATATTGTTGATTCAAATGAAGAAGACGGAAGAAGGGCTTTGAGACATACCACAGCCCATATTATGGCACAAGCAGTAAAGCGCCTATACCCAAGTGCTAAGCTGACAATTGGGCCAGCCACAGAAAATGGGTTCTATTATGATTTTGATATGGAAGAATCACTTACTATAGATTCACTAAATGCTATAGAAGAGGAAATGAAAGTTATAGTTAAAGAAGATTTGAAATTAGAAAGAAGTGTACTAACAAGAGAAGAAGCTTTAAAGCTAATGAAGGAAAAGGGGGAAAGCTATAAGGTTGAAATTATAAATGACTTACCAGATGGAGAAGAATTAACTTTCTTTAAACAAGGAGATTTTATTGACTTATGTGCTGGACCACATATACTTTCAACTTCAAAGTTAAAAGCCTTTAAGCTTTTATCGGTGGCTGGAGCCTACTGGCGCGGCAATGAAAATAACAAGATGCTTCAAAGAATATATGGAACAGCCTTTGAGAAGAAGAGTGAGTTAGATAAATACCTAAATATGCTTGAAGAAGCTAAGAAAAGAGACCATAGAAAATTAGGCAAAGAGTTAAAACTATTTGCTTTGATGAATGAAGGCCCTGGATTTCCTTTCTTCCTTCCCAATGGTGTAATACTAAAAAATAATCTAATTGAATACTGGAGAGAGGTTCATAAGAAGTACGGTTATGAGGAAATTGAAACTCCCCTTATACTAAACAGAGAGCTTTGGCAGACATCGGGGCATTGGTATCATTATAAGGAAAATATGTACACATTGAAGATTGACGAAGAAGACTATGCAATAAAGCCAATGAACTGTCCAGGAGGAATGCTTGTATATAAGATGCAGACACATTCTTATAGAGATTTTCCTATAAGAGCTGCAGAGCTTGGAAGAGTTCACAGACACGAACTTTCTGGAGCTTTACATGGTTTAATGAGAGTAAGAGCCTTTACTCAAGATGATGCTCATATATTTATGCTTCCAGAGCAAATAAAGGATGAGATAAAAGGTGTAATAAAACTAATAGATGAAGTCTATGCTAGATTCGGTTTCAAGTACCATGTAGAACTATCTACAAGACCAGAAGATTCTATGGGCACAGATAGTGAGTGGCAAATGGCAGAAATGGCACTTCAAAGTGCCTTGGAGGAAGTAAATATGCCTTTTAAGATAAATGCTGGAGATGGTGCATTTTATGGTCCTAAGATAGACTTCCATTTAGAAGATAGCATTGGCAGGACATGGCAATGTGGAACAATCCAATTAGATTTTCAACTTCCTCAGAGATTTGATCTTGAATATGTTGGTAGCGACGGAGAAAAGCATAAACCAGTTGTTATTCACAGAGTAGTTTTCGGAAGTCTTGAGAGATTCTTAGGCATACTTATAGAGCATCTTGAAGGAAAGTTTCCTACTTGGCTTTCTCCAGTTCAAGTAAAGGTACTTCCAATATCTGATCAAATTAATGAATATGCAAGTAAGGTGGTAAGACGCTTAGAGGAAAATAATATAAGGGTCAAGTTGGATGATAGAGTAGAAAAGATAGGCTACAAGATAAGAGAAGCAAGAAATGAGAGGTTACCTTATATTATTGTATTAGGAGAGAAGGAGCAGAGTACAGGAAGTATAGCTTTAAGAAGCAGAAAAAATGGGGATGAAGGAGTCTTAGATCTAGAAGAGTTTGTGTTGAGAATAAAGGAAGAAGTAGAACTAAAAGATTTATAAAAAGGTGCTTTATAGCTTTATGAGACTTTGAATAATATAAGTTACAAGTTCTTATTAGAAAAAAATATATATATGCTATAGGGGGAATATAATGAAAGCAACATTTGTATTGCTGGCAAATAATGAATTAGAAAATATGGGAAGAAGAATAATGTTAGAAGCCCATAAAAAGGCTAAGCTTGGATTTGAGATGGCAAGACTTCCACATCATGTATCTCTTAAGCAGCCATTTCATATAGAAAGTCTTGAAGATATAGAGCATTATTTTGATGAATTTGTTAAAACCTTGAAACCTATAAAGGTTAGACTTAAGGAAGTCAAATGCTATCCTAGTAGTGTTTTTGGGTACTCTTCAGGAGTAATGGTAATAGAAGCTGAGAAGTCACAAGAACTTCAGTCACTTCATAAAGAGCTTAACGAAGAACTAGAAAATAGATTTGGAGAGTGTAAGGCAGATTTCGATGGAGATGATTATATATTTCATATGACTGTGGCAATTGGAGGAGGTTCTTTTGATAGCTATGAAAAAGCCCTCAAGTTGATGGACCGAACAAAATATGATATTGAAGTTGTATTTAATGAACTTGGCCTACTATATTATGATGAGGATAAAATTATTCCAGGGAGCTATTTCTGTTATAAGAGAATTGCATTTTTATAGTTTTACTTAATATATAGTATATCTGTTATGAATCATTGATATTACTAGGTTAAGTCAATAGAAAGATTATACTTCCGTAGGAAAATGAAAAACTTTTTCGTTATAATTTGTATGGATCTAGCCTTCATGTGCACTCCTAAGAAGTAAAAAATAATGGAAAAACCTATGAATAAAGGTTTTTCCATTATTTATTAATATTCTATACAGTTACATACAATATTAATATACCTTATCTCCGTTAAATATGGAGTTTTTAACAACAACGTAATCAACATTTCTTATAGCTTCTAGTTTATTACCACCTGCATAAGAGATTGAAGATTGAAGATCTTGTTCCATTTCAATTAAAGTATCCTTCAAAGGTCCTTTGTATTCTACAAACATCTTCTTACCTTCAACATTTTTTCTTTCACCTTTTTGGTATTCGGAAGCAGAACCGAAGTATTCTTTATATAACTTTCCGTCTTTCTCTATAGTTATTCCAGGGGACTCCTCGTGTCCTGCAAAAAGAGAACCTATCATAACCATAGTTGCTCCAAATCTTATTGATTTAGCTATATCTCCATGAGTACGTATTCCGCCATCTGCTATAACAGGCTTGCTAGCTGCTTTTGCACACCATCTTAATGCTGCTAGCTGCCATCCACCTGTACCAAATCCAGTTTTTATCTTTGTGATACAAACTTTACCTGGTCCTATACCTACCTTTGTAGCATCTGCACCAGCATTTTCTAATTCTCTAACTGCTTCTGGTGTTCCTACATTTCCTGCTATAACAAAGCTTTCTGGTAAGTGCTTCTTTATATGTTGAATCATAGCTATAACTGCATTTGAATGACCATGAGCTATATCTATAGTGATGTATTCCGGTACAAGGTTTTTAGCTGATAAGTTTTCTACAAATTTATATTCATCATCTTTTACCCCAACACTGATAGAGGCGAACAATCCACGAGATTGCATATCCTTAATAAATTCTAATCTTTTTTCTGGTTCAAAACGATGCATTATGTAAAAATAACCATTTTCAGCTAAGTAAACAGAAATCTTTTCATCTATTATAGTTTGCATATTTGCAGGAACTACTGGTAACTTAAAGCTACGATTACCTAAAGTCACAGTGGTATCACATTCAGATCTGCTATTTACTATACATTTTGCTGGTATTAACTGAATATCTTCATAATCAAAAACATTTTCCATTAGTTACACCTCTAAACACGAATATTATTATTGCATTAGACAAAAATGTTTGTCTAAATGTAGCTTACATTATTTTTGTAGAAATGTCAAAAATAATGTATTTATATTACATATAATACTTCTATTTACAAAGAATGAGCGAAATCATTATACTTTTATATATTGAGCATAAAGTCTAATATTATTCTTTTTCTCTATAAGTATTATTAGATTAGAAAAAGTTCTATGTGATTTATATGCAATGA
>NZ_JAABNO010000036.1:0-38243 GCF_009928445.1 Clostridium sp. C8-1-8 | reverse complement strand
ATTAAGGATGTATTACCAACATAGAGAAAAAGATAAGAATTGTCGCCTGCCAGAAATTCCTCACCTACGTTCGGAAAAGGCAGATGCGCAAAAATCACTAAAGAAAAGAGTATTAGTGATTTTGGTTCTCTATAAGTATTATTAGATTAGAAAAAGTTCTATGTGATTTATATGCAATGAAGATTAAGGATGTATTACCAACATAGAGAAAAAGATAAGAATTGTCGCCTGCCAGAAATTCCTCACCTACGTTCGGAGAAGGTATTTATTATTTAATTCAATTATTTGTAAAAGTAGTATATAATTATATGAATAGTGTGATTTTAAACATAAGAATTTTTGAAATTATGGAGGAAATATTATGGAAAGATGCTACGAGACCGAAAGGCTTATATTAAAGGTATTAGATGAGAATAGTGCGGACATTGTATTGGATTATTACATAAGAAATAAAGGTTTTTTAGAAGAGTGGGAGGCTACTAAAAGAGAAGAATTTTACACTTTAGATAGACATGCCTATATACTAAGAAATGAGCTAGAAAATATAAATAAGGAAAATATGTTTAGAGTTTGGATATTCAAAAAGGATGATGAGAAAAGAGCAATAGGAACTTTTGGCTTTACAAGCATTATTAAAGGTGCTTTTTGGTCCTGTTTTCTTGGATATAAGCTTGATGGAGAAGAGATTAATAATGGATATATGACAGAAGCTCTTAAGAAAGGTATTGATATTATGTTTAATGAATTCGGACTTCATAGGATAGAAGCTAATATTATGCCTAAGAATATAAGATCTAGAAGAGTGCTTGAAAAACTTGGCTTTTACAATGAAGGACTAGCTTATAAATATTTGAAAATTAACGGAAAGTGGGAAGATCATATACATATGGTTTTGTTAAATGAAGATGAAAGGTAACAAACTATTAAAGATAATAATATGCATATGTCTTCTCTTTATTATTTGCTATCGTTTAATGAAGAATATTTTACTGTCATTTGACATTGCATTTAGACCATGGATTGGAGATTTCATACTTATAGCAGAATTTATTTTAATAATTACAGTAATCATTTTATTAATAAAAAAATTGATATTTAAGCATAGCTGGGCAAATACATTAAAGGGTCTTTTAGGAGTAGCATTAATTATAGGTATTATAATATTCACTATGCTTATTTTTGCTTTTTCTCATCAGCCAGAACATGTGGTGTATAGAAATGATAAAAAAATGGTGGCTGCTGTTGACTCGTATATGGATGTATATGTTTATTACTACCCTTATAAAAATTGGTTCATAATGGGGAAAGAGGCAAAAATGAGAGAATGGTATGGAAATGGAGGGTATGATCCATTTAACATATCCAACGGAGATAAAAAGCCTGTACCTATTAAAGTTGATTATTATAACAAATAGAGTTTATTAGTTTAGATATATTTTATATTAAGAAGTTATTAAAGCACTTTGTTGAGAGTTTATAGAGAATTTAATCAACGAGTTTAAACAGTAGATTGAAATATAAGTACTTTTGGAGGTAGATTTAAATGAGTGAAGAAAATAAGAAAGATAATAAACGAAAGAATAGCAAATTCGGTATTTTTTATTATAACCCTGATGATCCTAAAGGAACTGTAGATAGAAAGAACGGTAGAGGTGTAACTATAAATTTTGCTAGTAAAGAGGGGAGACGGTTATTTCTTTACTTGATGATTCCTGCTATTATGATGACTTTAATATGTATATTAATAGGTGTATTAGCTAGTGGCAAGTAGAATTTTTAAATTATTAATAGAGTAGATAATTTAACGTCTATTACATATGGGTATTCATTATACTAATGTATAGTGGATACTCATAAGTGCATATCCAATACAAAAGCAGAATAAGCATAATACTTATTTATATTATGCGCTATTATTTACTCCTTATGGATATGTATTAAGTAAATGTTGTTATATTAAAGAAAATAATCACCCACATTTTTTAAATACATTGGCATATACTGTTTGAAAGTATATAGTTCACCCGTAATAGCTTGATTTATGTAGATAACTACTGTTATTTCCTAAAATCGCCTGTTTTGTACTAAGGATGTACCAGTAGGTGATAAGATTAAAAAATAGATTTTTCTATCAGAAGCAGTAGGAGCACTAAATAAATTTAGATTGAAAATGAATAGATAATAAAAAATCATGCATATAAACTCACTATTTATGCATGATTTTTATTTGATTTTACATCAATGTTTTATATTAAGCTGTTGCAGTAGTTCTTTTTGAGTACAATCTAAAAGCCACTTCTTCTAAAAATGAAAATAAGCTTGTTGTGATTAAGTATAGGCCTATAGCTATAGGAACCTTGAAAGCTATTAAAGCACTGATTACGCTAGATACTATAATATTTACTTTACTTACTTTAGCTTGAGTAGTTATCCTTAAAAACGGAATGTACGGTATTATGTTTGGCATAAGCACTGATATCATGTAGAATACAGGTATAACGAAGAAGCTATCTGCCATTTTGAGGCTAGCTACCCAAGGAACTAGGATTGTTCCTGCGTTTATTGGTAGCTTTAATATAAGCTGATATAAAGCAAACACAATAGGTAATTGAAGGAAGGTGGTTAGACAACCAAGCATTCCTTTTGCATTTTCTTTATAATATTTCTGGGTTTCTATTTCTAGCTGTTTATTATTATTCTTATATTTTTCTTGTATTTCTTTTAGCCCCTCCGAAAGCTTCTGTTGATCCTGAAGGCCTTTCTTTTGCTTAAAGGATAATGGCACTAAAAATAGTCTTACTGTTAAGGTTAGCAGTATAATAGCTATACCTAAATCTCCTGTTATGCTAAATAGATAGTTAAGGGATGCGTTTAATATATTTGAAATGATGCTCATAATTTTCCTCCTAAATTTAAAGATTTATTAAGAAACATCATTTTATTAAAAGTATACACAATACCGCCAAATATCATATTTTTCAAAGCACAAATAGTTGCTTATTGTCATAAACCTTGAATAATCTAGAGCTTTAACAGAAGGTCTCTTAATCAAGGTGTATGTAACTGTTTTTATATAGTTTTTAATGGAACTTATTGTATAAGTTAAAATGCCTATAAGAAATATTAAAATAAAAAATACTTGTATAGTATTTACTAATTCTGCTTTCATAAAATTACCTCTCAGTATGTGAATGAATATATTATACTACTTTATAAGTTAATTACAACTATATAATTCATAAATACCAATGAAAATATTTTACACACTGGTTATATATAATTTTATAGATCTAAAATTGTTCTTAGAACTTCAATTTTGTTATTGGAGAACAATTGAACAATAATATCCTTAGTATAAATTTTATCCTAACATAATCAAAAAAACGTACTTGATATTTATATTGTAAGTGGTAAGATTTTATGTGATGAATATTAGCATAAAAGAGTGGGAGAGGAGCAATAATTATGGAAAAAGCGTTAGAGTTTTTGAAAGAATGCGGCATATTTTATTTAGCAACTACAGAAGGAGATCAACCAAGGGTAAGACCTTTTGGTGCTGTTTTTGAATATGAAGGCAAGCTATATATTGTAACAAACAACAAGAAAGAATGCTTTAAACAAATGATTGAAAATCCTAAGGTTGAGCTTTCAGGAATGAATAAAAAAGGACAATGGATACGTGTTGCCGGTGAAGTTGCTCATGACGATAGACGTGAAGTAAAAGAAGTTGGTCTTGAAGCAGTTCCATCATTAAAGAGAATGTACAGCGTAGATGACGGTATATTTGCAGTATTATACTTTACAAAAGCAACAGTTACTATATCTGCCTTTAATGCAGAGCCTGAAACATTTTCATTCTAGTATAGATTGAAGATTAATTAATACTAGAATTAGTTATATTTAATAAATACAAATAAAAGGCGCCATTAAAGGTTTCATTACGAATTTTAATGGCACTTTTTTTAATGTATAAGAAAGGTATAAAAAATTCTTAGCTGAATCTAGCAATATCAAGCTTATGAAGTAGCTATTTAGAGTGAACAGTAGAAAAAACTTATTGTACTACCAGATAGTTCTTATATATATTCGGAAAGGCATATACGCAAATCTAGTCTGATGGAAGGTATTTATTAATATATAAGCACATAAAAAAAGAAGAGCAGTGAAGTAATAAATAACCTTCACATACTCTTCAATGGTAAAAATAGGTATACGTCTAATATATATTATGCATTGAGCTTGCTTATTATATTAAGCAAAAGAAGATATTTCAAAATCCATGCATCTCTTATAAATTTCTTCATGAACTAAAGCCTTTATATGGGTTCCTTCTTCTAAATAATCTTCTTTTATAACCTTAGAATTATCATGGATTATGGAAACTAATTTCTGCTGTTGATAAGGAATGATAAATTCTTTTTCCATAAGCTTAACTGGAATTTCTTTGCCTATGAAGTTTAATAATTCATTAAGGTTAATTTCCTTTATGGCACTGACTTCGATAAGCTTTTCGTCTTTTAAGAAGTTTCTAACTTGCTGTAAGTTTTCTTCGGAAGCTTTATCAACTTTATTTAGCACAACTATAGTATTTTTATCTCTGGCATTAAGTTCCTCTAACACTAGGTTTACTGATTTAACTTGATTTATAACTTCTATATTAGAGGCATCTATAACATGAAGCAGTAAGTCAGCTTCTAAAACTTCCTCTAAGGTGGATTTGAAGGCTTCTACTAGATCGTGTGGAAGTTTGCTTATGAAACCTACGGTATCGGATAAAGCAATCTTTCTATTGTCATTTAAGGTTACTGCTCTTACGGTGGTATCCAAGGTGGCAAAAAGCATATTTGCTTCTAATACTCCTTCTTTATCCGCTTTGTTAGAGGCAGAAATCTCACAAAGTTTATTTCTTAAGGTTGATTTTCCTGCATTTGTATAGCCTACTATAGCAACTCTACTGATATTATTCTTTGTACGCTTTATCTTCTGAACAGCTTTTTGTTCAGAAGCTTTTGATAGCTCAAGTTTTATTTCTTCTATTCTTCTTTCTATATGACGTCTATCAGTTTCGAGCTTCTTTTCTCCAGGACCCCTTGAACCAACGCCACCTTTCATACCAACTCCGCCTTTAATCCTTGCAAGGTTAGCGTTGGCGTTTCTAAGCCTTGGAAGCTTATGATTCAGCATTGCAAGCTCTACTTGAAGTATGCCTTCTTTACTCTTAGCACGTCTTGCGAAGATATCTAGGATAAGGGTGGTTCTATCAATAATCTTACATTTTATAGCTTCCTCAAGATTTCTAACCTGGGATCCAGATAACTCATCATCAAAAATAACTATATTTGCATTTTTAATCTGTTTTAAATAGGCAATTTCTTGAATTTTACCTTGACCAGCATAAAAGGCAGAGTTAACTTTATTTTTCTTTTGAAGAATTTTATACACTGGTACAACATTGCAAGCTTCTGCAAGACCACAGAGTTCCTCTAAGCTTTCCTCATTATCAGTGCCAACAAGAATAGCTCTTTCAATATCATCGTCGGTTCTTTTTATATTTGTAATTATCTTTTCTATATAAGATAATTTATCCTTAAAGTTAAAGTGAAGAGCAGCCTGTAACGTTAAATTCTTATATTCTTTAAAGGTTAAGGCATTTTCATAAATATCACAAAGAGCTATATTCAAAGTTATATTGTCTATATTTTCATTAACACCTATTGCAACCATAGCGTCTAGCTTTAATTCCATCAACGCAGAGGTATCCATGGAAGAAAGTGTGCTATTTCCAGTAGGATGAGTATGAATAACTCTATAACCACATAACTTTTTTGTAGCGCCATCTATATAAGGTATCTCAGCACTATTAATATCACCAATAGATATATCTGTGATTTTGCCACGTCTGTTGATTACTACACATAGTTCCTTTTTAATCATTTTACTAATAGCATTCATCTCAGAAGCTAATTCGTAAGATAAAATGCTGCTGCTTTCTATATTGATTTCATATAAGGCTTCAAGCCTTTCTAGAATCAGTTTTTTAATTCCATCTATATTTCCAGTTATCATATAATTTCCTCCAGTAAATTTATTGTTTTTTAACTTTGTTTTGTTTAATCACTGAATTTCAATTCAGTACTTTAATCTAAATGAAAATAGTGATTATCTATATTAATCTTATGCCTTGGCAAAACTTAAATAGTGCTCATCTCTAACTCCCCCTAAAACTATGAAGTGGTACATACTTATCAGTAATAGAAAATATTGAATATATAAAAACCGCAGAAACAATGAAAACTATTAGATTAGTCCATTGTTTTGCGGTTTTAGCAGTACCACTTTATAAGCAAATAAAAAAACCGCAGATTTTATCTGCGGAACTAATATACTAAAATAATAAGGATAGACAAAAGAGATTAATCAATAGATTAAAGTTCTTACCTACAACTATTTTGTAATATAAGAAAACCGCAGATAGTTAGTCTGCGGTCTAAATTTACATATTAAATCAAAAATATATTATAAATAATAATATACTCCAATTACTGACAGCAGACTGTAGATTTTGATGATTTGATTTTCATAAGTCTTAATTTTGAATTTGACATCGTAACAGTCTCCTTTCAGAACATTTATTGACTTCATTATAGAGCATATCTTATCTGTTGTAAATACCTTTTTTGGAAAAGTATACAAAAGATGTACTGACATGTACCAAAGTAGAGATGACCATAAGGCAATATGTGTAATATTGCGTATTATTTACTAATAAGTTATAATACCAATGATAGTTGGTTTATTATTTGATAATATAATATTAATAAACATAATATTGCAAAATATTGAGGTGATATCATGAAATTTTGTATTGTAATATCTCCATGCAAAGTCATTATAGATAGTAATTGCATGGAGTAGTAAGCTATTGATTTTGACTTTGCAGCTTTAATTATATGACAAATAATACTTTTCAAGAGTATAAGATTTTTATGGCAAAATGGAATGTTAGGACAGAAATGAACCAGACTTTCCTATGTTCTTGAAGAGATTATATCAATTAAAGAGGTGGAGTTAACATGTCAAAAAACAATAATATTAATGAATTAAGGAATTTTTATATATTACAACTTGGACAATTTATTTCTCAGTTTGGCAGTAAGATAACAAGCTATGGCTTAATTATGTGGGTATATGATAAAAGTGGATCAGTACTTTCTACTTCTGCATTGACCATATGTACACTGTTGCCATCTATATTGCTTAGTTTTATTTCAGGAAGTTTTATTGATGGAATAAATAAAAAAAAGGTTATGCTTATATGTAATGCTGTTGAAACAATATTATCAGTAATTACATTAGCCTTGCTGTTTTCAAACATGCTAAACATGAGTTGCTTATATTTAATAAATTTTACCTTTGGAGTGGTAGATTCTTTTCAAGATCCTGCTTCAAATGTGGTAATATCAATGATTGTTCCAAAGAAGTATTACACTAAGATAAGCGGAATACGTTCTTTTGCAACAGCCTTTAACACAACTTTTGCACCGACGGTAGCCTCATTATTATATACATTCCTAAAAATTGAGGCAATCATTTTTACTGACTTATGTACATTTATATTTGCCTTTATGTCATTACTTGTTTTTGTTCATATTCCAAAGAATATTATAAAAGGTCAGCAAAGTAACCTAGGAGTCATAGACAGTTGTAAACAAGGACTTGCATATATTATAAATAAAAAAGATATATTTCATCTTATAATATACATGGCTTTTGTAAATCTTATTGCTGCAATTTATAATTCAAACTTTACGCCAATGGTATTATCTAGAAATGGAAATAATAAATATGAGCTTGGCATAGTACTTGGAGCTATAGGAGTGGCTGGGATTTTTGGAAGCTTATTAGTAACCATAATGAAGGAGCCTAAAAGAAGAGTCCCTATCATAATTAACTCAATGCTGTTTTCCTTTTTAGTTTGCAATAGCATGCTTGGAATAGGAAGAAGTTATTATGTATGGACTGTAGCAGTGTTTTTAGGAAATAGTATGGTTCCTTTTCTAACAGCCAATGTAGAGTACTTTATGAGAACAAAGGTGCCAGTAGAGTTGCAAGGAAGAGTGTTTTCAGCAAGGAACACGCTACAATATTTTACTATTCCTTTAGGATATCTTATAGGTGGGATTGCTACAGATAGAATCTTGAATCCATTTATGAATACAACTTCGCCACTGCAACAAATCCTTTCAAGGGTTGTAGGCAGGGGTAGTGGTGCAGGAAATGCACTTATATATGTTATAATAGCCATTCTAGGGTTTTTAGGCTGCTGTTTGTTTAAAGCAGATAAGCATATTAAAGTGCTGGACGACAGGATTGATTAAATAAATAATAAATAAGAAATAGTTAATAAAATAAAATTTGTGCAACAAGTGGTAGCACAAATTTTATTTTATGTTAGAAGGGATGTATTAAGTTATAGTACTGTTATTTGAGCCTGCTCATTTGCTCTTTGAATAACTCCAATCGTCTTAAGTATATTTCCTAAAATTATAATAGAATATCCTCTTGTTATGTTTAGATTGGGAAAAATTGAAAAATTACTTTCTCCTGAGCTAATATTTCTCTCCAGCTCTCTAAGCCTAGAATAAGCAATATCACCTAGTAAAGTATTAGCAAGAAGTGTCATTATACTGGAGAGTACCACTAATCTAGTTGGATCTGACTCGTTTTGAGGCTTAAGCCCTTGCTCTCTTTGAATTAGTATATCTCTTTCTTTATTAGCTGATATTATAAGAATTGTATAGCCTAATATGATAGTGAAGGCTGCTACTTTTTCCTTTTCTATTAATGCCAAGTCTAAAGCCGTATTTCCAGAACGCCGCACTGAAATATTGTTTTCCATGAATTATCTCCTAAAAAATGATACAGTATAGTATATTTATTAATCATTAGAATGTTCAATTATATTTTAAGTAGTGAATAAAATGTAATTTTATTAATCTGTATGAAAATATATAACTTGAGTTTTTCTAGTGAAGCCGTATTGAAATGGTTTTGAAATTATTAAAAATAGTCAATAGAGTAAGGCTTTGACAAATATTATTTTGAAGAGTATAATTTACTAAAATGCAATGAAAAGGAAAGTAACTTTAAAAATACTTATACAGAGAGTTGCCGTTTGGTGAGAGGGCGCATAGGATATTAAAGTGAAAATGGCCTTGGAGCAGTGCACCGAGACTTTTGATTTAGGCTGCAACGGAATCACCCGTTATAGTGATAGAGTATAATCATAGATTTATGACGTACTTGAAGAGGCATATGCTGTGAGGTATATGTAAAATAGGATGGTAACACGAAGTTTTACTCTCGTTCCTAAGATTTATTTCTTAGGACGGGAGTTTTTTTGTTGTTAAAATCAGTACAAAACTTTTTATTGTTAAGAGAAATATAAAGGAGGAGTTGTTTATGAATATTTTTATTGGAGGTGCATGGCCTTATGCTAATGGCTCGTTGCATATTGGTCATATTGCTGCATTGTTACCAGGAGATGTAATAGCAAGATATTATAGAGCAAAAGGGGATAACGTACTGTATGTTTCAGGAAGTGATTGTCATGGAACCCCTATAGCTATAAGAGCAAAAAAAGAGAAGGTGTCACCAAAGAATATAGCAGATAGATATCATAAAGAGTTTAAGTATTGTTTTGATAAACTTAATTTTTCTTATGATTATTACTCAAGGACTGATGAGGAGTTCCATAAAGATGAGGTTAAAGATATAATAAGTTTACTTTATGATAAAAACTTTATATATGAAAAAAAAGTGGAGCAGCTATATTGCCAAAGCTGCCATCAATTTTTACCTGATAGATATGTAGAGGGAAGATGTCCTAAATGTAATTCTATTGCAAGAGGTGATCAGTGTGATAATTGTGGTACACTTCTTGATCCCCTTGATTTATCGGAAAGAAAATGTAAACTATGTAACAGCGAACCTGTAGTGAAAAGCGCCAAGCAGTTATACTTTGCTTTATCTAGTTTTGAAAGTCCAATTAGAGAAAACTTAGAGAGGAATAAAAGCAATTGGAGAATTAATGCAGTTAATAATACTGAAAGGTATCTAGATGAAGGACTTTGTGATAGAGCTATTTCAAGGGATTTGTCCTTAGGTATAGATATCCCGGTAAAAGGCTTTGAGGATAAAAAAGTTTATGTATGGATTGATGCTGTGTTAGGTTATTTTACTGTTAGTAAAAGGTGGGCATTAGAAAATAATAAAAATTATAGATGTTTTTGGGATAAAGAGGCTTTAGCTTATTATATTCATGGGAAAGATAATATTCCCTTTCACTCGATTATTCTACCAGCTCTAATAAAAGGTATTGGCTATGAGAAGCTACCAGATAGAATTATTTCTAGTGAGTATCTAACTTTAGAAGGCAAAAAGATATCAACAAGTAAAAATTATGCAGTCTGGGTTCCAGATATTATTGATAACTATAACAGTGATGCTTTAAGATATTTCTTCTTGATAAATGCTCCTGAAAAGAGAGATACAGACTTCTCTTGGAGAGAATTCGTAAATAGTAACAACAGTGAACTGTTAGGAGCCTATGGTAATCTGGTAAATAGAACCTTGGTTTTTACAAAGAAATATTTTGAAAGTAAAGTTCCAAAAGGAGCAGTAGATATAGAAATAGAAGATAAAATAAAGAAATTATATGACAGGGTAGGCAATTGTATAGAGAAAGGCAACTTAAAAATTGCTCTGGAAGATACCTTTGAATTTATAAGAAGTATAAATAAGTATTTTGATGAGAATTCACCTTGGATTACAATAAATACTGATATAAATAAATGTTGTAACACGTTATATAACTGTTTGTATTCAATAATAAATATAGCTAACATACTTAACCCCTTCTTACCTGAGTCTTCAGAAAAGGTAAAAAGCTGGTTTGGAGTATGTAGCTCGCTTTGGAAAGAAATTGAACTAGAAGAGGAGACTGCAATTGGTGACTCACAGATACTTTTTGAAAGACTGGATAAAGAAATTATTGAGCGTGAAGCGAAAAAGATAAAAAACTGTGACTAAATTAGTATAGATATGGTTAATTTGAAATAGTATGTTAAAGATATAGTAAATAAATATGATTATCTTATAATTTAGCTATTTCAAAAAAAGTTTATTAACATTATATAAAATAAGTATATAATAGACCTTTCGTTAAGGAAAATAGTCTAAAAGAATTATGAGGAACATACGCAATATGTATAATAAGTATGTTCCTTAATTTTTTACTGTCTAGATAATCATATAATTTTTATTAGTCAAACCTAGCAATATTAAGTGAAAAATAGTTTTTTTGATAAACAGGGAAAAAGAACTGATATTTGCTTTCCGAATTTTAAAAGGGAAGATTGTTATCTAGGATTTCTGTAGAATATATAATCCTCAGATTTTATTGGCCTTCTGATGCCGCTAAACCACTCTTCTCCACAGTTAAAGTTTAATTTACGTCCAATTTCTATTGCAAATTCCCTATATGCTGACCCCATAGCAGTTATTATATTCCCATCAATGACAAGTGGAGCTCTTACTAAATTTTCTTTGTTAATAAAAGCATATTGATCTATGTCTTCCTCAAATAAACCAGCGCAAAACTTTTTACCGTTAAGTACTCCAGCCTTTGCTAGTAGAATAGGCGAGCTAGATATGCTACCAATTATTAAACTGCTTTTATCTTTAAGTTGAGATAGGAAATTAATATATTTTGAGTTTTTCAAAACATCTGGAAAACACCACATTCCAGGTAAGATTAAACAATCATAATCCTCTAACACGAATTCCTCTAAAGTCTTGTCTGGTATAAAGTGAAACCCTTCCTCACTATCAACAACGCTTCTGTCTGCAGAGAAAACGGTGATTTCCTTTTCAAAAGCTCTAAAAATTGCTGACACTATGCTTATTTCATAATTACTAAACTGTGGATATATAATTATTGCAGCCTTTTTATTTTCGCTCATAAATATTTCCTCCTTAATTTATTAGTTAATGATAAGAATAGACACCTTTATTTATAGTTATGTTAAGAACATAGCTACAATCAATGGAATTGTAAAAACAGATAGCAGTGTAGTTATAAATACTGACTTTGCAGCAAGATCTACATCGCCGTCATACTGATTGGCGAAGAGTACAGCTATGTTTCCTACAGGCATAGCTAGATTGATAAGTGCTACACCTAAAACTAATGGACTATTTATAAAGTATCTTAAAATAGGGTAAGAAACTAAAGGAATTAAAATCTGCTTTATAATTGTATAAGGATAAATCCTTAGTTCTGTAAATACCTCTTTAAGATTAAGTTTTGCTAAAGTTGAACCAATAAGCATCATTGCAACTGGAGTTGTTATGTTACCAACCATATCAAAAGATGATTTTAATATTGGATGTACAGGAATATTTAAAAAGTAAATTATAATAGCAATAATTGAAGATATTATTCCTGGCGAAAGAAGACTTTTTGGGCTTAAGGAAACTTTATTGCTTGTACCATAATTTATAAGCATTATTCCAAAAGTAAATACCCATATATTAAATATCATATTAAACATAGAGGTATAAAATACAGCTTCGTTTCCAAAAATTGCTTTCATAACTGGAAAACCCATAAAACCAACATTTGAGAATACAGTCATAAACATGTATAACCCTCTTTGGTGTCGGGGAATCCTCAGTATCTTAACTAAAGCAAAACTTATTATTGGTAGTAGTGTGAAGATTATCACTGATACTAATAGTACAAATAATGCTTCATTAGTATTGTTATTTTGCTTAATTGAGCTTACAGAAGCCAGAACCAATGCTGGAGTGGTTACATTAAGCAATAATTTATTAAGCTTTTGATTTAGACTATCATCAAAAATCTTTATTTTATTAAGAAAATAGCCTAGGCCTAAAATAAGAAATAATTGTACCATTTGATTAATTACAACATTTATATTCATATTACTCCTCTTGTATACAAGCAGTGGGTGCTATGATTATATTAACATTTTTATAAAGGATTTTCTAATAAAATAGATATTTTACATCATTTTATTTGTTACGAGCTTCATAATTCCTACAGATGAAATGAAAGAAATCAAATATTTATATTCATTAATATCCTATTTTAAAAACATAATTTAATTAAATAAACTTATGAGAAAATATAACAGAAAACAAGATGAAATGGGTAAAGGTTGAAATATAAAATTATATATGTCAAAATTTACATATGATAAGTTTGTATAAGGATAGTTGTTTTAATGTAAAGGAGAGTTTGTATGAGTAGAGTTAAGTTAACAATAAAAGAAAGTAAATGCAGAAGTGGCTATCATAAAGAAGGAGATACTTTTATAGTGGAAGACATTTGCCCTCCAATCTGTCATGAACTTTGGAATAGTATATATCCCAATGTTTATACCTTATTAAATGGAGGAACACTGGATTACGGAAATATTAAAGCTAAGAAATTTGAAGTTAGATGCCCTGATAATGGTCGAGTTGTTATAGTTGGAGAAGTAGTTGATTAATAGTAAAACTAATATGTCAGCGAAATTTGAATTTGATAGAAGTAACTAAGGATAAGCTGAAGAATAGATTTGAAATCTTAAGTTTATTCTTTGATATATAAATATTTAAAAAAGTGCCATAAATGGATGGAGATAATAAGAAATATAAGATTAATATTTTGATATATTTAAAAAGTTTGGAGGAAGCTATGGACAGACAAGAGTTCCAACAGTTTTTATATGATCATATTCCCATAACAGAAAAAATGGGATTTACAGTAGAGGAATTTAATAATACTAAAGTTAAAATAGCAGCTAAGCTTGAACCTAATATAAATCATAAGGCTACAGCCTTTGGAGGCAGCATAAACTCTTTGATGACAGTTTGTGGCTGGGCAATGGTTTTTGTTAATATAAAACCTGTTGATGAGAATGCTCATATAGTTATTCAAAAGAGTAGCATTAATTATAAAGCACCGATAGATTTTGATTTTTCTGCAGAATGTGAGTTTTATGATGAGGCTGAAAAAGAAAGGTTCTTTCAAATTTACAAAAAACATAATAAAGCTAGACTGATACTCAAAGTTAAGTGTTGTAGGGAAGATACAGTATTAGCTGAGTATGAAGGACAATATGTTGTTTTTAAATAGCTTTCTATTAGCTGAAGTTTTGCAGGTTTATTGAAGTAGAAAGAGGTTGATATATATTATAGCAGTCTCTACTTGAAGTTATGTAGAAATACGAGATGATAAAGAAATTATGAAAATATACTATAAAGGACTGTTGAAAATACTCAACAGTCCTTTATAAATAGCTTTAATCTCAATACTTAGTTTTATTAGGTAAATAAACTTTTTACTCTATTCCAATGTCGTCAATCATTAAGTTGCCTTGCTTATCTTTATCGAAAACAAATTCAATTGATTTTAAGGTATCAGTATTAAAATTGCTATTGGCAGCTTTAAAATCCTTTAAAGGAATATTAAATACTTGAAGCACTGGTTCAAAGTCCCCACCGAATCTTCCCTGAGTAAAGAAAAATAACTTGCTCATCTTCAACCCAATAGAAGGGTGAAGTATGTTGTAGTCTTCAAGCTTTACTGAAGCTGAGTTTCCGTTTTTATCTGTAGCTTTTATTGTAAAGTATTTAGCATCAAAACTACCTTTTTTGTAGCTAGCTTCGTCATTGGAAGCCACTGAAAGAGACAACTTTGAATCTGTTTTTAGCTGCAAGGCTTTTAAGGCATCTTCAGATAAATCAATTTTATAAGAACTATCAGACTTCCTTAGATTAATACTTAATACTGAATTATCTTGAAAAGCATTATTAGGCCTTTTAAAACCTTGATTTTTTTCTGCGAAAGATAAGTTTGTACCGGATAAAGTAACACCTTTTAAGGTTCCGGTAGTTAAATCTTGATCTTCTTCAAAATTACTAATAGTTTCAAATTTTGAGTCTTGATAATCATTGATATAGGCTGATTTTGGAAGCCATTTACTTGCATATTGGTAGTTTTCAAACATAGGTTTATAGCTTTGATTATTTTTTAATGTTGTATCTAAGAAAGCCGAGATATATACTTTGGCAACCTCTTGTTGCTCTGAAGCTTTAAGTAATGGCTTTCTATCTAATAGCCACCCACCTATGGTGCCAGGAATATCTGTGTCTCCCCATACTGTGTTGAACTGACCGTGATTTGCTTTATATATATAAAGTAAAGATTTAAAGTAGTCAGTATCCTTGTCAAAAGAAACGTTATTGTATTGCCATCTTCCTGAGAAGCTAGAAACATCATCATCGTTTGCCCCTTGTAGTAGTAGATAGTTCACATTTTTTATCTTTGTGAGTTTATCTGCTGGTCTATATTGACCATAAGAAGGAGCTATCGCTATAACAGATTTTATTTTGTAATTAAACTTAAAAGATATATCTGAGTTATCTGGGTATTTGGTAAGCGTATTAAAGAGTGCAGCGGTGGTAACAGCATCTCCACCTCTAGAGTGTCCCATTAAAGCTATGTTTTCCATATCTATTTTTTCATAAAAAGGATTAGATTTATCTGAGTTAAATGAGGACCATGCATCTAAATGCTTTAGCATTAGATAGGCTCTACCATCACTTTCTTTGCCTAAATCCATAAACATACCCATGTTAAGGAAGTTTTCATCAATTGATACTGCAATGTATCCACGACTAGCTAACAGATTTCCAAGATAGCTATAACCTTCATCAGAATATTCTTCCATCATGTGATTACCATGAACCATAAGAACCAGTGGGAATTTGCCATTTCCTTCAGGGTACCAAACCCTACCATTTACGGGCATGGACTTATCATCGAAGCCCCAGTAAAGGGTTCTTAGTGAGGAGGTTAAGCCTTTATAATTCTCAAGAAAAGGCGACAAATCTACTGAGTTTGTCTTTATATTTACGTCTTTACCATACTCATTTCTATTCTTATCTTTACCACTACCGTAGTATAAGGTTTTTACAGAGTAAGTTCCATTTTTAGAAGGGTCATCAGCATTAAGCTCTAAGTTTTTTGTTTTTATGGAGGAAATATACTTGTTTAGACTATTGTCATCATTTCCAGGACTTCTAAGGTAATAAACTAAACCTATATTTAAAGAAAAGGTAGCTATCAAAAGTATCCACGATATTAGATCTTTGAATCTCTTTTTAACTAATACTCCGATTGATAGTCCTAAGGTTGTTTCTACAAGTATCGCTATAATAGAAATCACTATAGAAAGTAATGGACTTGCATAAAGCACATAGTTCAAATAAAACATTAATATGATAAACGTTACAAATATTATTGGAAGTAAGGCCCTTGTTATACTTGAGAGTACTAATCTAGTAAATCTAAATATCAATGATAAAACTAATATAACTAATAAGGCTAGTACAAAAATTACAAAAGCATAAACTAGGCTTGTTTTTCCCTTAATGCTACCAAAGGGAAGTGAAAGTGCTATTGCTAAAATTAATAATGTAAGTGTAATTTTTGGTATTACAAGAGTACCTTGAAAGTAGTTGTTCATAGAATTAATAGCATTTTCATGCTTTTTCTTAATTGAGTTAATTAATGTCTTCATTGCTTTATCCCTTTCGATGTAAAAAGTATAATTAAATTAATTGATGAATTGTAATTTATTCACCAATAATAACATCGACATACAAACATGTCTATTTATTTAAATTACACTAAATAGTAGAGAAATCGATTAAAGTATTGGTATATTAATTTATTTTGGCTATAATTAACTATAATGGGTGAGATATTTATTGAATTTGTGAAAAAAATGTGAATAAAAAGATGTTTGTTTAGATGATGAATCAACTTTATAAGCTTCTCCGGCTATAGAGATAACATCTTGAAAATATAAGTTATCAATGAAGTGGATACATATATATAAATACTATTTCACGCTTAAATATATTTAATAAAATCTTGAGGTGCTATAAGGAGGTTAATGAACATTCCATATTTAAAGTTGTTTGAATTATTAGAAATTTGATGAGTAAAAGGGGAGACTTTTAAATGAGATTTGAGGTTATTGAGGAGCATAGATATGAAAATCATAAGCCACTTATTGTTAAAAGTGGGACAAGAATTAAGCTAGTTAGAAGGTCTAATTGGGGGGATGGCTGGATAAATTGGGCTTATTGTCGTACTATGGATGATACTAGCGAAGGCTGGGCACCTGAGCAACTAATTCAGATAGAAAACGACGAAGGGGTTTTGCTAGAAGATTATTCTGCTAAAGAGCTTAATGAAGACAAAGGTGATATTGTTGAAGGAACTATTGAGCTAAATGGATGGATATGGTGTAAGAGATTAGAGGATACTGAAGCAGGCTGGCTTCCTAAAGAGAAATTGAAAGCATTGAAATGATTACACACAATTATTTAATACATTAGCATATAGTAATAAAATTATATTTAGAAGACCTTGTAAAATGGCATGAATAAATAATTTGAATTGATTAAATTTATGTTGTAAGGACTAGCACTGGTCAGGTCGAAGCGTAAGTGAAATTTAGATTACGATAAAAAAAGTGTTTACAAATTGAAAAAATAGTATATATAATTAAATAAAGACTATGAAGAGAAGAGTAAATAAACTTATGAATGTACAGAGAGCTCTATTTGGTGAGAATGAGCGAGGAATTGTTTATTGAAGAAGGTCTCAGAGTTTCGCACTGAGTCTAGTATTAGAGGTAGGCTGCGACGGTATAACCCGTTAAAGTTATAGAGTATATTTAACTATGTACTTGAAGAGGTTTATATGGCAACATATAAATAAACTGAGGTGGTACCACGAATTTATAACTTTCGTCCTCAAGATTAATAATCTTGGAGGTGAGAGTTTTTTTGTTTTATAAAAAAATATATTTTTTTGCTAGTTAAACATAGCAATATCAGGTCTTTACAACGGCTATTTAGGGTAAACAGTAAAAACAAGAATCTTATTAGGCTGTCAGTGTTTCTTTACGTAGGTTTAGAAAAGGCAGCTGCGCAAAGAGTGTTAAAAACTGCAGCTGTGATGAATTTGATTCTAATGAGCTGTAGTTAAGACGCAAAATTTAAAAAGGTGGTAACGAAGATGTATAAAGAATTTGAAGAAGTACAAAACTTGGAAAAGGTAATGCCTGATTATAACGAATACGTTGTAGAAAGAATTAAGAAATTGAATAAACTTGAGGAAGCAGGAATTAATCCTTATCCATATAACTATAAAGCAATAACTCATACAAAGGATATCATAGATAATTTTGAAAAAATAGCTGAAGATCAAGAGTTTAATTTGGCCGGAAGACTAATGCTTATGAGAAGAATGGGCAATGCGACTTTCGCCAATATCATAGATGAAAAGGGCAATATACAAGTGTTTTTTAGCAAAAAGATACTTGGGGCTGAAGTATATAATATATTAAAGCTTATAGATATTGGGGATATCATTGGTGTAGAAGGTACGGTGTTTAAGACACAAACTGGTGAGATAACAGTTAGAGCTTCAAAGTTTGAATTGTTATCAAAGTCTATTAGAACACTTCCAGACAAATATCACGGTATTCAAGACGCAGATTTGAAGCAACGTCATAGATCTCTAGATATGATAATGAATGAAGAGGTTAAGCAAAGATTTATAAACCGCTCTAAAGCTATAGCAGCAATAAGAGAATACTTAGCAGGAAAAGAGTTTATTGAAGTAGATACTCCAATACTAGATACTAAGTATGGTGGAGGAGAAGCAAAGCCATTCACAACCTTTGTCAATGCATTGGACTGTGAAGTTTATATGAATGTATCTCCTGAGCTATACTTAAAGAGATTAATTGTTGGCGGAATAGAGAGAGTTTATACTTTTGCAAGAGCTTTTAGAAATGAAGGTATAGATAGGACCCACTATCCAGAGTTCAGCTTGTTTGAGTGTTATATGTCTTATGCTGATTACAATGATATGATGGAACTTATGGAAAATATGTACGAGTATGTTTTTAATAAAGTTAATGGTTCTACAGAGATAACCTATGAAGGTGTAAAAATTGATTTTAAGGCTCCTTGGAAAAGAGAAAAGATGTGTGATCTTGTAAAGCAAGATACAAATATTGATGTTGACAACCTTACTAAAGAAGAGATTGTTAAGGAGATTTTAGAAAAAGGACTATTAGAAGAAGAACAAAGAGAAGGTCTTAACTTGGAAATAGCTTCAAAAGGTGAGTTAATAGTTACATTATTTGAAGAGTATTCAGAGAAGAAGTTAATTCAACCAACTTTTGTAATAGACTTTCCTAAAGAATCTTCCCCACTTTGTAAGGTTCATAGAGAAAATCCTGATTTGATTGAAAGATTTGAACCATATGCTTATGGAGTTGAGCTTGGCAATGCATATTCAGAGCTTAATGATCCACTAAGACAAAGAATACTACTTCAAGAGCAAGCTTCGAAGTTAAGAGCTGGACTTGAAACAGCAAGTCCAATGGATGAAGAATTTGCTGTAGCTATAGATACTGCAATGCCGCCTACAGGGGGACTTGGTATAGGAATTGACAGAATGATAATGTTCTTAACAGAAACTAGTACAATAAGAGAAGTTATCGCATTTCCATTGATCAAGAGATAAAAAATTATCATATTAGAATCAACAAACCGATTATGGTATAATTGACTAAAATATTATAAATACTTGGAGGGTTGATTTTGAGTAAGTTAGAAGAAATATTAGAATTTAATAAAGCTTTTGTTGAAGATAAAGAGTATGAAAAATATAGAGCTACAAAAAATCCTAATAAGAAGTTGGTTATACTATCCTGCATGGATACAAGGCTTACTGAACTTTTACCAAAAGCTCTAAACCTAAAAAACGGGGATGTTAAGCTTATAAAAAATGCAGGGGCATCCATTATGCATCCTTTTGGTAGTATCATAAGAAGCATTGTAGTTGCTGTGTTCGAATTTCAAACTGATGAGGTTTTAGTAATAGGTCATCATGGCTGCGGTATGAGTAACTTAAATGTAGATAAAACTTTAGAAAAAGCTATGGAAAGAGGAATATCTGAAGATGTAATAGATACATTAAGTAATTCAGGAATAGATGTGAGAAAGTGGCTACATGGTTTTAATTCTGTAGAGGAATCTGTTAGAGAAAGCGTAGATATTATAAAGAAACATCCTCTGATACCTAAAGACATAAAGGTTCATGGCCTTATAATAGATCCTGAGACTGGAAAACTAGATGTTGTAGTCAATGGATATGAATATATGTAAGCAGATTTTTTATTAATATTTTTTTGTAATAATTTTCATTTATATGGGAAATATAACTTCATAATACCTAAATTGGATATATTATGGAGGGAAAATATGAAAAGAATAATAAACTGCTTTTTAATTTTACTAACATTAATATTGAGTGTAGGACCAATTCAATGTGAAGCTATTGATTGGCAATCAGAAGATAACTTTACATTATCTCCAGTAAGAAGGAACTATGCAGATAGATACCCTATACCCATATTGTTAAAATCAGAGCAGGTTGCTTCAAACAAAATTAAGATAACTTTTGATAGGGCTGTAGATAAAAACTTAGGGGAGAATCCTGCTAATTACTGCGTACAAGATTTAAAAAATGATATTCCTAAAGGAATTGCCACTATTGGAAAGAATGAAACAGCCGTTGAGCAAAATACCCTTAATGATAATTTGGTAAAAATACAAGCAACTAATAGGGCTAACTCGCAATTTACATTAACTTTCAAGAATCCTATTCCTAAAAAAGAGCAATATAAAGTTATGATATATAACATATCAGTAAAGAATGCGATTCCTTACAAAGGTGATAATGGAGCAGGTATGTTTGCAGGAAAATGATAGATGTAGCACTTCAATCCGAAGTCTATTTTCAACCCCCTAGTTGTGTCTGATAGGATAGTTTAAAGATATAAATTTATGAATAAAACCATGCATATTATATGATTTTAAAATGCAGTCTAGTTAAAAAGATTGCATTTATAAAATACTTATGCATGGTTTTATAACGCGTATAGTTTTAATTCATGATATGAAAGCTTAGTCTATTACTAAAACTATCTTCTACAATAATATGTAAGTTTATTTTCTCTTGTCTTTGATAAAGAATATTCATATACTCGTCCATTTGTTAAATATCCGGTATTGGCAATCTGCATAACCATGGTATTAGTAGGGAGATCTAGTAGTCTGCTTTCTTCATCACATAATGTGATGGCACTTATATTTCTAATTCCGTGGCTAATCTTAAAATCATATTGAGATTCTATATAATTTAATAAGCTGGATTCACAGTCTGTTTTGGTAAGGTTTGAAAAAATAGAATAAGGCATATAAATTTCCTCGATATGATCTAGAGTAGAGTTTACATAGCGGATTCTGATTATATGCCATGCCTTTGAGCCGCTGTCGATATTAAGATGATCGCAAATTGATTCTGATGGATTTATTAGTTCGAATTTATGTACTATTGTTTTTATTTCATTTGCTTTATGTCTGTCAGATAGTGAACCAATAAAGAAATTATAATTGTCATATTCAGTGATATCCATGACATAGGTAATGCCACTATAACTTTTTATTAGATAACTTCTTTCTATCAAATGATCTATAACTTTTCTTATTGTATGCCTGTTGCAATCGTATTTTATTGAAAGCTGCGCCTCAGATGGCATCTTAGAATTAGCAGGTATATCCCCAGATATTATATTTCTTATTATGTCATCAATGATTTCTTTACTTTTCAAGATAGATCCTCCTATATGATGCTTGTATAAGACATTAATTATATATAAATAAATATTCTATGGACAGGTTAAATTAATATGCTGTAATTATAATGTTTGAATAAAATAAGTAATCTCTATCTATTTATAAGTTCATTAATTTAATATATAAAGTTGCTTATATTACTATGTTATCTAACTTACACTATAAATTTATCCATGCTTGATAGCCCCCAAAATTCGAGATTACCAAACATCTATAAATTAAGTTTTCTTAAGGATACATATATATTGTAACTTTAAAATTTTGTATTTTGAAGTTATTTGAGAATTTATTTATGCTTTTGAAATAAAGCGAGGAAAGTTAGAAGAAAGTAGGATTTATTTTTAAGAATATATGAATTATTACTAAGATATGAAAAACTAAATATTAATAAAGACATAAGCCACTAAAAATTATAAGCTTATGTCTTTATTATATTTTGTCTATCTATAAATTTGGTTATTGGAGATGAAGATGTACAATTGAATTATTATTTTCAAAACTATTTCTGGGGGGAGATAGAAAATTGAAAATACGGTGATTACATTAATTGTACATCTGATAAACTATAAATTGAAATTTTAGCTGGTTTTTATAAAGTCAAAGAAATGTATGCAATTATTCCTTGATATTAATATGTCTGTTGTTTCTTATCCTAAGCTTAAGAAGCTTAAAAGGAATTGTAATGTTAGTTTAAAGTTAAAGTTATGACAAGTGGCTATAAGTTGTAAACTTTAAATCACCCCCTGTAACTATATGGAATATTATCACGATATATATATTCTATATGTAACTTTAAAATCCTTCTTTGTAAATAAAAAAAAGTTATATTTAACATAAATTAATAATGGTTGAAATTTTAGCTGTATTTAAAGCTGCACCACTTTAGACAGAAATATATTATAAAATTACCATGTTTTTTATAGAAGTTTTTTTAATGTAATTTATACAAGTAAATTGTGATTCTTTAAAAATCTAGTTAACAGTATCATCAAGGAAAGTATGACCTTTGATTTAATTAGTTACTAATAATAATCTTGCAATTTATTGTAAAAAAATATATATTGTAGTAATGTGAGGTGAAGAAAAATGGATAGAATAGCTATAATATCAGATATACATAGTAATATGCCTGCTTTAGAAGCAGTATTAAAAGATATAAAGGAAAGAGGAATTTCTAGAATCATATGCTTAGGTGATTTAGTTGGAAAGGGAGCAAGTCCAAAGGAAGTAGTTGATATTATAAAGAATAGTTGTGAAACTGTTATAAAAGGTAATTGGGATTACTTGGTTGCAGAAGTAGCAGATGATGCAACAATGAAATGGAACAATACTAGGCTGAGTAAAGATCAAATAAGTTTTTTGAAGCAATTACCTTTATATGTTGAGTTCTACGTAAGCGGAAAGTTAGTGAGGCTCTGTCATGCAGCACCAAATGACGTTTTTTTGAGGATTAGGTCCAATTGTACTGTTGAAGAGAAATTAGTGCTTTTTAATCCACCGAAAGATGAAGCTAAGGAATGTGACATCTTAATATATGGAGATATACATGTTGCATACATACAAAACTTTAATCAAAAGACTCTAGTTAATGTTGGGAGTGTAGGTGTTCCACTACAGGTATCACAAGCTTCATATGGAATACTGGAAGGAAAGCTTGATGAAAAAAACGAAGCTCCACTTTCATTTACCTTAGTAAGAGTTCCTTACGATGTTGAGAAAGCGATAAAAGATGCAAAAGAAGCAAAAGTACCTAATTTTGAAAAGTATTTTCATGAATTAAATTATGGACAGGTTTATAGGCCTTAATTCAATCCATAAGTAGTATAAAAATATGCCATAATAGGGGAAAGCTATACTTAGTGTAAAGAACAATAATTAAAGGTTTTCCAAAGGGAGATAATGATTTATGGATATTGGTGTTATAAAAGGTGAGACTATTCATTTAGACGATTGTTATGAGGCTTTGATTAATTCTGAGATAGGAGATACCTATTTTAAAAGTTTTGACCCGAAGAAGATGTTATTAGCAGGCCTTAAAAATAAAGAAATAGATGTAGCTATAGATAAGAATGGTAATTGCCTGGGGTTTATTTGGTATGAGAGATATGGAGCTTTTGGTATTCATACCTATCTTCATATAATTGCGGTCAAAGAGAGTTATAGAGGAAAAGGTATAGGAAGAAACTTGATAGATCAATTTGAAAAAGCTACTTTTAAGAAGGATAGTATGATATTCCTTATGGTAGCTGATTTTAACGAAAAAGCAAAAAAACTTTATGAAAGTATTGGTTATGAAGAGGTAGGAGAAATACCTGGCTTCTATAGAAAAGATGTAAATGAGCATCTTATGATGAAATTGAAGCCATAGACAATAAATATGAGTCTTAATAAAGTATATTATGCTATTAAGAGGTGATCTTATGAGTACAGAAAGACTTGATTATTTTGAACTACATAATAATAAGGTTTGGCTTAGAGATATGTGTGAAGCTGATATAGATGATTATATTATCTGGAATACTACGGAAATTGAATGGCAGAATTGGGATTCTCCCTGGGAGAAAGAAGAAAAAGTTGATGTTTATAAACTAAGAGAAAGTCTGAAATTAAGATTACATTCTAAGATTCCTAGAAGCCGTAGAAGACTTGAGATATGTAAATCTGACGGAAACCACATAGGTTGGGTATCTTCATACTATATAAATGGTGATATTTCAAAGCTTGCAGTAGGCATTGATATACCTAACCAAAGCTATAGAGGAGAAAAGTTAGGGCAAGCGGCCCTATCTTTGTTTATAGCATACAAGTTTGAAACGGAGGATGTTGACAATATTTATACTGAAACTTGGTCAGGCAACTATAGAATGATAAAGTTAGCTGAAAAACTAGGATTCCAACTTGCTAAAAGAGAGTTTAATTCCATTAATCTTGATGGACAAGTCTATCATGGGCTGACTTTTAAGCTTGATAAGATAAAATTTATAAATACATTTTAATTTTAGGCTGTGTTCAACACGGTACTTTAACAGAGCTTACTTTTAGTAGTGAACAATTATTTAAGAAACTAATACATAAGTGTAGTATAGGAGAGAAAAATGAGTAAATGGAAAAAAAAATTATTAATTCTAGGAAGTTTTATATTCTTGGCTGGTGTAATTCCAGGAATAGTTATAAGTAAATTAGCAACAAAAGGACAAAGTAATATTTTTAAAATAGTAGCTTTGATATTTTCAAGCATAGCTATGGTCTGCATTATGTGGGATATTATAAGTACAGTTATGATAAGGAAAAATCTTGGTGAAAGTAAGTTCAAGCTAGTAGCAAAGACCCAAAAAGGACTTAAGGCTATATTAATATTTTTTATAGTCCTTTTTTTCATTGAACTATTCATTAGCGTTTTTTCTGAAGATATTAGTAGTTTACCATTATGTATTTTAATGCTTATGCTTGTTGCAAATCAGGCGTTTCATTTTTTAAGTGAAAATTGTATTGGAGAGAATGGAATAATCAACTGGGGGGTTTATCACAGTTGGGAGAACATTAGAAATTACAAAATCGGTGATAATTGCTTAGTAGAGTTTGATATAACAAAAAAAGGCTTAGGTATTGAATTGGAGAATACAGCTAGTTTCTACTGTGATGAAGAGCAGCAAAAGGATATTGAAGAGTTTTTAAAACTAAAGTGTAAAAGGTAATTCAATTATTATTGGAGGAGATTATATTATGAGGTTATTTCATGTAAGTGAAGAGAGTAACATTGAAGTTTTTTATCCTAGAATTCCTAGTAGAACAGATCTAGATAATAGTAAGGGGTTAGTGTGGGCAATAAATGAACAATGTCTACCTAATTTTTTAACTCCTAGAAACTGTCCTAGAGTTACATATCATAAAACAGAAAGATCCAGTGAGGAAGATGTTAAGAGATATTTTTCATCTAATACTTGTAGTCATGTAATCGCTATAGAACATAAGTGGTTTGAAGTAATGAAAAATACTACTTTATATCTTTATGAATTTGAAAGCTCTAACTTTTACCTTCAGGATGAAATAGCTGGTTACTATGTAAGTGAAGTGGAGCAGGTTCCTATACAAAAGCATGTACTAACCAATTTATTTGACGAATTAATTAAAAGGGATGTTGAGATTAGAATCATAGAAAACCTGTGGGACTTAAGAGATGATATCGTTAAGTCCACACTAAACTGGTCAATGTGTAGGATGGGATACGCCCAATTGCGCAAATAGAAAATATTTAAACATCTTTTGATATATATTCTCTAACGAAGTCAAATAATTCTAGTCCAATTTCTATGGATGGGGCCTCCCAGGTTGAAGTGTTATTACTAAAGGTTCCCTTCCAACTGAAGTATTTAGGTATTTCAAAGTGAAAACCATCCATTAATGACATAGAAAAATGATAAGGTGGCTCTATCTTTGTGTTTTCTATATTTTCTTTATTCTTAAGGGCTTCTAATACTCCAGCCTTTATTATATTGTAGGTTTCTTTATAAGAAGGTTTGTAGTTTAAATCTTTATCTTTAACCACAATTGTTGCAACATTTTTTGAAAGTTCTTTAGCTTCCTTCATGGAAGCTTTGCAACCTATGTTAGCTAGGTATTTAGTATCATAAAAGCTTAACACCGAAAAACCTATCTCAGCAATATGCATTCCGTTCAAAAGTATTTCTTTTATTGGTGGACTTTGAATAGTGTGTGGGAAAAAAGCGCTTTTTTCATCATTTCTTGAATGCTGTCCTATTGTTATTAGTCCGAAGGGCTGTGAAGCAGCCTGTCCTCTTATTCTTCTCCAATAAAAACATCTATCGGGAGTATCGAATAATCTTGCATTGGCTGGTAATCTATCTAGTAATATATTATGTTCTGGATTACCTGCAAAATGTCCATCATATATCAATATTTCATCAATTCCAAATTCATTAGCAGCCTCGCATACTGCTAGAGTATCTGAAGTGAGACATTCTCTTCCGTAACCTCTCCACTGATCACTGCCGTGAAGCATAGCCAGACGGTTTTCTTCAAAAATACCTGAGGCACCCTCCATGTCCAATATTAGAATGAGTTGTTTATTCATTTTTATCACCTCTTGAAAGATAAATATAGTTTAGAGAAAAATTCTTATTATAGCTAAATAAAGAAATAATATGATTCTATTAATATCTCTTTATAACAGAAATATGTATGAACCTTACATAGAAAGTCTACAATACAATTTATAGATAATCTGAGTTAATATGTAAAATATATCTGTAATTATATCATATTTATAGAAAAGTTTTTATAAGTTAAAGAGACTATAGTATGATTTTATATATAGTGTTCTAAATAATTTCTTAAATATTAGAGTTATTAGTTTTCTAAGGGACGTATAAAGTCAATAGCTTGTAAAATATTGAATTCAGTATGTTAAAAGGGTATAATGCTTTTATAAATTAGGTAATATTCAACAATACTTTTAAACATTGTGTTGAATTAAGATATTCATATGCTTACATAAAGGTATAAGCACATATAAGTTGATTACTTAGAAAATTTAAGGAGATATTTGATATGAGTTTTAAAGAAGATATTTTTTCCTATGTTCCTAAAAATGAACAAGAGGTACAAGATAAAAAGGTAATAATTGATTATATAGAACAATTTCCTGACAATATATTACTCAGAGATAATAAATTTGCGCACATAACAAGCTCAGGTTTTATAATGAATAAAGAATTTAGTAAAGTTTTAATGATTCACCATAATATAAGAAATACATGGGCTTGGACTGGTGGGCACGCTGATGGTGATGGTGATCTATTACATGTAGCAATAAAAGAAGCAAAAGAAGAGACTGGAATAAATAGTGTATTTGCTTTATCAAGTGAAATTGCCTCACTGGATATATTACCGGTTTATGGACATGTAAAAAAGGGTAACTATGTTAGCGGACATCTTCATCTTTCGGTTGCCTATATACTTATAGCAGATGAAAAGGAGAACTTAATTATAAAAGAAGATGAGAACAGCGGAGTAGAGTGGTTCTCTATAGAAAAGTTTACAAAAAAATTTTTCGATGAAAAAGATGTTTATCTATACAACAAGCTAATTATGGCGGCAAAGAGAATGGCCAATAAATCTGGCTTAGTATAAAAGTAGATTCATTCTATTCTTTTTACTATCTGAGGGTAATAATAGTTTTCTGATTTAATTTGTAAATATTAAACACATATTTAAATGAATATTGAATATAATAAATAACTAGTATAATTTGAAGGTTTTTCTTACTAGTTAGAAGTATTTACAAGGAGTGGAAATGAGAAGACCAAAGAAAAAATATTTATTCTTTTTACCTATAGCAATTGTTCTTGTAGTAATTTATTATTTTACAATTACTGTGGATATGTCAGATAGTGATGCAGCAAAAGAAGGAATTAAAAATTTTATAAATAAAAATTCTCAAGATGATCAAGTGAAAATTTTAAGTTCTATTGAATTAGGCAGTAAAAGGTATGTGCTAGCTGAAATGGATAATAGATTGTTTTTACTACGGATGGATTTTAAAACATTTAACAGATATAGAATTAGGGCTGCAGATAGTTATTTTGGAAGCGAAAAGGCTAAAGTAGTAGAAGAGGATAACAAAAAGTATCTTATTTATTATGGAAAGATAGATAATCCTAGAATTACTAAAGTAGTAGTAAAGATAGATTATATACCATATAAGGTAACACTTAAAGGAAATAGAAATGCAATAGGATATTGTGTGGTTGATAATTCTCTTTCAATAGGAGATGTGATAGCAACTTATGATTATTATGATGATAATGACAACCTTGTATATAAAGGATCTTCTTTATAAACAGTTTAAAAATCTCTTATTAGAAATTATGTTGGCTTTCAAAATAGAATTCCATTTGAATTTGTGAATTTTGAAAAAGTAAATAAAAAAATAATAATAATTTTAGGCAGATTGGTAAATATTAATATACATAATAATATTAATTTATATTTATGAAAGATACATAAGACATCTGTAATGATAGGTTAATTCAAATGAGGAAGATTCTAAAGTACTTTATTGAATTTGGGTGGTTAGTAAGGGATGATTTAGTATAAATTATCAGTATTTTATAAATAACCTGAAAAAGGCTATATTTAAATAAAGCTAAGTTTTGGGAGATGAAGTTATGAGTAATATAGTATTTATAATATTTCTTTTGGTTCAATTGGCATTTTTAATATCAATTTTAGCAGCTTTAAAATCTGCCTTAGATCCCAGTAATAATACTATTTTAGGAGTGACCTTACCAAAGGATAAGATGAATTATAATAGTGTACAGCTGATAGAACTTTCGTATAACAAGAATATAAACTCTCTAGCTGTGGTTTCAACGGTGTTATTTGTTCCAGAATTGCTTCTTAAGATAGATTTTCAAGGATATCCATCACTTGTAATTACTTATTTCTTTGCTTGGATAGCATTCATTTTAATTGCCTCAAGAAGAGTTGTATATTCGGCCAATAAAAAACTGAAGATTTTAAAACAAGATAACAATTGGATTGCTGATAACAAATTAAATGAAGCTAATGTATCAGAACAAATAAAGGAAAGTGATAAAAGAGAACATACTTATAGTGATGAAGATGATTTGTGGCCAAATGGCATAGATTACAATAATCCTAATGATGTTAGCATTATAGTGCCAAAGAGAGTTGGTAATGGAAAGACTCTTAACTTAGGCAATAAAATAGGAAGAGCAATTGGCTTAACCTCTTTAGCCTTAGCGATATTATCTGTTACTGGATTATCTATATTTTTTCTAATTACAGATTTTTATACCCCATCTATAAGTATTGATGGAGATAAAATAGAGGTAAGCGATCTTGCTTATAGTACTGTTTTTAACTCAACAGATATAAAAGATATAAAACTGATTGAGACTGTTCCTATAGAGAGCAAGATAGACGGGGCATTAACTTCAAGTTATGCAAGAGGAGAGTTTAATGTAAATTCTTATGGTACAGGAAAGTTATTCATATTCAAAAAGAAATCTCCGTATATACTTATAAAGCTTAAAGATTCTTATATCATTTATAATGAAAGTGACACGATTAAAACTAATAATATCTATGACAAACTGAAGGCTCAAATTAAATAGTTTATTTAAATATTGTAGCATAGCTCTAATTATATTGAATTTGTCTATTTCGATATGATTAGAGTTTTCTATTTTAAAGTTTAGGAAAGCTCACTGGAAAAGTCGCGGCAGAAATTCGCTGTAGATACTTTCTTATTGGAATATTTAAAAGGGCTAAAGGGAATTTTAATTTTGTATGGGCATATTAATGCTAAGTTTTTGTTTTTTTAGGAAATTATATTTTAGTAAAGTTGCGGATGAGTATGGTTGTAATGCCTTAATGTGTATGAAGACTAAAGAATAAAAAAGAGAAATTAACAAGTATGACAGAATAGCTTCATATATTTTGAGAAAAGGCAGATGTGAAAAAGTTCGCTAACAAATTATATGTATACAAAGGAGGAAGATAATATGTCAGCAACAGTAGAAGTGCCAGTAATATCTCTAATTCAAGGAGGAAATCCTACTCAGAAATGTATCGATTTATGTGTAAAGTGCTCACAAATTTGTCAAGAATGCTTTAGTATGTGTCTTCAAGAAGCAGATGTGGAAGCTAGAGGAACATGTATTAAAACTCTTCAAGATTGCGCTGAAATATGTTCTACAGCAGCCTGTCTTATGGCAAGAGGAAGCGGGTTTTCAAAGGAAATTTGTCAGCTATGTGCTTCAGTTTGTCAAGAATGTCAAAATGAATGCAGAGAGTTTAAGGATGAACATTGTCAAGTTTGTGCTCATGTTTGTAGTGAATGTGCAGCTGAATGTACAAACATGATTAATATGTAAATCTAATAAAAGTAAGATTTAGATTGCTGTAGGTTTCTTTACTACAGCAATTTTTGTCCTATTAACCTAAGCTTGAATACTTCTACAATCTATACTTGTCTGAAGTTATTTTTTATTAAACTTAGAAGAAATTTAGAGTATAATTATATAAAAATACCATGAATTGGAGAGGTTTTTATGGAAGATAGACTAAGATATAGACTGATTACAGGAAAAGATGATTCTAGCTTTTGCAAAAGGATTTCTGAATTGCTTAATGAAGGGTACAAGTTATACGGATCACCTTCTTGTACTTTTAATGGAACTGATGTTATAGTAGCACAAGCAGTAATTCTTGAAGAGGATAATAAAAAATAATCATAGCTTTAATTTATAGGGAACCTATATGAAAACTTAATTTATACTTGTTATAAAATCCCGGCTTCTGGGGATTTTATGGCATGTATAAATTAATAGTTGAAGTTGGTTCCCTATAATAGTAAGAAAATAGATTATAGTATTAAGCTTAGGTTTTATTAAGAAAGAAAGGAGCTGATAATATGAAAAATGAGCATATTGAGGTGGAAGAGAATGTATTTGGAGAAAAACTTTATGGAGTAGAATATACCGATAGAATTGGTGTATATGGCATAACTTTTAATAAAGAAGGTAAGGTTGGAACAATAAAAAAGATAGATAAGTACTTCCTGCCCGGTGGAGGTTTGGAAGTAAATGAAGATTATGAACAGTGCGTTAAGCGAGAATTCATTGAAGAAACAGGTTACGAGATAAGTATAAAAAGTTATATCGGAGAAGCTATCCTTTATCATGAATCTAGAACAAAAAGAAAGCTTAAGGGTATAGGTCATTTCTATATAGTAGATTTGCTGAACTTTACTGATAAAAAAGTTGAAGAAGATCATGAATTAATTTGGCTTGATCCAGAAGAATGTATAAAAATGCTTTTGCTTGAATATCATAGCTGGGCAGTAAGACAGGCTGTAAGCTTAGAATTTGAAAATAGAATATAAAGCTGTAATATTAAAGCTAAAATCTATTAGAAGGCTCCTAATACTTTTGTAAGGAAAAATTTAAGTGAGTTTAGATATATTTATTAATTAATAAGCAGAGGGAAGAGTTAAAAAGTTCCCTCTGCAAATTCTAATTGTATCGAAGGTTTACCACCATGTATTACATTGTTGTAAAATGGAAATCTATGAGTTTCTATTCCTTTTAAGGTTCCGTCTTTTTCTATACCATTGATGCTCTGCTTACTATATTGATTCCAAGATATTATTTGGTATCCTAAACCATAATAAACAGTGGTACCGCCGTCCTTATAGATATCTTTCTTAAGTATAAACACAGGGGTATTTCCCTTGTCTATTTCTGACTTATCGATAAAAAAAGAAATTTCATTTATAGCTATTAAGAAGCATATGAAAGATAAAATAAATATTGAGATTTTTTTTAGTTTCACCATAGTGTCACCCCTAATTTTATTTTTAAATCCTTCTTAGTAGAAATTTAAATTTAATGTTAATACATTATGACTTATGTAACTTTTAACAAATTACAACGTATACATTATATTTTTTATTATAAATGATTTTAAAGAAAAGATGATTACAATAATATTAAAAATGATGTAAAATTAAGTTATTAAAGTATATTAATGTTATAATGTTATGTATTAGGGGATGGATAAATGAATAAAAATGCAAAAAATAAAGAAGATATTAAACTTAATAGGTATTTTAGGATAAATCTAGGTATAGCAATTATTATAGCAAGTCCCTTATTAGGAGTTTTATTAGAGTATATTATAAATTTAGTTGTGGTTGATTTAGTTTCTAATAATATGTCTACAACAGTATTGTTAGCTACTTCAATTTTAGCAGTCTTAATAGTAGGAATTCTTCAAGTTGTAATTGGGATTACTGAAAAGTAATGCATAAGAATAATTAAACAAAGTGAGTCAACATATGTTTAAAATTATAATTAGTTTAGTGATAATAGGACTTGGTTTCCTGATTATATTTATCTCTCTTTATCATACTGACTTTATGATTTATAGAGATAATGAAGAAGATAAAAGCATTAAATATATTTACGTACAAACTATATCAGATTTATCTTCAGGATTGCTGTTTATAATATTAGGCTTACTATCTCTATTTGATATACTAGATGGAGAAGAAGTAGGTCTTATAAGTACTGTTTTAGTGCTGATAAACAGGATTTCTGAAATGATAATTAATAGTAAGTATAATAAGTGAATTTAGCTCATTAGTTGAGTTTAAGGCATATAACCTACATATATGAAAGGAAGAAAATCAATGTTTTTCAGTTTAGAGTTAGGGCTTGATAAAATACATATAGAAAAGTTTAAGGTAATTCAAAGAGAGGCAATAAGAGCTGTGATTATAGAGGAGAAAAGAGTTTTATTAGTTGGCAATAATAAGGGAGATTATAAGTTTCCAGGTGGTGGAGCTAATAAAGGAGAAAGTCATGAGGAAACGTTAACCAGAGAGGTACTAGAAGAGACCGGGTATATCCTCTCTTATGTTAAAGATAAAATTGGAATTATTACAGAAAGAAATTATGATATATATGATAAAAGCAGCATTTTTCAAATGACCTCACATTATTATCTTTGCAAAATAGAGGATAAGAAGTTGGAGCAAAAGTTGGATACTTACGAAGCTGAACTGGAATTTAGACCAGAATTTGTTGATATTGACTATGCTATAGCGGCAAATGAAGAGCTTTTAGAAAAGAATCTAGATATAAATCCATGGGTATCAAGAGAAACTATGGCTTTAAAAGAAATAAGAGATAAGTTTTTACTTTAGCACTGTAAGGTACATGGGTAATAAAAGATTGTTTATACAGTAAGAAGGAAGGTAAAAAATAATGAAAATACTAATAACTGGAGCAGGTGGACAAGTGGGCTCAGAGGTAGTAAAAGCGTTTGAGAAAGGGGCTACGGAACTAGGGAACATATCTTATGAACTGAAAGAAGCTGAGGTGTTTGGATTCAATTCCAGGGAGTTAGATATAACCAATATGAAGCAAGTAATGGACAAATTAGCGTTAATAAATCCAGATGTTGTAATAAACGCCGCAGCATTTACAAATGTTGATGCTGCTGAGGAAAAATATGATCAGGCCTTTAAAGTTAATGCATTAGGTCCAAGAAACTTAGCTATTGCTTGTGAAAGAATTTCTGCTAAGCTAGTACATATATCCACTGACTATGTTTTCAGTGGAGAAGGAAATAAACCCTTTAAGGAGTACGATACAGCTTTACCAAAGAGCGAATATGGTAAAAGTAAGAAAATGGGTGATGACTTTGTAAAAGAACTCTGTTCTAAGTATTTCATAATAAGACCAGCTTGGGTGTATGGGTATAATGGCAAAAACTTTGTATATACAATATTAAATCTAGCTATGAATAATGATGAAATAAAAGTAGTAAAAGACCAAAGAGGTAATCCAACTAATGTGCAGGATATAGTACACCATATTTTAAAGCTTTTAGTCACTGAAAATTATGGGATATATAATTGTGCAGGACATGGTGAATGCTCCTGGTATGAGTTTGCTTGTAAGATAGTGGAGTTTAGTAAAATTAATTGTAAGGTTATACCATGCACTTCAGAGGAGTATAAGAGTAAAGTGAAAAGACCAACTTATTCGTCTCTTGATAACTGTAATCTTAGACTTACAGTAGGAGATGAAATGAGGCATTATGAAGAGGCTCTAAAGGTATTTATAAATAATATAATTTAGTACATGCAGAGCTACCATTTCGTAATAAAGTTTGAATTTAAGGATTTATTAAAGTATCCTGTTGAAATTAAGTGGTCAGTTCTCAGATGTTTAGATGAGCTTGTGCAAAAAATCATTTAATTATAATTGCTTGTTCATATAGCATCTTCTTCATAACCACTTAATTTCAAGAATACCCTTAAACATCACCAGCAATCTTAGCTTTTCCTTAAAATTATCGTTATATCGATAACGAGTAATAATATTACTAATGCTAAAAGGTGTAACTTTTCAGCATAGCTATTTGATAGCAGACTAAAAAGGTAAAAGCTTTTTGTATATTGGCCCTTAGTGGAAAACTCAAAGGCATAATAACTAAAGGAAAGGAGATAGCCTGCAGCAACATTATTGGTTAGTAGAGTTGTTGTGAGGCCGATTAAGCCTAGTGTTAAGCAAGTTACTAGTATAGATAGGGTGAATTCTAATTGGGGAAAGTCAGCGTCTTGTACTCTAGCTATGGTAGTTACAAAGATTATTAAAATCAGATTAAATAAAACAATGAAAATTAAGCGAGTTAAAAAGGCATAGATATAGGGGATTCTTTTTATAAATGTAACCTCATAAGTACTATCTACTTCATCTAAGCTGCTTAAATAAGGAAACAATATAATACCGGTTATGGATATGAAGAGTTCGCTTATTTTAGCCATACTAAAAAGATCTATTAATTTAAAACTAAAGATAAAAGGCAGAAATAAAATGAAGACTAGAGCTGCAGCAATATTTAGATTTAAACTTATCTTAATGTTGTATTTTATGAAGCTTAAAGAGCTTTTTAAGGCTACCATCATTTGCACCTCTCTTCATAGAATGAACTAATATATTAAGGGAGACCACTACTAAGCATAATATTAAGTAAAAAATTCTATTTATTTCTATGGCTTTAGCATAGGATATATATTCATCGTAACGCCCCAGTGAATTAAATCTAATAATAGGCTTTAATAAGCTATAGTCTCCAATTAGGGGTAATAATGAATTTATCCATATTACAAATTGTAATATTATAGCAACAATACCGTTGTTAAAAATAGCTGAAAGCAGCATAGCTAGTGCATTACTAAAGCATACGGTAGGTAGTATCCAAACAAAGGTGTATTTATAATAGGAGAGATAATCTATAGGATAATTATTTAAAGATGATATCTTAATAGTTATAAAGGTTGAGTAAGAAGCCAGTATAAGGTAGCCTAAGAAAACGCATATGCACATAGCAATATACTTTGACATAATGTATGTGGCAGAGGAAACTGAACGGCTATAGATCACCTCATAAGCTTTTGTTCTTTTGTCTCTAGTTAGAATAAAGGCAGATAAGAATACTGTAAAAAGTCCTGCAGTTATTCCCATATAATCCGAGAAAAGTCTAGCAGAAGCATTAGAGAATTTGTCTATATTCACTGTTTTGTTGTACCTATCTAGAGCTTCTTCATATGTCATAGGTCTTTTGGATAACATACTTCTATGTTCATCACCAAAATCTGTTGAGCCACCTAACTGTTTATCTAAATGTCTAACAATATTCAAGTATTCCTCATAAGAAACCACTATGTTTAGCTTGCCTTCCTGTTCTCCATTGGGAGATATAGCTTTTATTGCTTTACTTATATTTTCCTTATCTGAGTCTGAAAGAACAATCATCTTATTAATAAACTTACCATATCTTAAAACAGAACCTACATTGAGATTTAGATTTAGCTGCTTATATACTGCTTTAATTTCATCTTCCTTATTTGTAGTAGGTGCACTTCCATAATAACTTTGTCCAGGTACTGGCTTTTTAAAGTCTGTTAGTGACGGCAAAAATTGAGATACGTAAAATAGGGTAATAACTGCTAGGAAAAGATAAAAAGTAATGCTTTTTAATTGATATTTAATTTCTTTAATAACTAGGGATATAAGCATATAATCACACCTCCTTTACAAGCTTCATATATGCATCTTCTACGGAAGGTTTAAGGCAGATTGAGCTTTCGGTAGGCTTGCAATCTGATAAAATTCTTACTTTTATATTGTCACCTTCAGATACTGTAGAGATAATATTATGCTTCCTTCGTAATGCTTCCAATTCATTTCGATCTACTGTTGTACTCCAAATGCTACCGTCTGCTTTTTTTAATAAATCGCTAACTTTTCCTTGATACAATACGGATCCATCTTTTAGTATTGCTAAGTTTTCGCAGGTAAACTCGATATCCTCAACTATATGAGTAGACAGAATGACAATTCTATCTACGGCAAAGTCACATAAGAGATTTCTAAAACGTATTCTTTCTTCAGGATCTAATCCTGCTGTAGGTTCATCGACAATTATAATCTTTGGATCGTGAAGCAATGCTTGAGCGATTCCAAGTCTACGCTTCATACCGCCGGAAAGTGCTTTGAATTTTACTTTCATATGTTTATCAAGGTTTACAGCTTTTAGGAGTTCATTTATCCTTGCATGTCTAAACTTTCGGTCCTTTATTCCAGAAAGTATAGCTAAGTAGTCCATAGCTTCATATACGCTCATGGATGGATAGATAGAGAAGTCCTGAGGAAGATAGCCAACAAGAGAGCGAATTTTTGTTTTTTCTCCTATATCAATATTATCAATAGCTATTGAACCATCACTCTTTTTAATTAAAGTAGTCAGAATTCTCATAAGAGTGGTCTTTCCAGCACCGTTTGGACCAAGAAGCCCAAACATACCTTGATGTATCTCCAAATCTATACTTTTTAAAGCATGCTTAGAACCATATTTTTTAGATAAGTTTTTTATCTCTATTTTCATTTATAATCCTCCTTAAATTGCTAGAGGTTTGCAGGTATTCATAAAATATACTTGCACTTAGTAAGTATATGCCAGTTAGTATTAATGGAAATAGTGCAAGTTTTGTTAAAATCAGCAAAGGTATAAAAATAAAAGGCATTGGAATAGAAATAATTAGAACTAATCTAACAGTTTCTTTAAACTGCAGTTTTCTATTTTCCTTTATAAAATCTTGTTCTCTTTTTTCATATTCAAGAACACGGACTTTTTTCCATACACCATTTATAAAATCTTTGTCAATTTTATTTATTTCGTCCATAGCTATACCTCACCTTCAAGCAATAATTTTAATTTTTTTCGAGCTCTATAGATTAATATTTTTATTTGGCCTAGATTTTTATCCATAATCTTAGCAGCTTCCTCATAACTAAAACCTTCGTATTCAATTAAGTAAATTATTCTTTGATAATCTTCTTTTAATAAATTAATCTTTCCTTTAACTAAATTGGTTGTTTCCTTTGAAATTATCGCTTCCTCCACATCAAAGGATGATATGGTATCAACATCTTCGTTTAGTGGTAAAAAAGTTTTTTTTCTTAAAAAATCAATACTTTTATTTTTAATTATTGTAAATAGATAGGTCTTAAAGGAGTACTTTTCTTTGTAATTATCAATATTTACGTAAATATATGCAAAGCTTTCTTGAGCAATATCTTCTGCAATAAAGGAATCTCTTGTGTACTTAAATGCAAAAGCTATAGCATTTGTTCGGTACTTTTTTATTAACAATTCAAAGCTTTCATTATTGCCGGCTTTAAAGCTTTGAATCAAGTCTATATGTAAATGTCAACGTCAAAATGTTGAAAAGTTCCAACATGAAAATGCATAATTAT
>NZ_JAABNO010000084.1 GCF_009928445.1 Clostridium sp. C8-1-8 | reverse complement strand
CCTATACCTTCAATTTTCCCTTTAAGCATTGTTGATATTATAGCAATTAGTTTCTTATCTCTAATTCCCATGTTCCACATTTGCTTAAGCAATTTTCCATGGTCTACATTATCAAAGAAACCTTTAATATCAATGTCTACTGCATAATGAAGTTTATTTATGTTAATAAGGTTCATTACTTTTGCAATAGCATTTTCAGCACTTCGGTCAGGTCTAAAGCCATAACTTCCATGATAGAACTTAGCTTCAACTATAGGTTCAAGTATCTGCTTTATGCATTGCTGAAACAATCTATCTTCTATTGTTGGTATCCCTAGAGGTCTCACCCCTCCGCCAGGCTTTTCTATCTCTACTCTTCTTACAGGCATTGGTTTAAATTTCTCAAATCTTTTCCGTATATATCCTATCCATTCCGATATTTCATATTGGTCTATATCCTTTATGGTAGTTCCATTTACACCTGGAGTATCGCTCCCGCTGTTATTCCTAATATTTCTGTAAGCTAAAGCTATATTCTTTTGGTCT
>NZ_JAABNO010000083.1 GCF_009928445.1 Clostridium sp. C8-1-8 | reverse complement strand
GGCCGAAGAGGCGCCCCTGCTAAGGGCGTAGGTCGGGTAACCGGCGCGAGGGTTCGAATCCCTCTTTCTCCGCCAGAAGCATTTAGTTAATAACTAAATGCTTTTTTATTGTCTATAAAATCATAAAGTTTTTGAATATGTAAACCTAGTGATATAAAGGTTTTAGAATGTCTATTTAGGGTAAAAACTAAAAGAGAAAAGGTCTTTTTTTCTACTATATCTCTTTGATACGAATTATTAAAGGTAAGACGAGCAAAAGAACTCACTAAAGAAGGTAGTTTCAGACCACTTTTTACTGTATAGTAATCACTCATGAAAGCAAAGTATATCTAAAAATAGCTAGTCTTTTTTGCAAGGAATTACAGGGATAATTTTCATATAAGTATTTTTCTTAAAAGTTCTACTAATAAGGTTATTATTTTTCTTATTGGGCATTATATAATTTGTGACATTAAGCATTATTAAGTTCTTACTTAATATAGTTACAATAAGTGTATTAAGCAGTTGTGAACAATTTGAAATATGAA
>NZ_JAABNO010000035.1:145-53868 GCF_009928445.1 Clostridium sp. C8-1-8 | reverse complement strand
ATATAGCATCTCCTTCATGACCACTTAATTTCAACAATATTATTAAACATAGCCTAAATGAAATAGCAAACCTTACAGGCATTACCGTTGGCTCCCTGCATTGTTATGATGAAATAGGTTTATTTAAGCCATCAGATACATCACAATCAGGATACAGGCTTTATAGTGATATTGAAATGTTAAAGCAAATACTATTTTGGACAGGGGGACGGTGCTTTTGTCCCTAAGGGATACTGTTCCCCTGAATTATACTCAATTCATTTATTATTTATTTCTTACAAATCACTGTTTAGAATTTTATTTTTCAAATCCATATCCTCTATAGATACTTCCGGATGATGATATTGAGCTCTTTTATTCAACATTTTTCCGCCCTTCACTGCTTTATTAGGGCACCAATGAAAACAAGCTAAACAAGTTGAACAATTCTTTCCCCAATGTGATCTTTTATTTACCATTTTTATATTATTTAAATGGCATACTTTTTCACATATTCCACACCCCACACACTGGGACGTATATGAAACATTTTTAGGGGTTAAATATAAGTACTTTCCCATAGATTTACAAATAGCACTTACTGTACGACTCTTAAGGCTATCTTTACCTTCAATATTATTTATACTTCTATTATTAATATTAATAGAAATTTCAGTAGCTTTTGCCTTATAATTGTTTAGCCTTTCAATTTCGATATTGTGTGGAGTTACAAGTGCATTGCCAGGCATGTAAATAACAAAGCCTGAAGACAATGCTTTTCCCTTTCTATCTAAATATTTATTTAATTCAACTAAGCTTGCACCAGAAATTCCGTTGCATGTTGCAACAGCAAAAATATATGGATCAGTTTTAAATGTTAACTTTTTTATAAATGACTTAACTATATCTGGAATATTCATAAAATGAACTGGAAGTACAAATCCTAATACATCTGTGTCTATTTCTACAGATTCTTCATTTGTAAATATTGATAATGGAATTATACTTCCTTTATCACTGAATTTATAATTAGGTTCTTTTGCAACAGCTAAGGAATTTCCTGTTCCAGAAAAATAAAAAATTTTCGAACTCATACTTAACACCTCTTATTATAATTTTAGTTAATTATAATCCTTGTACTTAAGTACAGAGTCAAGCAGTTTTATTATTTTCCTGAATTATTATTAAATGCATTAGCTAAGGGACATTCATGCGGTTGATATAAATGCTCTTTGATATCCTTGAGATTTTCCTCTACACTTTTAAGTTCTATAATCTTATTACTAATTTCCACAAGTTTTTCATTAATTAATTCTTCTATATAATTTAAATCTATATTTGCACCATTAACAACTGAAAATAAATTTCTTATCTGTTCTAAGCTAAAGCCTGCACTCTTAGCACTCTTAATAAACCTAATGATAGTTAATATATCTTCTGAATAAAGCCTGTACCCCTTTGAAGTTCTATTAGGAATCGGAATCAGCTTATTCTTTTCATAATATCTTAGTGTCTCCATATTAATACCAGCGATTTTAGCAATTTCGCCTCTTAAATAATACTTCATATTATTTTCCTTCATTCATACCTTTTTATTCAAAACACTTTTCCTCTAAATCACTATTTATCCTATAATTGTATATTATAATATTTTTTATAAATATCATATATTAATATCATTTTACTAGCTTACTTATAATATCTTGTTTTTACTTGTTAAAATAGCGTCAACCAAGTAGTATCAATGATTAATGATAAAAAACCTCACTTGCTACTGATACGTTTCACCGTATCAGTAGCAAGTGAGGTTTATAAATTTTATTCTTTTGTATATATTCTACATACATATGGTATAACTCTAAAGTAATATTTATTGGTCTTGATGTTTAAATTAAAAGCAAACAAAAATATTAACATCCTTCTTTGTTCATATTCATCTAAAACAAAATAAATATTCTAAGTATTTCTTAGTGCTGATGCACTAAGCATTTCATATTTATTTATTATTTCCATTTTTATTTGCATATTTAATAATCGAAAGAGTTTCAGAAATCCTCCCCCACCTCTCATTTAATTTTTCTTTTATCTTTAATGTATTAAAAAAACCCAATTCTATAAGAATATAGTACTCTAATATGTAAAGTAAGCTTCTATTATATATAGATAGTTCACTTTCTGTTAAAATTCCACCTCTTTCTTTAATGGATTCATCATAATGTATATAATAATTTCTAGTATTAGCAATAACATTAGGAAAATCATAATATTCAATATCTCCTGTATCGAAATGTATTTGAAATTCAGCTAATAATAAATCTGCCAGTCTACTTTCTAATGTAATGAACTTATAAGAATTTGCCATCAAGAAAGTTACATCCTTTTCAACCCATTCTTTAGGTCTATTCTTTAAAATTACTGTTTTTATTCTTTTTCTAAATTCATTTAAATTATTTGTTTTAAAGCGAGAATGATATGTTTCTAATGCTTGAACTATATTTAAGAAGACTCGTCTACTAGAAATTGTTTTAGAGTGTATGATTTCTAAATATAATTCTATCACGGGTTCAAAAAGTTCATACTTAAAAAAATACTTTGAAAAACTATCGTTATCAATTAATTCGGAAAGATTAATCCATTTCCTGATTTCTACATAATCATCTTTGCTCTCCTCATTATTTAAATCACAACTAATAATTTCAATTGGTCTTTCTACTTTATCTTTATCATAAATATCATAAACTTTACTTGAAAGTCCTGTTAATTTGCTTGGACTTATATTTCTTAATGTAGAAATTTCAATTAATCTTTTTATCTTATTAAATATTTCTACAAACTTGTAAATAGGTTCTTCATTTTTAAATGTAATCTCTATATTACCATTTTGATTTAGAACTATCTTTTCTTTTAAAATATCAGAAGGAATAACTGGTAACATACTATTACCCACCCAATATTCGACAACAAATTCATCATTTTTATAAACTTCTTTTTTCACATCATCATTATGTGACAATTCAAAATTATCGCTAATCTTATATGCAGAAATTCCTCCCCATGGTAATATATTGGTCACTCTAAAATTTATTCTAATCAGTTCTAGATTTTTATCCTCTTTTCCTCCTACACCTTTAAACAAATATTTACAACTGTAAGTATAAACACTTCTCCCTTCCGATATATTATTACTCATCCTTTGCCTTTCAGAATTCATTAGTGAAAACTTAAATCCTGTGCTAAGCTCTCCTGCTAAGAAATCAATATTAATAGGTAAAGCACAAAAACTGGCTAATGCTTCTTTTATACTGATATTTATTAATATGCCACCTTCATTTTCATTTATATAAAGATCACATCTATACTCTTGTTCATTGAAGTATACCTTACCACTTCCTATATAATTTAATTCCATTTTTACACCTAAACCTTTTCATTAAATTAACTTGAATAATTAACTCTACATTTGTTCGCTTTTGCTAACTCTATTATATATTCCCAAGGGTCATATAACCTATATAATATTATAACATATTTTGTAAATACACTCTTTTGCTTATAGTACGGTTAATCCTTTATCATTCTAAACCTCCTCACAAATAAGAATAGGAAACCCATAGGCATTTTTATCTATGGGTTTCTATGGTGAATGCGAGGAGTTCTTAACTCCTATAAGCAAAAATTCAACTTATTAGTGGTAAGTTTAGCCTAAATAATCACTCTGAAATCATGTCGCTATATCTCTATAATTAAGCGAACCTATCCTCATTAACTTGGCACAGAAGCTCCCTCTACAAGTCCTTAACTCCCTGCCAAAATTCCTGTGACATAAGCTCCGTCCCCCTGTCCCTGTCAGTTCAAATAATTCTTGTACTGTTCCACTCTGCTATCTGCGGCAATCTCCCCAAACTTCTGGCTCGAACACATCCAGACAAATTTTGTACTGCCAACTTGTCCATTTCTGTTCTTGCTTATTATTACTTCAGCTATATTTTTTGCCTCTGAATCTTTACTAGATGATTTGTTAGAGCCTCTGTTATAGTATTCCTCTCTATAGAGAAACATTATTACATCTGCATCCTGCTCTAAAGATCCAGAATCTCTCAAGTCTCCAAGCTGTGGTCTGTGATCTGCTCTTTGTTCTGGAGCTCTAGAAAGCTGAGACAAAGCTATTACCGTTATATCAAGCTCCTTTGCCATATTCTTTAATGCTGCAGATACCTTGCTCACCTCCTGCTCCCTTGAGTAGGTTTTCTCCTTAAGTCTTACAAGCTGGATATAATCAATAATAACCACATCTAGCCCTCTTAAGAATTTTAACTTTTTGCATTTTGACTTTATCTCATTTACATCTAAGGCTGCAGAATCATCTATCTGAATATCTTTTTTATAAAGTCTAGAGGTAGCACTTACAAGCTTTACCCACTCATTGTCCTTTAGGCTTCCAGTTCTTACACTAGTCAAATCTAGCCGAGAAGCTGAGGCTAGCATTCTATGAGATAGTTGCTCCTTGCTCATTTCTAAGCTAAAAATAGCCACTTGTGCATGCTCCGATACATTACTTGCTAGGTTAAGGGCAAAAGCTGTCTTACCCATAGAAGGCCTAGCTGCTAAAATTATAAAATCTGTTTTTTGAAAACCACTTAGATATTTATCCAGATTGTTAAAGCCTGTTGATATACCTATTAAACCTCCACCCTTTCCATAGTTTTCTTCAATATTTATCATAGAATCCTCAATACAGCTTCCTAGAGTTTCAAAGCTCTTAGCATTACTATAGTTTATGTTAAATATGGAATTCTCCGCTTTTACAAACAACTCACTGGCATCAACCTTATCCTTGTACGCCTCTTCCAACACTTTATTAGAAGCAACTATAAAATTGCGTTTAATAGACTTATCCTTCACAATTGCAGCATACTCCAAGATATTCTTTGAAGTCATGTAACCTTCCTTAAGCTCCATCAGATAAGACACTCCACCAATTTTAGTTAACATATCCATTCCCTTTAGCTCCTCAGCTACAGTAATCACATCAATACTCTTATTCTTTTTGTACATGTTTAAAACACTGGCAAATATAAATTGATGAGCTCCTTGGTAAAAATCCGCATCCTCCAAAACACCTATTAATTCATCCATATTACCATATTCAAGTATCCAGCCAAGTACCGCCTGCTCTGCATGTACAGATCTTGGTAGTGATCTTAATATCTCCATAATTCCCCTCCCAAAGTAAAGCATTCTATATCCAAAGTTAATTTATGCATATCCTAAAATCCTAGCTTCTCCCTACAACAAGCCACGTACAGCCAAAAGTCTAGTATTAATTAACTACTCTGTACAAAGCTTGTCCCACCTACTTGCAAGATTTATATTATCAAGTTCTTCTTTCATAACGGAGAAACCTTTGTAAATAGACCTGTTACTTAAGTGATTAACCTCCAACTAGATAATTACTCATATTAGTGCTTACGTAATCTATATTTATTTTATTTAAATGTTTATACTTTTCCTTGAACATAGAGTTAGTATAAATACTAATGCTATTGTGATTCATGTTATTTTGATCTATATCTCTATTACTAATTTTGTTATTATTTTTATTCCTGTCATGATTAATTTTTTTATTATTTATCTTGTTATTACTTTCATTTCTATTACCATTAATTCTTTTATCATTGCAATTATCATTGTTATTATTTCTAATGGTGCTATCATTATTGCTATTATCATTTCTATTTTTGTTATTGCTATTATTATAGTTTCTATTATCATCATTCTTATAGCTTGTACCATTACTCACGTTGGTTTTATTAAATATATTACTTCTACAACTTATACTAACCCGATCACTTATATTGGTTTTATCATTTATATTAAGTTTATTACTCTTATCACTTATATTAGTTTCATTATTTATATTAAGCTTATTACTTATATTACTTATATTAGCTTTATTAGTTTTATTAGTTTTATTAAAAGAATTATAAATAAAAGAATCATTTGTTCCCACTTTCCATCCGTCTTCTGTAGGATTTTCCTCCTGATGCCTTATGGATAATAATCCGTCAGCAAAAGACAATTCTTTCAATTGTTTCGATTCCTTCTCTTCTCTCGCTTCTCTAGTTTCCTTTGAATCTTCTAATTTTTCTAACTCCTCCACACCTTTAGCTTTCTCTATCTCAATATTGAACTTTGACATATATTTTCCTATTAAGCTTTCTAAATCTCCTGTCGCTTTAGGTGTTTGTTCTTTAAAATTTTCTCTTAACAGCTTGATTTTCTCCTCATAATCGAAATCTTCTAAAACACTAATATCCGCTATTAGCTTAGGCTCACTGGCTTCTTCATCCAGCTTAAGCTCTTCATCATACATTTGAAAATCCTCTGTCCAATAATCTTTGTCATCAATTCCTAAAGATCTTATATTCTCCGCCACATTAAAGAAATCAAAGTCCTCGGTCTTCTCAGGCAATTCATAAAGTTCTTTATGCTTAAGCATCTCCATTAGCTTAGAATCATCTATGAGCTGAGCCTCACTCAAACTGCTACGTTTCTCTATTTCACTGAACTTTTCAAAGGTTACACCACAAGCTGCTAAGTTCTTAGGCTTAAGCTCCCTCTCATATTGAACTTCAGTAATATTATCTTGCATGTATCCTTCTTCAGCTCTACCAAAGTTATATGCTGATTCGGTTCCAATATCATTAACTAACTGAGCTTCCTCAAAGCTTTCAAAGTCTCCAAAAGCCTTAAGCTTTTCATACTCCTCATAGCTATCCCATTCTTCGTAACTATTCCATTCCTCCTGATTACTCAATTCCTCATATTGGTCTATCTCCGAAGCTACATACAAATCATCACACTGATTGTCTTCATAATTATTACTCTGATAATTATTTTCTTTATAAAAATCACCTTTATAATCATTACCTTGAGAACTATTTTCCTCACAATTACCACCCTCATGCTGATTAGATTCAGGCAGGTTAAGTCCATTAAAATTCTTTTTCATTTCATCATTGTCTTTGCACTTATACTGGTAAAGTAACTCCTCATATCCCTCCCCTAAGGTATAATAAGAGTATTTTCCATTGTTAATCACAGTTTTATGCTTCAAGATGCTTAGCTGAACAAGCTTCTTAAATCTTCTATATACACTGTCCACATTATTTAGCTTTAAAATAGGATACTGGTTAATAATGCCTTCATATTTCACCCAATAATATATTTCCTTATCAATAATCTCACTTCTCATCTTCAAGGAGTCCATAAAATCTACAAAATATCTCAGTATTGCAGCATCCTTTATATCAAGCCCAAGTTCCATAAGCTTATCCTGCTTAAATCCCATAATTGAATACTTCATCAATATTCCTCCAGTTAAAGCTCTTTTTTTCACTTTTTAGTATATTCGTATTATATGCGACTTTTGGAATTATTTGGTGATTTTAATTAATTTGTAAGAAATCTTTAATAATCTTAATAATTTTGAAATTAGGTTTCAGATTTAAGTGCTATATCTTTAAATACAACTATTCCATGTGAATGAATAATAATTTACAATATATATTGACTATAACTATCCATAGATGTATGGCTTCATATAGTTTATATTTTCAACTGCCCCTCTTAGCAGCTAGAGTCATTCTGAAAATAGATTTCACGTTGGGTTATTGCATCTTTATAGAATTCTTAACTCAACTATTAAGTTATACTTATTCTATAATCCCCATAACTAGCCATTGTAGAATAGCTATAACTTAAGTTTCCATGATAGGGTTACAAGATCAAACTTTAAGTTATGAGTTTTACTTGCAATAGATTTTGCAAAACTTTAACGGCGAGTATAACTTAAGCTTCCAGCTGTGAACCCTATAAAACTTTTATACTAAATAACTAAAAAATTAAGAAATGGAGAAAACTTATGAGTATTAAAAAGGTACATCACATATGCATTCAAACAGAAAAGTACAAGGAATCCCTAGATTTTTATACAACAATCTTAGGCTTTCAGATAGTTAACGAAACTCCAAACTTCCATGGGAGATCCTTTAATACTTGGTTAAAGCTTAACGATTTTATGATTGAACTTCAAACTCCTAAGGAAGGCACTAACTTTAATAAATGGAGTTCTTTAAATGCAGGTCCAGTCCACCTGGCATTTATGGTTGATGATGTTGAAGCAGAATATGAAAGAATTAAGACACTTGGCTATAACGATTTTAAGCTTAAAAATGGAGAGGTAGTTTATAAGGTTTTAGGAGAAGCTCTCCTTAAAATAAAAGCTCCAGAAGGTACTGAAATAGAGCTTCGTGCTACTGATATTGTAAGTTGAATTTAATATCTTTCAAATAATTATGTAGATAGAAATAACTATTTAGATAGAAATAATTTAGATTTGCAAACTGATTTTTATTGTATTCCAATAGATAAAAACTAGTATCACAATATTAACTAAGAAGGAAGGAGTCCTCTATGTTAAAGAATATAAACAATAAACCTATGGATGAAAATGAATTTTGGAATATAATATCCATGTTGGATTGGAGATACTCTGGCGATGATGAAAAAGTACTAAAAAGAGCAATCAATTACTTATCTAAAAAGCCCAATGAAGACATTTTTGCCTTTTATGATATCCTATCAAAGCTTCTCTACGATTTGGATGGGATTCAATATGCAAAGAATATAGGAGAAGATTCATATATAAATGAAGATGAACCTTTCTCCGAAGACCTATTTTTATATGCTCGGTGCGTAGTTGTTGCAAACGGCAAAGAGTTATACTATGAAGTTCTTAATACCCCCAGTAATATGCCAAGAGATTTAGAGTTTGAATCGCTTTTATACATTGCTCCCGAAGCTTATGAAAAAAAGAATGCTAGTGATTTTGAATATGTATCTAAGTATGATTTTGAAACCTTTAGTAATAAGCATAAATGGATGACTCACTAGTCATAACGGATAGTGACTCTTATTCATATGAAAAGGGTAATTTTTTAATAAATTAAGTTTCCATATAGGGACTCTTTATTGAGTTCCTAATTTAATAATACAGTTTAAATAAAGTGTCCAATGCTCTGATGCTTTAGCAACACACTTTTAAAATCAAATCTCTAACGCTTATCTAATAAAAGCCAAATATTAATTCAAGTCCTCATTCTAGTTTTACTTTATTTTTTATTAAAATAAATAATTAACTTTTATCTAAATAATAAACATCTTTTTAAAATATCGTTAATATAATTCTATATCTTTACAATTTTGTATCTTATGAGTTATAATTATCGTAAAGTTTACAATTTATTGAATTTCATTTATTTTTATATTATTTAATAAATTGATAAACTAATTTATATTTTTTAAGGTGGTGATTATATAGGCTTAAAAATTTAAGAAACATTTTATAATTTAACTTCTCAAAAAAATAAATAGGAGGGAAAGATATAATTTTTATATCGAATAATGATGAAAAGTAAAGTAAAGAAAATTACGTCATTTATTTTAGGTCTATCCTTGATGTTTGTACTTCAATTTGTTCAACTCCCAATTAACCTATTTAACAATACATTCACAGCTTCAGCTGCAGTACTATCCACTTCAAGAGTCTCAGTTCACGATCCATCCATTGTAAAAGCCAATGGTAAGTACTATCTTTTCGGCTCTCATAGAGCAGATGCAGTATCATCAAACCTAACTTCCTGGAATTACTTTCAAACTAATATAAATAATGACTATGCAAAAATATTTTCTGTTGGAGGCAAGTGGGCTTCTCACGGAAGCAGCACTTATGACATTACAGGTAACCTTTGGGCACCTGATGTTATCTACAATCCAACCATGAAAAAATGGTGTATGTACATGAGTGTTAATGGAGATAAGTTCTACTCCTCTATCGCTCTTGCAACTGCTGACAATATAGAAGGACCCTACACTTACGCTGGAACAATAGTATATTCTGGCTTTGTTAATGCTTCTCAAGCTAGTGAAACCGACTACAAGACCGTTACTGGCACAACTACCTTAGATAGCAGATATTTGTCCAATGGAGCTTGGAATTCTTCTTATGGTCCTAATGCCATAGATCCTTGCGTATTGTACGATAAAGACGGAAATCTATGGATGTCTTACGGCTCCTGGTTTGGCGGAATCTTTATGCTAAAATTAAATAATTCTACTGGCTTAAGAGATTATTCTTACACTTACCAAACCACTACAAATGCCTCTGACAAATACTTTGGCACAAAAGTCTCTGGCGGCTACGGAACCTCTGGTGAAGGTTCCTACATCGTATATGACAAGACTTCAGGCTATTACTATCTATACGAATCTTACTGTGGACTTGATGCGACAGATAACTTCAGTGGATACCACATTCGTCTATTCAGATCAAAAAATATTACTGGGCCTTATGTAGATGCAAGAGGTAATGGTGCTATATGTACAAGTGCCAGTGATGACAAGTCCACTAAAGGTATAAAGCTCTTTGGTAACTACTATTTCTCATCTTTAAGTTCTGTTGCAAGTACCGAGCTTAGTTCGAAGGGTTATATGTCTGGTGGTCATAACTCTGCGCTAATTGATGACTCTGGTCAAAGATATCTGGTTTATCATACAAGATTTAACAACGGCACTGAAGGGCATCAAATTAGAGTTCATCAACAATTTCTAAATGAAGACGGCTGGCCAGTAACAGCAGTATATGAATATCTAGGAAGTACAATAACCTCTTCTGGTTACTCCAGCAGTGATATTGTTGGTACCTATGAATTTGTAGACCATGGCTTAAGTGCAACCACTGCTTACACCGGTATGCTTAAAACCTCTAAGGTTTCCTTAAATTCTGACGGAACTATTACTGGAGATTATATTGGAACCTGGAAAGAGACCTCTGGTTCATATTATTGCACCATGGTAATAGGAGGCGTTACTTACAAAGGAGTATTCTTCAAGCAATATGATGAGTCCTCAGCTCATAACAACACTATGACCTTCTCTTTGATAGGTTCCAACGACGAGTCTATCTGGGGTTCAAAGGTTTCAAGCTCCACCATAACTACTCCAAAGCTAGATGGCACCTACTATATCAAAAACTCCTTAAGCGGCTTGTATGTAGACATTACTAATGGGGCCTCTGCAGACGGAACCAATGTACAACAATGGAACCTTTTAAAATTAGATTCACAAAAATTCAAATTAGTATCTGATAGTGACGGCTACTACTCTATCTTGACCGCTGCTTCTAACTATAAAAGCTGTATAGATGTCAACAATGGCTCTGCTGCTGATGGTACAAACATTGACGAATGGAACTACTGGGGTGGCAATATGCAAAAATTCAAAATCGTAAAGACTCCCGATAATAAATATGTCTTTTTAACAAAGTGCTCAAATTTTAGCTCTTGCATGGACCTTTATAACATGAGCAAAGATCCTGGCGCAAATATTTGCCAGTGGAGCTACTGGAGCGGCGCCGGCCAGCTCTGGGAACTAGTAGCAGCTTAGAACAAGAAAAAAGTCACTGATGCTTCAGTGGCTTTTTTCTGCTAATCATGTAAAAACATATTATAAAAGCAAAGACTATACTAAAATCTAAAAAAGTGAAAATCAGTCATTCTAATATATGAAAACCTGACCTTGAAACTATAAAGTCTAACTATAATAATCATATAGCTAAAATAGTAGAAAATATCTATGAGGTTCAGTAACAATTCTTAATATATAAATTGTAATAAGTTTTACTAATAGCTGTATTAAATTAATGAAGCTATAGTAATTTGAGATATGAAATGAATTATTTATGTTTTAATATAATGTTGATTTTTAACAACCCTAACTTTACAACATATCAGTAATTAGCCATTGTTAAAATATGTCTTACTTGAATCAATTCAATAACAGTAACTTCACGCCATACTGAATATCCACTTCTTTTTGAAACAGCGCAATGAATTAAATAGTACTTACATATAATATCTAAAACCCTTTACTCTCAGGAAAGTTAAGTAGATAATATTGAAATTAATATCTTTGTATACATACTCTATTGAGATTAAATTTATTGTGTATAGGCTCTATTGAAATTAATGGTTTAATAGGTATAATATTAATTATAATACAAGAAATAACTGACACTAGAAAGGTGGACTACCGATATGAATAGAGAAACAATTCTTAATATCTTAGCTCTTATAATTTTAATAATGGGATTTGTAAATATAATTATGGCTTTCTTTATACCTTCAAAATTAGTCAACTCAGACAAATACAAACTAAATGGCAAAACTTATATAATAAAAGACAAGCCAGGCTTCATAAAACATAATCAGAAGGTTTATGGATTGTTCGGCATAGTATGTAGCATAATTTCTATGGTTACATTATTTAAAATAGGTGATTTTACTTTCTTTGCTGTAGGAGTAAGCTTCACCGTTGCTTTTCTTGGCCTAATAAACTCTATATCAATAAAGAAGTTTGCTTAACTTAATAGCTAAAAAAGGTATTAAAACATCCTAGTAAGACAATACAAGGCGCTTTACTGGGATTATTTTATTTAAAGTTTTATGCTTTCCATAATCTCATTAGCCAAAGTAATAGGATTTACTAAGCATTATCTATGGATATATTTATCTTCTATATATTATTAAATAGATAACCTAGATACATTTCTATAATTAGTTTATTAAGCCTTGCCAACAGGTAGCTTTCAGATCTCTTTCAATTATAATCAGCCTATAAGAATTCCTGCTCCAGTATAAATGTATGGAGTATCTCTATTTAAAGTTATTTTTCTATTAGCTTCAACACTAAAGTCTTCCCATATCACATTATCAAATTCATTACCATATAACGCCAATGAGTCTAGCATCTTTAAGGTATCTTCTTCATATTTAATTAGTATATAATGCAAATCTAACTGATCCTTTTCATAGGTACACAGAATAATTGCATACTTATTTTCCCATGACTTTACCTTATCTAGAACATCCATATGTAACCAAGATATGTTAAGCCCCTTTGCAAGAGGTTCAAGAAAAGTATTTGGTAATCCGCATAAAGCTGAAGGCGAATTCCAATTATCACTTAATACCCTAACCATCTTTTCTGGATTAGAGTAATCTTCCAGCAAACCAATGGTATTAAAACCGATTTGTATTTTTCCATAAATATTATCAACAAAAGTTCTATCATTTATATGTTCGTCCTTATTATTCTCCCATAAATAATAAGCAATTGAATACGCCCCACAACACATACTTCCTCTAGGTTGGGAAACATATGGTTCCATAAAAAACACCTCTCATACTTTAATTAATATAATTATCTATATCAAACTCTTTCCATGACTAATTTCCGCTTGGCTTAGAAAACATAAGTTGCTTTTTTAGTTTCCGATATCGTCAGGTCTTCACATGTAGAATCACGGCTTTTATTCAATGAATTAATTTTCCAACCCTTTTTTGATGCAAACTTAAATTCCAATTTTATACATTAAATATATAGTAATTCAACTTTCTCTTTACTGCAAGATATAAAAACCCTAATTCGTGCTGTGATTGAGTTCTCTAAAGAATATATAAATTATTACTAGGAAAATATACTTAAAATTCCTGACTGCCTTCTGTATATACATTTTACTTTATATTGTTATGTGTTAAATAAATGTTGTTACTACTTTTACCCCTTAAAGTACATGCCTCATTAATTTAAAATCCTGATATACATTTACTATATAGATTGTATTTAATTCACTTTGCTCACCAACTGATTACATCTCTTAACTGCTCCCAGTATTCTTGCTTAAATAAATATTATTTGAATTTGTATATTAAGAAGTAACTCTAGACGTATTTTTCTCTGTTACCGCTACTAAAAAATGCCACCCACATTTTTTAAATACATTCCTATATAGTAGTGAAAATTAGTATGATCCACCTTAAAGGTTGTTTCATATAAATATCTAAATTCATCCACAGTGAAAATTCTTTTTGAGCTCAACAGCTTATCCAAAGTATAGTTAGAAAGCATTCCTTCCTCAACTATGCATATATGTTTTACTTCCTATTGGTATGTATTAAATAAATGTTGCTAGTGCTATGGATACCTAAAATACATTAATCTTTAGTCTAAAATTATGATAATATCCACTATATAAGTTCTATAGAAGCTCTATTTAATTTACTGCATAACTTAACTGATTACATTACTTAAGTTATCATAAAATTCTTACATAAATAATCTTATTGCAACCTATATATTCAAGAAGTATTTTTAAATATAGTTTTCTCCGTTGCCACTACTAAAAAATACCCACCCACATTTTTTAAATACATTCATATATAGTACTGAAATTTACTACTATCCCCCTTAAAGCCTTGTCCAAGATGCATTTCCACTATTGATATGATAAAGCCTTATAGAACATAGCCACTTAATGTAATAATCTAATTATATTTCTAAATTCTATTTATAAAGGCTGGCTCTATATGAATTTCTATCTTCATAATATAGTTCATATTTTAAAGCCCTTCCTTTAGAAATATACATTTAAAAAATAGCTTTGAGGTCAAAGCCGTACTTCTTTAAACCTATGGCTAATAATTATTTAGAGTATGAACTATTATATAAAACTGATGCTGCCACTGCTATAAGAATAATTCCCATAAAAGCTGGTGCGGCATGGCCAAGTGCTGCATATATTTGGCCTCCGATGATAGGACCAATCATTCTTGCTAAGGCCTGAATAGATTGACTACCTCCTTGAATCCTTCCTTGTTCACTGGAATCCACAGACTTAGATAGCATACCATTGAATGAAGGGCCAAAGATTGAATCGCCAAAGCCAAATATGAACATTCCAAGGATCAAGAATGGATAGAAGGTGAATAAAGCTGATGCTGCAATAAGACTGTAACCTATGATCTCCGAAACCATTCCAAGTATGGCTATTTGTGCATCACTAAGTTTTCTTAACAGCCTAGGCATTATAAGCCCTTGTGAAATAATGTCTTGAAAGCCCATAATGGAAAACATAAGACCGATTAGTGCAGGCTTCCAGCTGAAAGTGTCCATAGTGAATTGTGAAAAAACTGCTTGCAAAGATCCGTTAGGTATCCAAAGTAAGAATGCTGATATAAGAAGTCTATTTAAGTTTTTCATTGACAATATGTTTGCAAGTTGTATAAAAGGATTTAGTCTTGTAAGGGTTATTTCTTCAAGTCTATTATTCTTAGCAAGGCTTTCAGGCATAAAAAAGTAGCCATAAACAACATTGACTAAGGTTACTGCTGCTCCAAAGTACATTGGTACTGAATAGCCAAACTTAGCAAGTAGACCTCCTAGGGTTGGACCAATTACCGTTCCTACACCTACAACTGCACTAATCCAGCCGAAGTACTTGGTTCTTTCCTTTGCAGGAATTATGTCTGCAAAATATGCGAAGATAGTACTTATGCTACCACCGGTTACACCTTCTATTATTCTTCCAGCAAATAGTACCCACAAAGCTCCGCCTATACCAAAAACTAAGTATCCAGCTGCGGAACCCAAAAGGCATACTAAAAGCAATGGTCGACGTCCATATTTATCACTTAAAGCTCCCAGTACTGGAGCAGCAAAAAATACGCACACTGCATATACAGATGTCAGCATTGTAACAGTTATCGCCTGCTGTCCAACACTACTTGTATAAGGCTTAACTAAGAATGGAACCACTGGTGCTATGATACTAAAGCCTATTCCACAGAGGAATACTGATATAAGACCAAATATCAAAGCGTGTCTGTCTACGGTTTGTTCTACATTCTGTTGATTGGGTGATTTAGATTTAAACATTTGAATTCTCCTATCTAAGGTTGTATTTTTGTTTCCAAGGAAACATAATTGTTGTATTCATCGTATAATGTTTTTGTTTCCTTGTCAACAAAAAAATCAAATTCAAATATATTATTTCCTTCACTAGACTTCACTAATTTTTATCATACATAGCTTTTAAGGAATACAAAGGCTCACTGAAATGCTATTCTTCAGTGAGCCTTTGTTGCGCATATGCCTTTTCATAACCTATGTGAAGAAATTTTAGCAGGCGACATAATTTTGTACTGTTCACTCTAAACAGCTACTCTAATTCATTGATATTACCAGGTTTAGCCCACAAAAAATTCTATTCTTTACTTAACAACAAAAAACAGCCTCCTCCCAAATGAGTTGGCTGCCTATGGTTTCATTTTCATTATTCAAATTTACTCTGGCTTATTATTTATATGGCTTTTCTTTATTTCTTCATCCAAATGCTTACTATACTTTTCTATAAATTTAAGCATACCATCAAACTGCTCCTCTGTAACATCTTCAAATATTATTTTATCACGCTGTTGGAACTCTTGGTGCAGCCCTTCATGGATTTCATAAACCTTTTGCCCCTGATCTGTAAGCCTAAAATAGATTTCTTTTTTATTATCTGCCTTTTGGTAGCTTTCAATAAGACCTTTATTTATGAGCTTTTTAGTTAATTTGCTTATAGCACCATTAGTCATATAGAAGGACTCAGCAAGTTTGGTCACGTTAGGATCAACATTGCTTCCAATATATTCGATACAATGTACTTCAGAAGACTTATAGTCCTTAAGAATATCTTCCATCTTAGTTTTATTAAGTGAAGCCATCTTGTTAAATAAGCCCCTGAATTCATTCATGACTTGTTCGCCTTTGTTCATCTCTTATCCTCCCGCTAATTGGTACATTAATACTATTATATTAAATTATTGTTTCTCTTTCAACAATATAGAATAGATATTGTACAAATAAAGCTGTTAGTGTTTATGTTTTATATTTCTTTAATGAACAAAACTTCTCTTATTTAGAATAAGCTTTTGCTAACACTATCTATTTCAAAGATTTTTTATATTTTTTAAAACTACTTAGACCAATATAAAAGTACAGTGCACTTAAAATAAAATAGAATACTGTTCCAAATGCTCTCTTAGAAAATAGATTTGTTATTGTAAATGCTAAAAAAAGTAAAGCAAACCCAGTGTTAATAATTCCTAAGCTTTTGTTCATAGTGCCTGACTTCATCTTCCCAGTACTTTCTATTTTATTAACTCTATATTTATAGGCAACATAAGGCATAAAATTAAATACAAATACAAACAAATCAATTATCACAAGAACAAATAGTGGCCAAAATAAATATTTTGAAATTATCACACTAAAAATCATTAAAATAATTAAAAGTATTCCTACTATGAAGGAAAAGATGGATCCTTTCTTGGTTCGTATCCTCATACTCTCATACTTATCTGTTTCTGTGTTGTAGTCTGTATAGATAGGTTTAGTTCCAGGCTTAGCTGAAAATATATGCATGTTCCCAGCTGAGCAAGCCTTCTTCCAACCTGCTACCTCAAACAAGGAAAAATACTCCTCATCTGCATCAGATTGATAATCTAGACAATATACAAGATCTTGGGGTTCAGCTTTCTTAAATTTGTAGAAAAATCCTAAAGCGAAGCCATCGATTATCCACCCTTCACTAGCGTATTTCTTAAACTTTTCCATATCCTCTTCTTCACTAAAGTCAAGACCACCGCTCATTACATATTTGTTTTTCATAAACTCCAACTCCTTACTCACAAGATAGAAATTTTTCAGCAAACTTTATCATCTGTTTTTTTCTTCTTATCTCATTTTTCAGCATCTCTCGTCCCTTTTCCGTTATCCTATACACCTTTTTATTTTCTTCCACCTCTGAGCTTAACTCCACTAACTCTGCTGATAGAAGCTTTTTCAAAGTAGTGTAAAGTGAAGCCGGTCCAATATTTACTTCATTATCAGTAAACTTTTCAATGGCCTTCATGATCAGATATCCGTGTTTTTCCTCGATTACACTGGCTAAAATATAGAAAGCAGAATCAGTTAATTCACCAATATCTATAGAATCTTTTCTCGGCATAAACTACCTCTTCTCCTTTTTCACTATATCATTAAATGATATATCATTTAATATAATATATCATTTAATGATATACTTGTAAACCCCATAATATACATTTTTTATAACATTTTAAATAATTCCTAAAGGAACCTAAATATAATTTAAAAGGTTATTTCCTATATTTTTATTTCTTTTAACTATTGTATCTTTCTATAACATTATTGCTTAAAAAATGCTATTAGGATAAATTTCATCTAGCCTTTATCTTAGCTTCTTAATTTTTCGATTTAGTATTTTATTAAACTGAGGTTACTTTTTCAATTTATAGGATTTTACGAAACAGTTAAAAACACTTGCACCCCACCCACTACAAGATGTATAATTTAGTAAACATTTCCTAAAAATAAACCTATGTTGCTGATATCACAGCTAAATACGTAAATTCAGGGAATTGTATTTTTTCAACTACAAAATAACTTTTTTATATTAAAGGAGGGAAAACAATGGGGTTTGAGGCTGAAGATATGGATGTACATTTCAATAAATGTGCTTCTGATTATGACAGACATTTTTACGAAGACCTTGGTATGAGTGAATTTTATGATGAGATTGAGAAACAGATTATTAGTTGCGGTAAGCCAAAAAACATTTTAGTTCTTGGCTGCGGTACTGGCTTGGAAATAGAAAGAATTAAACATAATTCTACAGTTACAGCCATCGATATTTCACCTGGAATGTTGGAACAATTGAAGCAAAAGAACCTACATCCAACTGTGGCACTAAACACAATCTGCGGTTCATACTTTGATGTTCCCTTTGCAGAAAATAGTTTTGATCTTGTACTTTCAACTTATTCCTTGCATCATTTTAAGCTTGAACAAAAGGCAAAGCTATATAAGAAGATATACAACTCATTAAAAACAGATGGGTATTTCATAAATGGTGACACAGCTTGTAGTGACAAAGCTACTGAAATCACCATGCTTAAACTTGCTGAAGAGCTCTATGAAAAGCAACAAGTTCCTTTTGGCACTATTCATATTGATGTTCCACTTGCACTAGACACTGAACGCACTTTACTTTCTGATGCAGGTTTTAAAAGTATTACATTAGAGAAGAGATGGACCAAGGCTGCATTAATTAAAGCAGTAAAATAAAAACTTTTAATTGATATTTTCAGATAACTATATAATTATCTTGTGCATAGACTTCTTAAAAAGTTTTTACAAGCTTAATTTATACTTGTTGGAAAATTTCAGTTTCTCATAGCTTCATGGAATGCATAAGTTGAAGATCTAATTATGAAATCTTTAGATAATAGCCACTTAGAAATATATATTTGTGCATATATATATCTTAATAAAAGGCTATGTTTTGAAATAATGTTGATATATCATAAATTATAAGAGAAGCCTAAAGTGGCTTCTCTTATAATTTGAACCTATTTCTTTATGGTCATAAACTTATCTTGCCAAATAAGAGATATGATTGGCGTAGTAACTAATCCTACTTAAATATTCTCTTAGCGAAATTGTACAATGCATTTTTCCAAACGCCAAAGTCGTGGTCTCCATCCATTGTATACCATTGATGAGCAACATTATTTTTCTCTAATACCTCATGATAGGTGTTAGCAACCTTTCCAACTATTCTGTCGTTATTACCATTGCACATCAATATAAGCTTTGGTGTCTTCTTGCTACTTGGGATATTAAATTTCTCTTCTTTAAGCTGCCCCTCGTAGGAAAGCTCTGAATATGGAAGTAAGCCTGGAGCTGGTGAAAAACCTCCTATATACGCAAAGGTATCTAACATGGAGAATCCAATGTAAAGAGACTCTCTTCCCCCCATAGAAAGTCCTGCTATAGCAGTATCCTCCCATTTAGTGCTTACTGAATAATTTTTACTTATGAAAGGCATTAAGTCATTCTTCAAATCATTTATAAAATTATCAAAGGCTGCAATGTTTTCCTTACTAAGTATATCCTTTGGTACACCCTCTTCTGCGCAGGTTCTTACATTCGGTAAAACCACAATCATTTCTGAACATTGTCCTTGAGCCATAAGGTTACCAATTATATTCACCGGTTCTCCTTGAAGCCATTCTGTATAAGTTCCACCAATACCATGTAGCAAATATAGCACAGGGTACTTTTTCGACTTATCATAACCTGCTGGAGTTATAACAAAACATTTTCTTGTGGTTCCTGTAGTTGTTGATTCATATCTTACATCATTCAAGGTACCATACTCTACATCAATCTTCTTTTCATCAAATCCAATAGGTGTTTCCCAAATATTCATTATTTAATTCTTCCCTTCTACACTTATTATTTTAATTAAATCTTTATCACTTATATACAAACTCCATTTTTAAAGCTGTTCTACAAATTTCTGACAGCAGTTCTTATCTAAATTAAATTTCCACCACTCATATACCAAGTCTATTTTCTAAATCTCATTAAGCTTACCATCGGAGTTTTTAAATTCATAAACTTTCAGATTTGCTATTTTAGCTTGTATACTTTTATATCCACAAAGGGTTCTTTATCGCCATTAAAGTCAAGCTGCCCCACAAATACTCCATAATTCAAATGACTATACCTACTGTTGTCATCCACTTTAAATCTAGGTATGGTCTTAATTACTTGCTTGTCTGCCCTATTATCCATATATCCTTCATTTTCCACAGAAATAAGCACCTTATCTTCCGTTTGAATTACATACTTTGCAAAGGCATGGGACAAATTTTCATTTTTTATCGTATTCCAATCAGCACCTCCAGGAAGTACAATACCACGGACAGTTTGTCCTTCATTATCCAGACATTTAAAAGTTCCTCCTGTAATTGGTATAACATTTAAAAAGCCCTCAATATTTTCACCTATTTCTTGTATAGGCCCAATCTTTACCTCCAGCGATAAAACTAAATTAGCTTCAAGTAACATATTAACGCCCCTCCTTCTTTAAGTTTTATTCTAATTATTTAAATTTAATTATATAAATTGGCACCCTGCTATAACTAAACCACTATAGTTATACCTAGGGATTTTAGACTTGTGTTTTCAATACTCCAGCTTATAATAGCTACTTAATATTTTCATAAACTCTCTCTAACATTGATAGAAACAGTTCTTTTTCTTCTTCAGCAAAGCCCTGAAAACTTAGCTCTTCAACCTGATCTACTATCTTACTAATGTCTTTTTCCATAGCTCTGCCTTTTTCTGTTAAACTAACGCTTAAGGATCTTTTTCCAGAGGTATAGCTTTTACTCTTCCTAGTTATTAATTCATTCTTCTCCATACTAGGCAATATACTAGTGATAGTAGCAGGCTCAACATTACAGGCCGCAGCCAGCTCCTTCTGCATACATCCATCCATATCTTTTAAAACTTCAAGTATTTTAGGCTGTCCTGGTGATAATCCAAGCTCCATAAACTGACTTTGACTTCTCTTAGAGTGAGATGCCATTGTTCTAATTAATAAATTATGAAATTTACTTCTCATTCTACTGCTCCTTTAAAGTAAAGTTGTATCTATCCTATTTATGCAGCACATCTTCAGCTGTCTCTTAATTTATACTTTACATATATCTAAAATGTAAGTTAGATATCTAATTCGATATATAACTTATATTAGCATCAGTTGTTTTTAATGTAAACATTTAACTGCATAGGTTAGCAATAAACTGACAATCCTATCTTATATAGTTAAGAAATATATAAAGTCAACTTTCCAGTTAATTCTTCCCAATCTACCTTCCCTTGAATTCTTAACCTCTTAAATTCTAATCTCTATTCTTAAATTGTTATATTTATATATTTATAAAATCATATAAATATATAGTATCCATGAGGTTTTCCGCTCCCTATAAACTTATTTTACAAGCCAAACCTTAAACCCAACTTAAATATTCTATGTAAACTACTCTATGGGGAATTTGATATTTACATTGTTTAAGTTTTCCTGTCAGGAACCAGAAAAGTTTTGAAAATGGATTTCATATTTAATAGATACATTTTCTGAAAGGTTATATTTTTATAGAATTTATAGTTTGTCTAATATATTGCTTTATTTATAATACTTAGCTTCAGCAAATATAAAAGCCTATGCTAAAATAATCATTAAAGCATAGGCTTTTATATTTAATTTCCAATAACTTATACTAACGCTTTTTTACTACGACCACTTTCTTTAATTCTATACCAATCCACATTAGAAAAGTTGGAAGAAATGCTGCAATCAAGTAAACGAACGGACTCTTTATATTAAAAATATTAATTATAGGTAGAAAATAGGCAGTGTACAAACCGTATGTTAGCCAATTAGGGTTTACTATAGGACCAAATCCCATTGCAACAACACTTATTATCCAAACCACTGCCCCTATTCCAAATATTATAGCCACAGATTTAAAGTTATCTAGTCTTGATCCCATCCTTTCCATAAAAAACCCACTTAATAAATACATTATAAATATTAAGGCAATATTCACCATTAAGATGCTTTTACCAGGCAATTTATCCGTGAATGCATAGGATAAATATGCTAATACACATATAATTACATGCGCCTTTAACGCTTTATAAAAATTCATTAATTAACCCCCTTATTAATTATTTGTACCTATAATGCTATAATGAACTTTTGTATACCTTATTAAATAAGATCTGTATTTTTCAGAGAATAGATCTGTACTTTCGTAATAAAACTTACATTTTCAAATTCTTTTCTCAGTTAACTTTCTAATTTATGCTTTTGAAGTTTTTCCAAATCGTAATTTATAATCAAAGCCAATTATAGTATAATATGCCTAAATATCAATTGGAATAAAAAGGTTGCCAAAATACTTTTATTATTTTGAGCAAATCTAATTGAAATTTTAATACCTTAATCCAATAGTCCTAATAAGCGATGTTAAAATTATGTGTAGCAGAATTCCGGATATTATATATCCTTTATTAGTGGAATATGAAGCAAGTATAAAACGATCTTTTGGTACTAATATATTTGGAGTATACATATATAACTCTATATCATTAGGCGCTTTTGATGTAAACAAAAGTGACATCGATTTTATTACTATACTAAACGAAAATTTTACAACTGAAGAATTAATCAGATTGAAAGCTATACATAAACAATTAAATAACAAGTTTAAATATGCTAAAAAAATGGAGGGTATGTATATTACCAAAGAAAAAATTGGTAAGACTAATGGAGATATAAGTCCCTATCTATATTTTGCCCATAATAAAGTTCATAACTATGGGTATTATGATATTAACTACGTTACGTGGTGGACCTTACAAAACAAAGGCATTCCCATAAATAGTCCTGACATTACAGTTTTAAATATCAAAGTTAATTGGGATGATGTTATAGGTACAATGAACTACAATTTAAATACCTACTGGAAGAATAAACTTGCCAATAAGCTTGGTTTTTTCACTGCTGATTCCATTGAGTTTTCTATATTAACTCAGTGTAGGATTTTGTACTCCCTTGAGAAAAAGAACATAACTTCTAAATCTAACTCTGCCAGATATGCACTTAACACTTTACCTGATGACTTTAAATTAATAGTTAAAGAAGCATTAAGAATACGAGAGAACGGCACTAGCAAGTCTTTTTATTCCTCGAAAATAAAAAGAGCCCAAGCTGTTAAAGACTTTATAAATTATACTATAACTTATTGTAATCATAAGTATAAGCTCACCACTGTATAATATTTTAAATACAAACTTTAATTTATTTATCTTTAATTCATATACCTCATATATAATTTATGCTTATATGCAATATTAGAGTTTTTAGAAGATCTCCAGAGTTGATTATCATTGCATGGAGACTTATACCCAATCTAAAATAGCTAATAGTTTCATAGATTTTTAGATACAGATACTTACAGCAATACTAGTATACCTATAACTATATTCTAGAAGCCTATGTCAATGTATTTAAAAAATGTTGGGGAGATTTTTTCGCCTTAAAAATCTGCTTTATTTTCCTTCATTTTCTTTATAAAAACTTAATTTTATATATGAATTTAGCGCAAGTTTCTTCTTAAAGTGCCTGTCCCATTGAGCACCTAGGCTGTTGTGTTTTCATTGCCTATGCGAATGTATTGAAAAAATGTTGGTAGGGTTACTGTGCAAATAACTCTATCCAAATTTCTCAACACTCACAATATTTTCCCTTTTAGTCCATGCTTTCTATTGCTATATCTATGTTAATGTATCTAAATAATGTTGTTTTTATAGTTAACAGTGATAAATAATGAAAAGACTTTACTGCGGATAGTTTTGTTTTTAAGCTTCGATCCATCTTGATGGTTCTTTGAGATAACCTTGGGAATTTCTTAAAATATTAGTTCTAATAAAGTTACTTTCTTCAAGAAAATTTTCACCCATTAGCTTCAAGCAACTTGGGTTTTCCTTGGTATTTACCAATATATAAAGTTCAAGATATCTTTGTAAGTATTTTGTGGCAATCCCTCTGAAAACAGCTATAAACTCTTTGATATTTCTCCTTAAATATAGTATTCTAGGATCTTTTTCAACTTCCATAAGTCTTTTCTTGTTGTACTCTTTAGCAATGGTTTGTACATACCCATCCCTATGATATGGCACAATATAAGCTTTTTTATCTACCCTTGAAAATATCTTTTCTTTAAAAAATTTCATTTTTATATGAGGCTCTACTGAAGTTGCAAACATAGAGTCATTACTAGAAATAGCACTAAAAACCCAAATACTCTTTCTTGGATTCCTTAAATCCCACATATTCCATTTACTTTCCTTTATTTCTTTACTCTTCATATCTCTGCAACCTTTAAAACTTTCTTTAAAGAATACTTTTCCAGCATGAACAACTCCACTTAAAACCTCTTTCTTTTTTTCCGAGGTTAAACTGTGAAGAATCTTATGGCGCCAGTAGAATGCGGTAGTTAAGCCTATTTTCAATTCTTTAGCAGAAAATCTTAGAGATTTCTTTTCTAAAGTGAATTCAACAAACTTCATCCATGTTTTAACATCTTTTTTAGAATAACTCCATAGTGATCTAGTAGTACTAGAGAAAGACTTGTCACAATTTTTACACTTATATCTTTGAATATGATTATAAAATCCATGTTTATTAAATTCTTCGCTGCCACACTGCGGACAACATTTAACTTGGCGACTTTTGTAATAATCTTCTTTTGAAGTATAGCAAATATTTGATTTATCACCATTAGCTTTAGTTCTCATTTTCACCATGGAAACCCTCTCCAATATCTCTTAATTAGCCTTGTGACAGTATTTAGGACTACGTATGTAAAGTTACATATGGTGTATAAAAACGCATACATCTAATTAATTTCTTAAAGTTACAAAACCTGTAAGCATATTGTATTTAATGTATAATATGTTATAAAATAGTTTTTTAACCAGACTGGTGCATCTTTATGTCTCTTTAGTGAAACTATAGACGCCTGTATTTCACCATATTCTATTTAAATTATTGACTCATATCTTTCTTTCTAATCCACTTTTTCAATAGTATATGAACTATATTAAGTAGTTCAAAAGACTTCAAATATTTAAAGATGACGAACTAGTAAATGCTAATATTTTTTACTTCAAAGCAATGTATCAAATTTGTATATCAAAATAAAATGCTTAAAAATAGAAATCCATTGCATGTATGACACGCATAGTATTTAGGAAATTATTCTATAATAAGCGTGGTTAATAACTTTAGTTTAATAAACAGTAGTAAATTATGATGAAGTAAAATATTGCAAATATGAATTCAGAGAGGCTGGCTAAGTGATTGGATTAGCGAGAGGAATTGTTAAGGTTGTTCCGTATAGTTTTAGTTGGAATGGGGCTTACAATAATGAAGAAAATTTATTGAAATACTTGTTGGGTGAAAAAGCTATAGATATTCAACATATAGGAAGTGCATCAATAGAAGGTCTTGACTCTAAGCCAATTATAGATATTGCTCTAGACGTCAAATCATTAGATGATGTAGATAATTTAGAGACCTTTTAGAAGCAAACGGAGACTAATTTGGAGATAATGCAGTGGTTGAAGGTCGCATAATGTTTGCTAAAGGATGTGAAGACGTTAAGACTCACTATTTACATATAGAAGTAATTTATGAATAAATATGGAAAATCATATCAATTTTTGTAATTATCTTCGGTTAAAAACGGAGGCAGTTGAGGAATATTCAAGCTTAAACAAGGAATTATCCATAAAATATGCCAATGATAGAAGTTCATATACAAATGGGAAGAATGATTTCATTAAATCTATATTAAAAAGGCAAAAGAGGAATTTTCATCTAATGAACATATTACCTCAAGTTAGTTATTACATTGCAATTTTCTTATATTAAAATTATAGTTGGACAATCCCATCTATGATTTTAAAGGCTACATTTCAACATTATATTAAAACATAGCCTTTAAATAAAATCACCAACATTAAACACCAAACACATTTTTTGAATACATTTGTGTAGGTATCATATAGCATATCTTCACCTAGAGCTTGATTAAATTTAATTAATAGGCTCAAGTTTATAATCCCACACTTTTCCAGGTATTGCATCGCACACATTTTTTGAATACATTCATATATAGAGTTAAAACTATATCTCCTCCCCCTCCCCGCTTCAAAAATATTATATCCTTATCCTTTATCTGATGAATATTGAAAATTAATTTACCAGGGCTTTTATTTAATAACTACTATCACTACAGTTTTCATTATCTGTTATGAAATAAACTCTCTTCCCTATCACTAAAATACTTGCGATTTAGAATACCTAAGACTACCTCATATTTACAAAAATTCAATGTTTATTAGTTCTTTGAAATACAAAATAATAGTTGTTTTTTTAGTATCCATAGTAACTAAAGTTATAGTTGCTTTAATACTTTCTTTCATATATATTTGACACCACTGTATCATAAAAACCTGTTTTATTATAAAGTCTTACTGCAGCATTATTTATTCCTGTGCTTAAATATATGTTTTTCACATTTTGCCTGTTGGCATCGTTAATAACATGATTTATCATAGCCTCTCCTATCCCATTTTTTCTAAAACTTTCATTCACAACGAGGTATTCAAGTCTTGAGAAATCTACATCTTCTAAGTAAGCCCAAACAACTAGTCCAAGAATATTCTTTTCATTATCCAGTACACAGCCTACCTTATATTCATCTCTGAGCAATTCATTAAAGTTTTCTCTATCTCCGCCCCAATGAAAGGTTCTATCTAAGATATGAAAAATATCCTGACTCTTTGAAACTTCAGTCTTGTCCAGTTCACATACTTGCCATTTAACTTGTTTTATGGATTTATCAACGTCATATTTCATTTCTCTTTGGGTGCTTTTATATTTCCATCCAGTAGCTGTGTAACTTTCATTTAAAGTTTGATTTTTATCAGTACATACTCCTAATAGTTTTTTTAAAGAATATCTTTTGCTTTCTAAAATTAGTTTTATAATGTCACTAACATTTTCCTTAACGAAATATTCCTCCACTAGTATGGGACCAATAAAATATCCTTCGCTTTCTCCTTCAGTATATAAGAATCCCCCCATACCAATAGGCTTATCTTTGTCAAATATTAAGCATATGCATTCACTTAATTTATTGTCATAAAGTTCAACCTCTGATATTAACTCTTCTATCCCCTCGCATCTTGGATATCCTATCCCCATATTAGTATCTTCATTTGAAGCCTTCAGCAATCTATCAACAAAATCATAATTATTATCTTTATAATATTCCATTCTAAATTCTTTCATAAAAATCTCCCTTCCACTTACTTTTATAGTTTTTTTCATATGTTTAATTATACTTGATCCCAACACACTATCTGAGATATTTTACATTACATAACTAATTCTACTTATAATACTGGGCGTCCCTATCGCTACTCAGATGAATATCAACCTAAGTCTAATATGCTCACAATCCATACAGAATCATTTATTAGATTGAAGCAATATTAGAAATCATGTTATCATTGCCCTGTGGAAATACAATTATAGTAGCTTTCTTATTTATATGCTCATACCACAGAGCATGTTCATTTTAGGAATATTACGCAATAGTTTATGATATTATTAACATATTTGTTTTAGAGAATGTTAAAGTAAAACTTTTTTAGTATTCTTAGCTTAAAGATAGATTAAGTAGGTCCAGAACATTGTTAGGTCTTCCACCAAGCAAAATACTATCTATTAAAATCACATATTTAGAAATGAGGTAAAGATCCACATGAAAACTTTTATAAGGAAAAATCAATTTAATTATATAAAAAGATGCTTAAACGACTTGGCCAATAACTACAAGTCTTGTGTAGATATCAATGTTGTTGAAGCTTCTAAGGCTTATACACAGGATAAGATATTTAATTTATTTACTAGTTTATCTGAGGAAGAAAGAGAAATTCTAAACATAATCAGGCTAAAGGAAGCATCTCAAATCGATAGTTATTTAGCCGAATTAGCTAGTTATGTCTATGGCATGCCTACTGTCACTGGTGCACAGATAAGTAAATTATTTAAGAAGGAAAAGAAGCTTAAGTTACCGGAATTAAATCAAGAAGCTTCAAAGAAGGTTTATCTAGGCTGGATAGATAAAGCTAGTAACAAGCTATTTGTAGCCTACAATATGGATGATAAACTTATAGGCATGGCCTGTAGAATAACCAGTGGCGGTTCCAGCAAGGCTAATATATGCTCTTTGTGCAACTGCATTCACATGGATAATGAAGTGATCTTTGTTTCACCTATTTGTAAAGTTTCAAATGCTGGAGAAGGCGGGTACAAATCAATAGGTTTTAGCATTTGTGCAGATAGTGAAAAATGTAATGAAAGAATTGAATCAGTAGAGAATCTTGAAAAGATTTTAAAGGATGTTAATAATATAAAGTAATAAAGACATTAAACCTAGGCCTAGCTCTGCAAGCTATAAGAAAAAGTACTACAATCAATATTTCCTAGCCTAAATCAGCAGCAATAATGATTTAGGCTATTTTTCATTGACTTTTCTAAAAAAAAATTAAGTATAATCATAATAAATGGAATAAAAAGATTGAACTGATTTTGCTGATATAAAGAGTTCATCTACACTCACGAAACGACACATGTGTTGCTTTGCACGTAAATCTGATTACGGTACAAAAGAGCTATAGATTTTTATGGACATATATGAAAAACTATCTATTACCACAGAAAATTAAGCAACCCATATATAAACATATGTAAATTCATATAAACATATATAAATACACATAAACATATGCTTACATATTAAGGTACTTACAAATCATAATAAAAAAAATATAAATCTATTAAATATTTTATTATGATTTTAAATAAATACAATATAATGTCGAATTTTCGTAAATTTTGTTTATTTTTGCGGTATTTTTTTAATTTCTTTTACTTTCTAATTTAACTTTAAGCCTTTGGCTTTACATTATTTTCATTGCTTTAGCTTGTATTAAAATGATAAAATAAGACAAGTCTATAGTATTAGAAAGAGGGTATGCATATGCCGTTTCAACTTATATTACTAAGTATATACTTTTTTTTCGCAGCATTGCTTGCAGGACTTTTTGCTGCATATGCATTTTCAAAGGGAGGCAACTGTTTAATAAAAACTTTTTCAGCCTTGTGCCTACTAGTAAGCATATGCTTATTTGGTTATTTACTGGAACTTAATAGTAACTTACTGCCTCAGATGGTGTTCTACAATCTCATTGAATACATTGCGTTGCCATTTTATCCAGGCTGCTGGCTTTTGTTGTCACTAATACATACAAAAACTATTAGAACCGTTAAAAAGAGTGTTGCAGGTATAATATTTCTGATTCCTATTATAACCTTTTTAATAAGATTTACTAATCCATTACACCACTATTATTACAAAACAATGACCTTAAAAGAACTTTGGGGCTTGAACTTTCTGTATTTAGAAAAGGGGCCTTGGTACATAGTTTTTAATTGTTGTATGGTGCTTTATCTCTTAATATCAATATTCGTCTATATGAGAAATTATAAAAAGGTTACTGCTTTTGAAAAATCCACTTATAAAGTTATGATTTTATCTTCATTACTACCCTTTATAGGTTTGGTATTAATACTAGTTAATCCTTGGCAATTAGGCCTTAACTATATAGCACTATTATTACCTTTTTCCCTAAGCTTGATTTTAGTAGCACTTTTCAAATATGATTTTCTTAAGTTAAAAACCTTGGCTAGAGAGGTTTTATTCGAAAAAAGCACTGATGCTATGATTTTGCTGGATAATACTAACAGAATCATGGACCACAACACTACAGCAGAAAGTATTTTTAGCGAATTGAAAGGTCAAGTAAATGGAAAGACTATAGAATATGTGTTATATAGACATCCAGACTTTATTGAGGCTTTAAAAAGTGACTGTAACCAGGACATAAAATCTATCTGCGGAAGCAGAGAAGTATATTTTGAGATAAAAATCCTAAAGATCACAAATGACTTTGGTGTAACAGTTGGAAGGCTTATAAATTTGGTAAACATAACCGAAAGGAAAAATGCTCAAGAAGCTCTTAGCATATTGGCTACCACCGATTCTTTAACAGATTTGTACAACAGAAACCGATTTGAAGAATTAGCCAAGCTTACAATGGAAAGAGCAAAGACTTACAATACCACTTTTTCACTGCTTATGATAGATATAGATCATTTTAAAATAATAAATGATACCTATGGACATGGTGCAGGAGATGTAGTGTTAAAGCATTTAGGAAATGAGATGAAAGGCTATTTTAGGAAGACAGATATATTGGCCCGTCTAGGTGGAGAAGAATTCATTGTTATTCTTCCGGATACAGATTTAAAAGATGGTGAAAACCTATCAGAAGTATTTCGCAATATGATTTCTAAGCGACCTGTAGTTTATGAGGATAAATCAATATCTTTCACTTTAAGTATTGGAGTTTCAAGGTTTGATTCTAAACTAAATGATTTTGACGAAATAATGAAGCTTGCTGATGATGCCCTATACCAATCAAAGAAAAACGGTAGAAATAAAGTAACTACTAAGATTGCTGTTCAGAAATGTTAAACTGTCAAACAAACAGCCTACCAAGCTAAAATGCCGATAAGCTATTCATTAACAAAGAACAAACGGGCTTGAATTTGTCAGGCTTATAACCTAATTTTATAATATAATAATAGTACTCTACTAAGATATAGTGTTAAACATAGCAAATACTAAAAGCTCTCATTTCCAATTATAATGGATAAGAGAGCTTTATTTATTCTTATATTTACTATTCATCTATTACTAATTATTAGCATTTATTACTATTCATATAATTATTTTTTCTGTAATTACTTTTTACAATCAATTTTCTTGTTACTTTAAGCCACATTACTTAAGGCTACTTCTTTTTAAATCACCTTAAAATGCTTCCACTTAATAAATTATCTTAATATACTACCGCTGCTGGCTTTAGCTTCATATAGCATGTCATCAGCTTCATTGATAACGGCTTCAAAATATGTGCTTTCATCAGGTGTACATATTGAATAACCTAAGCTAATAGATAGCCTATAAGGCTTTTTAGCTGTAGCATTGTACACTTGGAAGTTGTTATTTATATTTTCTATTAGACTTCTTGCATCCTCGTTGGAGGATTTGTTTAGTGCTATGGCTATGAACTCATCACCACTTACCCTTGCAACTATGTCTTCTTTTCCAAAGGATCTTCTTAGTAGAGACGCAGTCCTCTTTATGGCTTCATCTCCCTCTTTATGGCCAAAGGTATCATTTATTATCTTCAATTTATTTAGATCACCGTAAAATAAAGTGAAGCTGTTTTCATTCTCGAGGCAATCTTTGAAAAGAGCTTCTCCTCTTTCATAAAAACCTCTTCTGTTTAGAAGCCCAGTGAGTTCATCAGTATACACTGCCTTATTTTCTTCAACCAATTTTTCTACTTCCATAAATGCATCGGAGAAATTTGATGCAAGAAGATAGGATTGAGAAAATATAAAGATAAAGAATCCAGCTGGTATTAGTGAATTCGTATATATTATGCCTGCCTGAAGGATTATATCATGTATAACACTAATCACAAATACAGTAAAACCAAATAATATTATCAATGCTCCCTGATTCTTATTCATAACAGCTTTGATAATCATGTATAAAATATATACAAAAAGGGCCAGTATCCATATTTCATAATACAGTAGAAAATTATCATAAATTTGTATCCTTGTAAATATTGTTACCAAGCTGACAACTATTGATATAATGTTCATGAGCTTTACTAATTTTGATGAAATCTGATTACCCAAAATTTCTTTAAAAAACATTATTATAAAAGGTAGCGAACAATATACTGTGAGGTATGCAAGCTTATTGAATAAAGAAAATGATATATTAGGAAATACATCAAAGATTATTCTCTCACCTACTATCGCATTTCTCAAAGCGATTAATAAACAAAATACTCCAAAATACAATGTGGCTTTATTGCTTGGCCTCTTATAGTAAAGTGCAAAATGATATATCCCCATTATAAATAAACATCCAATGATAAATGCATCTGAAACAACACTTCTTATATAATCGTTTTTCAATTGTTTATTATAACCTATGTAGATGTTTTGAACCTTACCAGTTACATTATTATAATTGGACATTTGAATAACTATCTCATTCTCAGCTCCATCATTTTTAAAAAATGCAATCTGGTGTTCAAAGCTTCCCAAAGCACTATCTGCATCCCTGCTTATCTTTCCAGTGGAAGTAACTAATTGTCCATTTATCCATATCTTTGAGGCTGAAAGTATGTACTGACTTTTTATACCATAAAGTGCGTCTTCATTAGGCTTAAGCTTAACCTTTAGTCTAAGGGTAGCATAGCCAAACTTAGGTAGCTTTTTTTTGTTAACTGTAGTAACGAAACTGCTTGGAACCTGGAAGTAGTCCACTGAAGCTTTATCATAATTTCCCTGCTTAAAGTCCTTTGGTTCTAATAGTTCTCCACTATATATTTCCCACTGTCCATCCAATTTGGCAAGTCCATCTTTTTCAAAATTCCAACTGCTTAAATCAATTCTTCCATCACTAGCCTTCGCAATTTCACTTTTCCCGGTGCTAATAGACCCAAAAATAATGAATATAATTAAAAATAAAACCATAAGCACTAAACTTTTTCTTTTTCTAAGTAAATTATCTTTTTGTACCATTACCAATAGTCCTTCCGCGAATCTTCTTGCCTAATTTAATAGAATAATACTATGCCATAACTAGTAAAGTCTAAAACCTTACTCACAGCACAATAAACATAAAGTAACATTTATTGAATAATATAATTAGCTTTCATAAATATTATGTTATTTATACAATATTTCCACTATTACATATAGAATGTTTTTTGTCAATAAATACAAAGATTTTTTCAACTTTATTTAACAGTATTATACTTACAATTGTAATCTAATCCATTGTTTTTTGAACATCTCATTTAATTATCTATTATATATAGTAAACTAAACATTTCATATAAGACATAACCTACTGTAAATCAGTATATTTTCAGTAGTAAAAAACCAAAAAAAATCTTGAAAGAAGATTTTTTCTTTCTCTACTTTCAAGACTATTTTCTCTAATCTAATTAACGTAATCCTTATCTATTTTTTCTGACCTAATTGATAGTGCTAAACTTCTCTCCTCACATTGACCTTACTAAGCAAGCTATCCTTCTCTACTCTTCTTAGCTTGGTAAAGCATATTGTCAGCCTCATGAATTAATTCTTCAAAACTTTTATTACTTTTACCATTATATAAAGAGTAACCTACACTGATTGTAAGCTCATAGGGTTTTCTAGAAACCAAATTATATTTATTAAAATTAGTACTTATCCGTTCCAAGATTTTCTCTGCGTCATCAAAGGATCCTTTATCTGCTACCATAGCAGTAAACTCATCTCCGCTTATCCTTGCCACTAAATCGTCTTTTCCAAAGATTCTCTTTAGAAGAAAAGCAGTTCTCCTTATAGCTTCATCGCCTTCCTTGTGTCCAAAGGAATCATTTATTGACTTTAGTTTATTAAGATCTCCATAAAACAATACAAGGCTTCCGCCTTTATTAGCTACCTCATTAAAGATTTTTTCTCCACGCTCGTAAAAACCTCTTCTGTTAAATATTGTTGTTAATTCATCTAAATAAACCGCTTTATTTTCTTCTAATAGCTTTTCTATCTCAACATAAGCGTCAGAAAAAACAGCTGCCATCATGTATGACTGTGAAAATACAAAAATTAAAAATCCAAAAGGCAAAAGTGAATTTCCCTGCTGCCATCCAAGATGCAAAAACATATCATGAAATATAGTAATTATAAAAATGATAAACCCAAATAATATTAGCGTAGCTCCATTCTTACCACTAATAACAGCCCTAATAATAATATATAAAATATACACTAGCAAAACTGTGCCATAAATTTCATAACCTACCAGAAAGTTCTCATACACTTCTATATTTGTAAATATCGTTGCTGTAGCAAGCAGTATTGATATTGTGTTTATCCCATATACTATCTTCGGTGAAAGCTCTTCAACAAAGAATTCCTTAAAAAATAAAACTATAAATGGTAAAGGACAATAAACCGTCAAATACGCTATCTTATTAAACAGCGCAAAAGTTATATTAGGAAAAAAGCTATAAACAATTCTTTCTCCCACTAAAGTATCTCTTAAGGCAACAAATAAGCAGAATATAGCAAAATATAGTGGAGCCTTTTTATTGACTCTCTTAAATGCCAAGGCAAAGTGATATATGCTCATTATGAAAAGTGCACCTATAACAATGGAATCTAGCACTACATTTTTAGTATATTCCCGCTTTATATCCTGTGAATAGCCTATATCGATACTTTGAAACTTACCAGTGACATTATTGTAATTAGAAGTTTCTATAACAATCTCAACTTCATTTTTAGTATTCTGAAAAAAAGCCATATTGTGCTCAAAACTTCCTACAGCTCCTGCTGCAGAACTAGTAACTACCCCATTAGCAATCAACAGTTTACCATCAACCCATACCTTTGAAGCAGAAAGAAGAGATTGTGTTCTTATACCATAGAACTTTCTATCTCCATCCTTTAATTTAACTCTAAGCCTAAAGGTTCCATAACCTGACTTTGGAAGCGTCTTATTACTTAAGGTTCTTTTGAAAGAATTAGGCGCATTAAATAAGTCTCTTCCTTCTTTATTATAGTTATCCTCATTAAAATCCTTTGGTTCTATTAGCTGGCCATAATATAATTCCCACTGTCCATCAAGTCTAGCAAGTCCATCTTTATCAAAATTCCATTTACTTAAATCAATTTTTCCTTGTGCAGCTTTCGGTATACTATTTTTAGGTATTCTAGCACCTACTAAAATAAATATCACCAAGGCTAATGTTAGGACAAGCCAGATTAGCCTAGTATTAAAATATTTATTTTTCAGAAACATCAATTTGCGGCCCATCTACAAGCTGTCCCCTTTTTATGAAGGGTAAGCTGCCTGCATTTGAAAAATCCTTTGGTTCATAGCTATTAGGTGGATATTTTTCACTTAATAGTCCCATATGAATATAGGTATCTGATATCAGTTTACTACAGAAATAATCTCCATTGTCTACCGCTTTACCTAAAATTCTACCTTCAAATACTTCTTTTTTAAGGTCGAACTCAGTTTTAGGGAAAGTATCCAAATGAACTTTTTCTATAAAATCTTTAAGCTTAAGTATCATATCCTCTGTTATATCACAAGTATTATAACGAATCTGGAATATATTATCCTTCTTATCCTTCAAATCTGTTATAAGTCTCTGTTCTAAGTCAACTAGCATAGGACCTATCTTAGTTCTATTTAGCTCAACATCCTCTAAGTTTACTAAGGTATTAGACTCCCACAAAAGTAATTTGTCAGTAGACTTTATACCTAAATCTTCCGGTCTTACTACCATCCCTACATGAGACCAATGACTACCTGTCAAAAGCTCATTTATCTCGCTGCTTATAAGCATTCCATGAAATAATATAAGGTCTCCAGTTTTTAATTCATTCTTGATTTCATTATAAAATACAGTATTATGTTCCACTATGTAACGCAACCTCCTACGCTGTTTAATTCTACAAAAATTATGTTATATCTACATTATTTTCACTATTACATATAGCAAATTATTTGTCAAGAATAATATGGTTAAACCCATATATACTGGAAAATGTCTTCTAGTAAAATTCTATAATTTTAATTTTCTACTACATTTCTATAACTATATTCTAGTAACAAAAGAAAGATTTTCACTAACGTATAAATAAAAAATTTATTTTCCCAAATTACCATGGTACTGACATATATCTTAAATGAAAGCGTTAGTTCAGCACTTGATTAATCACTTAATTCTTAAGTTTTTTCTATAAAAAGCTGTATATTTATAAGCACCACTTATTTCAATTAATAATATCACTATGCTTAGAGCTCAGCATAGTAGTAAGGGTTAGGTGTCCACAATTTCAAAGTTTGCTGACGCTTCAAATTCTAATAATAAAAAGGAGGAAAACATTATGGCAGTTAACAAAGTTTTAGACTCTACTACATTTTCTATGGAGGTAGAAAGCGGTACTGACAAAACTGGAGCAAAAATCTACAAAAAGAAGACTTATTCTGGAATAAAGAAAACAGCAGCTCCAGAGTCTGTATTTGCTGTTGCTGAAGCTATAAAAGCTGTTTTGGCAAATGGTACTAGAGACTACTACCTAAACGAAGCATCTAAGCTAATTAACGGGTAATTTTTCAGACAATCCAACTTCACATTCTTAAATTCAATAAATTAAAGGAAAAGAAAGGAGATCAATCATGGAATATACATTATCTTTAACATTCGTAAATGTCGCTGGGGACAAGGTTAATTTAAGCATAGCAGGTGTAAAACCTGATATAACAAAGGATGAGATCAACAGCCTCATGGATACCATAGTAGCTAAGGATGTATTTGAAAGCAAAGGCATAGCTTTAGCTTCCAAATATGGTGCTCAGCTAAGCCAAAGACAAACTACTAAGTTTGAGCTATAATCCAAACTACTGATTTCAAACTATAGGACAAGTTTCTAAACTTTAATCATTAAACAAGCTTCTAGTTTTTTACTATAGCTAAAAACTAGAAGCACATTAATTAAATTAATACCCCTTATAAATATAAAGTAGCTGAAGCGCCCATAAAATGCCCTTGACATAAGGTCCATTTTACCATTCTTCAGCTACTCTTTTTGCTATTAGCTCATATATTTTAATCTTATATTGACCGCTTCGATGTCAAAGCTTTTATACTCCTGATATTTTGCCCAGTGGATTAAATCATTATATTGTGAATCCTTCGGATCTACCATTATGTTAAGAAACTCTTGATATCAATCTATACAGCCCACATCCTCTAGAATAATGTTGCAAGCTCACTTTCTTTGGAAATGCAATGGTGTTGGTATTACTATTTCAACTCTATATAGGTATGTATTCAAAAAATGTGGGTGAAGTTTATAGGTGCAGTTACTTGACTGAATCTCATAAGAATAATCTTATTTAAATAGTTCTCTTAAAGTCACATAACTTTAATTGAATGGATTTCTAAATCCACTGCTGAAATTAATTCTACTCTTAAGTTGATTTCTAACTACTGTAATGATAAAAACTATAGGAATTTTTTAAATTTCTTTCCTACAATCTATCTTTTGTAGGTGCTGCACTTGTATTGGTATAACTAATCTAACTCCCTATGTCTATGTATTTAAAAAATGTGTGTGAAGTTTATAACAGTCTCTATTAGGTTATATATAGTTATAACGATATTGTTTAATCAAAATACTAATAATTAAAATTACATACGTTCATAAGAGCACCAGTAAAGTTCTTAACTATATAATAACAACATTTTTTAAATACATTCATATAGACACTGAAAACACCATCACATACATTGCCTAAGGCTTGTATATTACAAATATATGAAGGTGGCTACATCAATATCCAAATAAGTAATGCTTACTTTTCTTGCAATTTACATCTTTTATCTCGAAGTTCTCAGCTCATAAAGAAATGATTTTTCAAAATGGCTTTCATGATGAAATACTACATATCTAGTACAATAAAATGCTTAACTATATGATAACAACATTTTTTGAATACATTCATATAGGCACTGAAAATACTAACACCCATACTCCCTAAGTCTATATTTCACCAATTCATAAAGAAGCCTTAACCTATATTTAAAGATACACCACTCCATACTTTTTTTAATTTAGGCTATATTGAAGAATAACGCTAATAACATAAGTTATTAAAGGTTCAAATGTTTCTGCAATATTCAGTTCCACCAAGCCATCTTCGTATTCAGTAACTAAATCTTTCTTAGAGTTCTTTAATGTTTGTACTATATATTCGGTATCTTCTTTATTTAATGAAACTGCTTTTTCATTATTATAGGTATCAAACACCTTTGCCTTACTTAGGTCTCCTTTAGGATATATTTCATTCTCTGAAATATTTTTAGCTGTGCCACTTTTTATACTGCCAATTATAAATATAAATAGAATACAGAAAATTATTAATGCTGCCGTGGTTATATTTTTATTTATTTTCCCCATATACATCACCACAATCCTATTTATTGCCCCCAATTAATGGACATAAAAAATAATTGGATGTTTATTAAATTATATATGGTACAATTCAAAATATTCAAAGATTTAGCGTTTATTATACATAAATTGCTTCTCAAATTCTAACTTTGTTGTAAAGTGCCCTCTAAAGGTAATCCTACCACTTATAGTTAGTACAATTAATTCTTTGACTTTGCATCATTTTTTTAACTTTCCACCCTAAATAGCTATGCTAAACACTTGATATCACTGGGTTTAGCTAGTACAAAACTTTATGCTGATCTTAACAATAAGGCTATGTTTAATAATAATGTTGAAATTCAATGGTTAAGAAGGAGATGCTATATGAGCGAGCAATTAGAATTAAATGATTTTTTCAGATGGAATGGCCTCAAAAAATCGCTAATTGCTCTTTATTAGTGATTTTTTTGCGCATCTGCCTTTTCTGAACGTATATGAAGAAATTCTGGCAGGCGACATATTTTTTACTCTTTACTCTTTGAAATCAAAGCATCTTATATTATTTATATTTAAATTAAGATATAAAATTTTTATAAAGATTGCAATAGTTAAAGAGTAAAACTATACTGTTCGAACATAGTGAGTTGACAGTTTTAGCCATGGAATATGATAAAATCATATTAATTCTTTGAGCAAGCTCATCTAAGCATCGGATGACTGACCAGTGAATTTCAACACAGTACTTTAACAGAGCCAACAATAAAAATGGAGCTCAGTTCTGCTATTGCTACAGACTCTGAACTCCATTCAAATGAATATAGTCTAAAAATTAATCTTGTCTTCTTTTTCTTCTAAATATACCTAAGGAGCCTGCACCAACTAGTAATGATCCCATTAGTCCTAGTAGGTTACTATCTATCATTGCTCCGGTTTTAGGCAATGATGAAGTGCTTGTCTTAACAGTATTGCTTGCAGTGTTATTACTTGAAGTAATAGAGCCACTAGAGGAACTGCTTGAACTATTTACTGTATTGCCTGTAGGGCTTAAGCTGTTACCAGTGTTATTAGAATTTGAGTTATTGCCTATATTGTTAGTTGTAGTGTTTGAATTGTTTACTGACGTGTTGGTAGTTGTGCTGCCTGCATTACTTCCTGTAGTGTTAGTATTTGATGGAGTGCTTGGATTACCATTACTTCCACCATTTCCACTATTATCTGTAGGTTTTGTGTTAATTACAGCTTGGCCAGTGATTGTAACAGTAGTATGTCCAGTTACTCCTGAACCGTCTTTAGCTGTTGCTACTACATTAACATTTCCATCTTTTAAGGCAGTTAGAAGACCATTTTGATCTATAGCAGCTAAGTCAGTAGGCTTTCCATCTACTCCTAATACTGACCAAAGAACTGATTTGTCAGTGGCATTATCTGGTGCTACATTAGCTAGCATTTGTAAATTGCCTCCTCTTGTTGTAATTGAAGAGACTCCATCTTTTCCACTTACTGCTATTGTACTTATTTTTACAACGTTTGTATCTGCTACTTTTAAACTGATGTTATCAGGGTTATAGTCTAGTGACACCTTATAATTATTTGGAAGTCCTGTTGTAACTACTGAAGCGAATTGTCCAGTACGTCCATCCTTCTTATAAGTTATTATAGGAGTTCCATCTTCAGGTACATAGTTATTTAAGAAGTTTAGCTTTAGATTTCCACCAAGATCAGCTTTATCTGCTATCTTTAATAGATCATCCTTGCTACCTATGTTAAGTTCTAGTGTGCTATTAGGTGCTTGATCAAACTCACTTCCTATATTTACAGCACCTGCTACAGTTTCAGTTATTGTCCCACCGTTATTGTTGACCTTACCAGCACCTAAGGCATTTGCCGAATCCATTTCTAAAGTACCATTGTCCACTTCTGTACCACCCGAATAGGTATTATTACCTATAAGCTTTAAGGTACCAGTTCCATTCTTAACTAAGCTTCCAGTACCTGAAATATCATTTTTCCAAGTATCTAAAGCATTGAAGCCACCTTTAGTAGCGTCCATGTTTACAGTAACCTTGTCCAATAACGCTCCATAACCATCTGCTGCCGCAAAAAGATTAAGACGTCCCCAGCCTTCAGCATCATCAAGTAATGGGAAGCCTGATTGTATACCAGTGGTAGCTAGTACCCCTCGACGTTGATTTGCATCAAGATATGGAAGACGAGTTTCTAGTAACACCTCTGCTCCCTTTGGCACTATCATAGCCTTACCCTTGTCCCCAATCTGAGGAAAACCGTAAGTTAATCTATCAATATAATTCTTCTTGTTCTTAGCGTAATCACTAAATCTATCAACAGAAGAAGCATTGCTTTGTGCTAAAAGCTTACGTCCATCGTTAAAAGCTGCAAGTTTTGCAATTTGATTATCAGGATTATTTAATGCTGCCGCAGCAATAGCGGTAGAAGTCATACGTCCTCCCATTACATCAAGAGGTGAGTGCATTCCTGCTACTATCCTGTCATAGCCTAACTCTGAGGCACGGGTTATTATCTCCTGAAAACGCTCTGGAAATGCATAAGCTAAACCTATAGCTGCTAAATTTGCTGCATTTGTATGTCCACTTGGGAATCCACCATCAGTCTCTGGAGTAGTGCTCTTAGCTGGTTCCAAGGTAGGTAGCACTTTAACGTCAGTGCTCCAACGCCAAGGACGTGGATATTGATAATAAGATTTTGCTGGAGTGGTTGAAGCGGCACTATTTCTAAGCACATTTATTAGATTAACCATATTTCCAAGACTAGAACTAGTTTCTGCCCAGTTTCCGTTACTGTTTCCTTTATCATCATATTTCTTTGTGGTAGCATCTGCTGGGATAGCATCAGTTATTGAGGTTCCTGCATTTGCACCAGCAATAAAGGCATCAGTATACTTACCAAGACCATCTATTATGCCGTAGTTCTGATTTCTACGGTCATCAAGGTAAGCCTGATGAGCCTCAGCTTCAGAGCGATTATTGGTAATATCTATAGATTTTTGAATATTTGAATTTAAGATTGGTGCATTAAGTATGGTACCATTATTCCAAGCAGTTCCTGGAGTCCATAACTTAAGATATTCTGAAAGTACTCCAATAGCTGGATTTGTACTTGGCGTCATATTAGAGGTAGTATTATTCTTCCATACGTCTACATAATAACCATAAGCTGCTGGTTGTGCAGCCACAGGTGCATCAGCTAGAGCGGTTCTTGTAAAGCAGCTTGTAGTAACCGCAGCCAATAAAACTAGTGGAACTATCTTTTTATTTAAGCCCATTTAAATCTTATCCTTTCATAAACCCCTTATATTAATGCTGTTTTTAAGATGTATAAACCTACTTAAGCAGAAACTTTAACCTACTCTCCATACATAGAAAGTAAAAACTTACCTAATATCACTTCTACCTTTTTGAAATATAAAATATGGCACTAGCTTTTAGATTGTTAAAATCTATTTTCCCATAGATCTAACCTCCTGAATAATAACGAGTCTAAATCTGCTTAAACACTAGTTCTTAATCATATCTACCACATCTATAAAATCTGCATCAAGTATATTATAGTAAGTATTCATCTCAGCTATATTATGCATAGGTTAAGTGAAAGTTAAAATATGGCTAATAATTGTAAACTTTATTAAATATTTAGCCCTGTATTCTATAAAGATGTAGTACTTCAATACTTAACCTCATAATAAAGCTTTCCATTAATCTATGAAGCTTTATTTTCATAGATTTGATTTTGAAATAATATGCTATATATTTTTACAGCTTCTTTAGGTTACTATATATAATTAAAAGTTAATTTTTACAATATTATATAAAATAATGGATAATATTTGCCATATACAATATAATTAAACAAAATGCTGTTATTACCAAATGAAATTTATTATGTTTTATGGGGGTATCATGAATAAGAAAATTGGTATGTATTCGGCTATTGTCACGTTGATTGGGGTCATAGGTTTTGCAGTTTCTATGCTTGTAGGAAAAGATGCTTTAAGTTATCTTTCCAGTGTTATTATTTCATTAGCCTTTGTTCCAATGATTTGCAGCTTTTCTTCATTATCCAGTAAGGAAAATAAAGCAGCCAGCTACGCAGCAATTGCTTTCTCTTCTATATATGCTGTATTTGTGGACTTAGTATATTTTGCCCAGTTAACAACTATACGTTTGTCACAATTAAGCACTGAAGCTCTTGCCATACTTGACTATAAGAAATTGGGAAGTTTATTCTTTAACTATGATTTATTAGGTTACGCTTTTATGGCACTTTCCACATTTTTTATAGGCTTGACTATAAAAGTCTTTAATAAAAGAGACAAATGGTTGAAGGCACTATTATTGATTCATGGAGTCTTTGCATTATCCTGTATTATAATGCCTATACTAGGCGTGTTTAACACAGCTTCAAAGGGCAGTAATACTATGGGGGTACTGGCTTTGGAGTTCTGGTGTGCATATTTTACACCTATTTGTGTTCTTTCGTACCAATATTTTAAGAAGAATTCCTAAATGCATGATCTTAATGTATTAGTCGTAAAATTCATATGTAGTAAATTGTATATCTTACAATCATATGCTATCATTGTCGAGATACTGGATAAAAAATATATTTAGGAGGCTTCTATGAAGAAGACAGGAAAAATAATAAGTATAACTGGCGGCATTATAGGCTTAGTGCTAGCAATTGCTTTCTTAACTTTTGGACTAATAGCCTTTTCTAGAAACCATGATTTCCTAACAATGTCAGTAATAATCGGAGCTGTAGTAATGATATTATTATCAATTATAGGAATTGTATTGGGGATAATCTCTGGGAAATATCCTAGGGCTTCATCTGCAATTCTGATTTTACTTGGTTTCATAGGTTTTACGTTTGGGTACTTTTACATAATCTCATCAATACTGTTCATAATCTCAGCTATTATAACCCTTATATCAAAAACATCTGAAAAAGATTCTTAAAGAGCTTTTACATATGTAACCATATTAATTAGTGAATCTATAAAGTAAATTCATCTTAACATATATAATAATTAATAATAAAGTTCATATTTTCAACTTCTTCCAAAACAAATGTGGTGTATATATAGTTTTCGGATTGAAGTTGCACAGCCGTAAGAAAGGAGATTACATATGGCTTCTTGGATAGTACATCTTAGGGTAGCAGACAAGCTTCTCGATAAAATACCTAATCTTTCACCAACTGAGTTTATAGTTGGTAATATAGCACCAGATAGCGGCGTACCAAATGAGGATTGGTCAGCTTTTACTCCAAGTGGAGATGTTTCACATTTCAAAACAACTGATGAAGATGGTTTTAAAGATATTTACCTAGATGAATATGTTGAAAAGTTCTATAATCTAAATCAAAGGGAAAAATACGATCTAAAGCAAAAGTCTTTTTACCTTGGCTACTTAACTCATCTAATAACTGATATCCTGTGGGTAAAACAAATATTTCGTCCATGCAAGTACAAATTTAAAGCTTTATATGATCAAAACAGAAATGATTGGATATGGGCACAGAAAAAGGATTGGTATGACCTAGATTTTCTTTATCTTAAGAAAAATCCTAACTTCAGAGCTTTTTCTATATATAATTCTGCAGTTGGATTTGAAAATGAATATATAGACTTTTTTGCCAAAGATGCCTTTGCAAACAGACGTGAGTATATAATAGACTTCTACAGTGGTAAAAGAGATAACTTAGATAGAGAATATATATATCTTAAGGAAGAAGAAATGGATAATTTTATTATAGAGAGTACGGAAAAAATAATTCAAATTCTTAAGGAAGAGTATTTATAGAAAAGTAACTGTAGCTGTGCTAGGTAATAGAATTTAATAGGATTGGATAATATGATATATGGTGCATAAAGTAAAAAGTAGTAGCGTCCTTTGCAAAATAAAGAATCGCTACTACTCTACTTACTTATACTAATTCAACTTAGTCCTTTGTTTTTCTAATTTAGTACTTTGTTTTTATAACTTACTGCTTTGTTTTTATAACTTACTGCTTTAAATGTCCTCAACTAAATATTCCTGCTGCTTTCTTATACTAACAGCATCATAACTCATAAGCCCTGCTAGCGCCTTTCCAACTGCATAAAAATCATCATCGCTTATGTCTAGCCTCACATCTGAAAATCTCTGACTGTCAAATATATCATCGCCTTTTTCATTGGTTCCAGTCTTATACTTTATTATCATAGAGTTATTACTCAATATTGAAGTCACCATGTCCTCACCTCCCTTCAAGCTTTTCTCCCGCTAATCTTGTAAAGTATTATGCTGCTAACAACAGCTAGTCCCTATCCTACATTAGCAATAATATAAATTTTGCATTTTCCAATTATCCTTCCAAATGCTCTTTCAAATTTTCTTTTAGATTCTCTTTTAGTTCCTTTTTTAGATTCTCTTTTAATCTCTTGTTTAGTTTTTTAGATTCTATTTTAGAGGCTACTTTAGAGGCTTTTTTAAATAATCATTCTTCAAAATTAAAACTACTTATTATCTTTGTTGTTTTCTCCGTATAATCCTTCGCTATATCTTCAACCTTGTCACAGATGTACTTTAAGGAGCAGCCTTCACAATGTTCTAAGACCTCATTTTCCAGTAAAGAACATTGAAGTCCATCCTCATAAGTAGAATCCCTTATTGCCAAAGCTATCTTCAGCTTATCAAAGCTCTTTCCCTCTTCTAAATTAATGGAAACACAATCATTAAACATACACATTTCTTCCTTTCTTTATGATATAAGTTGTCCTTACAATTAGCATATATGCTTTCTACCGCTACTTTGGCTGTTTTACTTATAGATTTTCATTCATATTAACTTATATTTTCTTCAATCTTAATGCCTGTGCATATATTCCTTATGAATGGAGGTGAATTTCATATGCAGGTTAATGATTTAGTTAATCTAGTGTCAAATGTTGGCTTTCCAGTTGTTATAAGCGGTTATCTTCTTATAAGACTTGAAAAACAAATCATAGCACTATCAGCTTCAATCAATAAACTCAACACAATAATCTCAGCCAAACTTGGAATTGCTATAGATAATTCTGAGGAAAACAAAAGTGCTTAAAAAACTATAAAAATGTACCACTTCAAGCATAGTTCTATACTCAAAGCCTATCTTCGTTCTTACAAACCAAGACTTTTGAGATATAGACTTCAGCCTGAAGTGGCACATATTAAAATTTATATTCTCTTGTAAATCAAAATATTAAATTATAAATCCATATTACCTATGTTAAAATCTACTAACTATTTTAAAATTCATTATCTATGTTAAAATCCACTACCTATTTTATAATTCATTATCTCTATGAAACTTAATCCAGCTAAACACCTTAATTTTACCTTAAGTACATTCCAATTTATTGATTTAGATACTATAATTGTATTAACAACACATACTTATGTGAAGAAATATGTATTTTAAAATAGCCTTTAATCAAATAATTCTATACAAATTCTAATAAGATTTACTTGCAAAAGCATTTAGCTAAGTATTTTCAGTTAAATATTTGATAAAGCACATTAAGTAGACCTTACATATCTTTATTAGTCACCGATATATTCTCCGTAATAATGTAATATACTCTACTATAAAGTGTGAAGTACAAACCTTTTTAAGCATCACATTTCATATTAAATGAAATATTATAAAATTGGAGGACTCTACCTATGAAACTAAGCTTCAACAAGAAAAAGTTACTAGGCATACTTTTTGTGGCATTAATTATATTCAGCATAATATTCTCTTTAGGCAATATCAACTCAGTTTCACTTGGTGATACTATTTTACGTAAACTAGGCCTAAAGCCCTGGTCCAATGGAACTGAAGGGTTGCACTATACGGTGTTGTACTCATTTGCAATATTAATAATAGGCTATAACGGTGCTTATCACTACTTAAATGATATTTACCCAAAGTTTGTTAAAAGAATTCCTATGTTCATAATAGTCTTTCTGCTTTTATTCCCAGCAATACAGCCTACAATTGATAAAACAACTAAGTCCTTTTCAAAAGGGCTCAACGCCATTGATTATAGAAAAGATATAAGCTATTGCAAATATTCCACCGACAATTCTGGTAATGTTGTATTCAATACTCATCTTCAATTTCAAAACTATAGCAATAAAGATGTAAAAGTTTATATAAAGCTAGTTCCAGACAATCTTCTTCCAGATAACTTACCTAGCAAAGATCCTATTGTGGCTAGGGACATAAGAAGCAATGAACCTAAAGAATTTCTCATTCATGCTAAAAGTCTTCAAGGCTTGGAGGTAGAGTTTAAAACTAATTTAAAAGCTACAACTTTCAACCAAGGCAATGCTCAAGGCTTAAATCTAATCGTCTATGACAAAGAGCAAGAGAAGAGTTTTACAACTGATTATCAGTAAACCCTATTTAGAGTTCCTAACTCAACTATTAAGTTACACGTGCTAGATAATCACCAGACCCCGTGATTATCTACTCACCGGAACCCTAGATCATCAAACAAGTATAAATTTAGTTTCCACATGTGAACACTATAAAAACCTTGGTTAAAGTGCTGTGTTCAAATCAAACACAGTCTAATGAAAATCTAATATTAATTATAGGCTCTGTTAAAGTAGTATGTTGCAATTAAGTTGTCAGTGATACCGATGCTATATGACCACTTAATTTCAACAATATTATTAAACATGCCTAATTATAGAATGATACTTAAATAGATAACAAGGAGAGTTAATTTATGCTAAAAGAAAATACAAAGTATATTTTAATGACAATAGTTAGTGTAATGATAATATTTTGCTATGTGTGGCTACAAATCTTTGGTATTCCCCCTAAATATGATTCTGGTAAAACTATAGAAAAGGCTCTAAATGTAGGCTATGAAAAGAACCATAATAATACTGGCTTATGCCAAATACTATCTACAGTTGATCTGCCTAAGAATGAGAAATTAGTATTTTATCAGAGCAACGAAAACACATTATGCTATGGACTAGTAAAAAGAAAGGCAGCGGATAATTGGATAGTTCTAAGTAAAGGCGGCAGTTATCAACTGGACCAAACAACAGCTTCACAATATAAAGATAAGCTTACTTGGGCTTGGTCTAACATGCAGGAATTTGGCCTAACCGTAGGAGTTGTAGATGATTCTAATATAGATAAAATCACCGTTGACGAGAAAAATGCTACAATAATAGATACACCTATCCAAAAAAGAGTATGGTATTTCATAGATAGAAAAGCTTCTTCTTCAGGAAGCTATGAATATAGCGTTAATATAAAGGGCTATGGCAAAGGTAATTTAATTTATACCTATCCTACTTTATCTGGCTCTTTATAAGCAAAAGAAGGACGCGTATACAAAATCAAGTATGCGCCTTTTCAATTTATTGAATCTTCCATTATAATTATGTATATATTACTGAATCAGTAATTACTAATTTAATATTTAAAGCGATGCCAGCTCTGCCTCCAATTTACTTTCAAACCTTCTGGCCGTTCCTAAAGGTAGATTGAAGCCATGGCTCTGTTAAAGTATCCTGTTAAAATTAAGCCTAGCAGAAGCTATAAATTCTATTGGAGCAAAGCTGTACATTTATCCAAATAACATAAATAAAATATCTACATTAAAATATCTTTATTAAAACCTATATATTATAAACTTCATACTAAAAAACACTTTCTATAATAAAGGAGGTCCCATGAGCACATTATACATATCGGATTTAGATGGAACACTTTTAAATAGCAACACAGAATTGTCAGAAAAAACCAAGGGAATAATTAATTCTCTAGTAAGAAAAGGTATAAAATTCACCTATGCTACTGCCCGATCCTTTTCCTCTGCCTCTAGAGTGGTTCAAGGCTTAGAATTATCAATGCCAGTGATAACCTATAACGGAGCCTTCTTTGTTAAGCCGCAAAATGGACAAACCATATATTCCACTGCATTCTCTGATGAACAAATAAAATACATATCAAATATTTTTATAAACAACAAAATCGCTCCTCTAGTTTATTCTCTAATTGATGATGAAGAAAAAGTTTCTTGGCTAAAGGGAACCGAAAACAAAGGCATGGTAGATTATTTCGAAGCAAGAAAAGAAGACAAGCGACTTAGACCTATAAATAATGAAGCTGACCTTTACTCTGGCTCTGTATTTTATTTCACAGTTATAGGAGAAAAAGATGCTTTAGAAAATCTGAAATTTCACTTCAATGACAAAACCCAATTTATCTGTACCTTACAGCAGGAACTGTATAAGGATGGAGAATACTGGCTGGAGGTTATGCCTCATAATGCTTCAAAAGCAAGAGGTGTGGAGCTTTTAAAAGAATTTACAGGTTGCGATAAAGTAGTGTGCTTTGGTGATGCAATCAATGATATTTCAATGTTCAAGATTGCTGATGAAAGATATGCTGTTGCCAATGCAAATGCCATGCTAAAGCAGTTTGCCACTAACACCATTGCATCTAATGATGAAGATGGAGTAGCCTTATGGCTTCTGGAAAATGCGATATAAAATTTACGCAGTTGCCTGCTCTATCAAAGCTTTATTTTACAACCTAAAAAAAACATTTTAATAATATAAACCCTCACTAAAGCAACATTCTTCAGTGAGGGTTTTCAAACTGCCTGAGTTTCAGTTATTCAACAAAATACTAGAACAACGATAACTATTCATTATACTTTACCCGTTTCTCAGCTTAATTTGGCATTGGTTCATTTGGGCCTTCCAGATTGGAAAATATAACATTTTGAACTGGCATATTGTAGAACTAACATCTACTTTTATAGTATTGTATCTTTTCTACAACTGCCGGTGTTTTGATAAGCTTTAGGGTTTTATCAAAATAATCTAGAGCCGAAGTCTTATCACCCTTTTTAAAGTAGTAGATTCCATAATATAAGTATAAACTGCTTCTAAGAATATCATTAGGTTTTTCTTCAAGCATTTTATTAATGGTCTGTCCACCTCTTTCAAGATCTCCATCTAGTATATCTAACTGCATTTTTCTATATTCTATGGCTAAATAGAAAGACTGTACCTGCTTTTCATTCTTTACGTTGACTACCGCTCTTTCCAACATTAAAATATATCGTCTAGCCTCTTCAAACCTTTCCAGCTCAATTAAGGGACTAAATAAATTTAGAAGAATAGTAGTGTAAAAAATGTCTCCATTTTGTTCAGCTTTACTTATATTATAATATGAAAGCAGCTCTCGTAGTAAATTTTCTGCCTCCTGGTTTCTTCCGCAATTAATTAGGGCAGTGGATTTTTGGAAGCGATAATAAGAGATCTTTCTTTCCCAAGGCTTTTTTTCGGAAGCTCTTATTCCTCTATCTACTGTATCTTCAATATAAGCGTCTATAGCTTCAATATAACTTGCTGGATCATCATAAAGCAGTTTTTTCAGCTTTCTTTTTGGAATGAGTTTTGTTTTTCTTTGTTCCCTACCCACTTCACTGGCCCAATACTTACTTGGCAGTATAAGTGAGGCTTCTGTTTTTTCCGGACACACCAAAACAGGAAAATACTCAAAATCAATGTATCTGTTAGAAAGATGTTCTCTATGAACCATGAAAGTAGTAAAGTAAACATCTTTTCCAAAAGTAATACTTTCAGGAAGCTTTGCATTAAACAGCGTAACAATCTCATCTGCCAATATATCTGCAAAGCCTTGCAATATTTCATCCTCGCAGACTTTCCCTTTTATATTAATGAGCTTTAATGCAATCTCCTTTAGAGCTCTTGGATTTTCTTCAAAATATGGATCTTCTGAAAACACCATAGCCGCTGGACTGTTGTTAACCCCCAAGGAATACAAACTGTTATTAGCCTGCACTATAGCTCCAATAGCTACTCTTCCCTGCCTTTTCAATATACTCTGGTCTCTATATGTAGACTCATACCTATTATCATTTAAAGTTTTCATCCACATTGGCCTTAACAATATATTATAATCATTAAAGGTAAAAGAAGTTTTCTTTCGCTCATTATAATAGATATCCCTTGTGTTCCTCATAAACTCAACCATTTGATTTCCCCCTTAAAGCATTGCCGGTTACCAATACATAACTATTTTCAAGCTACAGCTTTATGTCATAATATCTATACAAAATCTCATTATGTGCATATATTTTTATCAATTATTACTTAATGTAAATATCTTTTTATCAATTATTACTTATAACTCAGTAACAACATTATAGCACAGACAGTATTTCTGAAAAAAGCAAACCTTTCCTACTACGCTTTAATATTCATTAATTGTCTAAAGCATTTTTATTAGTTATAATAAATTAATAAAATAAAGTATGTTGATAAAAATGAAGTAGCACCTCCATATATAGATTGAAAGGCGGTTTATAACTTTTATGAAATCTTGGACCATTTTAGATATTGAACCTACCGATGATATTGCAACCATAAAAAAAGCCTATGCAAAAAAGCTTAAGCTTCATCATCCAGAAAGTGATCCTGAAGGCTATCAAGCTTTGAGAGAAGCCTATGATGCTGCTTTAAAATACGCAAAGTCATATAAAAAAACTAAAAACACATCTGATATCCCAAAAAACATTGAGCTTATGCCCCAATTTACTATTGAAGCTGAGCCGCTTTCCCCTTCACATATAGAATTACCAGAGATCAAACCTGATCCCTCTCCAAGTATTTATGAGCAAAATAGCGACTTCTTAAATCAGGTTGAAGCTTTGTATTATGACTTTAATTCAAGAATTGATATAGATAACTGGAAAACCCTATTAGACAGCGATTTATTATGGAATTTGGAAAACAAGATCGTACTCAGCAGAATGCTACTAGACTTTTTCTCAAGTCATCACCATCTTCCAAAGGACATATGGATACTTCTTGAGGATACTTTTAAATGGTGTGATAAAGAAAATAGTATTGATTCTTACAATAATTCAGAGTTTATTATTTATATGAAAAAGCAGCTAGCTAATCCCTCACCTCTAAGCTATTCCTTCTTGCAAATTACAGAGGGAGTTAATTATGAAGTTTTTCTTGAGCATAGAGAAAAAGTCCAAGATAATATCATGACCGGTAATATTGCTGCCGCAAAATATCATCTAGAACAAGCAAAGAAACTTTACACCGGCGATCCAGACTTACTTCGTCTAGAAGGCATAACTTACTTGCTCAGTGAAGACTTAGTTAATGCTTATGGTGCCTTCGAAAAAGCTTTATCAATCAATACTGAGGACTCTGAATCTTTAAGATACATTATCACTGCTTATTGTGAAAATAATCAGACTGCAGAAGCTTTGGAAGCTTATAAATACCTTTATCCAGAATCTACTAATACCAATAATCTACCACTTTTCGTTGCAAAAATCTATTTTAAATTAGGTGCCTTAGATAAAGCTAAAACCTGGGCTTTAAAAGCCGTTAAAACTTTTCCACCACAAAATGAGGCTAATATATTGCTTTCCCAAATATATGCGAACCTCAGGAAGAAGCTATCTAAATCATTAGCTGAAGACCCAGATAACCAAGAACTTAAAAATAAACTTGATGCAGTTGATTCTGAAGTTTTTAGAAGGACCTCATCAAATAACCAGCTGGAAAATACCAAAACTGAATCAAAAGGCGCTATTGAAACCATAAAGTCCGTGTTTAAAATTGTACTAGCCCTTCTCATATTATTGATAAGCATAGCATTAATTTTCGTATCAAGACTGGGGATAGTAGTGGTAATCATATTAGTTGTAAAGAAATTTGTATTAAAAAAAGGAAAATAATATATAGCCCTATTTGATATGCTGATCCAAGAAAATCTTTATGTTGCTTTGAAACAGCTCATAGCATTTTAGCATCGAATCAACTGACTTTCACAATCTTATAAAAATAATACACAGGCATATCGGAATTATAATCAGAAAGGCGGTCTAACATTATGGCGTTTTCAAATACTTTTGTTAAAAAACAACCAGAATTTTACCTAGAAAATGTGGTTAAAAGAATATCCAGTTTCCAAGAACATTTTTGATACCTAATCAACAAGAAGTAGAAAATCTAGATTCAGGTGATTTAATTAAACTGATCTTTGTGATGATAAATCCTCAAAAAAATGGATGTAGAGCTGAAAAAATGTGGATAAGAATTACTGATAAACAAAATGGATTATTTACAGGAATCCTAGATAATGAGCCTTATTATCTAAAATCTATTAAACTCGGAGACATAATTAATTTTAAAGCAGACAATATAGCAGCTATATATGGAAGCAAAACATCTTATGATGAAACTCTTTTTGCAATTATTACTCAAAAAGCATTAGATATGAAACAAATTAATTGGGTAGTTAGAACTGATGATTTAGAACACGAGCAAGATAGTGGATGGCAATTATTTTTCGGAGATGAAAGCGATCAATACCTTGAGGATGTCAGTAATGCTAAACTAATATCATTAAAGCAAATATTATCTTTCGAACCTTTATTAGAAAGCGTTTTTGCCAGTAAAGGCTACGCTTATGAATATTCTCAAAAATATAATCGATTTGTAGAGGTAAAATATTAAAGTTTAATATAATCCACTTGTCTATGTACTGTATATATATTTTTCACTCCCTATATGTATGTGTTAAATAAATGTTGTTGATACTTCTGATCCTCGAAATATTAGAAAATCCAATCTAAAATTAACTTTACTCACTGCTTTGCCCCACACTATAAAATACTTACTTCGGTATTATGTTATTTTGTTATTTCGTTATTTCGTCATTTCAGGTATATGTATGGAATACCCACACACATTTTTTAAATACATTCACATATAGTATCAGAAATCAATATACCACACTCCCTAAAGCTTGTTTCAGTCCATATTAATTTTCTAAACTAAAATTAATCCCACCAAAGTTCAGCCTATTTCTAAGAAAGGCTCCACACACATTTTTTGAATACATTCATATATAGTATCAAAAATCAATATGCCATACTCCCTAAAGCTTGTTTCAGTCCACATTAATTTTCTAAACCCAAATTAATCCCATCAAAGTTCAGCCTATTTCTAAGAAAGGCTCCACACACATTTTTTGAATACATTCATAT
>NZ_JAABNO010000034.1 GCF_009928445.1 Clostridium sp. C8-1-8 | reverse complement strand
GAACCCCTGTTACCACCGTGAAAGGGTGGTGTCTTGACCGCTTGACCAAGGAGCCATATTAAGTTTTAATCATTAATTTATTTGTCGTTTTCACGACCCAACAATAGATATATTACAAAAAATAAGACTAAGTGTCAACACTTTTTTAAAAAAATTTAAATTTATCTTTTAAATTTAATTACGCATATTTATCAAATGATTGCTTAGGATTACTTTTTATAGCTTTATTTTTATAGTCAAATTGCTGTTTTACAGCCACTTTATACCATATTAAATCAGTTTAATTTATGAAAACATCAACTTCAGTATCTAATTTGTATTTTAAAAATTTTAGTTTTATGTCTTTAAGTTTCACTCTCCAAATATAGAAGAGTTTTAAAGTAGTTTTCAGATTAAAGTGGTCCATCTTTATATAGACGTACCACTTCATATTAAAATTTACATTTTTAATTCTCCTCTCAGAATCCAGAGGAGCTTTAAAAATACTTTTCAAGTTGAAGTGGTTCATCTTTAGACGTACCACTTCATATTAAAATCTATATATTAAAATTAATATTGACCACTATGATCTTTATGTCTATCCTGGAAGTCTCCCTTGCCCTTATTTTTCTCCCCTATATATGCTCCTTCTTTTGGAAACATTTTTCTTAGCTCTGCATTGCTTTTTGGTCTATCTTTTTGTCTGTGCTTATTATCATCCATAAATATACCGTTATGCAAAACTTATAGAGCTCCATAAGAGCTTTGTTTGCTTCCTTCTTCACTGTGCCCGATAATTAATTAGTAATTCTTATCGTTTGGCCCGGCACTCCAAAGGCGTAAATTCGGATATGCTTTACCCTACATATTAACATCATTCTCTTAAAGAAATCAGTTAATCAACGGTTATTCAACTCCTTATTTTTTATTTGGCCATTTTAAGAGTATATTGCCCTGGATATGCTTTTATATACTAGCTTAAAGCTACCAACGCACATCCCTCAACTGCTTCGATACCATTATCCTTGCAATAATTTAATATTTCAGGACTTTCTGCTCCTGGTTGAATTAAAACATGCTTTATACCAAGGTCTTTTGCCTCTTTTATTACCTCAATTCCACTCTTAGGATTTATGCACAAATCAATAGCCTCAACTTCATAAGGAACTTCTTTTATACTCTTATAGCCATATTCAACTGTAGATCTAGGATTTACACCGCTGACATTATATCCATGGTCGCTAAACTTAGCTAAGATCTTAGATGCATACTTATCATTATTTTCAACATCCCCAACTACTACCCAGTTATCATAATCCATAAAATCCTTTGCATCCATTTTATCCACTCCTTATCTCATATAGTATATAATATATAAATATTCACACTAAGTCCCTTAGGACTATATAAAAATAATCAATAAGCTTTTAAAGACTTTTAATATATATCTGCTATTAGCCATAAATAAGACTACAAAACTAATGACTTTATAGTAAGCTTATTAATCTAGTAACATATATAGGTTATCCTCAACTCTTAATTTTTATAATTAATCAAAATAGTAAAAGTAGTTTAAAAATGATTTAATAACCTATAATTAAAATAAAATCTTTTTTTGATTACAGTATGAAAAACTTTAAAATATATATTACTATGGTAGAATTTATTTATGTCCTAATGTTACCTTAATATGAGGTTAAACTTTAGTCAGTATATATTTTTTCACTGCATATGAAATTATAATCTATTACATATGCAAAATTATTCATTTCAAGGTTTTAGTAGAAACTTATAGGATATGAAAAAATAAAACTTAGTTGCATGACGGCTTTTCCTCATATGGATTTATGAAAGGCTTCAGGGGCTTTTTGTATTTAAAATTTATAAGTATTTTTTACTTAAGCAATATTAAAGTGCATGTTGAAACATAGCATATATTTAAAAATAGTACGGCTTAATAATCATAAACAAAGGAGATAATAAAATGACTCAAAAGCATCATGAAGTAGTTGTAATAGGTGGTGGCGCATCTGGTCTTATAGCTGCTATAGCTGCAAAGGATTATGGAGCTGATGTAGCTATTGTTGAAGGTACTGATAGAGTTGGAAAGAAAATCTTAACTACTGGAAATGGACGTTGTAATATAACAAACTCACTCATCGGTTTTCCATTTGAAAATTATCATAGTGAAAATCCTGGTTTCTTTAATTATTGCCTCAATAACTTTTCTATAGAGGAAACAAAGAATCTTTTTCTTTCATTAGGCCTTCCTATTGTGGAACTAGAAAAAGGAAAAATGTATCCACAGTCACTTCAAGCCTCATCGGTTGTGGATATTTTAAGATTTGCAGTTGAAGATAGAAATATCCCTGTGTATAACTCATTTAAAGTAAAAAAAATTATCCACAGTGGAAACATCTTTAAGTTATCCACACAAGATGCTTCTTTAGATAATATAAGCTGTGGAAAAGTTATTTTAGCCTGTGGAGGAAAATCAGCGCAAAAAACTGGATCTGATGGTTCAGGTTATAACTTAGCCGCTAACTTAGGTCACAAAATAATTGAACCTATTCCTGCATTAATTCAACTTAAGTTAGAACATAAAAGCTTAAAAGGACTTTCTGGTATCAAGTTTGACGGCTTTGGCGAAGTTATAGTAAACGGCACTTCTATGAGAAAGGAATTTGGAGAGATATTGTTCACTGACTATGGCATATCTGGTCCTCCTATTCTACAATTATCAAGGATAGCTTCTTATGAATTATCTAAATATAAAAATGTAGCTATATCCATTGATATGATGCCTGGAAGATCAATTGATGATTTACATAATTTCTTTGAAGCTCATTGGGCCATGGTATCACATAGAACTGTACTAGAATCCTTTATAGGGGTTATAAACAAGAAGCTAGCTCCTATTTTACTAAAGGAAGCAGGCATACAAGATATTCATAAACCTTGTTATAGCTTAGAATGGAAAGAAAAAAGTAATATAATCAATCTTCTAAAAAATTGGACCTTCAAATGCGTAGGTACTAATGGCTTCGACGGTGCTCAAGTAACTGCAGGCGGTGTCAATACTAAGGATGTAGATCATAAGACTCTCCAATCTAATCTAGTTAAGAACTTATACTTCTGTGGAGAAATATTAGACGTAGATGGAGATTGTGGAGGCTATAATCTTCAATGGGCATGGAGTTCTGGCTTTTTAGCAGGTAAGAGCGCAGCCTCAGCTGATAGATAATTATTGTTTTTTGGACCTATGCACTTTTTATTAATATAAGGAAAATCCATCAGGAGATGTAATTTTTCTTTTTTATCGCCTGTCCCATATACACATTTAAAACATCAAAACATAGTTATAAAAAACTTTATCTAAAATATACTTGCCAAAAAACAAAAAATGTTCGCTGAATAAACCTTCTCCAGCGAACTTTTTTTACTGTAACTATTCCTCTCAAAGCTCAGAATAGTTTGCAGAATAAACTTCAATTTTAGCTCCCAACCTTAATCCCATATACATTTAACTGTAGCTAGAACCTTCCCCTCTTCATCAGATATCTTATGTGAAGTTTCTATTTCATTGCTATTATTATTTATACTACTTGATGATGTTATCTCATGTCCAAATGTGGTTTCCTTAAGGAAGTTTACAATAATTCTTTTCATTGTTCGACTCTTTATCACTTCCATTGGTAAGCTTTCTACTGCCCACTCTATATATTTAACATTATTCACATGAAGATTAGAGTCTATATCCCCATATCTTACTCTAAAGGTTTTATCAAATTCATACTCCTTAAGAGGTTTTATATCTTCAATATCTACAGAATATTTTAGATCTTCTTCTACACCATATAGCTTATATTGCTCTTCAGGTATTCTAATTGCACGCCTTCTTTCTAGATCAATAAAGAAAAATATGCTCTTTCCTTCAATTATCACATTTCCTTCACTATCTAATACAATATACTTTCTATATGCATAAAACTTTCTAAACCCTATAGGTTCTGTAATTACCTTTATTTTTTCTTCTATATCAGGATATCTGTAAACCTCTATATCGTATTTGTAAAAGACCCAGGACTGCTTATCTTCCATCATGTCCTTAATGCCAGATCCTAAGCTCTGAGACTGTCTAAATCCTATATCACATAATAAGTTTACAATAGTTGAAATAGATGCTTTTAGATTCCATGCTACATCATGATAGTTTATTTCGTATTCCTTCTCAAATTTCTCCAGCATAAACTCCTCCTGTTACGTAAATATTTATATAACGATTTTCACTTAGTATAATTTTACCACTTCATTGTATGTTTGAAATATAACAATTTTGTTAACAGTGAAAAAGTCACTAAATCTCCCCTACATTTGAATATTCATAGACAATAAAAAATTCGATGAAGCGGACTTCTTATTTCCTAAACAATAAAAAATAAAGACGCCACAAAATCCGGCGTCTTTTCAAAGTTTCTAAAATATATTACTTATTTAAAGCAACAACTAATTCGTCAAGGTTTAATCCATGTACTAAAGCAGCTTCTTCAATAGTTTCTGCTTGAGCTGATGGGCATCCTACACAACCCATTCCGAAGCTCATTAAAACTTCTGCTTTTTCTGGATATGTTCTAACAACTTCACCTATAGTCATGTCCTTAGTAACCATTACTATCACCCTCACTTTTTTAATTATTTTATGTTACAAGCTTACTTTAATTATTATACTAAATTATTTATATAAATTCAACCAAAATGGTCGGATTTAAATGTAAGCTTAGCCAATTCATTACTTAAAGTGATTTTTTAATCACCCTGTAACTACATTTTATAATAAAAAATTTATAAATTCAGTAACCAATGTTACCATCTATAAATTAATAATATTTTATAATTTTTTTACTATAACTAGCAAACTCACTGATATATAACCATGTTAGATAGCTGTTTACCGCTTCAATAATATTGCTACAAAAATATGTTTACTAGAAGCTAACCTAAACAATCAGTTGATATATTGCATAGAGAAATAGAGGACTATAAAACCATTATTCAATGGATTTACACTCCTCTTACTATTATATATAATTCTAATCTTATAGTTCAGCGATTCTCATTGTTTGATCTCTTCTAGGACCAACAGAAACTATTGATATCTTAGTATCAGTTATTTCTTCTATTCTCTTAAGATATTTCTTTGCATTTTCAGGTATTTCGTCGTAGCTTCTAGCATCAGCAACAGATTCATCCCATCCATCAAACTCTTCATAAACTGGCTCACACTTAGCTAAGTCTTCAAGGCTAGCTGGGAAGTAATCAATGATTGTGCCATTGAATTTATAACCAACACAAACCTTTATTTTTTCTAAACCTGCTAAAGTATCTATCTTTGTTACTGCTAAAGATGTTAAACCACAAACTCTTACTGTTGTCTTTAGGATGACTAAGTCTAACCAACCACATCTTCTAGCTCTACCAGTAGTTACTCCAAACTCACGGCCTTTTTCTCTTATCCAATCACCAGTTTCATTTTCCAACTCAGTTGGGAATGGTCCCTTACCAACTCTTGTTGTGTAAGCCTTAGCAATACCTACAGCATTAGTTATCATTGTAGGCCCTACACCAACTCCGTTTGATACTCCTCCTGCAGTTGTATTTGATGATGTAACATATGGATATGTTCCATAATCAATATCAAGAAGCATACCTTGTGCACCTTCAAATAGTACTTGCTTATTGCTCTTTATAGCCTCATACACCTTTACTGATGTATCTTGTACATAAGGTCTTAACCTTTCTTCATAAGCAATATAATCATTGTATATTTCTTCAAAACTTAAAGCTTCGCCATGAAGTACATTTGTAATATACTCATTCTTTGCTTCAACATTTACCTTTAGCTTTTCTATAAATACTTCTTTATGAAGAAGATCGCAAACTCTTATTCCACTTCTCTCAAATTTATCTGTATAGCAAGGTCCTATACCCTTACCAGTTGTACCTATATCATTCTTACCTCTTGCTTGTTCCTTTAACTTATCTAAAACTCTATGATATGGCATTATAAGATGAGCTCTATCACTTATCATAAGCTTTTCTGGAGTCACTTTTACGCCTAAACCTTCAAGATAATCTATTTCTTCAAATAAAGCCTTTGGATCAACAACAACACCATTACCAATTATATTTAACTTTGTATCATAAAGCACACCTGATGGTATTAGATGTAACTTATATTGTTTATCTTCAACCTCAACTGTATGACCTGCGTTATTTCCACCTTGAAATCTAACTACAACATCAGCTTCTTCAGCCAAATAATCAGTCATCTTTCCTTTTCCTTCATCGCCCCATTGAGCTCCTAAAACTATAAATGCTGACATAACCCTTCCTCCTTAAATACATCAGTTTACTTGGTTACACTCATTCATTATTGTCATGTCTTATATGTCTAAAACTTAATTTAACTTCAAACATAGGAAATTAAATATAATTTAAATTCCCACCTAACATAGTATCAAAGTAAATATGCTAGGTCAATGGAAGTTACGAATATTTTAAAATATTATAATTTTATAATTCGTATTTATTGCTTTAATATTTTTATATTATCTATAAAAAATTATAAAACTAAACTCATAATCTTTGATGATAGACTCACAGCTTACTAATAAAATTATATTTATCAAAATCTATCTCTCTATATATTGGTCAATAATATAAGCTAATATAATAAAAAACTTTTTATAAAGTAAAAAAGTCTCTGATGCCACCTTGCCCATTAGCCTTTTTAATCATCTATCTTTGCCAATCCATATGAGAAAAATGTGGCCGGCTAATACTACTTCTCTTTTACTATGCCACTAAATAACTGTGATAAACTCTTGATATTAGTAGGTTTAGCTATCAAGAAAATCCTCACTTTTTTAGAAATAAAAAATAGGCCTATTCATAATCTGCATTTAGCAATTATGAACAAACCTATAATTAATATCCAATAATAAAATAAATCAAATACTTATTTATAAAATTATAGCTACTTGGTCACAACTATATCCTTAAGACTCATGTCCAAATTCTTTGCAAGGTCATTGAGCTTTTTCCCCTCTTCACCTGCTTGTTTAGCTGTGCTATATCCCTTACACCCAAGTATGATTCCATCAAAAGTATTTATATATCTTTCATGGAACCCATTTAACTCACTGCTATGATTTAGTGTACTAGCCTTAGTCTTTAATTCTGATAGCTTGTTTATATTTTGATCAATATTTTTATTTGCTTCAATATCATTAATTGCTTGCTTTGCCTCAGATGATATATCTTTGACATTATTAAAATACGAATAATCTGTTTTATATCTGTTTACCTCATCAGCAACAGATTTCTTTGCTATAAATATGTTGTAGGCACTTACTCCCAAGGTAAGAATTAAAATAATAACGATAATAGTTTTTATTACGCCCTTTATAAACTTGAATACTAAATACAAAAGTACTACTGCAACCAATAACAATATTATATTATCAGCAGTAATTCCACCCATAATAACACCTCCTGTTTTTTATATTATAGCATAAATATGGATTTATAGAAGGCATAGTAAAAAAGTCACTGAAGTTACCTTCAGTGACTTTTCTGTCCATATTCCTTAGTATACTATCTTTTATTTTTAGTATTCTGATTTTCCTGATTTAACCCGCTATTTCCTCTATTCAAAAATCCTGTTTGAGAGGATCTAGATTGCTCACTTTTATCAGCCATACTTTGATTTTTAGACTTTTGACTGTTTTTACTCATATTATCAGCTCCTTTAATATTAGTTTAATAATAGTTTTTTTGAGGATCTTCAAAAAGGTTCAGACAGTATACTACTTTTTGCTATCTTACTCTTGATTAAAACCGTCCAAACCTTTTACTTTAATCTTAAGCAGCTCATGTTAAATATAATCTGCTAGCTAATAAAAAAATATTCATAAGCAATCCACTAAATCAAATTACTTTATTCCATTGCCTATACATCTGCCTCTTCTGAGATATGATTATAAAACAGCTAAAAACTTAATAAATATAAGAAACGCAAAAGAGGCTATCCAATTAAGGATAGCCTCTCCGCAGTCATCAAATAATATTAAGAGGAGTCTATTTGGTTAATGCTATGTGTGTGTTTGCCTTCGAAAACCAGTCTCAACTAATTTGTAACTTTGATGCAATTATTTTGCCCAGTAAATGCATCTATCTTACTAAGAAGTTTTCTTTGAGAATGATTATCACTATCTATAGTTTATATCTTAAAACAGCTTTTGTCAATATAGTTTTTAAACTTTTTTAAGCTTTTTATATTTTAATATTCTATATAAAATTATTAACACAAATTTTAATATAATTTCTTAATAAGGAGTCCCTATATCCAAACTTAATTTGTACCTGCTAGAAAATCGTGGCTTTTGCTGATTTTCGCGCATGTATAAATTAATAGTTGAGTTAAAAACTCTATATAGGATTACAATATCAAGCTTTAAGTTATGATTTTTTACTTACAATAGATTTTACAAGACTTTATCGATGAGTATAACTTAAACTTCGAGCTGTGAACCCTATATACTCCTTAAAACTATAATTTTAAGCTATTCTTAAATCTGAAACTTTATAAGAGCTACTGCTCTGCCACCTTATGCAGTCTTGATACCCGGTAGTTTAATGTAGACTAAAAAAACTGCTTATAACAAATCCTACAAGTTAAGTTTTACTTTTCTCCCCCTATAATAAAGTACTAAAGCCCTACCCATACAAATGGATAAGGCTTTAATAGTATTCTTTTTATATTATATTATTTTTCTGAAGCTTATTTATAACTTCTTTTGACTTTTCGTGATTTTGATTATATCTTTCATACATCTTAGCTTTTTCCTTAAGTCTAAGTCTTGCATCTCTTTCAGGGTGCTCTATTATATACTGTCTGCAACTATCAGAACAGAATCCTTCCTGCTCAACTTCACACTTCTCACAACATATATGCTGCTTATGACAGTCGTCATTTGTACAATTTATATATCTATAAGACTCTTCTCCACAGTGATCACATTTAGATATAACAGTATCCTCTTCTGTATTATTTATCTTAACAGAAATTCTCTCATCAAACACATAGCATCTACCATCCCAAAGTCTTCCCTTTACTTCAGGATCCTTACCGTAAGTTACAATACCACCTTCAAGATGATATACATCATCAAAGCCATGCTCTAAAAATACACCAGTAAGCTTTTCACATCTTATTCCACCTGTACAGTAAGTAAGGATCTTCTTGTCCTTATACTCTGATAGATTTTCATCTATCCACTCTGGGAATTCCTTGAAATTATTTACTTCTGGTCTTATAGCTCCTCTAAAGTGTCCGATATCATATTCATAATCATTTCTTCCATCCACAACTATAACGTCATCTCTTTGAAGCATTTCATAGAATTCCTTTGGCTTTAAGTACTTTCCTACCTTCTCATTAGGATTAACATCATCTTCAGGAAGTAATGTTATTATGCTGTTTTTATGTCTAACATACATCTTCTTAAAGGCATGTTCATCTACTTCGTCTATCTTGTACACCATATCTTCAAATCTAGGGTCAGCTTTTAAAGCATTCATGTATGCTTCTGTCTGCCCTACCGTTCCTGAAACAGTACCATTGATTCCCTCGTCAGCAATAAGTATTCTTCCCTTAAGCCCAATGCTTTTACATAGCTTCAGATGCTCTTTAGTATAATCCTCACTATTTTCGATATTTACAAATTTATAATATAGAAGAACTCTATACTTACTCAAATAAATCACCTCATTATAATTAAAACTTTTGACTGTCTTTAAAAGAGCCAAACCTTTTCAACAAACACATATTTTTTACTTGATCTTATATGTAAGTGTAGGAGTTATTTTCATATTGATAACCACCTATACTGAATAAACTAATTTTTTAGTTGTTTTTCTCTAATTATGATATATCAAAATTCACTTATTGTAAATGATAATTTATATCAACTAATACTATTTATTAACTTATTCCTATAATAACTACCAAGGTAGCACTTTTTAATGATGCCTCACAGTTTATCCTCAAGTTTTACAGATTAATAGTTTTTACTTTTTACTGCATATAATAAAAAGCTGACCTACAATCTTAAGGTTACCTGGGATAGCCAGAAAAAATTGTACTTTCTTAAAGAGTCAGGAACACACCCTTAGCAGGTGATTTTCTTTAAATGCTAAAGTAATAAAAAAGCCCGAAGTACAAAATAGCATACTTCAGGCTTTTCAAATATTAATCATTATTTTTCGATTATGTTTAATAATATTGTTGAAATTAAGTGGTCATGAAAGAGGTGCTATATGAGTGAGTAATTAGCGCAAGCTCATCTAAGCATCAGATGACTGACCACTTAATTTCAACACAGTACTTTAACAGAGCTTTTTTAATATTACATATTCTTAGACTTTTCTTCACACTTTTCCATAGCTTTTATTATAGACGATCTCATCCCACTCTTTTCAAGCTCTATTACCGCCTCTATTGTCGTACCTCTTGGTGAACAAACCATATCTTTAAGTTCCCCAGGATGTTTTTCTGTCTCTAATACCATCTTAGCTGAACCTAAAACCGCTTGAGCTGCAAGCCTATAGGCCTTCTTTCTTGGTATTCCCATCTTAACTGCAGCATCCCCCATGGCTTCTATAAACATAAATACATAGGCTGGAGATGATCCACAAAGAGCTATGAATCCATGAAAATCACTTTCTCCTAGAATTTCAGTTTTTCCAAAGGAATTGAATATGCTTATTATGTATTCAAGTTCCTCCTGTGGTACATTATCAGATGGGCATATAGCACTCATTCCTTCTCCTACCAAAGCAGGTGTATTAGGCATAGTTTTTATAAGCTTTATGTCTCTGTTAAACCAAGCTTTAACCTTATCTATCTCGATTCCTGCAGCAATTGTAACTACTATAGCATCCTTTTTAATTAAATCTCTTATTTCTTCAATTACAGCCTCATACATGAATGGCTTTACAGCTAAGAATATTATATCTGCCTCTTCAGCTATTTTCTTATTATCAGTGGTAGTTCTTATACCAAACTTACTTTCTAGAGCTTCAGAGGAGCTCTTAGTTTTAGTTGAAGCTATTATATTCTCCTTTGAGACAATTCCAGAATTAATAATGCCACCAACCATTGCTGCTCCCATGTTGCCACAACCAATAAATCCTAACTTTTTATCCATATGCCTTCACCTCATTAAATATAAATTAAACCTTATTTTATCACTCAATGCTTCATTGTAGTTGAAATTAAATCATAGCTTATGCTTATAATCAATTAGCTATTCGCCACAATTTTCAGTTAAGGCCTTCTTAACCGCTTTATTCCAGCCCTTTAAAAAGCTTTCTCTTCTTTCTTCACTCATACATGGATTGAATTCCTTGCCTACCTTCCAATTAGTTTTTATATCTTCTATATCTCTCCAGTAGCCAACGGAAAGTCCTGCTAAGTATGCAGCGCCTAAGGCTGTAGTTTCTATTACCTTTGGTCTATATACCTTAGTATCTATTAAATCAGCTTGGAACTGCATTAAAAAGTTATTAGAAGATGCACCTCCATCAACCTTTAAAGCTCTTAGTTTTATATTTGAGTCTTCTTCCATTGCTTTTAGTATATCATAGGTTTGATAAGCTATAGACTCTAATACTGATCGTATTATATGCTCCTTTTTAGCGCCTCTAGTCAAGCCTGTTATCATACCTCTAGCATACTGATCCCAATATGGAGCTCCTAAGCCCACAAAGGCAGGAATAAAATAAACTCCATTTGTATCCTCTACTACCCATGCATAGTCCTCAGATTCCTTAGATGAATTTATAAGCTTCATCTCATCCCTAAGCCATTGCACTGCCGCTCCAGCTACAAAAACGCTTCCTTCTAAAGCATAGGTTACCTCTCCGTCAATTCCCCAAGCTATGGTAGTAAGCAGTCCCTTCTGTGACTTCACTGGCTTCTTTCCAGTGTTCATAAGCATAAAGCACCCTGTTCCATAAGTATTCTTTACTGTTCCTTCTTCATAGCAAGTTTGTCCAAATAAAGCTGATTGCTGATCTCCTGCTACTCCGCATATTGGAATCTCACCACCAAACAGTCTCTCACTTGTAGTGGCAAACAATCCACTTGAGCTTCTTACCTCAGGCATCATACTTTTAGGGATATTAAACAACTCTAGAAGCTCCTTATCCCAACATAAGTCATATATATTATATAGTAAGGTTCTTGATGCATTTGAATAGTCTGTTACGTGTACAGCTCCATTTGTAAGCTTCCATATAAGCCAAGAATCCACTGTTCCAAAAAGTAAATTGCCCTCTTCAGCCTTTTCTCTAGCGCCTTCTACATTGTCCAGTATCCATGCAATCTTAGAAGCTGAAAAGTAGGAATCCACCTTGAGACCAGTTTTACTTATTATCTTATCTTCGTAACCTCTAAACTTAATTTCATCGCAATACTCTGCAGTTCTTTTACACTGCCATACTATGGCATTATATATAGGAACTCCAGTATTTTTATCCCATACTATAGTCGTCTCTCTTTGATTCGTTATCCCTATCGCAGCAACTTGAGAAGCCTGTATACCTATTTTAGCCATAGCCTCAATAGCCACTCCATATTGGGTAGACCATATTTCCATAGGATCATGTTCCACCCATCCAGCCTTGGGATATATTTGCTTAAACTCTTTCTGACCTATTGATTGTATATTTCCTTCTTTATCAAATATGATGCACCTAGAACTAGTAGTTCCTTGATCTAATGACATAATATATTTATCCACTTTATCACCTCTCATATTTCTAATGTAGTTATCCAACTTCAACTATTAAGTTTTAATAAAGTATTCCTATCGAAAGTTAAAGCTCAATTGAAACTTCTATACATTACATAAAAGCATAATCACATATATACAAAATTTCTTAAGTAACTTCTTCACTGAATCCTATAGTTATGGATCTTTACCCTTGAATATTAGTAAAATCTAAGCTTTATTATTTTATAAGAATAGCACAGTTGCTTATATATAATTTTATATAAAATTTTAGTTTTGAAAAAATATTTTATAATTCTTATTATACTAATTATACCCAATAACAAAATTATAATAAATCTCTATAATTCTATATTTATAAGTTGAAATCAACTTAATCTATACTACCCATATTAGAAATATTATGCTCGGCTTATATTATCTATATACTTGCCCAACAATCCTTCAATATATAATTTTATATTAATCATAAACTAATCAAAGATGAATCCCTTGCTTTATAAACAATATACATTTTCAGAATTTACTTTTAAAAAATCTGGCAGGTGATATAATTTATCTTTTTTATACTTTGTATGCTTTTAAGAAGTCCATAGCTCAATGTAAACCACATTTTTTTACACAACAAAAATAAGGAGGCGAGCTCTTTGACAAGTTTGAACTTTATAGACTCCGGTCAGTTCATGGAAAGCAACACCTTCTTTAAAATTCTCTTTGATGAAGTTTTTAATAAAAATTCTATTAATTTAGTACCTACAAGTCACTGTATTGATTTAGACGTATATGAGAATGGTGAATTCTATTTTGTTTCTGCTTATCTGCCCGGTGTAAAAAAGAAAAATATAAAATTGGAGTATATAGCAAATGTGCTTACTATAAATGTGAAGAAACTTAAATTTATTCCTAAAGAGCTCAGGACCAATTGCAATAATAGTCATTGGGATTATTTTAGACGAGGCGTTTACATACGAGAGGCTAGTGCTAATATAAGTTTTATGGATTTTTCAAAATCCTGTTTGAAAATTAAAATATCTAAATATCAATAATTTAATAATGAGGCTCTGTAAAGCAGCATTTCTAAACATAGTAAAAAGACACCCTACTTTATCTAAAATAGGATGTCTTTTTTATAAATCTATATAATATAAAGTTTTACTATAAACAACATTCTTAAATATATCTAAAAACTACATCAAGTACTTAAGGAACATTGTAGCCAATCCTAAGAAGAAGAAGAATCCGCAAACATCAGTAAAGGTTGTAACAAATACAGCTGAAGCAAGTGCTGGATCTACATTTAGCTTCTTTAGCGTAACAGGAACTAAATATCCTACTATGGTTGCTAAAGACATATTTAATATCATAGCTACTCCCACAACTAAACCGAATATTGGCTTGTTAGCCCAGATTAAACCAAGTATAGCTACTACAACTCCAATAGCAATACCATTGATCAAGCCTGCTATAACTTCTTTCAAAAATACTCGCTTAGCATTTTCCTTACTAAGTTCTCCTAAAGCTATACCTCTAACTATAAGAGTAAGACTCTGAGTTCCCGCATTACCACCCATACCTGCTATTATTGGATTAAAGGTAGCTAGTATTACTAACTTGTCAATAGTAGAACTGAATAGTCCTACTGTAGCACCTGCTATTATAGCGGTAACTAGGTTTACTAGAAGCCATGGAAGTCTGCTCTTTACTGAGTCAATTACTGGACCATCTACTGCTTCCCCTTCACTAAGACCTCCTAGACGATAAATATCTTCATTATCCTCTTCTCTTACTATATCTATGATATCATCAAAGGTTATTACTCCAAGCATCTCTCCTAGGCTATCAACAACTGGCATAGCTTGGAATCCGTACTTTTGAAATATATTAGCAACTTCCTCCTGGTCCATATTAACCGGTATGCTCTTTACACTGGTTGTCATTATATCGCTTATCCTTGTGTCAAAGGTAGCTGTAACTAAGTCTCTTAAAGATAATATCCCAGTCAATACTTCATTACTGTCTAATACATATAAATAATAAACAGTCTCAGCATCCAGTCCAGTGGTTTGTAGATAGCCTAAGGTATCTATTACTGTCATTCCTTCTTTTATTGCTATAAACTCTGTGGCCATGATACCACCAGCGGTATCTTCTTCATAGGTAAGTAGTTCCTTAACCTCTTCAGCCTCTTCTTTGTCTATATTACCTAAGAATCTATCTACCCTATCTGGCTCTAGATTACCAAGAAGGTCCGTTATTTCATCGGAGCTCATCTCATTTATTATCTTAAACTGATCTATTTCCGAGAAAATATTTAAGGCTTCTTGTTGTTCATCCTCATCCATTTCCTCAAATATATCTGCAACAAGCCAGTTTGGAAGCTTTTTTAATATAATATATTTATCATCCTCTAAGTCTCTTAAGGCATCTAATATATCTACTGGATGTATTTCTTCAAATATTTCCTCTAAAGTATTAGGTTCTTGTGTTAATAATAATTCCTTTAATTCTTCCTTGTTGAAAGTCTTCATTTTTACCTTTCCTCCTCATGTAGAAGGAAGGCATATAAGTTAATAACATTTATTAGTGACTTATAGCTGTACCACTGCATATTTGAAACCTTAATTGTTCAAACAGAAGTTGTACACCTTTAGTTGCTTCCTTCTACTTCTTAGTATTTAGTTTTTTAATGTGTTTTAAGCAACTATGCCCGTCACATTCCATAATTGTTATTCACCTCTCGTTTTTATTTACCATAAAACTCTTCATATTTCTCATTAATGTACCACATCAAGATTACCAAACTTACTGTATTGTCCTAACCATGCTAGCTTAACTGTACCAACTTCACCATTTCTGTGCTTAGCAATTATACATTCACCAATATTTTTATCTTCAGTCTCCTTGTTATAGTATTCATCTCTATACAAGAACATAACTAAGTCAGCATCCTGCTCTATAGAACCTGATTCTCTAAGGTCAGATAGCATAGGTCTATGGTCAGCTCTTTGCTCAGGGGCACGGGACAACTGAGATAATGCTATAACAGGACATTGCATTTCCTTTGCTAAAGCCTTTATACTTCTAGATATTTCAGAAACTTCTTGTTGTCTGTTTCCATCTGATGAACTGCTACCACTCATAAGTTGAAGGTAATCTATCATTATTAAGTCTATACCATATTCCATCTTAAGTCTTCTACACTTAGATCTCATTTCCATTACAGTTACACCAGCAGTATCATCTATATATATCTTAGCTGCAGACAATGGACCAGCTGCTCTAGCGATGTTCTCCCAGTCCTTATCTTCTAGATTACCTGTTCTAAGACTAACCATATCTACGTTTGCTTCAGAACATAAAAGCTTATAAGCTAACTGCTCCTTAGGCATTTCTAGAGAAAATATTACTACACTTTTACCTTCTCTAAGCGCAGCATTTTCACAGATGTTAAGTGCAAAGGTAGTCTTTCCCATTGATGGTCTTGCTGCTATTAGAACCATGTCTCCTCTTTGGAAACCTGAAGTTTTAGTATCTAGATCTACGAAGCCTGATGGAACTCCAGTTAAAGAGCCCTTATTGTTGAAAAGTCTTTCAATCTCTGCGAAACCTCTTTCAAGAATTGCACTTAACGATTCAAAGTCTCCAGTATTTCTTTTTTCCCCTATTTCAAATACTCTCTTTTCAGCGGAATCTACTACTTTTTCCACATCATCTTGGCTGTTATAGCAGTCTTCTATTATTTCAGTAGAAGATCTTATTAATTTTCTTAAAGTAGCCTTCTCTGATACTATCTTTATATAAGAGCTCAGATTAGCAGTAGTCGGAACAGACCCACTTATTTCAGTTACATAAGTCATTCCTCCTGCTTTTTCTAATCTATCTGTTGCCTTCAAATATTCTAACAGAGTCACCAAATCAACAGGTTGATCTTTTTGAATCATCTCAGATATGCTTAAAAATATAACCTTATGAGCTTCTCTATAAAAGTCATCTGGTGTCAATGCTTCTGCTGCCTGAGCAATTGCTTGCCTATCGATTATCATAGAGCCAAGAACTGATTGTTCAGCTTCTATACTCTGTGGTAAACTCCTCATGATAGGTGTATTTTCCATATGATTCGCTCCTTCTCCATTATATTTGCATATAATATTATGAAATCTTTTTTATAATTAATCAATAGATTTATGAAAAAAACAAAAACCTGTTTTCATAAACTAAAATGAGGCTGACCATAATGCATTCTTATATACATTATGGACAGCCTCTTGGCTTCTTATGCTTCAAACACTATTTCCATAAGTGATTCAATAGTTTCTACAGCTTTAACCTCTATATCAGTTAATCCCATAGGAACTTCTTTTTCATTATCCTTAGGAACTACAACTAGCTTAATACCTTTTCTTCTAGCTCCATATACCTTTTCAAAGATTCCTCCTACAGGCTTTACCTTTCCTCTAAGAGATATTTCTCCAGTAACGGCTACATCTTGTCTAATAGGCTTATTTAAAAGAGCACTTATTATACATACTGTTATAGCTGCACCTGCTGAAGGTCCATCAATGTTTCCTCCACCAATTACATTAACATGTATGTCATAATCTTTAATGTCTTTATCAGTTAGCTTTCTTATTACAGAAGCTGCATTAAATACTGAATCCTTAGCCATTGAACCAGCAGTTTCGTTAAATCTAACCTGTCCAGCTCCTTTATCCTTAGCTTCAAAAACAGTGGCTTCTATTTCTAAAGTTGAGCCTAGGAATCCAGAAACCCCTAGTCCATAAATATGACCTACTTCTGCTTTTAATTGATTGTCTACTCTTTCATAAGGTATGTATCTACCTATTGAGATTACCTCTTCCACATCTTTCAGTGAAACAGTTACTCTCTCAGGTACATTATCCTTGAAGTTGTACAATGCATATCCATAAGCGTCTGCAAGTATGTTTACAGCTTTTCTACCTTCTATAGTATATCTTGATATTAATTCCTCTACTCCAGCTTCAAGCTCAACCTGAAGCTTTTCAGCAGCATCTAATATTATCTTCTTTATATCAGTTACAGTAAGAGGTTCAAAATATACCTCTGTACATCTTGATCTAAGTGCAGGATTAATCTCACCTGGATCTCTTGTAGTTGCACCAATAAGAACAAAATCTGCTGGAGCTCCATTCTCAAACAAGTACTTTATATACTTTGGTGTGTTTTCATCATCAGGATCATAGTATGAAGAAGAGAACTCTACTCTCTTATCTTCTAGTACCTTCAAAAGCTTATTCTGAAGTATATCATCTAGTTCTCCTATTTCGTCGATGAACAATACTCCACCGTGTGCATCAGTAACTAAACCTGGTTTTGGTTCTGGAACACCAACCTCAGCTAAGTCTCTTTTGCTTCCTTGATATATTGGGTCATGAACTGATCCAAGCAAAGGATTAGTTATTTCTCTAGGATCCCATCTTAAGGTTGTACCATCAACTTCTATGAAATTAGACTTATCATTGAATGGTGTAAAACTAAGCTTCTTAGCTTCTTCTAGAGCTAATCTAGCAGCAGTAGTTTTACCTACACCTGGAGGTCCATATAGAATTATGTGTTGAGGATATGGTGATGCTAACTTAGAAATTAGTGATTTTATAGCTCTTTCCTGTCCTATAACCTCTTCAAAAGAAGAAGGTCTAACTAAACTCATTATGTTTTTATTAGGAACCTTAGCATCTAACATTTCAAACTGAGCATATTTTTTTAAGGTCTTTGCATTTTCAGGACCCTTTTGCTTTCTGATTATTCCTAGCTTCATTTCATCTATATATTTATCTTGCTTTTCCATTATAGCATCTTGGACTTGCTCCTCGATCCTATTTTGTATATACTTTCTTGCTAGCTCTTCTGATAACCAACCATAAGTATCTTCCAAGGCTTCATGAAGATTAGCTTCAGATGGTACAGCCTTTAAGCCTTTACCATCTGAAACTATTTTATTAAGTGCGTATAGTCTTTCATAAACATTATTAGACTTAACATACTTATTTAACTTATGTCTTACAGTTCTAGCTCTAACAGCACCTTCATCAAGGACATTTTTAGCAACCTCAAAAAGTACACTGACTTGAGAATCTAAAGTCATTCCACTTTTAAAAATATCTTCTAAAACATCTATATTATTTTGTGATTTCAAACTATGACTCCTCCTTATTCTTGTGGAGCAATAACAACCTTCATCTTAGTGCTAACTTCTGGATACAACTTAACTTCTATATCATAAGATCCTGCTAGCTTCAATGTATCCATTACAATCTTTTTCTTATCGATTGTCACATTGTATTGTTTCTTTATAAGCTCAGCTACGTCTTTACTAGTTATAGCTCCAAATAATCTACCACTATCACCTGTTTTTGCTACTATTTTTATTTCTTTATTTTTAAGCTCATCTGCTAACTTTTGAGCTTCCTCTATCTCAGCTAGTTTTTTTCTTCTCTCAGTTTCTTTTTTAGCATTTAATACATGTAGATTTGAATCATTTGCTTGTTCTGCTAGATTCCTAGGAAATAAATAATTTCTAGCATATCCATCTGATGCCTCTATAACATCACCCTTCTTACCTAACTTCTTAACATCTTGTAATAAAATAACTTTCATTCTATTCACCTTCCCTTAAATTTTCTGATATAGCTTTCTGTAATAGGTTTTTAGCGTCTTCTATAGCTACATCTGTTAGTTTAGCTCCTGCCATAGTCATATGACCACCGCCTCCAAGGGATTCTAAAATAATTTGGACATTGACTTCACCTAAGGATCTTCCGCTTATGTGAATGTCTCTATCTATTTTAACAAAAACAAAGGAGGCTTGAATACCTGTAATATTTAGTAGATCATCCGCAACCTGTGCAGCTATGACAGTTTGTGTTACATTTGGTGGACATACGGCAATAGCTATATTATTTACCACCTCAGCAGATCTTATAGTTTCTGCTTTTTGTATATGACTTTCTAGATCATTACTAAAGAATCTTTTTATATCTACTGTGTCTGCCCCAACCCTTCTCAAGAACGAGGCAGCTTCAAAGGTTCTTACACCTGTTTTAAACACAAAGTTTTTCGTATCCATAGCTATTCCAGCAAGAAGTGATTCAGATTCAAGCTGATATAGCTTTGGTTTATCCAGCATATACTGAACCATTTCAGTTACAAGTTCTGATGTAGATGAAGCATATACCTCTATATAGGTTAGCAGCGCCCCCTCTATAAAGTCAGGACTTCTTCTATGATGATCAATTATAACAATCTTTTTACTTTTCTCAAATACATTCTTATCTAAAACATATCCATTACTATGGACATCAACTATTATAAGTAAAGTATCATCATCTATATTTTCAGCAGCTTCTTCCGAATCTATGAACACACCTTCATACTCTTTAATCAATTTTATTTTATCTAAAAAGCCATCTATAGCTCTAGTATCATTGTTAAGTACTATATTGCACTGCTTTCCTAGCTGCCTTACAACCGCTGCTATACCTACTGCTGCACCAAAGCAATCCATATCCGGGTTCTTATGCCCCATTATATATACCTTACTGCTCTCGTATATCAAGTCTTTAAGTGCATGACTAACAACTCTAGCTCTTACTCTTGTTCTTTTCTCAAGCTCTTTCTTGTTACCACCAAAGAAGAATATCTTTTCTCCTTTTTTCACTACCGCCTGATCACCGCCTCTTCCAAGAGCCAGTTCTTTAGCAGTAATTGCATAGCCATGGTTTTGAGACGGAGAACTTCCACCTCTTCCAACTCCTATGCTTAGGGTAACTTCCATCTTATTGCCTAAGTTTATTTCTCTAACCTTATCTAGTATATCAAATTTAGTTGAGATTTGAGAGTCTATACCATAATCAGGAACAGAAAGCACATATTTATTGTTATCATACTTTCTTATCATTGCATTCAAAGCTTGTGCATATAAGTTAATAGTTTTCTCAACTTCTGCGATAAGGAATGGACCATTGTTTTCTTCTGTCATTTTTACCACTTCGCTGAGATTATCAACTTCTATAAGCATTATACTTTCTTTTGTAGCTTCTGTTATGTTAGTTATATCATTAAAATAAACTAAATGTATATCATCAAAATCTCTTATTTTTATATTTCTCGAATAAACCTCATAAATCCTCTTATTTAACTTTAATTTATGAGATATCTTACTTGAAGACCTTATTACCTCTTCTACTTCTAACCCTCTAACTATTGAGGATATTAGTTCACCGTTATAGTTAATGGATTCAAAGGTATCCTCAAACATCTTATTATGCCAGATCAGTTCTCCATCTTCTTTTATTATAGCTAGAGCATATATCTGAATCAGCATAGTTTCCCTTACAAAGTCTTCAATTAAATAAGTTATATCTATGTTTTTAGGCTTTGTATTTTCATCATTGCTATTTTTTTCAGTATCATATAGGTAAACTATAATAGCTATAGGTATCAATAATATTAGATATGCAATATCTTTATATCCCTGAAATAACATAATCAATGATATTATTATACAAATAATTATTATAATCATATAAGTCGATTTTTTTGTCTTAGAATTTTTCATACTATGGGCTCCCCCTTAAAGCTACTCTCAAGGCTATTTATTAAAAAACTTTCTCCTCAAGGCATTTCCAAGACTATTTGGGTCCAATCCTCTAATATCAATCAATAAGTCTATTAAGCCAACATAAAGGAGGAAGACTTGAAATCCTGAAATAACAAAGAAACCACATATAACACCAGCCAGCGCCTTTTTCACATTAAACTTCTCAGTTAGATAGTAAAAAGTCACAGCGGCCCCCACTATAACGAAGGCATAATTAAATATATACATAGAACTTGAATAGATATAATTGCCTATGTATATTTTTTTAGATTGCAATACTATTCCAATACAAACAAAAACAATTATTAATGCTCCAACTCTATTATCCAAATACCACTCTTTAAAGCCTCTTATTGGACTAAGTTTAATATTGAAGTTCTTTAGAAGCTTCTGCGCTACTATATAGTTTAATATCGCCGTAATTATAGCTACCATTATAACAGTACCAGGAATGATAAACAGAAAGAAGTTTACATCTAAGTTTTTAATCTGATCATATAATGGATTATTAGCAGAGTTCACTCCCATACTCTTAGACATCTCAGCACTTTGCTTAAAAAGATCTATAATTTGTTGAATCATCTTTGTCAAATTTATATTCATAATAACATATATGGTTATATACCAACTTATAAGATATCCTATTAAGTTAGTTATACTTGTTATTACCATAGTAAAGGTAGCTTTAAATCCCCTAGACACAGAGAATCCTAATGCTAATCCTGATAGGCCATAAACCGCTACTGATGATATAGCACTCATAGGATCAACAAACATGCTTATCAATATAGTACTTACTACTATACACAATATAGCAACAACTCTGTTATGTCTTATATACAGTAAAGCTATAGGTATTGGAAGTATGAAGCTTCCTAGAGATCCTATACCAGGAATGTATGCTGTAATTAGAAACAATATAAATACTAATACAGACATTAGTCCAGCTTCTACCGTAGATCTTGCAGTATGTTTATTATTATTCATCTTTTCCTCCAAATGTTAGGTTCTTTCTTTAAGATGACTATGCAGCCTACTTAAATTTTTACCATCCCGTTCTATATTATCCCCCTCTACGATGCCAATTTTTATTTTTTTCTTCATATCCTCATCTACTTCGATAAAAGAATAGCCTAATTTATCTGCTAGTAGATACAAAATTATTATTGCCCCGGAAATACACTCCAATATAGCATCATGTGCCACATTGCTTCCTTTAGTCAATAATCTAAAGAATTCAGCTATTACTCCTAAGAGCTGAGCTTTTAGATCTTCTATAATTTTTATATCAGACATAATATTGAAATTATCCTTTTTCATCATATCAACCTCATATCCCTTTAATATATTATATATTTTAGTTTTTTTCCGATGGTATTTCAACCAAATATATCTAAAATACTTTATTTATATGCTATTTTCTAAATTATTTTTATATTTCAACTAAATACGTTAATTTACTTCATTAATAATACTACATTTCCTACTTTTATTATATCTTATAAATTCTTTAACTGCATAAGTATTTATTATATAAAGAAAAAGCATTCATATTAGGAATATTAATTCCTTTCTATAAATGCTTTCTATATGTTTCCCAGATCAACTTTTAATTTATACTTGCCTAGTAATCATCATAAGCCATGATTATGAAACAAGTATAAATTTAGTTTCCATACGTTAACCCTATTTACATATACCAGTTCAAAGTAAAATATATAAATCAATAAAGCTACACTTAATAGTTAAAACTATTTCTAGTATTTTTCAAGACTGTAGAACTTCAATATCTATTCCACTGAAAAGGAATAGTAATTCATACTAAATTTTATATTCTCAAATTCTCCTACTTAACTTTACTCTGACTCTTATAATATTCATTCAATATATATTTTCTACCTATGGAGTAGCTATCTTCTACATGCTTCTTTTCTGCATCATTTGATGGCGTTCCTTTTATATCACCAGTCTTAACAATAGTTGAATTTCTATTAGTGTTAACCAGTACTCTGCCCATTGCATAATCCATATAGGATTTATCTTCATTTCCTATAAGGTATGATATTGTTGGCATAAAATCAACCTGTCCCCCATAAGAATGTATTACATTTCCTGACATGCCTTTGGAATAGATTATAAGAGGAATTCTTCTATCATATCCCTGCCACCAGTTACCATCGTAATTTAAGTCCTTTATCTTATCATTATAGTACTTATGAACACCACAATGATCTCCATAAATAACAAGTACAGTGTTGTCTAGTAGCCCTTCGTTTTGTAACTTATCTACAAACATACCTATTTGTTTATCTGAATAATTAAGGCTCTGAAAATATCCACCCAAAAAGTTTTTATCTATGTTTTCAGGCAAACTCAAATATCTATGATCCTTATCAATATTAAAAGGTCCATGACTAGACTCTGTAGCAGCCATGAGATAGAATGGTTTAGGTAATGACTTTATCTTATCAGAAAGCTGAGTTAAAAAGGTTTTATCCGACAATCCAAATCCAACATACTCATCATGTTTGAATTTTGTATAATCCCATTTCTGATCAAAACCTAAAAGCTTGTGTGTCTCTCCCCAGTTCCAATCTCCACCTTGATCCACCTTCGCAGAAACTGTATAATATCCGTTTTTCTTTAAAAGCCTTGGTAAAGAGTAGTAGTTTACTTGTCCTTCATCTAAAAAGGTAATTCTATCTCCTAAGGTGAATACAGATGTATTTACAAGCATATCGCAATCTATACTATTGCCTCCATTATTTTGCTCAAAAATATTATCAAAATACAAACTATTATTAAGCATCTTATTTAAATTAGGAGTAATCTCCTGTCCACCAGCTTTTTTGTTAACAACAAAGTTTTCCATAGACTCGATCTGAAGGAAAATAATATTTTTGCCCTTAAATATTCCCTTATAATCATTGTCTGGTAGACTCTCCTTATTATCCTTTATCCATTGCTTAACTTGATTAATTTCTTTATCATCTTTTTTTCTTTCTAACTTATTAATAGTGTCATAAGCTTCAAAAACATGGTAGCCTACAGGCCCTAAACTCATCATATTAATCTTATAGGACCATTGCCTCTTAAAAAGCTTTATATCCCCATTGGTTATATCTTTTACATCAACCAAATACTCTATAGTAATGATTGATAAAAGACTCACTAGTAACATTCCCAAAAAAACTTTCTTTCTGCTTTGTATATTTGAAGAACTTCCTCTCAATAGGAACATTACTATAAATATAACAATATCAACAATGAATATTAAGTCTATAGGTTTAAAGTTTATTAAGGCACTGCCATATGGGTTAAATAGATCCTTATAAAATATAAACCTTATTCCCCAAAAAGAGAAGTTTCCCCTATAATACCATAAGTCCAATATCATAATTAATGTATATATTATATTTAAAGAAAAGCAGTAAACAACTGCTTTTCTTTCTTTCATAACGTATGATATAGAAATCAGTAAGGTTATGATGCATATCTTGTAAATAAGTATTATGTAGTCACGATTAAAGCCACCTATGCTAGATGCATCCTGGGAATAAAATAAAGATGTAAATAATATGGTTTTTATAATTATTGATATTATATTTAACTCTCTAAACCAATTCTTTAGGTTTATCAACCTGCTTTTCATGCTTTTCTTCTCTCCTTTTCATCCAGAATTGCTGCACTAGATAGTTTATTAATGCCGCTAATATAATGATCGGTATAGGCGCAGCCTTTTTACTTGCAATACCATTGTATACAACTACATATACAACTAGTATTCCTGCTACTATAGAAAAAATAGAGCTTATAGAAAGCTTTATCAAAACCCCAAAATTAACCTTGTTCTTGAATATATCTTTTCTATAAAGTATGAAAGTTATTATTGCCGCTATTATATAGCCTATAAATATACTAATAACATAATTCACTTTAAAGGCAGTCAACGAATAATAGCAAATTGTAGGAACAATTACATTTGCTACTCCTATAGATATATCCTCTCGTCTATCTTTTATGTTAATAGTTTCTTCCGAGTTATTTAAAGCCATAAATATCATAAGCCAGCAGGCTATAAAAGAATATCTATCCTGTGATTCAGTTATAAGGTATAACATTGAATAGCCACAGAAAATTATATAAAACATCATTACTAAAGGATTCTTTAAAACACCCTTCTTATTATATAAGCTTAGATAGCTTAATATAAGAAGTATTACATAGAATAATTGGAATGATAAAGCTCCTCTATCCTCTACGTTTACTACCATCTTATCTGGATCTGTACCTCTAACAGCCCAATAAGAAGCACTGAAATCCCCTTCTCTCCATTGGAAGGAAAACTTTCTAAGATAGAAAACTACCAATCTACTTACAGGAGTGTTTGTAAGCCTCTTTTTAATCTCTTCCTTGCAAGCTCTTGCTAAAGCTTCATTATCGTTTTCATACTTATCAAACATCACCGCATCTTCATGATTCCATCTTCCCCAACTATTCTGATTAGTGCCCTTCAAAACTGATGTCCACGCACTTTCACTGCCCTTCCATAGATCAAACTGGGTTATCCCAACAGCCTTTAGTGTACTGTTTATTCCTACAAAAGGAATTATAAATGCCAATAGTATGCAAATGCTTTTCTTCACCTTTATTACTAAACTATCCTTACTATAAATAAATAAAGTCATAAGATAAGCTATAAGCATGACTTGTCCAACAGCCCTAAATAGGTGTCCCATCATCAATATAAATCCCGCTGCAACCATATACTTCTTACTTTTACTAAGTCCTGATATAAATAAATACACACTCAATAAATAGAAAGGTATAGCCAGGTTTTCTGTGCAGTATACCCCTGTATAGATTAATAGCGGAGGGTATAAAGCAGTTATAAAAGCTCCATAATAAGCTTTCTTAACATTATCCTTAAATATCTTCCTACATGTTCCATATACAATTAATATATTTGAAGAGGATAAAATAACATTAATTATTTTTAAAACTATTAGTGGATATGAAAAGAATTTTCTTATAAAAGCAAAATATAATACTAAGCCTGTTAGATGTGGAAATCTAGCTATATAGCTTGTACCTCTAAATCCAGATAAATCTCCATTTAGGAAATCTCCAGCAACTATATATGCTCTATTAAAATCAGAAATAGGTCTATTGTCTATGGAAAGCACCCATACCAATCTCAATAAAAAACCTACAGTTAATAAAAATAACAAAACATTTTTACTGCTGCACTGTTTTTTAATCATATAGTAAAGCGTTATTCCAATACCTATTATTAGAAAAATAGCTATTATGGTGAATAAGAACATGTCCTTCGTCATATACATCGCAAGTTCTACAGATGATACTACTAGTATTGTAAAAAACAACACCCTAAGAACATATAATACAAAATTATTAAATTTGTTACTATTCATCAATTATATACCTCATGTTATATTATTTTACAGATGTATATAATATTATCACATATTTGAACACTTGTTTACATTTTTAAGTTTTTTTAATCTTATTGTAATATATTTTTAACACATTTGTTTAAGTTATTCAATTTATTACCTATATATCTCATTACTTAAAATATTAAGTATTAATTCATAACCTAGATAAATTAATATTTAACATTTCAAAACGAAAGTCTCTTTAATATACTTGATTATTTGTAATCTTAATTCCATTAAATAAAGTTTTTTCCTTTTAAGACCTCTTTTGTAGCAAAATTAAAATCCCACAATATAAATTGTGGGATTTGACTACTTATTCTGTAGTGAATGGTAATAATGCTATGTTTCTTGATCTCTTTATAGCATCTGTTAATTGTCTTTGATGCTTAGCGCATGTTCCTGAAATTCTTCTTGGAAGTATCTTTCCTCTTTCAGTAACATACTTTCTTAGCTTATTTATATCTTTGTAATCGATAGAAGTAGCTTTTTCAACACAAAATGCGCAAACCTTTCTCTTAGATCTTCTCATTTTGCCGCCGTTTCTCTTCATTCCACCGTTGTTATTATCTCTGCTCACTTTTTTCCCTCCTTACCTTTTAGAATTAGAATGGGATATCTCCATCATCTACAGGAGTCATATCCTCATCAAAGCTCATACCACCAAATGGATCATTTGACGGAGCTCCATATTCAGAACCGCCACCAAAACTGTTATTTCCAGCTTGTGAGTTTCCAGCTCCTTTTCCAAGGAATTGAACCTCATCAGCCACTACTTCAGTGACATATCTTTTTGAACCATCTTTGGCGTCATAAGTTCTAGTTTGAATTCTACCGCTTATAGCCATTTGGCTACCTTTACTCATGTAATTAGCTGTAGATTCAGCTTGCTTTCCCCATACCACTACTGATATGAAGTCTGCTTCTCTTTGACCTGATTGACGATTAAACTTGTCAACGGCAAGAGTAAGAGTAGTAACCGCAGTTCCTGCTCCTGGAGTAAATCTTAGTTCAGGATCTTTTGTAAGTCTACCTATAAGAATAACTCTATTCATTTCTTATACCACCTCTTACTTTTCTTCCTTTACTATTATGTGTCTTAATACGCCATCAGTAATTCTGAATATTCTGTCTAACTCTCTTGGTAATTCTGGACCAGCAGTAAAGTTTATTAAAGTGTAGTAACCATCATTAACCTTTGATATTTCGTAAGCAAGCTTTCTCTTACCCCAAAAATCAACGTTATCTATAGTTCCTCCACCATTTTCGATTACACCTTTAAATTTTTCGATTGAAGACTTAACAACCTCTTCTTCAAGTGTTGGATGTAATATAAATATAGTTTCGTACTTTCTCATCACATTCACCTCCTCCCTTTGGACTAGCGGCAATGCATCGCATTGCAGGGATCCACAATGAGTTATTATATCATTTTAAATCAAATTATGCAAGTTTTATATTCTGTCTTAAGATATTTCATTTGACTTAACTATTTTCTTTATTCCTTTTTGAAACTTTTGTCTCGAAAGCATAACTATTCTTTCGCACCCTACACACTTTATCTTTATGTCAGCTCCTAGCCTTATGATCTCCCATTCGTAACTTCCACAAGGATGCTGTTTCCTCATCTCAACAATATCTCCTAAATTAAATACCTGCATATATATATTTCCTCCATATATCTATCATTAATGTATAATACTATGCTTCTTTGTTTTTATTGATAGTAGTAGCTTGAGGGGTCACATGTGGAATCCTTATTTGATATTTATCAAACTCAACTTTAATCTTCTTCCTCAAGTCCCTCTCAATAGCCCATTGCATCATAGGCTTTGCCGATCCTGATAACCTTATGACTATTCCAGTTTGACTAAAGGAGGTCACCCCTACTACTTGAGGCTTATCAATTATATCATTATTATCCTCTGAGTAACTATCACAAACTCTATTTATTAAATCAATTGCTTTATCTACATTTTCTTCATAGTCTATTTCAATATCAATCATAACCCTCATATTTCCTCTTGAATGGTTAGTAACTGTAACTATACTTCCATTAGGAATTAGGTGTATATCTCCGGAGAAATCTCTAAGCTTAGTAGTCCTTATTCCTATACTCTCCACAATGCCGCTAAACTGCCCTATAGTCACATAATCACTTACAGCGTATTGATCCTCAAATAATATAAACACACCGTTTATAAGGTCTTTAACGATGCTCTGAGCACCAAATCCAACAGCTACTCCGCCTATACTTGCAAAAGTAAGAGATATTCCATTAAACAATCCAGACAGTATGCCAACTATACCAAAGAAATATACTGTATACCTTAGTATACTCTTAAGCAATTCACCAATAGTGCTAGCTTTTTTTTCATCCATGGTAAATCTATGTTCGCTTTCAATCTGCTTCTTAACAAACTTATCTATTATGGAATTACCTATTCTTATAGCTAAATACATAATAAAAACTATAACTAAGATAATAAATAATCTCCATAAGATATCATTAATAGTTTGAAACTTTATTGGTATGCTTCCAATAATCAATTGTTCCTTGTCAAAATCTATAGAGAAAATCTTATTAATTTCTGCCATTTACTATCCCCCATTACTTATAAATTGTCAATCCAGTTTGGCCAATTAGATATATATTTTTGAAGTTTATGTCTTTATCAAAATTCTCTTCAATATTATTTAAAACCTCATCGTTAAATCTTATACATATACCACAGCTCTGAGTTATGTATGTTGGTGTAGGCATAACCATTATATTTAATCCCTTGTTTTTTATAAACTTCTCTGTACCTATAGCATCATGTGTATTCTTAAAAACCATTATGTATTCTTTCATAAAAATTAGCTTTATATAAGCCTTTCCCTCCTATTATATATAATTATAATTCTCTAAAGAGTAAAATATATTAATATTAATGCACTAATATTACTTAGCTGTGGACTTTTCATTAGTGAATTTAATATTACAATCAATTATAATAAATATTATAACCAATTGAGTACTAGTTTTCCTTATTTTTATTAAAGATTACTAGCTGTGTAATACTAATTTTATCACAGTATTAACTTAATTCTTAACAATAGTTTTCATACACTTACTTAATTTGCATTAATTATATATATATTGTCTAGAATTATATTAGGATCTACTAGCTACTCATCTAAGAAATATATACAATTTCATAAAAAGTGCTCATTTTTAGTTTATATTTTATTCATTATATATGGTTAAACTTAGATATATAAATTAATTTATATACAAATATTTTTCCATTTTATTACAATTAATATTTTAGTATATAATTTATTTTCAATATATTACCATATGAGTTAATGTCAAATATTATAATTATTATGAGCATTGATAAAATAAAGCAACATCTTCAACATACAATTGTTTAGAGTAAAGGATGATTTTTATGAGTATTTATTTAGATAACGCTTCTACTAGCTTTCCAAAACCATTGTCAGTAAGCCAATCGGTTTATGACTTTATGATTAATAATGGTGGCAATGCCGGAAGAGGTGCATCTGCATCATCACTTAAGAGCAGTGAGTTAGTATATGAATGCAGAGAAGCTTTATGTAACTTCTTCAATTTTGATAAAACAGAAAATGTTATATTTACACAGAACATAACCCATTCTTTAAATATACTTCTACTTAGTATCATAAAAGATGGTTGGCATGTTATAACATCATCTATGGAACATAATTCTGTTTTGAGACCGCTGACCTTATTAAAAAATCAAGGAAAGATAGAGCTTGATATTGTACAATGCAATTCAGAGGGTCTTATAGATGTGCACTCTGTTGAAAAGCTAATAAGACCTAATACTAAGCTTGTAGTTTTATCTCATGCATCTAATGTGGTTGGCACTATTCAACCATTGGAACAGATAGGAGACCTGTGTAAACAAAATAACCTATTTTTTATCGTGGATACTGCTCAGTCAGCTGGTAGCACCTTAGTAGACTTTAAAAAATTAAACTGTGACGCTCTTGCTTTTACTGGACACAAAAGTCTCTTAGGACCTCAAGGCATTGGCGGTTTTTTAATAAATGATAAGCTGAATGAAATAGCATCTGTGATATTTTCCGGAGGAAGCGGAAGCATGTCGAGCTCTCTTATTCATCCAGATTATCTTCCGGATAAATTTGAATATGGAACCCTTAACTTGCCAGGCATAGTTGGACTCAAAGCCGGTATAGAATTTATAAATAAAGAAGGTCTATCTTCAATCAGTTCAAAAGAAAGACTCTTGACTAATAAAATCTTAGATATTTTTTCTGACTTTAAAGAAATTGATGTGCTAGGCTATAAATCAACAGATCAAAAAAGAACTTCAGTTATATCCTTTAACGTTATAAATAGAGATCCATCTGAAATTGCTTATTTATTAGACAACCAGTATGGAGTAATCACAAGAACTGGCTTACACTGTGCACCTCTAGCTCATAAAACTATTGGAACATATCCAACAGGCACTATTAGATTAAGTCCTGGATACTTTAATAGCTTAGATGAGGTAGATATCCTATTTAAAGCACTAATAAATATTATAGGAGGTAATTGATGGACAAATTGCAACAACGGATTGAACGACTAGGTGTATTCTTTATTATTTACACCTTATTTTTCTACCTATTTTTTTCTACACTAAAATATACTATTCCCTTTGTATTAGCTATCTTATCAGCTTTACTACTAAGGTATCCTACAAGACTTATGATCGAAAAATTAAAATTTAATGATTGGCTAGCATCTCTATTGAGTACTCTAGTGTTCTTTGGTTTTTTTATCTCATTAAACATAATCATATGGACATCTATAGTTAATGAATTAATAGGACTTATAAGGTATCTCCAAAAGCTTATAGCTAATAATTCATCAGATATATATAACTATTTTATGTCCTTACAAGATTATCTTTCTCACTTGAATATTGATCCTAGTATAGTTGATACAGTTCAGAAGAATCTTTCATCTTCAGCAACTAGGATTATAAATCTAACCATAGGAGCTGGCTCATCTTTAGTTCAATCTATATTAACAGTCTTGAGTTATGTACCTTATATTGGTATGGTTGTAATATTCACTCTTATTACGACTTACTTCTTTACTAAAAAGGTAGCCATATCCACAACCTCAACCTTATTAAGTTTTATACCAATTGGAAATGAAAAAATATTACTAGTAATAAATCATGTAAGGAAAATGTTAAAGAATTATATATTATCCTATCTGTTAATAATATTTATAACATTCATTTTTACCTTTATTGGTTTTACCATATTTAGAGTAAAGTATAGTTTAATCCTAAGTATTTTATGTGCTGTGTTAGATTTACTTCCTGTACTAGGAATTCCATTGGTATATATACCATTAGCTATAATGAATGTTTTATCAAAAAATTATGTAACTGGTTTTGGAATATTAATACTATATGCAATTGTTTTTTTTGTTAGGCAAATAATTGAACCTAAGATTATGTCTACTTCCTTAGGGCTAAATCCATTAGCCGTTCTTGCTGCAATCTTTATAGGAATACAAGCAGGTGGAATAATAGGAATGTTATTTTGCATGTTCCTAGTAGTATTCTATGAAATCTTTAGAAAAGTTGATGTGCTATAGTATAAACGCCTCCTCTATTGGTAATAATTCCATTAGAGGAGGTGTCTTTATGTCAAAAAGATTTACAACAGACTCAACAAATATTAGTTCTCCATTTCTAATAAGAGATTATTTATATGATGAACTTACTCCTATTTTAAAGCAAAAAAGACCTGTTGTATGTATATGTATAGGGACTGATAGATCCACTGGAGATGCTCTTGGCCCCTTAGTTGGAGAAAAATTAAAATATATGATTCAAAGTGAAGTATATATTTATGGAAATCTTAAAGATCCGGTACACGCGAAAAATCTTAGTTCTGTTTTAGATGAAATTCAATGCAAGTTTAATAATCCCTTTATTATCGCTATAGACGCTTGTCTTGGTGATATTGATAACGTAGGTAAAATTTATATTGAAAAGAAGCCACTTTTACCTGGAATGGCTGTAAATAAAAATCTTCCTCCTGTAGGAGATATAAGCATATTAGGTGTTGTAAACATCTCAGGTAACTTAGAGTTCATGGTACTTCAGAATACTAGATTGTATACCGTTATGACTATTGCAGATGCTATATCTAGGGGTATATATCATTGTATTCTAAAATCTATAGGTTTCAAGAAAAATCCTGTTGAAGCGAAAATAGAGAGTATACTTTCCAAGTAATACTTCAAATTATAGTTGAGTATACTCTATTTATTAATATATTTTCTATATCATCTATGTCTTTACTTCCACTATCTATAATAAGTACACCTTCTGATTTATAGCTTTTACACGAAGGCAGGTGTGAAATATCTTCCTCTTTTAGATTACATATAATCGCATCATATTGCTCGTTACAAGATACAATGTTGTAACCTCTTTCTTCTAGTCCATTTTTAATATTTTTTAATTCATCAGAGACGTATAAATTCATATTTATTCCTCCTTTGAATACTAGTTTACCTTTATATAAGTATTTTATTCTATGTATACCTAAAAGTCGCTAATGTTTTCTACATTAGTGATTTTTAAAGCCCTTCTATCTGAAACAAATCATTTAATCCTACTTCATCACTCATATAACCTATTCTCCATAACCACTTAATTTCAATAATATCATTAAAAACAGCCTTTTCTTTATAATTAATGTAGATTTAGTGCTATATGTTTTTAAATATAAAAAGATGGCATCACTTATATGCCATCTTTTTATATTTAATTATTATATTAACCTTCATTTAATAATGTTATTAAAATGGTGTGGAAATATTATTCCGATCTTAGGATTAAGATATTAATTAATGTATATTTACTTTATTTATAGCCTGATTTAATACAGTAATTTCTTCTTCAGATAGGTCATATCTTGATATTCCCTTATCAATTGGTTTAGCATATGTAGTACTATCATTTCTACTATAGATACCCGTTAAAATAACTCCATCATTGTTGTCATCTAATATAGCTACTGAGAAGCTTAAATCACTTCCTACGTCTTCAAATGCTTTATATCTTACCATCGATATCTTTTGAACACAGCCCTTCATTTTTTCTTCTATAGTAGCACAATTATCTAATGCAGCTTGTGAGTTTTTATTAGCTTCATCTATTTTATCTAAGTAACTTGAAACCAATTCTTCTAAATTCTTATTATTTACGCCTCTCATCATTCTTCTATACTTCTTTTCAACCTTACCTAATGAATTAAAAAGAACAATAATTAATATAAAAAACAGTATAACTATTGCTGCAAGTGCTATTACTATATATGGCATAAGACTTTGTATGATACTAATTATATCCTCCATATTTACGTCCCTTTCTAAGATAAAATTATAAATGTTTCACGTGGAACATTTTAAGGCTTCATTATTTCAATTATTCTCTGTAAATCTTCTTCTGAATAATACTCAATTTCAATCTTTCCTTTGTTTTTCTTAGAGTTTATGTTCACCTTGGTACCGAAAAAGTTTTGAAGTTGATTTTGTATATCTTTATAATATGGATTCTGTATTTCAACTTCTTTCTTATCATCGGTAACTTTATCATTACTTAAGTATGATTTTATTATTCTTTCTATGTCTCTTACAGATAAGTTCTCATCAATAACCTTTTGGGCAAACTCATATTGTTTGTCTTTGTCACTAACAGCTAAAATAGCTCTTCCGTGCCCTTCACTAATTATCCCTTCAATAATATAGCTCTGCACTCTTTTATCTAAATTAAGTAATCTTATTGTGTTTGAAATAGCTGTTCTTGACTTACCAATTCTCTCACTTAACTTTTCTTGAGTAAGCGAAAATTCTCCAAGTAGCTTTTCATATGCTTGAGCTTCTTCTATTGCATTTAAATCTTCTCTTTGTATATTCTCAATTAAGGATATCTCTAATACTTCTTTATCATCTATATCCATTATGATTGCAGGCACTTCCTTTAGTGCAACTTGTTTCGCTGCTCTCCATCTTCTTTCACCGGCAATTATAATATAACTATCATTTTCTTTTTTTAAAATTAATGGTTGTATAATCCCATGATTTCTTATAGATTCAGATAGTTCGTTTATCTTATCATTGTCAAAATATCTTCTTGGCTGTTTATCATTAGCCTTTATACTATTCAGCGGAATCATAGTAGTTGATTTATTGTTGACTTCATCATTGTCTACATTATCATCTTCAGGAATTAAAGCTCCTAATCCTTTTCCTAATCCAAACTTCTTACTCACCTAATCACCCCTTCTGACGATCGATAAATTCATTAGTTAATTGCTCATAAGCCTCTGCACCTTTACACTTTTCATCATAAAGCATTATTGGTAAACCAAATGAAGGAGCTTCCGCTAATCTTATATTTCTCGGTATTGTAGTTTTGTATACTTTATCTTTAAAATATTTTTCTACTTCTTTATAAACCTCATTACTAAGATTTGTTCTCGAATCATACATGGTCATTATAACACCCTCTATATCGAGATCCTTATTCAATGATTTTTTCACTAATTGTATCGTATTGATAAGTTGTCCAACACCTTCTAGTGCATAGAACTCACATTGTATTGGTATCAAAACAGAATCACATGATGTTAGCGCATTTATAGTTAGAAATCCTAACGAAGGAGGACAATCTATAAAAATAAAATCAAAATCATTTTCAACTTCTTTAATCTTTTCCTGCAGTATTAATTCTCTTTTCTCTTTATTAATTATTTCAACTTCTGCACCTGCTAGTTCCATTTTCGCTGGAGCTATATACAAATTAGATACTAATTCGCTTTGTTTAATTATCTCACTTAATGCTATGTCGTTTGTTATAACATCATACATAGACTTTTCTAATTTTCTCTTATCAATTCCTAATCCGCTTGTAGTATTTCCCTGTGGATCTATATCAATAGCTAAAACCTTATATCCAAGCATTGATATATACGAACACAAATTAATATTTGTGGTTGTTTTTCCAACTCCGCCTTTTTGGTTAAATATACATATCTTTTTCATATTCAACTCCAAGTTATAATAACTTTGAGTCATCCACCTCCTTTCGTCATATATAAATATTATATATTTATATATGAAATATTTAAAGTGATTAATTATTAATTTTACTGTTTCACGTGAAACAATTAATACTTTTTTCTGGAATTCTTACATTCTTAGCTTATTTACTATTTTTTTATAATAAACATGCTTTATTATATTACTTTCCATGGAAACTTATATCTGTATAAAACAATTTATTTTACTTTAAAAAATATCACAGCGCTGTTGAATAATAAATGTTTTTCTCATATTACCTTTTTATTTATATAAAATAATTCTGTTAAACTATTCTATTGAAATTAAGTAGTAAGTTATTCAATACTTTAATGATCAATAAACCACTTTAAACCTTAAACACAAAATGACACTTTATATGAATTTATAAAGTGTCATTTTGATAAATTCCAATATGAGTAGTTTATTATAACTTGAGCAATTAATTAATATAGCTTAAGTATAATTACTAGCTCATATAGTATCTCTTTCTTAACCTCTTAATTTTAACAATATTATTAAACTAATGCAAACCTTACAGGTTCTTATATAGGAAAGGTGACTGAAGCAACCTTCTTCAATGACTTTTTGTCCATCTACCTTTCCTGTCCCATATGAGGAAGATCTTAAAGACGAATAAGGGCCTTTTTGTGTTTATCCGAAATAGCTGTTATAACCACTTGATATAACTAAACTTAGATCAAAAGAAATTAATTTTCTAGACGAAAAAAAGGCTACTACTAGAGTAACCTTTCTATCTACTTTGCCGCGTTCTTAGGTATATTAACTGTTATTTGAACATACTCACCACAGTCTTTTGACTTATATTCAGCTGGTATCTTAAACTTATCAAATACTTGCTTTATAGAATTAACATAAATCTTTGCTGAGAAAACTCCTGTTATTCTTTTCTTGCCTTCTTTAGATAGACTTTCCCCAGCTAGTTTTAAAAGTTCTTTGTTTATCAAGTCTTCAGTATTCTTTACATTAAGACCTTGTTTTATAACTTTATTAATAACCTTCAACTGCAATTCTTCGTTAGGTAAAGAAAGTAATGCTCTTGCATGTCTTTCAGTTAAATTATTTGATATGCAAATATTTCTTACTTCATCTCCTAGCTTAAGAAGTCTTAATTTATTTGCTATTGTAGATTGCTTTTTTCCTAATCTTTCTGCCAATTGTTCCTGTGTAAAATGATGATCCTGAATTAGATTATAGTAAGCTTCAGCCTCTTCCATAAAGTTCAAGTCTTCTCTTTGTAGGTTTTCCAGTAAAGCAATCTCTGCTGACTCAGAATCAGTTATGTCCACAATGGTACAAGGTACCTCTTCTAGATTGGCAAGTCTAGCTGCTCTCCATCTACGCTCTCCTGCAACTAGCTCAAATATCTCTCCTCTTACCCTTACAGTAAGTGGTTGAATTATCCCATGTTCTTTTATAGATTGAGATAGTTCATCAAGAGCCTCTTCATTAAAAAATTTTCTTGGTTGATAAGTATTAGGAATTATTTTATCAATATTGACATGAACAATTTCTTTATGCATTTCCCATCCATCCTTACGAAAAAAGTTAAAACACATCTTATTCCATTATTTAACAAATTCTTTATAAAATAGAATTTTCCTTCTTTTTACATCGAAAAATATTACGACAATATATATTATATTACTTATATTTCTATTATAAAACTACATATACTTCTATTTTATAGGTTTTTTTGTAATACTTCCAGCTTTTCTTGGATAAGTTTTTGGTGTTTCTTTCATTTTTTTGACAACAACTAAATTATGCTTTAAATCAGTATCTTCTATATTAACCTGGATTACTTCTAAAAGTCTTCCTCCTAAAGTGGCCACCGCATTTTTAGACTCTTCTAGTTCTTCCTCTATAGCCGGCCCCTTGAGAGCTATAAAGTGACCATTTACTTTCACGTACGGTATACAAAGTTCTGATAACACACACATATTAGCAACAGCTCTTGAAGTAGCAATATCAAAACCTTCTCTTAACTCACTTGTCCTTGCACCATCCTCGGCTCTTGAGTGAATTGTCTTTACATTGTTCAATCCTAACTTATTTATAACTTCGTTCAAAAAGTTGACTCTTTTATTAAGCGAATCTAGCAAAGTAACCTTTAAATCTTCTCTTATTATAGCTATAGGTATGCCTGGAAATCCAGCTCCAGTTCCTACATCTATTAGATTGTTTGCAGATTTAAATAATGGGGAATTAAACGCCTTTATTGAATCTACAAAATGTTTTTTTATTATTTGTTCATCTTCAGTAATAGCTGTAAGGTTAATCTTCTCATTCCATTCCTTAAGCAGCTCCATATATGTAATAAACTTATTATACTTATCTTCATTAAATTCTACATCAACAGAGCTACAAGCTTCTTCTAGTATATCATAATATTTCATTACTACACTTCCTCCATCGTATTACTATTTTTTCTGAAATAACCTTCTAGATATATAAGTAATACTGAAATATCTGCTGGCGAAACTCCAGATATTCTAGATGCCTGCCCTATACTTATAGGACGGATCTTTGACAACTTTTGTACAGCTTCAATTCTTAAACTATTAACATTACTATATTCAATGTCCTCAGGAATACGTCTATTCTCAAACTTCTTAAACTGAGCTACTTGTTCTAGTTGCTTTTCTATATATCCTTCATACTTAGCAACTATATCAACTTGTTCACCTATATCATATGGCAATTCTGGTCTATCTTTATCTAATTCTGCTACTGAGAAATAACTTAACTCAGGTCTCTTTATAAGCTCATACATGCTAATAGGTTTTCTAAGCTCTGCTGATCCTAATGATTCTAAGAATTGATTAACTTCTTGCTTGTTAGTAATCTGGAGATTTTTAAGTCTCTCTAACTCTGAATCTATATTGTTCTTTCTTGTCATGAATCTTTCATATCTTTCTTCAGTAACTAATCCAGATTTGTAACCAATAGGTGTTAGTCTTAAGTCAGCGTTGTCTTGTCTTAATAACAGTCTATATTCAGCTCTAGAAGTCATCATTCTATAAGGTTCATTAGTTCCTTTTGTAACTAAGTCATCAATTAGAACGCCTATATATCCATCACTTCTAGTTAATATCATAGGTTCTCTTTCCTTAACCTTTAAAGCAGCATTAATTCCTGCAACAATTCCTTGTGCAGCAGCTTCCTCATATCCTGAGCTACCATTTAATTGTCCTGCTCCGAATAATCCTTCAATGTTCTTAAACTCTAATGAAGGTTTAAGTTGAGTAGGATCTATACAGTCATATTCAATAGCATAAGCTGTTCTCATCATTTCAACATCTTCAAGGCCAGCTATTGTCTTAAGCATCTCAACCTGAACATCTTCTGGTAATGATGAACTCATGCCCCCAACATACATTTCAGAAGTATCTTCTCCTTCTGGTTCTATGAAAATTTGATGTTGGTTCTTATCTTGGAATCTCATAACTTTATCTTCAATAGATGGACAATATCTAGGTCCTACACCTTCTATTGATCCGTTGTACATAGGTGATCTATGTATGTTCTGTTTTATTATGTCATGAGTTTTATCATTAGTATAGGTTAGCCAACAAGAAACCTGTTCTCTATCTATGTTATCACTCATAAATGAGAATGGTATTATTCTTACATCTCCAGGCTGTTCAACCATTTTGGTGAAATCTACAGATCTTTTATTTATTCTAGCTGGAGTCCCTGTCTTAAATCTTCTAAGCGAGATTCCTAAATCCAAAAGACTTTTTGAGAACTCATTCGCAGGGAATAACCCATTTGGCCCTCCATTATAACTTACATCACCAATTATAATTCTGGACTTAAGATATGTTCCTGTACAAACAACGACAGCCTTAGTCTTAAAGTAAGCTCCATTTTTTGTTTGAACCCCTACTACTTTTCCGTCCTCTACATCTAATTCTATAACCTCAATCTGTCTTATATATAGGTTTTCTTGATTTTCAAGTACCCTCTTCATCCTTTGTTGATATTTCTTTTTATCAGCTTGTGCTCTAAGTGAGTGAACAGCTGGCCCCTTGGATGTATTAAGCATTCTTGATTGAATAAAAGTATTATCTATATTAATACCCATTTCTCCACCAAGTGCATCAACTTCTCTAACTAAGTGTCCTTTTGCTGTACCACCTATATTAGGATTACAAGGCATTAAAGCTATACTATCAAGATTCATAGTACATACCAGTGTCTTACACCCTATTCTAGCAGAAGCTAGTGCTGCTTCACAGCCAGCATGCCCAGCCCCTATAACAATTACATCATATTCTCCCGCTAAGTATTTCATATTAATTCTCCTATTTTCCAACACAGAATTCTGAAAATAATTTATTTACTAAGTCCTCTTCAAGTTCCGATCCAGTAATTTCTCCAAGTGCTCTTAACCCAGTTGTTACATATATAGAAATTAAATCTAAATACTCATGATTTTCAACCTGCTTTAAGGCAACATCACAGTTTTCTTTAGCTCTATAAAGAGCCTGCTTATGTCTTGTATTAGTTATTATTAAGCTCTCTTTATCTATGTTACCACTGAAGAATAACTGTTTTATCATATCCTTTAGATTATCTATTCCATACCCAGTAACTGTTGAGATATCTATCTTATTATTAAGTTCATCTATTTCATTACTTCTTATACTTCTATCTAAATCAACCTTATTACATAAAGTTATATACTTTTTATCTTTAATGAAGCTTAATATTTCTCTATCTTCTTGATCTAGTTCTCTGCTAACGTCAATCATAAATATTATTATATCAGCCTCATCAATCTTTTGTTTTGACTTTTCAACACCGATTTTTTCTACTTCGTCTTCAGTTTCTCTTATTCCAGCCGTATCAATAATTCTAACAGGTATTCCATCTAAATTTATATATTCTTCTATAACATCTCTAGTAGTACCTGGTATATTGGTAACTATAGCTCTCTTTTCTTTTAATAAAGCATTCAACAGCGATGATTTACCAACATTTGGCTTACCCACTATAACCATACTAAGTCCATCTCTTATTATCTTTCCCTCATCAGCACTAGATAATAACCTATTAATCTCACTTATTACAGATCTAAGGTTTTCCCCAACTCTTAAAGGTATGGTTTCATCTGGTTCTTCATCATCCTCTGTAAAGTCTACTGCGAATTCTATAAGAGCCAATACATTCAATAGCTTTTCTCTTAAAGCATTTATTTCCCGGGAAAGGGTTCCTTGACTCTGCATCATAGCAGCCTTCATAGATAAATCTGTTTTAGCTCTTATTATATCTATAACCGCTTCAGCCTGAGTCAGGTCTATTCTGCCATTTAAAAATGCTCTTTTTGTAAACTCACCTGGCTCAGCAAGTCTCGCTCCAGCCTTTATAACTTCTTGAAGAACGCTATTTGTAGATGTAACTCCTCCGTGGCAATTGATCTCTACAGTATCCTCAGCTGTAAAGCTTTTTGGACCCTTCATATAACTTATAATAACTTCATCAACTATTTCTTCTTTTGAATCTACTATCTTACCGTACCTCATAGTATAAGGCTTCATTTCTAATATGCTTGCATTGCTCTTTCCTCTAAAAATCTTAGATACTATATCTAGTGATTCATTGCCAGAAATCCTTATAATAGAAATTCCACCTTCACCTAGTGCAGTTGCAACAGCAGCTATTGTATCAAATTCTCTCATGCTGTCCTCCTTAATATAAAATTTAAATTTATAGTATCTCCTCTTAATATATGTACTGATAAAAAGGTCGCTAAAGTGTGATTATCTAATGAACTTTTTCACATCTGCCTTTCCCAATGTATATGTGAAAAACTGAGCAGCCAATAACTTTATCCAAAACTTTAGCTTCATATAAGCGTTTTTATATAATAACAGGTCATCAAACCCTCATAAACACTATATATTTATATAAATATAACAATTTATAAATATATAAATTTATCATCTTAAGAAGATTTATTTTAAATCTTTTCCATGATTGATAATAATCCCAACAGATTACTCTAACTGAAACTAAGATTAAAATATTCATTATTATTATCATAACCTTATATGATCTTTCTTAATATAACCTAACCTCTAAATACATCTTTAAAACTAATATCCATTTTACAAAAATAAGCCTTATTAGTCAAAGATTATTGATGAAAAATTGCTAATAGGCTTTTCTAAATTCATTGAGTACATTTTCTTATATATTTATGATAAATAGTCAAAAGGAAAGCCTAAAAGGCTTTCCTCTACTTTTCTTTTCTTATATCGACCACTATTCTTCTATATGGCTCTTCTCCCTCACTATAGGTATATACAGTGGAGTTACCTTGAAGAGCTGAATGTATAACTCTTCTCTCATATGGATTCATAGGTTCAAGCTTAAATGGTCTTCCAGACTTTCTAACCTTATATGCTGTTTTATCAGCTAATCTCTTTAAGGTTTCTTCTCTTTTACCTCTGTAGTTTTCTGTGTCTAAAACAACTCTTTTATAAGGTATATCATGACCTTTATTAACAACTAGGCTCACAAGATATTGAAGCGAATCAAGTGTTTCTCCTCTATAACCTATTATAACCCCCATTTTAGGTCCTAATAGATTAATATTTAAAACATTATCTTCTTCTACTATTCTTATCTCAGCCTTTATGTCCATAGAATCTAATACACTTCTTAAAAATGTCTTAGCCTCAAGAACATAGTCTCTTTTAACTGTCACAACAATTTTTGCAGGTTTTGACCCAATAAGATTAAATAAACCTCTACTACCTTCTTCAACAACGTTATATTCAACTTTATCTTCCGTAACATTTAATTCTTTTAGAGCATTCTTTAGAGCTTCCTCTACAGTCTTTCCCGTAACTTCTAAAGTTTTTTGCATACCCTAGTCACCCACCTTATTATACTAAAAAGCTTAGTACTTAAAATATATCTATATATTAACTTGCTAATGCTTTTTTCTTAGCTGGTACCACTACTAAAAAATAAGTTTGAACTACTTGTATTAAGTTACCCATTATCCAATAAAGAACTAATGCAGATCTAAAGTTAATAGCCATAACACCCATCATTATTGCCATACCTATATTCATAGATCCCATATTCATACCACCAGCTTGTTGAGTTGTAGCAGCTGTTGATTTTGTTGCTAAGTATGAAGATAAATAAGTTGTAATTGCAGATACTACAGGTAAAACATACCATGGGTCTTTAGCATATAAATTAGGAATCCATAAGAAAGAAGCCCCCTGTACATTTATCTTTGAAAATACGCCGTATAATGCGAATAGAATTGGCATTTGTATTAATAATGGTAAGCATCCGCTGAAAGGACTAACATTATTTTCTTTATATATTCTCATCATTTCCATCTGTGCTTTTTGAGGATCATTTTTATGTTTTTTTTGCATTTCTTGGACTATTGGTTGAACCTCTTGCATCTTAGCCTGTGATCTTATCTGTTTAATATTTAACGGTAATAATATTAACCTAACAATTACGGTCAATATAAAAATAGCCAATACATAAGATGTACCAACGTGAGTAATACCTATGCTGACTACCATATTATGAAGTGCCGTAAAAACATCAGTTAAGAAATTAATTATTGGTTGTAACAAAACTCTAACCTCCTACACTCTCTTATTTCACAGGGTCATATCCACCCTCATGAAATGGATGGCATCTTAATATTCGTTTTATTGACATGAAACCACCTTTTAAGGCTCCATATTTTTGTATAGCTTCAATTGCGTACTGAGAACAAGTAGGATAATATATACAAGAAGGTCTCTTTAAAGGCGATATAAACTTTCTATAGAACTTTATTAGAAGAATTAAAATCCTTTTCATTTTTTATTAATCCTGCCTTATTAAATAAATTGATCATAGCTTTTTGGACTTCCCAATAGGTTTTGTCATTTATAGCTACTCTTGCAATAAATACTAAATCATTTCCTCTTTTTATATTCTCATTATTCAATCTATAACTTTCACTTATCAATCTCTTAGCTCTACTTCTTATTACACTAATTCCAACTTTTTTACTTACAGAAATACCTACCCTATTATAAGGTAGACCTTTCTCGTCTCTATTTCTTCTATTATTATATATATATAATACAAGCAAATCATTAGCAAAGGATTTCCCTCGTCTATACACATTTCTAAATTCCATGTTTTTTCTTAGTTTTTGATCTGCCATAGCTTCGATATTCTCCTTTATTTCTGCAGTTGCAGAAAAAGGCCACAAAAGCGGCCCTTATGCTGTCAATCTCTTTCTACCTTTTTGTCTTCTTCTCTTAAGAACTGTTCTACCTGATGCAGTAGCCATTCTCTTTCTGAAGCCATGCTCTCTTTTTCTTTGTTTCTTTTTAGGTTGGTATGTCATGAACATGTAAAATACACCCCCTTTAGTTAATTATGTTTTATAGTGAAAAACTATTCTGTCACTGAATCTTATGCGTTTTAAGATTTACTTTTTAATTATATATTTCAAGTGCTTTTATGTCAAGAAAATCAATAGTTGTTGATAATTTTATGATCACATATATTTTTTGTGGATAAGTTATTGAACAGGCCTCTTTCTTTATGATATTATTATGTAGTGGCTGTGTATAAATTGTTAATCCACTAATACTTATCCACAACTGTTGATAAGTCTGTGCATAACTTGTTACTTTGTGTATATAAGTGGCTTTTACATTATATATTTTTAGCCTTTTTTCTATTATTATACCAATGTTGATAGTGTTATCTAATATCTATTGACATATGTTGATAAGTTTAAATCTATAAATTTATCAACATAGTTATCAACATGTGAATAATTTTATTTACATAGTCAATCATCTTAAGAGGGTGTTTATATTTTTGTGAACAAACTGTTATTATCGAAAAATCAACTAATAAATTTTTTTTGACTGGAGGATAGGAAATGGATGCCCAACTAAACCAAATATGGGATAAAACATTAAATATAATGAAGGGTGAGATGTCTGAAGTCAGTTTTAATACTTGGATAAAAAGCTGTGAACCTATATATATGGACTCAGATACTATAAAATTTAGTGTTCCTAACGATTTTACCAAGGATATAATCGAGAAGCGTTACAAGACCCTTTTCGTTCAGGCAATTAAGCTAGTTTCTTCAAAAAAATATAATATAGAATTCCTAATCCAATCCGAGCTTCAGCAAGAAAACGAGATTTCAACTAGACCAAATAAAGAAGAATCTTCTAATATATCAGTGGTTAGTGTTAATGATGAAATGTCTGCTACGTTAAATCCCAAATATACCTTTGACTCCTTCGTAATAGGAAATAGCAATAGGTTCGCCCATGCTGCTTCGCTTGCAGTAGCTGAATCTCCTGCAAAAGCATATAATCCTTTATTTATATACGGTGGAGTTGGTCTTGGAAAAACACACTTAATGCATGCAATTGGGCATTATATATTAAAAAACAATCCTAAGGCCAAGGTAGTTTATGTATCATCAGAAAAATTTACTAACGAATTAATAAATGCAATAAAGGATGATACAAATGAAGAATTTAGAAATAAGTATAGAAATGTAGATGTACTTTTAATAGATGATATTCAATTTATTGCTGGAAAAGAAAGAACTCAAGAAGAATTCTTCCATACATTTAATACCTTACATGAAGCAAACAAACAAATCATTTTATCTTCAGATAGACCGCCTAAAGAAATTCCTACATTAGAAGATAGATTAAGATCAAGATTTGAATGGGGCCTTATTGCTGATACTCAAGCGCCAGACTTTGAAACTAGAATGGCTATATTGAAGAAAAAGGCGGATGTAGAAAAATTAAATGTTGCAAATGAGGTTATGGTGTATATAGCTACAAAAATAAAGTCTAATATAAGAGAGCTTGAGGGCGCTCTTATAAGAATAGTAGCATATTCTTCACTTACAAATAGAGAAATCACTGTAGATCTTGCTTCGGAGGCATTAAAGGATATCATATCAAATAAACAAGGAAATCATGTAACTATAGAACTTATCCAGGAGACAGTTGCAAACTACTTCAATCTAAGAGTAGAAGATTTAAAATCTCAAAGAAGAACTAGAAATGTAGCTTATCCTAGACAAATCGCAATGTACCTTTCAAGAAAGCTTACAGATATGTCTCTTCCTAAAATAGGAGAAGAATTTGGAGGGAGAGATCATACTACCGTAATACATGCTTACGAGAAAATATCAGATGGATTAAATTCTGATGAAGTGCTACAGAACACAGTAAACGACATAACAAAGAAGGTAACTCAAAAGTAATTAACAGCTGTACATAATAACTTGCTAATATGCTGTGGATAACTAAAATAACATCAGTGCTTGGTTAATAATGTGGATAAGTTCAAGAATCCATTACAACTTATCCACAGTATTTTTTTACTGTTTTTTGGCTTATTATAAGGGTTACAAGTACTTTTCAACAAATCCCCAGCCCCTACTACTATTATTACTGTATTTAAATATATATTTATCTATATATTTATGTAATTTTTTTAAATATAACTTGTTGATAAATAAGGAGGTTTTTATTTTGATTTTTATATGTGATAAAAGTAAACTTCAAGATTCAATTTCAATAGTTCAAAAAGCAATAACTGGTAGATCAACTATGCCAATATTAGAAGGCGTATATATTAATGCAAGCAACAACTCTTTAACATTAATTGGTTCAGATAAAGACGTAAGTATAGAAACAAAGTTAGAAGCAGATGTTTTAGAAAAAGGTGCTCTTGTTGTAGATGCTAAAATTTTTGGAGAGATAATTAGAAAACTACCAAATGATGAAGTAAAGATTGAAACTCTAGATAATAACGGAATACAGATAACTTGCCAAAAATCTGAGTTCAATCTTATATATATGAATGCAGATGATTTTCCTAGCTTGCCTAACATAAATGAAAATATGATCTTTTCAGTTCCACAAAATCAGTTAAAAAATATGATAAAAGGTACATCTTTCGCTATAGCTCAAGATGAAATAAGACCTATACTACAAGGTATCTTGTTTGAAGTAAAAGAAAGTTATCTAAATTTAGTTGCATTGGATGGATATAGATTAGCTTTAAGAAGAGAGTTAATAGATACTCAAAACACAATAAATGCAGTAATTCCAGGAAAGACTTTAAACGAAGTGGCTAAGATTCTTGAAGATACTGACAATCAGGTAAATATAACATTTACTCCAAATCATATACTTTTTAATCTAGGTGAAACAAAGGTTATTTCAAGATTGCTGGAAGGAGAATTTATTCAATACAATTCAATTCTTCCTCAAGAACATAAGATGTCTGTTACCGTAAAAAAACAGCACCTTCAAAATAGTATTGAGAGAGCTTCCCTAATGGCTAAGGAAGGAAATAGCAATTTAATAAAACTGGATATCCAAGATGACGCTATGGTTATCACATCCAATTCTCAATTGGGAAAGGTTAGAGAAGAGATTGCTGTGAATATGCAAGGTGAAGGAATACAAATTGCATTTAACTCTAAATATTTATTGGATGTATTAAAAAATATGGAAGAGGATGAAGTTGTTCTTGAGCTTACTAGTGGCGTATCTCCTTGTGTTATAAAAAATAAAATAAATGAAAATAGCAAATACTTAGTAGTGCCAGTTAGATTAGTTAAATAAGAAAAAAGGAGTGGATTTGCTATAATTCTATTTTTAGACTTACGAATGAAAGTAGAAATAGTTAAAATCTTAACAATTACATGGAAGAAGTTAAAATAAGTACTGAATTTATAAAATTAGATGCGTTCCTAAAGTGGTGTGGTGCAGTTGGTTCAGGATCAGACGCTAAGATGCTTATTCAAGAAGGTGAAGTAATTGTAAATGGTGAAGTATGCCTTCAAAGAGGAAAAAAACTTAGAGTTAATGATGTCGTAACGTTCGATGGCCAAGACTACAAAATAATTTAGTAATATTTAAATAATATATGCTATTAATAATTGTGGTATAATTAAATAGGTGCTTATATGTATATAAAAAAGATTATGTTACTTGATTACAGAAATTATAGAAATATAACTATTAATCTTGGCAGAAACGTTAATGTTTTTATGGGAGACAATGCCCAAGGGAAAACTAATGTTTTAGAAGCTATGTATTATTGTGGTTTCGGAAAGTCTCATAGGACTAATAGAGATAAGGAGCTTGTAAATTGGGATACTGAAAAGGCGTTTATAAGCTTAAGTGTAGGTAAAGAAAGAATAGATAAGAGAATAGATGTAAATATATTTAAAGATGGCAAGAAAGCTATTAAGGTTAACTCTATTAAGATAAATAAGATTGGGGAACTAGTAGGTATATTTAATGTGGTTATGTTCTCTCCTGAAGACTTGAAGATTGTAAAAGAGAGTCCTGGGATAAGAAGAAAATTTATAGATATGGAATTGTCTCAGTTAAATAAAAAGTATTATTATAGCTTGGTTCAGTATAACAAGATACTTAATGAGAGAAACACAGTTCTGAAGCAAAGAAATGTTGATTTATCTATGCTAGACATATATGACTTGCAACTTAGTGAGTTTGCAGAATACATAGTTAAAGAACGTATAAAGTATATAGATAAGCTCAACGAGCACGGAAAATTAGTACATGGTGAAATCACATCTGGTAAAGAAATTATAGAATTTAAATATATCTCAAGCATAAAAGATCTAAATAATATTAAACAATCCTTTTTATTAGGTCTAGAAAAAAATCGAAATAAGGATATCGAAAAAAGGATCACGTCTGTTGGTCCTCATAGAGACGATTTCTTAATCTTGATTAATGATATAGACGCTAAAAGCTATGGTTCTCAAGGTCAGCAAAGAACAGCAGTATTGACAATGAAATTTGCATCACTAAGAATAATTAAGGAGTTAACAGGGGAATACCCTGTCCTCCTTTTAGATGATGTGCTTTCTGAATTAGACTTTAATAGAAAAAGATATATTTTAACTTCTATAGGACAGATACAAACGGTTATTACGTGTACAGGAATTGAAGACCTTACAGGCTATTTAGATGAAAAAGCTAAGGTGTTTAAGGTTAAGGATGGAATAATTCTAACTTAGAGGGAGGCGTTTTCAGTGTTTTTACACTTAGGGGAAAATGTTGTAGTTCCAATTAAGGACGTGATTGGTATCTTTGATATACAAACAACGATGTATAGCAGTGATACTAGTCAATTCTTAAGAATGGCAGAAGAAGATGGCTTTGTAGAAAGGATAACCAATGACAAACCTAAATCTTTTGTTATTGCAGAAGTTGATAAAAAGAGTAAGATATACCTTTCGCCAATATCTTCATCCACACTTACAAAAAGAACGGATATAGATTATACGCCATAAATCGTCCGATATCTAATTTTTGTATTGTATTAATATATTAATTTTTAGGAGGAACTAAATGGTGGAACATAAAAAAGATTCTTATGATGAAAGTCAAATTCAAGTGCTAGAAGGTCTTGAGGCTGTCAGAAAAAGACCGGGAATGTACATCGGTAGCACTAGTTCAAGAGGACTTCATCATCTAGTGTATGAAATTGTTGATAATAGTATTGATGAGGCACTTGCAGGGTTCTGCAAAAATATAGAAGTTTATATTCATGAGGATAATTCTATAACTGTAATAGATGACGGAAGAGGAATGCCTGTAGGAATACATCCTAAGATGGGAAAGTCTACTGTTGAAGTAATTATGACGGTTCTTCATGCTGGAGGTAAGTTTGGCGGTGGAGGCTATAAGGTATCTGGTGGTCTACATGGTGTTGGTGCATCAGTTGTTAATGCATTATCAGAACTATGTGAAGTTACAGTTACTAGAGAAGGAAGTGTGTGGAAACAAACTTACTCTAAGGGAAATGTTACTAGTGAACTTACTAAAATAGGTGAAGACGATGGTCAAGGGACTAAAACTCACTTTAAACCAGACTCAGAAATATTTGAAGAGACTACATTTGATTTTGAGATATTGTCTCAAAGATTAAGAGAACTAGCTTTCTTAAATAAGGGAATTAGTATACAGCTTACTGATGAGAGAGATGGGAAAAGTGACAACTACTTCTATGAAGGTGGTATAAAGTCTTTCGTAAGCTATTTAAACAGAAATAAAGAAGTATTACATCCAGAACCAATATATGTTGAAGGAACTAAGGATGGCATAGCCGTAGAAGTTTCTTTACAATACAATGATGGATACAATGAAAATATATTCTCCTTTGCCAATAATATTGACACTGTTGAAGGTGGAACTCACCTTATAGGTTTTAAGGCTGCTTTAACAAGAGTGTTCAATGATTATGGCAAGAAGTTTGGATACCTTAAGGAAAATGAGAAAAATCTTTCTGGTGATGATATAAGAGAAGGATTAACCGCTGTAGTTTCTGTAAAAATATCAGAACCGCAATTTGAAGGGCAAACTAAAACTAAGCTTGGTAATAGTGAAGTAAGAGGCATAGTTGATACTGTAGCTGGAGAAGGCATAAGCGAATTCTTAGAGGAGAATCCTGCAGTAGGAAAGATTATTATAGAAAAGTCGTTGCTAGCTCAAAGAGCAAGAGACGCAGCTAGAAAGGCGAGAGAGCTTACAAGAAAGTCAGTGCTTGAGAGATCAGCTTTGCCAGGTAAACTTGCAGATTGTTCATCTAAGGATCCTCTAGAATGTGAAATATACATAGTTGAGGGAGATTCCGCAGGTGGATCAGCTAAACAAGGAAGAAACAGAAGGTTCCAGGCTATTTTACCTTTAAGAGGTAAAATAATGAATGTAGAAAAGCAAAGACTTGATAAGATATTAGGATCTGATACTATACGTTCTATGGTTACTGCCTTTGGTGGTGGAATAGGAAAAGATTTTGATGTTGAAAAGCTAAGATACAATAGAATTATAATAATGACTGATGCCGATGTTGATGGAGCTCACATTAGAACATTATTATTGACATTCTTCTACAGATACATGAGAGAGCTTGTAGATCAAGGGCATGTATATATTGCTCAGCCACCACTTTATAAGGTTTCAAAAGCTAAAAAAGACTATTATGTTTACTCTGATAAAGAGTTAGAAGAAAAGATGACAGAGATTGGTGGTAAAGACAATACTGTAGGTATACAAAGATACAAGGGTCTTGGTGAGATGAATGCTAGTCAGTTATGGGATACAACTATGGATCCTGAAAAGAGAATATTATTAAAGGTTTCTATAGAAGATGCTATGGCTGCCGATGAGATATTTACAATACTTATGGGAGATAAGGTTGAGCCAAGAAGAGATTTTATCCAAAAGAATGCTAAATTGGTAAGTAATCTAGATGTTTAGCACTAAAAGAGGTGAAGTACATGGATTTTAATGAGGGAAAAGTTCTACCAGTTGACATAAAAAATGAAATGAAGAAGTGTTATATAGACTATGCCATGAGTGTAATAGTAGGTAGAGCACTTCCAGACGTAAGAGATGGTTTAAAGCCAGTGCATAGAAGAATACTTTATTCTATGCATGAACTTGGTTTAGCGCCAGATAAGGGATACAGAAAGTGTGCAAGAATAGTCGGAGAAGTTTTAGGTAAGTACCATCCACATGGTGATTCATCAGTATATGATGCACTTGTAAGAATGGCACAGGATTTCTCTATGAGATATATGCTTGTAGATGGTCACGGAAACTTTGGATCTGTTGACGGAGACTCAGCAGCTGCTATGAGATATACTGAAGCAAAGATGAACAAAATAGCTGTTGAAATGTTGAGAGACATAAATAAAAATACTGTTGATTTCATGGATAACTTCGATGGAGAAGAACAAGAACCTATTGTTATACCATCTAGATTTCCAAACTTATTAGTAAATGGATCATCAGGTATTGCTGTTGGTATGGCTACTAACATACCACCACATAACTTAGGGGAAGTTATTGATGGTACTATAATGCTTATGGATGACCCTGAGACTTCTGTACTACAACTTATGGCACATATTAAGGGGCCAGATTTTCCTACTGCAGGAACTATAATGGGAACCTCAGGAATAAGAGAGGCCTATGAAACTGGTAAGGGAAGAGTTGTTGTAAGAGCTAAGGCTGATATTGAAGAAGAAAAAGGCAGACATAAAATCATTGTTACAGAACTACCATATCAGGTTAATAAGGCTAAGCTTATAGAGAACATAGCCGACTTAGTAAAAGATAAGAAGATAAGTGGAATATCAGACTTAAGAGATGAATCTGACAGAGATGGTATGAGAATAGTAATAGAGCTTAAGAGAGATGCAAACCCAAATGTTGTTCTTAATCTATTGTATAAACATACTAAGATGCAAGATACTTTTGGTGTGATAATGTTAGCTCTAGTAGACAATCAACCACAAGTACTTAATTTAAAGCAAGTGTTAACTCACTATATACAGTTCCAAAAGGAAGTAGTTACAAGAAGAACTGTATTTGAACTTAACAAAGCTCAAGAAAGAGCTCATATTCTAGAAGGTTTAAGAATTGCTTTAGACAACATAGATGAAGTTATAAATATTATAAGAAACTCAAAAACTACTGAAATTGCTAGAACTACTTTAAAAGAGAAGTTCGGATTGAGTGACGCTCAAACTCAAGCAATCATGGATATGAGACTTAGAAGACTTACTGGTTTAGAAAGAGATAAGATTGAGGAAGAGTTTAATGAGATCATGCAACTTATCAATTACTTAAATGAGATATTAGGTAGTGAAGAAAAGCTACTTTCAGTAATAAAAGAAGAGCTTATAGACATCAAAGCTAGATACTCTGATGAAAGAAGAACTGAAATTACTAAGAATGCAAATGAAATAGACTACGAAGATCTAATTCAAGAGCAAGAAGTAGTTATCACATTGACTCATAGTGGGTATATAAAGAGAATAGCTGCTGATACTTACTCTGCACAAAGAAGAGGGGGAAAGGGAATACAGGCTATGACTACGAAGGAAGATGACTTTGTAGAGCATGTATTTATAACATCAACTCATACTAACTTAATGTTCTTTACTAATAGGGGTAAGGTGTTTAAGCTTAAGGCATATGAGATACCAGATGCAGGAAGAGCTGCTAAGGGAACTAATCTTATAAATATTCTACCTTTAGAACAGGATGAAAGAATTTATACTGTTCTAACAATAAAAGATATGAATCAAGATGGATTCTTATTCATGGCTACAAAGAAGGGATTAGTTAAGAAGACACCACTTAGTGAATTCCAAAACATAAGAAAGAATGGATTAATAGCAATTAATCTAAGAGATGAAGATGAACTTCTAAAGGCAAAGGTAACTTATGGTGATGCAAACATAATGATAGTAACTCAAAATGGATACGCTATAAGATTCAATGAAAAAGATGTAAGGCCTATGGGAAGAACAGCTTCTGGTGTTAAGGCTATGAACCTACGCGAAGATGATATAGCTGTTTGTATGGATATAGCTGTAGATGGTGAAGATGTTCTAGTTATAAGTGAAAATGGATTTGGTAAGAGAACACCTGTATCTGAATATAAAGTTCAAAATAGAGGTGGAATGGGATTAATAACTTATAAATTAGCTGAAAAGACTGGTAAGGTTGTTGGTGCTACTATATGTAAGATCGATGACGAATTAATGCTTATAAACAGCAGTGGTGTTGCTATAAGAATTAATGTTTCAGACATTTCAGTTACTAGTAGATCAACTATGGGAGTTACTCTAATGAGAACCATTGAGGAAGAAAAGGTAGTTGCAATAGCAAAAATACCATATACTGAAAAGTCTTCTGAAGATGATGATAATGGTAGCGATGTGGCTGCAGAGTTAGAAGGAAATCCTGTTTCTGTAGAGCATGATAATAGTTTAGATGAATTATTAGAGAGAGCAGAAAATGAAGATCCTATTGAAGAAGATCCAATAGAATAATATTCACAAACAATAAAGAGACTATTTCTAGTTTTATATACTAGAGTAGTCTCTTTATTATTTTAATATATGATCTTAGATATGTTTATTAAATAAAACATCATTAATATCTAAGTTTGATTCTAATGTAATTTAATTATATAAGTGAAAAATATAAAAATCTTATCACTTTGCAATATAATTTATATATTTAGAATCTATTTTTTTAAGCTAGATTAGCTTTGAAAACATAGTTTTAATATATTATCACCTCTATATAACAGGTTATTAACCAATAAATTGTTAAAAACAAATGAAAACACTACCAGGTGTATCTATATGCAAAAAAGTTAATAATTAAGAGAATTTAATAGAAAAGTTAAAATAATTTCTTATAGTTAACAAAATTTATACAAATATATCACTTTTAAAATGTTAAGATAAACATCGTCACAGCGATACTAAATCGAAAGCAAACAAAAAAACATTTTAAAAAAGATGTTGACAATAAAGTTTGTAAGTGATAAGATAAGGAAGTCGCCAATAAGCGACAACAACAAACTTGGTCTTTGAAAATTAAACAGAGTAAAATAAACAAAGTCTAAAA
>NZ_JAABNO010000033.1 GCF_009928445.1 Clostridium sp. C8-1-8 | reverse complement strand
ATAATTATGCATTTTCATGTTGGAACTTTTCAACATTTTGACGTTGACATTTACACTACACACAGATACACTTAAGTTAAAGTTGTTTTAATCAATCTTTTCTATAATACTAACTTTAGAAAACCCTTCAATTGTTTTATACTGCTTATAAGTAGCACTAATTTTCTCTATATTCTCATTGGTAATATTTATTAACTTATGATGATTTTCACCTTTCTTTATGGATCTTTATATTTTAACTTAAAGCTTGTACATTTGGGCGTAGCCGCTAAACATTGTTTTGTGCAGTGTGCAAGCTGGACCCAAAAGTAATGCTTAATAGCAGCTTGTAAATAGGACAGGCATTGACCTAATAAACTGCTTAAAAGCGCCTGCCCTATGTCATTGCTACAAAACAACATGTTTGGCGAAGTGTGCAAGCTTAAAACCCAGTAATATTTTCTGGAGCAATACATCTATAAATCCATGAAATTGTGTGGAATAAGGGAGGGAAAGCATAGATTGGTTATTTACCTATAGTACAGGGAGTGGACATCAATTTAAGACTTTTTTGTAGGACAAATTAGTTTAAGTGCATATGTAGTTAGAAGGACTCACTTGTAAAAAAATAATCTTACAATGGAAGTTAGGCTCTAGATTATTTTTTTAGGGGTGAGTTTTAGTTTAGGAGCTTTTTGAATGTCATGAGGATTGTCATAGAAAAAAGTGTCCTTATTAAATTTATAGTAAATTTATAATTAAATACACTTATTAGAATATTGTGCCCTAACTAAAATAGTAGTTTTTATCGCTTATTAGTACTTTATTTATAATAAATCATGTGGAATTATCTAGAAAACAGCTATAATAATTATAATGCAATGTATTTGATATCAATTAAATACTTGTAATAATCCGTTAATATATACAAAACAATACATCAGAAAGGTATATATCAATTTAAGATTAAAGGGGGCATTATATGTTTTTTACAAACAAACAATATAATAAAATGTATGAATTAATATATGATTGGCTAGCAAATCATACTTCAGGTGATAAAGCTTATATGGGAGATCTTAAATATTATCAAAAGGAATTATGGAATTTAATTATAGACCTCGTTAATAAATTATCCAGTAAATCTACGTTAAATGATATAGAAAATGAGTTTTTAAATTTAGCTACTTATACTGGTCCAATCTATAGGATTCAACATTATAATCCTAAAAATAAAGGATATATATTTGAAAATAAATACTACCAATCATGGTCACGAGATTTGAAGGGGGCTTCAAATGTTCCAATATCAAGCGATAAAGTACTATTAATAGTTGGATATGCAGTTAACGGAATTGATGTATTTGGATTATTATATTTTCTATTTAAAAATGAATATATAACTGAAATTCCAAGTAATTTCAAAAAACCTGATGGATTATGTAGATATGAAAAAGAAGAAGAAATTTCATATTCAATTCTATTTGAGCATATAACTGATGTAGTTGCCGTAGATAAAAATAAGCTTCTTGATTGGCAAGATTATGGCCGTGTTATTCCTATGAATAAATGGAGAAGAAATAGCATAGATTAAGAATTTATGTTGTAATTCAATAAATAATGTATTTTATATAAAGAAAGCAACCCAATTCAGGTTGCTTTCTTATCTATCCTACCTTATACTCATCAACATTCTTAGTTATAATCTGAGCTCCAGCCTTTTGTACAAGCTTACCACCAGAACTATAGAATGCATTCTTACTTATTATAATATCCATTGCATTTGATATTTCTGCTGCAGTTAAAGTATCCTTGATACCTTTTAGCGATAGATTGATTTTATCTCCACTTTCATTCTTAAAGGTAAGAACTAAGTATTTTGTTTCCATGTTTTTCTCTCCCTCCTATAAAACTTTTCAATTTATTATTTATAATCCATAATGAACCTAATCTTATATATCCTCAACTATATAATCCTGCTGCTTTCTTATATAAACTATATCTGAACTCATTAGACATTCTAGAGCCTTTCCAACTGCATATAGATCATCATCAGTTAAATCTAATCTTACATTAGAAAATCTTTGACTTCCAAAGGTATCGTCTCCTTTATCATTTGTTCCAGTCTTATACTTTAAGATCATTGCATTACCGCTTAATATTGCTGTTGCCATCCTTGTCACCTCCTCTCATAGCTTTTAGTCTTCAAGGCTTAGATACTCTCCTACCTTTTAGGGGTTACTCTGCCTCCCCAAATTCTTCTTCAAAGCTAAAGCTATTTACAACTTTTGTAGTTCTTTCAGTATAGTCATCAGCTAGCTCATCAAGTCTGCCACAGATGTACTTTAAGGAGCAGCCTTCACAATTTTTTATCACTTCATTCTCTAATAATGAGCAGCTAAGTTCATCTCCATAGGTAGAATCTCTTATTGCCAATGCAATCTGCATCTTATCAAAGCTCTGCACCTCTTCTGAATTAATTGAAATACAATCTCTAATCATAAAATCATTACTTCCCTTCCTAATTAATTGAGCAATTTCTTACTCTTCTAATTAGCTTATATGCCTCAAAGGCTGATTTTTAGGGTTTATTTAAATAATTATTTAATCAAAAAAATATATCTTCATATAAAGATATATTTAAAAATTCATATAAACATAAAATCAAATATTTAAAAAATCATATAAATATATAGGAACCATGCGGGTTTAAGAGGTTTCCACTTCATTTTCAGACACTTATTTTTCTAAAATTTATATACTTCAGGCATATAAGAATTTATATAGAAAATAAATTGGAGGAATTATAAATGGCTAAGAAAAAATCAAAGAGCTTTACTATAGATAAAAATGATTTAGCTTATGAAGAAGAGGTAGAGATAAATGGTTTTATTGAACATACTGTTGTTGGTACACCTGTTGCTACCTTTAATTTTTGTGAAGAGGCTTCGAGCGCTCCACCAGCTAATAGAGAACTTGATTTTATAAATAAAGATAACAATACTAGTAAGATTGATTTAAATATTACTAATACCAACGTAACAAAAGCCAATTCTTATAATGTAAATGATAATAACACTATTATAGATAACAGAACCTTAAAGTCCCAACCGAATGGAGTAACCCCTCCTATTGATGGAGAAGCTTTTCTAATAACACGTACTTTTAAGTTTAGAGTATCTACTGCAAGACTTCTAAATGAAATCAAAGCAGCTCACCCAGATCCTAATGCTTATCTAAGTACAATAATCGATGCTGCTATAAGAAAATATCATGATTATATTTTCAAAGAAGATGGAACTTTTCTTTAATCTTTCATTCACAGGCATATATACCTTATGAATGGAGGTGATTTCAATATGGAGGTTAATGATTTAGTAAATTTGATCTCGAATACTGGCTTTCCAGTTGTTATAAGCGGATATCTTCTTATAAGACTTGAAAAGCAGATAGTTGGATTAAGTGCATCAATCAATAAGCTCAATACCATAATTTCAACTAAACTTGGAGTTGTTGTAGACTATTCAGATGAAAATAAAAGTGCTTAAACACCATTAATAAAGGCATCTAAACACTCCAAAGAAAAAATAACTATAAATTTCCCAAAACTTTTTAACTAAGGCATATATACTAATTGAAAGCTAAAGACACAGAGCTTTAAGCTTCAAAACTAAATTCTAAAAGGAGGAAAACATTATGGCAATAAGCAAAGTTTTAGACACAACTTCATTTGCAATCGAGGTTGAAAGTGGCACAGATAAAACTGGTGCAAAGATCTACAGAAAGAAGATATTCTCAGGAGTAAAGAACAGTGCAACTCCTGAAAATGTATATGCTGTAGCTGATGCTATCAAAGCTGTTTTAAGTGCTGGTACTAGAGACTACTACTTAAATGAAGCATCAAAGATAGTAAATGCTTAGTAATTTTTAACTACCAAATCTAATTAAGTGAAAGGAGAAAAATCATGGAATATACATTATCTTTAACTTTCGTTAACGCTGCTGGGGACAAGGTGTCCCTAAGCATAGCAGGTGTTAAGCCTGATATAACTAAAGATGAAGTAAACAGCCTTATGGACACTATCATAGCTAAAGATGTATTTGAAAACAAAGGCGTTTCTTTAGCTTCAAAGTATGGCGCTCAACTTACTCAAAGACAGACTACTAAGTTTGATTTACAATAACTTATATTATTATTGATTTAATAAGAAATAGCTTAGATTTTCATCTAAGCTATTTCTTTCTTTTATTATATAACATGTTAAATATTTTCCATTTATTCTTAACACATATCTAGTCTTAAAACCATATTTATAGAAGCATTATAAAATCTAAAAATCTTCTTGGTAATTTTCACTATAATATTCATATGCATACTCTTGTTGTATCTTTTGCTCTAACTCTAAATCAAATCTTTGATATTTTTTAATTTTAGTCAATTGTTTTTCATTTTTAATTCTATCTTGAAAAAAAACACCAATTAATTCACTATTGACCTTACTAATTAATGTGCTTATTATTTTTTCTACATCTTCAGAATAAGTTACATTTAGTTCATTAAAGTAATAATCAAATATTTCTTCGAAGTCTTTTATTTTTCTTATTTGAGTAACTTCTAATAGTCTAATAATTTGCATGTAATCTTTAATTTTCATTGCTTCATCATACTTATTATTAATAAATTCATTAAACTTTTTTTTGCATATTTGATTGACTTCATCAATAAACTCTTTTGTCTGATCAGCACAATAAACTTCTTCATCAGACTCATCTATATAATCCCAATCTGAATAATCAATATCTATATATGGTTGAGATTCTTCAGGAGAATATAACTCTATAGCGATACTTAATAATTTTCCATTTATCCTAGGATCAATTTTAATAACTTCATTTAAGGAACTAACTAATGAAATAACATCACTTTGTTTTAGAAAATATTTTAAATCTTTGTTTTCTACTTTTTCAAACACTTTTGCTTTTAATTTTTTAAATTCATCTTCATTTAGCATATAAGCATTGTTTATGCTCGCTATGTCTTTTCTTATTTCAGAATTAGCTACAAAATATTCTCTAAATTCTTCCTTTTTAATATCTTCATTTAAAAAAACTTTTTTTATAGTTTTATAAATATTAAATATATCAAAATTCATAGAAACTTTGTTATTATTTTTATCCTGAAAATAATAATCATAAATAACAGCCTTGCATACTTTTGCAGCATTTCTATCAACATCATATGGTTCTAAATAAGTTTTCACTCTCATTATTAACTCTATGTATTTAATAAAAATTCTTAGATTATTAACATTATCTTGAAGAAAAGTTTTATCATTTAATGCTTCTCCAAACGCTATATTATCATTTAAAAACACATCAATTATTGTATCTATATTTTTCAGTCCAATACCATTCACAATATGCTTCAAAGTGCTTCTATCCAAACAATCAATCGTGATTATATCGTCTATTATTTTCTCCTTATATTCATTAAATACTCCATTGCCTTTTTCTTCTACTTTATTAAAATTGCCTATTAATATGACATCAAATTTTCTTTTTGTCCGCTCAATCAATCCTAATAGGTCTTTCATTTCTATTTTCTCTGATTTTCTTTCAATATCATCAAAGCAAACTATTTTGCGTTTATCGCTAATCGAATCCCATTTAATATCTTCAATTGAAAATAAATTAATATAATTATCTATATTTATTCCTAAAAACTTTTTCCCTATGTCTTTCATTACTGATTTAGTAAGTTTAGCCGCACCATTCTCAGGATCAAAATTTTTAAATCCTGGGAATGAATTAACTAGAATAGCCTTTTCTATATCTTTAATGGAATTCTTACCAAATACGGTCACATAAATCAACTCATATTTCTCTTCATTCTCAGTAAAATAGTTTTGAATAAAATGAGTCTTCCCTATTCCCCATGGACCATCTACCAAGATACATTGTTTATTACTAAGTATTGTACGATTATCATTAAAAATTTTATTAAGAACTTGTTTGGCTTTCATACTATTCACAACAATTCCCCCTCCCTAGTTGCTATTATTATACCTTTCTTTCTTAATAAGCACCACCATATATTCCCCATTACTCTCAACCATCCCATTAAGCATATATCCCTTATCGTAAAGCTCTAAGGATTCTACTCTCTTTCTTAGCTGCTTAACCTCATAAGCAAGCTTCATATTCTCAGTAACAAAGTGATATTCTCTCCAACAAGCCTTTTTATGCGTTCCTCCTTCTCCACTAAACTTTCTCTTAGATCTTCAAGTACTCTATCAACGTCCTCTTCCATTCTTCCTCTCCCTTTCAATTCTTGATGATTAATTTCTAAGTTAACTTCTGATCCACCTAAGTAGCTTCTTCTTAACTTTTTTCTGATTACACAAGAGCTGATATTCCTCAAACCTAGTCATTACCTCTTCCCCCTTGCTTTCCAATTCCATAAAGCAATTTCTGTTCTAAATCATCATAATCATATGTTCTTTGCTCATAATCAGCAAACCTAAGTTTTCTACTATTGCTATATCCTTTAGTAGTTTTGTTTATCTCATCCTCTTTTGGATAACCTTCCTTAGCCCAATTCTTTAATATTCCATTTATATAGCTCATAGTAGGCTTTCCTACTTCTATGGCCTTATCCATAGCTTTCTTTACATATTCAGCAGTATGTTGAGTTATAGCCACTTTAAGTGCACCTAAATTAACGGTATACTCGAACCCTGTTGCTGTCTCAAAGTACTTTAAGAGAATAAGAGATTGATCAGACTGTGATTCAAGAGAAGGAGTATTACCTTGGAAATATGAATTTGATTGTGTTTGATTATCCTTAGTTTGAGATAAAGATAGATTTTGTGATGAAATACTGTTTTGATCTGCCGCAGTAGATTGGTTATTAAATGTACTTTGGTTAGTATTTAGGTTTGGTTCTGTAAATTGATTTTGATTGTTATACTTTAATGCTTCGGTATCTGCTTCTGTATATTTCTCTTTCTCTGTATCTGTAACTGTATTTGTATATGATTCTGTATCTGTATCTTTCTCTGTATTGCCGTCCTTTCGTGTAGCGAATCCTTCATTTACTTCTCCACGATTCGTTAACGTACCGGAATAACTTAGATAAAGTTCCTTTATTGGTTGATTTAATATACTCTCAGCAACATACACTATAAGGGACTTGTCCTTAACTTGCCTCAACTCTTTAGTCAAGCAGTCCATTACAGGCTTGCCTCCTCTTGCTAGGTTGTACTTCCCCCAATTTTTAATGGCAAGCTCTCTTGTCTCCTTGTTATAAGTTATTATCTTATGATGGTTTATAAAACGCTCCATAAGGCTATCTATTGTTTCAATACTATATCCAAGCTCAAAGGCCATCTTCTTTTTTGTTATTACATAAATACCTATACTTGTAGTTGAAGGATTAGTTAAAAGATATAGATAAAAATACTTATCTTCAGGAGACATTTCTTCTAAAGTCCTTGGATCTGTCCAAAACTCTTCATAAATTAATCTATATGCCATATCAATACACCTCTCTAAATTCTAATAATAAAACCATTTGAAATTATTCAGTCCTTTAAATGTTGGAGTTAGCTTCATCATCTTGCAGTTTTTCAAATAGGCTTTAAGTATTTTTACATTCATAAAGCACCTCTCATATATACAGTTTTAAACTTCTACTAAACTTCACAATGTGTTATATTAAAGATAAGAGCTTTGCAGAGCTCTTATCATAATTCCTTAATATGAAAGTACCCTTTGTCGAGGGTATTTTTATTTTTGTCTTTTATTCATAGTTCTTCCTCTACTAAAAGCCCATTCGCTATCTCTATATCTCTTAATATCTTTCCTTGAGCTTTCCACTGACTTAAGTATTCCTTAGCTTTTTCAAACTCTAATGCAGGAGTGTTCCTATAGGAGTTTATCTGAAAATAATCCTTATAATCTCTCCATACTGCTGAAAATACGCTACTTCTTACACTCTTATCTTTATAAGCAATACTATCTTTTCCACCTAAAGCTTTTATCGCAACATACTTAGCTATCTCTTGAATGATAAGCTGCTGTCCATAATCTATAGTCATATTCTGTTCTAAGTTCTCAACTCTATCTTTAATCTTAAGAGTAGCTGCTATAAGCTCACCAACCTCTGAATGTATTAAAGATATAGCTTTAAATTCATCATTCTTACTAATATTTATCACTTTATTAGTTTTGAAATAATTATCTATTAGGTAGTCATATACTTCCCAGGCTCTATCTGTATTTAAGCTTTTTGCATGAAGCAAGGCTCCTTTTTCTGTCCATAGATAAAGACTTCTTACTTTACTCGAATTTTGCGTTCCGTAATTTCCGTATTGCAAAAATTTCTTTAGGTCCTCTCCTTGAAGATAATAATAATGCTTTCCTTCAATATACCTATCTCTATTGAAGCTATAATTTTCTGAGATTCTTTTTACACTGGTTTCATAACTATCAGCTAGCTGCTGAGTTGTTAGCACTCTATTTCCTTTATTCTCAATAACCTTTAAATTCATTTCTTTCCTCCTATCATATTTTTTTATTAACCCATATCATACTTGTAAGGATATATACCTCATTAAGGAAAATGCTTTTTATAAACAGTTCTTTATCACTGATGTTGTCTCTTGTATGCTTCTATAAATTCATCAATTTGATCCATTGTGAGTATTTCTGTTAATATCTTTGCTGCAGCTTTACCAACTCTTAAGTCATAGGCCTCTCTATTTTCTTCAGTTGGTGGATTCACTGTTATGTTGAATTCATATTCTTCAGATTTTCTTCCCATATAACTCTTCCTTTCTTTTAAATAAATTTCAAATTAGCTGCTATAATACTGTCATTTATTTTCTAATCACTGCATATCATACAATGTGGAAGTATATGCTTTTTCCATCAATGCTTTTATAAAAGGCTTTTAAAGCCTTTTACTTTTCTTATGTACATATTCTATGTTCTTACTTTTCATAAGCTTATCTTAAGCGAATCATCCTTCAATATATCTATAAGCTTTTCAACTTCCTTTGTGTTCAGTTTCTTTATAAGAATATCTGACATAATATCAATGGCCTTATCTGTAAGTGCATCAAGATCTTTTGGATAGTTTATAGTGACATTAATATCCACTCTCCCCCTACCATCCCTTCAGAACACTATTAATCTATCTTATGAAAAGCTCCTTTAATCTGTTAACACACCTAATATATATGAACCTAAACTCTTACAACTCTTCATTAAATTATAGTGATTTTTTCTCATAAAAATGCCCATACTATAGATAGTTTTAATTTTATTGCTTTATTGCAACACTTACTATAAAAAAATATAGTCATCATACTTTAGATTATTATCATTGCAATATTGCATAAGACTACTAAGAAGTTTTACACCAGCATTGTTATTACCATTTACTACTCTACAAATTGTACTTGGTGCAACATTCAATGCTTTAGCGCATTTATTATAGCTTCCACAGAAGTTATCCTCAATTAATCTTTGAAAAGTATTTACATTAATATTCACAACCACACCTCCTTTGCACAAGAACATCATTGCTTTCATGCAATTATTATATCTCTATTCATTGCAATTATGCAATACATTTTAAATAATTTTCTTTTCACCTATTGCATACATGCAATAAACCACATTACAATATATTTATGAATAGTAAGGAGTGAATAAAATGTTTAATTCAGATTTGCTAATCGAATTAATAAAGCAGGCTCAAGGAGACCGTTCATTAAACCAATTTGCAAAAAACTGTGGCATTGATCCAGGTAATCTATCTAGAATTGTAAACAACAAGAATGCCCAAGCACCTAAACCAGAGACTCTTAGAAAGATTGCAAGTCACGCACATAATGGCGTTACTTATGAAGATCTCATGAAAGCTGCTGGTCATATTGTATTAAATACTTCAAGTGAAGATAATTCTAAAAATGTACTATCTCCAAAAGATGAAATGGAAATAGAGAAAAAAATACAAAGCTTAAGAGAAGATTTATTAAATAATACTGGTGGTCTAATGCTATCTGGTGATCCAGTATCTCCTGAAGCAATAGAAAGCATAGTTGAAGCACTAGCCTTCGGTATAAGGCAAGCAAAGATTATTAATAAAAAATATACTCCAAATAAATATAAAGAGTAACTTGAGCAAATTGTCCACATTATTTGAATAAGATAATGCGCAATTTGTTCATAACTTACTTTTTTCAGTTAACAAATGGTAAAGCTTAAATATATAGATATTCTTATTACATAGATAGATATGGTATTAGGGGGAGTTAAAGCTTTGCACTTTATTGAGAGAGAGATAAATAAATTAGTAAAAAAGAATAAAACTAGAGATCCATTCGAATTATGCGATTTAGAAAATATACATTGCATAGTCATGGATCTACATGCTGAGATAAATGGTCTATATCAGTATGTTCAAAGAAATAAATTCATATATATAAACTCAAATCTATCAGAAGAAGAAAAGAAGGCTATCTGTGGTCATGAACTTGGACATGCTATCCTACATAAAAAATTAAACTGTACCTTCTTAAAAAACTACACCTATACAAACCTAAGTAAATACGAAAGAGAAGCAAATATCTTTTCTGCCCTACTATTAATCCCTGAAGTTAATAAAGATATATTTTACGGACAAACAATTGATGAAGTTTCATGTAAGTTACGGGTTCCTAGAGAGCTGTTGGAATTGAGATTGCAAGTGAATTAATAATATTATTTTTATGGTACACCCTATTTTTCATAGAGTTATTTTGGACATGCCAATATCATCTATGATATTTTATGATAACTAATAATACATAAATAAATAGTAATTTTTAAAGGAGTAGTAAATTCAAATGAATAATTCAACTGAGACAAACACCACAAAATCTTATAAACCAAAATATGAAAATATTATCTTTGTCATTATATGCTGTATTGGAGGTACATTTTTAATTACGCCAATTTTATTGAGAGTTCCATTTTTCAGTAATTTATTTTCATTGCTATTAAGTCCTTTAAAGACAACTGAGTATAAAAGTAGTTATATCGAAACATTCGGTGCTATATTAGGTACATTTATGGCTGTATCTGGAGCATTATGGACACAGAAAAAAATCGATGAAGTAACAGAAAAAAAGAATTTAAAAGAAAGTGCGTTGATAATTTATTATGATTTCTACTTTGCAACCAATGATATAAGAGATTTGATGGAAAATTATTTAAATTCCCAAGGAGTTATTGCAAATACTTTAGATGATATAGACAAGTTCAAAAGATACAAAAAGAAGTATCGTTTATATTTAGATGATAATTGGATTCGAAATGTAGCAAGCTTATCACATATTTTATCTAGTGAAGACACTAAGATTCTCTATAAAGTATATGGTGATTTAAATACAGTTAAGCAAGTGATAAATATTAGTGAAGATCAATTGTCTATTGAAGACGCTAAAACCGCTTATAGCATTATGTTTAATGAATTTTGTGATAAAACAGGGGAAGTCAAATCCCGAGTAGTTATTGATGTTGAACTAAAAGATAGCATAAATGATATAATTAATAAATTAAAACAACTAGCAAATATTGATTGATGTCTCCAGGTAATCTAATAAAAATTAAATTACTATTAATTAAGAGAAAAGCAAACTTTTAAATTACAATTTGTATAATTAATATAAAATTATTTTATAGCTCAATAAACTATTATTAAGTTTATTGAGTTAGTGCTTATGAGGTTTTTGAGATGAGTAAAGGTATAGGTGGTGCCTGCAGAAAGGTACTTGAAGATAAAAAAAGAGTTATTTATGAATATTCAGCGTATAATCTCAATTATATTAATTTAGAAAATGTTAACAACATTTTTGATGGTGTTATTATAGTTCAATAATCTGGCTTAGTTGATTGAGAAATAGATGTAAAAGTAAATGAATCTACAAGTGATAATAAAAGATTTCCGGTGACTATAGATTTTTCTGAATTATTTTTAGAAAAGATTATAATATTAGAAAATTGTAGTAACTGTTGGCATAAAACTATTGAGGGTTATGATATTATAGGTGTCAAATTATGTTTTAAGATTTTTAAAGTGTATCATAAAATAGGTTCTTTACCAGAAATTCTAGGATACGATATATGAGGATTTGAAGTAACTGACTCAATAATCACCAACGGAAATATAAGATTTGAACTACAATTCAGTTTTGAATACTTAAATAGTAATTTGCACATGAGAAATTATATATAGATATTGGGAGAGAAATAATGAATAATGGAAAAGTTTGCGAATATGTAAGAACCATAGAACCACACAAAAATAATATTGGAGAAGAATATATCTCAGATCTGTGCGTTAAGCAAGGTTATGGTCAGTCGTATGGTGGTTATTTGAAATCTGGTGAAAAAGATGATATAAAATTGGCAGAACCATCACAAAAAGTACATTTTCTAGATTATTATAGTGATAAGTCAGAAAAGTTACCAACTTATTATTATCTAAGATGTCCACAATTACTACTTTTTATTGCTGAGATTGCCGGAGTGTCGAGTAAAAGTCTAGAGAATGCATATAAAATTGTGAGAGACTATGAAAATGATAATGGATTAAAAAACGAGAAAAAAAACGGAAATTACATGTGGGGAAAGCAAGCTTTTAAAGATTTTAAATCACAGATACATATTAGTGATGTGGTAAGAATAATTAGAGATGCTGAAAATTGGGATGAAGTAATAGAAAAAACCATGAAATTATAAAAAAGGTACTATGTTTAGATCTACAAATTTCGATTTTAGGAGGTTAATAAATTATGCCTATCATAACATGGCATTCTGGAAATGTTCCATCTAATATTGAAGTTACGCAAGTATATGGAATTGTATTTACAAAAGATGGCCGTATTCTTTTACGTATTGAAAATGGACAATATCAATTAACTGGTGGAAAGCCAGAAACATCTGACGGCGATATGGAAGCAACCTTAAAACGCGAGATGTTAGAAGAATCAAATGTGATTATTAGCAAAGCATATATAGTTGGTTATCAGCTTGTGGAGGAAGAAGATGGTTCTGAACCATACGCACAAGTTCGTATGACAGCAATGATTGAAAATATAGGAGAACAACAACCTGATATCGATAATGGACGTATATACGGGCGATTTTTGACTACACCTACAAAGGCCGCTAATTTGCTTAATTGGGGAGATGTAGGAAACAAACAGATATTTGAGGCAACAGAAATTGCAAAACAAAGGTTTAAAATAAATTTATTTTCGGATGATGATACTCTTATAGATTCTGAAATAAACTAAATTCCTATTACTTACTACAGCGTAAGAATAAACTGTAGAATAAGCCTTCTTTCACATTAAGTTTATGTGTCGTTAACTAATTCTAGGAGGTAATCCATGTATTATATAAAAGTGGTTTTTAATGCAGAAGCCTGTGACAAATTAGCATATTGTTTTAAAATTAATATGCTAAGTGGAGAACTAGAAATTACATACAATAATTTTCAAGGTGGCTATACTACAAAAGGAATTAAACTGAGCACTAAGCAACTTACTCACTTAGAGCAATTATTAAGAATTGATAATTTTAATAGATTCATAGAGAACCAGAATATGAATAATAATATTTCATCTTTAGATCCCTATGATTGGAGCTTGCAATGCATTTCAAACGATGGAAATCCTATGTTAGAAATGCCTAACATAGATGGCGCTTATGTTATTCCACCCAATTCTGTAATTAATCTTATAGATTATATTTCTAAGATCGGAATAGAACCTGATGTCCTTAAAGGAATGAGGTTGTTCTGATCATTAATGTAAATATCACTCCCCCATCATGGTTACACTATACTAATTGGTAATCTAGATGTACCACTTCATAACAAAATATGTATTTTCAAATTCTCCTCTCAGAAGCCAGAGGAGCTTTGAAAACAGATTTAGGATTGAAGTAGTACATCTTTAATCATTTACCAACAAATCTTTTAATACTATATAGTGAGGTGATGACTTTGAAAGCAGCAATTTACAGTAGAAAATCAAAATTTACTGGAAAAGGCGAAAGTATCGAGAACCAGGTGCAGATGTGTAAGGACTACGCCTCAATGCATTTAGGCCATAAGAAAATTGATGAATTCCTCATATATGAGGATGAAGGTTTCTCCGGTGGAAATACAAATAGACCTGAGTTTCGAAGGTTATTAGAAGATGCAAGAGCTAAGAAATTTGAAGTTCTAATCTGTTATAGATTAGATCGTATCTCAAGAAATGTAGCCGACTTCTCTACTACCCTAGAAACCTTACAAAAGTATGATATTGATTTTGTAAGTATCAGAGAACAATTCGATACTTCCTCTCCAATGGGCCGTGCCATGATTTATATTGCAAGCGTATTTGCTCAGCTTGAAAGAGAAACCATAGCAGAAAGAGTTCGTGATAATATGCTTGAGCTTGCGAAAACTGGTAGATGGCTTGGAGGTATAGCTCCTTTAGGCTATGAAGCTGATCCAGTAAAGTACTTTGATGAAAGCATGAACGAACGCTCCATGGTAAAGCTAAAACAGGTTCCTGAGGAGCTTAAAACAGTGAAGCTTATCTTTGATAAGTATTTAGAGTTCAAAGCCTTAAATAAGGTTGAGACTTATCTCCTTCAAAGCAATATTAAAACTAAACGTGGCAACAACTTTAGTAAAAATAATCTTAGAATAATATTATCCAATACTGTGTACGTAAAAGCCACTGAAGAAGTATTTGATTACCTAGAAAGCCTTGATATAACAACTTGCGGTGAACCAGATGGAATCCATGGTCTACTAAGCTATAACAAGCAAAAAGGTGTATCCAATGATAATGGGAAGATAGTAAGAGTATATAGAGATACAAGTGACTGGATAGCAGCAGTAAGCTCTCATAAAGGCATAATTGAAGCTTCTGACTGGCTACAAGCTCAGCAAATACTGCTTCAGAATAAAGATAGGTATATTACATCTCCAAAGGCTCACAATGCTATTCTTACAGGAATCATAAAGTGTGCTATTTGTGGATCTTCTATGAGAATATCCCGTGGCCACACTGATAAAAATGGTACTAATATTTACTATTATAAATGTACTTTAAAATACAACTCAAAAGGTGTGAGATGTAATAATAAGAATGTAAGAGTAGATCAACTTGATACTGTAGTAAAGAATTCCTTAAAGGAACTAGCTATTAATAAAAAATCATTGATAGAAAAAATAAAAAGCAAAAATAAAGCCACTAGATCCCAAAGTGATTCTCCAAGTAAGATCTATGCTCTAGAAAATCAAATCGAAGAAAAGAAAAAACAAATGAATAACCTAGTAACTAAACTTTCTATGGATAATGATATTGAAGATATTCTAGTTTCAAAGATAAAATCCTTAAAGACAGAAATCAGCAGCTTACATACAGAACTGGAAAAACAAAAAAACTTAAACTCTGAATTTGATGAGGAAGAAGTTAACCTTTCTTTTTTAGAAATGCTCTTAGATAGATGTTCTTTAATTGATACCCTTTCTAATGATGAAGTAAAAGAACTTGTGAAAGGTCTAGTAGAAAAGATAACCTGGAACGGAACAACTCAAGATTTTGTAGTTGATTTTGTTGGTAGCGAGGAGGATAAAAAAAAATGAACTCCAAGCTGCCACATTCTAGGAAAATGTTGCACCTGAGTTCTATATCCACCAGCATCCAATATATTCTCATAGCAAGATTGGCATGCTCCTGCAAATATCACTAACTCATCATAGCTTGAATTATAATTTCTAAGGTTTTGAACCGATTCTATAAAGTATTTGGAGTTTCTATAATTTTTCAGATCAAGATAGTCTGTTGCATTCTTTACTAGGCCATCATGACCAGTGAGCACTACTATGTCTGGCTTCAATTCTTTCACTATCTCAACTATTTGAGTTGGTTGATCTTTTTCAGCTATAGACTTTCCAGTAGCATTTAAATTAAGTTGCTTGTACACCTTCATACACGCATCTAAGTATTGTGGATCTCCATCTACGTGTAGTATTCTCCCTGGTCTGCCAAAGGTCAATTCTTTTTCAGGAATTATCTTGGGAGACTTTGTTACTCTAGTTATATTCTGATGTCCAGCCACATCTCTAGAAACCATTACCCTCTTTATAGTTTCATTTACCCTTGCATTAAATATTTTATCCTTCTCCGCCATAAACTGCTCATCTACTTCTTCTAGATCTTCTATCTTGGCATCAGCTATTATTCTTATATTAATACCTTTTAAAACATAATAAACAGCATCTTTATCTTCTCTTATATCTATGATCTTAAAGGTGATATCTTTACCATAGGACTTTCTAACTACTAAGTCGCCGACCTTCATAAACTTCTCCTTGAAAGTATGTTTCACATTATATACTATGTAACATTGATTTTTTTGCTATACCTCCCATACAATTTTAGCCCCTTTATCAAAGAAAATTATATTAACTCTCTGCGTAGTTCATTCAATCATCGGAAGAAGTCACACCCATGTCTTTCTAACTATATATGCTTATTTTTACTATTGAAATTTATGTGTGCTTTCGGGAGATGATATATGAACAAGCAACTAGAGTTAAATAATTTTTGTAGATAAAGTAGCGTTAAGAAATTGTATTGTCCGAACGCAGTGAGTTATACAATTTTAGTTGCATTATCGGAGAAAATTATATTAACTCTCTGCTCAGTTCATTCAATCATCGGAAGAAGTCACACCTATGTCTTTCTAACTTCATATGCTTATTTTTTACTATTGAAATTTATGTGTATCTCCAGGAGATGCTCTATTAGCGAGCTATTAGAATTAAATGATTTTTTCAGATGGAATGGCGTTAATAAGCTGTATTGTCCGAACGTAGTGAGTTATACAGCTTTAGCCATGTAATCTGGGAAAATCATATTAATTCTTTGCGAAGCTAATCTAAGCATCAGAAGGAGATACACATAAATTTCAACGCACATAAAAATAAGCTACCTCTATGGCAGCTTAAATTTATTATTACTCTTTTTGGTCATACAATTCCTTAAAATCATCAATGAACTTCAGATAAATATCCTTCTCATTAATGATTCCCTCTAACTTATTGTTAAATGTGTTTTGTCCCCAATTGACTTCGTTATAGTAATATCTGTTAGCAAGTCTCCAATATCTTTGCGGAAATAGTAAAAAGGCGAATATAACTCTATATTCTTCTTCTTTTAAGTTACCAACTGAGCTATATGATTCTAATATAGCTTTAGCATATTCTATGTTCCAATCTACTCTTTTTAGCACTTTTATCATAAAATTAGCTATGTCGTATGCTCTAATCTCACGCTTGCAGTAATCAAAATCTATTACATAGACTTCCTTGTCATCACCTAATATTATGTTGTGATAGGTAAAGTCATGATGGCAGAAGGATTTATCCTCTTCTACAATTTCACATAAATCAATATAGGAAGAGCTTTCTATTACATTAAAGGCTCTCTTTGATAGTCCTTTGTAAAAATCCATTGATTTTATATAGTTCAAGTCGAAGTCACTTTTTTGAGATCTTTTTCTTGTCATGTCTCTCATCTTATCTAAAGATTTCATTCGTTTTTCCATCAGGTGTGGCCATCTTCCGAGATCACTTTTAAGTTTGGAGTTTTCTGGAGGGTCATATCCTTTTGTTGCTTCGTGGAGCAATGCAAGGGTCTTTGCAGCTGTCTTAACTTCCTCTAGTTCGTGGAAGTCACACTCTCTTCCTGGTATCCACTGAGAGAGCGTATATAGGTCTTCATTAACTAAGGCAAAAGGCTCCCCTTCAATATTCAATTCATACCTATCAACCTTGTCAAAGCCATTTTTTATAAGATGCTCCTTGGCACCATATACGAACAATAGCTTTTGTGCTCCATAGTTTATTCTCTTTAAGCATTTATCCCCCTTATTTGATTTCAAATAGTATATTCCTTTATTCGGCCTTAGTGTCTCAATTTTTATATCAAACTGTCTTTCAATTTCAAATTCCCTCATCATAGTGCTCACCTCCTATATATTTATATGTGCGGCTATATCCTTTTATTAACACTTTTTATAATTGCTTAATATAATAAAATATAGAAATTTGAAAGGACTTATATATGAATATAGCTATAGACGGAAGAGCAGCTAATTGGTATAGAGGAACCGGCATTGGAACTTATACCTATCAACTTATAAATAATTTGAATCAGATAGATTTTTTAAATAATTATTTAGTCTTCTTGCCTGAAGAATTTCATTTTGAAAAAGAGTTCAGAAACAATTTTAAAACTAATATAGCTAAGCAAAGCAGTTTAAATAATTTTTGGGAAGAGATACGAGTACCTAATGTATTAAGTGAAAATGACATGGATCTATATCATATCCCTCAAAATGGTGTTGGACTTTCTGGCAATATTAGTTGTAAAAAGGTTATAACTCTTCATGATATCATTCCCTTAAGGATGCCAGAAACCTGTAGTGATAGATATCTAAAAATATTTAACGAGGATATGCCAGGCATAATAGAAAAGTGTGATGGGATAATAACTGTCTCTAACTTTTCTAAAGAAGATATATGTAAAGAATTTAATTTTCCTAGAGAGAAAATCTTCGTAACTTATCTTGCAGCAGAAGATATTTATAAACCCCTAAATAAAGAGGAATGTAGATATTACCTTCAAGAAAGATATGGTATCGAAGGTGATTTTCTTTTATATGTGGGAGGTTTTAGTCCTAGAAAAAATATACTAGGGCTCATAGAGGCTTTTGAATTGCTTCTCCATAAACACAATAAGAAGTTGTCCTTAGTTGTGACAGGTAAAAAAGGGATATCTTATGAAACTTATAAAGAAAAGGCCATCAAACTTGGTGTTGAAGATAGGGTATTGTTTACAGATTTTATTCCTTTAGAGGATATGCCCATATTCTATAACGCTGCAAAGGTCTTTGTTTATCCATCATATTATGAAGGCTTTGGGCTTCCCCCATTGGAAGCAATGGCTTGTGGCACTCCTGTTGTAGCCTCTACTGAAACTTCTATTCCAGAAGTCTGTGGTGATTCAGCCTTGTTAAGCAATCCATCAAGCACTGAAGACATTTGCTTAAAGATCCTTTCACTTCTAGAAAACCAAGATTTATATAAGTCATTGATAAGAAAAGGGCTAGTTCACACCGCCAGTTTCAACTGGAAAAAAACCGCTTATGACACTCTGGACGCCTATAAATCAATATAATATATATATAAATTTATTCTTTACAGAAAAACTATATAACTCTAAAGTGAAAGTTTTACAAAAAGAGTGAAAAAGGACACTAATATTTAAAAAGTATTAGTGTCCTTTTTCGTATTTTTATATTCTAATTTTATTACCTAATATTTTGAGAAATTCTTCTCTGTCCTCTTTAAATTCCAGCTTATTTATGAATCTTGTTAAGAATACATCTTCGTCCCAATCTTTATTTTTATAATAATAATCTGTAGCTGCAGTATAAAAATCTGAAGGGAATTTTAATAATATATATAGTAGCTTATATTCTTCTTCTCTTATAGGAAATACCTCGCTATAGGCTTTTATGATAGCGTTATATTTCTCAATATCATAAGCAAAGTTCTTTATAGATTTAGTTATAAGCTGTTCTATATCTTTTACTTTTAGATCTATGCTACAATAATCAAAATCTATAAAATAAGCTTCCTCATCCTTTATCAATATATTATGATGAGCTAAGTCTCCATGACATAGTACTATATTATCTTCTTCCTTACATAAGTCTTCGTATTTTATCTTTTCTATAAGTTCTATACACTGTTTTATTTCTTCTATATAGTAGTCTACATCTTTTAGAAAATATTGATCGAATTCACTTTTATATTTGTAGCCTTCTACCTGAATCTTAAGCTTTTCCATATCTTTAAGTGCATAATTGAAATATCCAGGAAGATGCCCCAAAGTAACATCCTTTTCATTAGCAGAATAATGTTCAAGCTTATTTAAATTGATTTTATCTTTAAACTCTTCTGCTATTCCTATGGAACTTTTGTGTAGATAAGCTAAGTCTCTTGCTCCAATTGAAAGGTCCACAACATTGGAAAATGCACATTCTCTTCCTTCTATAAGGTCTAACAGCGTATATATTCCATTCTGCCACTGTACACACTTGTTTCCGTCTTGGCAGGGTTCTATTGTCAAGGCTCTTTCAAATGTTCTCTTTATATAATCTAAACTCTTTGTTATAAAATCAAGTCTATCAACAGAGTAATCAATCTTCTTCAATATCTTTTTACCTTTGGAAGTCTCTAGTATATATACGCTTCTTACCGGAACCAAGTCCTCTACTTCTATTGAGAACTTTTCAAAAAGCTCAATGTTAAGATCATACTGACAAAGATATTTTTTATCGCCATACTTTAACTTTAACATCCTCTTCACCCTTTATAAATTACTATCCAAGTTACACTAAGCTATAGCCGTCTTTTAACCTAGCTTCCAATAACTTTTTTCTATATTCCTCTGAACTCCATTTTTTCTTACCTTCTCTTCTTCTTTCACATATCTTCATATAACCGTATGGATAAGAGATCATAGCTCTTATATAGTTTTCACTATCATTGTCCAATCTTGATTGCTTTACAAAATAATCTATAGCCTCTCCATAATCTATGTTTATTCCTCTTCTTTTGATTTTATTAAGATATGTTATCAAATCCCATTCAACCATGTTAAAGCAAAGCTTAGATGTATCAAAAATATAGATATAATCTTCTTTCCACAAATTCATTCTTTCACAGTTTGTAAGACATAGCTCATTATTTTTCATGCTTCTCTTGATAAGCTTTATATAAGAAGCCTCTTCAACGAACTTAATACATCTCTCTGCTCTTTGAAGCTCTTTAGGTCCGCTATATAAAAGTTCCTTATCAAACTCGTCTCTAATACCATTGCCCTGCACAAAAGAAATCATTTTTTTTAACCTTTTTAACTGTACCTTGCAATCTTCCATCTCTTTGCCTATATTACTCTGAAGTCTTAATAAATATATGCCATCTCCATCTTTAATTTTCCTATGAAGCTCACAAATAATATCTATTTGTTCTAGAATATTGTATTCACTATATTGCTGCTGTAGACTTCCTTCTCTCTGATTTGTTGAAATTAATACACCTCTTTTTTCTAGGTAATCCTTTAAGGAATCCATGTTTTTTCCTCCTGAATGTAGTACTTATCTCTAACTAAAGCGAAGCTCTAAACTGATTGACAAATTCCTGTCTTTCTGCTCTGTCTTCACTGTATTTCATTAACTTCTTTATAAAAAACTCTTCCTCCCAGGGCTGCTGCTCCCAGTAGTACTGGAGACCAATCTGCCAAAACTGTTGTGGAAACTCTATGAAGGCAGCCATAATTGGTATCTCTTCATCTAAGATCTTCTTATTAGCTTCATAGGCTTCAATGATAAAAGCTGCCTTATCTAAATCCCACTTTCCGTCCTTCATGGCTCTTATCATAAGGGAACTCAAATCGTGAAGATGTGTATCTAGTATGCAGTAGTCAAAATCTATTATAGAAATTTCATTATTTGAATCTACAAGCACATTATGGTGAGCATAGTCATGATGGCAGAAACCTCTCTTTAACAGCTCTTTTTCCATTACAGTTACGTAATTGCTTTCTTTGAGATGCTCTATTGAAGCCAAAGCTCTTTTTACTTCTTCCTTTATTAACGAAAGATATAGCTTATCAAACTCTGAAGTATAAGCCTTCTGACCAATTCTCTTCTTAAAATCCATTATCTCATTTATTCTAGTCTCAAATACATTTATCCAGGTGAACCATCCTATTCTGGGCTTCATATCCTTATTTAAGGTAAAGCCTTCACTACACACATGCAGCTCAGAAAGCTTTTCAGCTGCTCTCATTAAATCTATAGGATTGTCATAGTTACTTTCCCTGGAAATAACCCAAGGAGTGAGATAGGCATATAACCCCTCTAACTTTATATATTTATCGCCACTTACAGTGTCTATTATCTCAGGAACCTTGCTAAAGCCCTGTTTCTGCAGATATAGTATGGCTGATAAGATAAAATAAAAATGAGGATATTGATACTTTATTATTTTTAAACAATACTCCCCATGCTCTGCTCTTATCCTGTATATATTCTTAATCTTTTTACACTCTATAACATCTAAGCCATAGTTCTCCTTGATACTAGCTTTTATTTCATCTATATTCACAATGAAACCTCCAGCAAATATTTCATTTTATTATATGTACTAAAGCAACACCTTGTTCCAACATATGGTTATCTAAAATGCTATCTATCCATTGTTATTTTTAGAGCTGTACAAAGTGCATACCATCACAAAAGACATCATGTTATCAAAGTTCTTTTTATATAAACTCTTTTAACTATCACAAAAAAAAACATAAGGAATATCTATATAATATAGGAATTTTAGGAGAGATCTACATGAGAATTGCTGTTGATGCAAGAGGCATCAATTGGTATAAGGGAACAGGGATTGGTACTTATACCTACAATGTGCTAAAGAATTTGCTGAGTATAGACCTAGAAAATAATTATAGTATTTTCTGGTCAGGACCTATATCCAAAGAGTTTACCTATGATAAAACTGAAGTTATAATGGCCTCTAGAAGACATCAGCGATTTTTTGAAAATATATACTTCCCTAATTATTTATATGATAAAAAAGTAGATTTATATCATATCCCTCAAAACGGAATAGGCCTAAACGATCAAGTAAATTGTAAAAAAGTTGTTACCATACATGATTTGATTCCTTACGTTATGCCTGAAACAGTAGGCAAAGGTTATCTAAAGAAGTTTTTAAACGACATGCCTAAGATAATGGAAAACTGTGATGGAATACTAACAGTTTCTGTGTACTCAAAGAAGGATATACTCAAGTTTTTTCCATCAATAGATGAAAGCAAAATCTTCGTAACTCCTTTGGCAGCGGATACTTCCTTTATGCCACTGAACAAGGCTCAATGTAGAAAAATCACTAATGACAGATTTAACTTCAACACCGAATTTCTTTTATATATCGGTGGCTTTAGTACTCGCAAAAATGTGCTAGGAATAATACAAGCCTTTAATAAACTTAGAAAAGATACAAATCTAAGCTTGGTTATAGTTGGTTCCCTAAGGGATGAGGGAATGAAACTAGTAGATATATGTAAGGAACTTAACTTAGAAGACAGGGTTATATTTACTGGCTTTGTTGAGGATAGCTTTTTACCTATACTCTATAATGGCTGCCAAGTATTTATATATCCATCCTTATACGAAGGTTTTGGGCTTCCTCCACTGGAAGCAATGAGCTGTAACACTCCAGTTATTACCTCAGAGGTTACCTCTATTCCAGAAGTAGTTTTAGATACAGCTCTGCTTATAAATCCTTTAAGCTCACAGGAACTCTATGAGGCAATGGGAAAACTTATATCATCAAAAGAAGCTAGAGACAGCTTAGCCTTAAAAGGCTATGAGAGAAGTAAATTATTCAACTGGCAGAAAACCTCTGAAGCCACACTAAAAGCCTATACTTCAGTTTTGTCACAGGTGTAAAAGCTATCTAATATAATTGTATTTTAATATACACTATTTTTTAACATCTGCCTTTCCAAATATATGCGAGCAATACATGGCAGACCGATAAGATTTCTTTTTTACTGTTTCCCCAAACTAGCTTTTCTCCCCTTAATATTACTAGATTTATTTATCAAAAATTATATTTTCCTACACAGTAAAAAACACGGGTTTTCAGATAATAAATTTACTGAAAACCCGTATTTAAAATGTTCATTTACCGAAACTTAATCTATACTTGTTTAAAGCTGCTGGCTTTTGGCACATATATAAACTAATATTGAGCCAGGAACTATATAGCTGTAACGCTTCATGATAGAATTTATATTCTCTAATTGAAGTATCACAGCTTTATTTAATGAATATTTCCATTCACTTGTACTTCAAGCTTGTTGCTCTGCTCTATATATGAATCAATCATCTTACTCATGTCATAGAAATATTTCTTTCTCTTAGAATTTACTTCTATAAGACTCATTCTTGCCCAAAGCCTATCATAATCTAAGAATTGAACCTTCTTATCTAAAGATGCATTAGAGTAGGCATCCACATAACTTGGAAACACTCCATCTGTTGTCATATAACTAGCCAATGCCTTCTTATCAGTTAGAGCTTCTATAACAAACTCCTTTAGAGTCGCAACAGCCTTTTTGTTGTTAATTAATACTGCATTAGTTCCTTCCATGATTACAGAATTGTTTCCACCAGGCTCAAAGGAAGGTAGCTCTTTCACAAAGAATTGGCCATCACCATAGGTCTTTTCTAGATTCATATAGGTATCACTAGAACCAAATATCAATGGTGACTTATATATATCAAAATTATTATCAATTCGTAATACATTATTCTTTTTTAATTCTGAAATCATATCAATGACCTTTGATAAATCCTTATTTCCAGAGGTCATATCTAAGCTGTCTGCTGGTATTCCTAATTCATAAAGCAATACCTTAACAAAAACTTTTTCATTGTCTTCATTCATTACAATGAGATTTTCTTTTTTCCCACTGGCTTCATAATACTTCTTCCCCTCTTCAATAAGAGTATCCCAGGTGGTAATATCGTCCAGGTTAGTATTATATTTTGCTAGAAGAGCCTTATTACAAAACATTATAATGGGCCTCGAATCCCATGGTACTCCATAAAGCTTTTCATCCAATGATATTTCATCTATTCTACCTTGAGCATAACCTTTTGTTCTAGAACTCATATCACTTGTAAAGTCTAGAAATATATTTTTATTTGCTTTGTACAAGTCATTTAATTCTTGACCATCTAACAAAACTAAATCCGGTCTTTTTTCAACATCATTTAGACTAGCTTCAATAGTGCTAATATATGAACCTTGGTTTATATCATTTATGTTAATCTTCACATTTGGATACTTTCTATTAAAAGCTATCACTCTATCTTTCAAATAATTAGTATACGGAGCATAACTAGATATATTATACTCATATACCTTTTCACCAACTTTGTTTTTATTAACATCTTGTCTGCATCCTATGAGTAAAATGCTTGTATATAAAATAACCATTAATGTTGTGATGCATTTTTTCATAATACCACCTCTAATAGAACCGCTATATCCTCTGTGATATAGTACTTTTACTTATAAAACCATAACTTTCAAATTACACTTATATGAAATCTTAGCATTTTACTTAAACTAAGAATAGAATCTTTTTACTGCAATTCATTTAATTATAGCATATTACCATTACATTACGGAACTAAAAGTATACTGGTGATTTGCAACAAATACTGGGAAAATGCTGTTTTTCTCTAAATAATTATGTAAGCATTATATTTTTAGCTATTTTCTAGCATATATACGGCTAAGCTTATTAATGTTGAAATTTACTTAAGATTTGGCATATGGAAACTTAATTTATACTTGTTGGGAACTCTCAGCTCCTTGGCTTTTAGCCACGTATAAATTGAAAGTTGAGTTAGGAAGTCTATAATAACTTAATGTTTCTTTATTTAGTGAGCTTTTTTAGACAATAAAAAACATGCATATTAGCGTTTATCTCTCCACTAATATGCATGTCTTATTCATAAATTTATATTATATATAAAATTGGGCCATATTTAGTAATATTGTTTAACAGAACCTAAACTTATAATTTTAACAGCTTCTTTAGGCTACAGCTTTAGCCTTTAGCAAACTTTATGTTACCTTCCCTATTAAAGTCTTTTTCCCAAGCCTCTTCAGCCACTGGTGCAAAAGCTTCTGCATAGTCTTCTAACTGCTTTTGGAAGTTTTCATCATATAACATTGCTTTAGCACTCTCATCTGTTGGATGAGCTCCTGAAACCTTTGCCACCTCTCTTATTACATGAGGATTGTCTATCATCATACAAGGTCTTAGCATGTTTTCGTTATAAGGCTGTCTTGCTCTTAATTCTCTAAACATACTTCCTCTAAAGATATCTATAAGATCTTTATTTTTAGCATTATCTACTGCTATATGTGCAAATATACAGGGTTCTACATCTCCCTGAGAATTAATATGACAATAGTATTTACCTGCGATACATCCTCCAACATAAGGAGCATCATTAAAGAAATCGATTGTAAAGTAAGGTTTAGTTACTCTAATGTTTCTCGTCCTTCTACCAAGCTCTATTCTCTGCTGCGGTGTGAGCATGGAATTTACATCTGGCTTATCACCAACTGGCATATACATAAAGTACCAGCTCATCCTAGAACCTTTTTTAATAAGCATATCTATGAATTCTTCAGAGGTTACAGTATCCATATTATTTCTTGCTGTAGCTGATGATACACCAAAAGGTATGCCTCTAGCCTTAAGTAAATCCATTCCATCCATTACTTTATTAAAAACCCCAGGCCCTCTTCTAGCATCTGTTTCTTTTTCAAAACCTTCTAAAGAGAACATAGGCATTACATTGCCAAGCTTTTCTAGCCTTTCAGCAAACTCTTCAGTAAATAAGGTTCCATTAGTGAATGGTACAAACTGTATATCACTATACTTTTCATAGATATCCCACATGTAATCTACAAAAAATGGCTCTCCCCCTAGTACTATCATGAAGTGTATTCCCAAGTCATGGGCCTGCCCTACTATCCTATCTACATCTTCAAACTGTAGACCTTGGGACTTATCATATTTGGCAGCATAACAGCCGGTACATCTTAAATTGCATCTCATAGAAGGACTTATCAAAAGCACAAAAGGAATCTTAGTATCTTCCTTCTCCATCCACTTTTCTCTCTTACCTACTCCATACCATATTGCATTTGAAAAAAAGTTTTGAAATAACTTCTTACTACAATTCTTATTGGTATTTATAAGTATGTCCTGTATATATTCCTTAACTGAGGGTATCTCGTTGTACATCTCTTCAACGCTATCTATGCCGTTTTTTGAATCTTCATCTCTCGCTAATAGCTTTGCTAATGAAAATAACTTATCTACATTTTTCTCTGGATTTTGTTCAATAATATCACAAACTGTTCCTACAACTGCTTCTTTAGCAGTTTTTTGAATACTATCAACAAACTTCATAAAAGGAACTCCTTCCATTGCGAATAATATTATTAATACTGACCAGTCACTATATTTTATTATCTGGCTTTTAAAATATGCCTTTTAATCAAAAGAAAATATATTTATATCAAGAATTCACTAAACCTCGCATATAATCTTATAAAGTAATTTTTTTGAGGAATAGTATGATAAAAAATGGAGTCAACATAACTGGCTTGAGTGATACCGATGAGCTAAGCAAAATTGCTTGTGAACATATAATTACTTTCTCCCATTCTGACTATATCTTTATAAATAGGAGGAAGCATCCACTAAATCAACTCATATCAGTAAACATATCAGTAGATATTTCTAATAATCAGAAAATATCTCTAAAAAATAAAGCCATACTACTTGTTCAAGGAATAAAGCAATTTACCTTAGAATACAGAGATGATAGGAAAAAACGTGCAATTACCACAAGAAACATGCCCTTCACTGAAACTATTGTTTTAGGTTCAGTAAATTCAAAGTACAGCAATCTAAAACTATACACTCTTGATGCAACCTTTCAAATACTAAATCATGAAGTAGTTCTATCACAAGTGACATACTTATTAGCCTTTGATGGAGATATCTTAGAAGTTAAGCCTAATGTTATTATCAATGCTTTTAACAATTCTACTAATGTGGAGGCAGACAATATTGATATACCTGACGCTGCCCCAAGTATACCTAATCCAGATAAAATTGCAAAAAAGATAAGTCTTCCAGAAGAAAACTTAGTAATTGATAGCAGTAAATTTGATATAGATGAAGAATTTTTATAGGAGGTAACTTATGAATTATTGTATTGATGGATTAGCATCAGCTAAAATGCAGGGAACAGATTTATTTTCATATTCTAGAGAAATAATAAGCTTACTTAACTCTTCCACAAAATTTGATGAAATGAATGTAATTTGGGATAGCTTCCCTTTAAGCTTTTACTGGGAAAGACTTAAAAACATGAACTTTGTACCTCTTAGCATAGATAGAACTAAAAATGATTATTCAAAATTAGTTGATTTTCTTAAGGAAAATGATGTAGCAATATATCACTCTCCAAATAACGGCTTTAGTCTTCCTTCAGAAAAAGTATGTAAATATGTCACAACTATTCACACACTTTATCCTATGGCTGACAAGAAGAACATTGATGATAAATACTTAAATAAGTTCCTTAAGATGGTGCCTTTTGCTCTAGATATATCTGATAGAATATTAGTAAATTCAGAGTTTACAAGGGATGAGCTTATAAACTACTTTAAGGTAGATGAAACTAAGATTAAGGTGGTATACCCAAAATGCAGTGAAATATTTAAGCCTATGGAAAAAGTTCTTTGCAAAAACTTCTTAAAAAGAAATTATAAGATTGACTACCCTTATATGCTTTATGTTGGAAGTATAACAGAAAGAAAAAATTTAGAGCTTATAATAGAGATATTTAAGCAAGTTAAAGCTAAAGAAAATAAAATAAAACTTATTATAGCTGGAGATGGCTCCGGTAAAAGAGCTGATTATCTTAACAAGATAAAAACCTTGATAAATGAGTACAATCTAGACAAGGATGTAATATTCCTAGGAGTAGTTAAGTATACTCACCTTCCAATATTATATAGTGGTGCTTTATGCGTACTTGACTTTTCAAATTACAACAGTTATCCTCTTTCCATAGTTGAAGCATCAAAATGTAAGGCGGTAGTTATTTGCAATAAAACCCCTGTTAATCTTAAGGTTCTTAACAAAGCAGTGGTATATGCAAATAACGATGAAATACCAGCTATAGCTGACTTTATACAGGGAATGAATAATAACTCCTCATATAAGTCTCAGATTACCTCTAAGTTTATTGATCCTATTCACTCTAATGATGAGCAGCTTCTTGATATGTATTCATTTTAAGCCAGCACTCTGATTGATAAACTCAAGTTAATATAAAGCAAAACCACAGGCTACATCAACGTGAATTAGCCTGTGGTTTATATTTATACATTCAATTGTTTATTGTATATCGCTCTACCATTTATTCACTCAAATCCACATCTACGGGCCTAGGGAGTTTTGCTTATAACTGTCAGCCTAAAGAGTTGCATCTCTAACCAAATTAGAACTACTTATTTGCATCTTACAAATTTCACATCATCACCAGCCTCTAAAGTATCTCTATATTTATATCCTCTACCTCTGCCTCAGTGTTATCATATATAAAGTTAACCACTTCATCTAAGGATTTATTCACATGACTAGTGCTATTACTAACTGTAGCAAGTCCTAACACCAAAAGCTTATGATTATCTTGATGCTCAACTTCACTTATAGACACATTAAATTTATTCTTAATCTTTTGAATTAAGCTCCTAGACACCATTCTTTTTTCCTTTAAGGATTGGGACCAAGGTATTCTAATGGTTACTTCTGCAGTTCCTACTATCATAAATATCACCTTTTTTAATTAATTATCACTTAATTATTACACACTAAGTACTATGTTTAATAGTATTTCTTAAATTAAGTGGTCATTTATATTATTATCTCTTTTATTTAACAAAAATATAAGATTAACTTAAAGGAATTTATTAATAAACAATTTTACTGATTAGCAACATATTACTCTTTCATTAATGAATCTTGAAGCTTATTTATTCTTCTCTTAACTACTTACTTAAATCAATATAAACAGTTTTAATATCACCTTTAGCTACATATTTTACAACAATGCCGTCGTTATTAAACAGGATGTAATTAATTCCAGTTATAGGTCCATCCATATAATCCATGATATTATAAAACACATTATTCTTTAAGTCATAAATATAAATTTTCTTATCGTTTTTAAATTCCATATACTGATCTGATAAGAAGAAGTCTCCAGTGCTATAAATATAAAATCCCTTATCAATAATATCTTTAAAAGCTGGCAATTCCTTACTTACTATGTCTGTGTTTATTCTTGATTTCAGATCATAAAGTTTAAGCTTATTATCTTCAGCAAAAAACAGTTTATCTTTTTTTACATAAAAATCTGAAGAGTCCGACTTTTGTGTTATAAGCTTTATTTCTTCTGATTTTAAATTATAACTGCATATATTGTATAGTCTAGGATTATGTTGACTTTCACTTGTTTCACTCCAAAAAACCATGTCTTCGTCACATTGTAAATACGATATATCTTGATTTTTTAAGCTTTTAATTTCTTTAGAACTGTTTTCCTTTAGATTATATACCATTAACTTGGTATTATTATTATCTTCTATTCTAGCCACTACTTTACCTTTGCTAATACTTATGATTGGAAGTCTTGATATAGTTATATTTCCTTTATTATCAAGCACTCCCTCTGCTAAAATATTGTTTTTATCATCAGAAGTATTTTTATAAGCCAGTTCCCATTTAACCTCAGTACCTACCTGCATGTATTCAACCCAAACAACCAGGTTACCTTCTGCTTCTACATACTGTAAGGACCCCTTTTCCAAAATAGCCTTTACAAGTGGTTTTGAAGTACCGGTTTTTATATTATAAATTGATGCATCAGAAAAATTATTATTTCTATTTGTAATTATAAGATTTTCCTTATCATAAAAGCCTTTATAACTATAATTTAAAGGTAAATCTTTAATTTCATGTTTAGGAATTCTATCTATAGGAACTAATTTAGCTGAATTAGGAGTCATATCAATCTTAAGCTCAGTGCTCTTTTCTTTTTTTGCTATAGGAGCTAGGCTAACATTACTATCCTTCAATACATAGTGAGATACCATGGTTACTAAAAAAATAATTAATAAAAACGAGGTAGCTATAAGTCCATATTTCTTCAAATAAATATTAAAAAAACTAAGCTTATTTGCATTTTTATTTTTATATCTATTCTCATCTATATTAAGCATGATATCAGACAGCTTATTGCTAGTGGAGATATTAGGTGATAGTATACTAGATTTAAGATTATCTAATGCATCTTTTTCAAATAAGTATTCAGCCTTACAGCTTGGACACATATCTATATGTTCAAAAAAGTCATTTTTTTCATTAATATCAACATCATCAGTTACTACTTTAGGTATTAATGAAATACACTGGTTACACTTCACTATTATCGCCTCCTAATGTTTTATTTTTTTTAATATAGCTTATATACTTTTTATAAATTGAATAATACCTACGTTTTGCAGCTCCTTCACTAATATTTAAGATTTCAGCCAACTGACTAAAGGTCATGTCCTGATTATAATACTTTAAATACAACACCTCTCTATTTTTAAAGCTTAAGACTTTAATGAAATTTTCAATTATAGCTTTGGTTTCTTTAAATTCTGCAATGTCCTCTGGATGATATGCTTGTTCAGTAACTTTTATATTTCTGTCATCAATATCAACAAATATTGCTTTTTTGCTTTTTCTAAGATAGTCAATTGTTTTATTCCTTGCAATGGCATATAGCCAAGGTCTGAAATTCTTTCCCGACTTAAATGTAAAAAGTTTATTGTAGACCGAAATGAAGACTTCCTGAACTATATCTTCCGTTTCGGATATATTCTTAACATAGGCATATATATACTTGCTTATTTCTTTTTCATATCTGTAAAATAATATCTCAAATGATCTTTTATCACCATTTAATATGGCATCAATTAAATCTAAATCCTCCATAGAACCCTCCCCATAATAAAGCTTACAAATTAAATACGTTTATACTTGAAAAAAGTAACATTTATTCAAACATTATTTTCTTAAAACATTATTATTTTGTATAAATTTCATATAAGGCTCCATCACTTCGACTTAAAGTCTACTTTCAAAGCTCTTCCAGTTCCTAAGATGAGATTTTTAAAATATGTCTCTGTTGAAGTATGGTATTGAAATTAAGTAGTCAGTCATCCGCCTCTTTAATTAGCTTTCGCAAAGAATTAATACTTTCGTAAACTAGTTTACATAACAATACCTTATAATTAATAGGTCATTAAATCTTATAACGAACTTCAATCCAATAATTTACATAGTTTTGCTTTACCAAAAAGCTTGTATACCAATTTAAATTTTTAAAATATATGATGAACTTGTTGAGGTATTAAATATGACTTTTCTTAAAAACTTAAGAATTGATAAAAAATTATTAAAAGAACTAGATTTTACTCTAATAATTACAATAGTACTAATAGTTCTTTTAGGAATAGTAAATATTTATAGTATTACATATAAAAACGGCGGATTTAGATATGCAAAATTACAATTTCTTTGGCTACTTATTGGACTTGCCATAGTATATGTTATTATATCCTTTGATTATAAAATACTTAGTAAATACATAGGTTTGTTTTATTGGGCTTGTGTAATCATTCTTTTACTTAACGATGTCCTTGGTAGATCAGTGAAGGGTGCTAAAGCCATGATAACACTTGGCCAGAACACCTTTGCTCCATCAGAATTTGCCAAGCTTGCATTAATTTTTATGCTTGCCAAGAAAATAGAAGAGATGGATTATGATATTAATAAGTTCAAGCATCTAGCCTTATTAGCGCTCTATTCAGTTATACCAACAGTATTGATACTAATGCAACCGGCCCTTGGAATGGCAATAGTATGTTTTTCCATGGTTTTAGGTATCTTATATTTAGCTCAAATTAATGTAAAAATTTTACTTTCTGGTTTATTAGTAGTTATAGTTTCATTTATCCTTATATGGAACACAAATTTGATTCCATCTTATCAAAAGTCCAGAGTTTCAGCTCTTTTAAACCCTGACCAAGATATCACAGGAATGAACCTACAAGTTAATAACTCCGAAGTTGCTATTGGTTCAGGTGGTATGGTAGGCAAAGGTTTGAAGAATAGTGATATAAGTTCTACTGTCCCTGAAAACTCCACTGATTTTATATTCTCTGCATTAGGTGAACATTACGGATTTACTGGTGAGATCATTCTTTTGGTACTATATGGTGTGGTCATTTGGAGAATAGTACTTATTGCTAGAAATTCTAAAGACAGGTTTGGTTCGCTGATTTGTATTGGAATTGTATCAGCTTTTCTATTCTCAATACTACAGAATATAGGTATGACCATTGGAATCATGCCTGTTTCAGGAATAGCCCTCCCCTTTGTAAGTCGTGGTGGCAGTTCTATGGTTTCATACTTTATTGGAATTGGACTTGTTTTAAATATAGGAATGAGAAAAAAGTCAATCAACTTTTAAATATAGCAATATAAAAAAATCCAAGGTTATAAGTTATCTTAAACCTTGGATTTAATCTATCTTCAGCTTTGTTAAAGTCTAATATGACAACAATACTCTCCTTTATAACAGACTAACACTTAGAATCTCTCTCTAATATTTATCTTTTACAATTTTCTATTTAGGATAAAACACTTAATTAATAACCTCTTAACATATCGAATTTTTTATTCTGTCTTAGAAGGCTATTATACTATTATATATACTATAGGGAATAGTAATTATATAGAGTTATCACTGTGTTTAGCTTTATAATCACATATAACCTTCCTATATATAACATCCAACAAAACACTGTAAAGTAATAGAAATAAGCTATAAACCAAAATCACTCCAAGGTTAAATAGACTTATCTTATCTACTAGGGATAAAATAATAGCAAGAGGTATGAATATAGTTATTACTAGAAGTATAAGCTTACTCTTAAAGGACTTATAGGTCATAAATGTATCAATTAGAATTGCATACAAAATTAGCTTTTTTATTTCAAATCCTACATCAAAAAATCTATCAAGTAAGAATAATACTCCAACAGATAAAACTAGAAATGCAATATACTTAACTGATATCCTAAGATTATCTTTGATTCTAAACCGAGCTATGATAAGAACCACAATCATCATCAAAGCTATAGTATTATTTTTTAAAAATTGCTCACTTACAGCATTAATACTATCATATATATATCTACCTGCTTTATCTACTAATAAATTTAAAGGTACTTTAGTAGATAAGTTTACTTCTCCACTTTTTATATTCTTTATCCGTAATAGCTTAATGTTCTTATCTATATTACTAAAATCCTCTAATAAAATATTATACTTCTTTTCTAAACTTGTTATTTCTGCAGATCTATTTTTTTCATTACAGTTAATTGGAACAATCAAATCATCATTACTCTTGAAGGGAAGATCAAGTGTTTTGTCACCTTTTATAATGTTATCAAAAAGTTTAAAGGATGGATCGCCCAATAAAACTGCTCTTGGAACCTTATCGTTTCCATCCATAATCGAATCATTATTTAATGTTATCAAGTTTCCTAGAGTAAAAGAACTACTAGATAGCAAATAAGTATCTCCACTAACTCCTGAAGTTCCTCCTATTTTTAGAGAACCAATATAGGCTACGCTACCCTTTGATATGAAATCTATAGCAACAGAATCATTAGGCAGACTCTCCATAGTACTACACGCTTCAGTAACCACAACTGAAGCTCTTAATACAGGAATATCTTTTATTCCTAAAAGTACCTTAGGTGCTCCATGAGTGAAAATATTTATATATTTTGAATTACTTAACTTTTCATTTAACTTATCGTCTTGATAATTTTCCAATACTATATTATTCACATTCCATCCACTATCTGAATAACTTGTACTATTCTTCGTTCCAAGCCCATCAATATAACTTACATCTTTAGAAGTACTCAATTTGTTATAATATAATATCCTATTTATAAACAAGCTTATATCTCCAGTAGTATTGCCTGTAATTACACCAATTCCTTGCTTTGAAGTTGGTTTCAGCTTATTATATATTTCTATATATCTATCTTTAGAATACTTATCTCTGTCTATAAACCAAAGAAAATACTTTCCTTCTAGCTTACTAGGCAATTGAAAAGTTAACTTAGCATTTTTATAACAAGCCATGTAGGCAGCTAAGGCTGATAGATCTTCACTCTCTACATATATGGTATAATCGGTACTATCTATTACCTTATTGTAATAATCATATATACTTTGAAAATCCCTATATACTACATTAATATTTATGTTGGTACCTTTATTAAAAGCTTGCTTAGTATCAAAAACTATGACTTTTGAATATTGACTCAATAGCTTACTATCAAATACTAAATCATACTTTAGCTTAGTTCCTATTTGCGCAGCCAAAGCCTTGACTCTCATATCGTCAGTATCTAAAAATATAGCTTCATCACTTTTTTTGCTCCCCAACCTTGTATCACTACTTTTCAAATCATATCCTTCTCCATTATATAAAGAAGTAAAATGTTTAGCATGATCATCAGAAGAATCATAGTTAAATACTAAAGGAACTTTATTATCATATGAATACCCTATGTTCTCCAAAAAACTAGTTTCATCTTTGGAAAATACTACTTTTTTGCTCTCTTCAGCTTTTACTGTAGTTCCAAAAATCAAAATAAAAATAGATAATGCTAGCAATAGTCTCCTCATCGTAACCCCCTAAACAATTTAGAATTCAAATATATTACCTTTTCTGCCCTTCTATGCCCAAAAATATGACTCCATATTATTTCCAGTGTCTTAATCTTCATTTTGCATTCTCAAAAGATGTGTCAGAGAAGACAAAGGCGGTTATGCTAATACACCAAACGAGATCATTAAGTTTATTTGTTGTTTGTACTATAATTTTTTTATAATACGAATAGCATTATATCCATCACTTTCTTTATTGTAATAATGGAAAAATATTTTAGGATATTTAATTGGAAGTATAGTAATAAAAAATTGTATAAGCATGTAATCCGCATAATAATTTAATATTTCTATGTTAGTAATATTGATCACTATAAGTAACACAATACCACTTAACAAGCTAATAAGTGGTCCTGATAAATATATAATTACTTTTGATATATCCCTAATGCCTTCAAGAAAACAATTAATCCCTCCAAATAGGGGATTAAATCCATATATTCTTATATTTATTCTTTTAATTGAAAAACTTTTAATTAATGGTCCATCAAAACTACCTAATAGTAAATCTACTTTATTCTTTGTTAATATAAGAGCGCTTAAGGCATGAGCACTTTCATGAATTAAGGTTGCTAACTGAACAAAAATTACACTAAAAATTACAATACCCATTATTTTCATAATAACCATTATAATACCTCCAATTGTAATATTAGTATATATTAAAAACTTTTCACTCACAAGTTTCTATTATTAAATGACAACATAAATTATTTTCCATTCATTAGATTTTACTTTAATAATAATGTGATTGATATCCTCAAACAGAAGCTGAAAGCTGTTGAAAAGTTCAATTATATGTTTATAAATCTATAGGTGACATGATAACCATTTTTTATATGCTTTTATAACATTTCGTGTCTTATACGGGAAAAAATCCGTTGATACCTTAGAATTATTAGAATTAAGCCTAATACTATAGTAGCGTATTACACCTAATAACTTTGGATTTGAAATGGAGTTAAATTGTTCTTAAAAGTCAAAATTCACATCTTTTTTCACGCAAATAAAAAACTCTCAAAGCCTTTATATATAAGCTTTAAGAGTTATTTTGGTAGCCCGTAGGGGGATCGAACCCCTGATTCCACCGTGAGAGGGTGGCGTCTTAGCCACTTGACCAACGGGCCAGGTACAAATAATATTGTACCACTAATTTTATTTTTTGCAACACTTTTTTATAAAATTTATTGAAATACTGCTTATTATTCTATTTTTTCCAATATAATCTCCCAATTTTCATTGATTAATCCATAAGTAAAGTTATCGTTATACTCTCCAGTCTTTCTATCAAAAACCTGCTTTTTTCTACAGCCTTCTCTTTCAAAGCCTATCTTTTCACAAATCTTTATAGATGGAGCATTTTGAGCATTTATGTTAGCTTCTAACTTGTGTATACCAAGAAAATTAAAAGAAAAGTCTACTATCCATCTTAAGATGTACTGCATTATACCTTTATTGGTATAATCTTTGTTTAGTACATAGCCAACCTCTGCTCTAGAATCAAGTACACTAATATTAAACAGCGCTACCAACCCTATAACCTTTTCTAGTTTCTTATCTTCTATAGCCCAGTCTATACGTTCCCTATCTTCATACATATCATTGAGTTCTTCAATAAACTTCCTTGCTTTACTTTCACTTTTTATAAATAAAGCTCTATCGTATGTCATTATGTCCTTGTTTTCGTATATATCTACTATGTCCCTTGCATCATTTTTATTTAGTTTTCTAAGCTTATAATCTTCTGTTTCTAGTTCTACATAATCATTGAATACATTTTCAACATTGTTAAGCTTAAAACGTGCAAGTAAAGGCATGACAACCTCCATTAGAATCTTTTTTTATCTATATGAAAGTACTTAATACTTTAGAACCTTTATTTAAAACAATGGTTAAGAGGTACACCTTCAGATGTACCCCTTAGCAGTAACTCTTATATTTTTCAAAGTCCCTCTCATAAACCAAGGGGAGCCTTGAAAATAAACATTTAATTGAAGTGTTACAGCTTTACTTTCTCACTCTAAATCCAAAGGTTTTCCATGGTTCTAGATAATCTAATAAGAACAGCTCTTCCTGGACTACGTGTCCAACTACATTGGTCTTACCATAGTTTTTCATAGGCTTTAATGCTACCTGAAGTTCTCCTGCATATCTTGTATAAAGATCCGAGTCTATTAATATATCTCCTCTTTTTATATCTACAGTATTGTGTGGAGGAAATGGTTGTCCTTTATACTTAACTCTGCTCATCGTACTTCTTACCATGTACTCTGACACATCCCCCCTATTAAAATGGTGCTCTTCAAGAACAATTTTCTTTTCAAAATCTGATATCTCTTCTTCAAGTTCCACCTCTAGCTCTATCATATCCTTATTTAATTCACTTAAATCTTTTAGTTCCTCTTCTGATGCAAAGGCATTTGCTATTATAACGTCGTCAATAAGTCCTGTAGCAAATAGATGTTTAGCTTGTACGCTTATAGGAAGAGCTCTATGTTCCTCTAATGTGCAAAGACCTTCTGATACTGGCCATGGTCCATGATCTGCAGCTTTAGAGTTCACGAAAGCAGCTGTTCTAATACCAAATTCTCTGAACTGTTTTGAACAGCTTACAAAATGGTCATAGGATAAACCTGTGTATATATGCGGATAGAAATTGTGACATCCATATAGATTCTCTAAATTAGGTTTGTAAGACATTATATTATCAACATATTTGGTTCCATTACTCATATTAAGCTCAATTTTAAGTCCATATTTATTATAAGTCATCAGGGTTTCTTCCATTCCACTGAAGCCCATATCAAGTCTTATACCATCAAGACCCATTTGTTTAAATATCCCTAGATCATGTATACTAGCATTTAGCCTATTAAATACAGTAGGATCTAGGTCTGCTATTACTTCCATATTGTTTGCTTTTGCTACAGACACTACCTGTTTAAATTCAGCGACGGTTTCCTCTATATCTTTATTGGTGGAAATAAGACAGGTGAATACTCTTGAAAAACCATACTTCCCTGCCAAGTTTATATAATTTATTATGTCAGCATTACTTTGATGTCCTGGATAAACCGATATACCTAATCTTCTCATTTTACTTGTCCCCCTCATTTAAATGATTTTTATAAATATAATAAGCACCTTTTGCAGGTGACATATCCTCATCAATAAAATTCAGTACTTTTATATTAGCTGATAAATATTCTTCAAAGGCTGCTCTAAGTATTTTTGATTTTTTTACCACGCCTCCAACTAGACCTATATTACACTTTTTAAAACCAAGTTTGTTATATACACATTCAGTGGTTTTGGCAAGGTTTATACCCTCTGTTACTAGTATGTTCTTAGAAGTTTCATCACCAGCCACTGCACATTCAGATACTAACTTTGCTAAGGCTGCAATATCATCCTTTGTTGCGTTATACACAAAATCTACGATTTTATCCACATCATCTATATTTAAATAATTCAAAATACTACTACTTAGATCACTTATAGGTAAATTGTAATCATTATCATGAATCATAAGCTTAATTGCCTCAATAGCTATCTTATATCCGCTTCCTTCATCGCCTAAAAGATTTCCCCAACCACCAGCTCTTTCTAGCTGTCCATCTTTTACACCAAAGCATATTGAACCAGTACCTGCAATTGTTAGTATGCCATCTTCTCCTCTAAGTAAGGCTTTTAAAGCCAACTCACCATCGTTCATAACCTTACAGGTGGTATTAAATTTACTTATAAGCTCCTCTTCTACCAACGATGAAATATCTCCAAATTCAGAACCAGCTAGTCCTAAATATATAGCTTCTAAGCAATCAATTCCTAAGGTATTAGTCAATTCTTCTATAGCATCCTTGATATTGCTTAAGGCTTTCTCTTTATCGTTCAAAAGATTACCAAAACCCTTTATAGTGGCTTTAAGTATATTACCATTCATATCAAAAGCTACTGCTTCAGTCTTTGTACCTCCACCATCAACACCTATAACATATCTCATAATCCTAATCCCTTCATATTCAAATAAATATCTATGTATTTTTATTCCTAATTATATGATATATTTCCTTAAATTCTTTATCAATACTTTATATGTAATTGTTATCAATAGTTTTAAAAATAAAAACCATCGCTACTACCAAATGCTTTAGTAGTAACGATGGTTTTTATAACCCTATTATTGAGCTTGTAATGTTAATTGTAGATTAACTTCTTTTCCGTCTCTAACAACTGTTATACTTACTTTATCCCCAGATTTATGTGTATCTCTTGCCTTGTTAAGTTCTTCAGTGGTCTTAACTTCTTTTCCATCGAACTTTGTTATAACATCACCATTCTGTATTCCTGCTTTTTGAGCTGGTGAGAAATCACTTACACTCTTAACATAAACTCCTATTGGATATCCATAAGCCTTTGATAAATCAGCTGTAACATCTGTTACACCTACACCTATTACTAATCTTGGCTGAGATAAAGTTCCTAGGCTATCCTTAGCATGATTTATTGGAATTGCAAAACCTATACCCTCAACACCTTCTTCAGAAGTCTTAGCTGTATTTATTCCTATTACCTGTCCCTTTGAATTTATAAGTGGTCCACCACTGTTACCAGGATTAATAGCAGCATCTGTTTGAATATAAGTTGCCTTCTTTTGACTTATAGTTATAGTTCTTGCTGGAGAGCTTACTATTCCTTTTGTAACTGTTCCAACAAATTCTTTTCCTAATGGATTACCTATAGCTATAACTTCTTCACCAGCTTGAATAGCATCTGAATCTCCAAGCTCTGCCACTGCTGGTACCTTAAAGCTATCAGTAACCTTAACTACTGCTAGGTCTTGAGTTGAATCATAGTTTAAAACTTTTGCATTCAATTCCTTTCCGTCACTAAGGGTTACCTTAACTTGAGTTGCACCGGATACAACATGGTAATTAGTTAGTATATAACCTTGTTCATTTATGAAGAATCCAGTACCTACACCTTCTTGTTGCTGATCTTGCTTCTGACCAAAAAAGTTCTCCGAGCTTACTATACTCTTGGTTGATACTGTTACAACTGCAGGTGCAACCTTCTTAACCACATCAGTTACGCTCATGGCAGTTGTAGAAGATGAAAACTTTGGTGGGTCATATGTTACCTTCTTTATAGCCGCGCTTCCATTGCTAGAAGATGCTAATCCTGTATTACCGTCTTTTAGATAGTACACTGCTCCAGCACCTACTCCACCTCCAAGTACAGCACATACCAATGCTCCTGCAATAATGGCAGCTACCTTGCCACCACTCTTCTTTTTCTTTGGAGTGTTGTTATTCTGCTGTGGTGTATAATCTACAGTTTGCCAGTTTGTAACAGGCTTACTAACCTCTCTTTGAGTATCATTATTTACAAATACAAAACTTTGATCACTTTGGTTTCCACTATTATTATCAAAATTATTGTTATAATTATTGCCGTAACTATTATTGTCTAGATTATCTGTAAATTTATTTTTGTAATCATCATTAAAATTATCCATTTATAATTACCTCCTGATGTATATTTATCTCATCTCTATGATCTTATAATACGGTGTTTCTGTGACAATTTAATGACAAATAATACTTTTTTACTGCTTATTATTTTGCTGCTCAGCTTTTTTTATTTGCTTATATCTTTTGGCTACAGCTTTAATCTGATTCACTATGGTTTCACTATTAGACTGACTAAGTATCTTTCCGTTAGAATTAACAGACTTCTCATCAACTAACGGTGATTTTGATAGCTTTGAAAGTTCCTTCTGCATATTTACATCCTTACTTTCATCCAAAAGCAAGGCAAGTGGTCTATCATTGATAAGCCCCTCTTCCTGAGAAGTATCTTTTACACTTATTAGATTCTTAAGCTCATTTAAATATGCCCCATTATAGTTCTTGCATAGTCTATGGTAAGAGAACGCCTCTTTATCATAAGAATTAAGCTCGTCTATAAAATTTTTATTATCCTTTAATAAGCCAAATTTATTTAAAACATCTGTTATTCCAATATAAGAGCCGCCATACAACAATCTTTCCTTTAATATAAGCTTGTTATATACATTAATAACATTCTTGTCGGAAAGTGACTTTTCATTTATAGGATTTATAAGTACCATTCCTGCTATACTCTGAGAGTACTCTTTGGCAAAGTTAGTCATTACAAGACTTCCATAACCTTCACCTACTAGTATATAAGGTCCACTAACTGCAGCTTTCTTTAATATCATCCTAAGATCTTTTGCCTGCTCTTCTATAGTCTTTTTAGAACTTCCATCATTAAACCCATAGCCTTCTCTATCATATACAAATATATTTCCGTCAAACCCATCATTTAATCCACTAACAACATTTCTCCACTGAGCCATGCTAAGTCCTGCATCACCATCGAAGATGACAGTGTAATCCCCACTACCATATACATCATAGGTAAACTTTTTACCACCTATTCTTAAGTACTTACCCTTTTCTTTTATCTTAGCATCAGTTATTTTAGTATCAACAACCTTATATATAAACCCAATTACTATAAGAGCTATGATCAGATAAAATATAATCTTTATTATTTTAAACGGATGTATAGGATCTTTCAATTTTATTTTACGAAAACTATTCGAATAAGGAATAAAACTCATGTAAATTCACCTAATTACCTTTCACCAAGTTTAAGGTTCGGTTTTGCATTTAGATCCATTGAAGCTATATTTCCCTTTATATATTCATAGTAAGCTGCACTTCCAATCATTGCAGCATTATCTGTACATAAAACTGGAGCTGGAAACAATACTTTAATTCCTCTCTTACCAGCGTTTTCAGTCAATTCCCTTCTAAGTGCACTGTTAGAAGCAACACCTCCTGCTATGGCAATCTTATCAACATTTTTTCTCTTACAAGTTTCTAATACATTCTCTGTTAATACATCTATTACAGCCTGTTGAAAGGATGCCGCTACATCTGCCTTATTAACTTCCTGTCCTGTCATATCCATCTTATTTAAGTAATTAAGCACCGCAGATTTCACTCCACTGAAAGAAAAATCTAAGGTATTATCGTGAAAGTTTGCTCTTGGGAAGTTTATAGCCTTTGGATTACCTTCCTTTGCTAACTTATCTATCTTTGGTCCACCAGGGTATCCAAGTCCAATAGCTCTAGCCACCTTATCATAAGCTTCTCCTGCTGCATCGTCCCTTGTTTCTCCTATAACTTCAAACTTACCAAAGTCTTTAACATGAACAATAAATGTATGCCCACCTGATACTACCAAGCACACAAATGGTGGTTTTAAATCTTTATGTTCTATGAAATTAGCGCATATATGCCCCTCTATATGGTTAACTCCTATAAGTGGTTTGTTAAGTGAATAAGCTAGACCTTTTGCATACTGTAATCCAACTAATAATGCTCCTACAAGCCCTGGCCCATATGTAACCCCAATTGCATCTATTTCTTCTAAAGTTACTCCAGCCTCCTTCAAAGCCTCTTCTACCACTGAGTTTATTGCCTCGATATGTTTTCTTGATGCAACTTCTGGCACTACTCCGCCAAACTTTGTATGTATATCAATTTGTGATGATATTATGTTTGAAAGGACTTCTCTTCCGTCAGCAACCACTGATGCTGCTGTTTCATCACAACTACTTTCTATAGCTAAAATTAAAGTTCTACTCATATTTATTACCTCTTTTTTTAATAAATTCATTAGATATTATACTTTATTGACAATGTATTATCAATGAATTAGTGCTGGAAAACAACAATCTTAATAATATTGTAATATATGCGCACTACTGCATTTGTAATACGCCTTTACTTAGCTTACAATATATTATTATAAGACAAGTAAAAAGGGGACCAGATTTTAATGGATATGTCATATGCAAAAGTTGTAATACAAGGATCACCTATATCCAAATCAAATTTTAAATTATTCAACACCAACGGAAGGGCTATACTGCCATACAACAGTGGTAAGTATCATGATAGATATGCATTATACGAGGAAGAGATAGCACTACAAGCTAGAGCTCAAAATCCTAATACAATCCTTTCTGAAGGCTTAATAGCGATTTTAAAGGTATACTACAAAAGCTCTAAGCGCCACCCTGATACCAATAATATAACAAAAAGTATCTTTGACGGAATTGAAAAAAGCGGCTTGATAGTAAATGATGCTCAGATAAAGCACATAATTATAGAGGAGTTCTATGATAAGGAGAATCCTAGATTTGAACTAGAACTCTTTGGTGAAAGTGAATTCTCTGTGGAGTATAAGATAGAAAAAAGAGTAGAACCTCTAGAAAAGATAATATACGGTCCACCTTCGAATAAAGCCAATGCTCTAATTAATAATACCACTAAAAAAACTAAAACTTCCGACACAAGTCTTTGCTGTTCCATATGTGAGAAAAAAATAAAAGGAAATGATTATATTACCGCTAATAAGGGTAAATCAGTAATATGTAAATCTTGTTTAGGGAAAGGATTTTAAAATGAAAATAATTTGTATTGGCGATAGCCTAACCTATGGATATGGAGTTGCTCCAGCTAAAGGATGGGTAAGCCTTCTTAACACCTCAACACCCAATACAATAATCAATAAAGGAATTAATGGTGATACTACTGTAGGTATATTAAGCCGCTTTTATAAAGACTGTATAGAACTAAGGCCAGATGCAGTAATAATAATGGCAGGCACTAACGATTTATTGACTGGAAGAAATATAAAAACTGTTATAGACAATATTGTCTGTATGATAAAGGATTGTGTACAAAACAATATTGCTCCTATAGTTATGACTCCACCATGTTCACTACCAGAACTAGCAGAACAAAGATGGTACTCTTCAATAGATTATAACTACATAAATGACGAGATACTATCAATGCCTGATTTACTTAAGGAAAACTTAAAAGCTATTCATCTTATTAATGAAGAGCATTTAACTACTTCACAAGTAATTACTGAATACAAATTAATGCCCTTACATTCTATAAATAAAGACACAGCGGTTATGTTACCAGTGATAGATCTAAGTAAGGCTATTCCTTTAAGCAATGATTTTTATATTGATGGCATTCATCTAACCTCAAAGGCAAATGAAATTATCTACAATATTTTAATAGAATATGTTAACCTATAAAAGTAGAAAACTTCACTGAAGCCATATTCTTCAGTGAAGTTTTTTTGTCCATCTTCCTTTTGGAATTTCTATTACTACATCGTACTAAAACTTATATTTTCAAATCGCAGTGGCACATCTTTATAGATTTGTCAGATCAACTATTAATTTATACACTTTTATAATATGTACTTATGTAGTCAGCTGCATATTTACCAACCTCATAGCCTTCAAGTGTTGTGTCATCTGCATATCCATAGGAATGTATCAGGTTACCACATGCATATATACCACCTATGGAAGTCTCATATCTCTCACTAACTACAGGGTACTTCTGCTTTGATTCAAGCTTTATTCTAGCCTTTTCTGCAAGGTCGCTTTCTGGCATCCACCCTACTGATAGAAGTAAGCAATCACAAGTTACTTTTTCCTTCTCTTCATGGAGTATATTTCCTTCTTCATCAACCTTAGCTATTGTAACAGATTCTATTCTATCGTTTCCTTCCACATCTAGGACAGCTCTAGATAGCAGTAATGGTACCCTAAAATCCTCAACTATGTCTTTAACCTTATCCTGTCTTGCATTTAGATTGGTCTTCTTCTCAACTATAGCTTTTATTTTTGCACCTTCAATAAGTAATCTTCTAGCAATTATCAAAGTGATATCAGAGGATCCTAAGATAACAATTTCTTTTCCAGGCAAAAAACCACTTATATTTACAAACCTTTGAGCGGTTCCTACAGTATAGATACCAGCAAACTTGTGAGTAGGAATATTTATATTACCAGTAAACTTTTCTCTGCTGCCCATAGCTAATATTATTGATTTTGCTTTAATATCAACTATTCCCTCTTCAGGATTAACATAACTAATAACCTTATCTCTATTTAAATCGATTACCATAGTATCTAATTTGTATTCAATGCCTAATTGATGCACCTTATCTGTCAAAAATTGAGCATATTCTGGTCCTGTAACTTCCTTGCTAAGAATCTTTTTACCAAATGAATTATGTATACATATATTTAAAGCACCACCAAGAGTATTTTCTCTCTCCAATATCAGTATGCTCTTTATCCCCTTTTCTTTAGCTGAAATAGCTGCTGCTATTCCAGCAGTACCGCCACCAACTACAATCAAATCATATTGATACATGCAAACACCTCTTTAGGAAATCATATTTAAACATATTAATTTTATCATAATTCCTTTTTTATGGATATATTAATATGTATTAAATCTATATTTTCAAGTTGTTATCTCACAAGCCATAGAAGACTTAAACTAGACTTTAATTTTTTATAAGCTTAATTGCAAACAATAACCTATATACTAACACATACAAAATAGAAAAATGAACAAACTATATAAAGAACTTAGCTAATAAAAGTTGAAAGGAGTAAGAACTTTATGACTAAAGCATCAAAGCAACAACAAAATAAAGAAACTAAGCACAAGAAAATACATGTAGACCATAATCCTAGAGAAGAAAGTTCAAGATCAGTTTTTGGAGAGCCTAAAGCTAAGGAGCATGATCCTAAAGACTTTAAAATTTAAGAGGGCCTTTCACAGCCCTCTTAAATCCTTATATATGAAATACGCCTCTAATTGCCTTATTATAATTTCTACTTACAGGTATTTCTTCATCTGTTCCATTTAGCTTGAGGATAAAGGTACCATTGATCCAAGGCACTATATTAGTTATACACTCCAAGTTTACAATGTAGTTCCTATGACACTTAATAAAATTAAATTGTTTTAATCTTGTTTCAACCTGGGCAAGGGTTTCTTCACTAGTATATACTTGACTTTCAGTGACAATATATACACTACCTTCTTTAACATAACAAAACAGTATTTCTTCAATATTTATAAGCATCAATGAGTCTTTTTTCCATACAGGTAGCTTCTTTAAAATCTTGTGATTGTGGTCTTTATCCGTTTCTCTTTTCCCTCTCAATCTATTTATAGCCAATAATACTCTGTCTTCGGAAAAAGGTTTAAGTATATAATCTGAAGCATTTAATTCAAAAGCCTTAATAGCATATTTATCGTGTGCAGTAACAAATACTACTTGTATATCATCAACAAGCTTCTTAAATTCTTCTGCAGCTATAAAGCCATTTATTCCAGGCATTGATATATCTAAAAATACTGCATCAGGCTTCAAGGCTCTTATACTCTCTATTCCAACCTTTACATCAGTGTATTTACCAACAATCTCTACCTCTTCATCCTTAGACAATACAAATGCCAGTTCTTCAATAGCGATTTTTTCATCGTCTATTATTATTATTTTAAGCATTCTTCTATCCCCTTACATCCCTTAATGTATTTATTATGTTTATCAAATTTTCTTCATCATATGGTTTTGCTATATACGAATCTATATATTTTGTATCACCCTTTAGGTCTTCGTACATCATTCCTGTTATTAATATTGTCTTGATATCTAAATTCATATCCTCTTTCAAAATCCTACACAATTGCAAACCATCAATATCTGGCAATTTATAATCTAAAATCAGTAAGTCCGGTTTATCATTAGAAACTAATTCTAATGAATTTTTCCCATTGGAGGCCTCAAAGAAACAAACCTCATCTATATATTCTCCAATTATCTCCTTAATCAACTTTCTACCATTTACCTCATCGTCAACAACTAATATCTTATACATCAACTTCTCCTAAGAAAGATTTATTTATATAAGCAACGAATTTTGCATTATTTTCTTCTATATCTATTTTCAAGGTACCATTATACTCAAGTTCTATTTGTTGTCTAAAAAGTTTTGTAAAATCACTGTCATACTCATCATAATTTACATACTCGCCATCAAAACTTTTACATGTCAATGTATAACATACAAAGTCTTTATCTATAAAAGCTTCTAACTCTGCAAACGAATTCTGTTGTTTAAGTATATTAAATCTAGATGACATCTTGACCATTCTTAATAGTAAAAACCTTGGTACATACTCAATCTCATAAATATCAGCATTTATAGTAAAGTTTCCTTCAAACCTAATATTCTGAATATAAATATATGTGTCCAGCACCTTTAACTCATCCTGTATTGCTACTACCTTTTTGTCATCCTTCAAAATCTCTCTTAAATATGTACTTATCTCAACTATTAGTTTTCTAGCCATAACATCATTTGTTCTTGAAAAATATGAAATTGTATTTAACGTATTAAATAAAGTATGAGTTTCATAATCAAGTAACTTTCTTTTTATAACGCTTAGATTTTTATGCTTTTTTATGTAATCCAATGCAAATAAACTATATAAATAATATGCTACATTAACACCAATTGGTAACAAAGCCCAAAGTAATCTTTGTTTTATAAAGACATATAAAAATAAACTATTAATTGATAACAAAGCAAAATCAATTAATTTCTTACTGTTTATAACTTTTTCTGTACAAAAACTATAATTAATATTTTTCTTCATAGGTTTCCTCAATAAAATTTTCTGCTCCATAAATTTCTTTGGCATCACCATATATACTTATTTCTTTAGTAAATGCACCAGCCTTTAACTTCCTTATTGAAGCTTCAGCAGATTTTATAATATTATCTACATTTTCTCCTGAACTCTTGGATAAAGCGCAAAGCTTATCACTAGCAACATATCCTAGCTTAATACTTTTATCCCCAATTCCTTTAATCTTACTATTTTCTACTTTTACCCCTATTGTTAAGGCTGATTTTCCTACAGCGCCTAGTAATTTCTCTGTTGACAATCCGCCTAATTCTCCAAAGAATCTAACTACTTTACCTGCTGTTATCATTTATATACCTCTCAAAACCAGAGCTTATAATGTAAGTTCAATTTTTAATTTTTCCCTATTTATTCATAATATATTATCGTTCACTAATAGTTACTTATTTATAGAATAGAAATTAAATATTCTCTTAAAATCTATGTTATTGGAATACTATTATGTTAATAATACCATATTTACCAACTTATTTTTAAGTTATACTATATTATCCACTCATCTACCTAATATAATATAATTATTACGAGATATCTTCAACAAATTTTTGTACTCATAATAAATATATATATATTTTTGTGTAGAATTATGTAATTTTATCTTCAATACTTCAATATATGCCAAAAATTAATTATCTAAATTCATTGATTTATAATTTTAGTTATAATATAATTTTTGAGTTAAGAAGACTATTTTAATGAGGTGTTTTGATGAAAATTGGTAAACTTAATCTTTCGTCTATAAAAAAACTTTCCACTAAATTAACTAAAGACAATATAATAAGGGCAATTTTTTACATACTTATTCTATACTCAATAGCCTTTAAAGGTGCTTTTTTCTTAGGATTTGCAGAAAATAAAGATCCTTACTCCTTTAACTTTTTCATAGGTTATAATAAAGCTCGATACTTTTTCAAATATTATCTAGCCTTTACCGCTGTATTTCTCAGCTTTGGCTTCCTATTTAAAGGTATAGGCAAATATATCTATATGCTTGTAATTAATTTATTTCTTACATTACTTATGATAGCTGACTTATGGTACTTTAGAGGTTTCCTAACTGTTCCTTCGGTCATGGTTGTTACTCAAACTGCAAACCTTGACAATATGTCTGGAACAATACTCTCTTTAGTAAGCAAATATGATGCTGTATTCATACTAGATTTTATAATCTTATTCATATATATATTCTTTACTTCAAAGTATTTTAAAAAAGTAAAGCGTAGTATAAAATCTTTTGCTATAGTTTTTGCTATTTCAGTAATATATATAGGTTATATTCCTTTTAATGTTCATATTCTTCACAGAGATGTCAGTGGTAGCTATATGTTTAGCGGATATGACCCTATGGATTCAGCTAGATACTTTTCCGCAGTTGGATACCACGTTTTAGATATTTATAATGTATACAAAGATTCAAAGCCATACAAACTTACAGCTGAAGAAAATAAAGGAATAGAGAATTTCTTTACAGACAAGAAAGAAAATCTTCCTGATAATAAGTACAAAGGTGTGTTTGCTAATAAGAATTTATTAGTAATTCAAGTTGAATCTTTAGAAAACTTTGTTATAAATCAAAAGATTGATGGCCAGGAAATTACTCCAAGCCTAAATAAACTTATAAATAACTCTATATACTTTCCAAATACCTTTGAGCAGGTTAATGAAGGTACAAGCTCCGACTCAGATTTAATGGTTAATACATCAATGCTTCCATTAAGAAGCGGAAGCACATTCTTTAAATATCCTAACACTACATATCATTCTCTTCCTAAGTTATTAGAGGAGATGGGGTATGATACTGCCGCAATTCACGCAGATAAAGGTTCCTTCTGGAACTATGCAGCTGGATTAAAAGGAATAGGATTTAAAAAGTTTTTTGACTATTACTCTTATCAGGATGATGAGCAAATAGGTTTAGGTCTTAGTGACGGAACTTATTTAAGACAGGTTGTTCCTAAAATCCAAAGTCTAAAGCAGCCATTTTACTCCTTTGTTGTAACTCTTACTAGTCATGGTCCTTTTGACCTTCCTGACAAGTATAAGGAGTTAAAGCTAACAGGTGAGTTAAAAGATAATATAATGGGAAGCTACTTCCAGAGTGTCCATTATACAGACAAGCATATAGGCTTGTTCTTAGATAATCTAGATAAAGCTGGTTTACTTGATAATACTGTTGTCGTAGTTGTTGGAGATCATACAGGGGTTCATAAATACTATGATGATAAAGTTAACACTCTAAAGAATCCAGAGCCATGGTATTTAGATAATGGTAACCATACTGTGCCATTTATAATATACCAAAAGAACTTTAAAGAACCACTAAAATCTGATACTTACGGTGGTCAAATAGATATAATGCCTACTATTGCTTATGTACTTGGTATAGATGAAAATAAATATGCAAACTCTGCTTTAGGAAGAAATCTTCTAAAAACAAACAAAAGCTTTGCTGTACTTACAGATAAGACCTTTAAGAGCACCGGCAGTATTTCTTCAGACGATAAAGATAGAGCTGTAAAATCTCTTCAACTATCAGACAAGATGATAAAGAGTAATTATTTTAAGAAATAGATGTAACATAAAAAAACTTATTACTGTTTGATTGTACTTTAACTAGAGTTATATAGTGCAATAAAAAACCATAATGGAAAAGTCCATTATGGTTTTTTTGCATAGTTACCGGTAACTGAGTTTATAACCTTAGACCATCTATCTACATTTTGATAACCTACGGCCCACTCGCACATAACTATACTTTCATCAGCCTTAAGATCAATACTTCCTACTGGCTGAGCTACTATCTTACCTTTACTTATTTCATATATGCTTACTTTATCTTTTGTTACTATAAATACTAGTCTTCCATTATAAGCTGTATATGCATCATATGCTGAAGGTACAACTTCCTTTATTGAATTCCATGGTACAAACAACTTATCACGATTTATAAGCTTTTTAGTAGGTGGATAATTAATATTGAAAGAAACTCCATTAGAACTGTTTTTATCTTTGTCACTTATCTTTCCCTGTAATATCCAGTGACCATTTCTTCTTGCCATAGTGTAGTTTTCATAGTCAGGCTTTGAAACGTACAATTTCTCTTTATCTGCGCTTGGTAACTTACGGACCTGTTCATCCCACGCCGTGTAAAAAGCTTTCTGTGCTTCCTCACCTAGTAAGGTTCCTATATCTATTCCTTTAGAAAATCTAGTATTATCTATAGGCATCATCTGGTCAGCATAATAACTATTGTTAAAATTGCTGCCTATATAATACTGAGTAGCTATGTAGTCATTGCTGATAAACTGTATATCTCTATACAAATCATAACTAGGAAGTTTAGTTATAACCTTTCTACTTACTTGTCTTTTGGCCTCGTTTAATTGTGCTACTTCTAATTCTTCATTTACAGTTCCTCGTTCTTCTAGATGATCAAGCTTTATTGTCCAAAAGCCTTTCGCTCTAGGTACAAGCAAATCACTTATACTCTTTATTTCACCTAATTTATTATCACTAAAAGAAACCCATATAGTTCTATAACTTGCAGCTCCATATTTTCCTCCAGAAAGATTTTCTCTAGCAGATTTTATGCCTAACAATACACCTACTGGATCATTATAATTTTCATTTGAGTTGTTTATAGAATCACTAGACTTTATATTTACTCCAACTTCACTCTGATGTAAAGTTGTATCACCAAGCTTCGCTAAGGTATAAAGCACTCCTCTATATATAAGTAATCCATTAACAGAATCTAACTTAATAAAATCACTAAATACGTTATTATCATCTGATACTGAGGTCACATCAACGTCTTTATTAATTGCATCACTACTGTTAGTCCAATTATATTCATTTATTAAAAAATATCTTAAGTTAACAACCTTCAATTTATATTTAGGATTGGCCAAATAATTCTTACCAACAGCTGCTAATTCCTGGTTAAAGGATACTGTGCTATTTAGTAACCCCTCAGCTTCCGCTTTATCACTTATAGTATTATCCATAATTTCATACTTAGTGATCTTCCAACTACCTTCTATATCTAGTTTATTTACCTTTGGTGCTTCTATAACTTCACCTTGATCTTTTAGTGTAGCTGATATACTTGTACATCCTGTCAAATATAATGCTAATATCAATATTCCAAATATCTTAATCACATTTTTCATATTCTTCACCCTTAGGCTTCAAAAGGAATGGTAACAAGTACCTTCGTTCCTTTATTTACTTCACTACTAATTTGGAAAGTTCCTCCATGCATCTCTATTATCTCATCGCATATAGAAAGTCCTATACCATTTTGAGACTTTGAGTTTTTACCTTTAAAGAATTTCTCCTTTACTCTTGGAATTTCTTCCTTACTTATTCCACAACCAGTATCATTTACTTCAATTTTTAAGTTATTTTCCACTTTATACACTTTTAATAAAACCGATCCCTGTGAATCAGTAAACTTGAAGGCGTTATCTAATAGATTGATAAGCACTTGCTTTAATCTACCAGAATCGGCACTTATTAAAGGTAAATCAGGCTCACAATAAACATTAAATTCTATATTTTCTCTTTCGGCTCTTGGTCTTAGATAAACATTAACATAATCTATCAACTGACTTATATCTACATCTTCTCTATTTAGTTTAACCTTCCCGGATACAAATCTAGAAAAATCTAAAAGCTCTTCTACCATAGCAGACAATCTATCAGACTCTTTTTCTATTATCTTAAACCCAGTATCAAGCATGGCTCTGTCAGTTTCTTCATTGTTGAGAACTACTGCCCAGCCCTTAATTGCAGTAAGTGGTGTTCTTAGCTCATGTGATACAGATGATATAAAATCATTTTTCAACTCATCTCTCTTTTTTAGCTCTTCAGCCATATAATCTAAAGTATTGGCCAGACTACCGATTTCATCAACTCTTTTACTATTACTTCTAACTAAAAGATCTCCTACTGCCATTCTTTCCGCAACTTTCGTAACTTCCTTTATTGGATTAACAATACTATTGGCTAGTATATAGCTTAAAAATACGCCTATCATAAATACCATTACCCCTATGGATATAAACAGTATAGATATAGCCCGAATGGATTTGTTCACTTCTTTAAGTGAAGTAATAAACCGTAATACCCCATCCATCTTATTTCCTGACATTAAGGGGTACGACACTGCCATTACTTCATTTGAATCATAATAAACCCTTCCAATCCATCTTCCTTTTTCACCCTTTAAGGCTTTTCTTACATCATCATCATGAATTACAGCTCCTTCTTTTACACCTATAGAATCAGCTATAAGCTTTCCATTTAAGTCAAGAACCTGAACCTGAGCATTAGTCTGCTTCCAAAAAACATCCACATTGTCATATATATTATCAACAAGAGAAGATGAATAACAATACTTTCTATAAAAGTCTGCTGAAGTTTTAAGCTGATTAACTAATAAGGCCTCTGTATTATCATAATAATGCCTTCTTAAAAAGAATATAAATAATACTTCTAACAGTGTAACTGTGAAAAAAACTGCCACCAGAAAATATATAGTAATTTTATATTTTATACTTCTCATATATTGTCACCTATTTCTTCCATCTATAACCTGTTCCCCATACTGTTTCTATATATCTAGGGGTAGATGCTGTATCCTCAATCTTTGATCTCAATCTTCTTATGTTTACATCAACAATTTTAGGGTCTCCAAAGAAGTTTACTCCCCATACAAGATTTAATAGTTCATCTCTGCTAAAGGCCTTACCTGGGTTCTCAAGAAATATCTTCATAAGTAAAAACTCCTTAGGTGTAACATCTATTTCCTGCTCCAATTTAAATAACTTCTGAGAATATAAATTCATTTCAAAAGGTTCCAATACTAATTTATCACTGTCCTTCTTGTCCACCTTTTCATCCATTCTTCTCAATAGTGCTTTCACTCTCAATGTAACTTCCATAGGATTGAAAGGCTTAACGACATAATCATCAGCCCCAAATTCTAATCCCATAATCCTATCCATGTCTTGTCCCTTAGCAGTTAACATAACTATTCCCATGTTAGGATACTCCTTTCTAAGCCTTTCACATACCTTAAAACCGTCTATACCTGGAAGCATAACATCCAGAATCGCAATATCAGGTTTCTCTAAAAGTGCCAGTCTTATTCCTTCTTCTCCATTTGGAGCTTCGATTACATTATAATCATTTCTCTCAAAGTTTATTTTTAGAAATCCTCTTATACTATCTTCATCTTCTACCAACAATATTTTTGCCATTTGCTAATCCTCCTACATAAATATCTATAATAATCTAATCTTTTATTTCTAAACTTAGCCTTATAATAAACTATTTTCATTGCCAATAAATTAAAAAATCATTAATTTTTATTTTTAGACTATATTTAATAATATTGCTGAAATTAGCATAGCCTTTTTTTATTGACTTGCAATATTTTATATAATTATATTATATATCCTAAAACTATAAAAGTAGAGATACCATACTTGGTTCCCTACTTATAGCTTGTACATTATTTCAAGGTTTTAAACTCATATCCTTTATTTTTTAAATCTGTTATTATATCTTGTAAAACTTCTGCAGAAGTTTCTTTTCCATAAGTATCATGCATCAAAATAACTACCTTATTTTGTCCTTTAAAGGTTTCTTTATATTTATTGAAAAGCTGATCTTTAGTCCTATGCTTTGCCTCTGCATCACCTGTTAGAACATTCCAGTCTATATACTTATATCCTCTTTCATCAAATATCTTATCTGTTGCTCCAACACCTTTCCAGGACATATGTCCTCCTGGAAATCTTACCAGTCTAGTGACAAAGTCTTTACCTAGAACATCTTTCAGAGCATTATCATTTTTATCTACTTCATCCATAAAATTATTCACATCTACAGTTCCATTTGGGTATAAATGTTTATAAACATGTGTATATGTATGATTGCCTATGGCATTACCCTGCTTATATGTATCCAATAATATATCTTTTGCCTTTTGATTTTTTTCTAATTCATTACCTACTATAAAAAAGGTAGCTTTTATATTATTATTTTTTAATATATCCAAGACTCTAGGTGTTACAGTTGTAGAAGGACCATCATCAAAAGTCAAAAAGGCTATTTTTTTATTATCATTAATCTTAATCCCCTTTGATATAAAATCCTGTATAGGTGCCGCATCATAACTATTTTTGTCTTCACTAAGCTCTTTGTTTATTTCTTTTAATGTATTACTCTTAATTTCACCACTATCAGTTTTATTATTGCTATTAGCTTGATCAGTACTGTTGGTTTTACTAGTATTATCGATATTAGCACCATTGTTCTTTACATCGCTAATAACAGATGCTTGTACAACTTCTTTTTTCACTAAGACACCCTGTCTATAATGGAATACAGTAAATCCTGCTGCTATTATTAATGTACCTGTAAATACTGCTACACTAACCCTTCTGCGTCTTTTTCTTCTAGCCATCATCTTTGTTCTTTTGTTATTAAACAAAACTACCATCCCCTAATTTTCGATATGTATGGATATTATGATTTATTATATCTAAATAAATCTAACATATATACATAATAAACTATTTTTCATCTCTACAAATTACATTTTTATAAAAGAAAATTACAAATTTGTAACATCATGCATTTATCAAGTAAATTAACTGCCTTTTTATTGGATGTTTTTTTAAATTTACATATATAGCGTGAATTATATTGTATTTTTTTACATTAATTTAATGAATATACATTTATTATACCTCAAATTATGTGATAAAAAAATATAATAAAATCTTTTTATCAACATAATTTTTATAAGTGACAATTTTCGCCATACTATGTAGTAATAAGTCTTTTTAAAAAATCAAAAAACACCAGTTAATAAATAACTGATGTACAAATTCAAATGGCTCCGCGGAGAGGGTTCGAACCTCCAACCTATCGGTTAACAGCCGAGTGCTCCACCATTGAGCTACCGCGGAATATTATTAAATTATCTTGAAAGATTATTCTTTCAAAATTGCACTTAAGTTTACTTTGTAATATTTTTATTGGTTAAGCCCTCGATCTATTAGTATCGGTCAGCTGAACATGTTACCATGCTTA
>NZ_JAABNO010000032.1 GCF_009928445.1 Clostridium sp. C8-1-8 | reverse complement strand
AGTCTAGTTTTAGACTTTGTTTATTTTACTCTGTTTAATTTTCAAAGACCAAGTTTGTTGTTATCGCTCATCAGCGACTTTTACATCTTAACATTTCTAAGATGTTTTTGTCAACACTTTTTTAAAACTTTTTTTAATTTCTTTTAATCAGTTTTAATTTCGTGTTTTTTGTTTGTCGCGTTTGTTTCAGCGACGTGTTTTATAATAACATGTATATAACCATCTATGCATATATATTATGCTATTTATATATATTTATTCATGTATATAATCATTTTTTCTATAAATACCTCCAAATATCTACAATTGATACACTAGGATATGTTTACTAACATATTTTGCTATACCCAGCATATATCTCATCCAAATAATAACTAATATGTATTATTGAAGTTGAAAGACATTAATATAATCTGTATTCTTAAGTATAAAGATATTTATTTTTTCAATATGAGTAGCTATATTTGCACATCTTTTTTGTTAATATATGATAAAATATCCTTGCAAGAGCCACTTTCTTAGTATTCATATATAGTTTTTCAACTATAATAGTTTTTATTTATCAGTATATATATTTGAGTATTATTCTTTAACAATAAACTTCGAAATAAATATATAAACACACATTGTATGAATTTATATTAGTTATTATTGTTTAATAAACTTGTTTCTTATGTTTATTATTTGTATATAATATAATGTATTTAAAATTAAATTTATTATTATGGATATTTTAAAAATTCAGTGTTTATATAATAGATGGCATATTAGCAAACTACTATAACTAATTGATATTAAAATTTCAAATTTATTAGAAACTATTTAATATTAGTGTGGAGGATTATTAATTATGATGAAACTGCCCAGCTATATGATGTATATGATTTTTGTTATTAACTTTATTCTTTCAATTACTATAGTAGTATTGGAAAGAAAACAACCAGCGAAAACCTTAGCCTGGCTTCTAGTTCTAGCTCTAATGCCTCCTGTAGGTTTATTCTTATATGTTTTTCTGGGCAGAAACTGGAAGATACACAAATTAAACGATGAAGGATTTTCAAATCAAATCCAAGACCTAATATCCCCTACACTTAAAGAGTTTAAAGATAAAACCTATATTCCTTTAATAGAACTATTAGCTAATAATAGCGATTCACCGGTGTTTTTAAATAATGATATATTTGTTTTTAAAAATGGAGTTGAAAAATTTAAAAAACTAAAAGAAGAATTACTAAAAGCTAAGCATCATATACATCTTGAGTACTATATAGTAAAAAGTGATACTATCGGTAACGAAATAAAAGAAATACTAATAAGAAAATCTCTGGAAGGCGTTCGAGTTAGATTTATTATCGACAGAGTAGGTGCGGCTAAGATGAAAAGGAGTTACATTAGAGAGCTTAGATCAGCTGGAATTGATGTAGTTCTATATTCTTATTTTCTATCCCCTATACTAAAACTTATAAATACGCAAATAAATTATAGAAACCATAGAAAAATTGCTATAATAGATGGAAAGGTAGGCTTTTTAGGCGGAATAAACATAGGAGATGAATACCTTGGTAGAAGCAAGCTAGGTTACTGGAGAGATACTCACATCATGGTTAAAGGCGATTTTGTTATGGGCCTTCAGGCAGTATTTTTAGATGACTTTATGACTATCCAGCAAGCAAACAATTATTACAGCTTTTATGATCAAGAGTTCGATCAGTACTTTCCTACAACAACTATTGAAACCCCTATAGCAATGCAATTAGTAAAGAGTGGTCCAGACTCTACATTTCCAGCCATAATGCAAGGAATGCTTAAAATGATAACTATGGCTACTGATAGTATTTATATAACAACTCCTTATTTTGTTCCTACTGAAAGTATAATGGATGCATTAAGAATATCCGCCCTCGGTGGAGTAGATATAAAAATAATCTTTCCTGAGAGAGCAGATCACATAACCGTTAACAAAGCTTCAAGAACTTATCTAGGCGAACTAATGAGATGTGGTGTTAAGGTTTATTTTTATAACAAAGACTCCTTTGTTCATGCCAAGTCTATGGTTATAGACGGAAAAATCTGCACGTTAGGCACAGCAAATATGGATATAAGAAGCTTTGATTTGAATTATGAAATCAATACAGTTATATATAACTCAGACATATCTAAAAAACTAGAGGATTTATTCTTAGAAGATCTTAAAAATTGTAGGGAGTTTACATTAGAAGAATACGAAAACTCAGATAAGCTTAATAAAGTGATAGAAGGTGTGGCAAGAATATTTTCTTCACTTCTTTAAAAATTATACTTTTCTACACAGTTAAAAAATCGCTAAAGTTAACTTTAGCGATTTTTTGCGTATCTCCATTTCCCAATGCAGATACGGAAAACTTTGCAGACTAATAAGTTTTATTTTTATAATGTATATCATAAAAAACTATACTGCAGAATTGCTATATTTGAGTTTAAATATATTCCTGCAATAAAGCACTACACTTCCAAATAATGCTCCAGCTGTATCAATCAAAACATCTCTAAACTTAGCTGTTCTTCCTGGCACAAAAATTTGATGAAACTCATCAGTACAAGCGTACCCAAAGGTTAACATTACACCATAAATAATCGCCAGCTTTTTACTTGTATAATTCTTTAACAAATTATATGCAAAGCCAAATAGAATCAAATACTCTGTAAAATGCGCAGTCTTTCTTACTATAAATGTAGCTAAATCACCTAATAAACTATCTAGATTTAGTCCAAGTGCATTAAAAACATATATAACTAATTCACTTTGTTTGTCAGATTCAGTGCCATTCTTTGCAGAAAAAGCAAAAATAACAACCATCCAAAGTATTAATAAAGTCCAACTTATCCTTAATTTAGCTGTTCCTCTCTTCATTAGCTCCTCCATCATTTATAATTTCTATAAAAACATTATATATTGGTTAATTTCTTATTACAACTTATGTGAACTATTATACATACAATGTTTATAAATAATATAAAAACTAATTAATAAAAAAAGTATTTCAGCCAAGAATGGTATATCTCTATATTGCCACTTCCAATTAACAGTTCTAGATAGCAATTGCTCATAACTCCACAAATAGCTGTTTGATCTTGTCTCAACACTGTAATAGGGATAAGACATCACATTATTAAGCTTTAATTCATCTTTTACATACTTTGGATAATAATAAAAGGTCATTAATGAGTTAATTGAATATTTGTTTACTATAGTATTATCTTTTAACAAAAGTACCTTTGAGAGAAATGATTTTTCAGTTATATTTTTTCCCTTGAATATTATATTTACTTCCAACAATACGTCACCATCTATATTCCCAGCTGTATCAATGATATCTTTGGAACTTACATATTCTTTCCTCTTATCAATTATATTTATATCTATTCTAGAAAATTGATCTATACTTTTACTTACAATTGGTTCAAGTTCTTCATTAATGTACTTAGCCGCATCTGCATATGCATTTACTTGACTTGGATTCTCCTTGTATTCATCATTAATTATCTTAAATTCCGGAGCATCATCAATAGTTATATGAAACTTCTTGAACCTATTTAAGCTAGAATATATAATAATGTTATATTTGCCATAATTATATTCAACATCGCCAATTTCAAGTCTCTCACTTGGATAGCTTAACTTTAGATATTCTTTTGCTACTTCTTTAATCTTCTGCTGCTCAAAAAAGTTCGATTTCTCACTATAGCTATACAAACAAACACTAATAATAAAATATAGTAAAGCTGTAATAACTAATATTAAATAAAATCTTTTGTTATTCATATTTAACTCCTTATTAATTAGTCAAATAATAAAATTCCACCTAATAAGGAATATATTACAAATAACATCTAAAGGTTACATATTTATATTCTTATAATTATCTATCTACTAAATCCTTCATTTTAGGATATGTTTATAAAATTCCTAACTGAAATATTAAGTCATACATGCTCTACAATCACCATAAGCCGCTATTATGGAACAACTATAACTTAAAGAACCCTAAAAGTTAAGTGATTATGAAGGAGATTCTGTATGATCTAGCTAAAGCATAGGATGACTGAACTCTTAATTTCAAAACAATACTTTAACAGAGCCTTATTCTAGATTAGTTTTTCGTATAACCTTTTATATTTATAAGAAGATACCTTCCAGCTATTATCCTTACTCATTATTCTAATGCATAGCTTTTTCCATAAAACTTTGTCTCTATTAAATATATCTACTGCTCTTTTTATTACGTTATAAAATTCTAATGCGTCATACCCTTTAAATGTAAAACCATCACCTTCACCAGTATATTCACTATAATCAATAACTGTATCTTTAAGCCCACCTGTAGATCTTACAATAGGAACCGTACCATATCTCATAGCAATTAGCTGACTTAACCCACAAGGTTCAAATTTTGACGGCATCAAAAACATATCTGATGCAGAATATATCTTTTTAGACAAAGCCTCATTAAATTCTATTATAGCTTTAAACTTGTTATTATATTTCTTTGAAAAGTATCTTAAGTCTTGTTCGTAGTGATCCTCTCCAGTTCCAATTATTATAAGCTGAATATCCAACTCCATAAGTTGTCCCACAATACCTTCTAATAGTCCTACTCCTTTTTGATCTGTAAGTCTTGTTATCATAGATATAACCGGAATATCCTTATCAATATTAAGACCAAGGTCTTCTTGAACTTTTAGTTTATTCTTATACTTATTATCTAAGTTATATGAATCATAATTAAAGTATATATCCCTGTCAGTGGCTGGGTCGAAAACCTCATAATCTATACCATTTTGTATACCGCTCAATAATTGTTTTCTTTTCTCTAAAATATTATTAAGTCCATATCCTAATTCAGGTTCCCTTATTTCTTCTGAGTAAGTCTTACTAACAGTGGTTATCCTATCAGCAGTAAGTATGGCCCACTTCATAAAAGATATTCCTTCATAATATTTTAATGTTGAATCAGTAAAGTACTTGCTTTCATCCAATCCCAACATCCATAGTATATCTTTCCCGTAAACTCCTTGATATAAAATGTTATGAATTGTAAATATAGTCCTAATATTATCGTAAATTGTATTTCCTAGGTAATAAGTACTTTTTAGAGGTATTACTAAAGCTGAATGCCAGTCATTACAATGCAATATATCAGGCTTAAAATCACCCATATATTTGATACCTTCTAAGACTGCTTTTGAAAAGAATATAAACCTTTCATGATCATCATGGTAACCATAGGCATTAGTCCTATAAAAATAAAAGGGGTTATCAATAAAATAATATTGTACACCTTCTGATTTTATAGTAAACAGATTACAATCAACTGTCTTCCAGCCTATATAAGTTGTGAAATTAGCTACCTTCTTCATTTTTCTTTTTATTTTTTTAGGGAATCTATACTTAGGCATTATTACTCTTATATCCACACCCATTTCAATTAGGTTTTTTGGGAGAGCATAAGAAACGTCTCCCAATCCCCCAACCTTCATGAAAGGATATGATTCTGCAGTTACAAACAAAACTTCCATCTATCTACTCCTTATGCATTTATATATGCATATATTCCTCTTTAATTACATTGCTTTATGCGCAGGCGTATTTGTTAAAATAAATTATATATTAATAGTATAATTCTAAATAATTTCAATTAAAATACAATAAATCAAATTATTATCTAAAGGCTTTGTTACCCAAGAAATTACATAAAGCTTTTTAGATTAAAAATAGCTTAGATCGAAACTTGTGATCCAAGCTACTTTTATATTTTATATATATTTAATCTTTATAATATACTTTGTTTCTCTAATACCAATGGAAAGCTTTCAGGGCCTCTAAGATCTTGTCCCTTTGGTATATAAGCCCCTTTATCCGCAATGATATTCGTAAGTCTAGCATTAGGTCCTATTATACAATTTTGAAGTATAATACAATCTTTCACATAGGCTCCTTTATTGATATTCACTCTTCTTGAAATTATACAATTCTCAATGTGTCCTTCTATATAGCAACCATTAGCTATGATTGAGTTTGTTACTTGACTCTCCTTAGTATATTTTGTAGGGCTTTCATCCTTTGATTTTGTATATATAGGACCATTATCATAGAATAATTCAGTATTTACTCTCACATTCAGCAAGTCCATGTTAGCTTTATAATACGATTGAAGTGAATTAACGCAGCTTAAGTACCCAGTAAATTCATATGAATATACCTTTAATTTATCTAAACTCTTATATATACTCTTCTTTAACTTTGTGTTTCTTCCAGTTCGTATACTATCGTATATTAGCTCTATAAATAAATCTTTTCTTAAAAGAAACATTTCCATACATATATTAGCCTCTTTTGCACAGCCTATATTCTCTCCAACACTTTCAATTCTTCCATATTCATTAATATTCAATACATCACAGTCAATAAAACTCTTATCTGCAGTATTAACCTTTTTATATACAACTGTTATATCATTATTACTCTTCTCATGAAAATGCATAATTTCCCTAAAATTAATATTACATATCATATAGGATGGTGCCAATATGACATACTCTTGCTTGGAATACTTAAAAAATTCAAGATTGTCTGCAAAATTATGAACATCATCATAAATAGGATCATCATCTCCGAAATTGAATACCCTTAGACCATTTCTCTTTCTATGCAAATCCCATGGTCTACCATTACTTATATGATCTATTAATGATCTAGACTTATTTTTGGTAAATATACCTATATTCTCAATACCTGAATTAGTCATATTAGATAATATAAAATCAATTATTCTATATCTTCCTGCAAAAGGTATAGAAGCCAAAGGCCTTGTTCTGGTAAGCTCTGTTATTCTGCTATCATTTTCGTCTAAGTTAATTATACCTAAATAATTTTTCAAATTGTGCGCCTCCTCTATGCTACCCTTCTATAATAGTTCCGCTTTTTAAGTCTTCTTTTGCCGGTATTACTGTTATTGACTTGCCATTACCTATCTTACATTCTTTTCTTATTGCTACTCCGCCACCTACAATAGCTTTATTAACAAGAACATTTTCTCCGATTTTAGTATTTGGCATTATTACAGAATCCTTTATTACGGAATTTTTACCTACTACAACCCCTGGAAATAATACTGAGTTTTGCACTTCTCCATGAATTATGCATCCCTCAACAATTAAAGAAGATTTTACCGAAGCAGTTTGTCCTATATATTGAGCTGGTCTTCCTGGGTTTACGGAATAAATTCTCCACTCATCATCATAAAGATTAAGCTCATTATTATCTTTTAATAAATCCATATTAGCTTCCCAAAGGCTATCTATAGTACCAACATCCTTCCAATAGCCTTTAAATGGATATGCCACTAACCTTTTACCTTCACTAAGCATATTAGGAATTATATTTTTACCAAAATCATTAACTGAACTTTTATCAGCTTCGTCCTCTCTTAAAAACTTTTTAAGAGCTTTCCAGTTAAAAATATATATTCCCATAGATGCCTTTGTACTTTTAGGGTTAGCTGGCTTTTCTTCAAATTCATATATAGACAAATCCTCTCTAGTATTCATAATCCCAAATCTAGATGCTTCGCTTAATGAAACGTCAATAACAGCAATTGTTGCATCTGCCTCTTTCTGCTTATGAAAATCAAGCATCTTCTCATAATCCATTTTATATATGTGATCACCAGATAAGATCAACACATACTCTGGTTCATAACCATCTATAAAGGGTATATTCTGGTATATAGCGTTAGCAGTTCCTTTATACCAGTTCCCGCCTCTTTCTTCCTGATAAGGTGGAAGTATCGCTACTCCTCCATCTCTTCTATCTAGATCCCAAGGGCTGCCTATTCCTATATGCGAATTAAGTTCAAGAGGTTGATACTGTGTTAATACCCCAACTGTGTATATACCTGAATTTGCACAATTGCTTAAAGCAAAATCTATTATTCTATATTTTCCTCCAAATGGAACTGCTGGCTTTGCTAGTTTCTTAGTCAATACCCCTAATCTCGACCCTTGTCCACCAGCAAGTATTAAAGCTATAATCTCCTTTTTTACCATTTTAACCTCTCCCTTCGTTTTTCATGACCCGATACTACGCTTAAACTTTTGCCATATTCTGTAATTACTTATTTATTATACCAATTCCTCTTTACCCCTTCAATGTCGTTAGTCCTATATTTCAAGATGTAAACGTGTCCTAAATAAATTTTTATTTATACTCATATATAAAGCCTACACTATATATAAAATATCTATTACAAACATAAATGCCTGCTGCATTTAATACAGGCATTTATGAATAAATAACTTCTACTCTGACATAAACTTAGTTATATACGCAAGAGATTCTTCTAACAGCTCTTGGCTTCCCTGAAGTCCTTGTATCTTATCTTCTAGATTTGATGCTCTTTGGTCTAACCTATATATCATATCCTTAATATCATTTAATAATTTACCGTTATAAGAAACTTGATTTCCGTCAGTGTCTATATATACTTTCTCTGGAGGGTTTCCGCACTTAGTGCATTTAGCATATATACCTTCTTTTTCTGTATCCTTAAATATCTTAAAAGTATCGTTGTCACAGTAAGAACAGTTAGAAATCATGGTAAAGTCATAATAACTTATATCAAAACTATATATAGCTCCACATTCCTTGCATATTATATTTAAGTTGTTATCCTCTGCATTTATATAAAAACTATTCCCATTGCACCCTTCTTTCTCACATACAACAGTTCTAATCATAATAATCACCTCCCATAAAAATTAATATGCTCTTATATATAAAAAAATTCATATACTGAATAATAAATATTTTTTATTTACCTCAGAACATATGTTCTATATAATTGAAATATGGATATAATATGAATATATAAAAAATTACCGAATAAAGTTTTATATTCTTTAGGGAGATATGTATATGACAAAAAGAAGACTAATATTTCATATTGATGTAAATTCTGCTTACTTATCTTGGGATGCATGTTATAGGCTTCAACATGGTGAAAAACTAGACCTTAGAGAAGTTCCATCTGCAGTAGGAGGAAATCCTAAAAATAGACATGGTATAATACTTGCAAAGTCTATACCCGCTAAGAAATATAATATAACTACTGGAGAAACCTTATACTCTGCATTAAAGAAATGCCCCGATCTAGTAGTAGTTCCTCCAAGATACGACTTATATATGAGATGTAGTAATGCAATGGTAGATATACTAAAAGAGTATAGCTCTTCTGTTCAAAGATTTTCTGTAGATGAGTGCTTTGTTGACTTGACTTATAGCAACTCAAATATAAGTGATATTGAATTGGCGAAACAAATAAAAACTAGAATCAGAGATACTCTAGGCTTTACTGTCAACATCGGAATCTCTACCAATAAACTTTTAGCTAAAATGGCATCAGACTTCGAAAAACCAGATAAGGTTCATACTCTTTATCCAGAAGAAATACAAGTAAAGATGTGGCCATTACCAGTAGAAGACTTATTTATGGTAGGTCGCTCCACCGCTCCAAAGCTTAGAGCGCTAAACATAAATTCCATAGGAGATCTTGCAAACTATAATCTAGAAATACTAAGATATGAGTTTAAAAGTTTTGGTCAGACTCTTTGGAATTATGCTAATGGCATAGAAAACTCTTCTGTACTTTCTGAGAGTCATACAACAATGAAAAGTTTAGGAAACAGTACAACAATACCTTATGATATAAAGTGTAAAGAAGAGGCTTATAAGATAATACTTTCGTTGGTAGAAACTGTATCTCTAAGACTTAGAAATTCAGAAAATCTATGTTCTGTAGTATCTTTAAATATAAAAAATACTAGCTTTATGAGTTATTCTAAACAAATAAAGTTATTTACCCCTGTAGATTCTACAATGAAGATATTTGATACCTGCCGCCAGCTTCTAGATAGACTTTGGATTGGTGAACCAATAAGACACATAGGCGTTCATGTATCTGATCTAAGTTCCAATAGCGCGTACCAAATTTCCTTCTTTGATGAAGAACAAGTGGAAAAATCTAAAAATTTAGATAAAGCCATAGATGAAATTAGAGAGAAGTTTGGTGACTATTCTATAGTTAGAGGTGTCTTTATAAACTCCGGAGTTAAACCATTAAGCGGCGGTGTAGGTGAAGATGAGTATACCTTTATGTCTAGTATTTTATAGCTTCACAAACAGCGAAAAAGTCGCTGAAGCGACCTTCAGTGACTTTTGCTAAACTAATTATTATCTTCAAATAAAGCTTTAAATCAAAATAACTTTACCAATAGTTTAACCTCCATCGGTTTAAGCTCTATTGATATAGAACCATTAGCAGAGTAATTTGTATCTGTCTTATAATTACTAATTAAACTTTTGAAGTGACCTCTTATCTCTCCAAACTCTACCTTTATTGTCCTATCTATGTTTCTATTTATAGCAACTAAGATACAGCTGTTCTTATAGATTCTTTCAAAACATATTACATCATCATTAGTATGAAAGAACTTAAGTTCACCTCGTTTTAGTACAAGGCTATTTGATCTAATACTAGCGAGCCTTTTATACCAGCTCAATATTTCCTTATTTTCTCTTCCCCAAGGATAAGCCCTTCTATTATCGGGATCTCGTCCCCCTTTAAGACCTACTTCATCTCCATAATATATTACAGGCACTCCTGGAAAAGTCATTTGAAATGCTGCTGCTAGTTTAACCATGCTTGTAGCAATACTACCATTATTGTATCTATTGTTAAATACAGTATATATTCTTTCAGTATCATGGGTACCTAATATATTCATTGAAGCATAAAAGTTTTCCTTAGGATAATTCTCATATAAACTCATAAATCTTTTAACAAGCCATTGAGAACCTATATCTCTATTAAAAAAAGAAACTATATTATCTCTAAAAGGATATCCCATAACCGAATCGAGCTCTCTTCCATATAGGTACTCCCTTTTCTGACCATAGCTTACTTTATTGGATGCATCTTCCCATACTTCACCTATAAGTACACCATCTTCCTTGGTCTCCCTTATTTTTTTCTTAATAGCCTTTATAAACTCATCTGGAAGTTCATCAGCTACATCAAGCCTCCATCCTGATGCACCCAACTTCATCCACTTTACTATTACAGAATCATCCTTATTCACTATATAATCCATATATGAAGGGTTCAACTCATCTACATTGGGCATATTATCGAAACCCCACCAGCTATCGTATTCATCCGGGTAGTTCCTAAATCTATACCATTGGTAATATACAGATTGTCTAGATTGATAAGCTCCTATGGTTTCATAGTTTCCTTGCTTATTGAAATATATACTATCAGAACCTGTATGACTAAAAACACCATCTAATATTAGTCTTATCCCCAAACTTTTTGCTTCACCACAAAGTTCCTTAAATATATTGTCATCACCAAACATAGGATCGATATTCTTATAATTAGAAGTGTCATATTTATGAGAGCTAGGGGATTCAAATATAGGATTTAGATAAACAGTAGTAACTCCCAATGATTTTATATAGCTTAGTTTTTTTACTATTCCTTTTAAGTTCCCTCCAAAAAAATCCCATCTTAGTATCTTACCACTATTATCTCTTATATACATCGGCTCATCATACCAATTACCATATATAAACGAATTCTTCTTAGGATTACTTACTACCCCGTCATCATTACCATTAAAAAATCTATCAACAAATATTTGATAAATAATTCCTTCTTTATACCAACTAGGAACGGAACTATCTTCATAAACCGTTATCTGATATAATCTAGGATTTTCATAGTATACCTGTCCTATACCACCTAAGCCCTCGCTATTGTTGCCATAATATAAGGTTTGGTTACCTCTTTTAAGTACAAAATAATAGTTTATTATTCCTATTGTTTTAGCAGTAAATTTAGTTTTAAAGAAGCAGGTGTTATACTGACCTTCCTTATGAAACATCTCCATATTTATATTTTGTCTCTGTCCATCAAAATAAATGAGCTCAATAAACGCCTCTTGACATCCTTGTGTTTCAATTAATACGCTAATTTCAGTACCTATTTTAACTGCTCCAAATGGATTTCTATAGTAAGTATTTTGAGAATCATGCAATATATAAAAATTATCCATGCCACTATCCTTCCTAAAGTACAGCTGATAAACTAATCTTTTAATCTTTGAGGTGAAGTGGTACATCTTTAAAAGACTCCTCTTATAATCAGAGGAGTTTTTCAAGCTTATAAGATAAAAGCATTGAAGTCCTTTTAAAAATGCTGAAATCAACTACCAATACAACCTACAAATTCTTATATAGATATCCAGATCCCCATATTCCTGTAGCATACTCCTGTATAGTTCTATCAGAAGAAAATACGCCTGAATGAGCTATATTTACTGCAGCCATACTTTGCCATTTATTTTTATCTCTATAAATACTATCTACTTTATCCTGAGCTTTTACGTATGAGTCAAAGTCTTTTAGAACAAAAAATTCATCATTATAGGTTAACAGATGTTCAAAAACTGTTTTAAATCTATCTTTGTCAGAAGAATAATAACCATTTATTATATCTTGAGTGACTCTTCTTAGTCTTGGATCACTATTACAGGTCTCACATGCAGAATATCCGCCTTTTGAGTAATAATCTAAGACTTCTCTTTCAGTCAATCCAAATATTATTATATTATCATCTCCAACCTCATCTCTTATCTCTACATTTGCTCCATCCAAAGTAGCAACTGTTATAGCACCATTCATCATAAACTTCATGTTAGAAGTTCCCGATGCTTCTTTTGTGGTTGTAGATATCTGTTCACTTACATCTGTAGCTGGTATTATATCTTCAGCTTGTGATACTCTGTAGTTCTCCATATAAACCACTTTAATTTTATCTTTTACTCTTTTATCATTATTTACTTTTTCGCCTACTGCATTTATAAGCTCTATAGTTTTCTTAGCAAGATAATATCCTGGTGCTGCCTTTCCCGCAAAGATGAAGGTTCTAGGCACTATATCCAAATCTGGATTATCTAACAATCTATTATAAAGATCCATTATTCTTAGACAATTAAGCGTTTGTCTCTTGTACGCATGTAATCTCTTTACCTGAACATCAAATATAGAATTAGGATCTACTTTTATTCCATTAGAATCATATATGATCTTTGCTAATGCTTTTTTATTATTATTCTTTATATCAAAAAGCTTCTCAAGAACTGGTGTATCTTTTGAGAACTTTTCAAAGTTCTCAAGGTCTGTAGGATGTTTTATCCAACCTTCTCCTATAGTATCTATAAGCAAAGCTGTAAGTTCTGGGTTTGACTTAATTAACCATCTTCTATGGGTTATACCATTGGTTTTATTGTTAAACTTTCTTGGGAACAGATAATAGAACTCCTTCATCTCTTGTTTCTTCAATATTTCTGTGTGTAGCTTAGCTACACCATTTACACTATGACTTCCTACTATGGCTAAGTTTGCCATTCTAACATAGTTATCTCCTATTATAGACATCTTAGATATCTTATCCCATTGTCCAATATACTTATTCCATAATTCTTCACAAAATCTTCTATTTATTTCCTCAACAATCAGATATATTCTTGGCAGAAGCTTTTTGAACATATCAACGGGCCATTTTTCTAATGCTTCAGCAAGTATTGTGTGATTGGTATAAGAAATAGTATTAGTAGTTATTCTCCAAGCATCTTCCCAAGACATCCCCTCTTCATCCATAAGAATCCTCATTAGCTCAGGAATAGCTAAAGTTGGATGAGTGTCATTAATATGAATAGCAAGTAGATCATCAAGATTCAAAAGATTATGCCCATTATCCTTAAAGTATCTTATTATGCTTTGTATACCTGCAGATACAAAGAAGTACTGCTGCTTAAGTCTTAGAATCTTTCCTTCATAAAATGTATCATCAGGATAAAGTACATGAGATATAGCTTCTACAGAATTTTTATATTCTATTGCCTTTAAAAAGTCACCTCTGCTAAAAGATGAAAAATCAAATTCATTCGATACTGGCTCAGCACTCCAAAGTCTTAAAGTGTTTACCACATCATTCTTATAGCCTACTACAGGAGTATCATAAGGTATAGCCAAAACTGGTTCATAATTGACATGAGTAAAAGTTAATCTTCCATTAACTTCTTCTACTCTTACCTCCCCACCAAACTTAACTATCTCAGACTTATCCGGCTTCTTTATCTCCCATACGTTGCCTTCCCTAAGCCAGTAGTCTGGTGCCTCAACCTGAGCACCATTTATTATTTTTTGCTCAAAGAACCCATATTTATATCTAATTCCACAGCCATGTCCTGGAATATTAAGAGATGCCATAGAATCTAAAAAACAAGCTGCAAGTCTTCCTAACCCACCGTTTCCAAGTCCTTGATCATGCTCAAATTCCTCAAGCTCTCTAAGATCTATATTTAACTCACCCAATGCTTCCTTACATATATCTCTTATACCTAGATTTAAGAGCGCATCTCCCAAAAGTCTTCCTAGCAAAAATTCCATGGAGAAATAATAAACTTGTTTTTCGCCTGTTTCGTTGTATCTTTTATTTGTATCTATCCAAGCTTTAGCAACATAGTCTCTAACTAAACTTCCTAATGTTTCATACTTATTTTGCTGAGTTCCTTTCTCTAATTCCTTGCCGTGAAGTTCTAAAAACTTCTTAAGATAGTCTTTTTTAAAGGCGTCCTTGTCTATGTTAAACATATCTATTCCTCCCTGTTCTAATTTAATAGTATTTATTAAACTAGAAATTAATAAATCTTAAACTGCTACTACTGCCTCTTAAATCATTTCTATCACTATATATTTATATGATTTTATATTTATTTAGTTATAAAATTATATAAAGTTTTAATTTTTAATTTTTATTTTCTAAAGAGCATAGAGGAGTTTTTAAAAAATAGTTTTTGAATTGATATATTTTTAGTATAGTAAAGAATCATAAAGTCCTTTGTAGTCTACTGCAGCCTTTTCCCAGCTGTTATCAGAAATCATTGCATGTCTTATAAGCCCATCCCAAACTTGCTTATTATAATAAGATTGTATAGCGTATTCTATTGTAGAAAGCAACTCATGACTTACATAATTTCTAAAGCTAAAGCCATTTCCTTCTCCATTGAATTTATTATAAGGAATAACTGTATCCTTTAAGCCTCCAGTCTCCCTTACTATTGGAATAGTTCCATATCTTAAAGCTATCAATTGTCCAAGTCCGCAAGGCTCAAATAATGACGGCATAAGGAACATATCTGCTCCAGCGTATATCCTATGGGCTAATTCATCACTAAACATTAGATTAGTTGACACCTTATCAGGGTATCTATATTGTAAATTTCTAAAATGATCTTCGTACCAGCTATCTCCTGTACCTAAAACCACTAACTGAACATTATGCTGCAAAAGCCTATCTGCTATATTTACTACCAAGTCCATGCCTTTCTGATTAGTAAGTCTTGATACTATCCCTATCATAGGTGCATCTTCCCTTTGCGGTAACCCAAGCTGTTTTTGAAGCTCTATCTTGTTTATCTTCTTATCCTGTATTCTATCTAAATTATAATTTTTAAATATATATTCATCATTTTCAGGATTATACCTATCATAATCTATGCCGTTTACTATTCCTGAAAGTACATTGTTCCTCACTCTTAAAAGTCCATCTAGTTTTTCCCCATAATATTCGCTTTGAATTTCTGATGCATAGGTATAACTAACTGTAGATATTCTATCTGAATAGTTTATACCTCCCTTCATAAAACTTACTCCCCCATATAGCTCTAAACTACCGTTATCATATGGTTCCATGTCATATCCAAAAAGTTCTTGCAAAATCTCTGGATCGTAAGTACCTTGAAAAAGTAGGTTATGAATGGAATACACTGTTTTTATATTAGAGTAAAACATATCCTTACTGTATTCTAATTTTAAAAGCACAGGGATCATTCCAGTTTGCCAATCATTGCAATGTATTATGTCTGGTTTAAAATCTAATTCTTTAATAGCATTGAGTACTGCTCTATCAAAGAATGCAAATCTTTCTCCATCATCATAGTATCCGTATAATCCATCTCTGCAGAAGTATCTTTCATTGTCTATAAAATAAAAGGTTACATTATCATATTTATACTGAAAAACTCCACAGTAAGAGTTTCTCCATCCAACTGGAACCATAAACCATTTAGAAAAATAAAGTTCATCCTTAAATTTGCCTTTTATATTTTTATATTTAGGTATTATAACTCTCGCATCAACTCCCTGTTTTACCAAGGCTTTTGGTAGAGCTCCCATAACATCCCCCAGCCCACCTGTCTTTATAAACGGATCTGCTTCAGACGCTACGAAAAGTACTTTTAGCATCTCATTTACCTCCCTTGAATTTATGATAGATATAGATTATCCCTTAGACTCCAAGTTTTTCCTCGCCTATATCTATAGCTTTATCACATTTTAAAACCTCAGTAGAAACCTCCTCATAAGTCTCCTCTATATCATTTATTATATTTATCGGTTTTAATATTAATGTTGCCATTGGAGGTACTTTTATCTTTAATTTGTATTTTTGATTATGCCAAGAGGATTTTTCAGAGAATAAAACCTCATCTATTATTTGTCCTGATCCTCCGTATTCCTTACTATCAGTATTAAATACCTCTTTATAATCTCCTAGATAAGGAACCCCTATGTTAAAGTCGTAATAGACCACTGAAGTAAAATTACAAACATAAATTAATGTATCCAAAGGATTGTCTGTCTTTCTCATAAACACTATAATACTTTGAGTTGAATTATTGGCATCTATCCACTCAAATCCCTTTGGGTCATAATCGAATTTCCATAGTGCTTCATTATCTATATAAAATCTATTTATATCTTTAAAAAACTGCTCTGTATCTCTATGCATATCAAACTTTTCTGCAAGTTCAAACTCCAAGCCTTCATGATTTCTCCATTCAATAAACTGACCAAATTCACTTCCCATAAAGAGTAGTTTTTTACCCGGATGAGCTAGCATATAGGATATGAAAAGTCTAAGACCAGCAAACTTATTCCAATAATCTCCCCACATCTTATCTACCAAGGACTTCTTTCCATGGACTACTTCATCATGAGATATTGGTAAAATAAAGTTCTCGGAATAGTTATACATCATAGAAAAAGTTATTAAGTTATGATGATACTTTCTATATATTGGATCTATCTTAATATATCTAAGCATATCGTTCATCCAACCCATATTCCATTTAAAGTTGAATCCAAGCCCTCCTATTTCTCCTGGCTTAGTAACCATAGGCCAAGAAGTAGACTCCTCTGCAATAACTAATACATTATTTTCTTCCTTGAATATTGCTCTGTTTAGACACCTTAAAAATTCAATAGCTTCAAGGTTCTCATGACCTCCATATTTGTTAGGTCTCCACTCTCCATTTCTTCTGTCATAGTCAAGATATAACATATTAGCTACTGCATCCACTCTGAGACCATCCACATGGAATTCCTTTATCCAGTAGATTGCATTGGATATAAGAAAACTTCTAACCTCTGACTTGCCCAAGTCAAAGTTCGCTGCTCCCCATCCTTTATTTTCCTGCTTCCAATCTTCTTTATATTCATAAGTAGGACTTCCATCAAACATATATAATCCATGCAAATCTTTGCAAAAATGTCCTGGCACCCAATCTAGAATTACTCCTATGTTTGCCTTATGGAAAGCATCTACTAAAGCTCTAAAATCATCTGGCCTTCCATATCTGCTTGTTACTGAGTAATACCCGGTGATTTGGTATCCCCAAGAATCATCTAAAGGATGTTCCATCACTGGCATTAACTCTACATGGGTATATCCATGTTCGCTAACATAACCTGGAAGTATATCTGCAAGCTCAGTATAACTATAAAAACTTCCATCTTCTTTTCTCTTCCAAGAGCCAAGATGAACTTCATATATGTTTATTGGACTTTGATATACGTTAGTTTTACTACGACTTTCTAGCCAAGTACTATCCTTCCAAGAATACTCTGAATATGCTGTAACCATTGAAGCTGTGTTAGGCCTAAGTTCTGACCTAACAGCATATGGATCAGACTTTAATGTAACCTTCCCTGATTCTTTACTTTTAACAGCAAATTTGTAAACAGCAGCTTCGCCTATATTAGGAATAAATCCACTCCATAACCCAGCATCACTAACTCTTTCTAGTTCATTTTCACTCTTGATTTGCCACGAGCTAAAATCTCCAGTAACACTTACTGAAGCAGCATTTGGTGCCCAGGTAGTAAATCTTACACCATTAATGCCATCTTCTTTAACTAAATGAGCTCCCATAAACTTATAACTATCATAATGACTTCCTTCATGAAATAGATAGATATTGAAGTCTGAGATAAAATCATTTACTTTATTCTTATGATCTATTATTCCTTTTTGACTAATATCATCATTGTCCACATTTTGTATCTCTTCCACTAATCCAACGGCACTTTCAGCAATCTTTGATTTAGCTCTACTTCTAGTAGGCTTGACCACTTTTTCTGCAACAGTACCTTTAGCCTTTTCAGTTTTTTTTGTAGTTTTCTTAGCTTTCTTCTCATTGTCACCTTTTGATTTTTGTGCAGTAACTTCTAAATTGTCATCTTTCTTTTTTGTTGACCTCTTAGTTTTTGATACTTTCTTAGCAACTTTATCGTCATCACTAGCAACTTCAGTATTGGGATCTACATTCTTACTAACACCTTCTGTTTTTGATGTTCTAGCTCTACTAGTCTTCTTTCTCTCTCCGTTTTTCCTCTGGGCTAATTCTTTTGTTTCTCCTACCTCTTCAACAATAAGGTTCTCCGAATTATTTTCTAGCTTGCTCATAAATCCTGCCCCCAATATCAAATTATTTTCCATATTTTACTATATTCTACAAAAAGGCTCCAACCCCTTCATTGAAAGTTTAAATGAAAGGTTACAAAGTCAAATTTATAATACATTCAAATGAAACCGTTTATAAATTGTAAACTTTAAACATTCAAGCTAGGTTTACCTAGCAAAAAGTTTTATACTTTACTTAACAGTAAAAAAATTCACCACTGATTTATATTCTATGAAGGTTTTTTTCCACTTATTCTAAGATTATTTATAATTATATACAAAAATATAACAGCTATATTGGAAACATAATATCACATAATTTTGCCATATAACTGCCACAAAAAACTCGTATTATTTAATTAATCCCTTAATAATTAAATTATTAGACATCCACAATACAGAAATTAGACTAAAAAAATTTAACATTAATCTTTTCCCTAAGAAAAAAAATTACTAATGCATATGCATTAGTAATTTTTTTATTTCTAATTAACTGCTTCTTTTTTGCCTACAGCTTCTCCTAAATAAGCATTTTTTATTTCTTCATTCTTAAGAAGCTCTTCTCCTGTGCCTTCCATTATTATCTTTCCAGTTTCCATTACATACCCATAATCAGCCGCCTTTAAAGCAAGGTTTGCATTTTGTTCTATTAATAGTATTGTAACGCCCTGTCTTCTTATTTCTTGAATTATATTGAAGATATCTTTAACTATTATAGGTGCAAGCCCTAGAGATGGTTCATCCATCATAAGAAGCTTTGGTCTTGCCATTAAAGCTCGACCAACTGCAAGCATCTGCTGCTCTCCTCCTGATAAGGTCCCTGCAAGCTGCCACTTTCTTTCCTCCAGCCTTGGAAATAATTCGTAGACCCATTTAATATCTTTTTCTATTTCCTTTTTATCTTTTCTAAAATAAGCGCCTAATTTAATATTTTCTAGAACTGTGAGATTAGGAAAAACCCTTCTCCCTTCAGGAACTAAGTTAAGTCCTAACTTCGGTATATCTTCTGTCTTTTTATTAGTTATATCGATACCATCATAAATTATCTTCCCTGATTTAACCTTGGTAAGTCCAACTGTAGCCCTTAAGGTAGTACTTTTTCCAGCTCCGTTAGCTCCAACAAGAGTAACAATCTTCCCCTGTTCTACATTAATAGATATACCCTTTAAAGCTTCTATAGCTCCATAAGATACTACCAAATCTTCTATTTTAAGCATCTTCCTTCACCCCCAAGTAAGCCTCGATAACCTTTGAATTGTTTTGAATTTCATAAGGTGTTCCATGAGCTATTGTAACTCCGTGATCCAACACATATATTCTATCTGATATGCCCATAACTAGTGGCATATGATGTTCAATCATAAATATAGTTAGTCCAAATTCATTTCTTATTTCATTTATAAAACTAGTAAGCTCATCTGACTCTTTAGGATTCATCCCTGCCGCTGGTTCATCTAAGAGCATTATTTCAGGATTAGTCGCTAGACCTCTAGCTATCTCTAGTCTTCTTTGCTTTCCATAGGGTAGAGAACTAGCCTTCTCATCTTTTAGATCGTAAAGATCTACTCTTTTGAGCAGCTCTAATGATTTTTGAAGCATTTCTTTTTCTTCTCTTCTATATCTAGGAAGCTTAAACATTCCCTCTAAAAACATTGATTTTAAATGAAGATGGTTAGCTATAAGAACATTATCTAATACAGAAAGCTCTCCAAAAAGTCTTATATTTTGAAAAGTTCTAGCTATTCCTTTTTTAGTTATTGCATCTGGCTTTAACCCAGATATCTTTTCTTTATTTAAAAATATCTTTCCTTCTGTAGGAGTATAAACCCCAGTTATCATATTGAATGCGGTGGTTTTTCCTGCTCCATTAGGTCCAATCAGTGCAACAATTTCTCCCTTATTTAACTCTAGACTAAAGTCCTTAACGGCAGTGAGTCCACCAAATTTCATTGTTATTTTATCAGCACTAAGCAACTTCATCCTGGCTTCCTCCCTTTTTGTTTCTGAATAGTCCTAGTAGACCATTCCAAGAAAACTCTTTATTGCCCATTAAGCCTTTGCTAAAGAACAGAACTGCAATCATCAAAAGTGCTGAAAATACAACCATTCTTGTACCCGCCACACCTTTTATCCTATAACCACCTATAGTTATAGTCTCATCAAGGAACCTTAGCGCCTCTCCAGCTATTGTTATTATGAAAGATGATATTATAGTTCCAGTTATACTTCCCATTCCACCCAAAACTATTATTAGCAATATATTGAAGGTAAGCATAAACTTAAACATTGAAGGATCTATTGTTCCTAATGAATTCGATAGCAATCCTCCACCTACACCTGCAAAGAATGCTCCTATTGTAAAAGCTAAGGTCTTATTTCTAAAGAGATTTATCCCCATGCTTTCAGCAGCTATCTCATCTTCTCTTATTGCTTTAAGAGCTCTTCCAAAGCTACTATTAATAAATGAAACCATTAGTACTATAGTAATTATAAAAACTCCAAAGCTCCACCATATATTAGTAGTAACAGGAATTCCCTTTAATCCTAATGCACCGTTAGTTATAGACTGAGTATTATTTATTATAACTCTTATAATTTCTGCAAATCCAAGTGTTGCTATAGCCAAGTAATCTCCCTTTAATCTTAATGCCGGAGCACCTATAAGATATGCTATAAAAGCTGAGATTAAACCAGCCACTATAAGTGCTACTGGAAAAGGTAGCTGCAAACTTGCTAAAGGCTTAGCAATAGGTTGCATAAAAAAGTTCTGAGCTTTCATAGCTGGTGACATAGTCAATAATGCAGTGGTATATGCACCTATAGCTATAAACCCTGCATGGCCTAAAGAAAATAAACCTGTAAATCCATTAATCAAGTTCATACTTAAAGCTAAAATAGCATATATAGCACATAAATTTAGAATTCTTGTTTTATATGGATCAAAGTTTCTATCCGCATATACTAAGAATAATATAAGTAGAACAAATGAAATTGCTGTAAGTATTAAATTTCTCTTTTTCATCATCTACACCTTCTCTGAAATCCTTTCACCCATTATTCCTGTTGGCTTAAACAGTAATATAACTATTAAAAGTACAAAAGCGAAAGCATCTCTGTATCCTGTAAGACTAGGGAAAAGTGCAACTAACATTATCTCTCCTATTCCTAACACAAATCCACCTACAACTGCACCAGTTATATTTCCTATTCCTCCTATAACCGCAGCTATAAAACATTTAAGTCCAGGCATAACTCCCATAAGAGGATTTATATTAGGGAACTTAAGTCCCCACATTATACTTCCGATGGCTGCTAAGCCAGAACCAATTGCAAAAGTTAATGTTATTATTCTATTTATGTTTATAGTCATCAATGATGATATTTCATAATCCTTAGAAACAGCTCTCATGGCCATTCCAACTTTTGTGTGGTTTACAATATATAATAATAAAAATAATATGATTACGGTTGCTACTGGAATTATAATAGTAAGTCTTTGTATTGAAACCGATCCAAGTTTTATAACATCAGTAAATAATGGAACCTGAGGAAAAGCCTTAGGAACTCCACCAAATAAAACAGTTCCTAGGTTTTCTAAAAAGAAAGAAACACCTATGGCAGATATAAGTATAGATATCTTTGGAGCATTTCTTATAGGTTTATAAGCTACCTTTTCTATAACACCCCCAAGAATAATAGTAAGTAGTATAGATAGTAACACTGAAGCATACCAAGGCATTGCAAAAACCGCTATTCCATAAAAGGTAAAGTATGCAGCCATCATAAATATGTCACCGTGGGCAAAATTTATAAGTCTTAATATTCCATAAACCATAGTGTATCCTATAGCTATCAATGCATATAAGCTACCTAGTGATATTCCATTTGCTAAATGCTGCAAAAACGTCCCCATTCTTAATTTCATCTCCTTAAGGTATTGAGAACCTACATAAAGTTGGTCCTCAAAATTTTTATTTTGTTGGTTCTACTGTATCTAAGTAAGCAAACTTACCAGACTTAACAGTCTTTATAATTGCTGCTTTTATTGCATTTCTATCTTCATCAAAATTGATTACACCAGTTGCACCTTTGAAATCCTTAGTCTTAGCAAGCTCGTCTCTCAACTTAACAGAGTCATTTGAACCGGATCTCTTAAGCGCATCTACAAGTATTAGATATGAATCATAGCCAAGAGCAGACATTGCAGAAGCATCTTTTCCACTATATTCTTTCTTATATTCTTCTAAGAACTTTTCTGATTCCTTTGTAACTGGTTTTTCTGTTGCAAAGGCAGTTGAAAATACTGACCCTTCCACTGCTTGACCACCTATCTTTAAGAAATCTGGTGTTTCCCAAGTATCCCCACCTATTATAGGAGCCTTTATACCTAAATCTCTTGCTTGCTTAATTAAAAGGGCTGATTCTGTAAAGTTACCAGGCGCAAAGATTACATCTGGATTTTGTGACTTTATATTAGTTAACTGTGCACTAAAATCTTGATCTCCAGTATTATAGTTTGATGTTGAAACTATTGCTTTGCTATCACCACTAAGCTTTGTGAATGAATCAGTAAAATACTTTGCAAGCCCCACTGCATAGTCATTAGAAACTTCTTGTACAATTGCCACCTTCTTAGCATTAAGTTTTGAGTAAGCATAATTAGCCATTACAGTACCTTGGAAAGGATCTATAAAACAAACTCTAAAATAGTAGTCATTGCCCTTAGTAACTAATGGATTTGTTGCTGAAGTTGCAACTGTTGGTATCTTTGCATTCTTTATTATGTCTCCACCTGCCATAGAAAGAGAGCTTCCATAACTACCTATTATAGCTGTAACCTTTTCTTTCTCAACAAGCCTTGAAGCAGCATTAGATGCTTCTACTTTATCGGATTTATTATCAACTATTACTAGTTCAATCTTTTTACCGTTAACTTCCGGATAAAGCTTGTTTGCAAGTTTTATCCCTTCAACTTCTAGTTCTCCACCACCTGCATTTGCACCGGTAAGAGGTTCAAAAACCCCAATTTTTATAACATCGCTGCTATTTTCCTTTGAATCTGATACTTTTTCAACCTGGCAGCCTGTAAGGAAAGTTCCTACTGCCAATACTGCACTTATTAAAACTGCTAATTTCCTTTTCATTATTTAATCCCCCTTATAAACTTACGAATTATTACTTATTGCTTAACTTAAACACTATATCTTGGTGTTTATTTTATATCAGCGTTTTATTTTCTGTCAATTGAAAATTCCTCTTGCATCTTTATTCAACCCTTCATTTTTGTTTACATATTATACATCTTTATATATATTTGTCATTTTGTTATCATTGTTTTATTTTTGCTAACACTTTATCAATTATATTGCGTAATTATTATCATTCTGTCATAAAAGTACACATTTTATTATTTGTTCTCCACCGGAATACACATGCATTTTTTTAACCAATTATATTGCTTTGATTTTTTGTAAATAAATTATGCAATTTCTTTTTTTTAATTATTCAGATAAATTATTGTCAAATGTAAACGTATTACTCCAATATATGCCATATATTTCATTTAAAAATAACTATAATTATGTTAAAATATTCATTATAACATTCGGTTTTTTACTAAAAAGGGGGCTACTTTATGAAAAGGAAGACTAATTCCATAAAACTTACTACCAAAATTTCCTTCATCTTTTTAGTACTTCTTTCATTATTACTTGTAATAGGTTTAAGTGAAGTATTTAACTTAAGATCAGTTAATGATAATTTAAACCATATCTATTCAGTAAATATGAAGGCTATACAAGATGTAAGAACTCTGAGAGAAAATGTTCAAGAATCTCAACTTAATACTTTACTGGCAGCTGACCAAAGAAACAGTTACAATCTAACCAGATATAATGATGAAATTAACTCAATAAACATGGAAAACAGCAGTATAATGCAACAATATGAAAAATCAGTAAGTTCAAGCAAAGAAAAATCTTTGTTAAAAGATTTAAAAATGATGTTAGATGATTATATAAAAGCTAGAGATGAAGTCTTAGATGCTGTGAAATTTGGCGACTATTCAAAAGCTAAAGAACTAATAACTAATGTTACATTAAAGAGAGATTCAGTAGATAATACCATTAAAAGCATAGTTTTATTTAACCAAAACGAAGCGCGACAAGCTTATGAGGACTCAAAGAGTACATATAATCTATCTCTAAGCATAACTTACATAATACTAGGAGTATCTTTAACCTTAGCGGTTATTTGTTCAACTTATTTAAGATTTTACATATCTAAGAAGTTAAAATCTATAATAAGCTTTACAGAAAAATTAAAAAACGGGGATTTATCAACAACTGTAAAGCTTAAAAACATGGATGAATTCGGAATAATAGAAAATTCATTAAACGAAACTGTTTTATCACTAAGACAAGTTATATCAGAAATAAATAATAGCGCTGTAAATTTAAGTTCCTCAAGTGAAGAACTATCGGCAACCATAGAAGAAGTAACCTCAAAAGTAGACACTATTAATGAGAGCATACAGCATATAGGAAGCGGTGTTCAAGAGCTAACTTCAAGTATAGAAGAAGTAAATTACTCTACGGATAGAATAACTTCACAGGTAACAGATTTGGGCTACAATGCAGATGATAGTTATAACTCTGCAAAGGACATAGAAGTAAGAGCATCAAAGCTTAAGGCTAATTCTACTGAACTAGTAAAGAATTCAAAAGACTTGTATCTCTCCAATCAAGAAGCGGTCTTAAGCTCAATAGAGCAAGGCAAAGTAGTTTCAGAGATTAAAATAATGGCAACAACTATAACACAAATAGCTGACCAAACAAACCTTCTAGCACTCAATGCAATGATAGAGTCAGCAAGGGCTGGTGAAGCTGGAAGAGGGTTTGCGGTAGTTGCTGGAGAAATAATAAAACTAGCAGATAGTTCTATGGCTGCAGTTAAAAATATAACCAAAATAACAGATCAGATAGAGTCAGCATTTAAGAATCTATCTAGTAACGCTAACAATATACTCAAATATATCGAAGATACAGTTACACCTAACAATGAAGAAATGATAAATATAGGTTATCAATACGGTGATGACGCTAAACTGGTAGCTGATATCTCAAAAAAATTCCATCAATCTTCTTCATCTATAAAGGGAATTGTGAATAAAATTAACACAGAGATTGAGAATATAAGCGCAATGTCTCAACAAACAAACGCTTCTTCTCAAGAAATTATAGAAAGTATATCAGAGACAGCTTCAGCTATAGAAGAAGTAAGTAGAACCGCTACCTCTCAAGCTGAGCTAGCTCAAAAGCTAACTATCTTAACCAGCAAATTCACTCTTTAATACTTGCCTCTTTGCTTAAAGATATCGAAAAACTCCACTGAATGAGACTTATTCAGTGGAGTTTTTATTATTGTTTACCGAACCTAGTTTAGCATGAAATAAGATTAATAAATAATAATGTTAGTCTTTAATATCATAAATCAATTTAATACTTTCAACTACTTTTACAGGTAACTCTTGCTTCAGTGCCCTTTGTAATAACACAAAATTTTCAACACCATTTTTCTTTAAGTATCCTTCTATCATTTTAACCTTACTCTCTCTTCCTGGAATTAGCTGATATAAAACATACCAGTCCTCTAGGGAGCTCAACGGTAGTACTGTTTCATTTACTTTTTTGTTTTCTACTATAGCCTCTTTATCAAGAACGAACTTATATATACCATAATCATGTCTTAACGCGAAATTGCACATTACATCTACGTATGTATCTTTTACTAAATAAGTATAAAAATACTCTGTTAAAAACGGCTCCTTATTCTCTTTATTTTCTTCTATACCTATTTCATCAAAAATCTTTTTTACCTTAATTATATCTTCTTTATCGATTATTATATCTATATCATTGGGTCTATCTATAATTCCATGAAAATACAGCAATACAGATGATCCTATGACCCATCTTATATGATTTTCATTAAGCTTATCTGCAATATAGTATAAATCTTCAAATTTCAAATTAATCTTCTCCTTCTACAAACTTATTATTAATAGTAACGGCATAGTGTATTAAATATAAAATAAACATAAATCCACCGAAAAGTATTGTGAAATAAAAGCTTTTCCTATTTATGTTATTTAATAATATTATAAATATATTTTTAGGCCTAGTTATGATATCCCAACTATTCCATCGTATAAAACGACCTAGATATATAGCATACCCACTTATTATATTTATAAGAAATACAATAAGCCAAGACTTAGCAAAACCAAGCTTAAAAAGGAAAGATTTATGAGCCTTATTTAACGCAACAAAACCTACTATATACCCTAGCCAGACACCAATAGCAATATTAACAAAATCCAGCCAAATTTTAAAGTTGTCATTGAACATTATTCTATTTGTAATAGCATAATTGGGGTAAATAGGCCTACTTAAAACATACTTATTGCCTATAATATGAATAAAATCTGTAACCATATATGGAGAATTAGGATAAAACAAAAGCCATACTATCCATAAAATATAGTTTATTATAACTACTTTTTTTACTTTCCCCGATTTATTAATCTTTATTATCAGGTCAATAATCTCTAATGGAATCCATGCTAGGAAAAGATTCCAAACCATAAAATAAGGACTTTTGTATGGTGATATAAATATCCATAAAGAATATATAATACTGATAGCTCTTAGAATATTTTTTGTCGTAATCAAACTATTTGTATTAGATTTCAAAATATCACTCCATTTTATAGATGTATTTTATCGTGTATCTATATATTATACATCTTTAATTCTTATTATGTTTACATAAAGGTAAAAAATGTTAACTTATAAATAACAAAATTGCAGAGATTAACTAACCCCTGCAATTCTAAAACTTCAATATTCTATCTAATATAAATTATTATATAGATGTATCACTTAGCAACAAAACTTATATTTTTTAATAACTACTTTTTATACAAGGAACAACTATAAATATAATCCTTTACTTAAATATCTATCTCCTCTATCAGGAAAAACAGTGACTATATTGCCCTTGTCTACCTTTTCTGCAAGCTTAAGTGCTGCAGACAACGCTGCTCCTGACGAGCTACCAACTATTATTCCCTCTTTATGAGCAAGCTCTCTAACTAACTCAAAAGATTCTTCATCATTAACCTTTATTATCTCATCCACTAAATCCATATCCATAGTTTTCGGGATAAAATCATTGCCTATGCCCTCTATATTATAACATCCTGCTGTGCCGCCTCCCATGGTTGATCCCTCAGGATCAGCTAAAATGCCTTTTATCCTACTATCTTGCTCTTTAAGATATTTTGCTATACCAGTATAAGTGCCTCCGCTACCAGCTCCTGCAACAAAATAATCTATATCGCCTTCTAAGGCCTCATATATCTCTGGCCCTGTTGTTTCATAATGTGCTAAAGGATTATATATATTTTCAAACTGCTTTAAACTTATAGAATTCTCTATAGTAGCCAAAAGCTCTTCGGCCTTAGCTACAGCCCCAAGCATCCCTAGCTCTCTAGGAGTATTTATAACCTTAGCACCAAATGCCCTCATAAGCATTTGTTTTTCTTCTGAAAACTTTGTTGGAACTACGAATATTATATTATATCCTCTGTTTATTGCTGCTAGAGCAACGCCTAAGCCAGTATTGCCAGCTGTTGCTTCTATGATAGTATATCCTTCCTTCAATGTTCCTTCATCTTCAGCAGCTTTTATCATATATTCACCAATTCTATCTTTTACACTTCCACCAGGATTCCAATATTCTAGCTTAGCAAATATATTAACATCTTTCTTTAAGTTAAAGTGATTCAATTTAATAATAGGAGTATTTCCTATTAACTCCCTAATATCATCTATATATTTCATACCTCTCACCTTCTCAATTTCATCAATAAGTCTTAATAGTCCCATTAAAGCCTCAAATGACTAACCACTTAATTCCAACACTGTAATATAGCGTAAAATTGCTACTACTATATTCTTGATTTATCTAATGCATTTTGTATATCTTTAATTAGATCCTCTTCACTTTCTATTCCTATTGAAAGTCTAATTAGATTATCAACTATTCCAACATTTTGTCTTATCTCATAAGGTATAGATCCATGTGTCATAGATGCTGGGTGGCAAACTAGGGATTCTACTCCCCCAAGGCTTTCTCCAAAAGTTACTACCTCTAAAGACTCTACAAACTTCTTATAATCATAGCTATCTTTAAGGACAAAGGATATTACCCCTCCGAATCCACTGGCTTGTCTTTTATGAGTATCATGTCCAGTATGGCTTTCAAGTCCTGGATAGTACACCTTCTCTATTTCTTCTCTACCATTCAAATATCTAGCTATAACATCTGCATTTTTATTATGTCTATCCATTCTTACAGCTAAAGTCTTTATTCCTCTTATTAATAAGAATGAATCAAAAGGGGCTAAAACACCTCCTGTAGAATTTTGAATAAAGTGAAGTCTTTCACTTAGCTCAGAATTATTTACTACAACAAGTCCCGCTACTAGATCACTATGACCACCTAAATATTTAGTTGCACTATGAACTACTATATCTGCTCCTAACTCAATTGGTCTCTGAAGATAAGGTGTCATAAAAGTATTGTCTACAACTGTTAATATAGACTTTTCCTTAGCTATTTTTGAAACAGCTTGTATATCAGTTATATCCATAAGAGGATTAGTAGGTGTTTCGATGAATATAGCCTTAACTTTATCATCTATACTAGCCCTGACTTCTTCAAGATCTGTAGTATTAACTATTCCATAGGATATATCAAAATTCTTAAACACCTTATCTAATACTCTAAATGTTCCTCCATAAAGGTTATTTGATATCAATAGTTTATCCCCTGACTTAAATAGAGATACCACTGCTGTTATTGCTGCCATTCCTGAAGCAAAAGCATATCCTGCATAACCTCTTTCTAGTTCAGCAATTAACTTTTCTACCGCTTCTCTCGTAGGATTCCCTGTTCTCGAATATTCATATCCTTTATTTACCCCAAAACCTGGCTGCTTATATGTGGAAGTCTGAAATATAGGTACATTAACCGCTCCTGTTCTTTCATCTCCATCTATTCCTCCGTGTATAAGTAATGATTCAAAATTCATATGCTTTTCCTCCTAATATTTAAGTTTATATCTGTTACAATTCTCTTTATATATATAATTACTTCTCAGCTATAAAGTTCTATACGTTAAAATAATCTTTTATGAATCACCTCATAAAATTCTATAAGCACTAAAATCATTAATGAAGTGATTCATATTTAAATTTATCTTTTTACTGCTGTAGCCATAAATATTCCTGGATTAGTAAACTCACCTTTGCTTGAATATCCTTCACATCGTAATCCAGTATCTATGACACTTATATCTGTAAATCCAGCATTGCTCAACCACTGTTTTATCTGCTCTTCTGAGAAACCAAGCCATTCATCAAACATTTCTTCTTTGGCCCACTCACCATCATGTTGATATACATCCGATATTAAAACCGTTCCATTTATCTTTAATACTCTGTACATCTCTTTAATCGCTTTTTCAGCATCCACAATATGATGCAAAGCCATATTAATAAATACACCATCTATAGAATCATCAAACAAAGCTAAATCATCAAGAGATGATTTTATAGGATATATATTTTTTAGCCCTTTACCATTCGCAGAGCCCTTAAGTTCTTTTAGCATGTTGTAAGATCTATCTAACGAAAACACCATAGCTGATTTTTCCGCCAGTCCTAAAGATACGAATCCAGTTCCGCATCCTAAATCAGCCACTACCTTATCTTTTATATCAAACTTAGATACTATTCTATCTCTTACCTCATCTTTAAAATACTCACTTCTCATAGTATTCCACTTATTTGCTATACTATCAAAATACTGATTAGAATTCATAATATTCTCTCCTTTCAAAATAAAAGTATTATTTAGACAATTAAAATTGTAATATTATTCACTAATAGAATTACTCATAGGAAATTCAGAATAATAGAATGGTTCTAATATTAATATAAAATAAAAAACTCCTACCTCTAATATATAGAGGCAGAAGTTATATTCCGCGATTCCACTCTAATTAACCCTAATTATTCCAAAGGAAATAAGGTTATCTCATTATTTAGGTACATTTATAATCCTATACCCTAACGCTGTAACAGGCGTGCCTGCTGCCGTCTACTATAATTCGAGGCAGTGCTCAAAGATGCATTCACATAAGTTTTACTAAAAATCTCTTTCAGCCAATGGAGATTTATCTCTGATAGATATGCTTATGCTACTATTTCTTATCATAGCTTATTCCTATCTTTCCTATCAACTTTCTAGGTTATATTATAATAATATGCTGAACTTAAAAATTTGTCAACAAAAAATATACTTTTTTTACTATTAATTTTAGTACTTAACTTTAACAATATCTTAATTCTTACTAAGATATTGATCGCCAAACAGTAGATCATATTGTATTAATTTATAATCTTTCACAGCCTCTTCATTTTGAATATTTCTATTGTTTATATGATTTTGTAAATAAGGATGAGTCTTTCTTACTTCATCTAATATATTAAAATAAACGGGATATGAAACCTTGGATTCTTTTAGTATATGTAATGATAACTGAGCTGGAGATATTATTGGCTCTATATTGGATAAAGATTTATAGTTAGACCAAGCTGCTAAAGGAGTTGTATAACAATTAATATCCGCTTCTATTCTCTCCTTATCTTTAAAGTAATTTAGTGCATTATATACATCATAATTACCAGCTGGACTACCTAACCTTGGAAGGTGATCTCCAAAATAATATACTAGAGTTGGTCTTCCACATTCCTTCAAGCTACTAATTAATCTTCCAAAAGCCTTATCTGCATCATATATACCAGATGCATAATTGCTTATAACAGAAAGTTCAGTTTCATTTAATTTATCTGAATATGTGTTTACCTCTAGCTTATCATATTCCTTATAATAAGGGTCGTGATTTTGCATAGTTACCGCAAAGATAAACTTAGGTCCATCTCCATCATTAAGCTGTTTTAATATCTTATCCACTAATTTATCGTCAGAAACATTAGTGCCTTTGCAGTCATTATTTTTATCAAAACCCTTTATGTCTATAAATTTTTTAAACCCTAAATATTTATATACCTTATCTCTATTATAAAAGGTTCCGTCATTAGGATGAATTGCTATAGTTTCATAATCATTTCTATCAAAAACTGTAGCTATACTAGGAGTGATTCTCCTAAGATACACATTGTATGGCATCACACCTGGGCTTGTAAAGTAATTCGACAATCCAGTTAAAGCCTCAAACTCAACATTCGCAGTACCTCCCCCAAATACTGGAGATAATATATTTCCTTTTTCATTGGCTCTTATATTTCCGATTATATCTTTATCAAACTTAACGCCATTAAGCCTTGTAGGATCCCAAAAGCTTTCGCTCATTATAAGTACAACATTTGGCTTTGTATCAATATCTGATAAAACTTCCACTTCCTTGTGGTTATTAAGCTTATTAACTATATTATCTATCTTTTCCTTGGAGTATTCCTCAGGCTTATCTGCTAAGTAATTTTTATAGTCGCTCATCAAAAAATAATTTTCTAAAAAAAGCCCATTTTGTAAGGTATCTTGCTTTCCAATATACCAGGATTTACCTAGTCCTAAATTAACTAAACTTTTAGTGTAGCTTAAATAATAAATACTACATCCTGTCACAATAACAGAAAGAATTATCATAACAAAATCAGGCTTAGGCATAAAGAATAACATGATTTTCTTTCTAAACTTAATAATTATAAGTAAAGAGATAACTATAGCAATAGACATAAATATCATAATCCTATAATCAATGTACCTAGCTCCAATCATATAAGCATCTTTAATCAAATATATATCCCAGGGATAAAACGGCTCATCAAAATACTTCAATTTAATAAAATTAGCTATTAAAAATGCACATGAAAAGAAGTAAAACAATAATCCTCCAAGATTTGCTCCTATTAAAGAGATTAACAACATATATATGACAATTAGAACTAGCATATTTATTAACTGCCTTATATCAAAAAACTTTGTAAAATCATAGATTAATTGTTTCTTTAATATGCAATCTCCAGAAAAAGCTACAAGTGTTATTAGTATAAACGTAGTATTTAGATTTAAAACAATATTCTTCTTAAAAGTTTTATTCTGTAATGAATTGGTTTTTTTACCTATCTTTAAAGTTATACTTAATGCCCTGTATATTAAATACCCAACAGACACGGCTACAATTGCTGAATAGATATATACAAAAAGCGATACTAATGATGTCTTTACATCCTTATTTAGGATGTTAAGTACTAAAACTCCTTTACTTCCACTAAAAACATCTCCTAATCTCGAAATTTTATCTAATATAAAGGCATTTATGGGTATACTAATTCCTATTAATAAATCTTGTTTTAAGTTGCCATAGTTAGAGCTTTCCCTAGACATATAGCCAACTAGATAAATTGGATAAAACACTACTACAAATAAAGCTAAACTTATCCATACTTCATCTAATAAAAATATTGCTGATACTCCAATCACATACAAAATCAAAAAAACATATTTATTTTTCATGAATATCCTTGTTAATACATACCAAGCGACACATGATAAAAATAGTACATTTAACAAATACACATTAGATCTTATATTAAAATTAATAAACGCTAAGTTTATTATTGATATAATTAATGCTGATTTAAAATTTATCGATACCGTCAATATACCAAGACAAAATATAATCCCCATTTCAACCATTAATAAATATATTCCTGTTAAATAATTGCCACTCTTAGAAAAATTCATTAATGAAACTCCCACAAATAAAGATATTATTGCTATAGTATTTATGTTTTTTCTTATATATCTTAACATTGCAAAGTATCCCTCCTAGGAAATTCTCTGTAATTAAGATACCCAACAATGACATAAATATCCGTATACCAATAAAAAAAGGTTACTGAAGAGATTTTCTTCAGTAACCTTTTTTTCGAATCTGCCTTTCCAAATGTATATGAGGAAAATCTGGCAGGTGGATATGATTTATTTTCTTACTGTTTACTCTAAATAGTATCTCTAAACCCTTGATATTGCTAGATTTAGATATTAAAAAGTTATATACTTTCCTAGATAGTAAAAAAGGTAAGGTTTGAATTACTATTAAACCTTACCTTTACTATTAAGCATATTCTTTATAAAATCGTTGTACTGAGGTTGCGAAATCATATAGCTTTTTTCACCAGAGAATAATAAATATCCATCTCTACAAGGGCACATGCTAAAACAGTCTTTCGACTTTAAATACACATCTAGTGTATCCGTAACCCCTTTAGGATTAGGACCATCGTACTGCTGCACTTCATCTCCTGAAGTATTAATAATTTTAACTAAAGCTTGTACCTCATCCTTAGACAAAACTCTAGCACTTACACCAGTGTAAGACAATTCTACTTTATCTATTTTATCCATAGTAATATTCTTAATCTTAATAAAATCCATTTCTTTTTCTCTTGAATTACATCCTAGCAAATTGCACGAAATTACAATCAACATTAAAATAATAATAGCTTTGAATCTTCCATTTTTCAAATTTAATCACCACACAAAAAGCACTTCAATTATAGTACGGTTAATAATTCAAATAGTGACACAAGTTGTTAATTATTAAAGTATAATTTTGTACTACAGCAGTTACTAGTAAACTAATCCAAATATTATAACTAGCATCAATAGAGCAAGTATAAATATAGAAGAATTCTTTCCAGCTCTAGCCCATAAATGTTCCTCGTACTTGTCACCAACATAATAAGCTAATACAACCATTAATAAAGTATAGAACAGTGTGTAGTGTATTCCAGTATGTCCATCTGACCAAGCCTTTAGGCCTATGGAATCTAATATAAGATCACCTATTACAATATTATTACCAAAACTAAAAGATAGGATTATAGATAATATCAATATTAATGGAGAAAAGGTTCCTAATCCAACCTTTCTTTCTACCTTATCCAAGTTACTCACCCGCTTCTTTAGTGGTATTTAAATATGAACTTTATATATCGCGATGGATTAAAAATTTATAATACAAATGTAGGCTCTTGCAATTTTAACATTATTAGCCTTATATAATTATCACTACCTATACTATTATTACCCAAAACTAATTTAATATGCCTTCTTATAGTCTTAAGTTTACATCCTAAACTCTCTTATATATTATTATTATTTAGCCTAATAATATATATCTATATTTCATTCTACCTCTATAATGTATTTATCTAATCGTTAATCTAAAATTTAGTTATAAACCATAAATCTACTCCCAGATATCCCACACCTTTGGTTCATACCCAACCGTAGCCAGCTTACCATTTCTCACTATTGGAGTCCTGTATAGACTAGGATTCTTTAGTAGAATTTCTTCTTTAACGCTATTATTTATTATATGCTGAAGGTTTGACTTATCATACTCTTTAGAATCCTTATTTATTAAGTTATTAAGGCCAACAGAGTTTTTAACGCTTTCTAGCTCTCGTTTTCCTAATCCAACCACATTTAAGTCTATGAATTGATATTTTATCTTTCTTTCCTTAAAGTATCTTTCTGCTTTCTTTGTATCAAAGCACTTCTTAACTCCGTATATCTGAATATTCACTTAATCCCCCCACGAATTGATTTATATATATGTACCACCTCATACTAAAACTTACATTTATAAATTATGCTATCAGAAACTAGAGGCGCTTTAAATTCTAATAGGTTTCCACTATTCTTCCGCAAATTGCTTCTTGTATGCTATCATCTATTTTACTTATATTTCTTATCTTATAACCATTATTAATCCTTACATAGGTTATACCAACTACATATTCTTCCAATATTCCTTTTTTATTCACAATCAATCTAGCAATCCCTACAGGATACTCTGTATTGTCTATCTTAACTTTAGTGCAAGCCTCTATCCTTATACCATTAGCCCTCTGCTTCCTTAGCCTGCTAATCCATTTTATCTTCTTACTTCCCTTAACCTCAGCTAAGTCTTGCTTGCTACTTTCTTTATAATCCACAAATTTAAAAGCCTCATCATATTGTTCATTTATTATGTCATTAAAAAATTTTTCAGTTTTATATTGTAAAGTTTCCTTCTGACTCTTTTTTAAAATTGGACATATTAAAGCCATAACAGATGTTAACATTAATATACTAATTACTATACTTCTACTAATCTTGAGCCTTTCATAAAGGTTCACATTTATCTCCCCTAAAGTTATTTTATACCCTTTGCCATTTGTTTTAAGTTGTTCAAAAATTATATTTCAAAGATTAAAAGACTAATATATTTTTACCCTTTTAATTAATATTCCATATTAATTATTTTTTGTCAATATGTATAATTTTTTTATCAAATTTTATTATTTTATACAACTATTTTTTTTATAATCTAATATTCTTTTTATAATTTTCTTGCTGAAAAGCACTAACTTTACATTATATCTTGTGAGGACCTTACATTTCTACACAATAAAATACATTACTATAAATCAATAAAGCCACTTAGTAAATACTGTAATATACTAAGTGGCTTTATTGATATTATTACTTTAATCCAAGCTTTTCTATCCTTATGACATTCTCTACTTTTTTAATTATCTCTAAGTCATTTATCTTTTCTAAAGACTTATTTATTCTTCCTTCTAAAGTATCGTGAGTAACAATAACTATGGAAACAAGTCCTTTATCTTCTCTTCTAGCCTTTTGTATAAAGGAAGCTATACTAACCTGCTCCTCGCCAAAGGTAGTGGCTATCTCTCCCAAAACTCCAGGCATATCCTTTACAGTTATCCTTAAATAATATTTTGCGCTTACGTTATCCATAGGAGTTATTGCTTTATCTGCATATCTACTAGTAACTACACTAGCTCTTTCTCCGTCATTTCTTAGTACAGATATTATATCCCCTACTACAGCACTACCTGTTGGCAGCTCCCCTGCACCTCTTCCATAAAGCATAAGATCTCCAACTGCGTTACCTTTTATAAATATAGCATTAAAAGAATCATTGACATTTGCTAATGGGTGAATAGATGGAATCATAGTTGGATGAACTCTAAGCTCTAACTTTTCATCAACTTCTTTAACTATAGCAAGAAGTTTAATCACATATCCTAGTTCCTTCGCATACTCTATATCTTTTGAAGTTATTCTTGTTATTCCTTCCCTATAGATATTATTTACATCTACATTTGTCTCAAAGGCTAATGTTGTCAATATAGCTAGCTTATACGCAGCATCATAACTTTCAATATCTGAAGTTGGGTCAGCTTCTGCATAGCCCTTTTCTTGAGCTTCTTTAAGTGCATCTTCAAAATCCATTCCCTCTAAGGTCATCTTAGTTAAGATATAGTTTGTAGTTCCATTTATTATGCCAATAACTTCCTCAATTTTGTTGGCAGTCAAGCTCTCATTTATACCATGAATTACTGGTATTCCCCCAGCCACACTTGCTTCAAAGTTTACTATAACTTCATTTTTCTCTGCTGCTTCGAAAATCTCCTTACCATCAGTAGCAATTAATAATTTATTAGCTGTAACCACATGTTTTTTATTTTTTATAGCTCTTAGTATATACTCTTTGGCAGGTTCTACCCCCCCCATAACCTCTACAATTATTTTAATGCTGTCATCGTTGAATATATCCTCAGCATCTGCAGTTACAACTTCTTGAGGCACCTCTATATCTCTGTACTTATTTTTATCTCTTACCAATATCTTTGCGATTTCTATATCATATCCGGCCCTCTTCATAATCGCTTCTTTATTAGTATTCAATATCTTCCAAACGCCTTTACCTACATTACCTAAGCCTAATAAGGCTATTCTCACTTTCTCCATATCTATTTTCGCCCCTTTTTATATATTCTATTTTACAAATGCACTGTATATAGCCCTATACGCATTTTCAAAATCTTCATTTTCAACACCTATTATTACATTTATCTCACTAGAACCTTGATTAATCATCCTCACATTAACATCAGCTTCGGAAAGACTCTTAAATATCTTAGTAGCAACTCCTCTAGTCCTATTCATTCCTTTACCAACTGTAGCTATAAGAGCCATGTTAGGATGAACATCTATAGTATCTGGATTGCACTGTCTCTTAATCTCTTCTAAGATTATTTCAAGCTTATCTCCTACCTGACACTCTTCTATAACTAAGGAAACAGAATCTATTCCTGCAGGCATGTTTTCAAAGGACACTCCGTTGCTTTCAAGTATTGTTAAAAGCTTTCTGCAAAAACCTTGTTCAAGGTTCATAAGCATTTTTTGTATTGCAATTACAACAAAGTCTTTCTTTCCAGCTATACCAGTTATAGTATCCCCATAAGCTTGAACCCTCTGTTCATCTACTATAAATGTTCCTTTATCTTCAGGCCTATTTGTATTTCTTATATTTATAGGTATTCCAACATCTCTTACAGGGAAAATACTCTCCTCATGAAGCACTTTTGCCCCCATATAAGACAATTCTCTAAGCTCTTTATAAGTTACATTCTCTATAGACTTTGGATTTGCAACAATATTAGGGTCTGCCATCAGAAATCCCGAAACATCAGTCCAGTTCTCATACAACTCAGCATTTGTACATCTGGCAATAATAGCTCCTGTAATATCGGAACCTCCTCTAGAAAAAGTCTTTATTTTTCCATCAGGCATAGATCCATAAAATCCCGGTATAACAGCCTTATCTATATTCTTTAGTCTCTCTCTCACAGCTATTTCTGTTGCTGCCATGTCTAAAGTTCCAAAATGTTTGAACTTTATTATCTCAGCAGCATCTACAAATTCGTAATTCAAAAAGGCTGCTAGTATAAGACCATTTAAATATTCACCTCGACTTGCTGTATAGTCTGCTGAAGCTCCTTCTTCTATCTTTAACTTTATTTCTTCCAGGTGGCTTTGTATATCTACATCTACCTTAAGTTCTAAGGCTAAAGTCTTATATCTTTCTTCTATGTGCTTAAATACATCCTCAAAGGATATCTGATTTTTTGCATGTTCATAACAAAGATATAATAGATCAGTTATCTTATAATCCTTCTTAAATCTCTTTCCCGGTGCAGAAGGCACCACATATTTTCTCCTTGGATTTTCAAAAACTATATTCTTAACCTTTTGGAATTGCTCACTATCAGCAAGGGAACTTCCTCCAAACTTAGCTACAACTACATCACTCATCTCATTACTTTCCCCCTATTTCCTTTTTACACTATTTAAATAATATTGCTGAAATTATAATACTTTAACCTGAGCTCCTTCATTATCAATGTCTAACTCCAATACTTCCCATCTACTTCTTAATGTATCTAAATAATTCCTTATATTATTTAAAAAGCTACTATCATCTTTTCTAAGCATAACCATTATCGTTGGACCTGCACCACTTAAAAATACAGCTAGTGCATTAAATTCACTGCATTTATTTTTTATATCATAAAAATTTTCTATTAGTTCTGCTCTATAATCTTCATGGAGCTTATCCTTACAAGCGATCTTTAATAAATCTAAATTTCCACTAGACAAAGCTGATATCATAAGTGCTACCCTTCCTATATTGTAAACACCTTGCTTATAATCAATAGTTTTAGGTAAAACCGCTCTTGCCTTATCAGTAGAGAGCTTAAAATCAGGTATTAATGCACAAAGCTTTATTTCCTCCTTTATATTTATTTTGTTGTATATAGTTTTATTTTCTTCTGAAACTGAGACAGTCATTCCTCCAAATAAAGCTGGAGTAATATTGTCAGGATGTCCTTCCATTTCTGCCGCAAGATTTAAAACCTCTTCCTTACTGAGAGTACTCCCGGTTAATCCATTTGCAGCTAATACCCCCCCAACTACGCAGGCAGCGCTACTTCCAAGGCCTCTGGATACAGGTATATCTCCCTCAATCTTTATGCTTAAACCTGTAGGTGTATAGTTTAATTTATCAAAACACTTCTTCATAGAAACATATATAAGATTTTCTTCATTCTTAAATTCTTCTTCACAACCTTCAAAAACAAGTCCTTCTTCTATCTCTTCCACAACAAATCTGTTATACTTTTTTACTGCTAATCCAAGGCAATCAAAACCAGGTCCTATATTTGCACTTGTAGCAGGCACCTTAACTTCTACCATCTAATCACCTACAATTTCAAAAATTCTTCTATTACATTTTTCATACTTTCTTTATAACAGGTAGCTTTATGAATTATCGGTCTACTTTCTAGATTATCTATTCCTTTTGGAATTCTTATATTAAACTTTTTAGAAAGCTTTTCTACCATGTCAAAATCTGAGGCACTACTATTTTCAAAACTAAGTGCTTCATTCACACTTCTTGGAAACTTAAAAGGACTCGCTGTTGAAGCTATTACAGTTACTGCCTCATCCTTTGTAGCATTTATATATTTCTTAAATACATTATAAGCAACTGCAGTGTGAGTATCTAAAACATATTCTGAAGCATCATATACTTCTCTTATCGCTTCAACGGTTTCTTCTTCTGTAGCAAAACCTCCATACATACAATTAAGCCTTTCTTTCATAGCTGAGGTTATCTCATACCTGCCCTCATTCTTTAACTGCTGCATCAATTTATTTATAATCTCTGAGTCCTTTCCGCTTATCTCATATAAGAATCTCTCTAGATTACTAGAAATTAATATATCCATTGAAGGCGAATTAGTTATGACAAACTCTCTATTCCTATCATATATTCCTGTGCTTATAAAATCAGTAAGAACCTTATTCTCATTGGATGCACATATAAGTTTATCTATAGGAAGTCCCATATTCTTAGCATAGAAGGCAGCTAATATGTTACCAAAATTACCAGTAGGCACTACAACATTTATCTTCTCTCCAGCTTTAATTTTTTCATCCTTCAGTAAAGTCAGATAAGAATAGACATAATAAACTATTTGAGGTATAAGCCTTCCTATGTTTATAGAATTAGCAGATGATAACATGTATCCTTTTTCGTCTAAAAGCTTGTTGAAATCTGAATCCACAAATATAGTTTTTACTCCATTTTGCGCATCATCAAAGTTACCCTCAATACCTACTACAAAGGTGTTGTCTCCTTCTTGTGTAACCATCTGTCTTTTTTGAATCTCACTTACCCCTTCCTTAGGGTAAAATACCACTATCTTAGTTCCTTCAACCTTTGCAAAACCTTCTAAAGCTGCTTTTCCTGTATCACCAGAAGTAGCTGTAAGTATGACTATCTCCTTATTGATATCAAGTCTTTTCGCCGCAGTCTTAACTAAGTAAGGAAGTATGCTAAGCGCCATATCTTTAAAAGCTAAGGTTCTACCATGAAAAAGCTCTAAAAAATATGCTCCAGCAGAATACTTCAATGGTGCTATAGATGGAACCTCAAACTTTTCATCGTAAGCACCTTCGATACAAGCCTTAAGTTCTTCAGCTGAAAAGTCATCAAGATACTTACTCAATACATAAAAAGCTAGTTCCTTATAATTTAGGTTCTTAAGTTCATCAAAAGATTTATCTAGCTCTGGGAAAAATTCCGGTACAAATAACCCTCCATCTTCAGCTATTCCCCTAATTATAGCCTCTGAAGCAGTTACTAGATCTTCCTGTCCTCTTGTACTTTTATAAAACACATGTATGCCCCCTTTAATTTATTAGTTTTAAAACTCTTAAAAATATAAAAAAAGAGACTAGGTCTAAACTTAGTCTCTGGAAATACGGCTTTTGATATTCATGTAACCAAAATAAAGCTTAATAAGCTTAAAATATAGCTAAATGAATATATTATCAAAATCCCCTGTCCTTTTACCTGAGAGTTTCACTACATCTTTGTAGCTTTCCCCTTCGGTGCTCCTTTGAGTCTCTCCAGAGGTTCGTCCAATAACGGTTTTAATCCCGCTATCTTCATACGAATCTATAAAATTATTGTTATTATATATCAAAATATTCTAATAAGTCAATAAAATTATATTTATTTAGAATATTATCTTTTTAGAACATTTTCATATCTACATAAGATTCTAAAGATGTGCCGCTTCATAATAAAATTTATGTTTTTGTATTGAAGCAACATATCTTTAGAAAAGTGTTAATGATATTTGTAGAATAGATATGCAACATTATTAGATTATAGATATATAACTAGTAATCCAATCTTGAATCTATAAAATTGGCATATCTTATAGGTGGACAGCTTAAATGTATATTTCAGTATATGTGTTGTTCACTATTCTGTTACTAAGGCCCAAAAGTTTAACTTCAAATCATCTAGACTCAGCCAGAGCCGCTCTCATAGTTTCAATAGTATACTTTAACTTAGTACTCGGTACTATAAGTTTTATTAGTTTCTTTTTTATTCCATAGGTTTCAACTTCTATAAGCTTATCTAAAGTAGATTTGGAAGAATCTCCTTCCTTAACATCTATAATATTACGCCATTCAATAAGCTTACCATCTTCAGTGAGTATTCCCTCTTTTCCTACTATATTTGTTCTTAACTTAGCCTTAACCTCCATAAATAAAAATAAAGCCAGCATAATGGAAGCTACTGCAAACTGAATAGAGTAAAAGGATTGAGGAACTATAAAACTTTCAAATAACCCATATGGAGTACTGGTATCTTGATATGAAGTTTTATTCTTCAAAACTTCAAGTACAAACTTTACAAAAACAAAACTTCCAGCGATTGTGCCCCAAACTATGTCACCTACTCTATAACTTCTATACTCAAACCAATATTCTCTTATAAAAGACCTATTCAACGTCCTATTATTATATATTCTGATTTCTCTTATTAATATATATACATAAACCAATAGTACGATTAGTACAAAAATGCTCGTCATAATTCCCCCTAAATTTTACGAATATATTCTTTCTTAAAGTAGTTATAAAATTTATTAAAAACACATTTTATAAAGCTTTACTACTTGTCTAACATATTTATATAGATATTATACATATCTTAATGTAAAATAAATATTTCTCTTACAATAAAGATATCTCAATAAATATATTACAACCATTATACAATATATTTCCATTATTACAAATAAATTTCACAAGTTATTAAAATCATGTTCTCCATAGCGAGCTTAACATTATAAATGTTAAGGACATCAAGCATCTACGTAGGAGTAGATATATAGATATGCTATCATCCTCAATCAACTCTCAACAAAGAACTATGCTTTTCAAGCTCCATACTGCTTATTACGCTTAAAGATGAAACCACTACCACCAATATAGCCACAGCAAACATAGCTAAATCTATTTTGTAACTAGGCGAATATCTACTATCAAATCCATATGTCGTTATTATAAAGTTCAAAGCTTCAGCTGATAAAATTCCTATTACTGCTGCTAAACCACCAGTTATCAAGCTCTCTATAATACTTATTTTCTTTATATCTCTAATCTTTGCGCCTAATATATTAAGTACCAAAAACTCTTTTATCCTATCGAAATTCACCATGATTAAAATATTAGCTACAAGGCAAAAAGAAGAAAATATGCTTATGCAGCTTATACATATAAACGCGTAAGTCATCTGCTGCAAAAGTGCGGTTAAACTGTTATATTTATCTTTTTCACTTATAATAACAGATCCCTTTAGCTTCTTAGACAAAGAATAATTTACGTTTTTTTCATCCTTGTTATTACATTTTATTAAATAGTTAAGTTTACTATTAGTTTCATCTAAGGTGCTAACACCTTTTAATGAAGCTATGTCTACGTAAGCTCCCCAGTCATCTCCAAACTGGCTTTTATCCATTATTCCAAGTATAGTAAAGTCAAGTTTTTTACCTTGTATATCAACACTTATTTTATCTCCTACCATAAAGTTTTCACTGGCAAAATTATTTCCTAGAACTATATAGTTATTATTTATATCTTTACTATCAAGCCATCGTCCTATAAGAGGCTTGTGCTTTATTAAGTTTTTACTTATATCAATAGCATTAAGCTTGGTATTATTGTAATTTTCTAAAAGAGCTGTTTTTACTTCTGGATAACATCTGCTGTTTTCAACAATATCCTGCAAGTGCTTTCCATTGAGGTCAATTAGCTTAGCATTTGTAACAATCTCTTTTACATAGCCTAAAACTTCTTTTTCTTTATTTAGTGTTTTTTCAGTATAACCTATATTACTTTCATTAATACTTGTATTTAAAGTTAGATTATATCCGTTATCTTCAGAGAATTGAGTAATAGCTTTAGGTATGATGTAGTAAGATAAATTAATAATGGTTCCACACAACACCAAGGTCAAAATCAAAGCTGTAACACAGGCAGAAAACTTAAGCTTTTGTCTCCCTATACTTCTAAAAGCTAAAACAAAATTTTTATTTTTTATAAATTTAATCTTTTTTATTGTACCTATTATTCCAAAAGATATGATGTAAAAAACAGCTGTTATTATTAACAAACCAATAGTATACATTCCTCCTAAGTTTAGAGACCCTATATAGATAGATATACTAATTACAAGCATAAGCAACATAATTAGCCCGATGGTAGCAAGGTTTTCATCTAACTTAAGTTTTTCAACTTCCTGGCGTAGGATAGAATTTAGGTTAATTCTTTTGCTTATATATATAGGAAGTATAGTAAAAGTCAAAGTCTGAAGCATAGTAAATACAAAGGTCACCAAAATAGCTAGCAGCAAACCAGCCACTATCGAAACTACTCCCAGCTCCTTAAAAATATTTCTTTCAATAACTCCAGTTATCATAATACTTAATACTATACCAATAACATTGCCTATTGCGGCTATAATAAAAGTCTCATATAGAATTACACTTTTAAGCAGTTTATCATTCATGCCATATATAGCTAGTAGAACATAATCCTTTTTCCTTTTAAGTGTAAGAATACATATAGTAACCCCTATTCCTGCTCCAGTTATTAAGGTTACAATCATCTCAATTAGCCCTAAGGCTTTTTCCTCTCTATCTCTAAGTTCTTTAGTGGATTTTATAAGCTGCTCAGAGGTTGAGAACTTAGCTCCAGCTTTAAAGCTTTTCTCTAACTCACCTTTAATATCCGATATACTAAAATTCTTATTAACACTGATATTTACATTGGTGGCTAAGTTGTTCATGTCAAACCCTTTATGCACTGGAATATCAGCTTTATTAAATATCATAAGTCCAAATATATTTTCATCCACCATATTTGTTGTATTAATAACATCACTTATCTTAAACTCACATTCCTCTTGAGAAAAGTTTTTAAGTGTTATAGATATACTATCTCCCTTTTTCAAGCTAAATTTATCCGCAAGGGTCTTGTTGATTAATATGTTTTTGCTTCCAAGCTTATCTTTATATCTTCCAATTCTTTCGTCAACGGAATAATAATCAGAATCTATTATTTTCACATCAACAACACTATTCATATTATTATGATTAAAATTATTCTGCATCTTAAAGGTAGTAGCATAGTATAGCTTACCTTCAGCTTTCAGTTTATGTAAAAACTTATATTGCTCTTCACTTATGGTATTACTAGGTAGCGTTATATTTATATCGCCATCATTAAGACTTCTAGAATTAGAAATGGTATATTGTCCATTAAAGAAGATTATACTCCTAAGAGAAATCAGTATGGCTACAGCAATGGCTATGGCAAATATGCTTAAGAAAATTTGAAACTTATTTTGCCTCCAAGTCTTTAAGTTGTAAGTCTTAAAAAGGACTTTTGCAGTTATCATTCTGATATCTCTCCTTCATATATTTGCCCGTCCATAATATGGACTATTCTATCTGCTCTCCTAGCTACCTTAATATCATGTGTTATAACTACTATAGCCATATTATATTTCTTCCTAAACTCATCAAATATATCTAAAACCACCCCACTGCTCTTGCTATCCAAAGCACCAGTTGGCTCATCAGCAAGTAGTATTTTAGGTTCTCCCGCCAAAGCCCTTGCTATAGCTATTCTCTGCTGCTCGCCACCTGACAACTGCTTAGGAAATGATTTTCTTCTGTGAGCTAACCCAATAGCATCTATTAATTCATCAACTTTTGCTTTTATATCAATCTTCTTTTTAGAAAAGAATAATGGTGTCTCTATATTTTCTTCAGCATTTAACACCGGAATTAGATTAAAAGCTTGAAAAACTATCCCTATATTCTCATTTCTAAATTCAGTTAGTTCATTTCTTCTAAGAGTTCTTATATTAACACCATCTATCCTTACCTTGCCAGAACTCTGTTTATCTATGCAGGAAATAATACTAAGCAAAGTACTCTTACCACTTCCGCTAGGTCCCATTATGGCTACATACTCATTTTCTTTAATATAGAGATTTATATTTTTCAAAATATCTATTCTTTCCTCTCCACTACCTATAGACTTGCATATATTTTCAGCCTCTAATACATATTCCACCATATATCCCCCTAAAAAACTGTAAACCTTAGTTAATATTAATACAGCTATAATAAGCCTTTCAAACAATTTATTAATTCATAGAAACACTTATAATAGCTAGTTTTATTTGTATATTTAAGCTTATAGACCGCGAAATTAATCTTTAGTGGAATTATATATCCAGAGCTTTATATTGTAAAATATCTCATTTATTCATTATTTTGTTTACTATTTTCACCTATATTCATGTAATCGATTGTAATGCTGGTTATCCTGTTTTATTTTAAGGATTCGCCTTATATCACATTAAGTGTTTTACACTTTTCTTGCACATCTGCCTTTCTGAATTCATATAAGGAAAACTTAGCAAGCCACATAATTTTAGTTTTTTCTTTATCCTTCATTGGCTTTTAATCAATCCACGCATACTTATCCATAGATTTAACTAAAATATAATTTCCTAAAAATAAAGGCTATGTTTAATAATATTGTTGAAATTAAGTGGTCATGAAGGATATGCTATATGAGCGAGCAGTTAAAATTAAATGATTTTTTCAGATGGAATGGCGTTAATAAACTGTATGTTCGAACGTAGTGAGTTTACAGTTTTAGCCATGGAATATGACAAAATCATATTAATTCTTTGCGCAAGCTCATCTAAGCATCGGATGACTGACCACTTAATTTCAACACAGTACTTTAACATAGCCAAAATAAAAAACTAGCAACAATGCAACATTCCTATGCATCATTACTAGCCTCTATTTCTGTATTTTACTTATTCGAATTTATCTTCTCCGCAAGATCGTTAAGATAAACCCATCTATCCATTTTTTCTTCTAAAAGCTTTTCGGTTTCTTCCTTTTCAGCTATAAGTTCTTGAAGCAGAGAGTAATTAGTACTTGCTTCATTAATCTTAGACTCTAATTCACTAATCTTTTCTTCTATACCAGCTATAACATCATCAATTTCGTCATACTCTCTTTGTTCCTTAAAAGAGAACTTTAATGGTCTTTCCTTTTTCTTAGCTTGGTTATTATCCACAACCTCCGCTTTTTTATCAACAGTTTTCTTAGTTTTTTCTTCAGCAATGTTGATATCTTTTTGTCTGTTATCTTCCTTATAGTCTGTGTAGTTACCTGTATATTGAACTACCTTTCCGTCTCCTTCAAAGGAAAAAATCTTAGTTGCCATTCTATCTAAGAAATACCTATCATGGGACACTGATATAACAGCTCCTGGAAACTCGTCTAAGTAATCCTCAAGAATAGTTAGAGTCTCTATATCTAAGTCATTGGTAGGCTCATCAAGTATAAGTATATTAGGAGCTTCCATAAGCACTCTTAGAAGATATAGTCTTCTCTTTTCTCCTCCAGATAGTTTTGCAATAGGTGTCCACTGCTCTGCTGGCGGAAACTTAAATCTTTCAAGCATTTGAGATGCACTTAGCTTATAACCTTCTTCGTTTGATATAAACTCCGCACCCTCTTTGATATAATCAATAACTCTTAAACTATTATCCATATGATAAGTTTCTTGAGAGAATACGCCTATCTTAACAGTTTCTCCTACTTCAATATCACCACTATCTGGCTTTAACTCACCACTTATCATATTTATAAGCGTTGACTTTCCCATACCATTAGGTCCTATTACACCAACTCTGTCATCTCTAAGCACAATATAACTAAAGTCATCTATAAGCTTTCTTTCTCCAAAGGATTTACTTATATTATTTATCTCTATTACCTTTTTGCCTAAGCGAGTACTTGCTACTGATATTTCCACCTTTGAGTTGTCTATATCTAACTTTTGCTCACTTAATTCTTCAAATCTATCTATTCTAGCCTTTTGCTTAGTACTCCTTGCCTTAGCACCTCTTCTAATCCAAGCAAGTTCTTTTCTTAAAAGATTTTGCCTTTTTTTCTCGCTAGCAAACTCCATTTCTTCACGTTCTACCTTTTTCTCAAGGAAATCGCTGTAGTTACCTTTATAAGTATATAAATTCCCTTTATCCAATTCTATTATTTCATTCACAACTCTATCTAAGAAATATCTATCATGAGTGATCATAAGAAGGGCGCCTTTTCTTTTGTTTAAATACTGTTCCAACCAGTCTATAGTATCATTGTCTAAGTGGTTGGTGGGCTCATCAAGTATAAGCAGGTCGCAAGGGCTTATAAGTACAGCTGCTAATGCTATTCTCTTTCTCTGTCCTCCTGAAAGGTTACCTACCTTTGCATTGAAGTCGGAAACTCCAAGCTTATTAAGTATAGCCTTTGCGTCACTCTCTATACTCCAAGCATTCATACTATCCATTTGGCTTGTAAGTTTCATTATTTCTTCTGGTGTAGCATTGTGGCTTTCCATTGTTTTTTCATACTGCCTTATAAGCTTCATCAGAGGAGTTTCTCCTCTAAATACTTGCTCAAGCACTGTTGATTCAGGCTCAAAATCCGGACTTTGTGAAAGATATTCAACTCTTACCGAATTTCCTTTAACTATCTTTCCTTCATCAGGAACCTCTACCCCAGAGACTACTTTTAAAAATGTAGTCTTACCGGTACCATTGACACCAATGATACCGATCTTATCACCTTCGTTTATTCCAAAGCTTATATTATTAAAAAGTTTCTTTTCGCTATAACTTTTTGACACGTTCTCTATGGTTAAAAGATTCATCTATAAATTCCTTTCTTTTTGAATAAGCTTATAGCCTTACGGGAAAAAAGCTATAGTTGATATATCTTAATTACACTAAGCTTTTAAGCATTAAAGCCTTCATTATTCATATCCTCTGATTATAGCTTATGTGCTCTAGCTTTTCAAATGGTATTACCTTGAAAGGCGCATGAATACTATATATTTATATAATTATATGTTTTTATAAATATATATTTAAATAAAGTTATAAATCTATGTTTTAGAGGCTTTATACCTTATCACAAAAAAAATTATTTCTACTTAGTTATACTTTACTAAAATCTTTGTATTTCATGTAAAGTTCCTTATATAATAAAAAGTCTAGCATATCACTCTATTACAGACGATGCCAGACTTTAATTTAAACTAGTTTTCTGCAACCTTTTTTGAAGTTTTCTTATCAACATTAAAGTTATAGAGTAACCCTAAGATTATAAAAATAGACCCTATAAGCTTTCCTATAGAAAATTTATTAAAGCTGAAATAATCTATAACCATACCCATTATAAGTTGTCCAACAAACATTAATACCATGGAATATATAGCTGGTATCTTTGGGATAACTTTATTGGATAATACTATTACACAAACTCCTAACATCCCTCCAAAGAATGCATACGCTGGTATTCCAGCAATATTGATTTTATCTATACTCAATGCATTTCCTGTTAACTTTGCTGCTAGAAATAATACTACGGCAAAAGCTAGTCCAGTTATATAATTTATAAGAGTTCCCTTAAGTCCCCCTATCCTTTCTCCTAGATTGCCATTAATTATCATAGATAAAGTAACGAAAGCCCCTCCTATTACTGAAAGCAAAATATAAAACATCTTAATCCCCCTTTTAATATAAAGTCATAACAACTATTCCAATAATAATAAATGCAAATCCTATTATCTTCTTCTTCTCGAATCCATACTTTTTCATGCCAAGCAGCCCAAACTGATCTATAATCGTAGCAGCAGTAAGCTGACCTAACATGCCTAAAGATATAGACAGAGAAGCTCCTACTGTAGAAAAGGTCATGTTATTTATTAGTACCACAAAAACTCCAATGACACCTGCAGATAGAATATAGATAGGTATGCCCTTAAGCTCCATAGAAAAACTTTCTTTCTTTGCTAACATGACTACTATTACACTTATAAGTCCGATCATATGAATGATTACTAATGAAAGATTATTTCCCACATGTGACTGAAGCTCACTATTAAAACTAACCATTATGGTAATTATAAATCCTATAATAACTGTAAAAAACTTATACATATGCCCCTCCAAAATATTATTTTGTGGTTAAGTTAGAGTACTATGTTGAAATTAAGTGATCAACCATCCGATGCTTTAATAATCTTACGCAGCTCCTTCATGACCACTTAATTTGAACAATGTTCTTAAAGATAACCTACTATTTGTACCTCTATAGATAAGATATCAAATTAAGCTAATACCTTATATGACATATGTCACCTTTATGTATTTTTTAGTCTTAGATTTTACTACCTATAAATATAAAGATGAACTATTTAAATCCAAAAAGTATTTTTAAAGCTCTTGTGTCTTTTGATGGAATAGGCTTAAAATATGAATTTAATGATGAAGTAGGAACTCTATAACAATTAATAATAAAAATTTATCAGCTCAGCAAGCAGTAATTATGCTTGAAAAATTTATTTCATAACTAGGCTTTATATATTAATTCAGTTACAATTGAAAAAATAACACCTAAATTCTTATTAACGATTTTTTTCTTTATACTAATTGTCTATAATATATATGGATACTATAAATGCGGATTAGTAAAAAACAGCTTTTGTTACTATAACTTAACAAAAGACAGAGCTACATCAAGTTATCCGTTTCTTATGGAGGTGCTTTTTATAAATAAAATAAACGATAAATTACTGTTAGAAAGATTTATAACACTACATGACATAAACTCATACTTTAATAGTGATATAACTCCGTATATGGAGCTTCGATTATTTGCTAAGGGTGAGCTTATTTATAAATCCAATGAAGAAATTGACTACTTTTACTTTTTAGTTAAAGGAAAGTGTAAGGTTTATACCTTGCTTAAAAACGGTAAATCTCTTCTTTTACGATTCTATAATCCACTTATGGTAATGGGGGACCTTGAGTTTATAAGCGAATGTACCGCCAATTGCAACGTAGAAGCAGTACACAACTGTACCTTTATAGCTATACCTATAGATGTAATAAGAACTCAAGCTAAAGATGATGCCGTGTTCTTAGGTCACATCTGTAAGACTTTAGCTGAAAAGTTAGCAACCTCTGCAGTATCAAACTCTATAAACCTTCTTTACCCATTAGAAAATAGGCTTGCAAGTTATATACTAGCCTTATCTAGTGAAGAAGATATATCTACTAGCCTTAAAGGAATTGTAGCTGAGAAACTTACTGAGGTTGCAGAGCTATTAGGAACAAGCTATAGGCATCTACTTAGAGTTATAAACAAACTATGTGAACAAAGGATTATCTCTAAGGATGGTAATTCCTTAATTATATTAGACTATGCGAAATTAGAAGACCTTGCAGGAGACTTGTATGAATAATTTATTTATGAGCAAATAGGTCACATGAAAGCAACACACCTATTGCTAAGCAGAAAGGAATACATATAAATGGACTTTAAGCAACTGACATATTTTCTTGAAATAGTTAAGCAGGGAAATATAACTAAAGCCTCAAAGAAACTACATATTGCCCAACCTCACTTGAGCCAGCAGCTGAAGATGCTTGAGGATGAACTCGGTGTCAAGTTAATAGAAAGAAGTACTAGAAAGTTTCAAATTACTAGTGCGGGTCAAATACTAAAAAATCGTTGCGAGCAAATGATTGAACTTATGGATACTACTCTTAAGGAACTAAAAGATATAAAGGATGGACTTAATGGAACCTTATCTATTGGGACCATCTCATCTGAAGGTGATACCTTATTACTTAACAGGGTAATGAACTTTTATGATAAATATCCAGGCATAACCTTTGATATAAGAGAAGGGGATACAAAGGACATACTAAAGCTTCTGACAGATGGCGTTATAGAAATAGGAATAATTCGTACCCCTGTAGACTCCGAAGGCTTTGAATCTATATACTTAGAAAGTGCTCCAATGGTGGCAGCCACTCGCGAAAAGATATATTGGGATGAAAATATAAAAGAAATATCTATAAGTGAATTAGAAAACAAGCCTCTTCTAGTTACTAGGAGATTTGAACAAAACATAGTTGAAGCCTGTGAAAATGCTGGCTTTGAGCCAAATATATTCTGTAAGATAGAAGATACTAGATCTATTCTAACTTGGGCTAATAAAGGTATGGGAGTAGCTATTGTTCCAAAAGACTGGATTGGATTAGTGCCAAATGCCAATCTAATGTTTAAAGATATAAATGAGCCTTCTTTAGTTACAAAGACGGGGATAATATGGATAAAAGATAGATATTTATCTGCTCCTGCAAAAAGATTCTTAGAGATATTTAAATTAGGATATATTTAAGGCCATAGAATATCCTTTATTTCTTATCATTTGATTAAATTTATACTCATTTATGTATGAACTTATTAATTATTAAGTATTTTTCTTATACATTTTATTTTGCTATAATAACCGAAGGGATTTAATTATTTACTTTCGGGGGCGCATCATGGTTTTTTTTAATGCATTACAAAGCATTCTAAGCATAGTTATAATGATTTTTATTGGTTATTTATTGACATCCAAAGGCTGGTTAAACGAAGAAGCTTCTAAAATCTTTTCTAAGCTTGTTTGTAATATTGCTCTGCCTTGCCTTATGTTAGTTGATCTTATGAATAACTTTACTAAAGATAAACTTGTACATTTAGGAAGTGGACTTATTATACCTTTTGTTTCTATGGCCGCAGGGTATTTTATAGCAGTATTAACTTCTAAGAGCTTAAAGATAGATGAAAAAAGTGCTGGTACCTTCCGTTCCATGTTCTTTGTCTCAAGTTCTATCTTTGTTGGACTACCTGTAAACTTGGCACTATTCGGAGAATCTAGTGTGCCTTATGTACTACTTTACTACATAGCTAACACCACCTTCTTCTGGACCTTAGGTGTTTATGATATAAGCAAAGATGGAATAAGCAGTAAAAAAAGCAGTATCTTTTCCTTAGCAACGTTAAAGAGGATAGTATCTCCTCCATTGATGGGATTTATATTGGCTCTAATATTGATTATGATAAATGTTACACCACCAAAGTTTGTTATGGACACTTGTAAATATGTAGGTGGACTTACTACTCCACTATCCATGCTCTTTATAGGTATAACAATGCATTCCGTAGACTTTAAAGATATTAAGATAAATAAAGATATGATAGCTTTGTTCATTGGTAGATTCTTAATATCTCCATTGTTGGTATTTTTATTATGTTTATACTTCCCTATACCTACTCTAATGAAAAAAGTCTTTATAATACAAGCCGCAATGCCAGTTATGACCAATACAGCTATTGTAGCAAAAAGTTTTGGCGCCAATCATAAATATGCTAGCCTTATGACTGTTACAACAACTTTGATGAGTATAATATTTATACCGTTTTATATGATTTTGTTATAGATATATGGAAGCTTCTTATTCCATAATATAATTTTATATAAAGAATTATATTGAAAAATCACTAATGCTAATCTGCATTAGTGATTTTTCGTGCATCTTATTATAATATCAGCAATTCACAAATGTTATTGCCTAGTTTTTAACTAATTATCTTCAATAAAATTTTATATTATAATGAATGTACAGTATCAAGAGCAACTTCTATCATATTTGTGAAGGTTGTTTGTCTTTCTTCTGCTGAGGTTATTTCATCATAAATGAAGTGATCACTTACAGTAAGTAATGCTAAAGCATCCACATTGTGCTTAGCTGCTAAGGTATAAAGTGCAGCTGCTTCCATTTCTACTCCTAAGCAACCAAACTTAGCCCATATCTTCCACTCATCAGAAGTATCTCCATAGAAAGTGTCTGAGCTAAATACATTACCTACCTTTGGATCAAAACCTTTTTCTACAGCAAAATCATAAGCCTTCTTTAAAAGCTTAAAGCTAGCAGTTGGAGCAAAATCTCTTCCATTGAATCTTATCTTATTTATATTTGAGTCAGTTGATGCTGACATAGCAATTACGAGATCCCTAACCTTAACTGATTCTTGATAACCACCACAAGTACCAACTCTTATAAGATTTTTTACGCCATAGGTTTGTATAAGTTCACTTGCATAGATTGATATAGATGGTATTCCCATACCTGTTCCTTGAACAGATACTCTCTTTCCCTTATAAGTACCTGTAAATCCATACATTCCTCTTACTTCATTGTAGCATATGACATCTTGAAGAAAGTTTTCAGCAATAAACTTTGCTCTTAGAGGATCTCCTGGTAATAGTATACTTTCTGCTATTTGTCCTTCTTGCGCATTTATATGAATGCTCATTTCCCTACCTCCATTAAAGTGCCTTCTGCACTTATTTATTATATTAAATTTATTATTATCAAAAACACGACTTAATTTAAGGTTACTAACGTGTAAACTCTTACATTAAAAATTATAGCCTAAATTGCTATTATGTTCTATATTACTCTTGTGTATTAATGTTAAATCTTTAGTTTTTAGAACTCCATAGCTTATTATTTCTCTGTAACATAATTATTACTATTGATATTATAACCACTAAAATAACTATCCATATATACAACTTATCAAAGATTTGTACATAGCTATGGCCTGAAGCCTTAGAGCTATCTATATATATTCCCCACAGGAAAGATAAAAGGAATCCTCCCAAATATCTTACCGCAGTGTAAATAGACATTTTTTGTGAAACATTAGTTACTACTACTTTAGATACAAAAATACTTAGAGTTGAGAACCCTATCCCAACTACTAAAGCAATTACTGCTAAAGCTATTATAGCTACTGGCAATGCCATATGCTGAGATAACACCAAGGATCCTATTATAAATATTACAATCATAAAATTTCTTATGAACTTAAAGGAGAATCTCTTTAATAACAACATTGGGGACATGGCCCCTATGGCTATAAGTATCTGCTCTAAAGATATTATAAGACCAGTGTAACTAGATGCATTATAAGCCTCCATATAGTAAGACAAATATACTTGTGATGCCGCAAAGGTTATCTGAGTCATAAATATCATGAACAATAAACTTATATAATCCCACTTTCCCTCTTTTACTTTAGTAATTGTATCTTGCTCTATATTAACACCATTTTTAATCTCATTTATAGATAAAGCTATAAATACCCAAGTTAGTGCTCCTATAATCATAGGAATAATTAAAAATAACCTAGGAGAATTTATAAAATATCCAGCTACAATTGCCGCTATAAGCCCACCTATTGCAGAACCTATTTCAAGAAGACTAGAACCGACCTTTCCATCCTTCTCATCTTTCATAACCATTTTATTCATAGAAAGTAATATAGGGAAAAATGACGCTTCTGCCAATCCTTCTATTAGTCTTCCCACACAAAATAAAAAGTAATTCACAGTTGTTAAGGCCAATATTTCAACTGATATTCCTATTATCCATAATATAATAAATATCAAAAGTGATTTCTTAGCTCCAGTTTTATTCATTACGCTTCCTGCAACTGAAGGAAATAATATCATTGCAAGATATCCGATATTAGGAAGCCAAGAAATTTTTGATACACCTACACCAAATATTTGTTGGAAGCTTTGGAACATAGGAAGAAACATAACTACTCCAAAAACAACTATAAAAGAAACAAAAAAATCTATTATAAAAAAGTTTTTTCTACTATTTAAACTCATCATTTTCTCCTTAGGCTTATTGTTGTAAGAACTCTAATGCACTTTTACTTCCATATAATAAATAATTCAATTCACTCTTACACCTCTAAATAGATGATTGAATAAATTTAGGGAAGCGCTTACATATCTTTCTCATAAAAATCACTAATGCTTATTTCATTAGTGATTTTTACATTAATCTATATTTTTAACTTATGTGAAGAAATTTTAGTAGTTGATATATTATTATCTTATTACATCATATATCAAAGGAATATTATCTTCATAACTATCTGATATCTTGTAATTGCCTAATATACCATTAGCAGCTTTTTCTATCTTAGCTTCATCATCAGCATGAATATACGCTAGAACATCTCCTTTTGCTACCTTTTCTCCTCTTTTTTTGTTTAAAACTATACCTACAGCTAGATCAATACTGTCTTCTTTAGTTGCTCTTCCAGCTCCTAATTCCATAGCAACTAACCCTATGTTTTCTGAGTTTATTTTTGATATATATCCATCTTTATCGCACTTAACTTCATAAACAAATTTAGCTTTTGGAAGCAAATCAGAATTTGTAACTTGTTCAGCATTGCCACCTTGTGCAGCAACAAATTCTTTAAGCTTCATTATAGCTGAACCGTCTTCTATTGTCTTTAAAAGCATAACCTTAGCCTCTTCAGTTGTAGAAGCCTTACCTGCTAGCACAACCATATTGCTTCCTAAAGTTAAGCAAAGTTCAAGTAAATCCTTTGGTCCTTTTCCGCTTAAAGTATCTAAAGCTTCTTTTACCTCTAAAGCATTACCTATACCTAAACCTAAAGGTTGATCCATATCAGAAATTACAGCTACTGTGTTTCTTCCAACATTCTTACCTATGCTAACCATCGCCTCTGCTAATCTCTTCGCATCTTCATAAGACTTCATGAAGGCACCATCGCCTACCTTAACATCTAATACTATAGCATCGGCCCCTGCAGCAATTTTCTTACTCATTATACTAGAAGATATTAGAGATATATTATCCACAGTACCAGTAACGTCTCTAAGCGCATATAACTTCTTGTCTGCTGGAGCTAAGTCCGCAGTTTGTCCCATTATAGCAATCTTCTTAGTATTTACATTCTCTATAAACTGTTCTTCTGTTATTTCAACTGAAAAGCCTTCAAAAGATTCCAATTTATCTATAGTTCCTCCAGTATGTCCAAGGCCTCTTCCAGACATCTTTGCTACTGGAATACCTAGTGCAGCCACCATAGGAGTAAGAACTAAAGTTGTTGTATCACCAACTCCTCCAGTACTGTGCTTATCTACCTTAACTCCTTCAATCTTAGACAAATCAAGTATATCTCCAGAATGAACCATTGCCATAGTAAGATCTGTAGTTTCTCTCATATTCATCTTTTGAAAATATATAGCCATTAGAAGTGATGAAACCTGATAATCAGGAATTGTACCTTTTGTATACCCATCTACAAAGTAATTTATTTCTTCTGTTGTAAGTTCTTCACCATTTCTTTTCTTTATTATCAAATCATACATTCTCATATAAAAACCCTCCTCCAGCAAAATTAATCTTAATACACAATATCGCCTAAATATAAAGCCGAAACTTAAATGGGCATACCCGATCTAAAGCTTCTTCTCTGATCCCTTTATTATAATTGTAGGAGAAATAGTAACTCTTTTCTTCTCAGTTACATCCCTATTTTCTATTACCTCTTTAAGCATATTCATAGAAGACTTGCCCAATTCCTCTGGACAATCCTCCATATAAGTTATTTTTATGCCAACCATATCTAAAAACTCAAGTTTATCAAAGCCTACTATTGCTAGATCATCTGGTATTTTTTTATTTTCATCAAAAATTGCTTTAACAGCACCCATTGTCATCATATTGCTGCATACAACAAGAGCAGTAGGACCATCATCCATGCTTAGTACACCCTTTGTTATGTCATAACCGGTGCTAAGCTTAAAGTCACCTTTAAATATATATTCTTCCTTAATAGGAATATTGCTCATAGCCAATGCCTTTTTATATCCCATAAGTCTATCCATAGCAGGCTCTGAGCTTAGCAATCCTGTTATTATTCCAATCTTTTTATGGCCTTCTTTTATAAGAAGATTGGTGGCATCAAAACCACCCTTTATATTATCAACGAATACTCCACTAAAGCTAGTATACTTAACATCTGCTACTACAAATATTATTGGTATATCTAAGTTTTCCAGTGTATTTACGTAATTACTGTTAAACTCATTTTCTCCAAACATTGGAGACATGATTACCCCTTTAAGTCTATGCTCCTTTATTACAGTTAAAGCCTTAAGCTCTTTTTCTAAATTATCATCTGTATTAAAAAGTACTATATTCAAATCTGAGGCTTCTGCCACTTCACTTATGCCTTTTATAAGCTCTCCAAAGTAAGAATTAGTTATATCTGGCACTATGACTCCAATAGTGTTAGTTTCATTTTTAGATAAACTTCTTGCTATTGCACTTGGAGTATAATTCATCTCTTTAATAGTCTCTAAGACCTTATTTCTAGTTTCATCCTTAACATACCCGGAATTATTTAACACTCTAGAAACTGTAGCTAGAGAAACTCCTGATTTTTTTGCAATATCACTAATTGTAGTGCCCATATAATATCCCCCTCACTTCTAACTGAAAAGACTGCATGGTTATTATACTACAAAGCGACATGATTTTATATGAGTTTAAGCAGTTTATTACGTAAATTTTACAAAAAACCCGTACATTTTTTAAATTATCTTTGTCCTTTTTCGTAAGGAACACCATCTGCTGCTGGTGCTTGAGTCTTACCAACAAAGCCTG
>NZ_JAABNO010000031.1 GCF_009928445.1 Clostridium sp. C8-1-8 | reverse complement strand
AACCTGCGACCTCATGGTCCCAAACCACGCGCGCTCCCATCTGCGCCACACCCCGTAACTTTATGACTTACCTTCTTATCAGGCGAATCATGTTGTAACCTTTCGGCGACAAAGATTATTCTACACGATGTTATTATTTCAGTCAATACTTTTTTTAAAAAAGTTTTTTTATAACAAAAATTTGCTGAAGCCAGTGTTTATAACCATTTGCGCCGATATACCAATTTATGCATGAAAAAGTTCTAAGATTAAAACGAATAAAAATATTCAGAATATATGCTTATTCACTTATGTATTACACCTCTACAAGGTATGGATAAATTGGCTTTCCTTCTACAACCTCTATGAAAGCTATACTTCTTTTACTCATCCTAGGAAGTGAAGCACTTCCTGGATTTATGATCCATAGATTTCTTTCTTGAGTTATTAAAGACTGATGGGTATGCCCAAATAAAGCAGCATCAGCCTCTACTTCCATAGCTTTAAAATATATTGAATTTAAATCATATTTCACATTATATTTATGTCCATGAGTAATAAAAAACTTTTTATCTAGAACCTGCACTAGCATTTCTGATGGATATTCATCAGAAAAGTCACAATTGCCCTTCACTCCATACACCTTGCCCTTATATTTGCTTAAAAGGTAATCCAAATCAGTTATGTTGTCCCCAAGATGGATAAGTACATCACTCTTCTTTATAAGCTTTTTAACCTTTTCTATATATTCAGTAACATTATGAGTATCACTAACTACAGCTACTAGCATTATTATTATGCCTCCAAAACTAAATTAAATTCTTCAGTTCTTTTTTTATAACTTCTAACGCTTTCCCTCTATGACTTATTGAATTTTTTTCATCTGCAGTCATCTCAGCAAAGGTTTTATTAAATTCTGGCACGAAAAATAATGGATCATATCCAAAGCCCTCTACACCTGTAAGTTCCTCTTTTATAACTCCATGAGCTCTCTCTTCTACTTTTACAGTTTTTCCATTTTCATCTATAAGAACTATAGCACAAACAAAAGCAGCCTTTCTTTCTTCACTTGGCACACCCTTTAAATTTTCTAATAACTTTTCATTATTCTTTTTATTATTTCCATGTTCTCCTGCATATCTAGCAGAATAAACTCCTGGTTCACCATTTAAATACTCAACTTCTAATCCAGAGTCATCAGCCATTATAAGAAAATCACTTAAGCCATCTTTCTTTACATGCTCATATATTTCCTTGGCTTTCTTATAAGAGTTTTCAATAAAAGTCTTCCCATCTTCAACTACATCTATGTCTATATTACAGTCTTTAAGAGACTTTACCTCTACATCTATATCCTTTAGTATTTGCTTTATTTCCTTTATTTTGTGGTCATTGTTACTTGCTACAATAATTTTTTTCATACTACTCTCCCCCTGTACCTATCCATAAACTATCTTTCTTTAATACATCTTTTTGAGCTTGAATTATATGTTTTACACCCTTTTCTCCTAGTGAAAGCAGCTCATCTAAATCCTTCCTAGAGAAAGGACTTTCCTCACCTGTCCCCTGTACTTCTATAAATTCACCACCATCAGTCATAACTATATTCATATCCACTTTTGCCTTAGAATCTTCTTCATAGCAAAGGTCTATAATCTTTTCGTCATTTAGTATACCAACGCTTACAGCCCCAACAAAGCTTCTTATAGGGAAAACCTTAAATGGCTGATGCTTGTGTAGCTTATTAACCGCATCAACTAATGCCACGAAGGCTCCAGAAATAGATGCTGTTCTAGTCCCTCCATCTGCTTGAATAACATCACAATCAATCCATATTGTTTTTTCACCTAAAGCCTTTAAATCCACCACTGATCTTAATGCTCTTCCTATGAGTCTTTGTATCTCCATAGTTCTTCCATCAATCTTAAGCTTAACTATGTCTCTAGGCTTTCTAGATTGAGTTGACCTTGGAAGCATATTGTATTCTGCTGTTATCCAGCCTTCCCCGCTTCCTTTTAGAAATGGAGGCACCTTCTCCTCAATAGAAGCGTTACATAATACTTTTGTATCTCCTACTTCTATAAGCACTGAACCTTCAGCATATTTTGTATAGTTTCTTGTAAGCTTAATAGGTCTTAAGCCCTCATTTTTTCTTCCATCTATTCTCATTTTGTTGCCTCCTTTTAATATATAGAAAAAAGTTCATCCCTCTCAGGTTGTGGAACAATAACTTCACCTTCAGATAACTTTACTAGTATTCCTTTATCTTCTGTTATCTTACCAATAATTGTGGAATTAATTCCATTTTCCTTAAGTAGATTCACAAGACTTTCTCCATTTTTAGTGGTTATAATCATACTTCCAGATGATATTAATCTAAGTGGGTCTATATTAAACTCTTTGCATACTTTTCTAGTAACTACTGAAATAGGCATCCTATCTTCATAAACTTTAAATCCTAAATTAGCTGCATCTGCAAGCTCCCATAGAGCACCTAGAACACCGCCTTCAGTAATATCATGCATGCAGTTTACACCAAACTCACCACTTATTTTCCCTTCCATTATAACACTAATTTTATTAATATATTCTCTAGCTTCATCAATTTCTTCTTCTGTTAATACCTTTTTTATTCTTTCATATTTATCATTCACAATTATATTAGTGCCTTCTAAAGCTAAGTTCTTAGTAACAATTATATCGTCACCAACCTGAGCTCCTGCCGTTGATACAGCTCTTCCACTTATGCATTTTCCAAGTACTGTACATGATACAACTATCCTATTTACAGCTGTTGTTATCTCTGTATGGCCTCCTATAATCTCAACGTTTATCTTAGAAGTCTCTTCATCTATTTGCCTCATTATTTCATTTATTTCTTCGTATGTTGTATCCTCTGGCGCTAATATAGTAACTAAAATCGCTAAAGGTTCTACTCCACAAGAGGCTACATCATTACAGTTTACATGAACTGCAAGCCTTCCTATATTTTCAGCTGCTCCAGTGATAGGGTCAGTAGATATAACACATTCGTATTCTCCAAAATCTATGACCGAACAGTCCTCCCCTACACCATTCCTTACTCTTACTTCATCTCTTTTTACAGATTTATTATTGTTTATCAATCCTTTAAGATCATCCCAATTTAACTTACCTGATTTCATTGCCTAACTCCTTATAATAAATTTATTCCTTAAAAAGAATAAATAATGCTTTATATATGTACTCATGCAATTTTTTATTACAACTAACATATTATTAATATAAGTATTAATTTTATGAGGTGGATACATTGAAGTATATAGGTCCTTTTTTTAGAATAAATAGCCTTACCTCCTTGGAGATAGAAGGGCAGCTATTTTTTCTTTCACGGGAAGCAATTAAGCATATTGTACTGCAATCTCGTTGCGGTCTCATAGCCTCTAACAAAACTTCCAAAAAGTATCTTTCTAACAATGATATTAACATAATAAAAGATTTTTCTCCACTTTTATGTATTTATAAAAAAGGTTCCCCTAAATTTGCTTCAACCAAGCATTTTCACGGCTGGTCTGAAGACGGTATAAAGAAGGAAATTAACGGCTCAGCCAATGCATTAATGACTCTTAGCATATTGGAACTTTCTACATTCTATGAAAAATTTCAAAAATCCAATAGCATAAACTACTCAATCTCAAAAATATATAAAGCTCTAGCTAAGCAACAACTAGACTTTTACTCCAGCCAATTGAGAAATGCAGATGGAGTTTTTGTAGATAAGAAAAACTTATCAGAAGGCAATAGTGAATTTAATTTAGTTGATAAAGATAAAAAATTCAAGTTTTCTGATCAAGCAATGATGATGGTAGCATATTATCTTTATTGGAACATATGTACATTAGATGAAGATAGAGAAATGTACAAAAACTTTTCCTTAGATATATTAAATATGTTTTTAAATTATAAAGATGAAGTTTACGATCTATCATTTCAAGAATGCTGCAAGATTTGCTTAGCCTTTAATGCACTTTACAGTTATTCTAACAATGATGATGCAAAGCTATTTTTAATTGATATTTCTGATTATCTAATTGATAAGTATGGAGAGAAAAATTACGTATTGGATAACCTTGATTATTCCTGTCTTTTAGCAATCAATCTATACTTATCTTATAAAAATACTGGATTGGATTCTTTTAAAGATAACTTTATCCAAATCAGCGAAAGGCATAGACGATTGTTTGATGATGATTCAGGCATATTCTTAAAACCTATGGAGAAAAAGGATATAAAATATAGCTGCAATGAAATAAATAATTATATGCTAAACATGCTTATCTATGAAGAATTTGATTCTTCTAGAGACTTTAAGGCCATGATCTCTACAGTATTCAGGCAGTTTTATATAAGCTCTGGCCTAGTTACCTCTTGGCCTGAAGCACCATCCTTAGATAACGAGGAAAGATATAGAGATCTAACCTTGAACTCCTCAGATCTTATTGATGAGTCTATGTTTAGAGTTAGCACCGCCACTTCCCCTGATACTACTGGTACTGCACCAATATTTTTGAAGAAGATTTCTTATTCCAAGAAAAAAGAAAGCTTTATGGCTTCTAAACTTTCTTTTGATAGTTTAAAGAACCTAAGCAACTTCTATCTAATTATATTATTGTTTAAGGATAAAATTATGAATTCATTTTTCACTCCAGACGATCCTCTAAAAGATGAAAAACTAATAGCAGAAGCTGAAATAACTAAAGACCCCGAACCTTCAACAGAGTAAAAACATATCATTAAAATATCATATTAAACGAAGAAAATCGCTAATGAGAATTGCATTAGCGATTTTTAACTTTAAAGTTAAGCGATTAGTCATCCTATACTCAGATGAGGTTACGTAAAGAATTAATATTATTAATCAGCATCCTTATCCTTAGGTCCTTCACTACTTGAACTCAATTCAATCCTCTTCAGTTCCAACGCACCATCCTTATCAAAGGTTAAGCTTTTTATCTTATCTGATTTGACACAGATTAAGTTATCAAAAAGTAAAGGTACTATATACGTATTATCTCTCAATAGCTTCACTAGACCTTTATTTCTATTGTCTACATCCTCTTTTTTATCAATACTACTTAATATATTAGTTATGTCATTGTTGCTTATAGATTTATTTTTATTATTGCTAACCCACTTGGCAACTAACTCCCCATAGACGTCAGAACTAGAACCTATATCCTCAAGCAATAACTCATATTCTCCACCTTTAACAGTCTTATCCAACTGATCTTGTTCTAGCAAGTTATACTTTACAGTTATCCCATATAAATCTTTAAGATTTTTAGAGATGAAATCACATATATTCTTGTTTTCATCATCGTTAAGACATACTAATCTTAAAGTACCGCCTTTATAATTGGATTTTTCTAGCAAGCTATCTACTTGGTCTTTTATAACATCAAAGTTTTTAGAAGCATCAGTAACATTGGAACTTACAATACTTTCATTAGATTTCAGCGCTTTTCTTTCTAGCTCACCTAAGGCTAATTGAAATTTATCTTCTTTAACTAATGAATTTCCAGTAATAGAACTTAATATAGTCTTTTCCAGCGCTCTTCTCATACTTAAATTAGTTTTATCATCTTTGCTATCTGGATTAAACTCAATTATCTTCATCTTATCAGCAGGAAATATCTCTACTAAATTTTTTGATGTTAACCTTGAAATTTCGCTATTTGGCACATCTAGTATTATGTCTACATTCTTTTTCGATTCAAAATCAGCTAAGGCTAATTCAGCTCCACTGTATATCTTTAATATTATTTCCTTTGGCTCCCTACCTTTTTTAGACCAATACTTATCATTTTGTTGAAGCTCAATTTCCTTGTTATCTTTTATATTTTTAATTGAATACTGCCCCGAATACTTTATGGAAGAAAACTCTGTCTTATAATTATCCAATTTGCTAGATATGTCTCTAAGTTTAAAACATCCTTCAGACAACTTTTTTACAAAATCATTATCTTTTACATTCATCCTAAACTTAATAGAATCTTTATCACTTTTAGATATCGCAACATTATTTTCAAAGGTTCCTCGCCCCTCATGATAATCCTTCACACCATATACATTGTATAATTCACTAACATAAGCTTCTTTGTTTTTAGGCGATATTATAGCTTTAAAGAACTTTAAAAAATCATCAGCTGTAATCCTACTTCCATCGCTCCAATAGATATCATCTCTAAGCTTAAAAACATACTCAAGTCCATCTTTACTTACTGAATAAGATTCAGCAAGTTCTGGCACCATATCACCTTTTTCATTTTTATCAACTAATCCATCAAAGATCGAGTAAAAGATTTCTTTATCTCTAATACTAAAATCACTTTTTATATCTATGCTTTCAGGAAAACTTTCAACAGCATATGTTATAGAATTATTATTATCCATGGTTCTTTCAGGAATTGTGTATGAGCATCCCTGTAAAGAAACAATTATCATAATTAATATTAATAGTTTGGAAAGCTTAAATTTCATCTATATACTCTCCTTTATAAAATATATATCTGAATTATGTCCAAACAATATTAATATTAATCATACTGGTAAATATCTATTAAAATCCAGTTTATCATATTTTAGATGTTCATTATATTTTCTCTTAAACCATATCTGCCTTTTAAGAAACTTTTTACTATCTTCCAAAATGATTTTTGGTGTTGATAACTTCCAGCTATTCATTTTATATATCTCACTTTCAAAAACTCCAGTAGTAATAAAATAAGCTTTATCAGCTTCAATGGATTCTGCTAGGTTTAAAAACCTGTAGTAATCTTCTTTAAAAACCACTAGAGTTTTATCAAACATTAAAAATACTTTTTCTCTTTTTCCTATAAGCTTTATTTGAAGGGTTAACTTACTTTTAATTATTACTTCGTATTGTATTCCATACATCCAGCAATTCTTCGTCAAATTCTTGAATATCACTTCTACAGGTATCCTTTTAAACTTTAATATGGCTTTATCTAAAGAATTTTTGTATAACTTATAATATAATGAACTGATTACCCCAAAGCTGCCTCCAAATCCTTACTTCAAGATGTATTAACTCAATAATTTAACCAAAACTAAAAGTTAGTAATTCAATCTTATTAATGAGTATGTACATCTAAACCACAATATATGAATATGCAGCATATACTTATAGTATTTCAAAATAGCTTGTGAAATTTAATAATTTTCTAGATAAAAAATATTACTAACCTTGATAAAAAAACTTAAACAGATTATTATAGTAATATAAATTATGTATTCTATTACATATATTATATATTGCTATATTGCTGGAGGTTTTGGTAATGTTACTTGTTATAGAGATAATTGGTTTGTTATGTATGTTGACTATAATGTTTGTTGCTATCTGGGGATTCATAATAGCTAGATTCGCTTACAGTCAGATAAAATATCAAAACTATCTATTGGAAAAGCTTACTCAAAATATTTATTTGTTAGTAACAAAAACTGATGGCATCATTGATAGAGCCACTTTAAACACTAATAATGATGTTGCTGAATATGATTCAAATGAAAATAAGAACCTAGATGGACAAATATAACCATCTAGGTTCTTATTTCTATTTCTAAATTATTTCACATACAGCCCCATAAATACTATAGAAATTGTTGCGATAATAAAACATATCAATGGATATGTTAACTTCTTACTTCCTTTTTCAAGTAGAAAAAATCTTATCCCCCAAAATATCATCGTTATGCTCAACCCTATTTGGATTGGATAATATGAATTAAAGACTTCATTGATATATATAAATTGATAGGTGGTAAGGAGGGTAAGTATTATAGCTACGCTTGTTATCATTGCTGAAAGTAAGCTAAAAATACTTATAAGCCTTCTCATTCTAACCTCCTATAAGACTATTAAAGTCTTCTTCTGATAATATCTTTAACCCGAGCTCTAAGGCTTTAGTGTACTTGGAGCCAGCATCCTCACCAACTATAACATAGTCAGTTTTTTTGCTTACACTACCTGAGACTTTTGCCCCTAGAGATTCAAGTTTTTCCTTTATTTCAGTTCTGCTATAAGAAGCTAAAGAGCCTGTAACAACAACAGTCTTCCCTTCAAAAGGATTTTCCTTAACTTCATTTTCCTCATATTTAGGAGTCACACCAAGCTCTAAAAGTTCATTTATTGTAGCTATAACCTTTTCTTCCGAGAAAAAGTCTATTATACTCTTTGCCACAATACCACCTATATCACTGACACTTATTAGCTCATCATAGGTAGCCTTCTCTAGATTATATATATTCTTAAATCTCTTAACCAAATCCTTAGCTGTCTTTACTCCTACATTAGGTATTCCCAATGCATATATAAAGGAATGTAGTTGACAGTCCTTACTGCTCTCAATGGCATTTAATAAATTTTGTGCCTTTTTCTCACCAAACTTTTCTAAGGTCAATAGGCTTTCTTTCTCTAGTTTATATAGGTCTGTTATTGACTTAATATCCAGCTTTTCAAATAATTGTTCAGCAGTTTTTTCCGAAAAGCCTTCTATATTCATAGCCTCTCTAGATGCATAATGTACTATGGTCTTAACCATCTGAGGCTTACAAGAAAGAGTATTTTCGCAGAAATAATGTGCACCATTCAAAATAATATGACTTCCGCAAGCTGGACATGTTTCTGGAGGAACAATTTCTCTAGTATCTTCACCAGGTTCTCCTGCTACCCCCATTATCTCAGGAATAACATCATTTGATCTTCTAACGAAAACCTCCGCTCCAATCAGTACGCCTTTTCTTCTTACATCGTCCATATTATTTAAGGTTGCTCTCTTCACAGTTACACCTGCTAGTTCTACAGGTTCTAGTAATGCTGTAGGGCTCACTCTTCCACTTCTTCCAACGTTCCATTCCACATCTAAAAGTTTTGTTGTAGCTTCTTGAGCTTCAAACTTGAAAGCTATTGCCCACTTAGGAAACTTAATTGTATATCCAAGTAGCTCTCTAGTTCTCATATCATCAATAGCAACAACGGCTCCATCTATATCATAATTTAGATCAAATCTTATATCTTTAATATACTCTATTTCTCTCTCTATATCTTCCATAGTATGACATATCTTCATATAGTCATCAATTGGAAACCCTTTCTCCTTTATGAAATTCATCATTTCTTCATAAGATCTAAAAGGTGTTCCTTCTTTATATCCTACATCATAAAAGAAAGCAGATAGATTTCTTTTTGCGGTTTCTTTTATATTAAGATTTCTAAGTGCTCCTGCTGCACCATTTCTAAGGTTTTTTAATGGTACCTCTGAAACTTCATTGTATCTATCAAAGGCTTCCTTAGTCATTATTGCTTCACCATGGATTTCCAAAACATCACTGCTGTTTATCTTAAGCGGTAATGATTTTATGGTTTTAGCCTGTGCAGTGACATCTTCACCTATTTCACCAGTACCTCTAGTTGCTGCCTTTATAAGAACACCATTAACGTCATAAGTACAATTTATAGTCAATCCATCAAACTTCTTAGTAACTATATATCTTAATACAGGAAGTTTATCTTCATGACTTCTATTATAGTCCTCAACGAACTTCACATTTCTATTATGCCATTCTTTAAGCTCCTCTAAAGTCTGTGCCTTGTCCAAGCTCCACAATCTGGCTTTATGAGTGTATTTTGAAAACTCTGCAAGAGCAGTATCTCCAACTCTTTGAGTAGGAGAATAAGGCAATACATAAGAAGTTTCTCTTTCTAATGTTACTAACTCGTCATACCTCCTATCATAATCCTTATCCGATACAGAGGGATTACTTAAGGTATAGTATTCATATGCATATTTATTTAGCTCTTCTACTAGCTCCTCTATTCTTTTAATCTTATCCATCTAAACACCTCTCAATCTACTTGAGCTTTATATTATAGTATTATATAGGTTTCCATTACTTAAACTTAATTTATGGAACCATAATAAAAATATATCTTGGCTTATTCATACAGTAAAGCTACACATTGAGCCTTACGTTCATCCTGCTTATAATTTTATGTACAAGCATAAATTATTATGATAAAAGTACTTAATCTATAGTTTAATTTTCTCAAAAAGAAGTTCTACGCCTTTAGATATACACCTTCATAGTAAAATTTACATTTTCAAATCTCATCTCAGTACCAAGAGGAGATTTGAAAAATGATTTCAGACTGAAGTGCTACATCTTTAAATTAGCTCTAAAGGAGCAAAGCTTAAAAGTAAGGTTTTTAAGCCTTGGCTGTCAAAAGCAATAGTAAGCTTAAGATCATCACCTTCAGTAACGGTCTTTATTATAGTACCAATTCCGAACTTCGGATGCTTTATCTTTCTTCCCATAGTGGCTTCATTCTTTGTAAGAATTCCTCCAGAAGTGCTATCTAAAGTCTCCTTTAATTTTTTTGCAGCATCAAGCATTGTTTCTTTCTGAGTCTTTTGATTGGAAGCATAGCCTGAACCATACCCACTTCTTAGGCTATGAGGATTTCTATTACCTTCTGCATTTCCATATCCTTGGCTTGCAAACATAGAACTTCTTGTAGAAAGTCCAGAACTTGTATTTCCCTTTACAAAATCCTTCAATTCCTTAGGTATTTCAGCTATAAAGTCTGATTGAGGGTACGCAACAGTCCTTCCAAAGACCTTTCTTACCTCCGCTGATGTCATGTATAGAACATTTCTAGCTCTAGTTATACCAACATAGCATAGTCTTCTTGACTCTTCCATCTCACTCTCAGAGTCAAAGGAAGCTGTTCCTGGGAATATACCATTTTCCATACCTACCATAAATACTACTGGGAACTCTAACCCCTTTGCTGAATGTACAGTCATCATAACCAAGGTATCAGCTTCTTCATCCATGTTATCTACATCTTGAACCAAAGCTACCTTTTCCAAGAAAGCTCCTAAGGACTTATCTTCCTCATTACTCTTTTCAAAGTCAACTGCTGCAGAAACTAATTCCTTCAAGTTTTCCACTCTACTTTGATCCTCAGGTTCCTTGGAATCTTTTAGTTCCTTCATATATCCGCTTTTGTCTAATATATACTCTATAAGTGTAGAAACTGGCATTTGCTCTGCCATATCCATAAAATCTTCTGATAGTTCAGTAAATCTCTTTATGGAAGATATATTTCTAGCGGATAGACTTGTTATATTTTCACAGTCTAATAAGCAACTATAAAGAGTATCATCAAATTCATTGGCAAATTCCATGACCTTAGCTACAGTAGCGTCACCTATATTTCTCTTAGGCACATTTATTATTCTTCTAAGACTTATAGAATCCGCTGGGTTATTTATAAGCTTAAGATATGCCATTATATCCTTTATTTCTTTTCTATCATAGAACTTAAGTCCACCGATTATCCTATATGGAATATCTCTCTTTATAAAGCAATCTTCAAATATACGAGATTGAGCATTTGTTCTATAAAGAATAGCGAAATCTTTATAAGATAAATCCTTCTCTTCCATAAACTTCTTTATTTCTGAAGCTATAAACTGCGCTTCATCATTGTCAGAAAAAGCTCTATATATTCTTATCTTTTCACCATGCTCTGCTTCAGTCCTAAGTACCTTAGACTTTCTATTACTGTTAAATTTAATTACATTATTTGCTGCGTCTAGTATATTAGCTTTAGATCTATAGTTTTGCTCAAGCTTTACCACTTTAGCACCTGGATAGTCTTTTTCAAAGTCTAATATGTTTCTTATATCCGCACCTCTCCAGGCATATATACACTGATCGTCATCTCCAACAACGCAGATATTCTTATGCTTTAGAGCCAATAATTTCACAAATTCGTACTGACATCTATTAGTATCCTGATACTCATCTATCATTATGTATTTAAATTTGTTTTGATAAAAATCAAGCACCTCTGGATTGTTTTGAAACAACTCAACGGTTTTAAATATTAAATCATCAAAATCTAAGGCATTATTCTCTTTCAGTCTTTTTTGGTACATTACATATAAATCCGCAATTTTATTTCCTCGGAAATCACTCTCATATTGTCTTTTATATTGTACTGGAGTGATTAGATTATCTTTTGCTTTTCCTATCTTTGATATAACTTCTTGTTCAGTTATATCCTTGTCATTTATGTTAAGTTGCTTAATGCACTCTTTTACCAAAGCCTTCTGATCATAGCTGTCATATATAGTAAAATCCTTCTTGTATCCTAGTCTCTCAATTTCTCTTCTCAATATCTTAACACAAGAGGAATGGAAGGTTGAAATCCACATACTATCAGCTTTATCACCTATTAAAGCTCTAACTCTGTCTCTCATCTCCTGAGCTGCCTTGTTTGTAAAAGTTATGGCTAAAATATTGTATGGCTGTATAGCCCTCTCTTGCAACATATACGCTATTCTATAAGTTAATACTCTTGTTTTTCCTGATCCAGCTCCTGCAAGTATTAAAAGCTGACCATCTACAGTAGTAGCAGCCTCATACTGCTCCTTATTCAAAAGACTTTTTAAATCCATATAATCACTCCTTAAATATGAAAAACTGCTTTTATATTCTCTGAATATGTTCAAAGAAATTCTATTAGGCTATCTATGTTTTTACTCTTTAACTTATAGTATATTACCTTGCTTGCTATAGCAAAATATCTTTTTCTAAAGAGTAAAAAGAGGAATGTTATTCCTCTTTTTTATTATAGTCAAGTATGTATATATTATATCATAATTATTATAGCTGTAGATATATAAAGATGCATATCTTCAATAAGATCCAATATGTTCACTTTCAAATCTACCATGATTTCTCAGTGAAAATTCGAGAATATTTATTTTTAATCATTACTCAGCATGAGATTTTAACAAGAGAATTTTACATAGACATAATGCGTAGACTTGAATAAGGTAACGAATAAAAACCTTCATTTTTATATATAAAAGATTTTTTTCATTCATTAAATAGAATTATCTAATAGACATATATGAACTTCACACAAATTAATAAATTTATTACAAAATTTACCTCAAAATAATGTATGAATAATTTTCAAATTTAATACGTTTTCTTTTTACTTTTTCATATTTGACACCCATATATATCTCAATTCCTATTGCATAATTTTCAATATGTTAATTGATAAAATTATTTGAAAATAAAAAAACGCAACCCTTGGGGCTAGGTTGCGCTTCAGCAATAAGCAATAAATAAAAAGGGGGCTATTTATTCCTTTTATTTATCCTTGCAGAATAATTATATATAATTGTATTTTAAAATGCAAGTCTATTTTGAAAAAAATATTGTAAATAATATATTACTATGAATGAAAAAATTTCATATTTTAGTTATTTATTAAAACATTTAATTCTTCTTCTGTGAGCTCTCTGTATTCACCTTCCTCTAAATCTTCATCTAGTGGAAGATTGCCAAACTTTATTCTTCTTAAGTATACTACTTTTTTTCCTACTGCTTCAAACATCCTTTTTACTTGATGATACTTTCCTTCCTGCACTGTTACCAATACCTTGGAACCTTCTTCTGTAGCTTCCTCTATTTCAAGCTTAGCACTCATACACTTATAACCATCATCAAGTTCTATACCTTCTTTAAATCTCTCTATATCATCTTCATTTACTTTCTTGTCTATTTCTGCATAATAGACTTTATCAACATGCCATTTAGGCGAGATTAACTTGTGGTTTAGTTCACCGTCATTAGTTATAAGAAGCAATCCTACTGTATCCTTATCCAATCTTCCCACAGGAAACGGATTAAACACCTGATGTTCTGGATACAGAAGATCTATAACAGTTTCGTCTTTATTATCAAAGGTAGCAGATATAACTCCATCAGGTTTATTCATCATTAAATATATGTACTTTCTGTAAGTTAATTCTTCACCATTAACCACTATCTTTGATTTTTCTGGATCTAACTGCATCCCATTATCCTTAACAACCTTTTCATCTACTATAACTGCTCCAGCCTTAACTAAAGCTTTTATTTCTTTTCTAGAACCATATCCTAAATTTGAAAGAATTTTATCAAGTCTCTCCAAAATAACACTCCTCTACTTTTTATTTCATTAGAATTAATTTGATATTTTATCTACACTTATTAACTACTTAAAAGGACTGCACAAAAAGTACAGTCCTTTTATTATACACCATTTCTAAAATAATTCATTACTTTATTAACATAACTTACAGTTTCACTAGGCATCTTATAGATTTGGTTAGGTGAGCTTACGCCTCTTCTTTGCATAGTTCCAGGGCCACCATTGTAGGCTGCTAATGCCATTTCAGTATTCCCATTGTATTTATCCAAATATCCTTTTAGAAGTTTTGCCCCACCATTAATATTTTGTTCTATATTAAACGGATCTGTAATACCTAAATTTCTAAAGTTTTCAGGCATTATTTGCATTATTCCTGAAGCCCCAGCACCTGAAACTGAATAGGGATTGAAACCAGACTCTTGTTTAATTATAGCTCTTATTAAATCTTCATTTATCCCATATCTTTGAGATGCAGCAGTTACAGCATTATTGATTCTCTCCATGTTACTGCCACTTACGTTAGCTCCCTTGGAAGTAAACTTTATAACTGCATTTGAATAAGGATTGATCTTATTCAAATCCACTGTGTTTGAATCATCATAGCCAGCAGGTATATTCATCCCAAGTTTACTTAAATCAGTGCCTGCCGAAACATTTTGATCCACAGAAGCTCCACTACTATCAGAGGTGCCTCCAGTTAATGCACTTAGTATATTGCTACTACTATTATCTTCTGTTATATTCTTCATTAAACTTTCCATAACTAAATCAAAGGCTTGAGAATCCCCCATAGCTTGCTTCATATAAGAAGAAAGCATTTGTACTCCTAACATCTGTTCAGTCTTATCGATTTTCATAAACTCACATCCTAAAGCTTTATTGTGCAATATTATAATACTTCCTATTAGGCTATTTTAAAGTCCATTGTGAAATTAAGTTGTAAATCATCCGATGCTCATATGAGATTATGCAAATAATTAATATAGATCTACTTCATCACCGTTTAATTCCACCAACACTATTGTAAGAAGCTGTTAAAGTACGTAACCTATGTTAATTATCGCCATAATTATTTTATCACTTTATAGCTATTTTTGTATATTTACTATATTATTTATTATTAACTTTCTATATATACTTATTCTAAAGATAAAAACTGCTGGTTATAACCTTGTAAATCGCTAAAATAGAGCCTATTTTTTAGTATAATAAAGCAAAAGCTTCACACTATTATCTTATAATAGGAGAAGCTTTCTAAAATTATTATTCTACTTTAAATTCAAATATATCATAATCTTCATAAGCACATTTTCTATAATAGCTTTTTGCCAGTACAAGCATTCTATAAGTTCCTTGTACAAAAGGCATTAATGTATAATAGCTTTTTCTTGAGTATTTTTGAACAAGCATCCAGTTTCCCTTTTCCATTATATAGAACTCGTAGCACACTTCCTTGCCACCACAGCTTTCCACATTGAAGGTTATATCATCACTGATCTTAAAGGAAGTTTTATTGCACAATATCTTTGTTCCAGTAACCGGAGGTGCTTCATTTACAAAAATACTAATAGATTTTTTGCAATCGAAACCTTCTTTGCATTTTTTGTTTTTAGAATACATTTCAACAACATATTTTCCTGCCCTTTTAGGCTTGAAGGTAAACTTCTTACTGCCTATATAATCCGTTTCTTCAACAATATGACCATCTATGAGTATCACATATTTTATAAGTACATCCTTTGTATTCTGACTAATAACTTCAAGCTCTACCTCATCTTCTACTAAGTAGTATTCTTTTGATGGTAGCAATACATAGTCTATTGTACCTTCGATATATTCCTTAACGTTGAAATAAACAAACTGGTGACTATCATAGTCTTTTTCAGAGTACTTATCCTTAACCTTTAACTCAACTTCATATTCTCCTGGAGTTTCTGGTATAAAGTTAACCCAATTTACATTACCATAGCTTACTCTTTCTTTTTCCTTCTTATCCTTATATACTACAAAGCTATATTTCAGATCTATTCCGCCTTCTGCTATAACTTTTATGTTTATAGGATCATTTATTAAATAATGACTATTTTTACCTAACAGTACATCTGTTATTTTTACAGCCTTTTGTCTTTTTTTCTCTATAAGGAATTCTATGCTTTTCTTCTCCTCATATTCACCTTGAAAGGATTCATCTCTTACAAACATAGTGATTGAGTATTGCCCCTCATATTTTGGTTCCCATAGAAAACTGCTTGTCCTTATATATCCAGAATCCTCACCATAGTTTCCATCTATCTTAAATCTATATAAAAGTTCCTTACCACCTTCTACAACTCCTCTTAAAAGTATTTTCGTTCCCTCTGCCTGAGGTGAATTAAGATCTGTGGTAAAAGTCTTTATATTAATAGGATAGTAAGGCTTAACCTCATAAACCATTATTGCTCTATCATCATATTCTCTTTCTGAATACATATCTCTGGCTAAACACAGTATTTTGTAACTTCCAGGTTCTTTTTCATTAAACCCAACCATTCTTCTAGAGGAATAATCTTGTATGCAAATAGTTTTACCATCAGGATTTATCTTCAAAAATTTATATAAAGTAGTTCTAGTATCATCCTGCCTTGTATATACTTGAAATATAAGTTCCTCATCTACAAGTAAATCCTTAGTCAAGCACTTAAAGTCTATTATTTCTGGTCTCTCTATATCCTTCACCGTAAAGGTTATTGTCTTAAAATCATCGAAATTATCTTTAGATTCCGGTGTCTTACACTCTACTAATATATCGTGTTTACCTACCTCAGTAGCTGTAAAGGATAATACATTTTCCGTAGAATAGTCTTTTATAAGCTCCCAACCATCTTTACCACTAATCCAGTACTTATACATAGATGGTATCCTACTAGTTTCAACTTGAATGGTTATCTTCTTCCCTATTTCAATTTCTTGGTTTTCTATATACACATCTTTAATCAAGTTTTCTTCTTTTTCACCAATGAAATAATCTCCTCTTATGATAAAATCATAAGGTTTATTTGAGTTATCCCTCTTTACTTGAACCATTATAAAGTACTTTCCATCTTTCTCTGGCTTCCATGTACAACTACTTTCTTTGGAAAAATCCTTTATGTCCTCCCATATTCCATCTATACCTACCAAAAATTTAAAACTACAATCATTTCCAGAATAATTTCCTACCCTTATGTTTATTTCAGTTTCTTTCTCTTGAGGACTATTCTTGTCAAACAATAGAACTAACTCTTCCATATACTCTCAGCACCTCTTGTTCATTATTTTCACACTTTGGTATAAAAATATTGTTATAAAGTTTCTAACTCAACTATTAATTTATCCATGTCATAAAACCCAATACTTTCAAACAAGCATAAATTAAGTTTTCATAAAGAATCCCTATAGAAACTATTTATTAATCTACCCTAATATAGATAATTATATTATACTTTCCATTAAATGTAAAATATTCGATAAAATTTATCCTTTTCATAATTATGAAAATAATTAAAACTTAATATTGTATCTCCCTTTATTTATATTTCTTAGACAAAGCTTAAGAACTTTATAACTTAGTATATATTTTTCATATAAGAGTACATAATAGCTTTATCTAGATTATATCTCCACTGACGAAAGGGGAACAAAAAATTATGAAGGATTCTATAAAAAAAGAAATAGATCCAGACTCAAACAATACCTTTAACAATACTTATGGCAGTATTATTAATAGTGCCAATGGTATAGGACTAGGTATAATCGATTCTGATTCTAATTTAAACAGTCTAAAACCAAATTCCCACTCTGACATTAATACTCCTAAAAAATATACTCCAGGAGACTAAAAATTATTGAAGTAATCTTTGTTACATAAAAAAAACTCTTACTTTTTATGATAAGACATATGGTATAAAATAACAAGTTAAAGATTCTGAAATTTTAGTTTATAATAGAAAAAGGCTTGTAAGATTTATTCAAATCTTTCCAAGCCTTTTCCTATTAACCTTTTTAATGAGTTATATAGTTTTAAATCGTCCTCTTCTGTTCTTTTTTTGTGGGTACCAGTTCTTCCACCACTTCTTCTTACTTTTTGAGATATATGTCTTTCAAAGAGCAATCTATCTATATTTTTATCATCATAAACGCTTCCCTTTGGATTAAGTGCGTAGCAGCCTCTACCTAGTACCATTGCTGCAACTCCATAGTCTTGAGTTATAATTATATCGCCTTTCACAGCGTTGTTTATTATGTACATATCAACACTTTGAAAACCACTCTCCACTATTACAACCTTACTATAATCCGAAGTTATATAATGATGCATATCACAATATATAACGACCTCTATATCATGTTCTTTTGCTGCTTTTTCTATATAAGCTTTTCCTGGACATCCATCACCATCAACTATTATCTTCATAGAAATCCTCCTTAATATCAATATAAGTATGCCTCTTAGCATATATTCAAAAACTTTGTTGAAATTATTGTTTTCTGTAAGCATTGGCTGATTAATTAATTGCAACACAGTACTTTAACATACCTATAACTGAAAGTTATAAGATTTTATTATAAAACAACGATGAAACCCGCATTATTCCTATAAATTCTTATATTCTTATCTTTTTATATTGTTATATTGTTATGTTTTTTTATTCTTATAAATATAAATTTATAAACCTATAAGAAGTTATATTTGTCTAGCTCTTAAAATATATAAAAACAAAACCTGTTAGCCAGATACGATTTCTTTTTTCCTATATATCCTAAGAAACTCTTCTAAAGACTTCATGTTGGATTATTAGATAGTAAAAAACCCAGCATAATCATGCTGAGTTTTTATTTAAGTAAATATTATAATCTACCTTCTAGTTCTTCCTTTAAGCTTTCAAATCCAGGTTTACCAAGTAAAGCAAACATATTTTTCTTATATGCTTCAACTCCTGGTTGATCAAATGGATTTATTCCTAATAAGTATCCACTTATTGCGCAAGCCTTTTCAAAGAAGTATACCATTTGTCCAAAGTAGTATGGTGTAACTTCTGGAACATTGACAACAACATTTGGAACTCCACCATCATTGTGCGCTAAAACAGTTCCTTGGAAAGCTTTCTTATTAACAAAATCCATAGTCTTTCCTGCCACGAAGTTTAATCCATCTAAATTGTCTTCAGTTGCTTCTATCGTTATTTCTTTTTTAGCTTTTTCTATGCTTATAACTGTTTCAAATATGTTTCTTCTTCCATCTTGGATATATTGCCCCATTGAGTGAAGATCAGTAGAGAAATCAACTGCTGCTGGGAATATTCCCTTGTTATCTTTTCCTTCTGATTCCCCATATAATTGCTTCCACCATTCATTAAAATAATGAACTGAAGGCTCATAGTTTACTAGTATTTCTGTAGTCTTTCCTTTATTGTAAAGAGCATTTCTTACAGCTGCATACTTATAAGCATCATTTTCTGCTAGTGAAGCCTTAGCGTAAGTTTCTCTTGCATCAGCTGCTCCTTGCATCATTTCATCTATACTAATACCAGCTGCTGCTATTGGAAGAAGACCAACTGCTGTTAATACTGAGAATCTACCACCAACATCGTCTGGAATAACAAATGTTTGGTAGCCTTCAGCATCAGCTAATGACTTTAATGCACCTCTGCTCTTGTCAGTAGTTGCAAATATTCTGTTCTTTGCTTCATCTTTGCCATACTTCTTTTCCATGTAATCCTTGAAGATTCTGAATGCAATTGCAGGCTCTGTAGTAGTACCTGATTTTGATATAACATTTACGCTTATATCTAAGCCTTCAATAGCTTCAAGTAAATCTGCCATATATGTTGAACTTATATTATTTCCTACATAAAATATAGCTGGAGTCTTTCTCTTACCCTTTGGCAATGCATTATAGAAATTGTTAGTTAACATTTCTATAGCAGCTCTTGCTCCAAGGTAAGAACCACCAATACCTATAACTATAAGTGCATCTGAATCTGATTGAATCTTTTCAGCTGCCTTCTTTATTCTTGCAAATTCGTCTTTATCATAGTTTACAGGAAGATCAACCCATCCTAAGAAATCTGAACCTGCTCCAGTTTTGTTGTGTAACTTGTTATGAGCTGAAACAACCATATCTTCCATATAGCCAACTTCGTGCTCATTTAGGTAAGGTGCAACCTTTGATAAATCTAAAGTTAATCCCTTTTTCATATTACTACCTCCAAAATTTTAAGACTAATAGTATATTATATATTTATATATTATAAGCAAATTGTGAAATATTATTGTAAGGCTTATCTAAGCCAAACTCTCGTAATAAATAACATTATAAGGGTAAATAAAATTATTGCTATTATTAGCATTGGTAATATTATTATGTATTGGGCAATAATTATTGCTAGAAGATCTTTAAAAGTAGGTTTTTCTTGCTCTTTCATCTCTTTTAAGAATTTCTCTTCTTCACTTAACTCTTGTTCTTCTCTTTTTCCAAACTTGAACAATAACTTCACCTCTTATTAATTTATCATTTTGTATTATACCACAATAAAGTAGTACAAGAAATCTTTTCTATAACATTTTTAGCTAGTGTATTCTTTAAACAGTAAAAGTCTAAGCTTTCGCCTAGACTTTTAGTAACTTCTAATCTACTAAGTGACATGCAACCCAGTGTTCATTTCCAACATTTTTATATATTGGAGCTTGTTTCGAACACTTTTCCATAGCGTATGGACATCTTGTATGGAACTTACATCCTGATGGTGGGTTTGCTGGAGATGGAATATCACCTTTTAATAATATTCTATCTCTCTTTAAAGTTGGATCTGGAACAGGAACTGCTGATAAAAGAGCCTTTGTATACGGATGTAATGGATTATCATATAGTTCCTTCTTAGGAGCTAATTCCACCATGCTTCCTAGATACATAACTCCAACTCTATGTGATATATGCTTAACTACACTTAAATCATGAGATATAAACAAATAAGAGAAGCCTCTCTCTTGTTGTAAATCTGTCATAAGATTTATTATCTGTGACTGTATAGAAACGTCAAGTGCAGAAACTGGTTCATCTGCAACGATAAAACTTGGATTTAATATAAGTGCTCTAGCTATACCTATTCTTTGTCTTTGTCCACCAGAGAATTCATGTGGATATCTCTTCATATGGTATGCTGCAAGACCACTTCTTTCAAGAGTCTCAGCAACTAAATCTGCAATCTCTTCCTTTTTAGCTATACCATGATCTAATAAAGATTCACCAACTAATTCTCCTACAGATAGTCTTGGATTAAGAGAACTATAAGGATCTTGGAATATCATCTGCATCTTTGGTCTTATAGATCTTAATTCCTTTTTGCTTAATTCAAATATATCTTGACCTTCAAATATTACTTTACCTTCAGATCTCTCCAAAAGTCTTAATATAGTTCTACCAGTAGTTGATTTACCACAACCTGACTCACCAACTAGTCCTAAAGTTTCTCCCTTTTTAAGTTCAAAAGAAACATCATCAACAGCTTTTACATTACCAACTGTTTTTTGAAATACTCCAGCTTTAATAGGGAAATACTTCTTAAGATTTTCTACTTTTAATATTGTATTATCTTCCATATTATTTTCCCTCCTCGTAAAGCCAGCATGAAACCTTATGTGTAGGATTTACATTTATCAACGTTGGTTGAGCATCCTTACATTTATTCATACATCTATCACATCTTGAACTAAAATAGCAGTTGTCAGGCATTCCGATAGGGTTAGGAACCTGTCCTGGTATTGAGTAAAGTCTGTCTCCAGTTTCTTCAGTTAAAATTGGTTTAGACTTAAGTAATCCTTGAGTATATGGGTGAAGTGGATTCTTAAATAACTCTTCTACCGGAGCTTCTTCTATAACCTTCCCAGCATACATAACTACAACATAGTCTGCCATTTCAGCAACTACACCAAGGTCATGAGTTATAAGCATTATTGATGTATTCAATTTTTTCTTTATATCTCTCATAAGATCAAGAATCTGTGCTTGTATTGTAACATCAAGTGCTGTAGTAGGTTCGTCAGCTATAAGAAGCTTAGGATTACAACTTACAGCCATAGCTATCATAACTCTTTGTCTCATACCACCAGATAATTCATGAGGATATGATTTCATTATTTCTTCTGCTCTAGGAATTCCAGTTATCTTTAGAACTTCTATAGCTTTTTCTGCAGCCTCTTGTTTTGATAGTTTCTGGTGAAGTATTATCGCCTCACATAACTGATCACCAATCTTAAAAACTGGATTAAGAGATGTCATAGGTTCCTGGAATATTACAGAAACCTCATTTCCTCTCATATGTCTTAGCTCTTCATCAGAGAACTTTAATATATCCTTACCATTAAATAATATTTCTCCACCAACTATTTTTCCTGGAGGGTTTGGTATAAGCTTCATAAGTGACATGGCAGTAACAGACTTACCACAACCAGATTCACCAACTACGCATACAGTTTGCCCTTCTCTTATGTTAAAGCTAACATCATTAACAGCCTTAACTATACCACCACCAGTGTAGAAATAAGTTTTTAAATTTTTAAATTCAACTAAATTTTTAGCCATCTTCCTGTCCTCCTACACCTTAAGCTTAGGATCTAAAGCATCTCTTAGACCGTCACCTAATAAGTTAATCGCCATAACTGTTAAGAATATTGCTATTCCAGGTGGCATCCAAAGCCATGGTTGATATTGAAGTGCATAAGAATCTTGTGCTGCTTGTATCATATTTCCCCATGTAGGTGTTGGTGGTGTTACTCCAAGACCTAAAAAGCTTAGTGCAGACTCTGTTAATATAGCACTACCAATTCCTAGTGTTGCTGTAACAATTATAGAAGCTAGTGTGTTTGGAAGTAAGTGTACAAACATCTTTCTTCTATCTCTTAATCCTAAAGCTTCGGCAGCTTGCATAAATTCTTGTTCTCTCAGAGACAATATTTGTCCTCTTACAAGACGGGCAAGACTTGGCCAACTCAATACACCTATTACTAGCATAACGACGTATATCTTGTACTTAGGATCTATTCCCATATCCATCATTACTGCTCCAAGTAGTATTAGAAGAGGTAAGAATGGGAAACACATTAATATATCTACAATTCTCATTATTATTGTGTCGACTATTCCACCATAGTAACCAGCTATTATACCAAGTGAAGCACCTATCATAACTTCAATTGTAACTGCAACTATACCAACTGCTAGAGATATTCTTCCACCATACATAAGTCTTGCTAAAACGTCTCTTCCAAGTGTATCTGTTCCTAAAGGATGTTGCATTGAAGGATCTGCCTGAACGTTAAGAAGGTCTGACTTTTCCCATAAAGCTACTTTGTCTCCTCCTCTTATAAGTTCATCTATCCATGGACCTATAACGGAGAAAATAATCAAAGCTATTAATATATATAAACCAACCATTGCGAGTTTATTTTTCCTTAGATTTTTCCAAGCTAAACTCCAAGGGCTTTCGATTTTTTCTTTTTTATTTGCTGTATCTTTTACTTTAGCTTCCTTTTTAAGCATCTATTCCACCTCCTACTTCAATCTTATTCTTGGATCAACTAAAGCATATGCTATATCTGCAAGTAGATTACCAAGTAGAGTTAATATAGCAAGCATTAAGTTTGTACCCATTAGAAGGTAGTAATCTCTTGTATTAACTGCTGCAAGCTGAACTGGTCCTATACCTGGCCAGTTAAAGATATATTCTGTCAAAGTTGCTCCAGAAAATAATCCTGGGATTGAGAATCCTAAAAGTGTAATAACCGGAATAAGTGCATTTCTTAAAGCATGCTTATAGATAACAACCTTTTCCTTTAAACCTTTAGCTCTTGCAGTTCTAATAAAGTCTTGTCTTATAACTTCAAGCATACTTGAACGAGTATATCTCATCCAGCCTGCTACTGAACTTAATGTTAAAACAGTAAGTGGTAAAGCCATGTGCTTTACAACATCAATGAATGCTTTGAAGCCAGTATAATTTGCACCTGGTGTTGACTTACCTGAAAATGGTAACAATTTCAAATCAACCCCAAACCATTTTATAAGTAGTAAACCAAAGAAGAACGAAGGAATAGAAATTCCTATGAGTGCGAAAATAGTAAAAGCCTTATCGAATATTGAATACTGTTTAGTAGCCGAAACAACTCCAATTGGAACTGCTATTAAAACTCCTAAAACAAGTGAAGCCAATGCCAAGTAGAATGAGTTAGGTATAAATGCTTGCATTACCTTTGATACTGGCATTTTGTAATACATACTTTCACCAAGGCTTCCCTTAGTTACTAGTTCCTTTACCCAATAGTAATATTGAGTAGGTTTTGATTGATCTAAGTGATACATAGCTCTTAGTTCTGCTTTTCTTTCCATGCTTATATGAGGATCCATATTAGCTGAAATAGGATCACCTGGAGCTAGAGCAAAGATAAAGAAAATAATTATCGATACACCAACTATTGTAGGTATCATTTGTAGTAGTCTTCTTACAATGTACTGTCTCATCGTACCCCCCCTAAACTTTAAAATTTGCCCAAATTTATTTAGGCTATGACTTTTATGTTTTGCTAACCTCAAAGGCTTAAATATATTATGTTATATAAAATTTTAAAGGTTATATTCTATAGCTTTAGTAAAATAGTATTAAAAACTATGCAACAAAAGCTTTGATTATGAAATAATTTAAAAATATATAACATAATTAGATTAAAACTTTAAGTTTAACACTTTTTAACAACAATTAATATTAAACTGCCACTATGTTAAAAAATATGTGTATGTTTAGCTAACAAATTTAATTGTAACTGGCTGTTAGATAAAATATAGCATGTACAAAATAGAATTTGTTAAAAATCCAATTAAATTGTATAAAACTTCAAAACTCGTCACTTTTTTTGTATAAAATGCATAATATTAGCTATTTAAGATATTAATTCATCCTCGAACTAATAATAAATAGCTTATTATGGAAGCGCTGTCATATATCAAATTTATACTATAAGTTATGCAGTAGAGTTTGTTTTAATCGGATTAATTATTAAAGACTGTATCTGAGATCAATAACTATTCAAGGATTATGAATACGTCTGAGAAGTTCAAGAATACTACTTTTAAATAGTTCGTTATGATCCCTCTTAACTGAATAAAGCCTTATATCTATGTTTTTAAAGGCTATTGTAGAAAACGGAATTTTTATATTCTTTATTAATAAGTGAAAGAAAAACACTACTAACTTTCATTGAAAAGAAAATATGGAATAATCTTTTTTCTTTATAAAATAAAATTTAGCAAATATTTCATATCACAGATTATTATTAATTATTATATTACTTACTAAATAATTTGTAAATACATATATTTTATTGATAAGTTATTAATTTTTTCATAAGTTAGCAAAGAAAACATAATAAATTAATAATTATTTTTCAAAAATCTATTTTTGTGAAATATTACTTGTAAGTTTTAACTTTTGAATAGTTAATGACAACATATTTCATTTATTTTTATCAAAATTATTTTTTATAGTTAAAAAAATAACTAGAATTTATGTATTTTTCTTACATTCACGCGTATATTGTCTTATAAATTCACAAAAAATTAATTACTATAACCAAATTAATATTATCCCTAAAATCATAACTCAGCTTCTACCTTATATATCAATTATCAAATTCAATTTATATTCAAGCAATTTTTATTTAATTGATAATCTATAGATGTATTACCTCATATTGAAATCTATAATAATAAATATTAGTGCAAATTTTTATGCAGTTTATCAGAACTTCTTCACATAGGTTCAGAAAAGGCAGATACACAAGAAAATTACTAAAGATCACTTTAGCGATTTTTTCACTTTATTCATATAATGTAAATGTACCTATTTTATAAAGGAGTTATTGATGATTTATAATAAAGCTTTAATTAAGCTATACTCTCAAGAAAAACTCAATGATACCTTAATTTACTTTTATAGTTTATGGAAAAAGCGATATCTAAGAACAGTGGAGAATGTGCCTACTAAAATGGAATACTTATTTTACTCCCTTGATCAACCTACCAAGAACAATGCTGTTACCGTTTCTGAAGACATGGGATATGCTATGGTTATATTTCCACTTATGAGTAGATTTGATGCTGTGGCTAAAGATCACTTCACCAATATTTACAACTATATCAAGAACTATCCCAGCGTATATAACAAAGATTTAATGGCTTGGCAGCAAGTTAAAACCTCTGATGGAAAAATAGTTAATGCAGAACCAAAGACTGACTCAGCTACAGATGGAGATATGGACATCAGCTACGGTCTCCTTTTAGCTAACAAGCTATGGGGAGTTACCGACAAGATAAACTACAAACAAGAAGCTATAAAAAGAATCAACGCGCTTATGGATAGCTGTGTTGATAAAACAGATTATATCCTAACCTTAGGAGACTGGGTTAAAGGTATTCCAAGTCCTACCTTTAAGAATGTCACTAGAAGTTCTGACTTCATGAAGCACCACCTAATCGAGTTTAGCAAAGTAGATACTAAAAACTCAGCAAATTGGAAAAGAGTTTTAGGAAGGATATATTCAATTATAGATGATCAAATGAAAAGAGAAAGTAAAGATACTGGTCTTATGCCTGACTTTTTTATAAAGTCACAAGGAATATATATTGCTCCTAAAACTAAGGTTTTAGAAAGCCCACACGACGGAGACTACTTTACCAATAGTTGCAGAACGCCTTGGCGTTACTCCATGGACATTCTTTTTAACAATGTGGATATACCTCCTCAGATGTCTATATTAAATAGATGGATAAAGAAAACTACTAATCTAAATGCTAAAAATATAAAATCCGGCTATTATATCGCAAATGGCACACCAGGAAGTAGTTTCGGTGATTCTAATAACTTAGCTTTTATTGCGCCTTTCCTTGTAAGCTCTCTCATAGAGGATGGTAATGGAGACTGGACAATAAATCTTTGGAACACGCTTATGGAAAAGCCTATAGAAAATTGTACTTTCTATGAGAACACCCTTAAACTCATGGCTATGATAATTGCCACTGGTAACTGGTTTACTCCTAGCAGCACAGATAATCTACTAAAAAGGCAGTGCCAATATAGGATAAGTATATAAGCGCTGTGTTAAAGTTAACTACTCAGACACACCACGCTTTAATGAGGTTGCGCAGAAAATCATGTAATTGTAATAGCTATCTCATATATCATCTCCATAATAAACACCTAACTCCAGCTACATTAATATAGAAAAAATTAATGATAAAGGTCATGCATAAAAGGATTAAGGTTTATTCCTTTAAGCATGACCTTTAATAATAGAATTTTACTCTAAATAATGTTTAAAATAATTTAAACACCATACTTTGAACAACATCTAATTAAAAAGATTTCTAAAATTAAGTTCTAGTTAACTTTCTTTCCCCAAACTGCAGTTCCAGATTGATTTAAGCCTGTATAAACCAGAGTTTGCTTGTTATTTTCCCAATCCCATGAAGGTAATACCTTGCAGGTATCTACCCAATAATCTCCTGGTGCTACACCTGGAGCATACCAATAAAGCTTAAGGGTATTAGTTCCTGTAAGTGTCCAATGATTGTTACTTGATTCACTTCCTATTTTCCCGCTAGCAAGCAATACTGTGTTTGTAGAGCCTATCTTTCCTGAATTACCTCTATCCAATACTATGCTTTGGTAAGTACCTGCTATTGATGCAGCAGGTATAGTCTGCTCGTACTCTTTATCATATCTTTCAGGTGAAGCTACTGGCCAGCCATCATCGGTCCAAACTAGTTTTCTTACATGCAAATATGCCCAATTCACATCAGAACCAGTACGTGCATGATGTACTATATAATAATTATTTCCTTGTTTAAATACAGAATTATGACCTGGAGCAAGCCAGCCACTGTCAGTTCCAAAAGCATAGCTTCCTAGTATCTTTGTTCCAACCTCGTTAGGAGTAGTTGTGGTAGTATTTATCATACTATTATTATTATAATCTACATAAGGACCAGTTACGCTCTTAGATCTAGCTACTCTTACTGTATAGTAAGGCGAGGAACCCAAATAATCATATGAACAGAATAAATAATAGTAACCTGTTGATGCATTATAAGTTATATATCCGCCTTCTACAGCGTTATTAACGCTAGCAGGTCTTTTAGCTATTAAAGTTCCTTTTCCATAATTCATAAGCTTTCCTGTAGATGGATTTATCTGAGATACATATATTCCTCCAAAGAAAGAACCATAAACCATCCACATCTTACCACTAGCATCAGTAACTATATTAGGATCTATAGCGTTATCTTCAGCACCTATATCAGTTTTATAAACTAAACCTTGATCTGTCCATGGTCCAGTTATAGAACTGCTAGTAGCAACACCTATAAATGACTTATTTTTGCCAAATACAGAATTGCAATAATACATATAATAAGTACTACCTATTTTCTCGATATCTGGTGCCCATACCAAAGTCTCACCTGTCCAACTTTTAGCAGAAGCAGGTGTTGAAGAAAATGCTGTTCCTACCCATTGCCAATCAACCATATCCTGAGACTTTCTTATTTGTACAGCCTGAGGTGGCGTTGTTGCTGTTGCGAAATCGGTGGAAAAGCAATAATACCATCCATTTTCATAATAAATAAAAGGATCATGGGCATTCATTGTCTTCCAAGCTGAAGGATTGTTAATAGCAGATACATCATTGTACTTATAAGCTGGTGGTGCTGTAGGATAAACTACTCCTGTTGCAGCTAATGCTTTCTTACTTACATCCGAAGAACTTATCAGAACAAATGCAGCCATAAAAAGAGATGTTAGGAACATTGTTAGCTTTCTTTTTGTTGACATTGTATAACCTCCAAAATTTGATAATATATAAGATATTCAACTTCATTGACTAAAAAAGTGCTAAATTGGCCTTGTTTAGCAATTTTTTACGCATCTGCTTTTTCAAATAAAAATGATAAAGCTCTTACATCTTGGGCCCAAAAACTTTTAATGCTTCCCATATGAAGTTAACATCTCAAATCAAGTTTATTAAAATAAACTGATTCACCATTTTGTACTGCTCTATACAGGTTATATAATCACTTAAATCAATGCTCCAGTCATAGATATATGAGCTTTTTAAAGTTCCTAACAAGTTAAGGTTTAATCATAGACTTAAAAAAACAAATATATCTAGCCTACAGAAATCGTTTACTATGTATGGTAGAATATTTTACTTGTATGTTTTTTCTTTAATACTGTGCTATAATTCTAAAGCATCTTATAGGATTAATTATATATAAATCTAAATAATTAGTTATAACCAAATCATAATAATATATATATCTACATAACTAATAAAGCCAATCCCTACAAATTCAGAACTATATATATTTTATATATGATTCAATTGATTTAAATATACATAAAATTAACTGAGATTTCAACTATTTTTTATCTTTTTTATAAAAAAAGTCACTGAAGTGTTCTACTTCAGTGAGCTTCCTTTCACATCTGCCTTTTCTGAACGTATGTTAAGAAATTCTGGTAAGCGACATAACTTTAGATTTAAACAATAGACCTTTTAAAAAAATGGTTTTTTATATTACTGAGCTTCATCAAAGTCTGCAAATTGAGCATGATAAAGATGTTCATAATAGCCTTTTTGTTCTAAAAGTTCTTCGTGGGTTCCTTGCTCTACTATCCCACCATTGCTCATAACCAATATTAAGTCTGCATTTTTAATTGTTGAAAGTCTATGGGCTATAACAAAGGAGGTTCTATCCTTCATTATATTTTTCATAGCAGTTTGAAGTTTTTGCTCCAACCTTGTGTCAACTGAGCTTGTAGCCTCATCTAATATTAGAATAGTTGGGTCACAAAGCACAGTACGTGCTATTGTCATAAGCTGTTTCTCTCCTTGAGAAATATTATTTGCTTCTTCGTTTAGAACCATATCATAACCATCAGGTAGTGTAGTTATGAAATGATGAACATTTGCTACCTTCGCAGCACTAACTATATCATCTTCACTAGCGCCTTCTTTGCCATATGCAATATTATCTTTTATACTTCCGTTAAATAGCCAAGTGTCTTGGAGAACCATCCCAAATTTTTCTCTTAAGGTGTCTCTGTTCATATTTCTTATATCTATGCCATCAATCTTTATGGAACCACCATCTATGTCATAAAATCTCATCAACAAATTAATTAGCGTGGTCTTTCCTACCCCAGTTGGTCCAACTATAGCAACCATCTGTCCACTTTTCACATTGAAGCTTACATTATTAAGCAAAGCTTTGTCCTTTGAATAAGAGAAGGTCACATTTTCAAAACATACATTGCCTTGGTTGCTCTCATTTTTCTGTTCTATCTGAAGCTTATCTATCTCTTCCTCTTCATTCAAGAATTCAAACACTCTATGAACTGCTGCTATTGAAGATTGAATAGCTCCAGCCAACTGAGTTATCTGGGACATAGGTTGATTAACCTGCCATATATAACGAATAAAAGCTTGCAATTGACCAACAGCAATTGCTCCAGAGATTACATATAAGGAACCTAAAATAGCCACTGTTCCAATTCCTATATAAGTTATAAAGCTTACCAGCGGAGTCATTAAGCCACTTATAAACTGAGCTCTAAAACCTTCTTTACATAACTGTTCATTTGCATCACTAAACTCTTCTACGGAGTCTTCCTGCTTTCCAAACAATTTAATCTCATTAAAGCCAGTAAACTTTTCTTGAACAACGGCATTTAACCTTCCTAAGGCATTCTGCTGCTTTTCAAAAATAGGCTGAGTTTTTTTTGTAATCATCCTAGAAAATACAATTGATAAAACGATTATTGCCAGGGAAATCATAGCCATGCCACTATGAATTCTAAACATCATATACAGAGCTAACCCTAAACCTAATATAGCATTTAAAACTTGAGCAAAACTCTGCTGAAGCGCATTTGATATAGTATCAACATCATTAGAAACTCTGCTTAAAGTATCACCCAAGGAATTCTTATCAAAATACGAAACTGGAAGTCTTGATATTTTTCCTTGAACATCTCTTCTCAAATCCTTCATTGCATTTTGAATTGCATCAGTAAGGAAAAACTGATATATATAGCTGCTTAAGTTTCCTGCTATATAGATAAAAATCAAGCTTATTATGATTTGTGTTATCTTCGCAAAATTAACAGACTTCCCTGCTGTTATATCTCTAAATAACTGTGTGGTAATCATACCTTCAAAGGTTGGGCTAAGCGCTGCCAGATAAGCAGCTACAACAATTAATAATATTGCTATTATTAGTTTAAATTTATATTTTTTAAAATATGGCATTAAACCCTTAATACTAGCATTTTTCTTTATCATAGTGCTAACTCCTCCTTTGACATTTGACTAACCGCAATCTCATAGTAAATAGGACAAGTTTTTAATAATTGCTCATGAGTGCCTATCCCAACTATTTCTCCTTCATTTAATACTACAATTCGAGTGGCATCCATAATGGAAGAAACTCTCTGCGCTACAATCAATGTAATTGCTTCCTTTATTTCAACCTTCAGCCTCTTTCTTAAATTAGCATCAGTCTTAAAATCTAATGCAGAAAAAGAGTCATCAAATATATAAATCTCTGGTTTTCTTATAACTGCTCTAGAAATGCTTAATCTTTGCTTTTGTCCACCAGATAAATTACTGCCGCCTTCTTCCACCCTATCTTCAAATTGATCTGGTTTGTCTATAATAAAATCATAGGCCTGAGCAATTTTAGTACTTTCTTCTATTTCTACCTTACTGGCATTATGCTTTCCATATTTTATATTGTCACTTATACTTCCTGAAAAAAGCATAGACTTTTGAGGTATAAGCCCAATCTTTTCTCTTAAGGCACGTAAATCATAATTTCTAACATCTACTCCATCTATTTTTATACTTCCAGAGCTAACATCATATGATCTCGGAATAAGATTAATTAATGTACTCTTTCCACTACCTGTACTGCCAATGAAAGCAACTATATCACCTTTTTTAGCTTTAAAACTTATGTTTTTAAGCACAGGAGCTTCACTATCCGGATACTTGAAAGTAACCTCTTCAAACTTCAAAGTCCCGCTTCCATCCCCATCTATTACGGGATTCTCTGGGTTTTTAATAGCAGGCTCTTCATTTAATATTTCTTCGATACGCTTAGCACTAATAGAAGCTCGAGGATACATAACAAATACCAAGCAAAATAGCATTATAGAGAACATGGCATGAAACATATACTCTTGGAAAGCCACTAAGTTTCCAACCTGAAGCACTCCCTTATCTATCATTTTGCTTGAAAGAATAAATACAATAACAAGCCCCACATTTAGAAGAAAGAAAAATGCTGGTTGAGGAACTGCCATAAGCTTAAAGAGCCTCTTAGAATTATGTGAGTAATCTTCGTTGGCCTCGGAAAATCTTTTAGCTTCATATTTATCTTTTCTAAAGGCACGAATTACCCTAACACCAGTTAAGTTCTCTCTAATTATTTTATTTATATTATCCATACCCTTTTGCTGCTCTGTACTAATAGGTTCGCTTAACTTAGCTATAATGAATACGCCTAAACATATAATAGGAATGAATGCCCCTATTACCATGGACAAAGTAATATTCGTCCTTATCACCATGAACACGCTGACTATTATCATCACTGGAGTCAATAGTGCTGTCCTAAGTAGAACATTAATAAACTGCATCAAAATAAAAGCATCATTTGTAGTTCTAGTTATCATACTAGATACTCCAAATTTGTTGTACTCAGTATGAGAAAAATCCTGAGCCTTTCTAAAAATATCATTTCTTATATCTCTTGTAATAGAAGTACTAACTTTTGAACTGCAATAAGCCAAAAGTATATTTCCTATTCCTCCAATAATAGCAACTATAAAGATTACAAAACCTAACTTGTATATATAGTGCTTATCATTAAGTATAATTCCTCTATCTATCAACCTAGAAACGATTGTAGGTATACCAATTTCCGCCACTGCAAAAGCTAGTACCGCTAAGATATTTAAGAATACATATATCTTATATTTTTTTAAATGCTGTAGAATCAGCCTCATCGTAAAACACCTCTCCTATCTGTATTCTTCTTAAACTAACACTTGATTAGCCCATCAATACGTACTATGATAAACTATAAGGTTACCTTATAGTCAATAGGAGAAAAGTTATGTATAAAAAATATTTTACTACAGGAAAGTTCGCTAGACTGTGCAATATAGATAAGCATGTTTTATTTCACTATGATGAAATAGGCTTATTTAAACCAGAAGTAATAAACGAAAAAGGCTATCGCTACTACTCTTACGACCAATATTTCACCTTATACGTTATATTAAACTTAAAAAATCTAGGTATGTCCTTGATGGATATAAAGAACTATCTAGAGCAGCGTAATCCTGAAATGCTGCTTAATTTATTAGATGAAAAAACCTTAGAAATATCCGAAAAGATAAAATGGCTTCAGGAGGTCCAGAAAAGTATTGAGAACTTAAAGCAGTTAACTACAGCTGGAATGCACAGCAATTATGATATACACCTAGAGGAACTTCCAGAAGCGATTATTGTCCCTTCTCATAATATAGAAAATGAATCTATCAATGACTTTGCTAGCTTCATGCAGGAATACGTGAAGTTCTGTAAAAGTCTTGGCATAACCATTAATGAATATGTCGGAAGTATAATATCAGTAAATAACCTTAGGAAAAGCAACTTTTTAAATCTTTCTTATCTATATGTTAAAGCAGATTATCCTATAGACGACCAAACTATTGTAAGAAGAAAAGGTACATATTTATGTGGTTATTTTAAAGGAAAGTATGAAGAGTTCTATAAGCTATATACTAAAATGTTAGCTTATGCTGATGAAAACAAAATTACTTTAGGTGAATACTCCTACGAAGAATATCTAATTTCAGACATAGCTGAAAAAGATCCTGACAATTATATTTCAAAACTTATGATTGAAACGGCTTATTAGCAACTATTTGTGCTAAAACTTCTCACATAGTTTTATAAAGATAATCTATCCACAGCTTTTTCTAAGAATGTACTTTATTAAACAATTAAATATGGACTTAGTATCAGTTTTTTAATAGCTGATACTAAGTCCCATTTTTCTTTTAGCTATTGTTTCTTATTTCTGCTTTATTGCTTTTTTCTAAGCAATACTCCTCCACCTACCAATGAAGCTAGCATTAATATTGATAACAAAACTATTGGCGCTGTATCACCAGTTTGTGGTGATGCAGTACTGCTTAATGCTGCTGAACTCTGTGATGCTGAAGACGGAGTTGTTTTGGTTGTTGGTGTCTGTGTTGGCACACTTGTTGTTGGACTTTGAGTTGTTGTATTTGTTGTATTCGTTGGAATTATAGGTGTAGCCTTGCTTATTGCTTTAGAAGCCAACCATTCCATTATTGTTGTACTCTTTCCACTGATTGTATCTATACACTGGTTATTATATACATATATCCAAGACCAGTGCCCATTATACTCGTAAGGTGTTCCATCAACTTTCTTATACAAACCTGTAGTGTCTAAAACCTTATCAAAGAAAGAAAAATGAATATCTTTTGCTCCGGCCTTTATCAAACGATCATAAGTTGGTACAGCATAAATAGCTGGAGGAAGTACATTATCAGTCTTAGCAGCAGTAAACCATATTGGTAGATTCTTTAACTTTTGTATATCCGAATCAGATATTAAGGTATCTTTAAGCCCCTCACAGGTTGGGAATGCCGCAGCGAAATAATCTGTGTAATCTCTTGCCATAAGTAGTGTCATGTATCCACCGTTGGAGTCTCCTCCGATATATATTTTGCTAGTATCTATATCTGGATTGTTTGCAACATATTCCTTAATTAATGACATAAGCGCTGCTTCATACTTAGAAGTTCCATCCGCTTTTCCGTTAATACCATCCATCCAGTAAGTTGGAGCCTGAGGTGCTAAAACATATGCTCCATTAAAATAAGCTTGAAGATCATTAGAAGCAAAGTTCACTGCTTTATTACCAGCTATAGGCATAATACCGTCAGTTCCACCCTCTCCGCCACCATGTAACCATATTATCAAGGGGTGCTTTTTATTGTCTTTTGATGGTGCGAAGCTTGAATAGTGAAGAGTAACATTAGTATAGGTTGCTTGAGAAGTTGTGAACTTGTCTAGAAGGCCATTGGTTCCTCCAGCAAATACATTTCCAACTAACCCCCTTATTATTTGATTATTGGTAGTAATATCTCTTTGTTGAGTTATTGTGTAATTGGAAGTTATCCACCCATTTAATCCAGAGGTCACACTATAGTTTATTGGTGAACCTAATGATATATCAGGTCCTATTTCCATCTCAAGAACCGCATAGTTTCCACTAGGTACTGAATTTCCATCCTTATCAGATACATATGCTCTTACAACCTTACGCTCTCCCTCACTAACTCCTGATATCTGAGTATTGGGTCTATTCTCAGTTCTTAGAACATGAACCTTAAAAGTGTCCGTAGCTATCAACCCTTGATCTACCTTTTGGCCTAAGTTAACGATTACTTTAGTAATAGCTGGTCTCCAATCCTCTACTTCTGTAACTGTAGTATAATTTGTTGGCTGTACCTTAGCTTGGGCAGCTAACCACTCCATTATCGTTGTCCTTTTTCCGTTTATTGTATCCATGCATTGATTATTGTAAACATATATCCATGACCAGTGCCCCATATATTCATATGGTGATCCATCTGCTTTTTTATATATGCCTGTTGTATCAACTACATTATCAAATAATGATAAATGAACATTTTTAGCTCCTGCCTTTACTAAACGATTATAGGTTGGGACTACATAATCATTTACTGGTACTGTTGTATCAGTTTTAGCTGCAGTAAACCATATTGGTATATTCTTCATCTTTTCAATATCAGAATCCTTTATTAAGGTATCCTTTAAAGCTTCACATGTTGGAAATGCCGCTGCAAAATAATCTGTATAATCTCTTGCCATAAGCATTGTCATATATCCACCATTTGAATCTCCTCCGATGTAAATTCTGCTTGTATCAATATCTCTGTTATTTGCAACATAATCTTTAATGAGAGACATAAGTGCATTTTCATATTTTGAAGTTCCATCTCCAAATCCATTAACACCATCCATCCAGAAAGTTGGAGTTTGTGGCGCTAAAACATAAGCTCCTCCAAAATAAGCTTGCACTTCCTTAGATGCAAAGTTATCTGCCTTGTTTCCCATAATTGGAAGTAAACCATCTGTTCCACCTTCTCCAGCACCATGAAGCCATACAACTAAAGGATGTTTGGCGTTATCCTTTGTTGGTGCATAATTTGAATACTTCAAGGTAACATTGTCATAGGTTGCTTGTGCAAGCTTAAAATTATCCACAATTGGTTTAATATCTCCAGCATATGTGTTGATAACTAATCCTGATATTGTTCCTGATTCTGATGAAATATCTTTTTGCTGAGCTATGGTATAATCACATTTAACCCATCCATTAAAGCTAGTAGTTAAACTGTAGTTAATTGGTGAAGCTATAGATACATCTGGCCCAACCTCCATCTCTATAACTACATAATCTCCACTGGCTACTGCATTGCCATCTTTATCAGAGACATAAACTTTTGTAATCTTACGATCTCCTTCCTTATCCCCTAATATAGTAGTATTGGTTCTATTTTCAGCTCTAGCCACATGTACTCTAAAAGTATCTGTATTCACTGAACCTTTGTCCACTTTTTTACCTAAGTCAACTATTACCTTAGTTGTTGCTGGTCCCCAGTCAAATACTTCTGTAACTGTACGATAAGATGTTGATTGTTCTATTTCTTGAGCATAAACATTTTTCGTTGTAGAAAATGCCATAGTACTAGCTAATACAACTGCTAACACTAGCTTTCCACCTCTTCTAAATATACTTGCCATTTTTACCCCCCATATCACAGGCTTTCTAGCCATTTTTTACTTTAAAATCTATATTGATGACAATAAAGTACTAATTTAATATTTGGTATAATCACTGAACTTCTCTTTCAAAACCTTAGCATGTACAATTATTCTGCTATCTTTATTTGTATTGGTGCATGTAGACAAACTCAATATAGTATCATCTGCGGTTACTCCTACTCCAGTATCATAAAGAGACTTTTTCCTTAACTCTTTTAAGAAATTTTCATATTTATCTCTCGAACTAAAAGTTCTATCGTAGCTATCGCTACTACCTTCTGTAATATAACAAGAGAAGATATCACATTTTAAAGTTTCATTAGGAGTATAAATTCGAAAGCATGGGTTGGACACAAAAAAATCTCTATTTTTATACTTCATTAAAGCACTAAACATGGATGAATTCTTCAGATTATGACCATATATTATGGTATGTACATCCTTAAACTGGCTATTGTTTTCATAATCCATAAAAATACTTCCTGCTTTGTTTTCCTCCTTTTTGAAGGTATGCTTCAAATAAAAATCATTATTTGTGCCTTTCACAATAGGATAGTTAATTGCTATATTGTCAAAACATATCCACCCCACAACATCGCTATTTATTACTTTAAGCTTGTTAAAGCCTATTTTTGCATTGTTGTCCAATATATTTTCATTTTGAGACTTTTTAATATATCTTTGTAAGTCCTTATATTCTTCTGTACCTGTCTTATATTCGCTTCCAATAACATACAGGCTATACCCACTATATAAGAAAACACCTGCACATATTGCTAGCATTATTCTTCTTAAGAACTTTAAAAATACAGTATTCCCGGCTAGTTCCTCATCTCTACTCTTCTCATGATTAGTTTTGCTTTTAATATTAAACATATAAATCTCCGATTTGATTTTTAAATTATCTTCTGAATTTAATTTTCTTCTGTCTAATCAGTGATTTAATTATACATTTTCAATAATTGTAAAGCTTTCCATTTGTAGTTTTTTACATATAAATTTATTATTATATTTTGACTCATTTATAACTTATACACCGTTTTATAAAAAGTACTCATAAATCAAAGTCAAAAAATGGAATAGTTATATTATCTGCGTATCCTCTTAACCTATTCTAATCCTCTGATCTTGATAGTTTTAGCTAGCAAAACTTTTATAGTTTCCTAGAAGTAAAAAAATAGTATACAACAACTCGTATACTACTTAATCATTATATTTATTTACAGTTATTTAGGAATAATTTCAATCAGTAAAACTTCATGGGGCTCCATTATCTCGTTTATGACAAAGTCCCCCTCAATGCTTATTTCCTTCATTTCATATCCAAATATTGATTTCCCCTTAATATAGTTAATCTCATCTCCAGACAAATACCTTGGTGCACCTATTGTTAACCACTGATCATATGCAGAGCCATTTTTCTTATTTATTCTGTATATCCTCTCAACTGCTTTTCCAGCTAATCCTCTAATAATGAAACTTATGCTTTTACTTCGCTCATCAAAAACCTGATATCTTTCCTTTATGCTTATATCAGTTGAATGACATTTCTTTGTCTCCTCAATAAAATGACAGTAATTATAAGCTAAAATTTGAACCTTACCATTTTCACTTTTGGTAACAATGTAATCTTCCTCTTTCGTCACTATATTTCCTTCTAATCTATTCATCAATTCATATACATGATAAACAGGCTTTTTAATTGTATTGTTAGTTATAAAGCCTAAACCTCCGTGAAAACTATAGTTACTAGCTTTACTTTCCTCAAATATATCACTAAAAGACCAGTATGCCATTCCATGAACTTTATCATAATTAGCTATTACATTCTTTGCAAAGAAAGCAGCTTTAAAGCATGTATCATGAAGTAGATCCTTTTGACTGGGAGTTGTATTCCACTCAGAGATAAACACCTCTTTCACTTCAAGTCTATACTTACCTATTCTATCCAAAAAATCATCTATGGTTTCACTAATAAAGTTCTCATTAGTATAAGTACAATAGTCTATTGTATCCTGAAGTATTAACTTATTATCTGACTTTTTGCTAAACCTATTGATATTCTCTATACCACTTAAATTTCCTGTAGGCATTATAGAATAAGCTCTAAACGCAATAAAATCTAATACAATATTATATTTTTCATTAAGTATACTAAACTGTTCTAGCAGGCTTTCGTCAAAGGTTCCTCCAACAAGTAACCCTGCTTCCACCTTTTTCACACTATTATAAGTTTCTTTGAAGAAATCAAAATATTTTAGTTGGTTTTCATTAAAGTATTCCCATTGGTCACAAATCTGAAAATACCAAGTTTTTACTTCATTAACTCCATACCTCTCTATAACGTGCTGTACAAAGCTTTCTATCAATTCGCTCCACTTCTTCATGCTCTTGGGATAACTTATATTGGCTCTCCACGCAAATATATACTTCTTTTCTGAAGCAAGCTGCTCTGGCATGTAGCCAAGCTCAAGAAAAGGCTTTAGCTTGATTTGTAACAAGAAATCTATTAACTCATCAACATAAGTAAAATTATATTCTATTCTCCCTTCCCAATCTTCACTATAAACCATCATCTCATCGGATAGTATTCCATGAAACCTTACATACTGAAAAGGAATTTCTTTTTGAATTAATCTCAATTGATTTCTTAGTTCCTCCCTCATTCCCTCTGCCGCTCTTCCAAAAGCTAAAAGCTTTCTCCATTTTTGATTTAAGCTTTTTTCTGCCACACTGCAGTCTATTATATAGCACCCATCTTCCTGATTCATAAGTTTTAGCTGGAGATTTTCAGCACTTATCATATCTTTCATGTTAGCTTCTAAATCTTTAAGATCTATTATATTGGCATCAGCCTGCTTCAAATAAGTACTTCTATACTTTGAAGGTGTCATATTGTAAGCATCCTTAAAGGCTTTAAAGTATGATTTAAGATTAGGAAATCCATTTTCTAAAGCTATATAGGTAATTTTCTTATCATAATTTCTCAAATCATTTATAGATTCTTCCAGCCTTATCTTACTTATAAAATTGTTTAAAGTAATGCCCATCTGCCTGGAAAAATACCTTGAAATATATTGTTTATTAAGATGAAATTTTTTTGCTATATCCTCTAAACTTATTTTTTCTTTATAATGTTCCAATACAAACTTTATTATATTGTCTATTCTTTCGTCATATTCTTTTTCAGAGCAGCAGCTCACTTCATTCAGTACAGTAAAATTATTTAATAGAACTATTACAATTTGTATAGTCAAATGCTTTGCTATTAATAAATATCCATTTTTCTTGTTAAGAGATATTTGCAAAAGCTTAATCATTAAGTTCTTTATATAATCATAGGCATCAACATATTGTTCTTTTATCTCAGTTGAATTTAATTCAAATATTAAATTACTAAAATTATTATAATAAGTATCAAAGTATTTATTATCTAATTTTAAAATATAAACTTGATTAGAATTTAAACCTAATATGCTATACATTGTATTAGGATTTATTAATATAATATCCTCTTCTTTTAATGTATATAGCTTGTCCCCCTTTTTTAGAGTTATTTCCCCTTTTATAACAAATATCAAAGTAATACTCGGATTACAACCATAACTTAATTCTTCTATGCTTTCAATACATATCCTCACTGGCATTTCCCCAATTGTGTTTATAACCTCGTTATAGCATCTCATAAACAAACCTCCTATAACCTTAAATAACTAAATATCAAACAGTTACCAAGCTGTATTTTTACTGTTTGCTCAAAATATCTATTCAAACTTTCCTAGATAACTAGATTTAGTTAGCAAGAAAATTTAATCTCCCTTAACAGTAAAAAAGACCTTTATTAATAAGCTATTAGGTTTTACCCTATTTCTTACTAATGAAGGTCTAGCCTGAAAAAATCAGTTACAATCCATCACTTTACACTTTTTTCCATATACACTTACAATATGATTATATTTCTTTATTTTGTAACCGTCAACATGTTTTCAAAATCACTTTTTATACTTATAGAAAGCTTCGTTATAGTATTACACTTGATTTATTCTATTAGACTCCAACTAGTTGTACAACTAATTCATGTTCTTCATCTATAGGAAGTTCATCTACAATCTTTTTATCCACAATAAGTGATCCATCAACTAGCTTAAGCTCTAAAGCACTTCCATCTAATGTAGCTCCACCTATTCTATACTCACCATACTCTAACCCATCTTGGTTCTTATAATTTACGTGTATCTTCTTACCACTAAATACTGTAAAAGCTGATGCACTAAAGCTACTATCAAATTGAGCTTTAACTAGTTTAGGCTGCAGCATAAGATCTCCTATTAAACCTTTTATACCATATACCTCATTAATCATTGTAAGCAATAGCCAGCTTGCTGCACCAGTAAGATAATGATACATTCCTCTTCCGTTTTCATTGATGTACTCAGGTATACCTGGCAATATCCTACTCTTTTCAAAGTTAGTACAGTGGTTATATATCATGTCTATTATTTCAAAGCCTTCCTTTACAAAGCCTCTTTTGTAAAGAGCATTTATATACATTATTGTCATATGACTGAACATAGCCCCATTTTCTTTATGTCCATAGGCGAAACCAAAGCCTCTCCCCATGTTCAATTTAACTTCTTTAAAGTCAGTGTTTAATCTTATACCACCAACACTTGGATCCTTCAAATATCTATTTACCGCTGCAACAACCTTTTCCACCTGCTCTTTATCAGCAGCACCACTCATTATCGGGAACACTTGACCAGTTAAAGTCATCCTTGTTCCTGTTTGAAATTCGCCTTCTAATGCTTTGCCGTCATTATCATAATAACCATTGAACCATTGAAAACCTTCAGAATTACTTACTAATTCATTCTTTTTGATATGCTCCATTATCCATATAGCTTTTCTTTTAATATCCAAGGATAGTTCATCTATACTAATCTTTACTTTTTCTCCTGATACATTATGGGAGCAAAGCTCTAGATACTTCATTAACAACTTATTTTTCTCAGTCACCGAATTATAATTTATTAATTCATTAATAGTATCTATTAAAATTGACATTTCCTTAGCTATTACTATGGATTTTATTTTCAGATTGTCCTTTAGACTTAATAACAATTCACTTAAGTCCATAAGGTTACTTCCATATAAAGCAGTGAAGGTAACACTTTCTCCTTTTTCCTCTGCCATATCAAAAGCATCGTTCCAATCAGCACCTTCCAATCTTATATTATTATGCTCGCCCACATTGTAAAAAGCGGTTAAGTGCTGAATTAATATATGTTCAAGGATACTACCTTTGTAGAGTTCACCTGAATTATCTTTCTGCTTATTTCCATAGCTCTCTTCCCATTCATGATCTATAGCTTTTGAACGGAAGCATTGCTTATCTTTGAAATACTCTTGTTCCTCAAGTAAAAATTCTAAGTCTCCACTCAAATCTAGATACAACTTTGTAGTTATGAATGGCCATACTCCATGGTCCATCCAAGTTCTAGATATATTGTTTCTATCTGCAATAAATTCTCCTGCTTTTGTTCCAATGATAGTGGCATTGGTACCATCGACTCTTACTCCACAATAATTATTGTAAAGCAGCTCTCTTACCGGTTCTGGTTCAAGAACCAATAGTGCTAAGCAATCCTGCCATAGATCTCTCCAACCTCTTCCCCCTCTTCCATAGTCATGATGAGGAAGAAAAGAACATCCATATATTCTTCTCATAATAGGTTGTATCTCTACCCATTTCATCCATGAATCAAAGGCTTCATTAGAAGATTCAAATTTAAGATTGGATAACTTTCTATCCCAGTAAGCTTTATTATTATCTAGTTCACTATCAAACTTAGTTACGCTGCCATATGCATCTATAAATTTTTGTAAGTCAGAGTCTTTTTCACTAATACCCATAATTACTATATATGAAGTGCTCTCTCCAGGTTTAAGTTCACATTCCTCAAATCTTATTGCTCCTATTGCTTCGTATCCGTTTATATTAGCTCCTTTTTTACAGTAGCTTGTCAGATTCCTTACAACAGCCTCGGGCCATTGAAGGCTGCCTCCTTCTCCTATAAATTCTTCTTCTACTGGAAAGAATCCAACGGGCTCCTTTCCATCTTCTTGCACTGCCTGAACAGAATAAGACAGTGTATTAATTTTATGTCCTCTTTCATCAAAAGTTAGAGTCGGTGTAACAACAACTCCGTATTCATTTGTATATATTCTATGAAGCAAAGAGGTGACATGTCTATGGTCCCTTATATTATCCGCAGAGCGTCCGTAAATCGGTATAGCAGCAGTAGGAGTAAAGCTTATTTTTTCTGCCTTAATATTTTTTATTGTTACTTTCATCAATTCAACATTATGCTTCCTAACAGGCACAAAGCTTGTTATCTCTGCGTTTACACCAAGGGTTTTATTTTCTCTTACAACCTTTTGCCATAGAAATCCACCATGTAATCTTACAGTTTCTTCACTATCCTCCTGGAAGCTAAGCTTCATTTGAGCAGAAGAGTTTCCTGCTGCTGACCAGGAAGTACCTTCATTAAAACTTAGCCAAAAGTTTCTTGAGGTTGATGAAAAATTTAAATTTCTTATTGATGTTGGTTCCATTAGAAAGGCATTCTGATTTACCTTAATATCTCCTGCTAGTAATGGGGTTATTGAACTCATCATTCCATTTTCATTTGCTAGTGGAAAATATAAACCATTAGTTTTGTGTGGGTTGTCCAACACAAATTCACCATTTTCTCCAATGAAATTCCATGCTGAACTTTTTATTTTTTCTACCATAATACCCTCCAATAAAAATTATAATTATTTCTTTATTCCAAGGTCATAAACTCTCACATAGTCAACTACCATAGATTGTGGGAAAATACTGTCATCAATGCCCTTTTGTCCACCCCAGCTGCCGCCAACTGCAATATTCAATATTAAGTGGAATGGTTTGTCATATGGCCATGACTTCCATTTTTCCTCTTTATCAGTTTTAGGATCATATTCTACAGAAAAATACTTATTATCATCTACAAAAAAGTCTATCCTATCAGGTCTCCACTCCATAGCATATACATGAAATTCAGTATCAACATTATCAACTTTTACTTGTGCAGTTTTCTGTGTATTTGCCTTCCAATAATATTTTAGTGAATGTGCCGTAGCATGTATTGTGCCATAATCAAAGCCAACATGCTCCATTATGTCTAACTCTCCGCTTTGTGGCCATGATCCATAAGCACTATCCTCGGGCATCATCCATATTGCTGGCCAAGTTCCTGTGCCTTTTGGCAATTTTGCCTTTATTTCAAATCTTCCATAGAGCCAGGATTGTTTAGTTAAAAGCCTTGCAGAAGTATATTCATTAAAGTTATATTTTTCTTTTTTTGCAGTAATTATCAGCTTTCCGTCCTGAACCTTAGCATTAGAAAGCTCATCAGTATAGCACTGCTTTTCTTCATTTCCCCAGCCAGATCCTCCAAGGTCATATCTCCATTTATCTTTATTTGGTGCTCCATTTTCATTGAAGTCGTCTTCAAATACTAACTTCATTTTCTCATTATTCGTTTTTCCAGCTTGCTTCATATTTGAGTCCTTTCTTTCACTTTTAATAATATTTATTCCAATAAAGGTTATTAAAGCTACGGTTAATATTATCCCTATACTTAAATATAGCCTTTTACTTTTCACAAATTAACACTCCTTATATCTTAAACATATACCTACATAAGATTATAGTATTCCTTATCTTGTCCGATAATCCCGTCTTCTGGGGATTATCGGACACTTATAACTTAATAACTGAGCTAGGAATATCTATTCTTCTTAGCAGATATAACACTTTAATTAACTACTCTAAGAAAAATAGGGATTTTATCTTAAACCCCTATTTTTATATAAATAAAATATTTATCCTTTAACTGCTCCTGCTGTCATACCGCTAATAAACTTCTTCTGAAGTGAGAAGAATATTATTAGAACTGGAATTGTAGTTACAACACTTGCTGCCATCATTAAATCATATCTATTTTGATAGTTACCAACATAAAGTCTTATTCCAACTGGAATTGTCTGAGTAGAAATATCTGTAGTCAGTACCCAAGCAAAAAGAAGTTCATCCCAAGCCATTAAGAAGATATATATACCTGTTGCAATAATACCTGTAGTAGAAATCGGTAATATTATCCTTATTAACGCTCCAAATCTTGAACATCCATCTATACGAGCTGCTTCTTCTAGCTCCTTTGGTATAGTTGCAAAAAAACCTCTAAGTATCCAAATACTAAATGGAATAAAGAATGCGGAATAAGTTATAATTACTCCTGGATAAGTATTTACTATTTTTATGCCAAAGTTTTCTTGAATCTTGATAAACATTATATATAGAGGTAGCAAAAACATCATACCTGGTATCATCTGGGTGGCAAGAACTGTCCCCCCGAATATACCGGAGCCAGGAAACTTATATTTTGCTACTGCATATCCAGCAAAAATTGCTAAACCTAAGGTAATTAAAGTAGTTACACCACAAATAATTAAACTGTTCTTAAGATATGCAAAGAAGTTTATATTTTGCCACATTTCAACATAGTTGTGCCAATGATTTGGCTTTCCTAGAGTACCTGTTGCTAGATCTCCTTGAGTCATTAATGAACTTAAGACCATCCAAAGTATTGGGAATATACTACATACTATTAATATAAATAATATAATATTCGCTGCTATATGCTTTACTTTCTTTTTTCTTCTAACGCTTTGTACGTAACTAATAGCCATTATTCATCCACCACCAAACTATCTCTAAATACTCTATACCATATTGCCACAAGTGAGAGAACACATATCATTACAACGATAGTAGCTGCTGCACCAGTACCAAAGTTCCAAGTCTGGAACGAGTTTCTCTGGATATTGGTCATTAGTAGATCTCCCCACTTACCTGGATATCCAGCACCATGTCCAAACATCATTGAAACAATATTATAAGAATATATATAATTAATTAGCCCAAATAACATTTGAATACCAATTACCGGTTTAAGTAATGGTAATGTAATATTTCTAAACTTTTGTATTCCATTCGCTCCATCTATTTCTGCTGCCTCATAAAAGTCATCAGATATATTTTGAAGCCCTGCTAAAAGCATTATCATTACAAGCGGAACATTTCTCCATATTGTAGGTATTATTATTGCTGCAAGTACATTGTGTCCAGTAAGCCAAAAAGGTTTAGTTGGAAGAATATGTAGCCAATCCACTAGTATTCTATTGATAATTCCTGTGTCTTGCTGCCACATAAATCCCCATAACATACCAACTACATAAGAAGGTACAACCCAAGGAGTTAATAATAAAGTTCTAGCTATTCCTCTAAACTTAAATTCTCTATTAACTACCATGGCTGATGCCAAGCCTAAAACTATAACTAATACACTGCAAAAAAATCCATATATACCTGTATTTCTAAGGGCTTCTAAGAATCCTGAACGCATGTTACTAGAGGTATCAAACAGAACCTTATTAAAATTATCAAAGCCAGCAAAAGGTGCGTTTAAAAATTGTTTCAATGTAAACTGGTTAAGCTTAAGCACTGAAAAATATAACCCTTGCATCATAGGTATAAGCTGTACTATTATCATAGCGATTACTGCTGGTGTTATAAGTAAATATGCAAATTTATTTTTTCGTATTTTTTGTATAATGCTGGGTCTAGCTGTTGTCACTGTATTGGGACTTTTTTCTATCTCCATATGTTTCCTCCTATAACCGCTTATATATATACGATATAAATTATACAGGGTTAACCCCTGTATAATTTAACTTAACTATTATTGTTGCTGACTAAGAACTGCATTAACATCATTAACTGTTGCATCTAGCTCTTTCTTATTCTTAGCAGGATCATATGCTCCATTAACACCCATTACATTGTCCCATACATTGGATAATCCTTTTTGTAATAATGACTCTGATGGAGCCCAACCTGGGATTGAAGGATATGATTTACCATATTGTAATTGTTGCTTGAATACAGATAACATAGGATCATCAGTTACAAATTTGTCATCAAATGATTTAGCATTAGCTGGCAAGTTACCGTGTTTCTTAGCATATGCTACCTGTGCATCAGCTGATGCAAGATAAGCTAAAAGCTTAGCAGCTTCTGGTTTATTCTTTGAAGATTTAAATATTGACAAATCACTTCCACCGAAGAATGCATATCTATCTTTTGGTCCTTTTGGAATTATAGCAACTCCAACTTTGCTAGGATCTAAAGATTTAGTGCTATCCTTTGCAAATTCATTTTTTATTGTTTGTGCAAGGTAAGCACCTGAGAAAATAGTTGCATATTCACCACTATTGAACAACGCTTCAACTTCAGATGAATTCTTTTCTAAAGCTGCCTTAGGCATTAAACCATCTGCAGCTAAACTTGCATAGTAATTAATTCCTTCTACTGCTTCAGGAGAATTTATAACTGCCTTACCGTCTTTAATGTATTCTCCACCTGCTCCCCATATCCACCATGAGAAGTTGTGAACAACATTCCAGTCGTTTTTACCTGGCATTCCAAGAGCAGCCATCTTCTTTCCGTTGATTTCCACTCCGTTTAATTTCTTTAATGCAGCCTTAAAGCTGTCCCATGTATCAAAATCCTTTTTAGGATCTACTCCTGCTTTTTCGCAAGCGTCTTTTCTATAATAAATAGCTCTAGTATCTATAAACCATGGAATTGCATATCTTTCTTTCTTACCTTCTATACCAGTTGTAGTTAGAGTAGCCTTTACAAAAGCATCGTCCCCTCCAAAATCCTTATAATATGGAGTTAAATCCTCTAATGCTCCCATTGCACTTACAGCTGAAACCCATGTATTACCTAGCTGAGTAATATCAGGTGCTTGTCCGCTAGTTGATGCTGCAGTGATTTTAGTCCAAGCTGAACCCCAGTCTAATACAGTAGGTGTAACCTTTATGTTTGGATTCTTGTCTAGGAAAGGCTTAATAATCTCCATGAAGTCCTTATCTGGAGTTCCACTATTAGGCATTATCCAAACGTTTAAATTAACCTTGTCCTTTGATGCACTTCCTGCATCAGCAGTTTTTGAAGTATCAGCAGAACCAGATCCGCATCCTATTAAACCTATAGAAAACATCCCCACTAGTACTGCTGAAAGCAATTTTTTTTTCATTTTATTTCCCCCCCTGATTTGTTTTTACAATATTTATGATATATTAAATGGCATTTTACTAAAATGGTACGAAATTACGATTGAGTACTAAAAAATTACTGAATTTAAACATTTACATGAAAATAATTATCAAGTTTATTACCTAAAAACTTATTTATTCCTAGACAAAAAAATCACTGAAGCAATTCTTCAGTGATTTTTTTGAGCATCTGCCTTTGCTAATATTTATAAGGAAACTCTGGCAGGCAATATACTTTAACTATTTACTTTTTATGCTAACTAGCTCTTCTATAACCTTCATATATTATAATTTATACATGCCCAATAATCCCAATAAACCGGCATTTTATAACAAGTATAATTTAAGTTTTCATAAGGGTTCCCTATATATAATAATATTTTGAAATTAATTGGTCATGAAGAAGATGCTATATGAGAGAGCTATTAGAATTAATATGAAAAAAATCATATTAATTCTTTGCGCAAGATCATCTAAGCATCGGATGACTGACCACTTAATTTCACTAAACTGCATATTATTTTTTCCATCACAAAATACACTTTTTATATTCCGCTGGATTGTATCCCGTATGCTTTTTAAAGAGTTTACTAAAATAAGCAGTTTCCCTATAGCCTAAAACCTCACTGACTTCATAGACTTTATAGTCATGCTTCTTTAATAATATCTTCGCTCTCTCCATCTTAGCCTTAGTTACATACTCCAAAAAGTTTTCTCCTGTTTGCTGTTTGAATATGGAACATAGATAGTTCTTGCTTATATTTAAGTAAGAAGCCATTGATGTTAATTTTATATCCTTATCTATATTACTTAGTACATATTCACAAGCCTTTTGAACTATATTATCATTCTGATTTAGGTTGTATTCCTTTATAGCCCCTATAAGCCCCATAATATTATCTGTGAGCTGCTTTTCAATATCCTCAAAGGTGTCAACACCCATAAATCCAACCTTTATCATTTGACTTAAATCATAAACATCCTCTAAGAAACTATATTTTTTCAGTACAGTATTATAAATATCATATATGACCTGCGTGAAAGCAATATTAATCTTGAACATATCAAAGTTTAATATTTGAGCTATTTCTTCAGTTAACTCCCTAAGCATATTTAGCGAATCTTCTTTACCTAAAATTATTGAGTCAATAAGTGCCTTTTCTTTTTCTACTGGGTAAACAAAATTCTCCTGCCTTTTTTCCTGCAACTCACTTATATGTATCATCCTATTTGTACCTAATACATATTTATATCTTAGTGCTTCTTTTGCATTTAAATAGCTTTTGTAAATACTGTATATCTGATTATAGGAATTGCCAATACCTACATTTATCTTAGTTTGTAATTCCTCATTTACTCTTCTAAATATATCTTTTAGACAGAATATAAATTTTTCATTAAACGCTTGTAGTTCAATATCTCTTTCAGTCTGTACTATAATAATCTTTTTTCCTAAGTCTTCGTCTAAAACATGAAAATGATCTATATCACTTTTCTTAAGCTCTTCTTCTATTATATTCCTAAATCTATCTTCTAAGTTATTCCACTGAGCATCATCATCTATGTCATCTTTGCCAACAACAATGTCATTTATTTCAAATATTGCCACCTGAATTTTACCTTTGATTAACGGTAGATTATACTGTGTAATATAATCATCAATCATAATCAAGTTTTTTCCTCTTAACAAATCGTAGAGTATTTTCTCTCCTGACATAATTTTGTTTATGCTGTATTCCTGCTCCTTCTTTTCTTTCATTTTAAGTTTTTCATACACTTTAATCAGTATGTTCTTAAGTTTTTCCGAATCTATTGGTTTTAATATATAATCAAAGGCTCCAAGTCTTATACCCTCCTGTGCATAGGAAAATTCATCATATCCACTTAACAGTAATACGAAAGTATCTAATTTCTTATCTCTTATAGTCCTTAGTAGTTCGATTCCATTTATTTTGTGCATCTTAATATCTGATACAATGAAATCTATACTATGTTCATCAAGTAGTTTCAATGCCTCTTCCCCATCTCGTGCCTCACAAACAATCTTAAACCCATATTCCTCCCAAGCTATTATTTTTTTCAATCCCATTCGGATAATTGGTTCATCGTCTACAATCATAACTGAATACACATTTATCCCGTTGCCAAAACCTTATAAAGCTTGTTTAATTCCCTGTTCAACGTGTCCGATTTTATATTTCAAAAGAATATACTACTTTCGTTTGATATAACACTCCAAGGGCGTAAATTCCCATACAACGCATGGTACATATTAGTAGTATCTTTTAAGTGGTTAAACTACTAATTTATATCGTGATAAATTTAAACTTGCATTATAATCTCTATCTACAACGCAGCCACATTCTTCACAGATATATGTCCTTTCAGATAATGAAATCTTTGGTTTTACATGACCACACTCACTACAGGTCTTTGACGATGGATACCATTTATCAGCTTCAACAAATTCAATTCCATTGAACTCACATTTATATTGAAGTTGTCTTTTAAACTCATGCAAACATTGTTTTGCTATTGCTTTTGATAAGTGTCTATTCTTCATCATACCCTTGATATTAAGTGTTTCCATAACAACTCTTGACGGCTTGGTTTTCACTATCTTACTCGTTGCTTGGTGACTATGATTACTTCTTATGTTTGCTAATTTTCTATGAAGTAATTTAATCTGCTTTTCGATCTTTATAATGTTGCTGGTTTTGGCAAACTCCCTCCCTTCTTTATTTAATTCATATTTTCTAGATACTTTACGTTGCAACCTACATAATTTCTTTTCCAACTTTTTAACTCTTTTGGTTTTATTAATATTTTTGAAAGTCATACCATTGGAGCATGTAGCTAAATCTTTCACTCCAACATCTATACCGATTGATTCATCAGTTAACTCCACCACTGGTTTTTCTTTTTCTATGCCTACGGCTATAAACCAATACTTACCATCAAAACTTACTCTTGGATTTGTGTATTTAACACCCATTGGTATTTGTTCCGCTGTTTTAATCCAGCCTACTTTTTCAATTAAAATCATATTAGATTTAATTTTCAACTTTATATTGTCATTATAGAATGATGGTTTAGACTTTTTTTTGCTTTTGAACCTTGGTCTATCTGCTAATCCTTTAAAAAATCTTTTAAAAGCTTCACAAGCGTCTTTTACAGATTGTTTTGCCACATTGTTAGATACCTCATTAAGCCATCTGAACTCTTCTGTTATCTTTAATTGAGTTATTTCTTTCCTTAACTCATTATCAGATATAAATTTCCTACCATTCTTATAATTTTCTTCTTGTCTTGCAAGTGTCCAATTATAAATAAATCGTGCAGTTCCAACAGATTGCCATAGCTTTTGTTCCTGCTCTATACTTGGAATAATTCTAACTTTCTTGGCCAGTATCATTCTCCAACAACTCCTTAATCATTTCCTTCGCTTTATTAGCTCTTTTACCTTGCAATCTACAACTAAAAACTGAAATAATTTGAATTAAATCTTCAACTAATTCCTGTTCCTCTGTCTTTTCAGTATTGTCTATGATTTCAATAGTTATTCCATATTTATTATATAGATTTTCTATAACTTCAAATACAAATCTCAACAATCTATATTTATATAGAATCATTATCTTTTTAACTTCTGAATTAGTTATCATATCTATTAATTGATTCAATCCCTTTTTATTGTAGTTAACTCCAATTACTATATAAATAATAACTTCAAGTTGATGACATTTGGCATACATATACGTTTTAACATTTTCAATTTGTCTTTCAAGGTCATCTTTTTGCTTGTGGGAACTAACTCTACAGTATCCAATTATTTTTTTGTTTAAGTTATTTTCTTGCTTTGACGCTAAAAAATGATTAAGTTGTTCTTGTGAATAATATCTTATCCATTTTGCTATGCTCTAATAGGTTTTAATGTTCCTATTTTATCCCAGCTTCTAAATGCTTTAGTTGTTTTACCAATAGTTTTATCAAATTCACTTATTGAATAGTACTTCAAAAGAATCAACTCTTAAAACTATTGCACTATATATTGTAATAATAGTATATGCTTTCATAATGTTTTCTAAAGTTTTATTTAATGCTTATCCCCCCCTAAAATCCTATATTAAAATTTTATCTTATACCCTAGTTCTCATAAATTAGCCTCCTATTTTTGCTGATTAGGAAGCTTTAGGATCATTCTTGTATAGTTATACTTTTGAGCTTCTATAACAATACCATACTGACTCCCATAAAAAAGTTTTATTCTATCATTAACATTCTTAAGTCCAACTCCAAAGTTTTTATTCACAGTTCCATCTATATGTTCTTGTAGTGCTTGTACTTGTTTTGTATCCATTCCTTTTCCTTCGTCCATGACACTTAAATATAGATAGTCTTCATCAGTATGAACAGATATATATATAATTCCATTCTCATCTCTTAGTTTTTCAGCAAGACCATGTTTAACTGCATTTTCCACTAATGGCTGAATAGTTAACTTTAATATCTCCCTATTAAGAAATTCCTCACCTATATCGACCTCTAAAACTATCTCAAAGTCATATCTTAAAGTCATTAAAGCTATGTAATTCTTAATGTGCTTTATTTCTTCACTTAAGGGCACAAATTCATTGTTCCATTTCATGTTATATCTCATCATATCTCCTAAAGAAGCCAAACAATCAGATACAATATAATTTTCTTCAACTAAAGCCATCATTCTTATATTCTCAAGGGTATTATACAGAAAGTGAGAGTCTATTTGAGTTTTTAATGCCTTTAACTCTGCTTCCTTAGTCATTACCTCTTTATTTATACTCTCTTTAATAAGCAAATCTATGGTCTTCATCATTTGTCTAAAGTTATGGGCAAGCACACCTACTTCATCAGTACCATATACTTCAATACTCGGCATCAAATCTCCACTTCTCACTTGCTTAACTGCATTAATAATTTTGTACAGCCTCTTAAGAATTTTCTTGGTTGAGTAATGAATAACAACAGATAATATTATAAGCAAAAATGAAGATCCCCAAATCAGTACAAGTCTAGAGTCCTTCACCCCCTGTAAGATATTGTTGGTGGATATTACGCTTAATAAGTAATTATCTGGTATTGGAGACTCTTTGTACAATACAATATAATCCTCTTTTCCTTGGCTATAGGTTATTTGTCCCTTTTCATATACTAACTTATCTTTTATAGCTTCCTTAAACTTTTTCATATCAAAGCTAGTGTTTTTTAATAATAAACTATTATCATCTGTTTTTATGTCCATATTATCTTTATTTATAAAAAATATCTGCCCACTTTTCATGATATTTTCTTGAAACATCTTTGGAAAAAAGTCCTTAGACCGCATTGTTACTCTGCTAATTCCTAAATACTTATTATGTTGATACTCAACATCCTTATTTAGAGATACCACAAGATCCTTTGACTCATCATTATATGCAGAATTAATTTTTATATCATTATCATAATGATTGATATTCCAATATTCAGAGCCATTTTTTTCAAGAGTCTTTCTATACCAATCATTATGGCTAATCCTATCAACTCTATAAAACGTAGGCCACAACTCACTTGTCTTTGAGTTATCGGTGAATATATTGATTTGTTTTATTGTAGGATTACTATTTTGCAGGCTTATTACCTGTCTATAGGTTCTATCCTTGAAATCTATTAAATTTCTCACATTTTGCATATTATCAGACTGCAGATATTCAAGTACTTCACTATTTACCTCCATAGAATTAACTATGTTTCTCATTATATAAACATTTTTTTCAACGCTATCATATTCATTATTGAGATCATAATTAGCTCTATTTATAGTATCCTGTTTAGCATTTTTAGAAAGTGAGGCAAATGTATAAAAAGAAAAAATTATTATAGGCACTCCAATTATAAGTATATATGTTATGATTAACCGCTTCATTAGAGTACTATTAGTAAATACGCTTACAACCTTTTTTTTCAAAAATACTATCCCTTTATCTATCATTTATCTTGCTCCTACTTATATAGTTCTTCTACGTATATTTAATTTATATCTGTTTTAAAAGCCAAGCTTTTGACTATTTGCAGCATGTATAAAATAATAATTAGGCTCTGTTAAAGCACTGTTTGAAATTACCCAGTCAGTCATCCGATGCTTAGATGAGCTTACTCAAAGAATTAATATAGCATCTCCTTCATAACCACTTAATTTCAACAATATTATTAAACATAGCCAATAATTAAAGTTAGTAATGCTACGATCATTTCACTAAATTTAATTTTTTCTTGTTTTCTTCATATCTTCTCTGCTTATATTCTTGTATCTTGTCCCATCCATTCTCACTTCTATATGTATTAAATTCCTTTAATATACTATCAAACTCACTATCGCTCCCAGCAATAAGCAAGTCCTTTAATGTGCTTTGCCACTTACTATTAATTCTGTATAAATTCATTCCTTCCTCAGTACTTCCATATGGACTAATATCATCGAATAAGGAGTAATTATAGGTTTTTCCACTTGCCCAATCACTTATTTCCTTAATTGGCTCAGCATTAGGCGGTGTCCATTTTTCTTGTAAGTTATCATCCGCCAGCATCCAATAAGTATTAGCTGCACCATACTTGTTGTCAAATGCTATTCTATCCTTATTTAGTAAGTCTAAAACCTCAGGCTTAAACTGTTCCTTTCCATTCACTTCATCCCATGTAAGACCTTTAACACCTAGGTATAAGTCCCTATTTCCTTCTTCACTGATCAAGTAACTTAAAAAACGTATAGCTCTCTGTGGATCCTTACAGGTCTTTGAAATCAATGTAACTGTCCAACCTGAAATACTATCTCCAGACAATTTAGGTTGTTCAAGTTTAGAGTTGGCAGGACCATCCACCGCCATATATATTTGATTTTTATTTTTAGAATATAGTTTTAACTGCTGTGCAGCCATATCAGAGCTTTGATATAATAGAGCAAAATATCTTCCTTCCGTAACGTTTTCTTCCATTTGTGCTCTCTTATCTATAAATATATCTTTCGATAATAATCCTCTTTCATTAGCTTCTCTTAAAGTTTTTAACCATCTAATATATTCTGGATCCATCTCCCTATCATATATCTTTCCATCCTTCTCCCAAGGTATTGCTAAAAAATTGAGCAAAATGGTTCCTAGTGAAAGGTTGCCATAATCAGTAAACTCATGAAAGCCTATTGGAATTAATTCCTGTCCATTTACCATGGGAAATAGTTTCTTAGCTTTTTCAAGTGCATTTAAGAAACCTTCAGGGGTTCTCATATCAGGTTTTCCAATAGCTTCGTAAATATCTTTTCTAACTAAAAAAGTCTGATTAGAGGGCTTTTCCTCTCTCCAACTTTCATCAGTTACAGTACTAGAAAAATTAGGATAACAATATACATGCCCGTCATCTTGCTTATACCAGTCAAGCTTTTCTTTATCTGCCACCTTTGTAAAGTACATATCATATTTATCTGCCAATTTATCAAGGGGTAAAGCTAATCCACTCTGTATAACTCTCTTATATCCATCATCCCCAGCACTTAAAGTAATAAAGTCTGGCAGCTTTCCAGTGTCAATCATAGCATTTAATTTTTCTGTCTCATCCCCGCTTGGAATCATAAAATTTAAATTAACCCCAGTTTTCTTTGTAACATATTTTGATACAGGGTTAGTTCCCCATTTAGTTGTAAACCACGAAAAGTCAATATACCAATCAAATGTTATAGGTGTTGTATCTGCTTTCCACCCTTGTCCATCTGAGTCCTTGCTAATTACTTTATCCGTCTTTTTACCAACAGTATTACATACCACAAAAAAAGCAACTGCCAATACAAGCCCTATAAAACCTATAAAAACCTTTTCATTGAACCTCTTCATAAGTCTCCCCCTTTTTTATGCACAATACTTTTACTTACCCAATATACACCATACTTGAGAACTTTACTGAACTACAAACCGCCATTCTGAACAATATTTGTATAGCGTTTTGTACATTAAACCTTATGTAAATTTTCATATATATTACTTATTATATATGCTATGGAAAAGTCCTTCAACCTTCCAGCAATTAGAAGAAACTTGAGGCATATTACTACTAAACTTTTTCTTAATATTTTGCACTGTTAAAGCACTGTGCTGAAATTAAATAGTCAGTGATCCGATACTTAGATGAGCTTGCACAAAGAATTAAAATGATTTTGTCATATTCCACTGCTAAAACTGCAAACTCACTACGTTCCAACATACAGTTTTACTCTTTATTTAGCCATTCACTTTCTATAAGTCTTATGTATCTTAATCTCAACAACGTTACGAATGCTATTCAAATAAAGAGTAAAAAGAGAGAATATATTAGGTTATTGTTATTCAATTCATATAACATTTATCGTAATATTTTACATCATTATCAGAATTCTTTATATAGTACAAAATTAATATTTACTATGAAAATATTCCACTAATAAATAGCTTTGAGCTAATTACTATTTAATTTATGTTTGGTAGCGAAAAAAAGTCATTTCAAGAACCTTCTTACAAAAAAGTGTCTACGACATTCTTATAAACTAAGAAATATCGTAGACACTTATAATTAGCATTTTTATTGATTTCTAAAGGATTTTTCTATTCCCACTCAATAGTTGCTGGTGGTTTAGAAGTTATATCATAAATAGTTTATACTAACTCTCTCACTGCCCTTAACCCTTGAATTTGCAGTAAGTTAGCAGTAAGGTGGTTTATATGTATTTGCTATAGTAGGTTTTGATTACCTTGTAACTACAATAATTTTATCATAAATAAAGAATAAGATACAATAGACTTCTTAATATAACTAAATTATTTTTAATTCCGTATATTGTTAACTAATCAATATACGTTATTATACCTTTTCCAAGTACCTTGCCACCAACATTAAGTTTAAACTCATAGTTATTCTTAAGTCTTTGTTTTATTTCTTCAAACTCATTACCATATGGCAACTGAATCAAAACTTCATGCCATTGTTCTATTGTTAAAGGTTCATATGCTATAATCCGTGACATTATTAAGTCCCCATCCATATTAAATGAAGGCATCATACCAGACCACCCGTCTCCTATCATGACACCACCATTTTCTTTAAACAGATATATTTTAGCTATAAACTCTAACACAATTAACCACCACTTATCTTTATTTCATATTTTTTACTGTTGAGACGTAGCAAAAGAAATTTACTCACCAAATTAATAATATCAGAATATTGACCATTATTTTTAACTATTCTTCTTCATCAATCATATACTCTGAATGTGCTGGTATCATACATTCATTAATCCAAGTATCCAAATCTTTAAATACGGTTGTTCTAGGATATTTCGGATTAATCTTTTCCATTACAGAATTAGAATAGGTTAAGTGTACTACTACATATTCAAACTCCGAATCATACACTCTAAATAAAAAATCATCACAGTCATATCTTCTTCCTATTGCTGAAACTTTTCTACCATACAATATATGAAGTATTCCAACTTCGTGGTAAAGTTCCTTTTCAAAAGAGTCTGATTTTGTGCAAAGTGAATCCCAAGGTTCTAGCCACTTAATTTCATCCAACATAAATTACTCCAAATATCTATAATTAATTAGTAATCATATTTTACAATTACAACCTAATTTAATTGTATAACATTGGGTTAATTTTGTATATGAGTAGGATATATTTCAACACTATTCTCAGCTATAACCTTATGTTAATATATCCTAACAATTGAACTAGATCCTCGACATAAACATTATTAAAATGTGTGTAGATCTTCGTGTTCCGTTAACTTGGTATTTGGACTATTCTCCCCTTTTCCTAATTAGAAGCAATACTTCTCTACACTTGTATTAATCTCCTCGCTAGAAAGTTCGTCTGCTGAAATACCTACTCTTTCAACATTGAATCCAAATTTCTTTCCAAACTTTCTTATATCGGAAGCTTGTTTCTCTTCATTTGATTTGAAGAATACTGATGTATAAACTTCTTCTCTGATCTCTGTTGCAGCTTTAAAATTTACTTCTTGTTTATCCGTTAAATCTTCCATGTACGGAAGTATTGTCCATGACCCCATTGAACCTTTAGTTATCTCTAATGGGAACTTCTTTAAATGCTTTTCCATCTTAGTAATAGCTTGATAAAAGTTGTTCCCTGCTTTGTTCCTTCTACCCTCTTCTAAGTTGATTCCCATTGATAGGATGATGTCCTCACCAGTGTTAATATCCTTCATTCCAAAGAACACATAGTCTTGTCTTTTTAAAGCATTGATTTTGTTAAGAACCTTCTTGTTCTCTTCATCCTTACTGCCTTTTTCTTTGTCATAGTCATTCCATAATTCTTTAACCACTGCATCATAAAGTGTTTTCTCACCTTTTTCTACAACTGTTGGAAGTATTACAGGGGAGTTGATTACTGAATCATACACACTAACGATTTGCTTTAAGTAGAACTCCTTTATTGAAGGGATTCCTACTATAAGGCTTTCTCCCTCTTTTAAGAATCTTAAAGCAGTTTCTTTCTTTTCCCCACCATTATTGTTGTTGCTTCCATTGTTCATTTCTAAAATACCTTTACTCATTTTTACATTCCACCTTTTTATCATCTTTTAAGGGGATTTATATAACCCTTATGATTTGATAACAAGCTGATTAAACGGAATGGGACAACTACAAAATATAAAAGAACTACAAACCTACTGTTCATAGTCCTTCACCAATTTATAGAATGTATTTCGTTTAAGTCCCAGTAATTCCATAGCTTTGTTACCAGTAATTTTTCTTTGTTTCATTTGGTTATAAACCTCTTCCCAGTTAGAAGGATAACCTATTTCCTTTCTACCCTTATACTTACCGTCAGCCTTAGCTAATGCTATGCCTTCCCTTTGTCGTTCTAAAAGGTTCGTACGTTCAAATTCATTTATAGCACCTATCATAGTAAGCATCAACTTACCAGTTGGTGTAGAGGTGTCAATGTTCTCTTTGTTGCTAACTAGGTTAATACCCTTGGCTTGAAGTACCTCTATCAGTTCTAACAAGTCTTTTGTACTTCTAGCAAGTCTACTAAAATCATGTATGTATATTGTATCTCCTTCTCTAGCGAAGTCTAACATAGCTTGTAACTGAGGTCTGTTTGTATCTTTAGCTGATACCTTTTCCTTGAACCACTTTTCAATATTGTGTTTAGCCAATGCTTCAACTTGTCTAGCATCATTCTGTTCAACGGTGCTTACCCTTACATATCCTATATTCATATCTATGACAACTCCTTTGGTATAACTTACTTGATGTATACAGTATACCATTTTGTTTGTTTGAAATCTATAATCTTAACAAACACTTATTTATTAATCGATAAAACAATTTCAAACAAACACATTTGCATTACTTTAAGGTATTTATTATGAGTGTAATTCTAATAAACAGTTTAACACTATCCAACATCATACGATTCAAATGTATTTTAAATGAGTAGGACGTGGGGGTGATTTAAAAATTTATCCTCTTTGAGTGGTGGTGTTAGCATCAATGAACTTTACGATTTTCAATTTAGTTTTTTTTATTTTTCCGTATTTAGTTTAGGCTTTCCGTTAATTGGCTTCACTCTATATATTAGCTAACTCAATTTTTTAAGATTGAAATTAATTTGTAAATGTTAATATGAAAGTGCATAAAAGTTCCAACATCAAAATGTAGGAATTT
>NZ_JAABNO010000030.1 GCF_009928445.1 Clostridium sp. C8-1-8 | reverse complement strand
AAATTCCTACATTTTGATGTTGGAACTTTTATGCACTTTCATATTAACATTTACACTATATCCTCTTGCATTTTTCTCCCCCTTATTTTGTCTTACATCAATTATTCGGAAATAATTAGAAAAAGTTACACTTAATTATAACTTAATTTATATGTGTGGTTATAAAAGAAATAATAAAAACTTCCTAAAGTATGTTGACTTCAGGAAGTTTTTGTTAGTTGCTTACAATTCTAATATCTAGCTAAAAGAGACTTTTCAGTTTTAGAGTTACAACCTAATTAAGTAATTTCTTAGATTGGTAACTGTTGTTATATAGTGCATTAATTTTAAGCTTAGCCAGTAATTTTTCCTTCATTCCCATTACCTTATGATAAGATAAAGCTTTCAAATCAGCATATTGTTTGAAAGTATAATCCTTAAAATATATAAAGTTAACTAACTCTCGTTCTTCTTTAGATAAGTTTTTTAATGCCTTGTCTAAATCTAGTAATAGGAGCTTATGACATATAAAGTCTTCAATATTTAAATCATCACAAATCTCTAGATTGTCTATCTTTTCATCAATATCTATATATTCTATACCTTCCTTTGGCTTCTTATTTAAAGAATTTCTAATAAGAAGATTAACGGAATTTCTTATAGCTATTGTGGCATAGGAAACGAATCTATGCTTTTTCATGTCATATAATCTAACACATTTAAAAAGTGTTGAGTAGCACTCGTTTTTGATATCTTCAAAGTCGTAACAGCTTATATAGGTCCTCTTAGCTAGGTTAATTATATAAGGAGTAAACTCAGCTACTAAAGCTTCTTTTGCATCAGTATTCTCTTCTCTACATAAAAGAACTAATTTTTCTATGTTATTATAATCCATAAAATCACCTCACAATAAGAATATACGAAGTAAGAATAGAGATTTGGCTAATTTACTTAAATCTTAATAAGTTTGTAAGAATTGTGGTACAGGTACTTCTAGCAGCCTGTCCAAATTCATACATGTTGTATAGAAAAGTAACATACACAAAAAGCGATTGATTGGTTGCTTTTATTAAATCAATTAATAAAAACTAAGATTTAATTCTATAAATATAAAAATAGAATTGACTGTTTTGTTTTAGTTGTTATTATATTACATATAAGGTTATTAATTAAATAAGAGGTGATATTGTGAATATTAGCAACTTAATTGAAGAATTTATAAAGGAACTAAAAGAAAGTCAAGAAACTATAAAGACTAACATAGAAAAACTAAATAATTCAGAAGCAAAGGATGAAGCTATACATGAAAAAGTTAAACTAAACATTTATGAAATATTTGAAACTGTGTTCAAAGCAAGTATAAAAAAGGTATATGGACTGCATTTAAGTGATGATGAAGCCCAATATGAAAGGTTATATGAAACTTATTTGGATTTTTTTACTAGGATTCCAGCAAGTTGGAAGATTAATTATGATAAGGCAAAAGCAAATGGAGATGTTTATAATCAATTTCTCGAAGAATTAAAAATAGATACGGCAGAAAACATAAAAGAGACATTTAGCAAATTATACATAAAGCAAACAGTTTAAGGAGAATAAATTTTATGGAAAAGTTTGATTCAATAAGTCTGTTTAAATGTCTTTCAGATAAATCTAGGCTACTTATAATAAACAATTTAATTAAGGAGCCTATGTATGTTGAACTTCTTGCCGAGAGGCTTGCCTTAGCTCCTTCAACAGTCTCTTTTCACCTTAAAAAGTTAGAAGATGCAGGAATAGTTACTTCGAAGAAGGAGCAATATTATGTGATGTATTCTATAAATTATGAAATACTGAATTTATCATTAAAAGATTTAATTAAAACAGATATTTCAGATAAGACCTTAGAAAAGCAAAGAGAAGAGGATTATAGAAAAAAAGTTATTGAAAGCTTTTTTGAATATGGTACCTTAAAATCTATTCCAGTGCAGCAAAAGAAAAGAAGAATAATATTAGAAGAACTTTTAAAAAGCTTTGTAGATGGAAAAGAGTATACGGAGAGAGAGGTAAATATAATTATTGCTGACTTTAATGAGGATTTCTGTACTATAAGAAGAGCTATGGTATCTGAGAACTTATTAGAGAGGAATAATGGTATTTATAAGGTGGTAAAAAAAGAATGAGTATCCTGGGGGAAGTTATATGTTTAATGAAAGTTTGATTGAAAAGCTTGTAAAGGCAATTAAGATAAATAAAGGAGATAAGGTTTTGCTTCAACTATGGGGAGAGGATGAATATAAAGAACTTCTTAATAATTTTAGCAAAGCAGTTGAAAAAAATGGAGCAATACCAATAAAATATCAGCACTCAAGGCTTTACTATAGGAATTTATTCAACCAAGCAGAGGAAAAAGAAATAGATGAAGAAAGTTTTCAGCACTTTCAAGATGTTGATGTTGTAGTTGATCTATGTGCTTATGCACCAGTAAGACCACATGATGAATTTCCAAAAGAAAAATTGAATTTATATAGAGCTTATATGAAAAGATTATTTGATGTTTTAGCTACAAAGGAAAAGTTTGTACAAGTAAGAATTCCTACCTCTGAAAATGCCTTAGAAAGTACAGTGAAAGAGGAAGAATATAAAGCTAGGATGTTAAAAGCTTATGATATAGACTACGATAAATTGCATATGAAGGCTAAGTCTTTAGTAAGTGAATTAGAGAATAATACTTCAATGACAATAATAACTGGAGATAATGAAAAGCTTAGTTTATCTTTGAAAGATAGAACCTGGTATATAGATGCTGGTGATGGGGACTTGCCTTGTGGTGAGGTGTATATAGCACCTGTTGAAAATTATGCTGAGGGATCAATTTTAATAGAACAGGCATTTTTAGAGGATGCAAAAATTGAAGGATTAAGGTTAGAATTTAAAGAAGGCAAAATTGTTAATTCTAATTCAGATACGTTTAAGGACTTCCTGAAAAATCTTCCTCTAAATTCAGATATTTTATGTGAATTTGGTATAGGATTAAATGACAATGTCACAGAAATTATAGGGTATACTCCTTTAGATGAAAAAGCTGGTGGTACATACCATATAGCAATTGGAGATAACTCAATGTTTGGAGGAAAAAATAAGTGTAATTTTCATATGGATCTTGTTTTTAAAGGTAAGGTTGAGTTTGAATAGATAGATATTTCGGGGAAGTATTTGGTTTAATTTACCTCAGTCACATATTTTTCACACATTATTTTGATATTTTACAAGCAACTTAAAAGTATACTTGATTATGAATCGTAAAACTTAAATAAAAATATGTGAAGAGGAGTTGATAGTATGTCAACAATAAGTGGAGTTTCTAATAGCTGGTATATAGGGAATACTACACAAGTTTCAAACTCAAATCAACAAACATCAAAGGTTCGCCGTAATGATTATGAGGATCAAGACGTTTATCAATCTAACCCTAATTTAATACAAGCAACTCAAAATACTGGCTTTACTGATCCGCTAAGCAGCTTAGTATCTAATGGAACTATTACTGAAGATCAAGAAACTGCTATTAAAGATGCCTTCTCAACTATGAGACAGTCAAATATAGCTGGTACATATGGCAGTAAGCCAACGAATCCAATAACTTCGCTTATAAGTAGTGGGGTAATAACTAAGGACCAGGCTGATTCAATTAAGTCTACCTTTAAAGATGCCGCAAGAGCACATCATCATAAAAGACCAGAAGGAGCTCATCAAATTGATAATCAGTTAAGTAGTCTAGTTTCAAGTGGAACTATCTCTTCTGATCAAGAGAATGTCGTAAAAGCTGCTCTTAAAGCTGCAATGGATAAAAGTGTAACTTCTGATGCATCAGATTTTGTTGATCCATTAGATAGTTTAGTTACAAGTGGAACAATAACAGAAGCTCAAAAGAATACAATTAAAAATGCAATAATGCCTCCAAAGAATGATGAAACTTCAGTTTCATTAAACAGTGGGGTACAAGCACAACAAACTTAAAGATATTTTTTTAATAGCTCTATTAAAAAATAGTGCTAGTTATAAAGCTTTTTTAAAGGAACTCTGGAAAGAGTTCCTTTTACTTTTATTTAAAAAATCATACCAATTTGGTCATATAACATTGTGTATTAGTTTTAAACCCCTTAATTCAACCTCTATTACTTCTTCTGATATAAGTCAATAAAAAACTACTTGCAATCAAGGGTTAATCAAATTATATATTATATAACCATAAATATACAAATAGGCAACGGCTTTTACATACTTAGGCTTAAACCAACTATATTAATCAACCTTTCGGTTGATTACAAGTATTAGGACTAGAGACTAATATAGATGTTGATGTGATTATAATGAAAAAATATTAGAAATAAAAGATCTTAAGAAGTATTATAAAGAAAACAAGTCCATTGATGGCTTAAGCTTTGATCTCTATGAAGGCGAAATCCTTGGACTTCTAGGGCCTAATGGTGCAGGAAAAAGTACAACTATAAATATACTTTCAACCATATTAAAGCACGATTCCGGTGAAGTGAAATTTTTTGGTGAAGAAATTGATAGAAACAGAAAAAAATAAAAGGTAGACTTGGAATTGTGCCACAGGACTTAGCAACTAATGAAGATATATCGGCTTATAAGAATGTTCAGTTCTTTGCTTTCCTTATTAGTCATGACTTTTGGTTATTCTTTAGTAATTCACCATGAAATATGATAATCTAATAAAAGTATAATGAAAGATTTTGTTTTTCTTGTAGAAAATTATATTTCTAAAGTTCATAGTATTTCTTAAAGGAAAATTTAAAAGTACTATATTAATATATAGAAAATAGTACTATTTTTTAAGAAAAAATAGATATTGAAAAGAAAAATATATTAAATACCAATAAGTTGGGAATTTCAAGCAATAAATGTCGAGCAATATCCGTGGAAGTGTATTGTAAAAAGATGTATATTTAAAGTGTTGAAACTAAAAATGTGTTATATCTAGGTAAATTATGATGTTTAGATGTAGAACATCAATGGGAAAAGAAGCTTGTTACCTGTATATGAATGGAGGCATAATCTTGGAGCATAATGTTATTGATAATGATTTATATCTTAAGCAGTTAATGGAAAGTGAAACCTCTGCTGTATGTGTATTTACTTTTCCAGATCTAAAATTAATAAGATGCAACAATACCTATGTTGTAGGATGGGGAGGGAAGAATGCTCATACTACTGACTTACTTGGTAAATATATATATGAATTTTCTTTGGACTGGAGCGGCAGTGAGGGTGAAAAAGTATTAAAAAAAGCAATTGAAACTGAAAAGACTGCTCAACTTAAAGAATTCAAATATAATCATTATATAAAGGGTGAATGTTATTGGAATTCATTCATAACTCCAATAAAAATTGAAGAGGAGATTAAATATATATTTTGTAATTTTATTGATGTAACTGAAGCAGTGCTATATAGAAAGACTATAGAGAAGCAAAATGAAATAATAAGAGCTCAAAAAAACCAACTTGAGGCTATTACTGACAATATGACAGATGCACTTATTATAGTTAATCCAGATGGGCATTTTAGTTATTTAAATAAAAAGGCAAAGGATTATTTTTATGATATAGATAACTTCAAAAAGTTAGGAGATAGTATAAAGCACACTGAGTATTTTTATGAAAACGGTACAAGACTAGATGTGGACGAACTTCCTACAGCAAGAGTTTTAAGAGGAGAGAGCATTGATAATATTATACTCAAGGCTGTTAGGCCAGACAAAACTGCATATTACAGCTATTGTGGGACTCCGATTTATGAGGAAGATAAGCTAGTTTATGCACTAGTATCACTAAGAGATGTAAGTGAGAGGTATGAGCAGGATAGAAAAGTAAGGATGCACAAAGAATTTTTAGAGATAATCTTAGATAACATAACTGACCCATTTATAGTATATGATGAGAATTGCAATATTTCACTATTAAATAAGGCAGCATTGAGGTTGTATCCACGTATAAAACATAAAGGTACAATCTTTGATAAAAATTCTGATATTGAATTTCTGGATTTTAATAATGAACCAATTAAAATGGAGGATTTACCTACCCAAAGAGCAGCAAGGGGAGAATGTGTAAGAAGTCGTCAACTCATAATAAAAGATTCGATTTCACTGAAATACGTGGAAGTTAGTGCTATTCCTATTTTAGATAAATACAATAGCGTTATAGCTATAGTATCAAATCATAGAGATATTACAGAGATGATAGAGTATCACCAAAAGATTAAGAAGCATGATGAGGAAAGAATAAGGTATGAAAAAGAGAAAAATGAAGCCTTGGAAGCTTCTATGAAGCTTAAGGATGAGTTTTTGTACCTAATTACTCATGAGTTCAAGACCCCTATTACAGTAATATGTAGTGCATTACAAGCTATAGAATTTATTTGTAAAAATGAATATAGTGATAGAGTTGCTAAGTATCTGAAGAGTATTAAGCAGAATACCAATAGACAACTAAGATTGGTAAATAATCTTTTAGATATAACCAAAATAAGCTCTGGTAATATAAAAATAGATAAAAAAAATTTAGATATTGTATATGTCACTAAGGCTATAATAAACTCCGTAGAACTATACGCCAAGCAAAAAAATATTAATATTTTCTTTGCATCAACTATTCAGTATAAAGAGATTGGTTTGGACGAGGAAAAATATGAGAGAATTATATTAAACTTTTTAGCAAATGCATTAAAGTTTACTCCAAATGATAAGGATATAATGGTACGAATATATACTAAAAGAGTTGATGGGAGTAGCTGGGTATGTGTGGAAGTTAAAGACCAAGGTATAGGAATACCTAAAAACAGACAGGAAATTATATTTGAGAAGTTTGGACAGGCTGATACAACACTATCTCGTCAAGCGGAAGGAACTGGCTTAGGTCTCCATTTAGTTAAGCTCCTAGTGGAGGCTTTAGATGGTAGGATTCTTCTAGATAGCCAAGAGGGTATGGGAAGTACCTTTACTGTAATGTTTCCAAATAAGAAGATCAGTAACAAGCGTAATTCCGAAGAAAATGCCCTTAGTAGCATTAATTTTATGGAAAATGATAATAGATTAATTCAGGGGATGGAGATTGAGTTTTCGGATATATATTTTTAGTCTATCAGATTTTCCATGTATACATTAGCAAAGTCAGATGTTAATAGAAAGACGCTATAAGGATTTTGATAAAAAGGACTACTTTATATAATCTTATGATTATAAATTTAAAAGAATATAACAAGTAAAGAATATAACAATATAAGAATTTATAGTAATAATGCCACTTCTAAAGAATAATTGCAGAAAAAAATATATAAAATCCCTCTTTTCTTATTATAGAGAAGAGGGATTTTTATGGCTAATTTTATTTAAGCTATACAGCTACTTCAGATTCTCCTTCTGGAAGATCTTCAGTTCTTTTCTTATTAAAAGGTACTGCAAGTAGTCCTAAAGCAGCAACGATTGCTGTGATTAGAAAACATTTATTATAAACCTTATTGCTTTCATCAGATTTGATAGTAGAAGCTTCATCAATTATTGAGTAAATTTCTTTAGTTTGTACTAAAAACTTTTCTTTCACTTCTGGTTTCATCTTATCTGGAACAGTGGATAGCACCTGTTTTTCTTGTGCAGCAATCATCTTATCAGCATTTTCTTTAGAAAAGGTTGAATTTGAATTTGTGTTTGAAGTCATTATCTTATCATTTATTGTAGTTTTTACTTGTTGTTCAAGTATTGTGTTCTTATTTACTGCATCCATTATCTTAGTTTTTGTATTGTCTATTGCCACAGTAGTGAAGTGAGTGCTTAAAGTTGAAACTAATGCAATGGCAAGACAAGCGGTTAGTTGTCTGAAGCTATTTAATATTCCAGAGGCAAGGCCGTTTTTGTCTTGAGAAACTTCTTCAAAAGCACTTTGATAAAGCGGAGAGGTTGCTCCAATACCAAGTCCCACAAGAATAAATGCACTGTAGATAGTCTTCATATTATTAGTACTATTCATAAATACGAACATGAAGTCACCAAGAGTTACAAAAACTATAGCAAGTAGGGAAGTTACTCTAGCTCCTAACTTCTTTGAGATTATTCCGAAGATCGGAGACATAAAGAAGGAAATACCACTTACTACTCCAAGAATAAGCCCTGATTTCAATACTGTATAGCCTAGTTGTTTTTCAAGATAGAAGTTCATCAGATAGGATATAGGCATATATGCAAAGAATATTACCCCGATTATGATTATAGAAGAAGTAAAACTCTTTATTTTGAATAGCTTAAAATCTATCATAGGGTTTTTTACTCTTAATTCATATATTAAGAAACATAGTATAGCTATTGCTGAAGTTACAATCAATGTAACTATTTTTGTACTACCCCAGCCGTAGTCATTACCTTTTACAAGTAGAAAGGTTAATGCACCAATTCCGTAAGCTAGTAGTATTGAACCTACAAAATCTATTTTCTTTTCAATAGTTCTGTCATAGCATTCTGTAAGAAACTTTATTCCAAAGAAAAGTGAAATAATAATAAAAGGAGTGTTTACATAGAAAATTGCCTTAAAGCCAAAGGCTTCGTTCAGAATTCCACCTACCACTGGTCCAGATGCGGCTGCTATAGAAATTATCATTCCGATTAGGATAGCAAGTTTAGATATAGCATCTTTTCCAAATACCTCAATAGCTAAGGGAATTGATAGAGGTGTTAATATTGCTGCACCAATACCTTGAAGTATTCTAAAACTTATTATCATAGGTAGTGTAGTTGAGAGACCACAAAATATAGATGCAGACCCAAAGATGAAAAGTCCCAAAATAAACAATTTTTTTCTTCCAAAGATATCAGCTATCTTTGAAAAGTTTATCAAAAGTGCTGAGAAAGGTATTAGGTAGGCTGTGCTTACCCAAGATATTCCTACCATGTCGGTATTAAAGTAAGTTGCCATAGTTGGTAGTGATACATTTACTATGGTTCCGTCTAATACAGTTAAAAAGCATGCAATTGCTAAAGATATAAAAGCTAAGATTTTTTGTTTTTTATTCATAATAACCTCCAATAATAATAAATATGAATGTGAAATTAATTTCATGTTTTAATAATAAACTGGAAAAATATAAAAGTCAATACATGAAATGAATTTCATATTTTATTGACTTTTATTTTATGTTAATTTATTATTAAGTTAGGTGATGGACATGGAAAGAAAAACAAGAGTACCAACTCAAAAAAGAGCGTTAGAAAAGTTCAATAGAATTGTTGATGCAGCTTATAAATTATTTAATGAAAAAGGGTATTACAATACTACTACTGCAGATATATCTAAAGAAGCAAATGTGGCTACCGGATCAGTATATGCCTATTTTCAAGATAAGAAAGAGATATATATAAAAGTAATTGAAAATATAAGTGAAAAGTTTAATTATCCAACCAGAGAGTTTTGGATTAGTAATGAAGACAAAGAGTTGCATAACTCTGAGGTGTCAAAAAAGCTTTTTAAATTATTTACCAAGATGATGATAGACTATCATGATTTTTCTAAAACCTTTCATGATGAAATGGACGCTTTAGCGCTACTAGATGAGGATATAGCAAAAGTAAGAAGAGAGCAGGAGCAAAATAGAATAAATAGAACAAGAGAAATCTTTAGATCTCTTTCAATTCCCTTTAAGAATGAAGAGGAAGAAAATATATTTCTCCATTACTCTTTTTTATTAATTGAAGATGCTTGTCACAAAATTCTTTACGATAATGAGATAAAGAATATTGATTTGTGTGTTGATAAATGTGCTGATATGATATATGTGCTCTTCGAAAGTTGTACAGATTATAAGGATTAATAATATATAAAACCAATAAAAATAGTTCATGAAAACATAAAAGTATAGATAACTACAGGGATTTAGTTATCTATACTTTTTTTACTGTCTAGACCAGTATCACTTAAGAAAATCTATTCAGCGATCAATGCCTTATGGAACATAACTGCGACGATTACTTCTTTTGGGAAGCTCAATATCAATTAAATTTGATGTTTTAAGTTTTGGTAGAAAGTGTTATTATTAATATAGTTACATAAATTGGAAAGTGAAAGGCTGATATATGAGAAAAAATGCTTTTTTATTGTTCTTTTGGGGTTTCTTTTTCGTAATGTTAAATGTAAATATTAATAACTTTGATTTATTACCAGATGTTATTGGATACATACTTTTTGCAGTAGGACTTAACATATTATCAAAGGAAAATATATTTTTCCTAAAGGCACAGAATTATAATTGGTTCTTAATAGCCTTATCCATAATGAAGTTGTGGAATTATTATATATCAGTAACATACTTTCAAATCAGTTTTAAGTTTATTGTTATATTCTTATTTACAGTTCTATATTTTGTAATAAATATACTTATGGTGAAAAACTTATTTCTAGGTATAAGCTGTATGAGGGAAATAGAAGATAATCCATACTTATTTGTAGAAGCTAATGAAAATTATAAATACTATAAATACTTGCAAATAGGCGGGATTGCAGCTTTTATTATAATATTTATTCCGAAAATAGGGTTTATTTATGCCATAGCTTTATTTATACTTTCAATACTCATCATGATTAATATAATGAATTTTATGAAGAGATGTGAAGAAGAATATAATAAAAAATAGAGATATGTAGTAGGAATGAATTTGTTAACTATGGTGATAATAACAATGTGTGTAAAAAAATAATCACTGAAGAAACTATCTTCAGTGATTATTTTTATTTATATGATTAATCAGCTAAGGCTATCTCACCGTGTTTTTCGTAGTTACCAACCTTAGAGATTGAGTTGTCTTCATTTACAAATACAACTTTAGGTTTGTGCTCCCTTACTTCATTTTCATCCATTTGGCAGTAGCACATTATTATAATTTTATCTCCTTTTTGAACACAACGAGCAGCCGCACCATTTAAGCAGATAACACCGCTATTTGCTTCCCCCTGTATTACATAAGTTTCCAATCTTTCACCGTTATCTATATCAGCTATAGCTACCTTTTCATATTCATGTATTCCAGCAGCCTCCATTAGCACCTTGTCTATAGTTATGCTGCCTACATAGTTTAACTCTGCTTGAGTTACAGTAGCTCTGTGAATTTTAGATTTTAGCATATTTAATACCATTATTTTTCCCCCTATATTGTAAAAACTTAAAAATCAATTCTATAAATTTATAGTCGTATATTTTCTATCTATATGAAGTTACAAATACTTTAAATTATCTAAACCTAGCATTAAAGCATCAGATGAGCGAATACTTAATGTCTCATGCTACTTTAACTAAGCCTATAAGTAAAGTTATCAATAAGTCTAGTTTTTCCAATATATACTGCTAGAGCTATTAATATATCTTTTTCTATATTTTCTACAGGCATAAGTGATAAAATATCAACTATTTCTACATAATCAATTTTTGCTAAAGGCTCAGAGGAAAGAGTATCTATTATTAATTGGCTAAGGCTTTTGCTAGCTCTTTCACCATTATTAAGAGCCTCCTTGGCTTTTGCTAAGCTTTTACTCAAAATAAGTGCAGCGGTTCTTTCCTCAGAGCTTAAATATACATTTCTAGAGCTTTTGGCAAGTCCGTCTGCTTCTCTTACTATTGGGCATCCTACTATTTCAATAGGGACATTTAAGTCTCTTACCATCTTTTTGATAACTGCTAACTGCTGAGCATCTTTCTCGCCAAAGTACGCTTTATCAGGAGTTACAATGTTGAAAAGTTTAGTCACTACAGTACATACTCCTCTAAAGTGACCAGGTCTTTTAGCGCCACAAAGTCCTTCTGTAAGGTTAGATACTTCAACAAAAGAAGCAAAGTCTTCTACATACATTTCTGAAGGGGTAGGTGTAAAGATTAAATCTCCTCCAAAATCTTCAACTATTTTGCTATCTCTTTCAAGATCTCTTGGGTATTTGTCAAGATCCTCAGTAGGTCCGAATTGTATTGGGTTTACAAAAACACTTACTACCACCTTGTCATTTTCCTTGTGGGCCGTTTCTATAAGGGAACCATGCCCCTCGTGAAGGTAGCCCATAGTAGGTACTAAACCTACTGAAAGCCCTTCTCTTTTCCAGTGTCCTATGATATCTCTAACTTCTTTAATGGTATTTACAACTCTCATTTATATTTCCTCCATTAAGCTATTAATAAAGCTTTTCTAATACATCATCAGATATAGCAAATTCGTGTTCTGGAGCAGGAAATACTCCTTCTTTAACTTCTTCTATGTAGTGAGAAAAAGCAAGTTTCATTTGATCGCCTATTTTAGCGTACTGTTTTACGAATTTAGGCTTAAAGTCTGAGAATAACGCCAATAAGTCTTGATAAACAAGAATTTGACCATCACACTTATTGCCTGCACCTATTCCGATAGTAGGTATAGAAACCTTCTTACTGATAACATCTGCAAGCTTTGCAGGCACACATTCTAAAACTATTGCAAAAGCGCCTGCTTTTTCTAAAGCCATTGCATCTTCAATCAGTTTTTTTGCAGCTGCTTCATTTTTACCCTGTACCTTAAAGCCTCCAAAGGCATTTACAGATTGAGGAGTTAAGCCTATATGTCCCATTACAGGAATAGAAGCTGTTACTATTGCTTTAACATGTTCAGAAAATTCGGAGCCTCCTTCTAGTTTAACAGCATGGGCTCTGCCTTCTTTCATAAGTCTTCCTGCATTAGATACAGCGTCATATACTGATGTCTGATATGACATAAAAGGCATATCACAGACTAATAGAGTATTTTTGTTTCCTCTAGCTACAGCCTTGCAATGGTGAATCATATCTTCCATTGTAACGCTTAGAGTATCTTCGTAGCCTAGGCAAACCATCCCGAGTGAATCTCCAACTAAAATACCATTAATACCAGCTTCATCAATTAATTTTGCTGTGGAGTAGTCGTAAGCAGTAAGCATAGTTAGCTTATTACCATTATTTTTAGCTTCCTTAAAAGTAGTAACTGTATTTTTCAATTTTTACCCTCCTGATTTATCAAATATTCTTCCAACTGTCCATAGTTAGTATTTGGATTTTTTATTTTTGAAAGTGTTAAAAGCTGAAGCGATAATTATATATATATATCTTTCTGTTCCTTAGGTATTACATCAATATGTTTTTTTACCGTTGTCAAAGCACACCTCTCAACTGGTCCAGTTAAAGAGGGAATAAGACCGTTGGTTTTTACATTGTTTATGTTGGTTTCAATCAAAGGAAATAATGCTTTAATTGCTTCATCTTCAGTAAAACCATAACCTTTTAAGTAGGAGCATGAAAAACTTAATAGTGCATTTACTAAGTTACTAGAAGTAACAGCTGCAAGATGGTAAAGTGTTTTATCTTGGCTTTGTAACTTAATAACTTTATTATTCAGTTTTTCAAACATAATAATTATACTTTGAAGATGTTTTTCATCACCTTCAATGGTAAAAACACAATCTTTAAGCTTTTTATAACTTTCATATTTATTGGAAATTGGAAAAAGTGGGTGAATTGAATAAGCATATGCATCAGACTTTTTTATATCAGAAAAGATAGTAGAAGATAAAGAGCCACTGGCATGGCAGATCATTTTCTCATTAAGATTATAGTTTTTTATGTGCATCCATGTATTGTATATTTCATCATCAGGTGTCGTGATAAAAATAATATCACTAACATCAATCAAATCCTCAATTTGTTCAAAAAATTTTGTATTAGTAAAATTTGCTGCTTCCTTTGAGGAAGTCAGAGTTCTACTATAATACCCAATTACATTAAGATTATTTTCTGAAAAGTACTTTCCTAAAGAAAAGCCTACCTTTCCAGCTCCTATAAAACCAATTTTAATAGGCGTCACCCCCGTATTTATTAAAGTGATTAAAAGGTGAAACCTGAATAGAAATATGTCTCATTCCAATGGATATGTGCACAATTTTAAATATTTTTCTTAAAAGTCTGGTATAGCTCTTTCGATGCCACCCATGTAATAACTTACTACATTTATTATGAAATGTAAATGATTAATTGTTAAGTTTATACTTTTTGAAAAACCATTTTTTATATTTGTAACATGCATAAAAAGTAATATAGAATGTAATCCAAGTAACATACCAATCCCAAAATATGTATTTTAGTACTAAGGTATATCTTTCTTCAAACATCTCTATAATAGTTAAAATGCTGCAAAAAGCGAGATAGTATAAGAACTTTCTAAGTTTACTTTTCATTTCAGGATAGTTAACTACAAATAATGCACAAATGGATGGAAAAAGAAAATATTCAAACAAAAAGCTCGTTTTTATTGCTTCTGGAAACTGTCTAATGGGGTACTCTATAAGGTTAAACTCTGCAACCATAAGTCCAAAAAACCATGTAATTGTAAGAGTATAGGTATATACTGCTATAGCTTCACGACGCTTTTCTTTAGGTATGAATTTGAATAGCGAATACACTATAAAGACTATTTCTAATAAATAAAGTAAAGTTACTATATTCAAAAACGATACCTCCTATCTTGCAGTATAGCTTAGAAAGAAAATCTTTTACGAATCTTAGAGTCTTAAGCTACTAACACCAAAAGCTTTATTATTCCACAGTATATTTTTTACGTTTTCTACTTGCTCATTATTGCATTTTATCAAAATTACAACCTCTGAGTGTTTTTTAGTTATAAGATTATGACGTTTCTTCCATGTAAATATTATTTTTATAATTAATCCTAATATAGAACCCAATATAATTCCTATCAATCCCCAAAAGAGAGGTCCCCATTTTAGCACAAAGCCGTATATACCACCAAAAATCCCAAATATGGTGGCTATTATGGCAGGTAAGTCGAATAAACTTAAACCATCAGAAGAGTGAATTGAATCAAAAAGCGAGATACTGCTAATATTTTTATCTAATGGTATAGCCAGTATATTATCTTTATCAAGTCCATTAATTTCTAGCTCAGAGAGAGCTAGTTCTAGATATATGGAGTGTTCAAAGGTAGAGATTATGTACATATCATCACCTCTATGTGATTTATTAAGTGATGCCAATACGGCATCTTTATTGTATTCCTGATAGGTTCTTTTAAGAAACTTTGATTGCTCCTTATCAAATAATTTATTGTTTTCTACAGTATTGACATAGGCATCGTATACTGCAAAAAAATATACTGAAGGAACGTTTAAGAACCAATGCATGTTTAACACATTTTTTGCACTTAGGAAGTCGCCTAAAAATGTATAGTGAAAAGCTGGCAACAGATTGGAGCTGTAGCAAATAAAAATCCACCATGCAACAAGGAAAAAAGCTGCAATAAGTCTATGAATATATAGCTGACCAGAACCGGGAATTAGTAATGACCAACCAGCAGAGACTAGAGGGCTTCTCTTATCTAGGTAGTTTATCTCCATTGAAGTTATTTTAAAGGGCTTAATTTCTCCACCTTCACGGTCTGCTAATATATAAGCGTGATTTAAATCAATGGTAGTTCTATAGCTGTCCCAAATAGCAAATATATATGTAGGAATATAAAGGGACATCCATCTGATATCCGCAACCTGTTTAGCTTTTTCAAAATCACCAATAAAAGAGTATAAAATTAGAAGATTAATATGAGACTTATAGTTTATGTATACCTCCCATATAAACAAAACAAATCCTCTAAGGTATTTTGAAAGTAAAAGATGCCCCATACCCGGAAAGGCTAAGGACCAAGCTGCAATTATATATGGATTTCTTAGGTGCAATTGTGTAGTGCCTAAAACGCTTAAATATGCAACATATCTTCTTGAAGTAGGTTCATAAAATTTATTACTGCTCATAGTATGGCTCCTATAATACATCGAATATTATCTATAGTTAAATAGTACTTTTACAAAACATAGTATTATCTTTTTTTGTAAATATATTAGTAGAATAAAAAATAGAGCAGACAACGATGTAAAAAAAGGTTTGACAAATATTTCTTTAAAAGGTAATATGAATATGTAATATACTATTTGACATTACTTCACTTAATTATTATTTAATAGTATTTATGAATAAATACTTATGATGAAGTTAATAATTATAGTATTAATAACTAAATAAGATAAATGTATATTTCATCTGCCATAAGTTTAAAAATTATTTATTAAAGGCAGATGTGATAAATAATTTGCTAAAGGATCATCTATAGTAAATTATTATTGAAAGGAGAGTTGTTTTATGAATGCAGAGTTAAAGGTGATTGCAGTCTAAAACTTAATATTGGCAAGAATATAACTTTAGGGGGTTATACCTCTTATTTGGTTCGTATTTTTGCAGTAATATAACCTTTCATAAATATACTGCCTAAAGGATAGTAACACGACAGGAAGGTCGTGTTTTTTTCATGTATAAAAGTTATAAAGCTTTAAAACTACATTTTAAACGCTATTTTTGAAGATTATCTCAGCTTTAAGAGCAAACTTTGAAAATATAAGTTAGGATATGAAGCTTTAAAAGTATAGAATAGCTAAATCCTATGATTATTTATCAAAATGAAGATTGTTAGAATCAGTGCAATTTTTATCTTGTGTCTAAGGAGTGAAGTATTTTATCTATATAACTTTATATTTGTTTAAATAGCCGTAGATAGCAGCTCAATAAAAGGGTTGCTTGTCTACGGCTTTTCTATTCTTTAGGAATTATGTCATCTGACAGCCTTTTCTCATATATATTCGAAAAGGCAGATGGGCAAAAAAGCTCACTGAAGAAGATTACTTCAGGGACTTAAAAAAATTTAATACATGAAAGGAGAAATGTAAAATGGCGTTAATAATAAGAAATTTAGTAAGAGATAAATATATATATTTGGAGGAATTGGATGAATAATATTAGTATTGAGCAATATGGTTATAATGAATTTTATAGTAGACAATTAGGTGATTTTGATTATGAAAATGATGAATTAGTACCAGCAAGGGTAATTGAAGTTCATAGGGAGCAATATAAGATTGTAACAGCTTCTGGAGAAAAGGACGCAAAGTTAAAAGGATCTGTATTTTACAATGAAGATCCAAGTATTGTATTTCCTTCTATAGGAGATTTTGTGTTGGTAAAGAATAATCCCTTCGGTGAGGATGTTATATACAGAGTATTGGAGAGAAAGAGTAAGTTTGCAAGAATGGATTCTTTTAATCAAAAAGAACAGGTAGTAGCTACTAATTTTGATTATGTGTTTATAGTAACCTCTTTAAATTATGATTTTAACTTAAAGAGAGTGGAAAGATATCTTGCCTGCGCTTGGGATAGTGGAGCTACCCCTATTATAGTTCTTACCAAAGCAGATTTATGTGAAGATTATGAAAGCTATGTTGCTGATGTAGAAAGTATTGCCTTTGGAGTTCCAACAATAGCTGTGAGCTCTGTTACTGGGCAGGGGTTTGATCAATTAAAAGAATATGCTAAGCCGGGAAACACTATAGTGCTTTTAGGTTCTTCTGGAGTAGGTAAGTCATCCTTAGTAAATGCTATTGCAGAGGATTATGTTATGAAGGTTAGCGGTATAAGAGAAGATGATAGCAAGGGCCGTCATACCACCACTCATAGACAGCTAATTATGCTGAAAAATGGTACTATGATAATAGATACTCCTGGTATGAGAGAACTTGAAATGTGGGTTTTAGATGAAGGGCTTAGTACAACTTTTTCTGATATAGAGCAGCTTGAAGTTAATTGCAAATTTAGTAACTGCAAGCATCAAACAGAACCAGGCTGTGCTATTAAAGCTGCTTTAGAAACAGGTGAGCTTACCTTAGACAGATGGAAGAACTTTTTAAAATTACAAAAAGAGGCGGCATTTGCTGAAAAGAAAGCTAAGCTTCTAGCCAAGACTAGTGGTGGAAAAAAGAAAAGGCAGTATGCTAGATAAACTCAAAAAGGTATTGTTTTGCTCTGTAAAGTACCGTATTGAGATTAAGTAGTAAGTAATCAGATGCTTATGAGCTTGAACAAATTGCTGGCTCATACAGCATCTCCTTCAACTTAATAGCAATAATATTCTTAAACATAGCCTTGGCTTTAGGAGCTAGTAAAGCATCTTTTTTTATTAATTGATTAATAATATGGATTAAAATATTTATTGAAAAAGTAGTTTCTTTCTATTATGTGATTGCATGACGAGAAAGGCTACTTTTTTACAGTTTGAGAAAGTATAGAATTTTTGCTTACTAAACCTAGTAATATAAAGTATTTAGACTAGCTAGTTAAGATATAAAATAGAAAATAAAGTTATATCACCTGCTAGAATCTTCTTGCATATGTTCAGAAAAAGCAGAAGGAGACAAAGAACACTATTGAAGAAGAACACTTCAGTATCCTTCTTTGTCAGATATTAAGATTATAGATAGCTAATTTTGCAAAAAAAGAAAATGTTTTCATTTGAATTTGGTTAAAAAATTCTGTACAATAAAAATAATGAAATAGAGGTAACTTGTGTAAGGAGGATATACAATGAAAAATATAAAAATAGGAAATGGACAAATTGATGGATCAGAAATTGCTTTAGGTTGTATGAGAATGGCTGGCCTTACAAAGAATGATGCAGAGAAGGTAATAAGAACATGCTTAGAAGAGGGAATTAACTTCTTTGATCATGCGGATATCTATGGTGGTGGTAAATCAGAAGAAATATTTGCGGATTCTATAGAAATGAATTCTTCTTTGAGAGAAAAAATGATAATCCAAACTAAATGTTCTATAGTGCCAGGAAAGATGTATGACTTTTCAAAAGAGCATATCCTAGCTTCTGTAGATGGTAGTCTTAAACGTTTAAAGACTGATTATGTGGATACATTACTATTACATCGTCCAGATACATTAATGGAACCAGAAGAAGTAGCTGAAGCTTTTACAAAGTTACATGACAGCGGGAAGGTAAAGTATTTTGGAGTAAGTAATCAAAATTCAATGCAAATAGAGCTTTTAAATAAATACTTAGGAAGCAATAACATAATAATAAATCAGTTGCAATTTGGAATAATGCATACTGGTATAATAGATTCAGGAATAAATGTTAATATGAATGTTGATAGATCCATTGATAGGGATGGAAGCATTCTTGAATATTGCAGACTTAAAGATATAACCATACAGGCATGGTCACCATACCAATATGGTTTCTTCGAAGGCGTTTTCTTAGGTAATGACAAGTTCCCAGAATTAAATAAGAAAATTGATGAAATTGCAGAAAGAAAAGGGGTTACTAGTACTGCCATAGCTACAGCTTGGATATTGAGGCATCCGGCAAAGATACAAACAATAATTGGTTCGATGAATCCAACTCGTATAAGAGAGATTTGTAAGGCTTCAAATGTTGAGTTAAGCAGGGAAGAATGGTATGAAATATATCTAGCAGCAGGTAACTCACTACCATAATAGATTTATATAAAAAAACACTGAAGTGTTGAGTGGCTTCAGTGTTTTTTTTTATGTATTTTATTTATTATATGCTGTTTCAATGGAATGCTTGTGATTTTCTTTATAGGTATTGCTATCCTTATCTGACTCAGCAAAAATTGCTCCAAGTCCAAAAAATAAAGTGTATATACATATTAATGCAATGGATAAAAATTTGATAAAGAAATTAAAGCGCCTAAATCTTATGCTTTTTTCAACTAGATAGTATATAAGCATTATAGCTCCCAAAGTATTCAGTATTCCAAAGAATCTTGTATGCTCCACGAATAAGTAAAAATATAATATTATGCCTATTGGGATAGTTATCCATTTTGGAATCTTTATAGATATTGTTTTATCAACTTTTTTCTGAAGCTTTTTATCCATATTGCTATAGTTAATGATATTAGGATTACTTTTTTGTCTAGTTTTTACTCTTCCTCTAGAATCAATATGTCCAATTCCTATTAGATCATCATTAAAAGCTTGTGTATTATCATATATTAATAAGTCATCTTTTACGTACATATTATCCCCCTATTTAACTAGCTATATAAATATTATACATCGAATAAATAAGAGAATAAATCTGTTTTATACAAAGTTTTTGATATATTTGATTATTTCTTATTCCTTTGTTTTAGAAATTTTCCATTTAGTCAGTGTGTCCTTATAAACTATTTAATAAAGTGTAGTGTAATAAATTTATTAGATAGTAGCATAGTATTGTATTTCTATTTTTTACCTAAAATAAAATAATGCCATGAATTATAGTTTTCACCACCAACTATAACCTCTTGAACTTGGCGAACAGTTATAAGTTTAAAATCTTTAAATATTGCTTTTATGTCATCATCATTTACAAAGAAATGAGGTATACCCTGTTCAGGACCTTCTTCTGTTTTAACTATTGTGTTTTTATCTAGTTTTACTAATTCAGGATTATCAAAATTCAAACCTTGCTTTGAACAGAGTGTTAGGTAAAACTCTCCATTTTCTTTTAATACCCTTCTTATTTCAGAGAGCACTTGAACTATACCTTTACTGTCTGTGTGCGATATAACATGATATGCAAGTAGGCAATCAAAGTAATTCTCACTAAAAGGTAAATCCATCATATTTGAAACCTTTGCTTTCAAATTTAACTTTTCTTTATGTGCCCAGTTGTTGAGCATATCTACAGCTAATTCAGATAAGTCAACTGAATCAACATTAAACCCATTTCTAGCAAACTGAATAGAATGTCTACCAAGACCACAGCCTAAATCAAGAAGTTTATTGAAATTTTTATCTTTCCAACGACTTAGAAGATAATAGGATTCTTCCGAAGGTATAAACCAATGGGTATCTTTATTCTTAGACCAATCCCAAGCTCTCGTTAATTGTTCCATATTGAACTCTCCAATCCTTAATATTATGTATAAGTTTTATTTTTACTAATTTTGAAAATAATATAAGTAAATTAATAATATTGTAACTTAAATGTCTATATTTTTCCACTTGAAGTTAAAGATGTTTTATTAAAGGAAAACATTCTTTTTGCATAGGGTTTATGGTAAAATACCCCTAAAGGCCAATGAAAATAATATATTTTTATATAATATTTCATGCGTTACTTGATACAAGGTGTTTTATGTGAAATTAGTTAAGGGGTAAGTCTATCTATTGTATTTAGTTAAAATAAATTTTGAGTTTGTTTTAATGGGGGCACAGCTCAACTTTTAATTTTGATATGTGAACCCTATAATATTAATTGAAGGTTAATTATAGTGTCGGAAAATAATGAGTATAATCTTGAAAACACTGAAAATAGTGAAAAGCATAAGCTAAAGAAAAAGGTAAAGAAAGGATTAAAAAAAGCCAATAAGAAGGGATTTAAAGAAGGCTTTAAAAAAGGGTTGAAGGCGGCACTTAAAAAGCAAGATGAAAAGCAATACTATAACGAAGCAGAAAAAGTAGCTAGAGATGGATTAAGCAAGGGCATAGATATACAAACCATAATGGAAATCACCGGTCTTAGCGAAAAAGAGGTTAATAAGCTTATAACTAAATAGTGTGGTGAAAACACTGACTTAGCCAAACTTGTTATTAAAAAGTTCGTATGAAAGAATTCTTGGATAATTCCTTAAGTCTTATCTCATCTAAAATATATACTGTTTTTTTATCTACTTTAATTATAGATTTTTCTTCTAGTTCCTTAAAAGTTCTTCCTAAATGCCTATAGGTAGTACCAAGAAATTCGGCTATTTCTTTATAGGAGGAGGTCAGTTGTATATAGTTTTCATTAGTAATATGTTCTAATAAATAGCTTGCAAGCCTATTAGTAAGCGGATATATATAATTATAAGAAGTGTTATTGATTGTAGCGTCAAGCTTTTCACTTAAGGAATCTATTAGATGATGAAGAAAGTTCACATTATCCATGTAGCGTTTTCTAATGATATCAACTGGGATTGCAATAAGGTATATTTCATCCATAGCTTCAACATTGCAACGAATAGGTTTATCTTTTAAAAGCTCTATATCTCCTATTGTTATAAAGTCCCTGTAAAACTTTAAAAGCATAGATTTGCCGTTCTCAAAAAGATAAGATATCTTTATTTGGCCTTCCACTAGAATATAGTAATATTCTAGTTTAGTATCAGCTTTCATAATAACTTCGCCTTTTTCATATGTTTGAAGTTCTGCAAATTCTATAATCTTTTTATCAAATAAATTTTCTATATTATATTTATCCAAGTATCTATTAAGTTTAGTAGCATCCAATATTCTTTTCATAAATTCTCCTTAAATAAGACAAATGTCCTAGTAAATTTGTTAAAGTTATTATAAATTATTTATAAAGCATTCTTTATTTATTGTAAAGATAAGGTTTAAAAGATATACCACTTTGTTCAGAAATCAATTTTTAAAGCTTCTCTAGATTCTGAGAGGAGAATTTTTAATTATAAGTTTTATTGCGGAGTGGTACATATATAGGGGGATAATTATGAAATACGAAATTATTATTTTTGATGCTGATGAAACTTTATTTGATTTTAAGAAGTCAGAAAGAGATGCCTTTAAAAATGCTATGCTGGAGTTTGAGATAGAATATGATGAAAATCATCATCTAAAAATATATAGTGAGATAAATTCAGTAATATGGAAAGAATTTGAAAATGGGATTATTACCCAGGAAAAGTTAAAGGTAGAGAGATTCAAAAGACTTGCAGACAGGCTAAATATTAACTTTGACGAGTATTCCTTTGCAAAATCTTATATGAAACATTTAGCTAATGCTTCATTTGTATATGAAGACAGCATTGAACTTGTTGAAAGCCTTCATAAGAATTATAGATTAGCTATAGTTACCAATGGGTTAAAGGAGGTTCAGAATAAAAGAATTAAACAGTCAATTATTTCAAAGTATTTTGAAGATGTTGTAATATCAGAGGAAGTAAAGGTGGCAAAGCCTGATCCGAAGATATTTGAGATAGCTCTGAACAACTTGAACCACGTTGATAAAAGTAAAGTTTTAATGGTTGGGGATAGTTTGACTTCAGATATAAAGGGTGGATTTAATTTTGGTATTGATACATGCTGGTATAACCCAAATAAGATAGTTAATAGAACTGATATAGAACCAACTTATGAAATTTCAGAGCTTTCTCAGTTGAAGGAGATAATTGGTGAAAAATAAAAAAGATTGCTATATGTTCAACATACACCGTATATAAATTTAAAAGTCCAGCATAAATAATAATATTACGTTACTTATTTATGCTGGACTTTTGTATTCTTATCATTTAGAAAATTTAATTATTATACCCCCTTGACACAAATCTTCCAATTTAATATATTTAGATAAAGGTAATGAAGAGAAGAGTAATTAATATATATGCTTACAGAGAGTTCCAGAAGCTGAGAAGGAACAGTATTATAGTTAATGAAACAAGACTTGGAGCTGCATACGGATTCTATTTATAAATAGATGATGCTATGACGTGAGTTCGCGTTATTGAACTAGAGTATAGTTTTGTACTCGACAAGATTAGTATGGCGACATACTAATGAAGCAGGGTGGTACCGCGGTTAATTCGCCCCTACATATAGTTGTAGGAGGTGTTTTTTTTATTTTCAAAATAATTATATTTATAAAGATCTTATTTGATAATTTTATTATAAACATAAGTTGATTTTAAGGAGTGTGCATCATGGAAGGAAAAAAAGTAGAACGCCCAATATTTCCTAAAAAGGCAGTTATAACTTCAGGAATGCCTTATGGAAATAAAGAATTACACTTTGGTCATGTAGGTGGTGTATTTGTTCATGCAGATACATTTGCTAGATTTTTAAGAGATAGAATTGGTAAGGAAAATGTTGTTTTTGTTTCAGGAACAGATTGTTACGGATCTCCTATATATGCAAGTTACCGTAAACTTGTAGAGGAGAATAAGTATAAAGGAACTATAGAAGATTATGTTCGTGAAAACCATGAAAAGCAAAAGGAAGTTTTGAGAAAATATGAAATGGAACCTAATCTCTATGCAGCCTCCGCACTTGATAGAGCCGGAGAAATCCACAAAGAGGTGTCAGAAGAGATATTCAATAAGTTATATGAAGGTGGTTATTTAGTTAAGCTTTCATCACCACAGTTTTATGATCCAGAGAGAAAAGTTTTGCTAAATGGTCGTCAAGTAGTTGGTAAGTGCCCTATAGAAGGCTGTACCTCTGAAAAGGCTTATGCTGATGAGTGCGACCTAGGACATCAGTTTATGCCAATAGAATTGATAGATCCCAAAAGTACATTATCAGGAAAGACTCCTGAACTTAGGGATGTTACTAATTGGTATTTTAAGCTGGATGAGTACAATAATCTTTTAAGTGAGGAAATGAACTACTTAAGAACTAATTCAAATTGGAGAAAATATCTTTTGAATACCATTGAGGAATTCTTAAAACCTCCAATAATTTATGTAAAGCGTAAGCAATTAGAAGAGGTTACGGACCTTAAAAGTAAACTTCCAAAACATACAATCATTGATGAACCAAAGAAACCTTCTGTTTCCTTTGTGTTTGAGAACCTAAGCGATAGAGATGCAGCAAGAGAAGTATTTGACAAGATGGGTATACGTTTTAGAACTGGTAAAACCTTAGTTCCATTTAGGCTTTCAGGAAATGTAGAGTGGGGAATAGAGGTTCCTAATAAAGAAGATCTTAAAGACTTAACCTTCTGGGTTTGGCCAGAATCTCTATGGGCTCCAGTTTCCTTTACTAAAACTTACCTTGAAAGTATTGGTAAGGATAAGGAAGCTTGGAAGGAATATTGGTTATCTAAGGATTCTAAGGTTTATCAATTCATTGGTGAAGATAATATATATTTCTACGGAGTTGCTGAGATGGCAATGTTTATGGCCTTACTTGGCATAGATAAAGATGACAAAGTAAATTGGGAAGAGGTTAATCCTCCACATTTAATTGCTAATAATCATCTTCTATTCATGGATAAAAAGGCTAGTAGCAGTGGCTCTATAAAACCTCCTATGGCAAGAGAGTTGCTAGAATACTATACAGCAGAGCAATTGAGGATGCATTTCTTAAGCCTTGGCTTAGTGAAGAAAAGTGTTAGCTTTGCACCACAAGCCTTTATGGATGATAAGGATAAACAAGGACCAGATACGGTTCTAAAAGATGGTAATCTGCTTACAAACGTATTTAATAGACTTGTTCGTTCTTGCTTCTATACAGCTCAAAAATACTTCGACGGTACTATTCCTGTAGGAGAAATAAGTAAAAATATTTTAGATGAGTCGAATGAAGCGATTTTGACATATGAAAGATATATGTACAATCACGAATTCCATAGTGTGACTTATGTTTTAGATAGTTATATTCGTAACATGAATAAATACTGGGTCAATAATATGAGAACTGCAGAAACTACCAATGATGAGGCTTTACGCAAACAAGTACTTATAGATAGCTTTCATGCGGTTAGAACAGCTATTACCTTAATCCACCCAATTGCACCAACTAGCTGTGAGATGGTTAGAGAATATTTAGGTGTAGATGAAAGGTTATGGAGCTGGGATTATATTTTTGATAATATGTACTCACTTATAGACGATATAGAAAATCACAAATTAAAGTATCTAGAGCCAAGAGTAGACTTCTTTGCAAAACATGAAAAACAGCTATCAAATGAATAATTTTTTATGAAATTTTGTTCTGGATGAATACAAAAAAGTACGGAAGATTAGTAAAAATATAGCTGAAAAGTTTTAAAGACATTTATAAAAATATAAGTCATGCATAAAAATTAGAGTAATCTCATTTTATGTATGGCTTTTATTTATGAACATTAATGTAGTTGACTTTATCTAAATTTTGAGTACATGTAAAACAACCATATAAGAGATTTTAATAAAGCATAGTCTTCAAGATTATTATAAATTACTTTTATTAGTAATGGCGTTTTACTTGATTATATTCTACTTGGCACTGGTACATCTTTAGAAAGAATTTGTTATAATGTAGTTTGTATAAGATATATAAAGCTATTAGTACATGTGCTTTAAGCTATCCTATGATGACGTATCACTTAATTTCGATACAGCACTTTAAAATAGCCTTAATATAAAATAATATAGTTAAAAAATGAAGGAGTTTATATGAAGTATAAAGTTGATTTTCACGCTCACACTAAATATTCTGATGGGGCAAGCACTCCAGAAGAACTAATAAATGTTGCAGTTAGAGAAGGAGTTAAAGCTATAGCGCTTACAGATCATGATACTATAATGGGATTAGAAGAAACTTCTTTGTTAGCAAAAGCAAATGGAATAGAATTCTTAAATGGAATAGAAATAAGTTCCTTATATAAGGATGGAAGACTAGTACATATATTAGGAATTGGAATAGATCCAAGCAATGAAGAATTTTTAGAGGCCTACAATGAAATGAGGGAAACTAGAGATGAAGGCGTTCAATATATATTGGAAAGCATTAAGGAAAAAGGATTAGATATTAATATTGAAGATTTAAGAAACAAGGCTCATGGAAAATATCTAGATAGATATAATATTTTTAGATATATGTCTGAAAATAATTTAGGTAATTCTTCAGATGAAATATGGCATAAATATTTGGATCCCATTCCATATAGAGATAAAGAACTTATTAAGACTGAAGATGCTATTAGGATAATAAAGGCAGCAGCAGGCTTATCTTTTGTAGCTCATTATAATAAGAGAATAGGTTTTGAAGGCTTGACAAAAGAAGAGATGGAAGTAGAGTTTAAATATTTAATTGATTTAGGCTTAGATGGTGTGGAAAGATATTATCCAACCTTCCTTAAAGAGGATTATGATTTTCTAGATTACTTAATTAGTAAATATGATTTAATTATTTCTGGTGGTACAGACTATCATGGTAAAAATAGACCAGAAGTTGAATTAGGTAGCGGTACAAACAATAACTTATTAATTCCATATGAAGTTTACACTAATATATTAGATAAATTAAAATAATATAATTTTCTATAACCTTATATGTATATATTTAGCACTATATTGTTATGTATTAAATAAATGTTGTTAACACTTTTGATTTTAAATATTGTCTATGTTCAATTTCCACACTGTGCTTTAACATAGCTAAAATATTCAAATAAAAAAGCCACCCACATTTTTTAAATACATTCATATATACCATTAATTATTAGTATGGGGTACCATAAAAGCTTATCTTAGGTTAGTATTCTTATTGTAATGATTAAGGTTTTGGACTGTAAAGATTAAAGGCATATTAGGGAGAATATTAACCTCATTGGGCTAGAATTTAAAAATATTAATAAAGCTCAACAAAGATAGCTCTGGAATACAGAAGGATGTGAGTTTATGGATATAACTAAAGTTGGAAGTAGAGGCGAGCTATTCACTTTCTATGATATTGGAATAGCTACTAATGTGTACGTTATTTATGGACAGAAGCATGTTTATATAATAGATACCTATTTAGGGCCAGAAGTAATGCAAAAGGTCAATGAGCATATAGAGAGAAAGGCTGGAAGTAGTAGTAAAGTTATAATAAATACCCATAGTCATTGGGATCATATTTGGGGAAATAGTCTATATAGTTCTGACTTAATCATAGCTCATAAAAGATGTAGAGAATTAATTGAAGAAGAAGGTACAGCTGAGCTAGAGAAATATAGACAGTATGAAAAAGGTAAAGTTGAATTAGTATATCCCAATATGACTTTTACAGATAAAATATATTTTGAAGAGGATTCCTTAATACTTTATTATACTCCTGGTCATACTGTTGACTGTATATCAGTTATTGATAAAGCAGATAAGGTTTTATATGCAGGAGATAATGTTGAGAGGCCCATTCCTTATTTAAGTTCTATTCAATTAGAAAAGTATGTTGATACACTTAAGGACTATCTCAATAATGAGATAGGTATAGTCATAGGAGGACACACTGGTATTGAGGACAAAACACTAATTGAGGAAAATTTAGAATACGTCAGTAAAGTACTAAAGGATGAATTTATAGAAATACCTTCAAAAGAGTTTGAAGAATACCATAAAGTGAATTTAGACTTCATAAAGAATTGTATGAAAGTCGAATAATTAAAAGATAAAAAGTCATGACTAAATAGAGCAACTATGTGCCTATCTAGTCATGACTTCTTTACTTTAAAAAATAGTGTGAAACTTTTCTAAGCTAAACCTAGTAACTTCAAGGATTTAGGATGGTTATTTAGTTTAAACAGTAAAAAGTAACTCCTATTAATATTTAATACGAAACGGCTTTCCTTCTAAGAGTGTTTATTCTTTTGGCAATAAATGCTGCAACTATAGCTTTGATTATATCACCAGGAATAAAAGGTAATGCACCTAATGTAAATGCTTTATAAATCCCCATTTTTGTGATAAATGAAAGCCAAAGAACTCCTAAAATATAAACTATAATAATACCACCTAAAATATTTGCAGCTATTAGTAAAGGAATAGAGTTGCTTTTGTTTCTGATTAAACTAATAATAATAGCTCCAATTAAAAATCCTATCAGATATCCTCCATTAGAACCTACAATTACGCCTATACCTGAAGCTCCACCTGAGAAAACAGGAAGTCCAATTATACCCATAAAAATAAATGTAATTAAGCTTAATCCTGCTTGAAGAGGACTTAAAACACTTCCTGCTAGCATAACTGCGAGAGTTTGGCCAGTTAATGGAACTGGGCTAAAAGGTAAAGGAATAATCAAGTATCCAAGTATTGAAATTAGAACTGCAAAAAGAGCTGCGTAAATCATGTCTATAAGTTGTATTTTTTTATTCATTAAGATTCCTCCAAAATAAGTATATTTCTTTTATTCTTTAGGCATTTATATCAAAGTTAGAATTGTTGATAGGTATTCGTAGAATTCTAAAATTTTGATATGTGATAAAGAATAAAAAGACAAATTATGTGACCTTACAGATTATCCTCACATACATTCTGAAAGGCTGTTGTTCAAAAAAGCTTTCTTTAGTGACAATTTCATTAACTTGTCCAAATAAGTATAAAATAACCAGAAATAATTGTCAACCTAATTTTTATATATGGTTTACAAAGCTGGAATTAACATATAATATATTTATATGTATACTATGATTAATTGCAATTTAAGTTATATTATATTTTATATTGATAAGATATAAAATTTAAATGAAAATAAGCTCAAAGTGTGATATAATTAGCAGAATATTGTCTTTTAGGACGAAAGTAGAGAATACCTTTTTATGGATTGAAATTTTGATTATATATACACTAGGGGAGAAGTGGTTTTTATGAGAGTAAAGTATAAACTTATCATAAGCTATATGGCTTTAATCGTATTTGCTGTAAGCGTTTTAGGATTTTTGATTGCTAAAAAGGCCAATAATGCGGTGCTCACTGAAGTTAACGAAAAAAGTCAAAGACTAACAGAATCAATTAGTACGACATTGAGTGTGAGAAATGAATTACTAACTGAAAAGTCATATTCTGATTTAAACTTTGCGGATACTTTACTAAATAACTTTCAAGATTTAACCGTGAATTATAATGAAAATATACAGGTTGGAAGCTTTAAATTACCAGTTATATATACTGGTAATCAAAGACTTTCTGTTGATAATACTATAGTTGACAAGCTTAAGCAGTCCACTGGAACCGCTGCAACAATTTTTTTGTTGTATGATAATAAGCTAATAAGAGTTTCAAGTACAATTTATAAGAATGATAATAGTGTACTAGGTACATACATTAATAGTGATTCTGTGCCTTATAAAAAAATACTTAATAATGAAGAATATATTGGGGATATTTCAATAGAAGGCAATGGATATGTAACAAGAATGAAGCCGCTTCTAGATAAAAATAATAGAATTATTGGGGCTATAGGTATAGGTAATAAGATTGTAAACAGTTATTTAGAAGTTACCTTAAGTAATATAAAGTTAGGAAAAACAGGTTATGCATATGTATTAGATTCAGAGGGAAATGTGCTTATTCATCCTACGGATAAAGGTAAGAATGTTAGTTATTATGATTTTGTAAAGAAAATGCACTTTAAAAGCAGCGGAACTATAGAGTATTCATATAATGGTGTGAAAAAACTGGCATATTATAAATATTTTGAGCCTTGGCATTGGTATATAGTTACTACTGCTAATTATGATGAATTAAATTCTTCTTCAAGATCAATTTTGATTACAACTATAGTAACTGGAACCATAATCATAATTTTTGGCGGAATTATAGCGTTAATATTGGCTAACACCTTAGTAAAACCAATTGATAAGTTGAAAGCCTGCATGGAAATAGCAGGACAAGGAGATTTGTCAGTAAGGTGTAATATTGAAAGTAAAGATGAAATAGGGGTGCTTTCTAGTAGTTTTAATAATATGATATCAGAAAATAAGCGGCTATTAGAAGAAACTCTTCAATATGACAAGTTAAAGACGGAATTTATAGCTAACATGTCTCATGAATTAAGAACACCTTTAAATATAATATTTTCAACAGCGCAACTTTTTGATGTGCTTATAAATAAGGGTGAGAGCTTAAACACAGAGAAGATTAAAAACTATACTGGCAGTATAAAACAGAATTGTTATAGGTTGCTTAGATTAGTAAATAATCTAATTGATATGACAAAAATAGATTCTGGGTTTATGAAGTTAGAAATGAGAAATCGTAATATAGTACAAGTTGCTGAGGATATTACTCAGTCTACAGCAGAATATGTACAGCATATGAATAGAAGAATAGTATTTGATACAGATGAAGAAGATAAGATAATGGCTTTTGATGCTGAAAAGTTAGAGCGTATTTTGCTTAATTTAATTTCTAACGCTACTAAGTTTACAGAACCAGGTGATGAGATATATGTGAACCTACATGATAAAGGAGAGTATGTAGTAATTTCAGTTAGGGATACAGGTATAGGAATCCCTGAAGAAAAGTTGTCTCAGCTTTTTCAAAGATTTAAACAAGTGGATCCTTTGTTAAGTAGAAGTCACGAAGGAAGTGGAATAGGTCTATCTATAGTTAAGGCTTTAGTTGAGTTGCATGAGGGAAGCATAGAGGTAAGAAGTTCTTATGGAGTTGGGACAGAATTTATAATAACACTTCCGGCAAAACTTATTGCTGATACAAAAGAAGATGATGTTGTGAGCGAATTGACTAATCAATCTAATGTTCAAAACATCAGCATAGAGTTCTCTGATATATATAATTAGAAGTATAATTAGGTTTAAAGAAAATAATAGAAAATTTCTTCTAGACACTATTGTTATGAATTATATATGAAGAGTTATTTTATAATAAAAACATATGCATAAATAAATTCACTGAAGAAGAATACTTCAGTGAATTTATTTTTTATAGTTTATATTGGAGATTAAGTTTTAGACAAATTTGCGAGCTAAAATGATTATTCCATTGATTCAATGATACTATCAGCTAGATCATCAATAGAAGGAATATCGTTTTCCTTAACTGAGGAGTTTATTGAAAGATTGTTACCTAAGATGGTCATTTCCTTCATTCCATTTAACAGTTCTGTAATTAACTTACCTGATTGAGGTGCCCAAGAACCATTCTCTATTATAGCCACCTTACGCTTTTGTAAATTTAAGGCTTTCATATCATTTATATAATCTAGCATAGGTGGATATATTTTTAAGTTATAGGTTACAGAAGCTAACACTAAATGACTATATTTGAAGGTTTCAGAGATTAAGTAGGATACATGAGTTTTGGAAACATCGTACATCACTACATTTTTTAGACCTTTTTCTACTAAACTGGTTGCCAAATAGTTTGCAGCAGCTTCAGTATTGCCATACATGGTTCCATAAACTATGACTACGCCTTTTTCTTCTGGTTCATATCGGCTCCACTTGTCATACTTATCTAATAAATACCCAAAGTCATTACGCCATACTACACCATGAAGTGGGCAGATAACTTTAATGTCAAGGGTTCCAGCCTTTTTTAATAAGGTTTGAACATGAGGACCATACTTACCAACTATATTTGTATAATATCTCCTTGCTTCATCTATCCAGTCTCTATCAAAGTTTACTTCATCATTGAACAGTTTTCCGTCTAAGGCTATGAAAGAACCAAAAGCATCTGCGGAGAATAATGTACCGGTGGTAGTGTCATAAGTTACCATTGCTTCTGGCCAGTGAACCATTGGAGCAGCAACGAAAACCACATTATGTTTGCCAAAGCTCATAGTATCATTTTCTTTTACCTCTATTAACTTTCCATCTACAGGAAAGCCGAATTGGCGTAGGAATAAAGCTGCTTTTTCTGTACAGATAATTTGTACCTTAGGGTACCTCAAAAGCACTTCTTCTATAGAAGCCGCATGATCTGGTTCAACATGATTTATTACCATGTAGTCAAGGGTTTGATCCTTTAGTATTTCTTTAAGGTTATCCAGGAATTGACGGCAAATAGACCAATCAACTGTATCGAATAACACATTTTTTTCATCTAAAAGTACATAGGAGTTATAGGAAACACCTCTAGGAATAGGGTGTATATTTTCAAAAAGAGCAAGTCTATGATCATTTCCTCCGATCCAGTAAAGATCTTCATCTATTTTTCTATAACAGTACATGAATTTTATCCTCCTTAAAATTAAAACTTTTTTACTGTAACTAAGCTTCGATAAACATATTTTTTTCTTCACCGCAGGCTGGACAGGACCATTCTTCTGGAAGCTTCTCAAATAAAGTTCCTGGAAGTATTTCTCCTTCTAAGTCTCCAAAGTTAGGATCATACTCATAACCACAGCCATTACATACGTGATGCTTATAACTTGGTAAGGAATGTTTTGGAACAGCTTTTTTCATTTTCTTCATTGGAGGGGCTTCCTTTTTAGCTTCACCATTGTCCAAAGCTGCAGTGAGTAGAGGTAGAATTTCATTTAAATCGCCTACTATGCCATAATCTGCGTTCTTAAAGATCTTTGCGTTAGGATCAATATTGATAGCTACGATTGTAGTAGCCTCTTTTATTCCTTTTAGATGCTGACCAGCACCGGAAATGCCGCAGGCAATATATAAATTACCATTGAATTTTTGACCTGACATGCCTACATACCTATTTATTGGCACATATTTCAGCGTTTCAGCTACAGGTCTTGAGGAACCGATAGCAGCGCCAGCTTGAATTGCTAGAGCTTCTATAAGCTTAATATTTTCCTTACTTCCTATACCTAGACCTGCACTGACAACTCTATCTGCCTTGGTTATAGGAGTATCTAAAGGAATTCCTACAGTAAAATCATATCCATCCTCTTTAAGAGCTTTTACTAGAGCAGCAACCTTTTCTTCAGAAGTTCCTTGCTTAAAGATAACTTTTTTACGATATCCGGTTGCAGGTTCAGGTTTAGAAGCTCTATTAGCAGTCTCATTTTTTGGCATCTTTCCAATGATATGAGAGGAAATAACTAAGCGTTGAATTTCATTTGTTCCCTCATATATTGTACATATTTTTGCATCACGATAAGCTCTTTCAACTTCCATACCTTTTAGATAACCACTACCTCCAAATATTTGAAGCGCATCATTCACTATTTCAAGGCATACATCTGAAGCATATTGTTTTGCCATAGCTGCTTCCATACTATAAGATTCATGATTTTCCTTAAGCTCTGCAGCACTATATACAAGTAGTCTAGCTGCTCTAAGCTTTGTAGCCATATCTGCTAGCTTAAATGCTATGATCTGCTGTCTGCATATAGGTTTACCAAACTGAACTCTTTCTTTTGAATATTCTAGGGCATTCTCATATGCACCTTGAGCAATACCTAAGGCTTGAGCAGCAATACCGATACGACCGCCATCTAAAGTGGACATTGCAATCTTGAAGCCTTCGCCCTCTTTACCTAGCAGATTTTCTTTAGGTACTTTTACATCATTAAAGATAAGCTCAGCAGTAGCAGAGGAACGGATACCCATTTTGTCATAGTGCTTTCCAAAGGAAAAACCTTCATAGCCTTTTTCAACTATGAATGCACTTATACCTTTAGTACCAATATCAGGTGTAGTAACTGCAAATATTACATAAATATCAGCTTCACCGCCGTTGGTTATAAAAATCTTTGAACCATTTAGGGTATAATAATCGCCTTCTAAAACAGCAGTTGTTTCAGTGCCTCCAGCGTCGCTTCCAGCATTTTCTTCTGTTAAACCAAAAGCACCAAGCTTTTCACCTTTTGCTAATGGAATGAGATATTTTTGCTTTTGCTCCTCATTACCATAGGCAGCAATCGGATATGTTCCCAAAGAGGTATGAGCGGAAAGAATAACACCAACACCGCCATCTACCCTTGACAATTCTTCTACAGCAATAGCATAACTTATTACATCCAGACCAGCTCCCCCGTATTCCTTTGGATAGGGAATACCTAACATGCCTAATTCGCCTAACTTAGTAATAGCTTCAGATGGAAACTTATTTTCTTGATCTAGCATAAATGCAATTGGTTTAATTTCATCTTCAGCATAGGCTCTAATTTTCATTCTTAAGTCCTCATGTTGTGCAGTTGTCTTAAAAAACATATATATCCCTCCCTTTAATAAATATATCTAAATTGATAGATATATTACTCATAAGTACGAGCTACTTCATATCTAAAACTATCTTTAAAGCATTTACTCAGGAGAAAATAAAGGCTTCAAAAATAATTTGATAAAAGGTAGCCTATTCTTAAATAAATATTATGAAAGTATACTTATTTGGTATAAAAATAACTCTCTATAATATTTATATTATTAAAGGTTTTCATTAGAACCGATAATTAAGTAATTTATATTATTATTTACTGTTTATGAAAGTATAAAAAGGTTTTTATCAAGTCCTAGCAATATGAAGGCTTTAGAACAGCTAGTTACTAGAAGAGGCTTTGAAATACTGCTTGGGAGAAAATTGAAATTCCTTTTTAAAAGCTCTGACAAAGCTTGAGTAGTCGATAAATCCGCAAAGCGAGCAGACTTCGCTAGATTGTAATCCTGATTTAATGAGTTCTGCAGCTTTTCTTAATCTCTTTTTTTGTATATATCCATATAATGTATAGCCTGTTTCTTTTTTAAATAGATGCATTAGATAGTATTTATTTAAGTAAAAATTATTAGCTATAAGCTCTATTGATAAGTCATTACCTAAGTTAGAGTTTATAAAATTTAATATTTCTTCTATTCTAGGGTCATACTTAATATCTTCTAATTTCGTATAATTATCAATTTCTAAATACAGTCTATTAATTTCAACAATTAATTGAAGAAATAAAGCCTTCCTTAAAACTTCACTTCCAAAACCATCATCTTTTACTGCTTTTTCTAGGTTTGAAAGTTGTTCCTTTAAAGTATCAAGCTGTACAGAATTTAATCTAATTAGGTTTAGCTTTCTTTCATTGGCAACTTTAAAACAGTTGAGTAAATCGGTGCTGGGAGCATTATATTTTTCTAAAAATAAAGGATTGATCCAAAGTATTATTCTTTCATAAGGTTCATTAAAACTTATTATTGGTAAGTGAAGATCATCTTTACCAACTAGTAGGATGTCCCAAGGTCTTAACTTATAGGATTTACCTTCAATAATGTAGGTAACGTCACCAGATATAAAGAAGATTATTTTACTGAAATCGTGATAATGCAATTCATATTCTGACTTTTTTTGATCTTTTAGCTTAAAAAAAAGAAAGTCTTCATTAAGATAACCTCGTTTAATATTTTCTGTAGTGGATTGTCCATTCATCTCAATTCCTCCCATAAGTTAGTCTAATAATCCGATGATTAATAGTTGCTTTTCTATAAAACCAAAATATTTTAATTTAAAATAGATTACTTTGTTATATTTACTTTGATGTTTATATTATAGCACTATATGCAATGAAATAAGCATTTATTGCAATATAATATGCAAATAGTGAGTATATAATATTTTATAAGGAAAGTAGGATACTTGAAAAAATACCATAAGTAAGTAAATTTTATACAAATATTTATAAATAAGAATATAGGAGGAGAAAGATGATATTAAATACACTTTTAGAAGGAATTCAGTATGAAATATTAGAAGGAAATACAGCTGTTGAAGTAGATCATATAGCGTGGGATTCAAGGAGTGTTAGCAATAAAGCTTTGTTTATAGCTGTAAAGAACACAAATGTGGATAGGCACGATTTTGTGCTAGAGGCTATTGAAAAGGGAGCTATAGCTGTTATTGTTGAACATGATATTAAGAAGGAACTACCTAAAAACGTTACAGTTATTAAGGTCAAGGATTCTAGAAAAGCAATGTCAATAATAGCTTCAAAATATCATGGAGAGCCTATGAAAGCACTAAAAGTAGTTGGGATTACAGGAACTAATGGAAAGACTTCAACTAGTTATTTTATAGCACAAATTCTTGAATCTCTTAGGGTTAAGTGTGGTGTGATAGGAACTATACAGAATACTGTTTCCGGGGTAGAAATGAAGACTAAAAAATTAAATCCAACCACTCCAGACTCTATGGAACTGCAAAGTACTTTTTCAGAGATGGTTGAACTAGGAGCAACACATTCGGTAATAGAGGTTACTTCTTCGGCTTTAGCTCAAGATAGAGTTTATGGCTGTGAATTTGATGTAGGGGTATTTACAAATATAACTCAGGATCACTTAGAGGAACATGGAACCATGGAAAACTATAAGAAAGCTAAACTAAAGCTTTTTAAAATGTGTAAAAATGCAGTGGTAAATGTTGATGATCCGTTTTCCATAGAGATATTAGCTAGTTCAAGTTGTAAGGTTCTAGGATATGGTGTAAATAAAAAGTGTGATTTTCAAGCGCAAGACATAAAGTATAACAATAGTTCAGTACACTTTAACCTTAAACATGATAACAAAACTTTTAAGGTAGAACTGAATGTGCCTGGAAGATTCAGTGTTTACAATATTTTAGCAGCAATTGCTAGCTGTAATCTTATTGGTTTTGAATTAGAGGAGGTTATAAAAGCTGTTAAGGAAATAAAGGGGGTGCCAGGGAGATTTCAAGCCATTCCTAATAATAAGGGTTCTTTAGTTATAGTTGACTACGCTCACACCCCGGATGCCCTAAAAAATATTCTTATGTCAGTAAAAGAAATAACTAAGGGAAGAATCATATTAGTTTTTGGTTGTGGCGGAAACAGAGATTCTAGTAAAAGAGCTATAATGGGTGAAATCGCAGGTACATTTAGTGATTATTGCATAGTTACATCAGACAATCCTAGAAAGGAAAACCCAATAAAAATCATAGAAGATATTGAAAAGGGGTTAATGGGTACTAATTGCAAATTTGAAAGAGAACAAGATAGAAAGCAAGCAATCAATAGAGCGCTTAATATAGCTAAACCTGAGGATGCTGTAATTATAGCTGGTAAAGGCCATGAAAATTATCAAATCATAAAGGATGAAACTATTCATTTTAGTGATGAAGAGGTGGTTCTAAGCTACTTTTCCTAAACTTAGTAACAATAGTTAAGTCAAAGAAAAATAATTAGCTGTAAGATTTAATTGTTTTAATCAGAAATTAAAATTAAAAGCTTTATAAGACCTTTTTAAATAATTATAAAATAGTGAATGTATTTATTAAATTAGTTTTTGTTTGAGGTTTTAAAAAAATTAAATATATTCATAAATTTGAATACAAAATTCTATTATGTAGCTTACTTTATATCATATATAAGTAGTATTTTTATAATGCAAATTTGATGTTTTAGCTCTCGTAAAAAGATTCATTGAATAAAATAATTCAATGAATCTTTTTACTATACAAGAATTTTGTATTTTCATTTGTTAGCTAAAGCTATTGATTTAACAGGATTAGAGCAATTTGACAGTGTATTAAATAGAAAAGAAAGCATATTCGTAGAATAAGTTTATTAGCTAAGTATTGAATATCTATAAGAAAAATTATTGTGGTTTATTTGGTGAGAACTTAAATATATACATTATATTATAAAATAATATATTTAATAATATATTTAATAATATCTTTAAATTAAATTTTGTTTATTTTAATAAATATTAAATGAAAGGTATAGAAATTAAATTAAATATGATATATAATGGTGTTAGATTGAATTGTTTTAGTAAAACCTAAAGTATTTTAATCTATTTAGTTGATGTCTAGGGGGAATAAACGGATGATCGCAAATACTTTTACAAAACCTTTAATTGAGCAGAGAGCAGATCCGTATGTATATAAACATACTGATGGATATTACTATTTTACTGCTTCTGTGCCAACTTATGATTATATCGAGCTTAGAAGATCAAAAACCATAGAAGGTTTAGCAACAGCTGAAACAAAAGCAGTTTGGAAAAGACATGAAAGTGGTCCTATGAGTGAACATATATGGGCACCAGAAATTCATTACCTTGATGGAAAATGGTTTATATATTTTGCTGCAGGTGAAAAAGAAGATGTATGGAAGATACGCCCATATGTTTTAGAGTGTACTGGAGATGACCCAATGTCTGATTTGTGGGTTGAAAGAGGTATGATGCAAAGAGCTGATAATGATCCTTTTTCATTCTCTGACTTCTCATTGGATGCTACAGTATTCGAACATAATGGAAAGAGATATTTTATTTGGGCTGAAAAGGTAGGCGGAGATGGTGGTATTTCTAATCTTTATATAGCAGAGATGGAATCACCAGTTAAGCTAAAAACTGTACAAGTCCTACTAACTACACCTGATTATGATTGGGAAAGATTTGAGTTCTGGGTAAATGAAGGACCAGCAGTACTAAAAAGAAATGGCAAGATATTTGTAACCTTCTCTTGTAGTTCAACTGGCGCTGCTTATTGTATGGGACTTTTAGAAGCTGATGACACAGCTGATTTACTTGATCCACAATCTTGGAAAAAATCAAGAAAGCCAGTTTTCGCAACTGATCCAGATAGAAATATATATGGTCCTGGCCATAATAGTTTTACTGTTTCAGAAGACGGAGATGATTTACTAATTTATCATGCTCGTCCATATGAAAAGATTGTTGGTAATCCTTTATACGATTACAATCGTCACACTATGGTATTGAAGATAAAATGGGACAATGATGGAAGACCACGCTTTGAGTTAGATTAATCAATAATTTTATATTTTAGCTTAGATAAAAGAATTTATGATCTTGCATCATAAATTCTTTTATTATTATGGAAGATTGCTCAATTTATAATTCAAAGGTATTACATAGTAAACATATAGTGGAAGTAAAAATACCGGATTTTAATAAAATAGCTAAATTAATCTTGTTTTTTAAAATTATATATTTAAGTTTGTCTAAATTTTGTATATTATTATAAGGTATGAAATTCAGTCATTAAATTATTAGTTATAGGTACAAATTAAATAAACTTAAGCTGAGCATTATTTGATAATTTTATATCTTATGATTATCGAATTCGTATAAATTAAGTTTTGTAAAGGTTCCCTATAGAAGGAGATTGTATGAAAAAGAGTATTAGTAAATTTATAGTAGTAACAATCAATATAATATTGACAGCAATTGGGGCAAGCCTAGGACTTAAAGCTGCAATTGGGGTAACTGCATGGGATGCCCTTAGTCAAACTATATCAACAGTATTATTAATAAAAGTAGGAACTCTTTCAATGATTTTAAATATAAGCTGTGTGCTACTACAATTATTCTTATTGAAGAAGGAATTTAAATTAAAACATGCTCTACAAGTATTTGCATCTATACTTGTAGGACTAGTAATAAATTACGTATATTATGATATATGTTCAAAGTTCACAGTAAATAGCTATTTTACAAGTTTGATATTGTTATTTGCCTGTTTTATCCTTTGTGCTTTTGCAGTGTCAGTTATCATGGCTATCAACTTTATTAGCTTTCCACTAGAATCTGCTTGTATGGTTGTAGCTAAAAGAATTAATAAAAACTTTGGAAGTATAAGACAAGCAGTTGATATATTATCTATAATTATTTCCGTTGCAGTTGCATTGATTTTTAGAAACAAGCTGACAGTAAGAGAGGGTACAATAATCGGTATGTTTATCTATGGACCATTAATAGACTGGTTTATGAAGATTATAACGCCTACCTTAAGAAAGTTTAGTTTGGTTGAATAATATGAAAGACTTCTATTTATTTGAAAGGTGTTTAATTATCAAAAAATAAGTTGTCAAAAAAATTAGTAAAAAGAGATTATTTATAATGGTATAAAAGCATTTGTACAAATAGAAGCCATGGATAAAAGGGTAAAATAACCGACTTTAATCCATGGCTTCTATTAATTAAGAATCATATATAGTTATATAAAGATAATCTGTTTTTGTATAGAGTTCTACTGAAGAAATAATAAGCTATTTTGGTAGATTACTTAGCATTTTAGCTAGATCAATAAACCTGTTCTGAAGATATTTTTGATATAGGGGATTGTCTTGAGACACTACTTCTATATGATCTACGTCATTTATCTCACCCATATAGTTCCATACTCCTTTTTGTGGCATACTGCTATGATCATAATTTACGATTCTATCTGTGGAGCCTTCATGTGGTGCTATGGCAGATCTAACACTAACTATTCCATCATTTCTCCACCAAGAGCTGTCAACTTGAACTTTACCAGGAGTGTTGTTTGTATATTGTCCCATAAATATAGAACTTTTTAAAAGTAATGGATCCATATTGATGTTAGGGATTTGATGACCTGTTAATAAAGCTTCATGGGTATCCACACAGGCTATGGAGAAGTAGTAAATATCACTTTGGGCCTTTACCCAACTGTTGAGCTCTTTAGCACCTTCTTGGGAGAGATCCCATATACTTAAATCTTTTGTTTGTTTCCAGAGGTTACTGGTAAAAACTCTATGAGCATAACTGTCAAAGGATTCAGCAGGTTGTTTTTTTAAGCCCCACTGATCCATTCTAAAATCAAAGCAAGGATTGCTAGAATCAATCACTCCGCCTCTGCTTGCCATAGCAGCGAAAATTTGATGAAAGAATGGCTCTAAGTTGTCCTGTTTTTCATCCTCTTGACTTCCATCATGAGGAGTTCCTATTGTAGTTATACTGTCTATCCAATGATGATTTCCAGTGAATAATGTACTGATATCTTTTGTATTATTTTTTATCTCGTCTGGGTCCCCATTTTCAAGTAATTGGGCTAATACTCTAATGGTTTCTCCACCCATGCTATGACCAATTAAATGAACTTTTCTAAGACCATTTGGGCCGACGGTACCAAGCTCAGGATAAACTCCTGGGTAAGTTCTACCATAACGCGAATGTCCATCTTTTTTTGAATGTTCTTCTCCATAATCTACAGTGCCGCCTTTTAAGTAAGCATACAATTCACAGGCTCTATCCCAGTTGCTAGATATGGAACCTATGGTTGGAGTAAAGACTTTATAACCTTTGCTGTTTAATAAATCCTTAAGACTGTTTTGACCGCCCCAATAGTTAATTCCAAAAAGTTCATCGTTTCCCCAGCCAAAGAGACCATGAACCATTACAATAGGGTAGTCATTATTTAGTTGAGGTAAAGGTGAAACTATAGTTGAAGGTTGAGCCATAGTAGTAGTAGTAGTAGTAGTACTAGCTTTAACTAAGGTTCCTGTAGAGGGAATGAATAAAGACACTATAAAGGCTAGCATTAGAATTAATGATTTCTTAATAGAGTTTTTCATAATAAAACACCTCACTATTTTTTTGTACTGACAAGTACAATATAACACGAAGAGGTGTAATTGTATAAATCTGTAAAAAGCCTTTAAGGGTTAATTAGTTTATTGTACTGAGTAGTACAAATATAAAGCTTTAAATATCTTAGATTAGCAACGATTTTTGTATGTTTTAGTAAATTTACATTTGATTATCTTTAGATATGTACCAGTAAACCTGATAAATTATTTTAGAACTTCTTTTAACCTTAAACATGGGTTGAATATTTTTTCTGATTGAAGTGGTACATTTTTTAAAGCTGGGTATTATAGATAGAAATACTACTATATGCGAATGTATTAAATAAATGTTGATGAGTAATATAGATAAATTTAATATGTATTTGATTTTGATAACCACATTTTTTAAATACATTTATATAGGGATCAAAATCACAAATATAAACTGTTCCTAATATATTCGTCACTGCATTTGGAAAATTATTCTAATTTACATAGCACTTTAGGTTGTAAGCATTAACACGTTAGATTCCATAGTTCATCAAAAACAATATCTTTATCGTTATAACTAAAAGGGCATTTCCGTGTGAGGCAATATATGTTTGAAGTGTAATAAGTTGTATTATATAATTGAAGAACAAAGTGGTGTTACTAAGTTTGAATCATAAGTATTAGAGGGTGAAGTAGAGATGAATGACATAATTAATATAGCAATTGTAGATGATGAAGAGATTCAGGTTGAGCTATTAGAGAAATTGGTTAAGAGTTGGGCTTTTGATAAAGCTGTGAGAGTTTGTGTAGAGAGATTTTATAGCGCCGAAAGCTTTGATTTTGCTTATAGTATGGATAAGAAGTATAATATTCTACTATTAGATATACAGATGAAGGGACAAAGTGGTATAGACTTAGCAAAAAAGATACGCACTGAAGATGAAATAATCAATATAATCTTTATAACTGCAGTTACTGATTACATCAGTGAAGGATATGATGTAGCTGCTATAAATTATCTAATAAAACCCATAAAAGAAGAAAAGTTATATCTTTGCTTAGATAGAGCTATATCAAAGCTTCCTAAGGAAGTTGAAACTATCCTTATAAATTCAGAGGGGGAAATACTTAAAGTAGAGCAAAATAAAATAACCTATATTGAAGCTTTTGCTCACAGCATTGAATTGCATACTAAAGATAAAAATTATACTATAAGAAAAAGTATTAGTGTTATAGAAAAGGAATTAAATAAACAAAGATTTATAAGATGTCACAGATCGTACATAGTTGGATTAGCATATATAAGTAAAATTGGGACAAGTGAGTTAGAACTGGACGGTGGCGAAAAGATTCCCATAAGCAGAAGAATGTATGCTGATACTAATTTAGCCTTTATTAAATATTTTAGAGGTGACATAAATGAGTAGTATAAAAATACTAGGCATAATCATTGGAGTACTACTCTTAACTTTAGTGATGGCCATAACCATTAGATACATATTTTATCGCTTGTTAAATAATTATGTAGCCAATTATCAAAATGATTTAATAACAAAGCACTATAACGAGGTTGAGAATATATATAAGCAGATGAGAGGTTGGAGACATGATTATCATAATCACATTCAAACCATGAAAGCTCATCTTGTATTAGAAAAATATAGCGATATGGAAAAGTATTTAAATGCATTGGACAAAGACCTAACATCAGTAGATACTGTTTTGAAAACCGGCAATGTGATGGTGGATGCAATTTTAAATTCAAAGCTATCCTTAGCATTAAGTAATAAGATTAATGTAAATGCAAAAGCCTCAGTTCCTAAAGAGATAAGGATATCTGATATAGATCTAAGTGTTGTTATTGGTAACCTTATGGACAATGCCATGGAGGCTGTTCTAAAAATAGAAAAAGAAGAGGATAGATTTATAAGAGTGTATATAAGAGAGATGAAGCAGCAGCTTTATATTTCAATTACTAACTCTACCTGTGGATATGTAAAGAAAACTGGCTTTTCATATATAACTACTAAGCTAGGTAACAATCATGGTTTTGGAATAAAAAGAGTTGATAGTATAGTTCATAAATATAATGGATTTATAAATAGACAGAGTGAAGAAGGAGTATTTGCCACTGAGGTAATGCTTCCGCTTTAAGTAGTATAGGTACCATTGGTGTCAATATTATAACCATTGGTGCTTTTTTTATTATTGATTTTAAAATTCTTGTTATCATGAGGGTGAGGTGATAAGTATGAGAAGTAAAAACGATAAAGATAAACCTAATTATTCAACCTTACAGAACGTAAGCTATCTTATAAAAAATTTATGGAGATGGGACAAAAAATTATTTTTTGTAGCATTGCTTCAAGTACCTATTATAGTGGTTATGCCTTTGCTAGGAATTTATATTCCTAAGATTGTAATTGACTCTGTAACTAGAAAAAGTTCAATAAATGGTTTGTTTATTAGTTTGTGGGCGCCAGTGCTTTGTATGGTTATTTTAAATATACTTTTAAGCAGTTTAAGATCCTTATCAATGTTTAAAAGTATAGCTTACAGAATGAAATATAGTGGACTAATCACAGAGAAAACTTTGGATACAGATTTTGAAAATATAGATGGCCCAACGGGACAACAGCGGATTGAGAAGGCATGTAATTCAATAGATTCAAATGATTCAGCTACAGAGGCTATAATAAAGGTGTTAATAGAACTTTCTTCAAACCTTATTGGTTTTATTATTTATTCAAAGATAATATCTAAAATACATCCTTTTATAGTTGTGTTTTTAGTACTTTCTTCAATAATTAATTATTTAGTAGGACGATATGTAAATAACTATGAACATAGAAATAAGGCTAATATAACACCAATACAAATGAAACTTAGATATGTGATAAATTGGGCAGGGAACTTTAAAGTAGCTAAGGATATGAGGCTATATAATATGTTTCCCTGGTTTAAAGAGATGTTTTCTAGGTTAAAAAAAGAAAAGTTATATTATAGAAAGAAGAATATATATCATAGATATTTTAGTAATTTTGTTGATGGAAGCTTGATTTTCTTAAGAGATGGTATAACCTATGGTTTTCTTATTTATTCTGTATTATATAGACATATGTCTATAGGTGATTTTGTCTTATATTTTGGAGCAGTAAGTGGCTTTTCTAACTGGCTTACTGGAGTTATTAAAAATTATAATTCTTTAAATTCAATAAGTTTAGATGTGTGTGATCTGAGAGAGTACTTAGAATTAGAAGATAGTAAAAATAGAAAGCAAGGGGTTAAGCTTCCGGACTCTTATGAGATGCCTTTTGATATTGAGCTTAGAAATTTATATTATAAATATCCAGGTGCCGAAGATTATACTATTAAAGGAATTAATGTTCATATAAAAAAGGGAGAAAAGATTGCTTTAGTTGGAGTTAATGGTGCAGGAAAAAGTACTTTAGTTAAGCTTATTTGCGGTCTTTATACTCCAACAAAAGGAGAGGTACTAATTAATGGTACAAAGGTTGAACTATATAATAGAGACGAATACTATTCGTTAATCTCTGTAGTATTTCAAGATGTATACCTGCTACCGATGTCCATAGAAAAAAATATAGCCTTGAAATCAACTGAAGAAATAAACTCTAAAGAAATAGATAAAGTTATTAAAATGTCAGGGCTTTCAAAAAAGATTAATAATTTGGAGAAAGGAAAAGATACTCTGTTAGTTAAATCAATATATGAAGAAGCAATAGATCTATCTGGTGGAGAGATGCAAAAGCTTATGCTTGCTAGAGCTTTGTATAAAAATTCACCTATTATAATATTGGATGAGCCTACCGCAGCTTTAGACCCCTTAGCTGAAAGTGAAATATATGAAAAGTATAATGAACTTACAAAAGGTAGCACCTCTATTTTCATATCTCATAGATTATCTTCAACTAGATTTTGTGACAGGATACTATTTGTTGGAGAAGGCAATATCTTAGAAGAAGGAAGCCATGAAGAGCTTATGAACAGAGATGGACAGTATAAGAAGATGTATGACATGCAAAGTTACTACTATAAAGAAAGTGTAGGTGATGAGAAATATGCATAAAGATAAATTTAAGAAAAATGCAGCTATACTTAAGTTTGGTCTAAAAGAAATTTTTAATCTCCAGCCCTGGGTAATACCTGTTACCATTTTGGAAGCCTTTTTTAAAGCAAGCTTTCCATTTATAAATATATATATGTCTTCTAAGATTATTGATCAATTAGCAGGGGCAAAAGATAAAAACAAACTATTAACTTTAGTGGTGGTTACTATTTGCTTAAATCTACTAGTTCATCTTATTTCAACTATATTAGAGCATGTAGCCAGTGAGTTAAAAGGTTTTATAGAAGATAATCAAAAAATGAAGCTTGATGAGAAGATACTAAATATGTCCTATTAAAACATAGAAAATCCAGAAACTTATATCTTAAGAACAAAGATAACCGAGGCTGCAAAGTTAAATGGCGGAGGAATTATATTTCTTATGAATGAGTTAGGAGAGCTAGGAAAAGGAAGCTTTACACTTATAACTTCAATTGTTATGGTTATGAACTTGTTTAATGAAAAAGCATTAGGAGATAGAAATGTATCTTTTATAAACTCAAGTTTATTTACTTATAGTTTCTTTATATTAATAATTGTAAGTGTTCTAATCAGCATAAGCTTTCAAACTAAAGCTAACAATGTTTTCTTTAAAAGTTTCTCTAAAATAATAGTGATGGATAGATTTTTTTCCTATTATTTTAATCAGATCTTAGACTACAATGTGGGTAAGGAAATTAGACTATATGATGAAAAGAAATTAATACTAAAGGAAATGAATGATTTTAATACAAATTCTCAAAATTTATTTAATGAGGTTGGTATTAAAAATGCAAAATACAATGGAGCTGATGGTCTAATTTCTTCTCTTGTAAGTGGAGCGGTGTATCTATTTATAGGATTTAAAGCTATTATAGGAGCTATAACTATAGGTAGTATTGTTCAATATATAGGAAGTATTAAGCAGTTCATGGATGGAAGTGGTCAATTTTTAATATCTTTGGGAAGCATCTTGAATAATAATCAATATATAGAGATCTATAAAGAATTCTTAGAACTTGAAAATACCAAGGTTAAAGGAAGTCTGCCAGTGGAAAAAAGAGATGATAACGAATATGAAATAGAATTTAGGAATGTTTCATTTAAGTATCCTGGTAGTAAGGATTATGTGCTTAACAATTTATCTATAAAGCTTAAGATAGGTGAAAAGTTAGCTATTGTTGGTATGAACGGTTCTGGAAAGACTACTTTTATAAAGCTTCTTTCTAGACTTTATGAGCCTAATGAAGGACAAATACTTTTAAATGGCATTGATATAAGCAAGTATGACTACGAAGAGTATACTAGGGTGTTTTCTATTGTATTCCAAGACTTTAGATTGTTTTCTTTCTCTTTAGGTCAAAATGTGGCAGCTTCTGTAGATTACGACGAAGATTATGCTAAGGAGGTTTTATATGAGGTTGGATTTGGAGATAGGATTAAAACTATGCCTAAGGGATTGAACACAGCATTATACAAAAACTTTGAAGAGGATGGTGTAGAGATTTCAGGTGGAGAGGCCCAAAAAATAGCTTTAGCTAGAGCTCTTTATAGAAATGCTCCAATTATAATATTAGATGAACCAACTTCTGCATTAGATCCTATTGCAGAGTTCGAGATTTACTCCAAATTTAATGAAATAGTAGGGTCTAAGACAACATTTTATATATCCCACAGGCTTTCCTCCTGTAGATTTTGTGATGAGATAGCTGTATTTGACAATGGGAAAATAGTTCAAAGAGGCAGCCATGAAGAGCTTTTAAAAGATAAAGAAGGGTTATATCATAGCTTATGGAATGCCCAAGCAAAATATTATGATGATACAGTTAGTGCTTAAAAACAAACTTTTCAAGTATACTTTGAATTGAAGTGGTATATATTTATAGTGATCTAACTTCAGAGATTAATTTATGCATGCTTAGAGTTCATAGTTACAGGTTTTTTGAATATGCACAACTTAAGTTTTCGTAATAGAACCTTATATAGAGTGTCAAGTTCAACTACAATTTATATATGAATAAAATCCCTATAAGTGGGTACTATCGGATAATTATAAATTATGTTTTGGTATAGGAAGTTTTTAGTAAGGAGTTTATTAATTATGGCATATGAAAAATTATATTTATCAAAGCATGGAGAAAATTTTAGTGGTTACATTGGTACACCTACAGGTCTTTTTGTTTATGATGGACAAGAACTGTGTGTAGGAGATACTGTGAGCTTTAATTACTATGGGGACAATCATGACATTCTTAGCGGAGTTATAACTAATAGCGGTAATAGGTTTAAGATAGATGACGATTATGAAGTTAATGATTTGCAATTAAAGAGTATCATTTCAGATTATATGGACTTAAAACAGGGCGATAGGGTTGGTACGTATAAACAATTCGAAGTAAAAGTAATTAATGAAGGAGTATAGTTATGAAGCAATGTCCTAGATGCAATAGTGAATATGAGGACGAATATAAAATTTGCAGCGATTGTAATTGCGAACTAATTGAAAAAGTGGAAACTGAGCAACCTGACAATAGTAATGGTAAAGCAAGTAAGGCTGTTTTGTTTGTTTTTGCTGTTATCCTAATAATATTTTCCCCAATAATTTCTTTTAAGTTAACTTTAATATATTTTAACTTAGTAGATGTACAACAATATAGAGATGAAAGCTTTAAATGGATGCTCGGTGCATATCATCAATCGTTTTTAGTAGTAGGCATTATTATTTGCTTACACTGTATGCTGTATTTTTACAAGAGCTATAAAAGTAAAGATTAAAAGATTCTATCTCACCCACATTTTTTTAATACATTCATATAGGGATATAAAACCTAAAACTATACTTCAGATAGAAACAAGTCCACTCTAGGATTCAAGCACAATAATTATAGTGACTTATAGAAAAAAATAAGAAAACTATGCTTTAAGTGAATTAGAATTGATATAATGACTATTAATATTTTAATAAAATACAAGTGGGTATATTAATAAAGTGTTATTTCACCATGTTAAATAAGAAAATTAATTCATATTAATAGATTGAGTTAAGTTCCCATAGTATAATCATTGTGTAAAATTATTAAAGCATTAGATTAATGCTCACTTGATTTCAATAGTATGCTTTAGAAAATACTAAAATTAAAGTTCAATTGAGTTTAAATTATAGGGTTGGAAAATATAAATTTTCCCAGTAAGTTATTCAGCTATAAGTAACTAAAATATTATTTCTAACTAAACTAATATAGATAAAATTAAATGGAGAGGTGTACTTAATGAAATTTATTGCTTACGATACTAGAGATGATGAGAGAAACGCTTTTGAAGAGTTATCAAAGAAGTTAAACATAGAAATTAAACTAATTTTAGAGGGGTTAAACATAAATAATATAGATTTAGCAAAAGATTTTGATGGTGTTACGATTCTAGGTCATAGTAAAGTAGATTCGGTTATATTGGATAAGCTTAAGGAATTTAAGATAAACTACCTTTCAACTAGAACGGTGGGATACAATCATATAGATATCGATTACGCAAAAACCTTGGGGATAAAAGTAAGCAACTCATATTATGCGCCTAATGGAGTGGCTGATTACACAGTTATGCTAATACTTATGTGTATAAGACATTATAAGCAGGCAATGTTTAGAGGAAATGTAAATGACTATTCTCTAAAGGGACTACAGGGCAAAGAAATGAAGGATCTTACTATAGGGGTTATAGGTACTGGAAAAATAGGTGCAACTGTAATTGACAATCTTAAAGGTTTTGGATCAAAAATATTAGCCTATGATAAGTACGAAAATGAAAAAGTTAAACAAAAGGCAACTTATGTAGATTTGGATACTTTGTATAAAGAAAGTGATGTGATAACCTTACACACACCACTATTAGATAGTACCTATCATATGATAAATACTGAAGCTCTAGCTAAGATGAAGGATAATGTAGTACTAATTAACTGTGCTAGAGGAGAGCTAATGCATATTCCAGATTTAATAACTGGAGTTGAGACAAGAAAAATAGGAGCCTTAGGACTAGATGTATTTGAAAATGAGGAAGGAATATATCATTTAGATAGGCGTACTGATATAATAAGCAATAGAGATATGGCTTATCTTAGACAATTCCCTAATGTAATAATGACACAACATATGGCTTTCTATACAGATGCTGCTGTAACTAGCATGGTTTGTAGTTCGGTAAATAGTTTGGTGGATTTTATTGAAAAGGGCGAAAGCGTTCATGAGATACTAAAATAAAAGTTGATATTTAAATATAAAGGCATCTTATTCATATTGAATTGGATGTCTTTTTTCTGTAGTAAAATAGAATTTATATAAGGTTTTAAAAGTAGTATAATTTTCTTAAGAGTTTAATATAGTCTTTTCATTGAAGTACTATAGCTTTAATAAAATATATTGGAGGTAAATAGATGAATATTAACATATTTAATGCGCAAGAAGATCAATATGGTAATAGTAAGGAAAATATCTTTATAGCCTTAAGTGAAGAGGGGGACTATTTAGGAAGTGCCTATGTATATCCATCAATAAACTTTCATCAAACTTATGATACTCCATACTTAATTTTTCTTAGTATAAACATCGAGGATAAATTAGAAAAGTCCACAGCAGATGAAGTAAAGCAAAAACTTTTTGATAAAGTATTTTTTAGAGCAAAGGAATTAAGAAATATTAGACCTGATTTGAAGGCTAGAATATATTCTGGATTTGAATATGATATATATAATTTAGATTTTTACATTAAAAATGGTTTTGAAGAAGATTATAGCATTATAATGGAGGCAGAGATTGCTAAAGATTTTTATTATTCTCTGCCTAAGGATATAAAGGTTAAAGAACTTAAGCTGAATTCAGAAAAAGAATTAGAAGAATATAAATCATTATATGATGAGATATTTATCACTCCATTGGATTTAGAAAGTTACGAAGAGCAAAAGCAGAGAAGATATTTTAAGAACTTAGAATTTTTTAAGGAAGGTACCTTAATAGGTGGATGTACTGTTTTTCAAAAACATGGAGTAGGCTATATAGAAACCTTATATGTGCTGCCTGAGGCTAGAGAAAAAGGCGTTTCTAAATATATTATGAATTATATATTCGATTATTTTATATCAAAAGGCTTATATAAGTCTAGGCTTGAGGTATGGCAGTTAAACAAAAAAGCAGTTAAGCTTTATGAAGCTTTTGGGTATAAAGAAATTAAGAAAAAGCTAATGTTTCCTGGTATAACAGTTTAAACCTTAGGCAATGTTAAAGAACTGGAATAAAATTAAGTGTAGGTAAGCTGATGATTTAATGAGCTTACACAAAGAATTAATATAGAATATTGATGAAATAAAACCTTGCAATATGGTGCACAAAATGCAAGGTTTTATATTTTTAATCCTGCTATTATAGTAAATGAAAGGGGAGATGGTTATGGATTGGCTAAAAAAGATGAATGGTGCCATAAGTTATATAGAAGAAAACTTGTCAGAAAATATAAGCTATGGAGAGATAGCCAGAATAGCCTGTTGTTCAGAATATCATTTTCAAAGAATGTTTTCTTTTATAACTGATGTATCTTTAGCGGAATATATAAGGAGGAGAAGATTGACCTTAGCAGCTTTAGAACTTCAAAGTTCAAATATTAAAGTTATAGACCTAGCTTTGAAGTATGGCTATGAATCACCAGAAGCCTTTGCTAGAGCTTTTCGTAATCTTCATGGTGTTTCACCAACTTTCGCTAGGGAAAAAGGTGCACAACTTAAGGCCTATCCACCAATTTCTTTTCATATATCGATAAAAGGAGAGGTTGAGATGAATTATAAAATCGTAGAGAAAGCCCCATTTAAGTTTTTTGGTATAGAAGAAGTAGAGGACATGACAAATGGCAATAATTTGGTGAGAATACCAAAGTTTTGGCAAGATTGCTTCAAAAATGGAACAATTGACCGATTGAATAAGGTTATGCCTGAGGCAAAACTAGAAGAAGATGCAACAACAGGTGTAAACGCAATTATGTGTTACAGAAATACTGGAGAAGATACTTTCCCATATATGATAGGTGTATTTGATTTAGAAGGAAATGCAGAAGTTCCTGAAGAATTTACTTCAATATCAATACCTGCCTATACTTGGGTGGTATTTAGAACTGAAGAGCACAATGAAGATGAAACCACAAAGAAGATACAAGAGGTATGGGCTAGAATATTCCCAGAATGGTTTCTGACTTCAGGCTATGAACATGCAGATGGTCCGGAGCTTGAAGTTTATTTCGACTTAAGTAATGGAAAGTGCTACTCTGAGGTTTGGATACCAATTGTGAAAAAAGAAGCATAAGTTGAGCTAGAAATTTAACCCCTTCTAATTTATTTAGGATCTGTTAAAGTACTGTGTTGAAATTAAGTGCTCAGTCATCCGATGCTTAGATTCGCTTGCGCAAAGAATTAATATGATTTTGTCATATTCCATGGCTAAAACTGTAAACTCACTACGTTCGAACATACAGTTTATTAACGCCATTCCATCTGAAAAAATCATTTAATTCTAACTGCTCGCTCATATAGCATCTCCTTCATGACCACTTAATTTCAACAATATTATTAAACATAGCCTTTATTTAAAATTGGTATCTAAATAAGTATGGTAAAAGTTATAGTATAATATTGACATTATTTACAAGATAGGAGAGACTAATAATGAAATAAGAAATTAGGAGGGAGATTATATGATAGAACCATTGGACTGTCCATACGAAGATTTTCCTGAGACTGAAGCTACTACAGAGGGAGTACAGATTATTTCTACAAATAGTGAAGACAGATACTTAGAATATAGAGAGAATGTAATTTATGTAAGTAGAGATGGTTTAGACTTACGGCTTCAAATAATAATTCCAACTTACTTTGATATGAGAGGTAAAAAGTTTCCATGTATAGTTTACGTACAAGGTTCTGCATGGATGAAGCAAAATTTATATGCCAACATACCACAATTATCAAAATTCGCTGAAAGAGGGTATGTTATGGCTTTAGTAGAATATAGACCTTCTCAAGTAGCTCCATTTCCAGCTCAAGTACAGGATGTAAAGACAGCCATAAGATATCTAAGAAAGAATGCATCTGAGTATAATATAGACTCTAATAACATAGCTGTTTGGGGAGATTCCTCTGGTGGTCATACTGCGGTTTTAGTTGGTATTACCCAGGAAATGGAAAATATTGATGTGGAAGAATATAGTGAGTATTCTGCAAAGGTCAATGCGGTTATAGATTATTATGGACCTACAGATATAACTAAGATGAATGAAGTAGCATCCATAGCTGATCATATATCATCAGATAGTCCAGAAGGTCTACTTATTGGAGGAGTAAATGTAATAGAAAATAAGGGGAAAGCTGAGAAAACTAATCCTATTAATTATATATCCAAAGAAAAAACTATCCCTCCCATTCTCATTATGCATGGAAATAAAGATCCTTTGGTGCCTTTTGAACAAAGTATATTATTCTATGAAGCATTAAAAGCTCATGATAAGGAAAGTGATTTTTATAAGCTAAAGGGTGCCTATCATGGAGGACCTCAATTTTGGACAGACACAGTGTTAGATATAGTTGAAGACTTTGTGAAGAAGAATTGTAATTACTGACATCATGATATGAAAGCGTCTACTTTATCCTTAAGGGGACTTTTCATCTAGGATAACTCTTTTAGTTTTTTTGTAGCTCTAAAATTAAATAAGCCACCGGTTTTATTAATGGGTTCACTTGAAGGGTGCAAAGTCAAAAGATATAATAATAAAAGAGTGCAAAATTACATTGGTTTTGCACTCTTTTATTTTGGGTTAAATCAATAATTTAAAGGTATTTATATAATAAATTACATTAAACCTTACACTAATTTTTGCAAAGGCTCTATCTGCTACAAGTTTTGGTAAAAAATATATAATTAGTTTACAATGTAGATATATATAGTAAATTAAGGCGAAGTTATCTCGCTCTTCTTATAGAACAATAGCATTGAAAGGATTGATATAATGTCACAAGAAGAAATATTGATGTTAATAGGTAATATATCCCCCCAAGCAAGGGATTATGTATATAATTCCTTTAAAAATGTTGAAGTATTATACTATATGCATACAGAACAGAACAAGGGGGTCTTTGTTAAAGTTGACAACAAGGATTGCTGTATTTTTTATGCTTCTTTTCTTAATGAAGATAATATAGAAGATATTTTAGAAATAATTAATAATAAAACTACTGAATACATTTCAACCATAAATACAAAAGAAGTATGTTTTAACGTGTATGGAAATAATCCCAAAATAATTGATTTAGTAAGGAATTTAGGTTTTAAATTAGATATTGAAGGATATTACCTTGAATATGCCAGTAAAGAACTACCCAAATTAAAAAATAGCAACTTAACTGATAAAGGCTTTGAAAGCGGTATGCTAAAAGAATTCATTGATTTATTTGATAGTGCATATTATCAGTTAAGTATAGATAATGGTTGGGAAATAAATGGGTACGCTAAAAATGAAGAACAATTTCATGAAAAACTTAATACTTTGAATAGCTTTAACCAAGTTTATTCATTTTGTCTAAATAACGAATTAGTTGGTGTTTACATTATTAAAGAGAACTATATTATGGATATTGTTGTAAATCCAATATACCAAAATAGAGGATATGGAAGTTACATATTAGAACATTGCATAAAAAATATGAAAGCAACCAAATTTATTGATAACATAAGACTGGGAGTTGTGAAAACAAATACTGGTGCTAAAAGGTTATATGAAAGAAATGGGTTTGTTGAGATTTCCTCTTATGCTGAACATACCTATAGATAAGTGTGTAAAATATTTAATCATCATTTACAATCTACATATATTGTTCAGCAATAGTAAATTAAATATGATTTGGTGAAGTTTTTATATTATACATGAATATAATACAATTTAAATTACTGGGAAATATAGACATATAACTTTCTAATATACTATAATATAATTGAGCTTAATTTCAAAGAATATATAGTCTTATCATCGATATTAAGTTCTAATTAATCACGAAAAAGAATGATTGAAAGGGGTAAGTTTTTATGACAGAATATGTTATTTATGCGTAGCAGAGGCTATTGCATAAGATAATAATTAAAATATAGAATAGCCTTTGCTCAATCCTAAAATTAAATTATATTTAGGAGGAGCATAAAATGAGCTATGCAAATGCCAGGGACATTTTCCCTGAAGATATATTAGAAATAATACAAAAGTATGTGGATGGAGAATATATTTATATACCTAAAAAGGAAGAGAACAGAATTGCGTGGGGGGAGCTTACCCAATGTAAGAAAGAGCTTTTAGAGCGCAATAATAAAATTTACGGAGACTATTTATTAGGTAACTCAGTTAATACTTTAGCTGAGAAATATTTTCTATCACCTAAATCTATACAGAGAATTATTTCTAAGAAAAAGAAGGAAATAAAGTGATTGTTAAGCAATCTGGGTGATATTTAATTTAGATATAGAAGTATCTCTTCGTTTACAGATAAACTTTGTTATGAAGGGGTATATCCATAAAACACTAGTGAGTATCTTGTCATTAGTGTTTTTTATTCTTAAAAAATCCACCACAGGGTACATTGATAAAGGTTGCCTTTTTTTGAAGAAAGATATATAAGGATTTTTTCAGAAGGTGGTGATATTAGTTCTTTTAGATATAGAGGGGAATAAGGGTATGGAGAGTATAATTATAAATAATGAGGAGTATTTCTTCATTTCAAATTTTAAAGATGAAACTTATTATAGACAAAGCTTTAATGAACTAACACGAAAGAACTTTGGATTCGACTTTGAGCAGTGGTATATGCTAGGTTATTGGGGAGAAAGCTATATACCTTATTCTTTTGTTCATCATAACAAAGTTGTGGCTAATATTTCTGTAAGTATAATGGACTTTGTTGAATTAGACAACAATAAAAGATTTATACAGCTTGGAACTGTGATGACAGACTCTAATTATAGAAATAAAGGTTTGTGTAGATTTTTAATGGAAAGAATACTGCAACAGTGGAAGGATAAATGCGATATTGTTTATTTATTTGCTAACAGTAGTGTATTAGATTTTTATCCTAAGTTCGGCTTTAGGCAAACAAGACAGTATCAGTATTCTAGAAATGTATCAGCTTGCTATGGCGAGAGTTTAGCTGAGAAGCTAGACATGTCTTTAGAAAGTAATAGACAATTATTTATGAATAAGGCTACAAATTCAGTAGTCTTTTCAAAGCTTGCAGCTAGAAATAATTTATGGCTACTAATGTTTTATTGTCATAATAGTGACTCAATCTATTACTTAAGAAATGAAGATGCAATTGTAGTTGCAGATATTGAAAAAGGTACTTTAACGATTAATGATTTATTTGCATCTAGAGAAAGCGATTTAGATAACATTGTTAGTGGATTTGTAAATAAAAAAATAAAAAAAGTATTTTTCGGTTTTACTCCTAAGTTTATTGAAGGGTACGATCTAGAGCCTCTAACAGAAGATGATACAACGCTTTTTATCTTGGGAGAAAAAAGCAAAGTTTTTGAAGAGCACAAGTTAATGTTTCCTATTTTATCACATGCATAAAGGATTGCTGTATCTAAACTTTAGTTGTAGCTGTTCGATAATCACGGGTTATGGGGAACATATAACTAAATAGTTGAATCAGCAATACTTCAATCCAAAAAAATAATTTTAGTATGAAATGGTACATCCAAAATATAAGAGGAGTCAAAGGGTAAATTGACTTCTCTTAATTGTTTAGTTATTCTATTGCTTAGTTTTAGAAAGTGAAAACTTCATCTGGCTTACCAGATAATATGTTTGAGTATATAGCTTCACCATGTTGAAGATAAAAAACTTCGAAAATTGGGTTGTCAGCTGTTTTATAACCTTTTGCTACTAAAGGAGCATTATCTATAACTAATTGCTTTTCAGCTAGATCTTTAGCAAACTCAAATTTTCCACTTAGTCTAATTGTTGCAAAGTCTGAAGTTGTTACTATAAATTCTATATAAGGATTTCCTTTAAATTGAGCAAATGCCTTTTTAGTATTGGCAGTGGTGAAATAGAGTTTACAGGTGTTTCTTATTCTACATTTTGGGAACTTTTAAATTTCTGCTCTATGTTCAACAGCTTTAACTTTTATCTCCGGGATATCAACTACTTGTCGAATAACATTTCTTTCCGATTTTATATCCTGTAAGGATGTTCCGCAAATATCGCACTTATCTACAGTAGGAATAATTATTTTATCAGGATTATCATTAAGTTCAAGAGCTTTTGTTTCATGACCTTCTTGAACACCAGAATTTTTATCGGTCTTTACTCTTAAACTTTTAGTTTTCTTTTTGAAACCGTCTGATGATGGTGGCTTACTGCTGTTATTACTTTTTTTATTAACTTGGGTTTATAATGATTTAACTTGTGATGTCAATGACTCAATTTGAGCATTTTGTTCTTTTATTTGATTAGATAAATTTTTGATAACATCAGTTACTTCAGAAATCCCTTCGTTATAGATTTCAATTATTTGGCCTTCGCTCACGTAAGTCACCAGCTTATCATTAGTTTTTTTAGACAGGATTTATAATATCAAAAACTAACGATAAGAGAAAGGGTTTTGTGGAAAATAATTGCATAATATTTATTCAATTATTTAAATAACTGGATAATTACTTGCTTTGTTACGATTTTGTGGGATAATATGTAATATTTATAAATTTAACGATAAAAAACATAACAAAAAAATAAAAAGTTGCACTATGATTTTACATAAAAGGATATATACAACATGATACAATGAAGTTGTTAAATTATGTTATAAGGAGGGTCTATATGTCAAATACAAAAAAACTTATTTCATTACTATTGGTTATTTGTTTTTCAGTTTCTTCAATGCAGATACCTGTTTATGCTAAAGATAACAAGAGTAATAGTGGTAATGCTGAAAATAGTACTAATACATCTGTTGTAAAAAATCAAAAGTCAAAGAAAATAACAAAAGAATTGACAAATGAAAGAACAGAAAACAGCAAAAAATTTCAAAAGGAAGATGGAAGCTTTGAAGTAGATCAATACAACTCAGCGATTCACTATCAAGACGGTGGTCAGTGGAAAGATATTGACAATACTTTAGAGGAATCGAAAGATAAAGATGATGATGGAAATAATGTATTGGAAAATAAACAAAATAACATAAAGGTTAAAATTTCAAAGAATTCATCTTCAAAGAAGCTTGTACAAATGAAAAAAGATAAGTACGAAATAAACTGGAGCTTATCAAATGTCCAATCATCAAAAGCATCGGTGGTTACTGCAGATGAAAATAAAATAAATGATGATATAGATAAAAGTGTAGAAAATGAGGTTAATAACGATAAGGAGTTGACAAAAGTAACCTCAGATGAAAAACAACAGATAAAGGAAGATTTAAAGACTAATGAAAAAATTAAAGATTTAAAGAATATTACTTCACAGGTAAACTTTCAAAATGTGTATGACAATACTGATTTGCAGTATATTTTAAATGGTAGTGATATTAAAGAGAACTTAATTGTTAATAAATATAATGATATACTAGCTTTTCGTTTAACATAAATACAAAGAATGTTACGCCAATTTTACAACAAGATAAATCAATAATATTCTTTGATTCTAAAGACAAGTCAAAAAAAGTATTTCAAATAGAAGCACCTTATATGTATGATAAGGTAAACAACTCCAGTGATAAAATTGAGGTAGCGATTAATCAATCTAAGAATGGATATTTATTAACCTTAACTCCTGATAAAACCTGGTTAAGTAGTAGTGATAGAGTATATCCAGTAACCATAGACCCTTCAATGCAAACTTCATTAGAACGTAGCAAGATTCACGATACTTTTGTAGCATCAATTGATACTGAAAACAAATGCAATAATCAATATGTGAGGGTTGGTCTAACACCACGTAATGTAGGCACTTGTAGAACTTACATTAAGTTTGATTTGCCTAAGCTTTCCACCGGAGATATGATAACCAATGCCCAGTTAAACTTACTTCAATGTTCAGATGTAAGCAACGTGTCTTCAAATCAAGTAAATGTCCACAATGTAACTCAAGACTTTGATGCAAGTAAATTGACTTGGGGTACTCAACCAAGCTATGATTCTCATATTGAGGCCTTAAATATGATTACAAGTAATCAGAATCAATGGGTAAACTGGGACGTTACTAGTATTGTAAAGCAGTGGTTCACAACGGGAAATAATTATGGAATTATGTTGGAACAAGATAATTCTTCTAATTATACTGCCTTTTGGTCTTCTGATATGAATGATGCTTTTACTTCCGCAAGACCAATGATTTCTTTCAACTATATAAATAATAGTGGAATCGAGAACTACTGGACATATCACTCTCAAAATGTAGGGAGAGCCGGTACATCCTATATTAATGATTATAATGGTAATCTAGTATTTACTCACAATGACATTGATATGAGTGGAAGCAGAATGCCTGTATCAATAAATCATGTTTTTAATAGTAATGATATTACTACTTCTAATATAGGTTTTGGAGCTGGATGGAGACTTAATATAAATCAAAGATTAGAGAGTCAGACCATAAATAATACTCAATACTATAAGTATACAGATGAAGATGGTACTAAACATTATTTTCAAAATTCAGGCTCAATGCCAATAAATGATGAATTAAATTTAGGACTCTCATTGACAAAAGAGGGAGATGGATCTTTATCAATTAGCGATAAGAAGAATAATAAGATAAACTTTAGTTCCTCAACTAATGACTTAAATTATATAAAGGATGCTAATGGTAATACTATTACATTTACCTATGGAGGTACTTCAAGTAGTGGAGTTAGGAATATTACAAAAGTCACAGACGGATCAGGGAGAGTTACATCTTTAAATTATAATTCTTCTGGAATACTAACATCAATTCAAGATACAGCAGGCAGGACTATAGCTTATAATTATGATGGAAATGGCAATTTGACTACAATTACTTATCCAGATAATAAATCATCAAGTTACTCTTATGATGGTAATCATAATTTAGTAAGTGCAACAAATTATGATGGATACAGAATCTCTTATCAATATTATGGGATTGCTCCGTATAGAGTAAGTCATCTCTTAGAATCAAATACCAATGGAACCTTAGGTGATGAATTAAGTGTGTCCTACGGGAATAACAGCACTACATTTACCGATGTAAAAGGAAGAAGAAGTATATACCAATTTGATAATGTAGGTAAGACACTGTGTATGAAGGATGCAGATGGCAGTGCTCAGTATTATAAATATACTGACAGCACAAATGCTTCAAAGGTAACATCAGAATCAAAGCTTGAAAAGACTGTAATTAACTTGCTTACAAATCATGATGCTGAAAACTCAGATTCATGGGGAGTTGGTACAGATGGTGGTAGTGGATCAAGCAGCTTTACATCAGCAGCTAGTTATATGGGCAATCAAAGCTTAGCGATAAATAAAACAGATAATGTAAGTAGACAGTATTTTGATCAGTGGAATATATTGAAACCAGGAAAAACTTATACTTTTTCAGCTTATGTAAAGACTGTAAATGTATCTAATACCTACGGAGAAGGTGCGGTAATAAGTTTTTATTATAAAGATAAATCTGGTAACTATCAGCGTATAGATTCTAACTATTTAAATGGAAGTAATGACTGGCAGAAGTTACAAACGACTTTTAATCTTCCTATGGATGCAGCGGATTACAATGTACTAACTAGAGTTAGTATGCTACAAGAAACTGGCACAGCGTATTTTGATAGTATGCAATTAGAAGAAGGTGGTGTAGCAAACAGATATAACTTAGTAGATAATGGTGATTTAACAGGCTCCTCAGGAACGCCTAATAGATGGAATACTATTAGCACAGGAGGGTCTGATGGATTAGTTTCTACTAGTGATTCTGATCACCCAGCAAACCTAGATAATTCTGTATATCAAGTAAGTGGTTCTTATGGAGTACAAAAGAAATTAGGTCAATCAATTAATATAAAAGGAAAAGCAGGAGATATTTACACAGTTGGTGCTTGGGCAAAAGCGTATTCAGTTCCAAGCGGTACTTTTCAGTTGCAGGCTGTCTTTAGCGGTTCAAGTGGAAGTCAAAGTGTGAATTTCGATTTCAACAAAGACTCTAATGATTGGCAATATATATCTGGAAGATGCGTAACTAATTCAGATTATTCAAAAATAGATATATATTATATATATGGAGATAATGCAAATACTGCATATTTTGATGGAGTCCAATTATACAAAGAAGAGTTTTCGAAGAGTTACCAATATGATTCAAAGGGTAATTTAGTATCCACTGCTGATCTAGCAACACAAAACTCTAAGTTTGAGTATAATGGCAATAATGACGTTTTAAGAGCTGTAGATCCAAAAGGTAACTCATTTAAGTACGAGTATGACAGTAAACATAATCTTACAAGAGGAACATCAGCTGCTAACGTAAATTACAGCTTTAATTATGATAGCAATGGAAATGCAGTTAGTGCAAGAGTAGGCGATGGAGCTGACTATATTCAAACAAAAGCTGATTATACTTCCAGTGGTAACTATATAAAGTCTTTAACAGACAGTATGGGTAATACAGTAAGCTATGATTTTGATGAAAGCAAAGGGTTATTAAATAGTATAACTGACCCGAAAGGAAGTAAGACAAGTAATACTTATGATAGTGTTGATAATCTAACAAGTACTAGTAAGACTGTAAGCGGACAGCAGATAACTAATAGCTATGGTTATCAGAATGATAAAATAAGTCAGATTACCCATAATGGCTTTAACTATAATTTTGCTTATGATTCTTTGGGAAACAATACCGGTGTATCTGTGGGAAACCAAAATTTAATTACTAATACCTATGAACCAAGAACTAGTTTATTGACAAAATCCACTTATGGAAATGGACAATCGGTAAGCAATTATTACGACAATTCTAATAGAATCTTATCAAGGAATGTAGGTGGTAATACTACTGTTGGAGTTACGTATGATGCACAACTTCAAAATATAGGATGGCAGAATCCTTGGTCAAGTGACAACAGTTTAGCTGGGACAACAGGTCAAGGGTTAAGATTAGAGTCTTTAAAAGTTCAGCTAACCAATGCACCATCTGGTATGAAAGTAAAGTATATGGCTCATGTTCAGAATGTAGGCTGGCAGAACTGGGTATATGATGGAGGTATAGCAGGGACTGTTGGACAATCACTAAGTATAGAGGCATTAAGAATTCAACTTGAAGGAGCCCCAGAAGGTTATAATGTAAGATATCAAGTATATGCTGATGGTATTGGATGGATGGATCCTGTATCAAATGGGGATATAGCAGGAACAGTAGGACAGAATAGAAGGATAGAAGCTGTAAAGATACTTGTAGAGTTGCCGAGCTATACTTACCAATATGATGCTGCTGGTAATTTAGCTTATAAAAATGATTTAGAAAATCACGTTAGTTATAGATATGTATATGATAATTCTAATAGGCTAGTAAGAGTTTCTGATTCAACTGGAAATATGATAAGTTATAATTATGACAATAATAATAATATTAGCTCTGTAAACTACAATTCATCTGGCAAATCATACACCGTAAACTATAGTTATGATGCTGATAATAAACTAAAGAGTACTACCTATGGAGCCGACGAGTATGATAATAATTATGATTCTTTGGGAAGGTTGACAAACAATGTTATAAAGACAGGATCTACTCAGTACAATGTTAATTATAGTTATGCTCCAGGGGCTACTGCTTCAGGTATTGGGGTAAACTATAATGGTTATGTAGACACTGTGGGCTGGCAAGGAACAAAATTAGATGGTGAATTGTCTGGAACTGTAGGACAATCCTTGAAGTATCAAGAAATCAATATGAATTTAACTAACGTTCCTACAGATACAAATAATCCTCTAAATAAAATGAGAATTCAATATCAGACCCATGTATCTAACATAGGCTGGCAAGATCCTGTTTATGGTGGAACAAATGCAGGTGCTATAGCGTCAAACTATCAAATTGAGGCAATAAAAATAAATTTAGTAAATGCCCCAGCAGGTTATCATGTTTGGTATCAAGCTCAATTACAAGATAAAGGATGGACAGAACCAGTACAGGACGGAGCTATGGCAGGGACTACAGGTCAGAGCCTAAGACTTGAGGCTTTAAGAATATATATAGTTAAGCCGGGAGCAGACTCGAAGGATTCCAATAAAATAGGTACCATTAGTAATAATGGGAACAATATAGGTTATACCTATGATGCCAACGGAAATATAAAAAGTATATCACAAAATGGACAAGTTATATCTTATACTTATAATGAGCTTAATGAAGTTACAAGAGAAGACAATCAAACATTAAATTATTCTATGGTGTATAGCTATGATGCTGGTGGAAATATTGTAAGCAAAGTACAGTATCCATACACAACAGGAAATTTAGGAGCTGCAACAAATAATGTTAGTTACAGCTATGGAGATGGTAATTGGAAGGATAAACTAACTTCTTACAATGGAAAGAGCATAACCTATGACCAAATAGGAAATCCATTGTCTTATGATGGCAATACCTTTGGTTGGAAGTCTGGAAGACAACTAGCGTATATGAGTTTAAGAGATGGTCGTGTCGTAGGATTTAAATATAATGATGCAGGAATAAGAACAGAAAAGCGTGTAAATGGAGTAACTACAAAGTACTATCTAGATGGAGATAAAGTAATATCTCAGCAAGATGAAGAAGGTACAAGCATAAGATATAATTACGATGCTAATGGAAAACTAGTTAGCATGGTACTAAACGGCACAGAATACTTCTATATAAGAAATGCCCAAAGTGATATAATAGGATTAATAGACACTTCAGGAAACCAAGTAGTAAGTTATACTTACGATACTTGGGGAAAACTTATATCAATAACAGGAAGTCTAAAAGATACTGTAGGAGTTAAAAATCCTTATAGATATAGAGGGTATAGGTATGATACCGAGACTGGGTTGTATTATCTACAATCAAGATATTATAATCCTGAGTGGGGTAGATTTATTAATGCTGATGGATTAGCTGGACAAACTGGCGAGTTGTTATCGCATAATATGTTTGCATATTGCGAGAATAATCCTGTAAATTTACAAGATCCAGATGGACACTTTCCTTTCCTATTACCATTATTGTTTGCACCAGAAATTATTGGTGCAATAACTGCTATAGTTACAGCAGTTATAGTATACGGACCACCTATTATAAATGAAATGAATATGATTATTTCTAACTATGGTTCGCAGTTAACTTCTACTGTTCAAAATGCAGTCGAAAGAACAAATGGTGATAATAGTCCTGATCCAAACAATGGGGAAAAGGTGGCTGAAAACTCAAGCAAGATTGGCAATAATTCGAGAATAAATAACCGTGCTCTAAAGAACTTAAATAAAAAGTTAGGTAAAGCAGGAGTCAAATCTTTTACGAAAGCTATGAATAAAGGTATTGTTGGACCAGAGGGACAGAGTGGGATAAAAAGACTAGCTCCTAATACTAAAGTGGGAGGTAAAGCTTTTGAATTTGAGGTTAAAGTAAAGGATGACTTTGCGAATTATAGATTATATGGCAACCTTGACAAAAGCACAGGTGAATATGTTTGGGATGTTTTTGATAAAGCATTACATTAAAAAATATTATAAGGAGAAATTGAATTGAATACACTTGAATTAAGAGAATGGGCTGTAAAGAATGATATTGAAAAAAGAACAATAAAAGGTTTTTGGAACTACTATAACAATTTTCTGGAGGAAGATTCAGAAACCTTCTACTCTATATATGGTAAACTAGAGCAAGAAATGATTTGTGTTAAGTTATCGAAGGTTGCGTTGACAATAGTAAATTGGCCAGATGACTATGTGAATGATTGCATTATAGCATATGCATCTATAAAGTATGACGATATTAATATTGCAGAGTATAAACTGGTTTTTAATCTTGTAGGTGAGATAGTTGATGACTATCTTTTACCGGATTAATTAATGATACCAATAATTAAACGAAACCAATGGGGAAACCTGTTGGTTTTTTCTTATTATATTAGAGAAGTTCAAGGTGTTATAATATTATAAGTAGATGGAAATGAAAAACAAGTTGTAGCGTATAATTATTATGATACTTGGGGTAAGCCGATTGCAATTACAGAAGTACTTGCATCAAGTAGGAATGAAGAATCCTTACCTGTATAGAGGATATAGGTATGATACCGGTGCGACACGTTGCAGTATGAAAAGTATTGCCTAAAATGCTA
>NZ_JAABNO010000072.1 GCF_009928445.1 Clostridium sp. C8-1-8 | reverse complement strand
TGTAAATGTTAATATGAAAGTGCATAAAAGTTCCAACATCAAAATGTAGGAATTTATGCACTTTTTATGTTATCTTTTTTCAATATATAATTGTAGTGAATTTCCAAAAAAGTAGGTGCAATTATGAGAGAGGATATACATAATAAGTTGAAAGATTTTACAAGAGAGGAGCTATGCCTATTGAATAAAAGTGAATTAGCACGAAGGTTTAATTGTGATCCTAGAACTGTAGAGAGATATTTAAAAATTAGATCTGGAGAGCTGGTCCCGAAAAAGTCAGCAAGAGTTTATACTAGTCTTTTAGACGATTATAAATCCATCATTGTTGAGAAAGTAGATAATTACGGCGCCACTGCTATGGCAGTGTACAAATTCATTAAAAAGAAAGGATATAAAGGTAAGTATAGCACTGTTGCAGATTTCATTAATAAACATAAAAAAGTTGAAATTAAAAAAGCAACAATTAGATTTGAAACCACTCCTGGCTTGCAAGCTCAAGTAGATTGGAAAGAAAACCTCACTATGATAAGTAAATATGGAGAAATGTTCAAAGTCAATATTTTTCTTATGGTTCTTGGATACTCGAGAGTAAAATATGTTTCATTAACAGAAAATCGAGAACAGAAAACTCTATTTAAATGTATGATTGATGGTTTTAGATTCTTTGGTGGAATTCCTAGAGAAATACTTTTTGATAACATGAAAACAGTGGTAGATAGAAGTAAAACAAACTTCTCGCGCGTTGAATTTAATACAACATTTAAACATTTTGCTGATGATGCAGGTTTTAAACCAATTGCATGTAGACCATACAGACCTCAAACAAAAGGCAAAGTTGAAGCTTTAGCAAGGCTCACTAACCGTTTAGCCGTGTATAACGGCGAATTTGAGGATTATGCTGATCTAGAAAGAATAGTAAATAATTTTATGGGTGAAATAAATAATGAAGTTTCTCAAGCAATAAGTGAAGTTCCATTGAATCTTTTGAAAAAAGATAAAGAGTATCTTAAACCATTGCCATCATTAGATTTATTGTGCTCATATGTCTATCGCGAAAAAGAATATAAAGTCACAAAAGAATCTATGATTAACTACAAAGGTAAAAAATACTCTGTTCCAACCAAATACATTGGTTTAAAAGTTAATATTATCGAAACTAGTGACGGTAATATCAATATTTATTATAATGAAGATTTTATTGTCTGTCACTTGTTAACTAATAAAAAATATAATTATAAAACTGGTCATATGCATGAAATACTAAAATCTGATGCTTGTAAGCATTTATCGGATGATCAAATAGGTGATTTTATAAAAGAGAATATGGCCTTAATGGATATATTGTTAGGAGAGTGATTATAAAATGTATGCAAAACTTATGAATAATTTAGAAGCGCTTAAGTTAGAAAAGATGTCATCATATGTACCGACATATCTTAGTATAGCTGCTCAGGAACAGATCCCGTTGTTAGATGCCTTAGTGCATCTAACAGATAAAGAAATACTTTATAAAAATGAAATGGCCTCAAAAATCCAAATAAGTGTAGCCGGCTTTCCTTTTGTAAAAAGAGCCGATGAGTATGACTATAGCTTTCAACCTTCAGTAAATAAAGCTCAGATTCAAGACCTATGCTCATTAAGATTTGTTGATAATAAAGAAAATATATTGTTTTATGGAACTCCAGGTGTAGGTAAAACACATTTGGCTACCGCTATCGGAATAGAGGCTGCAAGTAAAAGATTCCTTACTTACTTCATTAGCTGCCATGATTTAATTCAGAACTTAAGAAACGCATATAATGAAAATAGACTCGAATCAAGACTTAAACACTATAATAAATATAAAGTTCTTATTATAGATGAGATTGGTTATTTGCCTATAGATCAATTAGGTGCTAATCTATTTTTCCAACTAATAACAAAAAGATATGAACATAACTCCACTATAATAACTACTAATCAACCTTTTAGTAAATGGGCAGATGTTTTTTCAGATGCTACGCTAGCGAATGCTATACTTGATAGGCTTCTACATCATGCTCACATTATTAAAATAGTTGGGCCATCTTATAGAACAAAAGATGTATATGAAATGATCCAACAAGAAAACAAATAACTATCAAATAATTATGCATTTTCATGTTGGAACTTTTCAACATTTTGACGTTGACATTTACA
>NZ_JAABNO010000002.1 GCF_009928445.1 Clostridium sp. C8-1-8 | reverse complement strand
TTTTTGCGCATCTGCCTTTTCTGAACGTATGTGAAGAAATTCTGGCAGGCGAATAATTTTTCTTTTACTGTACATTCTAAAAAGCTGTTCTAATCCTTTTTAATTCTTACGCTCAGCTAATAAAACTCTATACTTCTATTTACAGTAAAAATCACTGAAGCGATTTTCTTCAGTGATTTTTTTATATTACAGCTATGTAGCCATATTAATTCATTTTTAAGCTATAGATTGAAGTAGCATGGCTGTTCATATGAATAGATATTACAGTTCCACGTCTCCCCCAAATTACATTTAAATATTAACTGTACTTTATTAATTTATATATTTAATTTTTAAATGGCACTTCTATATATAATCTTCTTCATTAAGCACTTCAATTTTATTTGCTTTTAAAAGCTCAGCAGTTACCCCATTACCTTCTTTAAGAGTTCCTGTAAATGTACCATCATATATTTTCCCAGTTCCGCAGGAAGGGCTTTTAGCTTTTAATATTGCCTTATTCACATTATTTTTTAATGCTATATCTAAAATTTTATTTGCGCCATTTATAAACTTTTCAGTAACATCAGTACCTTGTGCCGATAAAACTTTAGCTCTTCCCTCCAAGACGTCAAGACCTGTACCATTTTGTATTTCCACAGGTTCTCTAGGAGTACTGAGTCCAGACATTTCTTCTGGACAAACTAGTATTGCATTTCCTTCGTCATAAAGCTTTTTAACTTTTTCATTGTAGTTATTACCGCCATTATACTTGCAGTTACATCCGCATAAGCATGCACTTATTAATATCATACTTATCCACCTACTTAAGTTGAACTACTGTTACTCCAGTTCCGCCCTCTCCATATTCTCCTAATCTGTAAGACTTAACATGAGGATGATTCTTAAGCATATCATTTATGCTTTTTCTAAGTATTCCTGTACCCTTACCATGGATTAAAGACACCTCTCCAAGACCTCCAAGATATGCTTCGTCTAGGTACTTATCAGCATTATAGCATGCCTCCTCAGCATCTAATCCTCTAAGATCTACTGAGCTAGATACAGACTTTGTGTTCAAGTTTACTTCTCTTCTAGTCTTTTGCTTTACTTCCTTTGTTTCTTTAGACTTTCTAAGATCCTTTAACTTAACATTTATTTTCATTATACCAGCCTCTACCTGTACATCACCTCTAGAATCTGGCATTGTAAGTATTACTACCTTTTGATTTAAAGAAGGTAAGAACGCTTCCATCCCAGGCTTAACATTTTCTATAGTCTCGCCATTATCCTTTTCAGCCTTATTTATTACACTCTCAGTTTTATCTAATTTATCTTTTAACTTACTTCTCTGTGCCTCAAGCTTTCTTCTAGCATCAGAATCATAGCCTAGCCTCTCAAGCTCTCTCATGTTTTTAAGAATTTGATCAGCTTCTTCCTTTGCTTCCCTAAGAATCTGCTTAGCTTCTCTTCTAGCTTCACCGAAAGCATTTTCTCTCGTCTTTTCTAGATTCTCAAGCTTAACATCATACTTTTCTCTTAACTTCCTAGCTTCAAGCTTGAGCATCTCTGCTTCTCTAGCATCTCTCTCAGCCTTCATGCTCTTTTCCTGAAGACTTTGTATCAAATCTTCAAATTTAAGAGATTCGCTAGAAATAAGTTCTTTAGATTTTTCTATTACCTCATCATTAAGACCAAGCCTTCTGGAAATCTCAAAGGCATTAGATTTACCTGGTATACCTATTAAAAGCTTATAGGTTGGTCTCAAAGTTTCTACATCAAATTCCACCGAAGCATTTTCTACCCCTATAGTTCTTAAAGCATATCCTTTAAGCTCACTGTAATGCGTAGTAGCTACTATCTTACAATTTCTATTTCTAAGAGTTTCTAGAATAGCTACTGCAAGGGCTGCACCTTCAGTTGGATCAGTACCAGCTCCTAATTCATCAAATAATATAAGAGATTCATTATCTGCTTCTTCCATTATGGAAACTATATTTGTCATATGTGAAGAAAATGTAGATAGACTTTGTTCTATACTTTGTTCATCACCTATGTCTGCATAAATTTCTCTAAAAAAGCTTACAGCAGAGTTTTCCCTTGCAGGAATTAATATTCCACTCATAGCCATCACATGTAGAAGACCTACAGTCTTTAAAGTTACTGTTTTACCACCTGTATTAGGTCCTGTTATAACAAGGCTTGTAAACTCTCTTCCCAAGTAGATATCAGAAGATACAACCTTTTTAGGATCTATAAGCGGGTGTTTAGCCTGAACTAAATCCACTATTCCATTACCATTAACCGCAGGACAAATACCTTCAATAGCACTAGCATATTTAGCCTTTGCAAATATAAAATCCAATTCATTTAGTATATTAGCATTATTTTTTACTGCTATGATTTCATCATAAACATAGCCTGATAACTCTTGAAGTATTCTCTCAATCTCAGCCTTTTCCTTAAGCATAAGCTCCTTGATTTCGTTATTTATCTTTACTAAGCTCATTGGCTCTATAAATAAAGTTGCACCAGTGGAACTTTGATCATGGATAAGTCCTGGAACCGATCCCTTGTGCTCAGACTTTACAGGAATTACATATCTATCTCCTCTCATGGTATAGAGGTTATCCTGTAAGAACTTAGAATTTTCTCTTATTATAGAATTAACCTTGTCTCTAACTGAAGAATTCTTGTCTTTTAAAGATCTTCTTATATTATAAAGAGTTTGACTAGCCTTATCTGATATTTCTTCTTCGCCTATTATAGCATTGAAGATAGAATCTTCCAGTTTCCTTATTGGAGTAAGCCCAGCACATATATCCTCTAGTATATTATAAACTTCCTCTTCATCTTTTCTTTTTATGAAATCTATAAATCTTCTGGCACATCTCACCATGTTTCCTATTCTTAAAAGCTGACCTGGATTCAATGTACCTCCCTTTTCAGCTCTTGTAACAGCTTCCCTTACATCATACAAACCTTCAAAAGGAGGTGCTCCTTTTTTCATAAGTAAAAAAAGTGCTTCCTTAGTTTCTTGAAGATGTTCCTTTACCTCATGAATATTACCATATGGAACTAGTTCATCTATAGTATCTTTTGAAGCACCTGTAAGTGCATATCTTTTTATCTCTTCTTTTACCTTATTAAATTCTAGAACTCTTAACGCTTTTTCGTTCATAAAATTTTCTCCTTTATTCTACTCCTCTTTTATAATGCCCCTTAGTATAATTATTACTTTTATCATCTTTTTCTTCTTTATTAATGATTGAAATTATACGACTAACCTCACTATAGTCTTCATCAATAAAATCAACCCTAAAGCTTGTTATTCCAACCTGCTCCATTCTCTCTATCTCATCTATAAGGTTAATAGGCACGCTATTATATATATGAGATCTACAGAACCTATCTGTAGTCACAACAAACCTTTCTTTCATTCTATCTTCTAAAAGGAAATCATCCTTCACACAGCTTTGGTTACAGTTGCTGTTTGATGTTTTTTGTCCAAAGGTACTTCCTATTGGACAGTACTCGCTAACCATCATCTCTACTCTTCCATAAATCAAGGCTTGGTACGAAGCCTTTCTTCCTTTAGTTATAGAAGTCATCTCACTTTTATTTAGCTCTACACTTGTTGGAACTACATCCATAAATTCCTTATAGAATTCTGCTGCTTTGCTGTTAAACACATTAAGCTTATAGTCTCCGATAATGCTAGTTTTTCTATTATATCTATATATAATTCCTGCATTAGCAGTTATAATTCCTTTTATTCTATCAATATACTTATCAATGACACTACACACATAATTGTATTCCTCTTTGATTATATTAGGAATTTTCAAATAAACCTTTGATAAGTCTATATTTTTCAAATCATCCTCTTTGAAGGAATTTAAGCTCTTTCCGAATACATCTATACCGTAATTGTCGCAGTTTTTATCAAGGACAGCCTTTAGCTGTTCTTTTGTTCTAACTATATATAAGACTCCATTAAATTCGTTAGTACTTCTACTATTTTGGTCAGCAATGTCCAAATTAGGAATATCTACTTTTCTCTTATGTTTACTAACTTCATTCTCTTCTATAGCTTCTATTACTTGCCTTCTTAACGAATTAATAGCAGCTACAGGTACAAAACCTTCTTCAAACTTTAAAAATTTGATAGAATTTATCTTATAAGGAGTCTCTCCAGACTTCATCATATTCTCTTCAACCTTTTCCACAGCTAAAGGTTTCTTAACTGCAGCTTGCACTACCTCTCCTTCCATCTCATAGAACTTTCCATTATAATCTACACTAACCTTTAAAGGCTCTCCAACTTTAAAAATCATATATGCTTCAAGTTCTATTTTATTTTCGTAAGGACTCATATAAGATGGCTTGTATTGTTCCATTAGTGCTATATCTAAAGTTTTGTATAATTTATCGTTATTTCTATACTTAGCAGGCAAAAGTTTTACTGCCATCCCCTTTGACGCCTTATCTAAGCTATTATTGCCCTGAAGTATTTTACTAACAGTAAAGCCTTCTTTGCCACTGCTTATGCCATCTCCTAGCATAATATCCTTTTCAAGTAAAACCTCACCTTTATTATTAACAGACCCAATATATACACCAGTATTCTTAGGATTTTTAAAGGCCATCATATCCTTGCCTTCATTTTTATATAAATAGGCTTTAGAAAAACCTTCTCTGTTAAATAATTGCATAAGGGTATCCTTAGAAGCTTTAACATTGAACCTAGTGCTTTTATCTTCTATAGTATCTATTGCAGTCCTATAGGACTCTACAACTCCAGCAACATACTCAGGTCTTTTCATCCTTCCCTCTATTTTTAGAGAAGTAGTACCTGTACTAACAATTTGTTCCACATCTTCTATTGTACACATATCCTTTGGACTTAGTAAATATCCTTCTTTTTTAACATCATCACGCAGTCTTATAATATTGTATGGAAGCCTGCAGGATTGAGCACATCTTCCTCTATTACCGCTTCTTCCTCCAATCATACTACTCATCAAGCACTGCCCTGAATAGCATACACATAAAGCTCCATGCACAAAAATCTCAGTTTCTATGTCAAGCTCTTTAGAGATATGTTCAATTTCTTTTAAAGATAACTCTCTAGATAGCACAATTCTTTTGAATCCATTTTCTTTGAAGAAAAGTGCTCCATCTCCATTGTGTACGGTCATTTGAGTAGATCCGTGAAGTTCAATATCCTTATATCTTTTTCTAGCTTCGTTAAACACACCTAAATCTTGTATTATAAGTCCGTCTACACCTATTCCATATAAGAAATCTATGTAATCTAAAGCTTCTTTTAACTCATTCTCTTTTATCAATGTATTTATAGTTATATAAACCTTAACACCATATAGATGTGCATAATCCAACACTTCTTCAAGCTGCACATCATCAAAATTAGATGCATATGCTCTAGCTGAAAACTTACTTCCACCTAAATATACTGCATCTGCTCCTTTATTTATTGCAGCGTATAAACTCTCTTTGCTTCCTGCTGGTGCTAAAAGCTCTATATTATTCATTAGTCCATCTCTCCTATAGATATATACTCCGTATCCAAATTAATATTTTTTCATAGTAGTAACAATGAATTTTATCTTAAAATATTCGATAAAATGAAGTAATATCATCTTAATATTATCTATGCTTTGTTGTAAGTTCATAAATACAATTTATATATCCTAACTACCATTCTAAAACTTAATATCTGCTATTAAACCAATACTTTTAAGCATACTTTATATTATAACAGAAAAATAACTTACTTGTCATGCAAGTAAGTTTCCAAGTATAGTAAATGTTATATAGCTAGTCTATTTATTATCTTTTAAAAAAGCCTCTCTCTTTTTCTTTTCAGTTGCCAATTGAAATTGGCTGTCTAAATACTTTTTCTCTAAATCCAAAACCTTATATTTAACACTCTGCAACTCAAATCTTGTTTCTTTATTAGTTTTCTTTAAAAAGTTATTCTCTTCTAACAATTTCTTAGAGGCATCCTCAAGTTCTAGAATTTGCTCTGATAAATCCTCAGCTTCTTTATTAGTTTGCATACTCTCTATATTTCTAAGCTCTTCTTCCTTAGTATTTAAGGCCTCTAATAAGCTTTTATTTTCTTCTTCAAATTTAATGTTTGCTATTTTCAAATCATCATTTTCTTCTTTTAAAGTAATAGTTTGTCGCACTAGAATATCTTTTTCTTCTTCTAATCTTGATATATCTTTTACTAATTTTAGTTCTTCTTCTTGCGTATAATTAGCTTTTTCAGATATTTTATTAATCTGTTCTTTTAATTCGTCATTCTCTTTTTGTATTTTTTCAAAGTTATCTAATAGATCATTAAAATCATTGTTAACCTTAAAAAGCTCATCTGATATATTTATAGCAGCGAGAACTGTAGCAGCTAAGGAGCTTAACTTAACATTTTTACCAAGAATCTCTTTTACCTTGTCATCAACATAATTAGCAATATAATTTAGATACTGTTCATCATCTTTTCCTTTTAGATTATATTCAATCCCATTTATCTTTACAGTTACGGAAGCCATTATAACACCTCTTAGCATTCAATCTCTTAACTTTATGTTAACATATATAAGCATATGATTTCAAAGTTTTATTTGATAGTTTTAATAATATTTAAATTATTATTGTAGCTGCTAGTTATTTTTTTATCCATCTACCTTTTTTGAACCTATTCTAAGAACTTAAGGCAAGGAAATAAGATTTATCTTTTTACTGTTTATACCAAATATCTGTTCTAAACTCTTTAAATTGATAGGATCAGATAGCCAAAAAGTTATAACCTTGCTTAAATAGTAAGAAGCTGGTTCACTGGAACCAGCTTCTTATATTAACTATTAATTATCTTAATTGAGCACCTAACTTGTATTCTAAAGAACGTAATATCTTATCATGTACTTTATTAACTTCATTATCAGTTAAGGTCTTATTCTCATCTCTATAAGAGATTGCATAAGCTATACTCTTCTTGCCCTCTGGAATCTGCTTTCCTTTATATACATCAAATAGTTTAACAGTTTCCACTAAGTTACCGCCAGCTTTTCTTATGGTTTCTTCAATTTCTTGAACTAGTATTGCATCCTCTACTAGAAGAGCGATATCTCTTGTTACCGCTGGATATTTTGGTAATGGTCTGTATTTCTTCAATGTATTTGAGTTTGAATATAATACATCTAAATCAAGTTCAGCTACATAAACACTAGTATCTATACCGTAGTTATCAGCTACATCTGGATGAATTTCTCCTAAAACTCCAACTCTTTCTTTACCTACGTATAAGTCAGCAGTCTTACCTGGATGGTAGCTTACATTTTCACTTTGTCTCTTGAAGGATGGGTTCTTTACTCCTAAAACATCTATAAGATTTTCAACTACTCCCTTTAAATCTAGGTAGTCTACATTACCGTAAAGTCCAATTGTAAGTATATTTTTCTCATTAGGAAGTTGATTTTCATCTTCCTTAGGAATATATACCTTACCAAGCTCAAAAAGACTAGCAAACTCATTGCTTCTTGAGTAATTTCTTCCAAGGCATTCAAGCATAGATGGAAGTGTAGATGTTCTCATTATGCTATAGTCTTCACCTAATGGATTCTTGATCTTTACAACTTTTCTAAGGTCGCTATCCTGAGGTAAGTTTATCATATCAAATACCTTAGGACTTACGAAAGAATAAGATATTGATTGATTTAATCCACTTGAAATCATAGTGTTTATAACTAAATCATCTAATTTCAACTTCTTGTTTTTAGCATCCTTAGGAGAGTTAGCCCCTATTACGGTCATAGGAACCTTATTGTAACCATATATTCTAGCAACTTCTTCTGCTATATCTTCTTTTATAGCAATATCAATTCTAAAAGTTGGGACTGCTATAATTAAATCATCATTTTCTATAGTTGTTTTAAGCTCTAGTCTATCAAGATATTCTTTCATTTCCTCATTTGAAATAGTAGTACCTAGGAATCTATTTATCCAGCTTCCACTAACCTTCATTGTATGAGGTTCTTTCTTATCATTGTATATATCTATAGTTCCATTAACTATTTCTCCAACCTTTAATTCCTCTATTAAAGCACAGGCTCTATCTAATGCAATGGCAGCTAGGTTAGGATCTATATCTTTTTCAAATCTTGAAGATGCTTCTGATCTAAGATTAAGTTTCTTAGAGTTTACACGGATATTAGTTCCATCAAAGCTAGCACTTTCAAAAATTATATCAGTTGTATCTTCTTTTATTCCAGATTGAAGGCCTCCCATTATACCAGCAAGACCTATAGTTTCTCCTCCATCTTTTATACAAAGAATTTCTGTATCCAGATTTCTTTCAATTTCATCAAGAGTAACAAACTTTTCGTTTTCCTTTGCTCTTTCAACCACTATTGTGTTAGATTTAACTTCTCTCTTGTCATAAGCATGCATTGGCTGACCAAGTTCTAGCATAACAAAGTTAGTTATATCTACCACATTATTTATAGGTCTTACACCTGCTTCTAAAAGTCTTTCCTGCATCCAAGCTGGTGAAGCTTCTACCTTAACATTCTTTACTGCTCTCGCCATATATCTCTTACATAGAGAATCTTTTATCTCTACCTTAACAAGCTCATTTACATCACCTTCTCCTGTTACTTTGTATTCAAGGGAAGGTGTCTTGTATTCTATTCCAAGTGTAGCAGCAGTTTCTCTAGCTATACCAACTACACTAAGACAATCGGGTCTATTAGAAGTTATTTCAAAGTCTATTACAGCTTTGTTTAGTCCTAATACATCCTTTATATCCTTACCAAGAGGTGTAGTCTCAGGTAATATCATAAGCCCATGAACTGGTTCATCTCCAGCTATGCCAAGCTCTTCTTCCGAACACATCATTCCATTTGAAGGAATCCCTCTAAGCTTACCCTTCTTAATCTTTAAGCCATTAGGAAGTGTTGAGCCATGAAGTGCTACTGGAACTATATCATTTTCCTTCATGTTTTTTGCCCCAGTAACTATTTGAACTGGTTCTTCTTGACCTACTTCAACTTGACATATTACTAACTTTTCAGCATCTGGATGTGGTTCTATCTTAAGTATCTTTCCTGTTACAACATTAGTAATATCTTCCCCTGAAGTTATTACTTCTTCAACCTTTGAACCAGATAGAGTAAGTCTATCACCCAATTCTTTTGCATCTATATCTATATTCACATAGTCTTTTAACCATAAATAAGGTACTTTCATATTAAATTCCTCCTAAAACTGATTTAAAAATCTCATGTCACTTTCGTATAGTTGTCTTATATCATCAATACCGTACTTAAGCATAACCATTCTGTCTACACCCATACCGAATGCAAAGCCGCTATACTCTTCTGGATCAATACCACAGTTTCTTAATACTTGTGGGTGCACCATACCACAACCATAAAGTTCTATCCAGCCACTACCCTTACATACTCTGCAGCCTTCTCCTCCGCAAACGAAGCAAGTAGCATCCATTTCTGCTGAAGGCTCAGTGAATGGGAAGTGATGAGGTCTGAATTTAGTTTGAACATTTTCTCCAAACATCTTTTTAGCGAATAACTCTAAAGTTCCTTTTAAATCAGCAAAAGTTATACCTTTATCTATAACTAGGCCCTCCATCTGATAGAATATTGGAGAGTGTGTTGCATCAGCAGCATCAGATCTGAATACTTTACCTGGAGATATCATTTTTATAGGTGGTTTTTGTTTCTCCATAACTCTTATTTGTACTGGAGAAGTTTGAGTTCTTAAAACTAGATTATCATTTATATAGAAAGTATCTTGTTCGCTTCTTGCTGGATGATTCTTAGGTATATTAAGAGCTTCGAAGTTATAATAATCCTTTTCTATCTCAGGACCTTCTTCTATAGTAAAGCCCATGGATATGAATATTTCCTTCATATGCTCTAAAGTCAAATCTAGCGGATGTCTCTTACCTATTAAGTTTTTTCTTCCTGGCATAGAGATATCTATAACTTCACTTTCTAACTTTTTCTTTTTCTCTGCATCTTTTATTTCCTTGGAAATTTGCTCTAATCTATTTTCAATCTCTGCTCTTACTTCATTAGCAAGTTTTCCAATAATAGGTCTCTCTTCAGCAGTAAGGCCACCCATACCTCTTAAAATTGTTGTTAAATCACCTTTTTTACCTAGAATTTTAACTCTAATGTTTTCAATATCACTGCTATTCTTCACATCTTCAAGTACTTTTAACGCATTGTCCTTGATTTCTAGAAGTTTTTCTTTCATGTTATTTTCTCCTTCCTAAATCTAAAAGTTATTTTTTTGCAAAATAAAAACCGCCCCTATAAAGGGACGGAGGTTCCGCGGTACCACCCTAATTAGTAAAATACTCACTTAATATATATAACGGTTCCCCGCTAACTACTACTTTATTTCACAGTTAGAACTCCTGAGTGAACTTCAGAATACATATCAATAAAGAGACTTACAGTCTTTGATCTCTTCTCCCTGAAAAGTTAAAATATTCTTACTCTCTCATTCACAGTTTTTTCATATTTGATTATATAGCCTATTATACATATTAATCCATGTTAGTTCAATACTATTTGCTCAAGTTTTGCCTAACTTTTTCATAAATCATTATAGAAGCAGCTACTGAAGCATTTAAAGACTCAGCATTACCAGGCATAGGAATCTTTGCTTTTAAGTCGCAAAGCTCGTATATTTCCTCAGAAACTCCGTTTCCTTCATTTCCAACCACCAATATTATCTTACCATTTAAATCAACTTCATAATAATTAAAGTCTGTATCTAAAGAACTTGCTAGAAGTTTAAAGCCATTTTCTTTAAATTGATTTATTACTTCCAGATTCTTATCTTCTATTATATTGGTATAAAATATAGATCCCATGGTACTTCTCAAGGTTTTATCATTATATATATCTACAGTTCCTTCTCTTATAATTATTCCATCCACTGCAGCAGCATGAGCAGTTCTTATTATGGTTCCTACGTTACCAGGATCCTGAAGCTTATCTAGAAGAACATAAAAACTTCCCTCTATATTATTGCCACAATTACTCATTTTAACTACAGCCATTATTCCTTGAGGATTCTCAGTGCTGCATACTTGACTAAACAAAGTGGGCTTCAAAAAAGTAATCTTACTGTCATCTACTCTTTCATAAACAGCTTCGAATCTGCTTTGCTTGCTATCATCAATTATAAGCTCCTCAATATCTGCATTAGCTTTTATTGCTTCCTCTACAAATCTTAGCCCTTCGATTATATATAATCCAGACTGTTTTCTATATTTTTTCTCTTTTAATTTCTTTAGTTCTTTAAAATGTTTGTTGTCAGTACTTTCTATTAAATGCACAGCATACACCTCTAAATTATTTTCTAGCTACAAAAGATTCCAATTTCCCTAAATCTTCTGTGGAACCTATGGCTACGATTATATCACCTGGTTCAATTATCTCCTCTGCATTTGGAGTAATATTTATATCATTTTCCTTTTTTATAGCCATAACATTTATTCCAAACCTTGTTCTAAGGCTTAAATCCCTTATACTACTATTGTGCCATTCTTTTGGTGTTTCTATTTCAATTATACTGTAATCTGGCGACAGATCTATATAATCTAGTATAGTTGAAGAAACTAAATTATGCGCTACTCTCACTCCCATATCTTTTTCTGGAAGCACCACTCTATCTGCTCCTATTTTATATAAAACTTTGGCATGGAGATCACTATGTCCCTTTGCCACAATATATTTCACACCTAATTCCTTAACTAAAAGTGTTACCATTACACTAGCTTGAATATTTTCACCTATAGTAATTACAGCTACATCAAAATTTCTTAGTCCTAATGTCTTTAAGGCACTCTCATCTGTTGCATCCATTTGAACTGCATGAGTTACACTATCTGATATATCTTGAACAAGATCCTCATCTACATCTATTGCTAGCACATCATTTCCTAAATCATAAAGTGTCTTAGCTACAGAAGTACCAAATCTTCCTAGTCCAATCACAACAAACTGTTTATTGCTCATCTACCTTCCTCCTATCCAACTAATATCTTATCCTCTGGGTATTTATAATTTGGCTTTTTCTTAGCTTTTGTTAAAGCTACTGCAACGGTCAAAGGACCAACTCTACCACAATACATAGTTAATATTATTACTATTTTCCCAATAATACTCAATTTAGGTGTCAAGCCTAAAGTCAAACCTACTGTTCCAAAAGCAGAAGTGGCTTCATAAAGCAGATATTCGAAGGGCTGGGAAATTTCAGTAACAGATAATATCATTGTAACCGAGAGCACCAACGCTAGAGCGATACTGAATATAGCAAAGGATTTATATACAGTTTCCTTAGATATTCTTCTTCTAAAGACTTCTGTATCCTCTCTTCCTTTTATTGTTGATATCAAAGTAAATACCAGAACTCCAAAGGTAGTTGTTTTAATTCCTCCTGCAGTTGACCCTGAAGATCCACCAATGAACATTAATATTATAGTTAGAAGCTTGCCGGCTGCAGTCATATCAGCAGTGGAAATAGAGTTAAAACCAGCTGTTCTAGGTGTTACTGATGCAAAAAAGGAATTCAAAAGCTTATCTTTTAAGTTCATATCCTTCATGGTTCCAGGATTATTAAATTCAAAGATAAACATCAATAGAGCCCCAGTAGTTAATAAAATTAATGTAATAGTTAAAACCATCTTAGTATGAAAAGATAGCTTTTTTATGCCCTTAAAATTATAAATCTCTATCCATACAGCAAAACCTAAACCACCAATTATTATAAGAGCTGCAGTGGTCAAAATAACTACTGAATTATCACTATAAATTGTCAAACTTCTATAATCTCCAAACAACTCCATACCAGCATTACAAAAAGCAGAGACAGCGTGAAATATACTAAAATAAATTCCCTTGCCAAACCCAAAAGCGGGAATAAACTGAGTGGAATAAAGAAGCGCTCCCAAGCCTTCTACTGAAAATGTAAAAACCATTATATATCTAACCATCTTAACAAGCCCCTGAATATTGAAAGTATTCATAGCTTCCTGCATAACCAATCTGTCTTTTAACGTTATCTTCTTCCCTATAAGTATGGCTAAAAGTGTGGCAAAGGACATGAATCCAAGTCCACCAATTTGTATCAATATCATTATAATTGTCTTACCAATATAATTCCAGTGAGTACCAGTATCAACAGTTACCAACCCTGTTACACATACTGCTGTTGTTGAAGTAAAGACACTATCAATAAAACTTGTGGCAGAACCGTCTTGCGAGCATATTGGCAAACTAAGCAAAATTCCACCAAGTAAAATAACCAATGCAAAACCTATGGCAAGAGTTTGAACTGCGTTAAATTTAAATTTGTCTTTCCAGTTATTTTTCAGCACTTTTTCACCTCTATTCTTAAAAAGGTATTTATATATACGCAAATATAAGAAATTAAATATAAACTACTATCCCCTTATATTTGTTTCAAGTTTTACAGCTAAACTTAAATAAGCATTTATATCAATTATACATTATTTTCATTCCTAGCGAAAGCTAATACTAATAACACCTACTATGTAATCCTGAGTTATCAGCACATTTCTGTAAAAGTAATATGAAAATTTCGCTATAGAGCTTTGTCTATTTTTTCATATCTGCCTTTTTAAACGTATATCTGGAAGTTCTGTGAGGCAACGTAATATTCAAGAAAAAGAAAGCCCTTTTTCATTATATTTTTATGATTGTTTTAGAATTAATAGAGTATTTGTAGACAATAAAAAAACGCGACATAAAGTCGCGTTTTTATACTAAGCGTTTAAGTGCTTCTTTGCTAATTCAACTAAATCAGCAAATGCCTTTGCATCATTGATAGCTATTTCAGAAAGCATCTTTCTGTTTATATCAACACCAGCTAATTTTATTCCGTTCATAAATCTTGAATAAGAAAGTCCATTTATTCTTGTAGCAGCATTTATTCTTGCTATCCAAAGTTTTCTGTAATCTCTCTTCTTTAATCTTCTACCAACATAAGCATTTCTTAATGCTCTAACCACTGATTCGTTTGCTGTCTTAAATAACTTGCTCTTTCCACCGTAGTAACCTTTTGCAAGTTTTAATACTTTTTTATGATTTTTACGAGCGTTTACTGCTCTTTTAACTCTTGCCATATTACAAACCTCCTACTCCGTATTCTTATAGATATGGTAATAATTTCTTCATTGCTTTTTCTTGTGCAGTTGAAACGTAAGCAGTTTTTCTAAGATTTCTCTTTCTCTTAGAACTCTTCTTAGTTAATATATGGCTCTTGAAAGCTTTAGCTCTCTTTAGCTTTCCTGTTCCTGTCTTTTTAAATCTCTTTGCTGCACCTCTATGAGTTTTCATTTTTGGCATTATAGTTTCCTCCTCTCAGATTATGCTTTTTTAGGAGCCAGAATCATAGTCATATTTCTGCCCTCTAGTTTAGCAGGCTTTTCAACAACACATAGATCAGACACTCTAGCTAAAAAGTTTTCAAGTATCTTAAATCCTACATGTGCATAGTCAGCCTCTCTACCTCTAAACCTTATAGTAACTTTAACCTTGTCTCCATCATCAAGAAATTTCTTGGCATTATTTGCTTTGATTTCAACATCGTGTTCTTCAATATTAGGGCTAAATCTGACCTCTTTAACATTAATAACTTTTTGTTTTTTCTTGGCTTCCTTTTCTTTTTTAGACTGTTCGTATATGAATTTTCCATAATCCATAATTCTGCTTACTGCTGGATTAGCATTAGGCGAAATCAAAACTAAATCAAGTTCTTTTTCCTCAGCTAGCCTTAAAGCTTCTTTTGTAGACATAACGCCTAACTGGCTACCATCATCAGAAATGACTCTCAATTCTTTTTGTCTAATTTCATCATTAATCGAAAAATCTTTATTGATACTTTTCACCTCCGGTAGATAAGAACACCTTTATATAAATAATAAAAGGGCGGCATAAAGCCGCCCTCAATTACCACATTCTAAACAAATAGTAAGTAATCCATAACCTTACTAGCTTTGCTGTAAGGTGAGAAACGGCTGTTTCTTCTTAACACAATAAATAATATATCATCCGTAGTAATCAATGTCAATACAATATTAAATTTTTATTTTATTTCTATTGCATATTTTACATTCATTGCAGTAGGTAACTCTTTCTCCAAATACATTTTCTATGGTATCCAGAAACTCTTTATTTAAGCACATTTTACTGTTATGAATTACAATCTTATTAGGAGAATTGGTTATAAGTCCACTTATTATAACATCTTCTACATTCACATTATTTCCAATCTTACATTCACTTAAATCGCTTATAAAATCCTGAAATATATCAGCTCCATAGCTATCGGTGATTCTATATTCCCCATTACTTTCTATGATTAAATTTACTTCTTCAATTCTACTTTCCTGTATATCGACGAAGTACTTAAGAAGTTTTATAAACTCTTTATACTCCTTCTCAACCATATACTTTTCAACAACCTTGTCGATTACTCTTTCTATCTCGCCTATAAGCTCTTTCATCCTAAAAGTTATAAAACCGTTTATATTTATTTCTTCATTTTCTTCTATGCATTCTCTTATATTTTCTATTATAGTATTTATCCTATTTATGCAATATATGCTTGTTTCATCGGATATGGCCTCTTTCAAATTTAGAACATTCATAATATCTTCTTCAACTTCAAGTAATTCATCATGCTTTAGAAAAAAATATGTGTCAGTTAGATATTCAAACATTTCTCGTTTTTTAAATACATCTATTACAACTTTGTATAATATATTGCTAATATATAAATATATTATAGATTTCAATCTATCGTTATAGTCATCATCATCACAAAATATCTTTACGAAATGAGTATTATTCTCTATACTTTCAGAAATACCAATAGTTATATTTTTTTCTTTTAGAATATTTCTGATACTCTGTATATCTTCTATGAAGTATTGTTCTCCTTCGTAAGCAAGCTTCAGCAATAACATTCCGCTCACTCCTTTCTTAAATATAGTATGTATTAAAATCTCGCCTATATACAGAATTTAAACATCCACAAATCGACAATTGCATCTTACTTTATACTGCGATACACTTACTTTACTAGGAATAACACACTTTGAACTCACTTTATTTTATTTAAAAGTAATTTTCTTCAACAGATTTAATTCTATGTTTTTTGTAAAATATACTTATGCACAAAATTTCTATAATTAAGAGGAGTGATAACTTGAATTATTGTTTTGCTGACTACCGAATATCCATAGAAGAAGAGCAAAAACTTAAAGCTTTAAATGTATCAGTTATTAAAGTTCCCAAATGCGAAAAACTTTATGACGCCATAAACGGTCATCCTGATATACAAATAAATATCCTAGATAGTAATACTATAATAGTGCAAAGAGAGATTCCCTTAGTCTTCTTAAAGCAGTTAGATTTACTAGGCATAAAATATATACTTTCCTCAAAAATCTTAACCAAGAACTATCCTGAAGATATAATATTAAATGCGGTAAATTTAAAAAATCACTTTATACATAACTTAAAATATACTGATGAAGCTCTCAAATTCAGCATACATGGTAAAACTACTATACAAGTCTCTCAGGGCTATACTAAATGCTCCTGTGCTATAGTAAATGAAAAAGCTTTGATTACATCAGATATTAAAATACATGATGAGTTGACTAAAAGTGGCTTTGATGTATTACTTATTCCTCCAGGAGATATTTTGCTACCAGGCTTAGATTACGGTTTTATTGGTGGTACTTGTGGCTTAACTTCAAATAACGAACTTATTTTTTATGGGAACTTAAAAAATTATAAATATGGGGATATTATAATAGACTTTCTAAAAAAATATAACGTTACTCCCATATTTTTGAATGAAGGTCCTCTAGTAGATAGAGGTAGCTTACTATTCCTCTCTGTCTAGTCCATATATTTTACGCTTTTAATGAATAAAAGTTGATACATATGCATATAATAATTAATTCTTATTTATGTCAAAAACTTTTATAATTCCACAAACAATTTGCAACAACATATATTAGGACACATTTAGGACACAGACATATTTTATAATATTCCTATACAAAATTAAGGAGGCATATTTATGAATATAAAATTAATCCTTGCTATAGTATCAATTACTGCAGCATTACTTTTCTATACTATAGGTGTACTATATGAAAGAAAGACAAAACTACTTCAGCTTTCTCAAGTTTTTTTATTTTGGACAGGCTTCCTTTTCGACACTTTGGGTACTTCACTTATGACATCCATAGCTAGAGGTGAAGCTGTATCCACAAAGTCAACACTTGCCCAGAGCATACATGGCTTAACAGGTAGCTTAGCAATATTACTAATGGCCTTTCATGCAATTTGGGCCACATATGTTATATATAAAAATGATGTAGAAAAGAAAAAAGTTTTTCACAAATTTAGTATATTCGTATGGTTAGTATGGCTTATTCCATACTTCATAGGAATGTTTATGGGAATGTCTAAATAAGACTCTTCTTTATTCAAACTATAAATGCCTATAAATTTCTAAAACATAAAATACTAATGAAAATAACACTAAGTTTTTTCATTAGTATTTTTTTATTCTAGGGTTCCAACTTCAAGTAAGATAAATCCCTGTATTAATCATCTTATTGCATAAAAAAAGCTTATATATTTGTCCCACTAAAAATATAGACTGCTTCAATTAAAAAGTATAAACCTTTATACAAATTTTCTCACTTATGATAAAATAATCTCATTGACCTTTTTATTTATAAGGAGTTTAGTATGACTACTTTTCATTCGTTATTCTTAGAGTTTCCAGAATTAGAAACAGAAAGATTTATCTTAAGACAAGTTACCGTAAAAGATATCAGCGATTTGTATGAATTATACTCAGATGCTAGTTCTCTACAATATCAACAATCTGAAGCTATGACTAACATTGATCAAGCCAAAAAAACTATAATTGCTTTTCTTAATGGTTATGCTAGTAAGAAATTTATCCGCTGGTGTATTGCTGATAAAAACTCTGACAAGATAGTTGGAGTAATTGCTTTACATAGTTTTGATCTAATTAGTTCAAAAGCTGAGATTGGCTATATGCTGAATTCTAAGTACTTAATGCAAAATATAATGACCGAATGTGCAAAAGCAATACTTAATTTTGCTTTTAATGAAATTGGATTCAACAAGATAGAGGCCTCTATTCACCCAGACAACCTAAGATCAATGAATTTAGTGAAAAAATTAGGTTTTAAAAAGGAGTTTCTTCTTAAAAACATATCCTTTAATTTTAAAACAGGTATTTTCGAAGATAGAGTCATATTTGGCCTATATAAAGATGTACCACTTACATCCTAAAAACTATGAAGAAGGGAGTGTTTTCTATGATTAATTACGTTGCTACATTAGAAGGAGTCAACGAAGATAATATTCAAGGTTTCTTTGTAGACTGGCCTAATCCTCCTTCAGCTAAAAAGCATATGAAAATACTAAAAAATAGTTCTTACTTTTGGCTAGCCATAGATACTTCTACCAATAATGTCATAGGCTTTATAAATGCTATATCTGACAATACTCTATGTTCATATATACCTTTACTAGAAGTATTACCTAGGTATAAAAGTAAAGGAATTGGAACAGAACTTGTTAGATTAATGCTCGATTCCTTAAAAGATTTTTATATGATAGATCTACTTTGTGACGATGATATGGTAAGCTTCTACAAAAAGTTTGATATGTTTAAAAGCTCTGGAATGATTATAAGAAATTATAAAAAGCAAAATGGAGTTTAATTAAAAAAATCGCTAAGCTATATTCTTGGCGATTTTTCATAACCTAACTTTAATAAAGATGTACCCCTAGGATTCCAAATCTATTTTTAAAGCTTTTTCCCATCTGATAAAAATTCTAAAAATTTCTCTTCTTTACTTACATCCATCCTTAACATACATCATATTAGGATATATTTGCTTTAGCATCGAATCAGGGTAATGCTTATCTAAAAATATATCAACTGGACTAGATGCTGAAACTCCACAATGCCTCTGAGTTCCTCTGTAAACTGCCGCTCCAGAGATAGAGGAATCAAGAAGCATAAATAATATTAAAAACCAAGTAAGTATAACTCCCATATTATTAGGTACTTTTTCAATGATATTTGAGATTTTAGGATATATTATTTTAATCCAAATTAGTGAAAGTCCTCCCCAAAAAACACAATAAAGAAGGCTAGTTCTACCTTGAATATTCAATACAGTCTTGCTATACTCCCAAGATACTGTTCCAAATATAATTTGCTGAAATAAACTACACAGGTACTCATATACTCCACCAATAAAAAAGCCTCCTACAAATATAAATTGATTGCTTCTATTGCGAATCCAATATAAACTCAAGGTTATAGCAACCGCACCAACCCCATACACAAGATTGAAGGGCCCATAAATTAGACCACTTCTGCTCTCGTATCTATGAAGTGTAAGTATACACCACAATGTTTCAACAACAACGCCAAAAATACAACCTATAAAGAAAACCCAAAATATCTTATAAAAATTTAAGCCTTTAGCAAATATTTCACTTTTGTTTTCTGAATGGATTTTTGAATTTAGCATACCAATTCTCCTTCATAAAATTATATTTAGAGATAAATTGCTACCATCCTAGATCCAAATAGAAACCCTAATGCTATGAACTATTTATTAAAATCTATTAAGGAAGTTATTTATCTTAGAAAATAACCTTTTAAACTAGTAGATAATTATTTATATTTAGCTTCATGCCAACTAATACCATGTAAAACTTACATATCCTTAATAAGTTGTCCTATGTTGTTATATATATCTATTTATGATAATTTAGGTATGAGAAAAATATAATACTCTCTAGTTTATTGTTTATACTTATTAATATGCTAAAAGGTCTATATTTGACAAATTAACATTTAAAAACACTTCATTTTAGATAGTAAAAAAGCACTGAAGCGGCCCTCTTCAGTGACTTTTTGTGCATCTGCCTTTTCTAAGCATATATGAAAAAATTCTGACAGGTGCCATAATTTCATTTTTTACTATTTCCCCTAAATAACTGTTCTAAAGCCTTGACATTGCTAGGTTTAGATAACAACGAATTATATATTAGTCTTAACAGTAAAAAAGCTCAGCCTAAATTATTAGAACTGAGCCTTAATCATATATAATACTTAAAACAACCTTATCTTCGTAAATTACGAATACAATTTAAAACTTATTTGAATGCAGTTTGCTTCTTATTTCATTTAAAGAGTATTCTTTGGTCAAGATTCCATCTTTAAAAACTGTTTTTAACATATTATCCGGTAAGCTTTCCTGCTCACCTATAGTAAGCTGGTCTTTATAAAGAATATCCTGTCCATCTCTAAAGACATAGCACATTCCTTTCTGTGACTTTTTAAAATTGTCTGTATCTGTCTTAGGTGCCTTAAAAATAAACTTTTCTTCTCCATTTATTATGGCATGAGTTGCTTTTAAAGCAAACCCAAAAGTATCTCTTGTATTATACTGATAAGTAAAGGACCCAATACCTAGAGTACAATTGCTTACAGCAAAGCCTTTTTCCTCTAAGCCTTTACAGATGTCTTCACATCTTTCAACCGTTATACTATCACCATATATAGTTCCAAGCCTATCATTTAAAACTTTATATCCTTTTGAGTTTACATATCCTCCAAAGATTTCATAGAGTAGTTCAACAGTCCCCTTATATTCTGGGGTACCTTCTAAGGCATTCTTATCACCGCATATTATCTTAACAGGGTCACCGCTGTCTCCTCTTATTATTATCTTTCCATCTCTACTTAAAATATCTTCCTTTAGTTTTGGAAGTAAATTCGTTATTACATTCCAATAATCGTAGGTATCTGATACTATACTTAGGTTTCCACTTGGAAATTTATCATTTATCAGTGTCTTATAAGCTTTAAGTTCATCTACTCCGTAACTGCACATTACACTGTGCTCTGTAGAAGGGGTTCCTAAGGCTACTACTTCCTCTTCTATATTACAATTATAGTATTTCTCTAAATATGGAATAGTTGGAATTGTTGCTGTTCCTATAAATGAAAGCAAATGTCCTGAACTACTCGCTTCAGCACTCTCTATTGAACTGAAACCTCTCATACTAAAATCTCCACAAGCTCTTTTAACCTCGCCATTATCTACGGTCTTATTGTAATAATCCTCTACTATTTCTCTATATCTATAAGCTATAGTAGCACTGGTCATAGGCTGCCATATATTGCAGCTCATAAAAGTCTCTAAATAGTTTACTAACCAAGCAAAATCCTCATGAGTATTGGTAATTTCAATCATAGGAGTTTTTATATTTACTCTTTCACCTTCCTCTATGGCCTTTATCTGTATCGGTAAATACCCAAGATCATGAAGAGCTTCTATATGCTTTGTATCCGCTGCTAATTTTCCCATGGTTCTTGAAATAATTCTCTTATATTCGGCTACTATATCTTCCTTAGGTACTTGAAAAAAATTTTCATTAAAGTATTCAATAAGATATTTCTTTAAGAACGGTTGAAGCCCGAACATAACAACCTTGTTCATATTCTCTTTTCTAGACATTCTTGGTGTCCAATAACTTACAAGCTTTGTCATGCCTTCAGCATAACATATATGGTGAATTGTTTTATAAAAATCAGTAAGCAATAATGGATTCATAGTTATCTCCCCTCATACTCCGGCAAAGCCTTTTATTATATTAGTTTTTATCTTATTACCTTCACTTGTAAACTCTCAATTACATCTAGTGCCTTACGATGAAGTTCTTCGTCAAAGCTTGCACAAAGTCTTCCATCTACTTTAATATCTGCGTTTGTATATTGTGATTGAAAGGTAACTACATTACTTACAACGCACATGTTTGTAACTACTCCAATTAGCTCTATATCATCTATGTCCTCACCTATAGCTTCTGTTATCTTTATCATTTCTGAAGGACTTAACCCAAAGCTTCCTTTATTATAATGATAGGTATTTTCTCTTCCAACAAAATCTTTCAAGCTTCCATAAAGCTTATGTCCTTCTGAACCTTCTATACAGTGAATAACAGGTAGGTTCTTTCCTTCTCTTGTTTCTAAATAATTTTCATTATGAGTATCATAAGTAAATAATACCTTAGAGCCTTCCTTAAGATACTGCTCTACTTTATCATATATAGGTTTTTCAAGCTCTACAGCCTTGTCAAAGCCTAAAGTTCCATCAACAAAATCCTTCTGATAATCTACAACTACTAATAACTTTTTCATAAATTACTCCTCCTAAATCTCATGAATTTCTATTTTATCATGGCCTTTACTTAAGATACTATTTGTTGTATATACCTTTGTAATTAAATCACTTTTTAATATGTCGCCTTCAAATATGGTATCTTCACAGTGAGTGACTACTAAATATATTTCTGCAGCTCCCAGCTCTTTTAAGGCTTCGGCTGTCAATATAAAAGTACCACCTCTTGAACAGAGATCATCAACAATTACTGCTTTAAATCCCTTGTCCTTTACCTCACCATTAATCTTTAAACTCTTAATATATCCAGTATTAAAATCTCTCTCTTTATTTGCAGTTAGCACCTTTTTATAATCTATTTGCTTTTCATATCTCTTTGCTGCTCCAGCATCAGGATACACTAGATACAAGTTTTCCTCGTAATTAAGTTCCTTTAATAGCTCCTTAGTTAATGCCTGAGACATATTTATAACCTTAACTCTATCTAAAAGAGCTACTGAAACCTCAGAATGAGGCTCATAAATAGTGACCTTGTCAAAATTCAAGCTATTTATTAGCTTACATAAATACTTCAGTGTAAAAACCGTAACTCCTTCAGTTCTATCCATTCTAGAATAAGGCATATATGGTATTATAAGATTAGATTTTTTATTTAGTTCATCAAGATGATTTTTTAAAAATATAAGCTGTGTTATATCTTCATCACTTTCAAACTTTAACTTAATCTCGTTATCATAGCTGTTTATTACTAATCCTCCATTATTTATTAAGGATTCACCATTTGGAAACTTCTTAATTTGAACTTTTTTATTATTTAAATAAATCATGATATATTCCTCCAAATTCTAAAAATTATGTTCCCAGTTCTCATTAAATTTAAATACCTTTGCTGGCCTAAAAGGCTTTCCTTCTATCTTTTCATCAGTTTCTATGATCATATCTTCCATCTTTCTTCTGAAGTTTAATATTTCTCGACCCATAATAGCCTCGTAAACATTCTGGAGCTCTTTCACTGTAAATAACCTTGGTAGAAGATTAAACGCAATAGGAGTATATTCAACCTTATTTCTAAGTCTGTCTATGGCATAATCTATAATCTTATAATGATCAAAAGCTAGTATTTCATTTGATTCTTCCAAAAGCTTATACATTACCTCTTTCTTCCTATATACATTACTATCCACCTTTTCTAAGACTTCATAACTTATTTGAGTTTCACCATCTTCAGACTTAAATTTAAGGATATATTTATTTTCTGAATAAAAATCATATCTCTTAGTACTTTCAAGAAACTTATTTACCCAAAACCACTTAACTTCACTTGTATTTTCTGTCTTACTGATTTTTATACTTTCCTTCTCCACTAAAGCCATATTAGCTATACTAATAACTCTAGTTCTTTTATCTCTATTAACATCTCCAAATGTATATAGCTGTTCTATATAAACATCTTCCACACCAGCTTTATCTTTTAGCTTTTTCTTAGCTCCTTCTTCCAAGCTTTCTTCAATATCAATAAATCCACCAGGTATTGACCACTTACCTTTGTCCGGGTATTGCTCTCTTTTCATTAAAAGGATCTGCATCCCCTTCTTAGGTACCTTTCTTTGATTCTTTTCTTTTATATCATCTGTTGTAAATATTATTATATCATTGGTAACACTAGGTCTTTTGTAGTTATTAACATCATATTTTTTTAAAAATTCATCTTCACTATCTGTAAAGCTATTAATCAAGATCCACACTCTCCAACTTATTATCTTTTAGATAATATCAATTTGATACTATGTATTTATAGTACGCCTTCTTCTATTTTTTGTCAACCATTTTATAACTAATAAAATGTAAATTATTATAGCACACTCATGAAACTTTAACTTCTATTGAATGGTATCAAATTTTATTCAATCTAGAATAATAGATAAGTATTAGTATATATACCTCTTCATAATAACACTTATATTCTAGCATCGAGGTGGTATATCTTCATATTCCCTCTCAACAGAAACAACATTTAGACCTTATATAATTTATTAAATACCAATTTAGAGACATTGCTAATAATTTTGCGAAGCCCTAGAAATTATTACATAAAAAAGTAAATATGGTAAAGTTATAACAAACATTGTATACTTAATTTATATATCTAATATTTATTTTTATAAAAGGGTGAGTTTATGAAAAAAACTGAAATTCATAATGTCAAAAATTTAGGATTTGGCAGTTTATCATTAGTATTATCTATAATAGGAATAATGTTTTCCTTCACCTATCTAGGTGGTGATCGCCCTATAGGTGCAATTATTTTGAATTCTATGCACATATATGGATTAACTTCTTTTGTTTCCATAGGTCTATTAATAATATCTATTTTAATCGGACTTAGATATAAAAATGATCTTGGGGCTACGCAAGGAAAGTTTTTATCCATATTTATGCTATTATTGATCACATCATTAACAATTCTTAGTTTAATGAAATAAAAAAGCAAACTGAAGCGTTTTTTCTTCAGTTTGCTTTTTTGCGCATCTGCCTTTTCTGAACGTATGTGAAGAAATTCTGGCAGGCGATATAATCTTATTTTTTACTGGTTACACTAAATCACTATTATATTACTTTGAATTCACTAAGTTTAGGTATCAAAATCTTTGTATTACTGATCTTAACAGTAAAAAACAAACTGAAGCGACTTTTTTCAGTTTGCTTTTTTGCCCATCTGCCTTTTCTGAACGTATGTGAAGAAATTCTGGCAGGCGATATAATCTTATTTTTTACTGTTTACACTAAATCACTATTATACTACTTTGAATTTACTTAGTTTAGGTATCAAAATCTTTGTGTAACTAATCTTAACAGTAAAAAACAAACTGAAGCGACTTTTCTTCAGTTTGCTTTTTTGCGCATCTATCTATTGCGTTTTATCCAACTATTAATTTATACATGTCCCAAGTTCTTTCCTAACTAAGTATTGGAACATGTATAAATTAAGTTGAAATCAAATACTTTCATAATCTACCTATATTCTTCCTGTTGATTGACCTATAACAAGCTCTCCTTGAAAGGTCTTATGCTCTACCAACTTTTTCTTGCCTATAACATCAAACAATATCTTGATTGTCTCCTCTGCTATTTTTTCTACTGGCTGCCTAATGGTAGTAATTGATGGATTATAAAACTTAGCTAAATCAAGACCGTCAAAACCTGCTACAGAATAGTCCTTTGGTACATTTTTGCCATAATCAAAAATTGCCTTACAAGCACCTATGGCCATACTATCACATATAGCATAAACTGCTGTAAATTCTTTGCCGGAATCTAAAAGTTCCTTTGTTACAGCATATCCGTTGTCCATTGAATAACTTTCAAGACTAGCTTTCATTATACCAATTATATTTTTGTCAATTTCAATTCCATTATCCCTTAAGGCACTGACATAACCCCTAAATCTTAGTGTACCTATACTCTCATCATCTAATGGTGCAGTAATAATAGCAATCTTTTCATGACCTTGTTTACATAAATAATCTACGATTTTATAACTTTCTTTATAGTCATCTAAGGATACAGATGAACATAATGATTTGTCCAATTTCTCTACTGTTGCTATTGTACTAAGCACAAAAGGTACATTAAGCTGCCTTAACTTTTCATCAGGATGTGAAAAATGTCCACCTAAGAAAACTATTCCTTTCAGTTTTTTTTCTTTTATTAGTTCAATAGCTATGTCCACTTCATCCTCTCTATCATCAACATGTTGAAGTATGAAGGAATATTTCTTTTCCTTGATCTTCTTTTCAAATATCTTTATCATGTTGCTAAAAAATGGATTTGTTATTCCTTTTATCAATACAGCTATAGCTTTAGAATCAGTTCTTTTAAGATTTCTCGCGCTATTATTGGGAATATAATTATTCTCTTTTATTACCTTCATAATCATTTCTTTAGTTTCTTCATTAATATCAGGGTGATTGTTTATGGCTCTAGAAACAGTGCTTACTCCGACTCCACATAATCTTGCAATATCTTTTATTGTAGTTATCTCCATCTTTCCCATCCTTCTCATTCCCTAAAAAAATACTAATCTATATTACAAATGCTAATTTTTTTAATATAACAATATTATAATAATAAAATTTTGTAAATGTAAATGTTTTAATGACGAATTTTAAAATATATTTCATATAAATGTAAAACAGTTGAAAATGAACTTAACGTTTTGTAAGAAACCTTCACACAAAATAAATTTAATAATCAATCTTTAAATGTAAATAGTTAAATTGAAATCCCCAATATTTCACTGGGGATTTCTCATATTACCTTCCATATAGTTTTACTATTCTTCTTATCTTTTCTACCAACTTATCAGTGAAATCCTCTTCTAATAATCTCCACTTCCAATTTTCACCCAAAGTAGAAGGTATGTTAATTCTTGCTTCAGCTCCAAGCCCTAGATAATCCTGAATTGGTATTATTACAAGATCCGAAACCGTTGAAAAGGCCAGCTTTATAAACTTCCAATGTACATCTTTGATTTTAGACTGATCTATATCTAAATATTCATTGGCTAAATCTCTATCCTCAACATTGATTCTGTTGTACCATTCTGTAATAGTCTCATTATCATGAGTTCCTGTGTAAACAACGCAATTTCTATCGTAATTGTGAGGCATGTAATCCCCAGCTTCTCTTGAATCGAATGCAAATTCTAATACCTTCATCCCAGGATATCCAGTTTTTCTTACTAATTCTAGCACAGTGTCAGTAAGGAAGCCTAAGTCTTCTGCTATTATATTAACATCGCCAAGTGCTTTTTTCACTGCATCAAAGATCTCATATCCAGGACCCTTTCTCCACTGTCCATGTTCAGCTGTTGGAGCTCCAAAAGGAACTGAATAATATTCATCAAAGCCTCTAAAATGATCTACACGCACAACATCATATAACTTGAAAGAATAAGCTATTCTTTTAATCCACCAATCGTATGAGGTCTTTTTGTGATACTCCCAATCATAAAGAGGATTGCCCCAAAGCTGTCCAGTAGCAGAAAACGCATCTGGTGGAACTCCAGCCACTGATATAGGTTTGCTTTCTTCATCAAATTGGAATAACTCTGGACTAGCCCAAGCATCTGCACTGTCAAAGGCAACATAAATAGGAATATCACCTATTATCTTTATGCCATTTTCATTGGCATAAGCTTTAAGCTTCAACCATTGCTTTATAAACATGAACTGCTGAAATTTATAAAACATTATTTCATCTTCAAATAATTTCTTTAGTGACTCTATGGTGGAAGACTTTCTTACTCTAAGGTCATCCTCCCATTCACTCCAGCTCTTCCCTCCGTTATGATTCTTAATGGCCATATAAAGCGAATAATCCTCTAACCAAAAAGAGTTTTCATTTATGAATTCTTTAAATTCTATGTTATTATTGATATTACTCCTATCATAGGCGATTTTTAGTGCCTTAAATCTTGAAAGGTATATCTTTTCGTAATCTATATATCTTTCATTGTCTCCAAAATCGAAAGCATCACATTCTTCTTCGGTTAAATAACCGGACTCAATTAATGCTTCTAAATCAATAAAATAAGGATTGCCAGCAAAAGTAGAAAATGATTGGTAAGGTGAATCACCGTAACCTGTTGGTCCTAAGGGCAATATCTGCCAATACTTCTGTCCTGCTGCTTTTAATCTATCGATAAATTTATACGCATTTTTTGAAAATGTTCCTATTCCATATTTTGAAGGTAGACTTGCAATTGGTAACAATATGCCGCTGGCCCTCATACTCTTCCTCCTTTTATACAGTATTTTTATTTTTTATTTTAACCCTTGACAGCACCTGCTGCAATACCCTTGATGATGTGCTTTTGACAAGCAAAATAGAATATTACTATTGGTACAATAGCTAAAACTAACATAGCCATCATAGCACCCATATCTATGGAACCATATCCGCCTTTTAAGTATTGTATTGCTATTGGGATAGTCTTATACTCATTACCAATTAGAAGATATGGCAGTAAATAATCATTCCATATCCACATAGCATTTAGTATCGCTACAGTTATTGATATTGGTTTTAATACCGGAAAAACAACCTTGAAATAAGTTTGAATAGGATTGCATCCATCTATTAAAGCAGCTTCTTCTATCTCTAAAGGAATAGACTTTACAAAACCAGAAAACATAAACACAGACAATCCTGATCCAAATCCAAGGTATATAACAATAATACCTATTGGATTATCTAAATGAAGCATATTAGCCATCTTAGTTGTAGTAAACATAACCATTTGAAATGGTACAATCATTGAAAAAACAAACAAGTAGTACATTGCCTTAGTCAATTTAGTTTTAACCCTAGTTATATACCAGCCTGTCATAGATGTAAATATTACTATCGCCCCAACTGAGAAAACTGTAATAAATAGTGAATATCCAAAGGCTTTTAAGAAGCCTGTCTTTTCAAGCCCACTTGTATAGTTTTCTAATGCTATAAAGGTTTTACTTGTAGGAAATACGAATGGAGTATCACTAATAAATAACTTTCCCTTAAAAGAATTCATTAGTACTATCAAAATGGGTATTATAAATGCTACCGCCAGAACAAATAATATTAGAGTTATTACACTATTCTTTAACTTTAAAGTTTTCATTAACTCTCAACCTCCTTATTCCTAGTAAATGCAAGCTGTGCAAATGCAAATACCCCTACTAACAAGAAGAACATCACTGCTTTAGCTTGGCCTATACCCTCTGAGCCTACAGACCCATAAAAAGTATTAAAGATATCTAAAGCCAACATAGCAGTTTTCTTTGCTGGTGCACCTGCAGTTAGTGCTAAGTTTTGGTCAAAGAGCTTGAACGAGTTAGATATTGTTAAAAACAAGCATATTGTAATAGAAGGCATTATCATAGGAATCTTTATACTTCTCAATATCTTGAAAGAATCTGCGCCGTCTATCTTTGCAGCTTCTATCAAATCCTCCGGAACATTTTGTATACCTGCGATATATATTATCATCATATATCCTATCATCTGCCAATTCATCAAAACAACTAGCCCCCAAAAACCATACTTTGGATCATAGGTCATAGTTACTCCGAATTTATATAATACACCGTTTATTATTAATTGCCATATATAACCTAGAACTATTCCACCTATTAGGTTTGGCATAAAGAAAGATGATCTCAGTATGTTTGAGCCTTTCAACCCTCTAGTAAGAAATAAAGCTAGAATAAAAGCAAATATATTTATGCTAAGCACTGAAATTACTGTAAACTTAGCTGTAAAAATCAATGCATTTAAAAAATCTTTATTATGAAACGCCTTCACATAGTTGCTAAGACCAACAAATTTAGAATTTGTTACAGTAGTAAACTCAGTGAAGGATAAGTACATTCCTAATATAAAGGGTACAAAAAAAGCTATTAAAAACGCTATTAATGTTGGAAGGGCAAAAATATGAAAATATTTTTTTAATATCTTTTCCACGTTATCTTCTCCTACTCTTAATTTTAAAATGGTGAGTCAGAGTTAAATCTCTAAGCTCACCATTAGTATTATTTATACTGCAATACCTACTTCTTATTTGCCTTTTCTGTTTGCCATGATTCCTTAACAGTTTTTACAACATCATCCCAAGACTTACTTCCTTGAGTATACTCTAATAATGCATCTCCAAAGGCATTCTTAAAGTTTTCACTTGGGAAGGCTGCAAATGACCAAGCTACGTTTGTTTTACCTTTAGCCATCCAGCTTAATACATCTTTAGCTAATGGATCTGATGGTTTTTCACTATCACTAAAAGTATTAAATGGGGCTATAAATCCTAAATCATTTGTTACATACTTCTTTCCTGTATCACTTGAGAACAACCATTCAAGAAAATCTTGAGATTCTTGTTGCTTTTCCTTTGATACTTTGCTGTTAATTGCAAAGAAGTTTTCTGTACCTATACATAGACCTTGATTATCTTCTCCACTAACTCCAGTATATATTGGTAAATACTTAACATCAGATTCTTTAACAGTATTACCGCTAACGCCTTTAATCTGTGCCCAAGCCCAGTTACCATTTTGAACCATCGCTGCATTACCTAAAGCAAAGTCAGACATGGAATCATCAACAGATTTAGTTCCCAATAACTTCTTATCTGTACATGAGTTGTTTATATATAAGTCAAAGATATTCTTAAAGTTATCTGAGTATTTAAAATCAACCTTGTCCGCTGCAAGACCAGCTAAAAGTGGGCTGTCATATTTAGTATTTTCTTTAAATTCATAATAGAAAGGTAAGTTAGCAAGGTGAGTCTGCCATCTCCATTGTTCTCCAGACTTTAAGGAAGTAGAAGCAAATACTCCTTTTATTCCTAACTGATCCTTATGTTTAGTCATGTCATCCACTACTTTTTTCAAGGTATCATAATTGGTTATCTCCGCTGTAGAGCTTATTGACACTGCTTTGTCAGAAAGTGCGAAGTACTTTTTCATGATTGCATCATTATAAATTATTCCGTAACCTTCTATAGCGTATGGAATTCCATAAACACCATCACCACTTTTTACTGCTAAGGTTTTATCAGTAAGAGTGCTGTATAACTTTGAATCTTTTAGATCTGAGCAGTAGTCCTTCCAATTTTGGTAACCTACTGGACCATTTATTTGGAAAATCGTTGGTGCATCAGATTTTGCTATTTCTGACTTTAAGGTTTGCTCATAAGTACCACTAGCAGCTGTAACAACCTTTACTTTGACACCCTTTTCCTTTTCATAATCCTTTGCAATTTTGTCATAAACTTGAGCAATTTCAGGTTTGAAATTTAAAAAGTAAATTTCCTTTGATGATGAAGATGATTTCCCCTTATCACCACATCCTGCTAGTATAGTGGAGCCTACGGCAACGCACATTACAAGAGCTAGCAATTTCTTTTTCATAATAAATCCCTCTCCCCTTATAATTTTTTAGAGTTTCATCAAATATAATTGATGTTTAGATAATTCAAGGATTCGGAACCGTTATCGGTACCGTTTCCAATCACTACAGTATTAATATATCACTATTTTTATACGTTTACAACCCATATAGTGGAATTAAAACCATTTTTTAACCAACTAATTTCATCATAATTTTCTATCCTCTAAAAAACGGTCTGTCTTTTTTTATTCACTGTTATAATTAAATTATTAAACTTCACAAAAAACTTTACTTAACCAAAGTTAAAACCGTACCTTTTAACTTGAGAAGATAATAGACATGGTTTTAAAAATAATATTTTCTAGAATAAAAACTCAATCAAATAATTACAATAAATATACTATTCCAAGCTTAAATCATCCCAAATTAAGTATTATGGCAGAGTAAATGCAATGTACTATTTATTTCTACTTATTAAACTGGAATTGTTCATAACGAAATTCTTTAACTTTATAATTCTCTTTTTTAATTCTTTTGCAATCTTTTTCCTCATCGGCTTTGGTCCACAGAAAAACACCTCTATAGCTTCCTCTTTATTCAAGTATTTGCCAATATGCTCAATTACTAAAAAACCACTCTTATAACTATCTAACAAATGTATTTTTACATTTTCTTAGTTCTACTCCCTTCTAATTCTTGTGCATACGGTACATCTGTATCATTGTTATAGGCATAGAAAAAATCTATGTTATATTCACTTGGAATATCAGATTGTAAAAAGCTTCTGAATGGAGTTATCCCAATTCCTCCTTCTCCCCATCTTTAAGGTTAGATCATGCCCCAGATTAGGATAATGGCTAAAATACTAAGATATTTGTGATATGCATAGTGTTTATCCAATCCATGAAATATCTTATCAATCAATCTATGTCTGCTTGATATATATTTTATCTAAGTAAAGACAACCAGAGCTATAGATACTATAAGCTGTGAGTATTATCTATTGGCATACATAGAACTTGCTAATCTTTCCAGAATCCAGCAAAGCCAAGTAATAATAAAACTTAGTAATATTAAGATTAATCCTAGACGTTTTTTCATCATATCCACCTTTTTAGATATTGTAAAAAATAATTTTTATTGAAATGACTATAGATAATTATTCTCAGCAACAGCTCTATTTATTTAATCCAATTACTTATACTGATACATCATTATAAGTAATACATTCAAATAAAGTAATTTTACGTTCAAAACAGCTATGATATTAATATTAAAATTATGTCCACTGACTTTTTTACACGTAAATATTCTTTACTACAATAACTTCTCATATATAGCCTTAGATTTAATTTCTACTCATAATCATGTAATAAAAATCATATTTATAAAATGTAGATATCAAATTAAATGCCTTTATTATGGACAAGTACTATATCTATAAGTTATTCAGATTAGTTATATTACACACAAAGTTGGACAAGTACCTTAATAAACTACCCAATTTTTAATGATGATTTATTTTTGTATATTTAAATGGAGGATATTTAATGAATAACATATTATTTGCTTTCAGTCTAAGTCTTTTAGCCGGACTATCTACTGGCATAGGAAGTGCTTTGGCATTCTTCACCAAAAAGACAAATACGAAGTTTTTATCCTTAAGCCTTGGATTTTCTGCAGGAGTCATGATATACGTCTCTATGGTCGAGATTTTTGTAAATGCTAAAGATTCCTTAACTTCTGAAATTGGTATAAAAGCTGGTTCTTGGCTCACAGTAATTTCGTTTTTTTGCGGAATGCTTCTTATATATCTTATTGATACCTTCATACCAAGCGAAGAAAGCACAGCTGCAGCCTATAACATTAAGTACAGTACTGGATACTCAGATATAAAGCTCCTAAGAATAGGTATCTTAACTGCACTTGCCATAGCAATCCACAATTTTCCTGAAGGCATCGCAACCTTCATTTCTGGGATACATAAACCTTCTATAGCAGTTCCAATTGCTGTTGCAATTGCTATACACAACATACCTGAAGGCATCTCAGTATCAGTACCCATATACTACGCTACAGGAGATAGAAAAAAGGCGTTTTTGTATTCTTTCATTTCTGGGCTTTCTGAGCCACTTGGTGCTATAATAGGATATTTTATACTTATGCCTTTTATAAATAATCTAACCTTTGGCATCATTTTCGCAGCAGTAGCTGGAATCATGGTATTTATATCACTAAACGAACTTCTTCCCGCTGCAAGGGATTATGGCGATGATAATCTCTACATATACGGACTTATTGGAGGAATGGCTGTAATGGCTATAAGCTTACTTTTATTCTTATAGATTAGCTTATAATAATAGAAATAAACACTCTATATCCATAATTATGATAAGTGTTTATATTTTATGGATGTACACATAGACATACACTCCAATACTTAAACTCAAAAGAAAGCTTTAGATAAATATGCTAATCTATATCTAAATGTATTTCAATATTAAGTAGTATATCTATACTACCCCTTAATAGAACTTATATTTTCAGAAATGTATAAATTAATAGTTGAGTTATAAATTATACAAGGGTTCCAACTTCAACTATTAAGTTATTCATGTAGCAAAAATCCTCAGAACCTGCGATTTTTGAACATGCATAACTTAAGTTTTTGTAATGGAACCCTATATACTTACCACTAAGTTAGTATGTAACAAAAATGTACATACTTACTTATTGTAATAAACTACTATATAATTCTCTAGTAGATAAACTATAATAAAAGTTTAAGCTATATTATTAAGAGGAGGTATTTTATGAGCTTTATTGAACTTGTAAAAGAAAGACATTCAGTAAGAAACTTTGATGAAAAAAAGGTAGAAAAAGAAAAACTTAATCTTATATTAGAAGCAGGAAGGTTAGCTCCAACAGCAGCAAACCTACAACCTCAAAGAATCTTAGTCATAGAAAGTGATGAGGCCGTTGCAAAATTAAAGGATTGTACCATTTTCTCTTTCAATGCTCCTATGGCCCTTATTGTATGCGCTGATAAAAACGAAGCTTGGAAACGTAAGTATGATGAAAAAATTCACACAGATATTGACGGAAGCATCGTCGCAACCCATATGATGCTTCAAGCTACTGAACTTGGCCTTGGAACCACTTGGGTTGGTCATTTTGATCCAGAAGCAGTAATAAAAGCGTTTAATATACCTGCAAACCTGGTTCCAGTATGCATCTTCCCATTAGGTTATCCAAGTGCCGATTCAAAGCCACACCCTAATCATGGAAAAAGAAACTCTCTTTCAGAGACTGTTTTTTATAACAAATTTTAATATAAAAAGTAACTAAAGAGAACTTTTTTTGCGCATTTTCCATTACTAATATAAATTAGTAAAGTATGGCAAGTAACATAATTTAATAAAGCAAGAAGGCCCTAAAATACTGCCTCGTATTTTAGGGCCTTCTTGCTTTATTCAAAACTTTACTCAAAAAATCTCATTAGTTACCATAAACTTATGGTACAAATTGTTCATCAGCAGAAATAATTATAGAATTCTCAGTATTTATCCAAAATATTTCTCTTTCTTTATGCTTGGCTATTCTGTCAGAAAAATCACTATAAGTGCACTGACTTAAGTTTCCGGTCCAATTGACGTAGTCATAATCTTTAAAAGTTGCCTTATTTGATATCTCATATACCTTCAGCTCTGTACTCTTGTTTCTTATATAATATCCATCTTCAGCATAATACTTGCCATCGCTTTCAAAAATAGCTTTCCCATCTTTTTTAGCTTCATCTGCTGCCTGTCTATCTTTGTAAAACTCTATTTCATCAAACTGAAGGTATCTCTTTCCATCCTTCTCATATACCGATTTAACATAGCCACATTTTCTTTCTCTTACTATTGGCTTTACTGTTAAAACTAATTTTACTGTTCTCTCATAATTACCTGCCACTACACCATCGAAGTTAAACTTTCCACTCTTACTAGTATCAACATTAGAATTATTCCAATTTACTGCTTGTTTAGTTTCTTCACCATTAATTTTTATATTTACTTCCTTGGGCAGAGTATAGTTCGTATCCGTATATACTGTATCTTGTAACACAGGCACCTCAAGCTTCCCTTGTATTTCCTTAAGAACTGACTTCATATTTTCTACATCAATGTTATTCTCTATTGCTAGTTTTACTATATAGTAAGCATCATCTAATCTATTCTTTTCAACATATCTATCCTTTATTTCTAAATAGGTACTTTTATTTCCTGTATCCAAAGCTATGGCACTTTCAAATACCTTCTTAGCATCCTCGTATTTCTTTTCTTGAAGATACTTACCTCCCTGTTCTATCTTTTCTTTTATCTCATTTTCTTCTGACTTTACTTGCTGACTCACATCTTTTGATACTACAATCTCTTTATCTTTTTTACTACACCCAATACATAGCACAGAAGCTGAAATGATTATAAAAAATATACCGCACATAGATTTTTTCAAGAAATTATTCATCATATTAACTCTCCTTTTCTTATCTTTAAGTTAATAATATCATTAAGTTTTTACCATCTTTCACAAACTTGTTTCCAAGTTATTGCCACTTAAAGGAAGTTCAATATTTGCAGTAATAATTTCTCCATTTTCTATACTAATCTTTCCATTGTGCATTTTTACTATTTCACTACATATATATAAACCAAGGCCTCTACTATCTTCTCTAACATCTGCCCCCTTAGTAAAAGGCTGAAAAATGTTATTATAGACCTCTCCAGGAATTACTTCTCCTTTATTCACTACCTCTATAATATAAAAGTTTTCTTTAATATAAGTTTTTATTAAAATAGGACTACTTCCCACAGAGTACTTTATTGCATTATCTAATATATTTATCAACAACTCTCTTATCTTGTTGATCCTGCCTGGAATTGTTCCTTCACTTACTTTTTGCTCTATCTCTAAAGAATACTTTTTAGCTTTAATACTCATGTCGTCACATATTTCACTTATAAGTAGCTTCATATCAATATCTTCAACATCCTCTTCTATAAAAGAAATTCCTTTAGAAATATCAATAAGTTCAAGAACAAGTGAATGTAACCTCTCGCTCTCTGAATATATTCTTTCTAACGCTCTATTCTTAAAATCTGGATCTGTAACTATACCTTCTAACAATAATTCAGCATATCCTGAAATTGCAGTTAGCGGTGTTTTTAATTCATGAGTAACGTTGTTAAAAAAATCTCGCCTAGCCTTTTCTAGTTTTTCAACCTTTTCCTTCTCATTTTTTATTGTATTTATTTGATTAAAAATCTTTTCTTTCATGTTTATGAACTCCATTGATAAGATACCTACCTCATCTTTAGAATTAACTTTTATATTAATGTCATAAATTCCTTCTCCAACTTTTTTCACTGCATTAGTTAAGTCAGATACTGGCTTTGTTATTTTAGCTGTGATTAAAAATGAAGTTGCAAGGATTATAACTAATATAATTATCTGAATAATAGTTATTGTGTTAATTGTATTTTTATATGTTACCAATATATCAGAGTAGCTTTTATTCAGGTAAATGATACCCAAATACCTACTGTTTATATAAACTGGGAATACCATATCACCTTGCACATTATCTTTGATATATTTAATTTTTACTACAGCCTCACCTTTTTTTGCATTTGCTATTAACTCGCTTTCTCCCCCCATGGATTCATTACTATCATCATTGTTAAGTATATTTCCTTGCATGTCCATAACCTTACTATTACTTTCATAGTTTAAAGAAATATATTTAGCTATATAGCTTGCATCATTCTTTAAAATATCATCATCTAATAGCTTATCATTTACCATTAGCCTATACTTTACATATTCTCTCGAACTTTTCATTATATCTTCCATGGATCTTGAAATGCTGTTTTCCATATTATAAACCAGCACTTGCCTTATCAATATATTTAAGATTAATGAAAAAGCAATCAAAATTATTGATATTGCTATTGTAATTTTAAATTTTATTTTCATCATAACCTCTCATTACATACCCAACCCCGAATACTGTTTCTATCAATGACTTACTGCTTTTATCATCCAACTTACTTCTAAGTCTTCTAACATGGACATCAACAGTTCTAAAATCACCTTCATAATCTAAGCCCCAAACTTTGTCTAGAAGTTCTTCTCTAGAAAATACTCTATTTCGATTCTTAACTAAAAACTCTAGCAAGTCATATTCTTGAGGCTTTAACTTTACCTCCGAGTCTACTTTAATTACAACCCTCGCTTCAATATCTATTTTTACAGATCCACTCAATTCAATGTATTTTGTATTACTAAAAGCTTTGTATCTTTCCACCCTTCTTAGTGCAACTTTAACCCTAGCCAATACTTCTTTTATATGAAAAGGTTTAGTTATATAATCATCTGCACCAAGTTCTAAACCTAAGACCTTATCGACTATATCGTTCCTAGCCGTTATCATTATTATTGGGATATAGAATTTTTTATTAACAAATTTACAGAGTTCAAAACCATTTTCATCTGGCAAATTTATATCAAGAAGGGTTACATCAGGAATAAAACTTTCTAATATCTTTCTAGCTTCTTTAGATGAAAAAGCACTCTTAACCTTATATCCATCAGCTATTAAAGCAGAAACCAATATATCATTAATTGATATTTCATCCTCTACAACCAATACTCTCAAGTCCATATTAATCGTTTTCCTCCATTATTCCTATTAAGTTTTGATTTTCATAATCTTTCATAATAAAAAATAGTAATACATAAAAAATTAAATCCATAATATACTTGGACATATTATTTCATTCTTTTTCAAATTTAAGTTTTAATAAATTTATTACTAGAAACTTTTAAATACTATAAAAAACTTCTTTAAAATAACATTAGTTTTGTAATTATAAAATAATTTTAAGGCTCAACTTTCTTTTAAAACTGTTTATACTGTCAATAGATCAATATTCTTATTTATATCGCCACATTTATTGTAACATAAATCAATTATAGCTAAATTATACCACCGTGCTATGTTTTTATAAAATATTAATTCAAGAAAACCATTATTTCAACCAAGGCATTAAATATATATCCAGTAAGTTATTATTCCTATAAAGTAAAAAAGCTCACTTAAATGAGCTTTTTTTGTGCATCTATCTTTATAAATGAATATCTAAAAAATCTAGCATGCCAATAAGTTTCAGGTTGCATTTAACTTCAATATGTTTCCAAACTAATCACTATAAAAATTCAATTTCATCAGTATACATGGACTTTACAAACCTTCCACCTAAAAGAGTATTGTGATGTTCCACTATCTTATCAGCAGTAAGTACTGGTCCATCAAAGGTAGAGTTAGCATCTCTTACTAGTACATTATCATGATATCCCTTGCTATATGCGGCTCTACAAGTAGTGTCTAAACAAAATTCTGTTTGCATCCCCATGATTATTAACTTCTTAATTCCCTTTTCCTCAAGAACTTGTTCAAGTCTAGTTTTATAAAAGGAATCCCAAGTAGTTTTTTCTACCACTGTTTCACTTGTTAGTGGTGCTATTCTAGGATGAATATGCCAAGTTGGTTTTGCTCTATTATATTCATCATCCTCCTCGCTTGTATGCTGTATAAAAATTACTGGAACATCAGACTTTCTTGCTTTTTCAAGCAAAAGCACTATGTTATCTAATACCTTTTCACCATTGTACAATGCTTGATCTTCATAAGAAAACATAGCAACTTGTACATCTACAATCAGAAGTGCTGTATCCTTGGACATCTTATTTCATTCCTCACTTTCAAATACTTTTTGTTAAATTACTAGTATATAATTGAAAACATCTTACTAATAACTTCTATATATGGATGTTTCCTTTGTAATAAAGTCTAATTATAGCACTTGTCTACTACTTAAAAAATATTAATTTAATAAAAATCCTATTAAAGCTCAAAGCTCTAATAGGATTTTTAATATATATTAGCAATAGTTATCTCTTAATACCTCAACAAGTTTACTTACCCTTTCATCTAAAATGAAATAGGTACATGTAAGTCCTTTTTTATTGTAATCAACTATTTTATGAGCCTTAAGCATAGCCAAGTGCTGAGAAATAGCTGACTGAGTCAAATTGCTAAGACTTTCATTAATTTCACTTACTGTCATTGGTTTTTCGATTAAATGACATACAATCATAAGCCTATTTTCATTTGAAAGCACCTTTAGCACTTCTGAAACCTCTTTAGCTTTATCAAGCATAGTTTACCGCCTCTCTTTTAGTTCAAATAAAAATCATTCCTTTGAACATATAACTCTTCACACTATTTATTAAATAATTCGATTTTCTATACTAATTTAGTGCCCAGTTAACATAATTTTTGAATCCAAGATTTAAGACCTTAACACTATAAGATTTTATATTAAATACAAAACCACTTATTTTTCAAGCTTCAAAAAAGCTCGCAGCTTAGAGAAAAATTTAAGTATTAATAATATAAACTTATAGTACCTATCTAGTTGCATACTCCATAAGCCTTATAGCTTTATACCCACCAGTTATATTTTTACACTTAAATCCATTTTGCTTCAATATTCGTTCGGCAATATAGGATCTAATTCCTACAGCACAATGAAGCCAATATTCCTTATCCTTATCTAATTCATTTAGTCTATTTCTAAGTTCATTAACATTTATACCTATGGAGTTTACTATTTTACCTAAAGCTCTTTCTTCTTCCGTTCTAACATCCAATACTATAATATTATCCTGTGGTTTTATCTTCTCTAATTCTCTTGGATGAACCAAATCACTCTTCCCAGTAAGATGGTTCTCTGCAACATAGCCCGCGAAGTTAACAGCATCCTTTGCAGATCCAAATGGAGGTGCATAAGATAGTTCAAGCTCAGTTAGATCATAAACTGTTCCTCCATATCTTATAGCAGTCGCTATAACATCAATTCTTTTATCTACACCTTCTCTTCCTACTGCCTGAGCTCCTAATATCTTTCCTTCATCATTAAAAATTAATTTTAATGTCATTTGCTGCGCTCCTGGATAATATCCTGCATGACTAAATGGATGAATTATTAATGAATGATGCGGTATATCAAGTCTCTCAAGAGTTCTCTCATTATTTCCAGTTGCTGCTAAAGCTAAATCGAATACCTTTATTACTGTGGTGCCCTGAGTATTTTTATATATTGACGGAATGCCTACTATATTATCTGCAATGATTCTTCCTTGTTTATTAGCAGGTCCTGCAAGTGGTATAGCGGTTTTATTTCCGTTTACAAAATCAATTACTTCTACAGCATCTCCACCAGCATATACCCCTTCTAGATTTGTCTCCATTGTACTATTGATTAATATATGACCTCTTTCACCTAATGCTATTCCTGAATCCTTCAAAAATTCAGTATCAGGACTAACTCCAATTGCAGAAATAACTATATCAGCCTTTATAGTATTCCCATTTTCAACCGTAGCTTCTATCCCATCTTCTATTTCCCTGAAACTAATTACTTTACTATTTAAGTTTAAGTTGACTTTATTTTTTTCCATAGCCATTTCAGCAGCTGCTACAATTTCGTCATCGAAAGGAGCCAATATATGTGATGCTGCTTCCACTAAAGTCACCTGCAGCTCCAACTTTTTAAGGTTCTCGGCCACTTCTATTCCTATATATCCTCCACCAACTACTATTACAGAATTTATCTCTTTTGTAATAGCCTTTAGCTTATCTGTATCTTGGACATTTCTTAAATAAAATATTTTTTCACTTTCTATTCCATTTATATTAGGCTTAAATGGTTTTGCTCCTGGTGCTAAAACTAAATAATCATAGTTTTCTTCATAATTACCTCTATCTTTAGAACTTATAACTACCTTCTTTGAATTACCATCAAGCTTAACCACTTCACTATTAACTCTCACGTCAATATTAAATCTATGCTTCATCAGCTCTGGAGTTGAAACTAAAAGCTCTTCTCTTTCTTCTATAACCCCACCGATATAGTAAGGCAATCCACAGTTTGCAAAAGATATGTACTCGCCTTTTTCAAATAGAACAATTTCTAAACTTTCATCTAACCTTCTAAGTCTTGCTGCAGCTGAAGCACCTGTTGCTACACCACCAACTATAATAACTTTACTCATATTATGTTCCCTCCAGGTTTTATTTGACACATAATTTATCTTTCTAATGGTCTTAAGTAAGAACCTGTTCCACCAGTTACATTTACAACTTTATAACCTTTAGTACTAAGCTCGCTACAAGCCTTGGCGCTTCTTCCTCCAGATTGACATATAATATGATATTCTTTTTCCTTCTCAAGATATTTCTCTGGATCCTTAAGAATAGTAGCCATAGGTATGTTCTTAGCATTTGGTACATGCCCTTCTTCATATTCATAGGGCTCTCTTATATCAATCAGATCTATCTTAGTAGCTATATCATCCACATCATGTATGCTTATTGCTTTAAAGTTGCCTCTCTTAATAAATGAAAACATAATAATACCTCCAAGTTTTTCACCAATATAATTTAGTATTTGTTGAAAGCGCAATTTTTATAAGTATATAAGTACCTTCTTATATACTTATATGTTATTTAGAAATAACTATTATGTCAATAGTTATTAATTCTAATTTTAAGCTTTTCTATTGGTGTATATAAAAGTTTAGCTTTATTATAAAAAGAAAGAAGCTAGTCCCAATTTAAAGCAAAATCGACTTAGCTTCTTATATTCTCTATCCATCAATATGAAATATTCCGATCTGCTTATAGTGATCCAATTTATAGTCTATAATTCCGAGACTATTGTTAAGTCTTTCAATTTGACTTAAAATATTCTCCTTATGTTTTTGTAGTATTTCTTTTCTTTCCTCACAGGTTTCTTCACCTTTTAGACACAGGTTCATAAATTCCTTGATCTCCCCCAATGACATTCCGCTATTCTTAAGACAGTTTATAAGTTCTATCCAGCAAATATCGTTTTCAGAATAATTTCTTATTCCAGAAGCACTTCTCTTTAAAAGTGGCATCAACCCTTCCCTATCATAGTATCTTAAGGTATGATCAGATAAATTGGTCCTCTGAGCCACTTGCTTTATTGTATAATTCATAATTCCCCCTCTTTCTTCATTAGGTATTGAAGTCATATATATAAATTTATACTTTAAAAACTTAATTCTATGTTTTCATTTCACTTAACCTTATGAATATCTACTTGCCTAAATAAAACAGCATTCCAAATTTAATTTAAACCAAAATTTCTGTGCAACACTAAAATCATTGAACACGAATTTAACCTTGCACTCACGAATTTAGTTTTTCATTTTACGGCAAATAATCTTATATACTCTTGACTTTGAGTTAACTCAAAGGTTTATATTTATTATATATTATATAGTTGGAAAGGTATAGGTGAATTTTATGAATTATAGAAAAGTAGGTAAATGGGGTTTAAAAGTGAGTGAAATTGCACTTGGTAGCTGGATGACAGATGTAAGTGGAGGTAATGCTGTAGATATTGCTAAAGATACGGTTAAACTAGCCTATGAAAACGGTATAAACTTCTTTGATTGTGCCGATGCTTATAGTGGTGGTGAAGCAGAAAAATTCTTAGGAAATATATTAAAGAACTTTGAAAGAAGTTCTTATGTAGTATCTAGCAAAGTATTTTTTCCAGTTGGTTCTGGACCCAATGATAGAGGTTTATCTAGAAAACATATATTTGAACAAATTGATAAATCTCTTAAAAATATGCAAACTGATTATCTTGATATGTATTTTTGCCACAGGTATGATGAAGAAACTCCCTTAGAAGAAACACTACAAGCTTTAAGTGATCTTGTTGAAAAGGGAAAAATACTTTATTACGGGGTAAGTGAATGGAGTCCTGTCCAAATTACAGAAGCACTTGGCATCATTAAAGCTATGGGTCTAAGACCAATGAATGTAATACAACCCCAATACAATATGATGGACAGATATATAGAAGACGAAATTATAGGTATTTGTGAGAAAAATGGCATAGGTATAGTTCCTTTTTCTCCACTGTCTCAAGGATTGCTCACAGGTAAATATAGAAAAGGTCAGCCTATTCCTGAAGGATCAAGAGCTACTCATCAAAGCGATAAGCAAATTAATAACTTATTAACTGAGGATAACCTTGATAAAGTTGAAAAGCTTTCAAAAATAGCTGATGACTTAGGAATTAGTCTCTCTGTTCTATCACTAGCTTGGACTCTTCGCAAGCCATCAATAAGCAGTCTAATCACAGGAGCTACAAAACCAGAGCAACTGAAAAGTAATATAAAAGCTAGTGGAGTCTCTCTTCCTTCAGACGCCTTAAATGAAATAGAAAATATTCTAAATTACCAACCATTTTCACGTAGAATAGGTTAATTTAAAAATAATACACCAGACATTTTATCTGGTGTATTATTCTATATGTCTTAGAATAAGATATTCCTACTTAAAACTATATATTTATATATGATAAAACTAACATTTAGTTTATACTTTAATAACTCTATTCTTAACTGGATAATATTTCTCATTAAAGAATATTGGTATCCCTTTTACCTTACAATTAATATCCGTCCTCACAATAAGGTAGTTTCCTGTGTAAATGGGGTCTAGGCGTTAATCTAGCATTTCCGATAATAGAATAAAAAATCCAAAATAAAAACTGTGATCTATCTAAAGATAAATCACAGTTTTTATTTTGGAGGCGCCACCCGGATTTGAACCGGGGCATAAAGGTTTTGCAGACCTTGACCTTACCGCTTGGCTATAGCGCCAAAAATGTTTAAATAAATGGTGGCCAGACCAGGAATCGAACCAGGGACACGAGGATTTTCAGTCCTCTGCTCTACCGACTGAGCTATCTAGCCACGTGGCGACTCAGAAGGGGCTCGAACCCTCGACCTCCGGCGTGACAGGCCGGCACTCTAACCAACTGAGCTACTGAGCCATATGCTTCTATCGTCCACGTATTATATTATATGAACTTTAGAAGACTTTGTCAACAAATTATTTTTTTAAAGTATTTATTAGTTCTCCAATTTGTTCATTAGTGAATAAATAACCTTTATTACAGAAATGACATTTTAGCTCTTCTTCTTTTCCTTCTTCATATATTTCAGTAAGATCTTTAAGACCAATACTTATAAATGCTCTTTCAACTTTCTCTCTTGAACAGTCACATTTATATAAAGGTTCTATGCTTTCATTTATTTTTAAATCCATTCCATCAAATATATATTCTAATATCTCTTCTATAGTCTTACCTTCAGTTATCATATTTGTTATAGGTGGTATCTCTTCCATTCTATAAGAAAGTAGATCTGCTAAAAGCTCATCTGCTCCAGGCATCATTTGAATTATAAAGCCACCTGCAGCTTTTATTGATAGGTCATTATTTACTAATACCCCAAGTGATACTGCAGATGGTGTTTGTTCTGAAGCAGTAAAGTAGTACGCAAGATCTTCAGCCACTTCCCCAGTATAAATAGGCACTTGTCCTACATAAGGATCTTTTAAGCCTAAGTCTTTTATTACCGTTAAGTTACCGTTTTTACCTATGGCTCCAGCAACATCTAATCTTCCATTAATGTTAAGAGGTAAATTAACAGCTGGATTACCTACATATCCTTTTACTGAGCAATCTGAATAGGCTGTCACAGTAACTCCTTTAGCCTCTCCCCCACCATTTATCTGAAGTGTAATTATTTCTTTTTCAGATTTTAACATTGCGCCCATTAAAGTTCCTGCTGTAAGCATTCTGCCAAAAGCAACTGCTGCTGTTGGGCTACATTCGTGAATTCTTGTTCCTTCATCCACTAAATTAGTAGTAATACCTGCTATTATTCTAACCATTCCATCTTTTGCCGTAGCTCTTATAATTTTATCTTCCATATTTAATTTACCTCCAAACATTTAAGTACATAAACTATTCTTTCACTATCTTCTTTTACATTGCTTTCTCTGTAACCATCATACTTACCTATTATATCAAAGCCACACTGTCCTAAGATGTCTTCAATGGTTTCTTCTTTATACGCTCTCTCTTCATGAATCTCTTCAAATCTTTCGTAAAGCTCTCCGTCTTTCACAAAGAAAGTTAAGCTCATCTCTACTATTTCCTCTTCAAAGATGTTCTCCCAAGCGTAAAATATATCTTCTGAATTGTATGTATAAATATTGTTTCCAAGTATCTCGCTAAGCTTATAATACGAATTTATATCAAATACAAAGATTCCGTCTTCACTCATATGCTTTTTTACTGAAAGAAAATAGTTTTTCAAATCTTCAATATCTAATATGTAGTTAGTCGAATCAAGGACGCAGGTTATAAGATTGAATTTTCTATTAAGAGCTAACTCAGTCATATCCTGACATACAATCTTACACTTCATTCTTTCTTCCCTGAACTTTTTATCAGCATTTATTAGCATACTTTCTGATGAGTCAACAAGGAATATATTTTTAAAATGCTTTCCTAGGATTGCGGCCACATTTCCTGTTCCACAGGCAAGATCTAAATAATAATCATAATTTATGTTATTATTTTTACATAAGTTAAGTACAAAATTACTTATATCATCATAATTTATATCTTCATATATCAGTTGATCATAAAGATTTGCAAATTTATTATAGCTGTCCATCTAATAATTATCCCCCAAACTAAATCTACTAATTAATATATTATTAAATTTCAGCTAAGTCAATGATATAAATATAATTACAACGGAAACTATACCAAATACTATCTTCTGCCTAAAATTTCATCATTACTAGGTATCTTCAGATTTTTCTTTCTCTTAGTCATAATACCACCTATTCTACCGGTCTCCTCTGCAGTTAGCCCTCCCCAGCCTTCTGAATCTACTTTATCTTTTAATCCAAGTTCTTCTGCAATTTCATATTTCATAGCTTCTCTAAGCTTTTCAGCTGCAGTTAGCTCCTTATTTGATTTTATTTTTGACTTTATAATTTTTTTTAATGGTGTCTTACTCATAAGAAATTCTCCTTTCTTATTTTTTTCTATTATTGCCATATCAATTTATTGATATACTGGACAAATATAGCTATAAATAGCTACATATTAAGTACATGAAAGTATTGTTCAAATTAAGTGGTTATTCAGGATTCCATATATGAACAACCTACTAGAATTGAATATCTGTTTTTTAAGCTGCTTAAAGTATATGATTATTAAACACTTAATTTCAGTGCAGCACTTTAATAGTCCCAGTAAATAACAAGTCCTAAAAAGATATATTCTTTATAACAAAATATACTTTTTAATATGAAGTGATACATATATATTATGCGAAAATTAAAATTTAAAATTCAAAAAATTTCATCTGCCTATTAAATAATAGTGTATAATTAATTTAACGTGACAAAGTATTATGATATAATAAGACCTGATTTATATTTATGCATTAATTATAAAAAACTTAGGAGGGATTGCTTTGTTTAATGTAGCAATAGTTGGGGCAACAGGTAACGTTGGAAGAAAGTTTATTGAAATACTTGCAGAAAGAAATTTTCCAATAAAGAACCTGTACTTATTTGCATCAAAAAGATCTGCAGGTAAGACTATGAAGTTTAAAGATAGTGATTATGTGGTTGAAGAGTTATGTGATGAAAACATAAAAAATAAAGAAATTGATTTTGCATTATTTTCTGCCGGTGGTGATGCAAGCTTAGAGTTTGCTCCAAAGTTCGCAGAAATTGGTGCAGTTGCTATAGATAACAGTAGTGCATGGAGAATGGATCCAAAGGTTCCTCTAGTTGTTCCAGAGGTTAATCCAGAAGATATTGCTTGGCATACAGGAATAATAGCAAATCCTAATTGTTCTACTATACAGGCTGTAGTTGCTTTAAAACCTCTATACGATACCTATGGTATTAAGAGAATAGTATACTCAACTTATCAAGCAGTATCAGGGGCAGGTCTTCAAGGAATATTAGACCTACAAGACGGTATTAAAGGAGAAGCACCAAAAAAGTTCCCTTATCCAATCGCAGGAAACATCCTTCCTCATATTGATATCTTCACCGAAGATGGATACACAAAGGAAGAAATAAAGATGATAAAAGAAACTAGAAAAATACTTCACAATGAAGATTTAAAAGTAACAGCTACTACTGCAAGAGTTCCGGTTCTAAACAGCCATAGTGAAAGTATAAACGTAGAGCTTTTAAAGGATTTTGATATTAAAGAAGTTATTACTTTACTTGACAACTCTAAAGGCATAGTTGTATATGATGATACTAAGAGTAATAAATATCCAACACCATTACAGGTAGATGGAAAAGATGATGTCTATGTAGGAAGAATTAGAAGAGATTTTAGTATAGACAATGGGTTAAATCTATGGGTGGTTGCTGATAACATAAGAAAAGGTGCTGCTTTAAATGCAGTACAAATAGCAGAGTTAATGATAAAAAACAAATAATATATAAAAAGTGAATTACTTTTTAAATTAGTTAGACATGGAGGTATGATTATGTCTTTGTTTAAAGGATCTGGAGTTGCTATAGTTACTCCTTTTAATGAAAGTGGAGTGGACTTTAAGAAATTAGAAGAGCTTCTAGAATGGCATATAGCTAATAACACAGATGCTATAATAATATGTGGTACTACTGGTGAAGCTTCAACTATGACCGAAGCAGAAAAAAAAGAAACCATAAAGTTTACTGTGGATATTGTGAAAAAGAGAATTCCTGTAATAGCAGGTACTGGTACAAATAATACCGCCTACTCCATTGAGATGAGCAAATGGGCTGAAAGTATAGGTGTAGATGGTCTTCTAGTAATAACTCCTTATTATAATAAAACCTCTCAAAGAGGAATGATAGAACATTTCAAGGCTATAGATGTTGCTGTAAATACCCCAATAATTCTTTACAATGTTCCAGCTAGAACTAACATGAACATCAGTGCTGAGGTTCTACTAAAGCTTACTGAGCTAAAGAATGTTGTTGCAGTAAAGGAGGCAAGTGGAGATTTAAGTCAAATAGCTAAAATCAAAGCTCTTTGTGGAGATAAGATAGATATATATTCTGGAAACGATGACCAAACTATTTCTATATTATCACTAGGAGGAATAGGGGTAATATCAGTGCTTGCCAACGTTATGCCAAAGGAAGTTCATGATATGTGCGAACTATTCTTATCTGGTAAGACAAAAGAAGCTTTAGAAGTTCAAATAAGAACCTTAGATCTTGCTAATACACTATTTATTGAACCAAATCCAATTCCAGTTAAAACAGCTTTAAACTTAATGGGATGCAATGTTGGTGCTTTAAGATTACCTCTTTTTGAAATGGAAGGCTCAAATCTTGAAAAACTAACAAGCGTTTTGAAAAAGCATGATCTTGTAAAGTAATGGAGGTAATACTATGACTAGAATAATATTAAATGGCTGCTGCGGTAAGATGGGAACTGTAATATCTAATCTTGTAGAAAAAGAAGAAAATCTTCAAATAGTAGCTGGAATAGATAAATTCCCAAAGGGTGAAAGAAGCTATCCAATATTTAACGACTTAAATGAATGCAATGTAGCTTACGATGTATTACTTGATTTCTCAAGACCGGATTCATTAAGTTCCATAATAGCTTACTCAGAAAAGACTAAAAAACCAATGGTTCTATGCTCTACTGGATATACTAAGGAAGATTTAGCCTTAATAGATGAAAAGTCTAAGACTCTACCAATATTCAGATCAGCTAATATGAGTGTTGGTGTAAACCTAGTTAACATGCTTCTTAGAAAGATCTCACCGGTTCTTTATGAGAACTTCGACATTGAAGTAATAGAAAAGCACCACAATCAAAAAGTAGATGCACCTTCTGGAACAGCAGTTATGCTTGCCAATACAATAAAAGAGTCTATTGAAGAAGAAACTCATTTTGTTTACGGAAGAGAAGGCATAGCTAAGAGAGATCATAAGGAAATAGGTATACATGCTATACGCGGTGGAAGCATAGTTGGAGACCATGATGTAATATTTGCCGGTGACGGTGAAGTTATAGAAATAACTCATAAAGCTATCTCCAGAGAGGTTTTTGCTGTAGGTGCACTAAAAGCAAGTGATTATATGGGAAAGATATCAAAACCAGGACTTTATGATATGGAAGACGTTTTAAATCTTTCTTTTTAGGTAATTTTGCAAAAAGACTGAAGTGGATTATTTTATCCATCTCAGCCTTTTTTGTTTTATCTTTTTGTATTCATTAGCTAAAAGCTCTAGATTGAAACAATATGTTCTTAAAGATGTAGCATGTACTATATCTCCTTTATGAATTCCTCTATTAAGTCCAAAGCCCTTTCTAATTCCTTATCACTGTAGCAGTAAGAAATCCTCATGAAGCCTTCTCCTCCTGCTCCAAAAGCGCTACCTGGCACACAAGCAACCTTCTTCTTCTCTAAAAGAAGTTCACAAAACTCTTCTGAAGTCATATTAAACTTCTTTATTGATGGAAATATATAAAATGCACCCTTAGGAAGATTTACTTCAAAGTTCATGACTTTAAGTCTGCCATATACATAATCTCTTCTTCTAAGAAATTCTGATTTCATGTATTCAACATCGCTAAGACACTCTCTAAGTCCAACATAAGCTCCGTATTGTGATATAGAAGTAGCACAAGAAACATTGTATTGGTGAACCTTCATGAAATCATCCATAAGCTTTTTGTTAACACAGAAATACCCTAACCTAAGTCCAGTCATTGAAAATATTTTTGAAAAGCCACCTATAAATATTACTCTCTCCTTTAATTCCTGAAGCTGAGCAATTGAATGGTATTCATCATAGCATAAAGCACTATAAATCTCATCAGTTATTACCATAAGATCATATTTTAGTATAAGATCCTTCAGATTATCCAACTGTGATTTCTCTAGTATTGCCCCTGTTGGATTAGTTGGGAAAGATAATAAAATGTACTTAGCGCCGCTTTTTAATATAGCTTCTTCTAAATAGTTAATATTAAGAGAAAAGTCTTCATTTAGTTTATAGTTAACTACTTCACCACCAACAAGCTTAACACCGTTTTCGTAAGCAGGGTAAGCTGGAGTAGGTATTAGTACTTTCTCCCCTCTATCTATAAGAGTAGTAAATACTGTAAAAAGAGCTTCACTTCCTCCTACTGTTATGCAAATCTCATCTTTATCATAACTTATCCCAAAGCTTTCTAGATATTTGCTTATCTCTTCTCTTAGTTCTACTAGGCCTGCATTTGACGTATATACTGTCTTGCCTTGCTCCAAAGCCTCTATCATAGCTTCCTTCACTCTTTTAGGAACAGGAAAGTCAGGCTGCCCTAGTGTAAGAGATATTGCTCCTGGCACCTTTGCTACCTTGTTAGAAAATTTTCTTATTCCTGAAAGTTCAATCTTATTTACATTACTATTCATATTAATACTCTATCCCCTCTCTAGCAACTACACCTTTTTCGTAGTAGTGCTTTATCTCCTTCATTTCTGTAACCAAATCTGCTCTTTCAATCAACTCTTTTGGAGCATTTCTGCCAGTAAGGATAATTTCCATATCCTCAGGCTTATTTTCTATAAGTTCTAAGACCTCTGAAATCTCTAAGAAATTGTTATACATAGCTGCCATTATTTCATCTAATATTAATATATCACACTTTCTTTCTTTAACCACAGCTTTAACAAAGGAAAACGCCTCTTGTATCTCTCCCTTTAACTCAAGCTTCTCTGCTTCATTTAAAGTCCAAACAAAACCTCTTCTCTTCTCAAATCTATGTATCTGAAAATTAGGAGAATGAAATTGAGCTGAATTAAGCTCTCCAGTTTTATTACTTTTTAAGAACTGAACCATAACCACCTTCATTCCATCACCGACAGCTCTAAAAGCCAATCCTAAGGCTGCAGTAGTTTTCCCCTTACCATTTCCAGTATATATTTGAACATATCCCTTTTCTAACTTTGCCACTAATTATCACTCCTGTCTCTTCTAATACGATATATCTGTAACTAATTAATATATTTTATCTGAAGCATTTACAGATTAATATTTGCATATTTTTACACAAAAACTGCATATTAATGCAATAATTTAAAACCTGCAATACTTTTTAATGTTAAAATCATTGTATTTTGGCTTCTTTTAAACTGTACCTATAATCCAAAAAACTTTCTAAAATATATACTGTGTAACTGCTTAAATTCTCAATATCGCTAGGTATAATATGCCTATAAATGGCTATTTAAAGACATTACAAAATAATGTTTTCTATTATTTAAATTAATAAACTTAATTTTAAAAGTAAAATACTATAAGTTATATTTTACTTTACATGTTGAACTTTCGCCATAATATTTTATAAAAATTGAATTTCTACCTCTAACCCCTTTCATAATTGAGTAAGTTTTATTATAATAATCTTATTGCGTAATACATATCTAAGCAATAGAGGAAAGGATGATACAATGAGTTATAATTTTACTGATCCATATGAAATAGCTAGATTTATAAAAGAATCAAAGAAATCTACTCCAGTAAAAGTATATGTAAATGGAGATTTAAAAGATAGCGAAATGAATAACATCGAATGGTATGGCTCTGACAACTTCTACGTACTTTTCGGAGAAAGTGATGACATAACAAAGGTAATTCTTGATAATAAACATAAAGTAAAGCACTTTAGAGTTGAAAATGATAGAAGAAACTCTGCAATTCCTATGTTAAACCTACTTGATATAGATGCTAGAATAGAACCAGGTGCTATAATAAGAGATAAGGTTACAATAGAAAAAAATGCAGTAATCATGATGGGTGCTGTAATAAATATAGGTGCTGAAATCGGTGAAGCTACTATGGTTGATATGAATGCTGTAGTTGGCGCTAGAGGTAAGCTTGGAAAAAGAGTTCATCTTGGAGCAGGCGCAGTTGTTGCTGGAGTTCTAGAACCGCCAAGCAAAACACCATGTATCATAGAAGATGATGTACTTATAGGAGCTAATTCTGTTATTCTTGAAGGAGTTAAGGTAGGAAAAGGATCAGTAGTTGCAGCCGGTTCAGTGGTTGTAGATGATGTTCCTCCTGGAGTTGTGGTTGCTGGTACTCCTGCGAAGATAATAAAAATAGTAGATGATAAGACTAAAGACAAGACTCAATTATTAGACGACTTAAGGAAATAAACAAATTTGTAGTTTCTAGATAGTAAAAAAGGGCGAATATTCGCCCTTTTAATATGTTATGAAATAGGTTCTAAACTGCGCCTATTTGATCATCAACTAACTCATTTTCCCCATTAACTCTTTCCATCTTAGATATTGAAACTTCGTAAGCTACTTTCTTAATCACTTCTTCTTCTGAAACTTTCTTTTGGTATTCTCTACTTTGAAGTCTTCCCCATATTCTGATATTGTCACCAACACTTAAGGTCTGACAAAATCTTGAGTTTCTACCCCATGCTATTGTGGGTATATAGTCGGACTTATTATATGCTCTATTTACAGCAAGCAGTACGTCAGCAATCTCCCTACCAAAAGGAGTTGTCCTATATACTGGCTCCTTACATATATACCCGTCTAAAAAAATTTCATTTGGGTTTTTGCTTCTCTCCTCACATGGTCTAATATCACGAGCAAAGACTGTCAATATGAGCTTATTAGCTCCATCTACAAATTTATTATAAGACCTTAATTGTCCTTCAACAATTATATCAGTACCTATACTTAAATCAAAGTTAGTAAGCAATCTTTCAGATATAGTTATATTTAACATATCTTTAGAATCACTTAATCTCATTACCTCCAAAGAAAAAGTAAGAAATTTCTCCCCATACATTTCATGGCTAAAGTCTAATTCTGAAGCAACAGTTCCTTCAAGGTAAATTTTATTATTTAACATTAAATTATCCATTTAAACCCCTCTCTCCCTTGTTTTTTAAAATTTTTATTTTTTGTAATAAAGTATAAATTAGAAAATAACTTATTTCCATTATAATACATTTCATGCCTTTTTTACAATATGTTTTTTTTCTAGTTAACCATATGTTGTTTACCATCGCTGTCAATGGTGAAATTATTCTTATAGATAAGGTCACCAACAGGTACAAATTCATAGCCTTGAGCTTTCAAATTCTTGAAAATTCTCTTTAAATTTTCAGGAGTATATTTGCCGTTATTATGAAAAAGCAAAATAGAACCTGGCTTTACATTTTTCATTACTCTTTCATATTCTTGATCTGCCCCCTGATTCTTCCAGTCTACACTATCCACATCCCACTGTATACAATAATATCCCATATTTTTAACTGTATTTATTACAGTATCATTATAAGACCCGCTTGGACATCTAAAAAGCTTTGTCTTATAACCTGTATTATTGTAAATTATATCTTCAGTCTTCTTTATTTCAGATACCATTCTATCTGTAGATATGTTAGCAAAATTAGGATGTATATAACTGTGATTTGCTATTTCGTTTCCCCCCTCCTTTATTTTTTTCAACTCCTCAACGTTTTCTTCATTTGAATTTACCCAGCCTCCCATGATAAAAAACGTACCTTTTACATTATATTCCTTCATTATGTCTAATATACTTAAAAGCTTATCATCATCAGTCCAATTGACATCAAAGGTTATAGAAATTTTTTTCTCCTTCGTGTCTACAGAATATATAGGTAAAGATTTTTTTATCATCCATGCATTTACTGCAGTAGATGCTGCTACAGTAACAACAACTAATACTAAAATTAATATTAAGATTGTTTTATACTTTCTCAAATGTATTCCTCCATAATGAAGTCTCTTTAGAATAATATTCACTTACCTACTAAATAATGACAATAAAATTTTCATAGAGAAATTAATAAGTTTTATGCTATAATATAGACATACTGGTGATTGGGAGGATAATCGTATGAATGACAACACATTAGAACTTGCTGAAAACAAGCTTCTGCTTTTATATATAATTAAATCTATTAAATATCCAATATCTAATGCACAATTAACTGAGATTGTTTTGGAAAACAGCTTTATTAATTACTTTTTCCTTCAACAGTATATAACAGAGCTTATTTCTTCTGGCTTTATAAAATACGAAGCTAGCAATGATAAGAAGCTTTTATTCATTACAGATACAGGAAAGAAAGTATTAACTTTATTTAAAGATAGGATATCTCCACAAAGACTAAGCTTAATAGATGATTATTTAAAATCAAGCATAGAAAAGATTAAAAGAGAGCTTACTATCTCAGCAGACTATACTCCAGATCAGAACAATACCTTTATAGTTAACCTTAAAGCAGTTGAGGATGATAGTTTACTCATGGATTTAAAGGTAAGTGTAGCCTCTAAGAAGCAAGCTATTGCCTTATGTAGTAAATGGAAGGAAAATCCTTCGTTAATCTATAACAACATTATTAATATACTTATTGAAGAGAATTAAATATACAAATCAATGAAAAATTCGCTAAAGCAAACCTTCTTTAGTGAATTTTTTTCGTCTTTATCTATTTATTCACTTATTTTTTACAAGTGTACTTATTCGTAATAAAATATATTTTCAAATTCTCCTCTCAAAACCCATAGAAGTGTTGATAATAGCTTTCGGATAAAAGTGGAACATCTTTAATAGATGAGATCTAATAGTTAAATATTTCATAAATTATTTTCAATTTAATATTATAACTTAATTTGGAGTAAATATGATTTTACACTATATCCGCTTCTATAAAACCTAGTAATATAGTATAATTACTAATGACAGTACTATAAAGATACTACAATTAGAGATATTACTTTAATAAATTATCAGTTATAAAGTATAATTGTTTAATCTTTTAGTCAATAAAATAACATTATGAGGGGGAGTCTCAAATGAATTCTTATAAAACAGCTGGTGTGTGTTCAAAGCAAGTAAGCTTTGACATAGTTGATAACAAAATATCTAGCGTAAACTTTGTAGGTGGATGCAATGGTAACCTAAAAGGAATATCTTCGCTTATCGAAGGTATGGAAGTTAATGAAGCTATAAAAAGACTTAAAGGAATAACTTGTGGTAATAGAGATACATCTTGCCCAGATCAATTATCAAAAGCCTTAGAGGAATATGTAGCTAGCTTATAATAATTTATAAAACTTGTAAGTAAAATGCATCAAAAGAACTTGTTTATTATTCTTTCGGTGCATTTTATTCTTTCTTTTACCAATTATCTTAAGCCTCTTCAATATCTTTCACCACTGATTCTTATAAAATATTAAATCCAAGGCTCTTCATTTTTGCTATGATTTTTAGTCAATGTAGTTCCTATGTCATATTTATCTAATTTACTACTTCATAAAAATATAGTATATTAAAACTACTAACTATTTTATATAGTAAGCGTTATAAGCAAGTTCTTATTACTCTTTTAAATAAAACTTACTAAATAACTAAAGACGGCAGTTAATTATTGTGTTGATTATTACTTTTCAGATTTTTCAGAAGATTCTTCACATATAAGTAGATAAAGAGTAAAAAAACAAGAGCTATTATGCGGAAAGGTGGTAGCAATGGAAAATTTTAAAATGCAAAACTATCCTAATCTAGAAGAGATACAGCTTTCAATTTATGATTCCGAAACAATACATTATGGCGGTAATCAGTACTGGTTTCCAAAGAAGGCTCATCAGCTTAGTGGCTGTGGCCCTGTTGCTGCAGCGAATATAACTGCATATCTTTCTAAATTAGCTCCAGATAAATTTAATAATTTGTATCCATATAAGGATATTATCAATAAAAAAGATTTTGTAGAGCATATGATTGAAGTACGTAAGTATGTAATTCCTGGGATGTTTGGACTTACTTCTGTAGAGCAATTCAGCGAAAATGTTTTGTCTTTTTCACAAAGTAGAGGTGTGTCTTTGGTCCCCCATATATTAGACGAACAAGCTACCATGGACAATGCAATAGATTTTATTTATGAAGCTTTAAATTTAAAGCTACCTATAGCAATTTTGATATTAAAGCATCCAGTTAAAGAACTTGAGGATTATACTTGGCATTGGATGACTATAACTAATCTATTGATTAACCCTAACAACAATAAACATTACATCTCTGTATCAACTTATGGTGAATTCCACCAAATTGATTTAGACTTACTATGGAATCATAGAAGGCCTAAGGATGTCATAAGATTAGCTTATTTTACTTAAAAACAAGCTGAATTTGATACAATGTTTAGGTGAACTTAAAACATTATATGTTTAGTAAAAAATTGAACTTCTACTATTGGGATATAAGTATTTTTGCTTATATCCTTTTTGTTATACAAAGGAAAATTTAGTCATTTAACACATAAAATATTTTCAAAAAACAATTCTAAATCTACATATGCCCAATTTTCAGTAATTTTTCTATCTCTGCATTTCTGAATACATATAATGAAAATCTGTCCGTCAACAAGATTATATTTTTACAGTTACTTTAAATAGTTGTTGTAAGCCCTTGAAATCATTAGGTTTAGCTAGCAAAAATTTTTATACTGTTCTAAGAAGTATAAAAAGTTTACCATAAGTCCTATTAGAAGAATCTGTATTAAGAAAAAAACTGTAACTTCCTCTTATAATTAAATTCTAAAAAAGGAATATACATTGAAGTTTTACAGAAACTAAATATATGTTGATTTATAAAAGGAGGTTTTTTAATGCCAACCATAAATATGCTCTCTTCTGCTGATAAAGTAAAAGGGCAAGGAGTTTTATCAGCTTACATTGAACAAGTAAACTTAGTAAGTACTGGTCTTATAGATAAATATATAGTAAAAGTTAATAAGTTATCCTTTTGTGATATAATGCACTATCATACTATAGATTTAAAATTTTTTTTGAGCATTCCCTTTACCAGACTTCTAGGTACTTCTGTAGCCTATGTTCATTTTGTTCCAGAAACTATAGAAGAAAGCCTAAAGCTACCCTACTTCATAAAGAAAGTTTTTTATAAATATATGATCTCTTTTTATAAAAGTGTAGATCATTTAGTAGTGGTAAACCCATATTTTATAGATGTTTTAAAACGCTACAAGATAAATGAAAGTAAAATCACCTATATACCAAACTTTGTTTCTGAAGAAAACTTTTATAGATATGATACTGAAAAAATTAATAGTATAAAAGAAAGATATAATATATCTTTGGACAAATTCGTAGTTTTAGGAGTTGGTCAAGTTCAAACTAGAAAAGGTGTTATAGACTTTATAGAAGTTGCTAAAAACTTGCCTGAAATACAATTTGTATGGGCTGGAGGATTTTCATTTGGTGCAATAACTGATGGCTATAAGGAGCTAAAGACTATTGTAGAAAATCCACCAGAAAACGTAAAATTCTTAGGTATAGTAGATAGAGGTGAAATGAATGATATTTATAATATCTGTGATTTAATGTTTCTGCCTTCATATAATGAATTATTCCCAATGTCTATACTAGAATCGATGTCGCTAAATATACCAATACTATTGAGAGACTTAGATATTTATAAAGGTATTTTATTTGATTGCTATATAAAAGGTTCTCATGTAGATGATTTTATAAAAAACATAGCTACTCTTAAAGAAAAAGGAGAAGATTATCATCATTGGTGCAAAGAGTCTTCAAAGTGTCATGAATTTTACTCTAAAGATTATGTATTAAAGCTATGGGAGAAATTCTATGATGAAATATATACTCAAAAACTAGGAAAAACCAGGAGAAAACTTAATGAAGAGTAAAATTCTTAATCTTGCTGTAGTGATCATATCAGCTTTTATCTTCATTACATTTTTTCTATTTACTAAAGGACTAAAGGCACTAATAGATGAAATAATGACTTTGAATTTTTCTTGGTTACTTACAGCCATAATCCTCATCATAGCATTTTGGATATTTGAGAGTCTTGTAATATACGTAATAACAAAGGAGTTACATCCCATAGATGATTTATTTATTAAATCTATTAGATTTCAAATAATAGGACAGTTTTTTGGTGCTATTACTCCTTTTTCCGCTGGTAGTCATCCTGCTCAACTATATGAGATGACAGAAAGTGGTATACCAATTGGTATTGCAGGCTCCATATCAATGATAAAGTTCATAATTCACCAAATAACTAATATATTAATTTTACTAATGGCATTTTTACTCAGATTTAATTACTTTTACTCAAGAGTAAACTACTTTTTATACCTATGTTTTTCAGGCCTTATTGTACATATAATAACTATGATTTTGGCTGTTCTATTTTTATTTAGCCACAAGCTTACTAAAAAGTTATTAATATTGATTTTTAAAATATTAAATAGGTTCAAACTATTAAAGAATATTGATTCTAGTTATAATAAGGTTGAAAAAGAATTAGAAAACTTCCACGAAAATGCACTGCTTATAACAAAATATAAAAAAATGTGTATGAAAGCTTCTATACTAACAATACTTCAATGGTTAGCCTTCTTTTCTATCCCTTACTGTATATATAGAAGTTTTGGATTTAATGCTGAAGATATTATTACAATGATAGCTGCACAGGTATTTTTAGTTAACTTCATGGTAATAATTCCACTTCCCGGTGCTGAAGGTGGTGCTGAAGGTGGCTTCTACTTAATCTACGGACTATTTTTTAAATCTGGAACAATAATAACAGCTATTTTTTTATGGAGACTCATAACATACTACTCTTCAATAGCTATTGGAAGTATATTAAGTTTACTCTTTCCCCATAATAGTTTGCAAAAAAATAAAACCTAGTATCTGCTAGGTTTTTTACTTTAGGAAGGTAATTCACTATTATTTTAATAATTATGTTTTATGATTAATCACATTTACTAAATCTATTTCTATGTTGGCTGTACTCTTTAAAACTCTGTAGTACTCCTCCAACACTTTATTACAGAAAATTTCACTGGAATACTCATCAGCTTTAATTAGAGCACTTTGTTTCATATTGTATCTTAAATCATGATCATTAAGAATTTTGTTTATATAATATGTATATTCTTTTCTACCTCTATAGGCAAAACCATTTTTCCCTTGTTCTATTACTCCATCGATACAAGTATCGTATTTACAAACTACAGGGCATCCACTACTAAGTGCCTCTATATATGTAAGCCCCTGTGTTTCACTAGAAGATGCTGTAACAAATATTTCAGCTATCTTATAGTATTTATAAACTTCTTCTGATCTTATCATACCAGTAAATATAACGTTTTTCTCTATGCCTTTATATGTTACCTCACACTTTAGTTTTTCTAAATATGGCCCTCCTCCTACAATTATAAGTTTTATTTTTTTATTAACCGTTATTAAATCCCTCATAAAGTCAATTATTTCACTTATATTTTTCTCTTGGCCAATTCTACCTACATACGCTATAACCCTATCGTCTTCTCTTATATTAAGATTCTTCTTTATCCTTTTCTTTTCATCGTTTAGAAGTTCTTTTTTGAATCTCTTTAAGTTTATCCCTGTAGGTATCACATTTATTGATGTGTTTACCCCATAGCTTAGCAAAGAGTCTTTTGCTTTTTGAGTAGGTGCTATTACACTATCTAAACTGTTTAAAAGCATCCTAATAAACTTTGCAGATGTATTCTTAGTTATTAACCTTCCTCCTAAAACATATCCTAAATAGTCTTCGTACATAGTATGATATGTATGAATTATAGGTATATTTAATTTATTTGATATATATTTAGAAACAAGCATCATTGAAAATTCAGTTTGAGAGTGAATAATATCAGGGTTCCATCGAATTATTTCACCTATAAGTCTATTATGTAAAGGAAACTTAATTCTAGCATCAGGATAAACACCTATGCCAATTGATTTTAAGTAATAAATATCTCCTCTAACAGTTTCTTTTCTGTCATTAGATAAAGTCAATATTTTTACTTTATGCCCTTTCAGTTTCAACTCATTATATAAATTAGTTACTGAAGCGACAACTCCATTAATCATAGGAAAATAGGTATCTGTAGTTATTAATATTTTCATAAAGCTATCCTCCTTAGATATCCAGACAGTAACTTTGGAATATAACTGCACTTGCACAATTATCATTAAGCAACCATATTAGTTAAAGCCTATAAATTAGGATATTCTAAACAATTTCATCATTAGATCATTAATTTCCTTATTATTAGCACATAAAAATAGTGTTTCCATTAATGTAAAACCAATTCATAATCTTGATTTTTTTGAAAAATTTAAATATGTAAGTGTCAGTACTTAATCGATTTAATATTTTTTCAACTTATATAATTTTCTGCTTTATGACTTCATAAAATTTTTTTAACAAACTAGCACATCGATTATTGAATAAAACCTTACAAGCTTCATATAATATAAACGTTAAAAAGAACGCTTGTTCTCATCAAAATTATCATATATAATATATTTATTAACATAAAGACGGTGATAACATGGATATAAATGAAAAACTTAGAATTCTTAGCGGTGCAGCAAAATATGATGTGTCTTGTTCCTCTTCTGGTTCAAGCCGTTCTTCAAAGAAAGGAGACTTAGGTTCTGTAGCAAGCGGAGGTATATGCCATAGCTTTACTCCTGATGGAAGATGCATCTCACTATTAAAGATACTCCTAACAAATTATTGCATTTATGATTGCGCTTACTGCATCAATAGAAAAAGCAATGATATTGAAAGAGCTGCTTTTACAGCTGATGAAGTAGTGAACCTTACTATGAATTTTTATAGAAGAAATTATATAGAGGGCTTATTTTTAAGTTCTGCTGTTTTTAATACACCTAACGCAACTATGGAGACCTTAACCAGAGTAGTTGAAAAGCTAAGGACAGAACATGGTTTTAAAGGGTATATACACTTAAAAGCCATTCCTGGAGCTGATGAAGAGCTTATAAAGAAAGCCGGTACTTTTGCAGATAGAATGAGTGTTAATCTTGAACTTCCTTCTTCTCAGTCTTTAAAGTTATTGGCACCAGATAAGACAAAAGAAAATATTTTTCAGCCTATGAAGCTTATAAAAAATGGTATCCAAATCAGTAGATCTGAGAATAAAGTATTTCGAAGAGCACCTTTATTTGTACCTGGAGGACAAAGTACTCAGCTTATAGTTGGAGCTACAAAGGAAAGCGATCTTAATATACTTAATTTATCTGAAGGCCTTTATGAAAAATATTCACTTAAAAGAGTATATTACTCAGCTTATGTTCCAGTTAATACAGGTAGAAACCTACCAGAGTTAAAGAATCCTCCCACTTTAAGGGAGCATAGACTTTATCAAGGTGACTGGCTGTTACGTGTTTATGGCTTTAAAGCTGAAGAACTTCTAACCGACAAAAATCCAAACTTTGATATTAACTTTGACCCTAAGACCTTTTGGGCTTTAAACAATATTCATCTTTTCCCAGTTGAAATCAATAAAGCTCCCTACGAAACCTTAATTAGAATTCCTGGCATAGGTATAAGAGGTGCACAAAAGATTATGAGCGCTCGTAAGATATCAGCCTTAGACTTTCAAGATTTGAAAAAGCTAGGGGTTGTATTGAAAAGAGCTCAGTATTTCATAACCTGCAAAGGAAGGTATTACGGCTCCGTTCCACTAGATGAGGAAAAGGTAAAAACTGCTTTAACCCCTAGATTTGATCTAAATATCTTAGAAAATGAAGGAGAGCAGCTAAGCTTTTTTGATAAAATAGATAAAAAATTTCTCTTACCTGATAACGTTGACTTTAATACTACAACGAATAAAATATTATTATTAAACGATAGACCAAGTTCATTAACTGGAGAACTATAGGAGGGATATTCATGAAGGAATTTATCTATGATGGAACTTTTGAAGCGTTGCTAACGGCAGTATTCTATGCTTTTTCCTCCAAAGAGCCCTGTACTATTAAGAGAAAGTTTAACTACACTCCTAGTCTATTAAACGAAACTGTAGAGATTGAATTTGAAAAAGATAAGTTTGATAAAGTATACTACTCTATAGAAAATAAACTTAGTGCTACTACTCTTGAAAATATATATCACCTTTATCTTAGTGAATATGAAGATTGCGAAGATATAATATTGAAATATCTGAAACTATCCTTCAAGTATGGTGTTAAAGTTAATCTGGCCAAAAATAATGACGTGATAATGCTGGTTGATAAATATTGTAGAAGAGTTACCTATGAAGCTCACAGATTCACTGGTTTTGTTAGATTCAAGGAAATTGGCCACCTAAGCTATTATGCTTCTATAGAACCAGATCATAACATACTTCCTATAATAATAACTCACTTTACCAATAGATTCTCAGATCAAAATTTTATATTACATGACGTAAAGCGTGAAAAAGCTATAATCTATAATAGATCAGAAAGTATAATAATAGATTTGTCTAAAGCTGATGGATTTACAATTGAGAACTCAAGCAACGACTCTAGTTTTGAAACACTGTGGAAGACCTTTTATACTGCTGTAAATATCGAAGAAAGAAAAAATGAAAAACTTAGACGACATTTTATGCCTAAAAGATACTGGTCTCACATTACTGAAGTTAAGTAATACACATTTATTAGTAAAAGCCACTGATTATAATAAAGCACATTGCTTCAGTTTAAGTTTATAGAAGCTTGTTTCAACTAGCTAGGTATCAAGCTGTAATAATATAAAAACTCTTTTTAACTAAAAATAATATATAGGTTAAAAAATAAAATAGCTTATAGAAGTTTAACTCTTCTATAAGCTATTTTATTTAGATATTTATATTCTTACTGTATTTTAAACAATACTATACATATGCCTTAAGTCTACTACATTAATAGCTTAACCAAATATTTACTTACAAAATACACGGTAAGATTATAAGCCAATATTATAAATCCGCTCATCAACAAATAGGTAATGCATTTTTTTAAAGGATTTTTAACCGTATTTATAGATTTTATTCCTTTGTAGCAAAAGTATGTTGCTACAGCCCATGGAACTAATCCCTCTACAGATAGTACTGGGAAAATAATATTTAATAAAGGAATTATATAAAGAAACTTATTCTTCTTAGCTTCTATAATATCTTTGTTATTCATTGGGTTATTATCTAATGTTTTATTTTCCATAATTACCTCACCTACTTTTTGAAATAATTTGCTCTGATCAGCTTGTCTCCCAAATCAATACTTTCAAGCATTCTTTCCTTTTCTCCTGGATAGCTTTCTGTACCTAAAAACTGTCTAGTTGATAAAACAGTATAATCTTTCTTTGTATTTAGAAGATTACGTCCAAATATCTTATCTTCCATTTGATTTACATCAGCACCAAAAAGATATGCTAAAGTAGGTAATGTATCACACTGTCCTCCAAAGGTTGATATCGTCTTTCCGTTCTGCCCCTTCGAGTATATTATTAGAGGTACTCTTCTGTCGTTTTCCTTCCACCAGTCCCCTTTGTATGAAATATTCTTTATTTCATCATCATAGAACTTATGAACACCTTCGTGATCTCCATAAAATACAACAACTGTATTGTCCAATACTCCAGACTTATCTAGTTGCTCAAGCATTTGTCCAATATACTTATCGGTGTACTGAATACTTTGGAAATAGCCACCAAGTTTAGTTCCTTCCAATTCTTTAGGAAGTTTTATCTCCCTATACTTATCTGGTATATCAAAAGGTGCATGGCTTGTTAAAGTTACTGTATAAGCATAAAAAGGAGACTTCAATGCCTTAATCTTATCTGGTAGTTGCTTTAAGTAACTTTTATCACTAATACCTAAATTTATAACTTCATCAATGTTGTAATTAGTTGAATCTATAGCTTTTTCAAATCCAATGGATCTAAGAGCAGGCATCCAATTCCAGTATGACCCCTTATCAGGATGAGAAGCAAAAGTATTATATCCTAAGCTCTTCATAACGTTTGGTAAAGAGTACTGATATGTATTGTTAGGATATCTAAAGAAAGTTGCTCCTTCCCTTACTGGAAATACTGAAGTTTCAGTTACAAGCTCACCATCAGAACTTGTTCCATTATAGGTCTGTTCATAGAAATTGTTAAAGTATATACTGTTTGATAGTAATTTATTTAAAGTCGGAGTAATCTCTTGACCTTCTACCTTTTGATTAATAACAAAGTTTTCAAGGGATTCCCATTGAACCACTAAAAGATTCTTGCCCTTAAACATTCCTTTGTATTGGTTATCAGGTAAGTTCTCCTTTTTATCATCAAACCATTTTTGTATGTTCTTTTTTTCACTACTTGAAATAACATACGGCTTGCTTTCTACATAAAAATTATAGGAATCAAAAATATGATATCCCAATGGTGTCAAGTTTGACATGGTCTGATTAGGTGACCAGCTTTTTCTAAAAATCATTTGGTTAGTAAAACCTCTGTCATATTTATCGATTTTATAATGAGCATAGGTTAAATATAATGTTGGGATAATTAATAAAAGTAAAAAAGCAGTTACACTCATTCTGTGGTATTTGGCTTTTGAACGTCTCTTAACCATTAAAACCACTTGAAGAATAATATCTATTACAAAGACTATATCCACAATTCTAATCATTGAAATAACACTGCTACTTAGGTTGTCTAGATTTGAAGTCATGCTAAACATATGTAAACTTAAGAAGGAACTGTTACTTCTAAAATACCATATATCTCCTATATACAATACGCTTACTAACATATTTATAACTAAAAACCCAATAGTTTGTCCTTTGTTCCTAAATAAAAAACCAAAGGATAAAACAATACAAATAAAACTGAAATATACTAGAAAAGGAGGCATAGAATAAAAAACTCTCATTGGAACAATTCCGTTAGCTTTATCATCAGATATTAAAGCTATAAATAAAATTGATTTTACTAGTATAGCTATAAAGCAATACCAAAAGAAATAGCTTTCTTTTATTGTCAAAGCAGCTTTTTTTATTACTTCGCCTGGGTTAGTTCTTTTTATAGTCTTCTCGTTATTTAACATATAATATAACCTCCAAATTGAGCTTAAAAGAGTTACTATTTAATTTTAGAAAATTGAAAAGCATATACTATTATAACACGACAAAATCTTTTGTCTATGAACAAAATTTTAACAAAACCTTAATGAAAGCTTACAAAATGTATACAAAATGATTACAAGTAAATTTATTACTCTTTAGTTTGTATGTATCCTTAAGTTCTATATATCCTTCAATACACAATAAATAGATTTATCTTAAAGTATAATATATGAGCTATGTTTAATAATACTGTTTAAATTAAGTGGTCATAAAGGATATGCTATATGAGCTAGCTATTAGAATTAAACGATTTTTTAAATGGAATGGCGTTAATTAACTGTATGTTCAAACATAGTGAGTTTACAGTTTTAGCCCTGGAATATGAAAAAATCATATTAATTCTTTGCGTAAACTCATATAAGCATAGGGTGACTGACTACTTAATTTCAACACAGTACTTTAACAGATCCAATATATAAGAAAATAAAAAAAGATAAGTTACTTATCAGAGAGTGAATACTCTAATATCATAACTTATCTAAGAAAAATATCTAGCTAAAACTACTTATATATTACTAGTTTATTAATTTAGTTAGAACTTGGAGCTCCTTTTGTGATAGTTCCTGCCCCCTTGTTATTAGGTAAGAAAGTATAAGTTCCTGGTGAAAAATTATAGTTTTTTCCACTATTATTATCCCACTGTCCAACTCCGTTATTAAAGCAAGCCTGCAAGCTTTGAGCCTTACCTAGGTCTATGGAAATTTTGTTATAACCTTGAATTTCAGCTTTAGGCATTAATACCCCAGGTGAATTGGTCCATTTACCACCAGGTATACAATAGTGAATATATGGTGTAGGATATCCTTCTTTATAGTAAATTGTAACAATATTACTATTTTGATTGCCAACATTAACAATATTACTTGCATCTGAGATTGGGTTATTATTTTTATCTAACGCTCTAACATAATAAGAGTATGTTGAATTGGACATAGAAATATTCTTATCTGCAAAGCTTGTATCTCCTATTGTTGTACCAATTAACTGGCCATTTCTATATATCCCATATCCAGCTATACTATTGTTAGTAAGTGCTTCAGAGCTTTGCCAACTTAGATTCACAGAGGAATCTGTAGAACTAACAACTGACAGATTACTTGGTGCAGTAGCTCCAAATGAGTCAAGCTTAGTCAACGTATTACTATCTCCTTCAATCTTCCATCTACCATCACTGATAGTATAGTTTTTAGAATTATTATTATCCCAAGAACCACCATTCAAATTAAAGCAAACGCTTGCACAATTTGACGACCCAAGATCTATCGTATATTCTTTATAGCCTGGATATATATATGAGTCACTCATAAGCTTCCCTGGAACTGAAGTCCATACACCATCTATACCGTAGTGTATATAATTTCTATTTATAGAACTCTTATAATATATTACAGCTTTATTGCTATCTGTAGATACATCTACATTATTACTATTAGCCGAATAATTAGAACCATCATAAGCATTTATATAATAAATATATTTATTATTAGCTTTTACTGATGTATCTGTATATGTTGTATTAGCAGACCAGCCAACCAGCTTTGCCTCACCACTAGGATCTGAAGCATCTATACGGTATATATAATATAGCGAGACATTATAATTATCTGTAGAAGGCTTCCAATTCAAGTTTACTAATTGATTAGATTTATTTGTACATTCTAAATCTGTAGGTGTTGTTGGTGGTATAGTATCCTTTGCCGTTGAAGCATCTATAGATTCGGAAAATAATGAATAGTTGCCGTTTGCATCATGCGCCTTAACTGAATAAGAACTGCTTGAATTTGGTGATAAATTGGTTACCGTAAAATCAGTACCAGATGTAGTCCCTATTTTAGTTCCCCATGAATACACATCATATCCTGTTACAGAACTTGTTGTTGATGGATCCCACGCTAAGTGCAGCGAAGTTAACTGTGCAGAATCTGAATGCAAGTTTTTAGGCACTTCAATCCTGTCCGGATTAATAATAAGCCTTGTTGTTGAACCATCTAACGAAATAGGATTGTGAATTTGAGCAGTATAAACATTAGATGTTGTATTGTCTATAATTTTAAAATCTTTAATTACTAATGCTTGTCCGTCTTGTGAAGTATCTTGAACGTTCACTACCCATTCATTAGATTGAAAATTCTTAATTTCTGCTCCATCTATTATTGATGATATATCAAAATCAAATGTACCATCACAGGCATTAGTTGTGCCGTCAAATGAATATTCTCCACCAATCCCTGCCAACATATATGGTGTAAATCTCATGCCAAGATTTTTTCCCTCATCATCTGTTGTAGTAAACTCTACACTAATTGAATTTCTCTTTGCTGTATTCAATGTTATCTCAGCAGTAACCTTCGGCTTGTCCTCCTCTGATTTAATAGAAATCCAATATGCCTCATTGTTATATTCAACAATATCTGATCTGTTTGAAGCTGATGGATTATCTTTTACCATAGATACAGTATTTAACGCATCATATGCAACCCACATAAATCCTTTATTTCCCCAGTCATCACCCCAAGAATTAGCTATCTTAAAAGCGCCCTTCTCGCCTGGGTCTACTTTGCCATTATTATTGATATCTGTCCATATGTTATCATCATATCCCACTATGGTCATACAATGGTGACCACTTGACGTATTGTTCTGCCATCCACATATCGTCTGTCCAACATAGGAATTATCCAAGTCAGTTGAAGGATCATCCTTTATACTCATAAAATTCCATGAATTTATATATGTTGTAAATGTTAATACTTTTCCATTGGCTAGTAAAGTCTTTATATCCTTAAGATGAGAATCATTTGGTGATGTAATTGGAGTTTTAGTTGAATCATCCCCTACATTTACATAGCCTGTCTCATCGATTCTATTATTTAATGCAGCTTTGTACAAATCAGGTTTTGTTGGCCATGATGTATAATTTGTTATTGGCATGGTGTCTCCGATGTAAGGATACTGATTCAAATTATCTACACCCATCTGTTGCATCACTCTATAGTTATCTGTTGGAAAACTACCAACATCTTGTCCATAATTCACAAAATTGTAAGTCCATTTTGGAGAAAATTTATTCAAATCACTAGAGTCGTTTTTTGCATCTAATCCTCTCGCTAAATTTGTTGTATAAGACATCTGATAATAGGTTGTAGCAAAGCTTGCACAACTTCCTAAACTTCCTTGTGTTCTTATAGGTGGAAAAGCTGGTAATTTACTATTATCTACATGAACTGGTACTTGCGTAACTGTTTGTACTCCGTTAGTGGTATTAACCTTAGCCCCATTAATACTATTCATTAAACTATCAGCCTTAAGCTTATTTTCTATCTCCAAATTTCTTCGCTGAATAGCAGTAGAATTCAAAGATACATCTTTAGTTTTAATCATGTTTTTATCTATCCATTGCTGATCTTCTTTTGTTTTCTTTCTTACTCCATAATTGTCCTTTTTTTCAATCGGTTGTTTTATATTCTTTATCTCATAGTTTCTTTCTATAGTTTTAGTGTCCAGGATAGCAGAATTATCATTAGTAGTATTCTTTCCAGAAGCATATACAGTATAACCTTGAGTAGGCATAGCTAAGGCACTAAAACAAAGAAGTACTGCCACTACTACAAATCTTTTCAACTTATTCATTCATAACCACCTCTCTAGTGCAGTTAACACTAGTATTTCTTGCTAGCATATTTGTAACTTAGTTATAAATGTAAGTACTTACCTTTTCATTATACTAGTTATTTTTTGTCATACAAGGGTTATAAATGGTTTCTTTTTGTTATAAAAAGTCAAATTTTGTATGATATCGTTTATATAAATCGTTTTTTGTGTTAATCTTACATTAATTTTGCAAATGATTATCTTTTATTTATCCTATTGATAAACTCTATAGGATTCCTAACTTAAGTTTCGATATATAAATCCTTTAATGCAATTCATATTACTCCAATTCTTTTAACTTATATTCTATTTTTATTATATAGACATACTACTTCACATTGAAACCTATCAAAATAATACTTCGTATACTCATAGAAAGTTTTATTTTCAGTCTGTATATTGAAGTAATACATATTTAATCCTGCTAAGTAAACTTATCTATAACCTTACTTGTCTTATTTTTATTTATAAAAAAATACTTTTATCTTAATTACACTTTATAAATGCTTTACCTTTAAGGATCATTCTATAAAAGAAAAAGGAATTACTCCCTAGTTACCTAGGTTGTAATTCCTTACTATTTCTTATAACTCTTCTCATATCACCAATCATATAAAGCGAACCGCAAACAAGTATTAAGTCGTCCTTATTAGAAGTTTCAAATGCCTTTTTAAAGGACTGTTCATAATCCTCAATTATCTCACTAGCTACTCCCTTACTGTCTAACAATTCTTTTATTACTCTAGTGGACTCTGCCCTATCATTATGAGGGGGAGTTACTATTGCTGAATCTGCTATCTTACTTATAGCTTCTAGCATACTATCAACCTGCTTATCTCCAAGTATTCCTACTATAACCTTCAATTTATTATAATCAAAATAGGTATTTACACTTTCAATAAGCTTGGTTACACCATCAATATTATGAGCACCATCAATAACCACTAATGGAGAGGCATTCATTACTTCCATCCTCCCACTCCATCTTACCTTAGATAACGCTCTTATTATGTGCTCTTTGGTTATCTCTACTCCCATATCCTCAAGTACTTCCATAGCTTTTATAGCTACTGCACAGTTTAATAACTGGTGCTTACCAAGAAGTGATAGTTTAAGCTCATAGCTTTCTTTATCAGTTTCAATCAGAATACATTGAGAATTATCTTTCTCCTTTGGGTTTATAAGCTCTGCCCAGCGAGGCTCTACTCTATATAAAATCGAGTTTCTTTCAGCTGCAACAGTCTCTATAACCTCCATAGCTTCTTCTACTTGAGGATATGATACTACTGGAATATTATCTTTTATAATACCAGCTTTTTCACCAGCTATCTCATATAAAGTATCCCCTAATATATTCATATGGTCATAGCTTATTGAAGTTATCACTGAAAGTATAGGAGTTACTACATTGGTTGAATCCAGTCTGCCACCAAGTCCAACCTCTACAACAGCATAGTCTACAGCTTCATCATAAAAATGCTTAAACATTGCTGCAGTTATTATTTCAAATTCCGTTGGACTATCATAACCTAAGGTTATAACTTCATCTACTGCTAACTTTACTTCTGATACTACTTTGGCTAAATCAGTCTTTGAAATATTATTCTTATCTATCTGAATTCTTTCTTCAAATTCTTCAATATAAGGTGAGGTATACATTCCTACTTTATAACCAGCCTCCATTAGTATAGAAGTTATCATTGAAGTAGTTGAACCTTTTCCATTCGTTCCAGCAATATGTATGACCTTAAGCTTTTTATGAGGAGAACCAAGAAGCTCTAACAGCTTCTCGGTTCTCTCTAAACCATAATTACTTCCAAACTTTGCAGTTTCAGTTATATATCTAATAGCTTCTTCGTAATTCATATCAATTACCTACTATAGTGAGCTAATTCTTGCAAGGACTGCTTCAAGCATTTCTTTATACTTGTCACCCTTTGCTCTTTCAGCATCTACAACTTCCTTAGGCGCCTTATTTACGAAGCCTGGATTGTTAACTTTCTTTTCTACTCTTTGTATTTCACCTTCAAGCTTAGCTTTTTCTTTGTTTAGTCTTTCTAATTCCTTTTCTCTATCAACTAAGTCAAGTAAAGGCATAAATAGCTCTCCGCCTTGTACTACAACAGATACTGCATTTTCAGGAACTTCCTTTTTATCTCCTATAAATATAACTTCTGATGCTGAAGCTAGCTTTTCTATATATGATCTACCATTTTCGAAAGCTCTCTTACTTTCTTCAGCTATATAAGCTATAACCTTAGCTTTTCTTGATGGAGGTACATTCATTTCTGCTCTTACATTTCTTAATGACTTAATTGCCTCTATTATGAAAGTCATATCCTTCTCTGCAATTTCATCATGAAGCTTTTCATCATATACAGGCCACTTAGATATAGTTATTGATTCATACTCTGCATCTAAGTGAGTGTATATTTCTTCTGTTATGAAAGGCATAACTGGATGTAAAAGCTGCAAGCCTGTTGTAAGAACCTTAAATAATACATTATATACAACACCCTTTGACTTTTCATCGTTACCATATAGAACAGGTTTTGCAAGCTCTATATACCAGTCACAAAGCTCAGTCCACATAAAGTCGTAAACCTTCTGTAAAGCTATACCAAGCTCAAAGTTTTCAATGTTATCAGTTACTTCCTTAACTATAGTGTTAAGCTTTGATAAAATATATCTGTCAGCTAAACTGTATTCTGTACAGTCATTATATTTATCCATAAGCTCTCTATCAAGATTCATCATAACAAATCTTGAAGCATTCCATATCTTGTTCGCAAAGTTTCTAGCTGATTCAACCTTTTCTGGGTAGAATCTAATATCATTCCCTGGAGCATTACCATTTACAAGCATAAATCTTAAGGCATCTGCACCGTAAGTTTCAATTACGTCTAATGGATCTACACCATTGCCCAGAGACTTACTCATCTTTCTTCCTTCTGAGTCTCTTATGATTCCGTGAATCAATACATTTTCAAATGGAACTTCACCCATGTTGTGAAGACCTGAGAATATCATTCTTGCAACCCAGAAGAATATTATATCGTACCCAGTAACTAAAGTACTTGTTGGATAAAAGTATTTTAAATCTTCAGTATTGTCTGGCCATCCAAGAGTTGAGAAAGGCCATAATGCTGATGAGAACCAAGTATCAAGTACATCTGTTTCTTGATATAGACTTTCAGAATGGCATTTTGAACATGAAGTTGGAGTTTCTTCTGAAACTATTATCTCTCCACAGTCCTTGCAGTACCATACTGGTATTCTATGTCCCCACCATAATTGTCTTGATATACACCAGTCTTGAATATTTTCCATCCAGTTAAAGTAGATTTTTTCAAATCTTTCTGGTATGAATTTTGTTTTCTTTTCTCTTACTGCATCTACTGCTGGTTTTGCTAAGGATTCCATCTTAACATACCATTGTTTTGATATTATTGGCTCTATTACAGTACCACATCTATCATGAGTTCCAACATTATGAGTATGCGGTTTAATCTTTACTAATAGACCTTGTTCATCTAGATCCTTAACCATTTGCTTTCTAGCTTCGTATCTATCTAAGCCTTGGTATTTTCCACCTAATTCATTTATAGTTCCCTTGTCATCCATAACTCTGATTTGAGGAAGATTGTGTCTCTTTCCTACTTCATAATCGTTAGGGTCGTGAGCTGGGGTTATCTTAACTGCACCAGTACCAAACTCTATATCAACATAGTCGTCAGCTACTACAGGTATCTCTCTTCCTACCAATGGAAGTATTAAAGTTTTTCCTATAAGATGCTTGAATCTATCATCATTAGGATTTACTGCAACTGCTGTATCACCTAGTAAAGTTTCTGGTCTTGTAGTTGCTATTTCTAAGAATTCCTCAGAGCCCTTTACTGGATATTTGATATGCCAGAAGCTTCCTTCTTGCTCTTCATACTCTATTTCTGCATCAGATAATGCAGTTTCACATTTAGGGCACCAGTTAGTTATTCTGTTTCCTTGATATATAAGGCCTTCATTATATAACTTAACAAATACATGCTTTACGGCTTTATTTAAGTTTTCATCCATTGTGAAAGCTTCTCTTGTAAAGTCTGCTGAACATCCCATCTTCTTAAGTTGGGTTCTTATTCTTTCTCTATACTCATCAGTCCATTCCCAAACTTTTTCTAAGAAAGCTTCTCTTCCCATTTCTTTTTTCTTAAGCCCTTGCTTTAATAGTTCATTTTCTACCTTTACTTCAGTAGCTATACTAGCATGGTCTTCACCTGGAAGCCACAAAGTACTAAAACCTTGCATCCTCTTAAATCTTATAAGCATATCTTGAAGCGTGTTATCAAGTGCATGCCCTAAATGAAGCTTACCAGTTATATTTGGTGGCGGCATTATTATTGTATATGACTTCTTATCTTTATCAACTTCAGGAGTAAAGTATTTTTTTTCCTCCCAATTCTTATAAAGTCTTTCTTCAAATTCTTTTGGATTATAGGTAGTTGCAATGTTCTTTTCTTCTAGCATCTAGATTCCTCCTTAATTTCCCGGTAAATAATTTAAATTATTATGAAAATGTCTCTGAAGATACTCCTTCAGTGAACTTTTTACCAAACTAATTTTTTTGCCCATCTGCCTTTTCTAAACCTAGGTGAAGAAATTCTGGCAGGATACATAGTTTTTCTGTTCACTCCAATTAGCTCTCTAAGGACTTTATGCCTTTAGGTTTAGCTAACAAAAAAAACTGTATAATTCTCTAAACAATAAAAAAAGAGCCTTCATCCATAAAAGGACGAAGACTCGCGGTACCACCTTTTTTCTCTCAACTAAGAAGTTAAGAGCTCTTTAACCTTTAACGATATCGCTACCGTCTCTGCCTACTTTAGAAATTACATTCAATAATTAATCAGAATTAAACTTCTATCTTTCAACAGAGAAGCTCAAAAGCTACCTTCAAAGCACACCATATGAAAAACCTTACAGCCTACGGATTTTTCTCTCTTAATATGTTCTATGCCTTTACTCCTCTTTTTCAAAGCTTTTTCATATAAATTATAGTAATATTATATTACAACATCAAATTTTGTCAACTATTGCATGACTATTTTTTAGCTGATGCCACTTCTTCAAATGCTTCCTTTTTCATTTCATTTTGCTCTTTAAGATTCTTAAATGCAACAGAAAGCATTAATTTTATTCTGTTAAGCTGATTAACCTCTGAAGCACCTGGATCATAGTCTACTGCAGTTATATTTGACATAGGATATTTATGTCTTATGGCCTTAATCATTCCTTTTCCAGTTACATGGTTTGGAAGACAAGCAAATGGCTGCATACAAATTACGTTATTAACTCCACTTTCAATAAGCTCAAGCATTTCTGCTGTTAAGAACCAACCTTCTCCAGTTTGATGCCCAAGAGATAGTATATTAGAAGCAAGCTTTCCAAGTTCTTTTATATGCTTTGGTGGAGAAAATCTCTTACTTCTTACAAGTTCTTCCTTCATTGTGTTTCTGTATCTTTCCATAAACCATATTGCAGCGTTTGATAAATCTCTTCCCATCTTACCAAAGGATAAGTACTTATACTTAAAGTCTTGATCATATGCTGAGTAGAAGAAGAAATCAAGTAAATCTGGCACAACTGCCTCTGCCCCTTCTTCTTCAAGCAGGTTAACTATATCGTTATTTGCTGTTGGATGGAATTTAACAAGAATTTCTCCAACTACTCCTACTTTAGGCTTTACAATATCATTTAGTTCTAGATTATCAAATTCTCTTATTATACTCTTTACATTGTTCTTAAATAATCTATGTCCACCATTCTTAACATTTTCCTTAGCTAAATTATTCCACTTTTCATATAAAGCATTAGCTGATCCCTTAACCTTCTCATATGGTCTTACTCTATACAGAACTCTCATTAAAAGATCTCCGTATACTAAAGCCATCAAAGCTTTATCTAAAAGCTTTGGAGTTATCTTAAAGCCTGGTTGTGGCTCTAAACCTACAGCATTTAATGATATTATAGGAATATTTTGATATCCAGCTTCTCTTAAGGCTTTCTTTAGGAAACCAACATAGTTAGTTGCTCTACATCCACCACCAGTTTGAGTTATTATAACTGAAGTATTACTTGGATCATACTTTCCAGACTTAAGTGCATGAATCATCTGACCTACAACTATTATTGATGGATAGCAAGCATCGTTATTTACGAATTTTAATCCTTCTTCAACAGCTTGTTTATCTGTAGAAGGTAGTACTTCCATGTTATATCCACTAGCTTTAAATGCTACCTGAACTATTTCAAAATGTATAGGTGACATTTGAGGCGCCAAGATCGTATGATTTTTTCTCATCTCCTTAGTGAAAGGTACTGTATGGTAGCTTGTATCCTCTTTATGTGGAACATAACCATTTCTTTCTCTTTCCTCTAAAGCAGCCTTTAAAGATCTTATTCTTATCTTTATTGCTCCTAAGTTATTACCTTCATCTATCTTTAATACAGTATATATCTTACCATCACTTGCTAAGATTTCTTGGACTTGGTCAGTAGTTACAGCATCTAATCCGCATCCGAAGGAGTTTAGCTGGATTAATTCAAGATTTTCTTGTGTTGCCACAAAGCTAGCCGCAGCATATAGTCTTGAATGATAAACCCACTGGTCAACTACTCTAAGTGGTCTTTGAACCTTTCCTAGATGGCTTACACTATCTTCAGTAAGCACTGCCATACCAAAGCTTGTGATAACATCTGGAATACCATGATTTATTTCAGGATCTATATGATATGGTCTACCAGCTAACACTATACCTTTCCTGCCAGTCTTCTCCAAGTAATCTAATACCTCTTCACCCTTAGCTTGTATATCTTTCTTATATTGTTCTCTTTCATCCCAAGCAGCATCAACTGCTTCTTTTACTTCTGCTGCAGTTACATTAAAGCCCTTAAATTCTTCTTCTATTCTCTTATACAATCTTTCCTTATTGTTTAGAGAGAAAAATGGATTAAGGAAGTTTATGTCTTTCTCTTTTATAACATCCATATTGTTCTTAATAACTTCTGGATAAGAAGTTACCATAGGACAATTGTAGTTATTGTTTGCCTCTTTAAATTCTTTTTGTTCAAAGGCAATGCTTGGATAGAATATATTTTTTATTCCTCTTTCTATTAAAGCTTCTATATGTCCATGAACGATCTTAGCAGGATAACAAGCTGATTCTGAAGGAATTGATTCTATACCAAGCTCATAAATCTTCTTTGATGATATTGGTGAAAGTTCAACTCTAAAACCAAGCTTTGTTAGCATAGTGAACCAAAATGGATAATTCTCGTAGAAATTAAGAACTCTAGGAATTCCAATGGTTCCTCTCTTTGCTTCTTCCTTCTTAAGCGGTCTATAACTAAAAGTTCTCTTTAGCTTATAATCATATAAATTTGGTATGTCATTCTTCTTCTTATCTTTGCCTAGTGGTCTTTCACATCTATTACCAGATATGTACTCTTCATCAGTAGAGAACTTGTTTACAGTTAATAAGCAGTTGTTTCCACAAAGTCCGCATCTTCTTAAGTCAGTATCTATAGTAAAGCTTTCTAACAGTTCTTTTGCAAGTAAGGTTGTCTTTCTTCCTTCTTCTAATCTTTCCTTAGATATGATTGCTGCTCCAAAAGCTCCCATAAGTCCAGCTATATCTGGTCTTACTGCTTCTCTTTCAGAAACTAACTCAAAACCTCTAAGTACTGCATCATTGTAGAAAGTACCACCTTGAACTATTATCTTCTTTCCTAATTCCTTAGGATCTCTAATTTTTATAACCTTAAATACAGCATTTTTTATTACTGAATAAGAAAGACCAGCGGAAATATCTCCCACTAAAGCTCCTTCCTTCTGAGCTTGTTTAACTCTTGAATTCATAAATACTGTACATCTTGAACCTAAATCAACAGGTCTTTCTGATAAAACAGCCTCTTTAGCAAAATCTGCAATTTCCATATTTAAAGAATTTGCAAAGGTTTCTATAAAGGATCCACATCCTGATGAACAAGCTTCATTTAGAAGAATACTGTCAATTACTCCATTCTTTATCTTGAAGCACTTCATATCCTGTCCACCAATATCTAGTATGAAGTCAACTCCTGGTAAGAAGTGCTCTGCAGCCTTATAGTGTGCTATGGTCTCAATTTCACCTATATCAATATGAAGAGCAGCTTTAATAAGACTTTCTCCATAACCTGTAACAGTAGAATTAGCTATTTCAACTTTTTCTGGTAGCTTTGAGTAAAGTTCCTTTAATACACCTATTACCCTATTTAAAGGACTTCCCTGGTTACTGCCATAGTAGGAATATAATATTTCGTTGTTCTCGCTAATCAATACCACTTTAGTAGTTGTTGATCCCGCGTCTATCCCTAAATAAGCTTTACCTTCATAGCTATCTAAATCTCTTCTAATAGCCTTTGCATTATCATGTCTAGCTTTAAAGTTGTCATAATCTTCTTGGCTCTTAAAGAGAGGATCTAATCTCTCTATTTCATTTGATTGCATTGTTTTCATTTCACTAACTTTTTCAAGCAGCTTTTTATAAGGTATTATATTATCTTCCTTTGAAGATAATGCAGCCCCTATAGCTACGAAAAGCTGAGAGTTCTCAGGAAAAATTATTTCATCTTCCGTTAATTCTAGAGTTTCTATAAATCTTTGTCTAAGCTCTGATAAAAAGTATAGAGGCCCTCCTAAAAAGGCAACTTTACCTCTTATTGGCTTTCCACAAGCAAGTCCACTGATTGTTTGAGTAACTACTGCTTGGAATATTGAGGCTGCTATATCTTCTTTTCTAGCTCCTTCGTTTAATAATGGCTGAACATCTGTCTTAGCAAACACACCGCATCTAGCTGCTATTGGGTATATAACAGAGTGCTTTTTAGCCATATCATTTAATCCACTAGCATCAGTTTTAAGTAGTGAAGCCATCTGATCTATAAAAGCTCCAGTTCCTCCAGCACAGCTTCCATTCATTCTTTGCTCTAGATTTCCATCAAAATATGTTATCTTTGCGTCTTCTCCACCTAGTTCAATTACAACGTCTGTCTCTGGGATATAACTTTCTACTGTCTTAGTGCAAGCAATAACCTCCTGTATAAAGGTTATATCAAGCCATTTTGAAACTGAAAGTCCACCAGAACCGGTTACATTTACAGTAACATCAACGTCTTTCACATGCTTATACCCATCTCGTATAAGTGCTATTATAGTGCTTCTTATATCTGAAAAATGTCTTTTGTACTTGCTATAGACTATGTTGTCACGATTATCAAGTAAAACCATCTTTACAGTGGTAGAGCCTACATCGAGTCCCATATGAAACTTAGTCATATTCTCATCTCCAAACTAATAATAATAAGTAATTATAAATAATACCATTAATATATTATAGAATATTTTTGTTAAATATGTAAGTAGTATTTTTAACATGTATATTCTCATACACTATGTCAATAATTATTAAAGAGAAATAATTACATCTATTGTAAAAATATTGGAGGATTTTTATGAGTAGTTTTGTTAAAGGAAATGAACTTTATAACAATAAAAATTACGGGGAAGCCCTCTCCTATTACATCAAGGCTATTGAAGAAAAGGATAATGAACCTTATTCCTACTACAACGCAAGTGTTTGCTATATAAAATTGAAAGACTTCTCTAAGGCTATAGAAATGCTTACAAAAGCTATAGATTTAAACTTAGATGCCAAATATTTCTTTAATTTAGCCTATTGTTACTCAATGATTAATAGTCCTCAAAAGGCATTACGCTACTTTAATATGGCGTGGGCATTAGATAATGACGATAAAGATTGTGAAAAAGCTATCAGCTTGATTGTAAATAAGTATAAAAACCGCTAATGCCTTTGCATTAGCGGTTTTCTTTTAATGTTATTTCTACCATTCTCCTGCTATCTTTTCAATCTTGTGATCATTATAAAATCTTTTAGAATCAAAATAGTTTCCTGCTTTATAGAAAGTAGTATCCACGGTAATCCATCTATTCTCTTCTTTTATAAATACCTCATTCCAAGCATGGTTTACCCACTGTTCACCATTAAAGCCTTGACCAATGACCAATCTTACCTTTAAGTTTGCAGCTCTTGCCATTGCAACATATAAACAAGAATAATCAAAACAAATACCTGTCCTACTTTCAAAGGTAGGTATAGCTCCAGATTGAACTCCAAAATTGTTGCTTAGTACCTCACTTGCTTTGTTGTCATCATACTCAATGTTCGTACCAATCCAAGCATACAAAACCTTTGCTTTCTCTTTGTCACTACTCTTAAATCTTGTAAGCTTTAAAGCTTCTTGATTAATCTCATTATTGGATTTAATACCTTGATCCAAGGTTACTCCATTATAATATATTATCTCTCTTGGAGTATTACTCTTGTTGCTATCTTTAGTCTTAGCATTTTGGCTTTGATTCTCATCAACTCTTACTACTTTGATCTTAAGAGAATCATTTAATATTCTTGGTATTTCCTTCATTATAGGAGAAGTTGTAATAGGATTGATTACATTTTGACTTATTGTCTTGTAGATTGCGCTTTCGTTTATAGACTTTTTCACATCGCTGGGAAAGCTAAGATAATTAGCAAAGTTTAGTGTTATACAAACAACTATTAAAAATATTATTGCTCTTGGCAATGCAAATATCGCTCCAATAACACCTCTAAAAGTGCTTCCTTTTTTCTGAGAATACCTGTTTAATGTATTTATAACTGGCTGAACTGTAAGCTTATTAAGTAGTCTCATAACTAAAAGTATAATATTGTAGGTCATATATATTAGTATAAGAAATAGTCCGTAATAACTAACTTGTCTATATCCATTTAATATTGTATCCAAGTAGTCAGACAAACTACTTAGATATTCTACTATCTTTGGCAATAGATCCTGTTTAGAACAATACACTATGGCAATAACTATAGATAGAAACAAAGCTATGCTTTTTTCTATATCTAAAATTTCTTCCATAGCATCCTCTGAACTGAACTTATTTATAAATCCAGTTATAATAGGGATAAGAAATACAACTATAAGTATAAGGTTTGTAATATTCATTTTCATTGTTATCTACTCCATAAATTGATTCGTATTCATAACCTCTTTTATCAATCTATTAATCATATCAAATTCATAACCCTTAGATGCCATAAATCTAAATAATTTTTGAGATATCTTAAACTTGTCTTCTTCCCTCTTAGCTAGGGATTCGTATTTCTTTTTGCATAAAGAATATGCTCCATCATTTTCTGCTTCAGTATTTATACTACTTATTTTGTCCTTTAATAATTCTTCTGAAACACCTTTTCTTAATAAATTATAATAAATCTTATTTTTCCCTTGAGTATTTATCTTTTCCTTTAGGTACATCTCCACATACATTTTGTCATCAACAAAATTATACTCTCTTAAAAACTCTAAAGTTCTTTTTATTAAAGGTTCAGGAAAGCCCTTTTCAAAAAGCTTATCCTTTATTTCCTTCTCTGTCTTGTGGGTTCTTTCTATTATCCTTAAAGCTGAGTTCTTGCATTTTAGGAAATCTTCTTCTTCTATTATGCTCTTAAGTTTCTCTATTTCCACTGCAGTATCTTTTTTCAAACTATATCTATAGATAAGTTCTGCTTCGCAGGCAAATGAAAACTCCTCGTCTATATATACATTTACTCTATTCTTGTTTCTCTTTTGTACCTCTATATTGGTAATTTTATTCATCTATTTCCTCGGCTTCCTTATCAGCTCTCAAAATGTGTATGGTAGGCTTATTAAATATCTTTCTTGCTGTGTTGTACAGATCAATATTCTCTATATGATTAAGTCTTCCCATATCATGTATAAATTCATCAATTGGCTCGCCTTCAAGCACTTGGTTAAGTATATAACTTGAAAGTTCAGCACTATCATCCAAAGTAGAAACCACAGCAGTTTTGTGAACCTTTTTCATAAGCTCAATGGTGCTCTTAGGAAAAGGTATCTCTTCTAGCTTAATCTTTTCAATACAATCATCTATAGCTTCTAGGGCCTCTTCAATGTTTTCATCTTCCACTGATGTAAAGATATAAAGAGTCTTTATATCTTTTCCAAGATCCAAATTAGTATATACATCATAGGCAAGACCTCTTTCCTCCCTTAGTTCTCTAAAAAGTATTGAATTTGCACTTTCTCCAAACTTATGGTTTAGTATCTTCAGTGCTAGCTCTTCCTCATTAACAATATGATCCAAAGTATAAAGATAAGTTATAGTACTAAGCTCAATATCTCTTTTATAAGTAGTTAAAGTTACTTCTTTATTTTTTTCTCTTGCTATAGAACTTATGCTTCCTAACTTACCGCTCCAATTACCAAAATATTTAGAAAGAGTATTAATAGCCTCATCATGGTCATAAGAAGATACAATAGTTATTATGGTATTGTCTGGAGTATAGAATCTCTTATAGAAATCCACTAAGTCTTCTCTAGTGAAGCTGCCTACGCTTTCTTCATCTCCACTTATCTCATATCGTAAAGGACTATGTTCAAAGGCAATTTCGTTAATTCTTTTAAAACTTAAGTCCTCTATGTCATCCTTACTAGTCTTTATTTCTGCTAATATTACTCCTCTTTCCTTCTCTAGTTCTTCTTTATCAAAGGTTGAAGCTGTAACCATATCTGCTAAAAGTTCAATAGCCTTTACTATCTCTTCATGCAAGCAAGTAACGCCATACACCGTTGAGCAATAATCAGTATATGCATTATACTCTCCACCTAAAAATTCCAATTCGTCATTTAAGGTCTTATTATCTCTAGTTTTGGTTCCTTTGAACAACATATGTTCTATGAAATGTGCCACACCTTTTTCCTTTATGCCTTCGTTCAAGGACCCTACCTTAACCCCTACATTTATGGAAGCAAGTTGTGTATCCTTTTTTACAGTTATTATTGTAAGCCCATTTTCAAGCTTCGTAGTATTACTATCTAAGTTCAATCTATACATTAAAAATCTCCAATCTACATTAAAATAGATAATTGTCTATTCACGATAAAATATATCCACATTTTTACCTTTTAATTCTATACAAATGAATTTAACCAACTCTATCTATACATTTTATAATAATATTAATATAAACTCAATGTGAAAAATTTCTGATATTCCTCACATTGAAATTTGTACCTTACAAGATTACTTAAACTCAACCTTTTGTCAAAAAATCCTTATATGACATAACTACAACTTCTATTACTAATAAAAATATTTTTTAAAAGAGTAAAACCATGTTTATTGTCTACATATTGACACATTTCTTATGTATAATAAAAGTGTAATAATTGCAAGGAGGGTTAATTATGTCCTTATCACTACTTATAGTTGAAGATGAAATTAGAATAAGATTCCTTTTAAGAGACTACTTTATAAAGGAAGATTTTAAGATATTTGAAGCAAAGAATGGAAAAGAAGCCTTAAATATTTATGCTGAAGAAAAAATAGATTTAGTTATTTTAGATATTATGATGCCTGAGCTCAATGGCTTCGAGGTATGTAAGAAAATTAGAGAGGTTTCAACCACACCTATAATTATGCTTACAGCTAGAAGCGAAGAAGATGATAAGCTTTTAGGCTATGAATTAGGAGCAGATGACTATGTTACAAAACCTTTTAGTCCAAAGGTTTTAGTAGCTAAAGTAAAAGCTTTATTAAAAAGAACAAGCAATAAAACTGACACAAACATAATGGACTATGATGGCCTTAAGATAAATAAGATTTCCCATGAGGTTCTGGTTTATGACAAAACCATCAACCTATCCCCTAAAGAATTTGACTTACTTCTTTATTTAGTTTCTAATGAGAGTATTGCTCTTACAAGAGATCAAATACTAGACAATGTTTGGGGCATTGATTACTATGGAGACTCCAGAACCGTAGACACAAACATAAAAAGACTAAGGGAAAAACTCTTAGATAAGGCTGAATTCATAACTACCGTTAGGGGAAGTGGATATAAATTTGAGGTGAAGTAATGAAAAAAAGTATATCAAAAAGAATCTTCGTAATCACCTTTGGATTGATTGTAGGATTGATGCTGGCTGCAGCTATCTTCCAGATATTCTTTTTTGAGAGTTTTTATGTTGATAAGAAAACTAAAATCTTAAGCAAAAGCCTTGAAAACTTTAAGAGTCAGTACTCTTATAACATACCTAATGAAGATGTACTTTCAAGGGCTTTGGTGACTTACGGATATGACAACAATTCAATATTAGGGATATTTTCTGTAGATGGATACGGACGTTATTTCTCTAATCCCGATTCAAGTAGAAATGTGGTTTCTAAGATATTTAATAGCATTTTCACAAGTATTGCCGATAGTCCTGGTGGTGTAGACAGCTTCTTAAATGATGGAAAGTCCTTAAGTAAAATTTATGCTGATACTTCAAATGATGGCTTAAGACATATTGCTATAATAAGCCCCATGTCCCTAAAATCAAAAAATGATTGTATTATAATAGCTGTAACTTCCTTTCAAAGCGTTGAAGAAGCTTCATCTATAATAGGAGAATTTTATAAATATATATTTTTAGCTTTAATATTTATTGGGCTAATTTTATCCTTTATTTATTCCAACTTAATCTCTAAGCCTCTAGTTAGATTAAATAATGTAGCTCATAGAATGTCCTCTATGGATTTTTCTGAGAAATGTGTCACTGATAGAGAAGATGAGATAGGCAATCTGGCAAATACTTTAAACTTTTTATCAGAAAATCTATCGAAGTCACTAACAGACCTTACAATCAAAAACAAAAAACTTCAAGAAGACATAGAAAAAGAAAGAAAGCTGGAAAAGATACGTAAAGACTTCATAGCAGGAGTTTCTCATGAACTTAAAACACCTATTGGAATCATTGAAGGCTATGCAGAAGGTCTAAAGGATAATATAGTAGAAGGCGAAGCAAAGGATATATATTTAGATATAATAATTGATGAATCAAATAAGATGAACAAATTAGTTATGGATATGCTAGAATTATCAAGGCTTGAAGCAGATAATAACAAACTTCAAATAGAGGCTTTTGATATTATAACTTTAACCGACACCATATTATTTAAATACGCAAATAACTTTGCTGAAAGAAACCTGCAGATAAATAAAAGCTATCCTGACGCAAGCAAAGCTCTAGTGTTAGGAGATGAATTTAAAATAGAGAGTGTTATAACAAACTTCGTAACTAATGCAATAAAATACACTAACGAAGGTGAAGCCATAAATATTTATATAGGTATAGATAGCAAAAGAGTTAAGTTTTCCATTGAGAATACCGGTGCTTTTTTAGATAAAGAAGATTTGGAAAAGGTTTGGGTTCAATTCTATAGAGTGGATAAAGCTCGTAGCCGTGCTGAAGGCAGTAGCGGTCTAGGCCTTGCTATAGTCAAACAAATGCTCAATCAGCATAACAGCACCTTTGGCGTAAGAAATACCTCTAAGGGAGTAGAATTCTTCTTCGACTTAGCTTTAGCTGATACTGCCCCCAACGAGAAATAAACGATTCTACCTTTGCTTTTATTCATTAAAAATTCCCTAACTGAAATAGCTTATATATTAAAAATATTATGTTTAAAATAATGTAGCAGAGCACTAGATATGCTCTGCTACATTATTCTTCTTAATAAATTATACTAGTAAATCAAATTACTAAAGTTTGTGGCTACAATAATACTCTACTACCCTATTAAATAATTTATCATGAATTGATGGGTAAGTTAGTTTATCCGGCAAGGTATCAAACATTCTAATTTCTTCAATTTCAGACTCTGGTAGCTTTCCTAGTTCACTTATTTCTGAATAGAACAATAGTCCATAAGATTCTTTATCTTCTGTATTTACAGAAGATATGGCTATTGGTACTAGACTAAACTTTATAGCTCCGGTTTCTTCAAATAATTCTCTCTTAGCGGTATCAGTTATACTCTCTCCTATTTCATGAGTTCCACCAGGAAGCTCCCATGTTTCCTTACCTTTTTCTCTTACGAAAATCCACTTGCCCTTATATCGACTTACTACTACAGCACATAAAAAATTAACGTCTTCCAACTTACATAAATCAAGTATCTTTACATTAAGCATAACATATGCCCTTTCCATATAACTCGGATATGTTACAGTAATCATTAAAACTACTGCAGCTATACTATTGTATAGGGTTATAAAATTAACTTCTAAATATAATCCTTACCAATAAGAATTATATACAAGTATAACTTAAATTTCTAACTGTAGATCTATATCAATTTATCATCTTCTAGCAGTATTTACACTTTTAAAATACCTATCTCGCAGTAATATAAGTATTTTAAATAGCTTTAAGTTCTGCTACTCTAGATCATACCACCATCAATAGTTATTATCTGTCCAGTTACATAGGAAGACTGCTCAGAGCAAAGAAAGCTAACAACTTCTGCCACTTCACTTCCTTCACCAAATCTCCCCATAGGTATTTCCTCTGTAAGTTCAGTTGCTTCATCTTGCGATAACCACTTATTCATTGCTGTATTTATAACACCTGGCGCAACACCATTAACTCTTATCATTGATGGTGCTAATTCTTTCCCTAAAGCCTTAGTAAAGCTATTTATTGCTCCCTTAGTTGCGCTATAAACAACTTCACAAGCAGCTCCAGTTTTTCCCCAGATAGAAGATATATTAACTATATTCCCTTTTCCCTTACTCAAGAAATATGGTATTGCTAACTTAGATGTATATATTACTCCCTTTATATTGGTATCTATAAGCTTATTGATTTCTTCCTCACTTATATCCATAAGTAATCCTATATAAGACACTCCTGCGTTATTCACAAGAACATCTAACTTTCCAAAGGTTTTTATAGTAAATTCAATAAGCTTCTCAGCTTCAACATATTTTCCTACGTCTCCTTGGCATGCTACAGCATAACCACCATTAGTTTTAATAAATTCAACAACCTCCTTAGCCCCCTGCTCATCCTTATAATAATTAACCACTAAGGATGCTCCCTTGGAAGCTAAATTGATAGCAATATCTTTTCCAATTCCCTTTGATGCCCCTGTTACAATAATCACTTTCCCGCTTAAGTCATTCATAAAATAATCCCCTGCAACCTAATCTATAGTACTTCTTTTATTATTCTTTCCGCATTTTTAAAGAATATCTTTTCAACTTCTTCCTGTGAAAAGTTATTTTTCAGTAACGCTTCTGCAAGTTTGCCCATTTCACTAGCATCCTTTATTTCAACTTCATTCTCTATTCCATCAAAATCACTGCCTAGTGCTATGCAGTCAATTCCCCCTACTTGCCTTATATGCTTTATATGTTCAACCATATCCTCAATCCTTGCTACCTTGGTTGTTCCCATAAATCCACTACAGAAGTTTAATCCCATAACCCCACCTGCAGAGCTTAACAGCTTAATCATTTCATCAGTTAAGTTTCTAGAATGATTTCTAACTACTCTAGAATTTGAGTGAGAGGCCACAAAAGGTTTTTTAGAGTATTTAACTACATCATAAAAACCTCCGTCAGAAAGATGTGATACATCTACTATGATTCCAAGGTCATTCATCATCTCAACTGCTTCTATGCCAAAAGGTTTAAGCCCCTTTTCCTTAAACTCCTTCTTACAATGAGGATATCCAATCTCATTTTCAAAGTTCCAAGTTAATGTTATAAGTCTTACTCCCAAATCGTAAAATTCTTTTAGGTTTTCTAAACTTCCCTTTATAGCTCCGCCTTCTTCTATAGTAATAAAAGCCCCTAACTTATTTTCCTTGATATTTCCTAAGTATTCTTCGTAATTTCTTACTATAGCTATTTCAGAAGAATTCTTTTCAATTTCACCCTTTAATCTGTTGTACATATCAAGGCAATCATTTTTCAAATCAGTACATTCATCTTTTTCTAAGAACAATGCAAAAAATTGAGCTCTAGCATTACCTTTCTTAAGCTTTTCTATATCTACAGAAAAATCATTTTTTCTTAAACCTGCTGTTTTATCATGCACAAGTTTATATGCTGTGTCACAGTGTAAATCTATAAATTCCATATACTCTCTCCTTATAATCCTTATATATTTATTTATGCTATTTTTTATTAACCGGTTAAACTTATTTAAGATATTATTCTAACCAAATTAAGGAACCACTTTAGCTACATAGTGCAGTATCTTATTTCGATACGATAGACTATTTTCAGCTTCAGTGGTTCATATTTAATAGAATCTCTTTATTTATAATTATCTATATAATGGATACTTATCGCAAAGAACCTTAACCTTTTCTTTTGCTACTGTAAGATCTCCATCCTTATTACTTATAGCATAATCAATTATTTCAGCTATTACCTTCATATCTTCTTCCTTGAAACCTCTAGTTGTAACTGCGGGAGTTCCTATTCTTACTCCACTTGTTACAAATGGACTTCTAGTTTCGTTAGGCACAGTATTTTTATTTACGGTAATACCTATGGAATCAAGTAATATTTCAGCTTCCTTACCAGTTATATCTTTGTTGCTTAAATCTACCAATATAAGGTGATTGTCAGTACCATTTGATACTAGCTTAAAGCCTCTAGCTATAAGCTCTTCTCCAAGTACCTTTGCATTCTTTACAACTTGTGTTGCATACTCTTTAAATGAAGGATCTAAAGCTTCCTTAAAGCATACAGCTTTTGCAGCAATTATATGCATAAGTGGGCCACCTTGCATACCTGGGAATATAGTCTTATCTACATCCTTAGCATACTTTTCCTTACAAAGTATTAATCCACCTCTTGGTCCCCTTAAAGTTTTATGGGTAGTTGAAGTAACAAAGTCTGCATATGGCACTGGTGATGGGTGTTCTCCAGTAGCTACAAGACCAGCAATATGAGCCATATCCACCATAAAGTATGCTCCTACTTCATCAGCTATCTCTCTAAACTTAGGGAAATCCAAAGTTCTTGAATATGCACTAGCACCAGCAACAATCATCTTAGGTTTACACTCTAAGGCTATTCTTCTAACTTCTTCATAATCTATGGTTTCTGTAGCTTTATCTACTCCATAAGAAACAAATTCAAACAATTTTCCTGAGAAGTTTACTGGTGATCCGTGAGTCAAATGTCCACCATTACTTAAATCCATACCTAAAACTGTATCCCCAGGATTTAATACAGAAAAATATACTGCCATGTTTGCTTGAGATCCAGAATGTGGCTGTACGTTTGCATGTTCAGCACCAAAAAGTTTCTTAGCTCTTTCTCTAGCAATTTCTTCAACCTCATCAACTACGTGACATCCGCCATAATATCTTTTGCTTGGATATCCTTCAGCATATTTGTTAGTTAAATAAGATCCCATAGCCTCCATAACTGCTTCGCTAGCAAAGTTTTCAGAAGCTATTAATTCAATACCATCTTGTTGTCTATGTAGTTCTTTTTCTACAAGCTTAAAAATATCCTGATCATTATTTTGTAAACTATTAAAATTCATTCTATCACCCCAAAATCTTTCGTTTATATAGATTATAAGTTTTAATTAGAATTTAATCAACTCAATATCATTATAAAAAATACCATGAAAACATTATAATCAGTGTTATTGTAAAAAAATCTCATTATTACTATTTTAGTATAACTCCATTATATATGTCCACGCCTTTACTATAAAGTAAAATTTTATATTAGCATTAAATATCCGCTATAATTATCTAAATTTATAAAAAAAGCTTCTAAATATAAGTAAATTATAAATAGGAATAAACTTTAAAACTTAACTAATCTCACAAGTTAATTAAGCCATAATACTACTCTGCTAGAATAGGATTATAATATATAAAATTAGCAATTAAGTAAAATTGATTTATGTGTTATAATACAACTGGTATTATTTAATGACTAAAATTTATTTAAAAATATGAGGTTATCATGGACATTAATAAAATCTTACATGTGGCAACCTTTGCTGGACAAATCATATTAGAAAGCGGTGGTGAAACATATAGAGTTGAAGAAACTATTTGGAGGATCTGTAAAGCTTTTGGTGTAGAGCATGCAGACAGCTTTGTTACTCCTACGGGTATAATGGCTACGGTTTCTGATGAAGATCACAAGACTACTTCTTTGGTAAAAAGAATCCATAAACGCACAGTGAACCTAGAGAAGATTTCTAGAGTTAATGATCTATCAAGAAACATACAAACACAAAACCTTTCAGTAGATCAGTTCTACGATGAGCTTCTTAAGATAGAAAACGGCAAAAGATACAGCCCTCTGATAACTCTGTTTTTCTCAGCTTTGGGTGCAGCTGCTTTTTCTATACTATTTGGTGGAAATATAAAAGATGCCATTGCAGCCTTTATTATAGGTGTAGTAATAAAGTTGTTCTCTAATCTCTGCAGTGAGCTTAATATAAATGACTTCTTTATAAATAGTATAAGTGGGGCTATTGTGGCTGTAATGGCTTTAGTTTCAGTGAAATTAGGTATAGCTTCAAACACAGATATAGTCATAATAGGTGCAGTAATGCTTCTAGTCCCTGGGCTTGCTATAACTAATGCAATACGAGATACAATAGCAGGAGATTTGGTTTCTGGGCTTACAAGAGCCGCTGAAGCTTTTCTTATAGCTATTTCTATCGCTGTTGGAACTGGTGCTATTCTTATATTATGGTTAAAGAACTTCGGAGGTATCTAAAATGTTACTAAAAGAAACTATAGCTGCACTTATAGCCACCTTAGGTTTTGGTATTATATTTAATATAAAAGGAAAAAATCTTATATTTGCTTCCATAGGAGGCATGATAAGCTGGCTCATATATAAGCTAGCTCTTCAATCTACAGGCTCAGACATAGTTGGATTGTTTATTTCCTCAATAGTCTTCAGCGCTTATTCGGAGGCCTGTGCAAGAATACTAAAAACTCCTGTAACCACAATAGTTATATGTGCTCTAATCCCGCTAGTACCTGGAGGAGGCATGTACTATACAATGTATGAAGCTGTTAGAGGTGATACTGCAAAGGCTTTTAACACTTTACTAACTACTCTAGCAAGTGCAGGTACTCTAGCTTTAGGAGTAATATTTGTATCAACTCTTACAAGACTGATAAGCTCCGCAAGGCATCACTACATTGAAGTTATAAATAAAGAACGACGCCCTTATTAGAGATTAAGAAAGTCACTGAAGCTACTTTCTCTTTCCCAAGGCATATAAGGGAAACTGAAAGTAGAAAAAGGATTCAATGAATAATCATTGAATCCTTTAACTTATTCCTATTACTTCATAAATGTATTGATTGTCTTGATCAGCTGTGCTAATCCTTCTTCTGCTTCTGAGTCGTGAGGTATGCCCATGCAGTTTCTAGCATAATCTTCTATGATCATACCGCCTACTTTATTTATTGCTGCTCTTATAGCAGCTATTTGAACAAGAACATCTGGACAGCACACATTCTTATCTATCATATTATGAATGCCTTTTACTTGCCCTTCTATTCTTCTTAGTCTAACTAATATATCTTTTTTAAGCTTTTCACTTTTTTCATCTACAACATCATCAAATGTTTCGTCCATAATTTATCACTCCTATTAGTATACCTATATACCGTATATATTGTATCATCTGACTATATTTTATACAATATTAAGATATAATTTCCTAGTAACATTTAAACTCATAGTAACTTATTGAACTCAAACTAAAGGTTACTTTTTTTTCAAACAGCTTTATCTAAAATATAATTACCTAATGAGTAAAAAAAGTCGCTGAATATCTTCAGCGACTTTTTGCTTATATGTCTTTCTGAATATATGAAAAAATTCAAAAGACAAATAAGTTTTATTTTTATAGCCATATTAATTTTTCTTATTTTTCACTCTTAACTGTAGCAATACCTAGTTCAGTTAATTGCTTTTCATCTACCACATTAGGAGCTTCTGTTAAGTAACAGAATGCATTTTGGTTTTTAGGGAATGTTATAACATCTTTTATGTTATCTGTTCCTGCTAAGAACATTATCATTCTGTCAAGACCAAAAGCTAATCCGCCGTGAGGTGGTGGTCCAAACTTAAAGGCTTCAAGTAAGAACCCGAACTTCTCCCAAGCTGATTCTGTAGTAAAGCCTAAAGCTTCAAACATCTTCTCTTGTAACTTAGTGTCGTGTATTCTTATTGATCCTCCACCAAGCTCTTCTCCGTTTAGAACTAAATCGTAAGCCTTAGCTCTTACTTTTCCTGGGTCTGAAGTTAAGAACTCTATATCCTCATCCATTGGCATTGTGAATGGATGGTGAGCTGCAAAGTATCTTCCTTCTTCTTCGTCGTACTCGAAAAGCGGGAACTCAGTGATCCAAGTGAAATTGAACTCAGTCTTATCTTTTATTAAATCAAACTTCTTAGCTAATTCTAATCTTAATTGACCTAAACTTTGGAATACTACGGAATTCTTATCTGCAACTATAAGTATTAAGTCACCATCTTCAGCATTCATAGTATTTATTATATTCTTAAGTTCATCTTCCTTTAAGAATTTAGCTATAGGTGATTTCACTTCATTTTCCTTAAGTTGAATCCAAGCTAATCCCTTTGCCTTAAAGGTCTTAACGAATTCGCCTAGTCTATCTATATCTTTTCTTCCCATAGAAGCTCCACCCTTTAAGTTAAGAGCCCTTACAGATCCGTTATTAGCTATAGCATCAGCAAACACTTTAAATTCTGCAAACTTTACAACTTCAGTAAGATCAGTTATTTCCATACCAAATCTTAGATCTGGCTTATCTGAACCGTACTTTTCCATTCCTTCTTTGAAGGTCATTCTCTTAATTGGAAGCTTTACTTCCACACCTAATACTTCCTTAAATACATGAGCTATTAATCCTTCATTTAAAGCCATTACATCATCAGCTTCAACAAAGCTCATTTCAAGGTCAATTTGAGTAAATTCAGGCTGTCTATTAGCTCTTAAATCTTCATCTCTGAAGCATTTAGCTATTTGGAAGTACTTATCAAAGCCTGACACCATTAGAAGCTGTTTAAATAGCTGTGGAGATTGAGGCAATGCATAAAACATTCCTGGATAGTTTCTTGAAGGCACTAAGTAATCTCTAGCTCCTTCTGGAGTTGATTTTGTAAGTATTGGAGTCTCAACTTCTAAGAACCCATTATTATCTAAATAATCTCTTACTGCCTTAGTAGCTCTATGTCTTATCTTGAATATATTTTGCATATCTGGTCTTCTTAAATCAAGATATCTATATTTTAATCTTATATTTTCTGCAGCATCTAAGTTTTCTTTAATATATATTGGTGGAGTTTCAGACTCTGATAATATCTTTATGTATTTAGCCTTAAGCTCAACCATTCCTGTAGGAATATTGTTATTTGGCGCTTCTCTTTTTACAACTTCACCTGTAACAGCTATACAGTATTCTGGTCTTACAGCACCTGCTTTATTAAAAGCTTCGCTGTTTATCTCATCTCCAAAAACAACTTGAAGGATTCCAGTTCTGTCTCTTAAGTCTACGAACTCTAATCCGCCTAAATTTCTTTTTCTTTGAACCCATCCCATTACTGTTATGCTTTCACCAATGTTGCTTTCTCTTACTTCACCACACATTATGGTTCTCTTTAATCCTTGTAATGCTTCACCCATGGTGTATCCTCCTATTGCTCTTTTATTAATTTTGCAAGGCAAGTCAAATCATCTAGATTTATAACCTGTTCCTCACCACTTTGCATATTTTTAATCTTTGCAGATCTATTAGCAATTTCGTCTTCACCTAATACTAAAGTGAATCTTGCTCCAATCTTATTGGCATACTTCATTTGAGCCTTAACGCTCTTTTTCATATGGTCACATTCACAGTATATTCCATATTTCCTCAAATCGCAAATCAATTTTAATGCTTCAAAATTGGATTTTTCACCTATTGAACCTACGAATAAATCTATATATACTGGCTTAGGAATATCTACTCCTTGATTTTCGATGATCATAAGCAGTCTTTCTAGTCCTAATCCAAATCCAAAGGCAGGCATAGAAGGTCCTCCAATCTCTTCGATTAGCTTATCGTATCTTCCGCCTCCACAAACAGTAAGTCCATCGTGTATTATCTCGAAAACAGTCTTTGTATAGTAATCCAAACCTCTTACAATCTTAGAATCTACAGTATATTTTATTCCTAAAGCATCTAGATAACCCTTAAGGTTCTCAAAATGAGTACTGCATTCTTCGCAAATAAAATCCAGTATTATTGGAGCTTTTTCTGTTATCTCCTTACACTTCTTTTCCTTACAATCAAGTATTCTCATAGGATTTCTGTCGAATCTAGTCTTACAAGTAGGACATAGGTTATCGTGGTTTTCCTTAAGATATTCTTTTAGGGCATTGTTGAACTTTTCTCTGCAGTGTGGACATCCTAAGCTGTTTATATTTAAACTAAGATCATTAAGTCCAAACTCTTCTAGTGCTCTCATTGCTAAAGACATTATTTCTGCATCTACAGAAGCCTCTTTAGAGCCGAAAACCTCTATGCCATATTGGTGAAATTGTCTAAGTCTTCCCTTTTGAACATTCTCATATCTAAAAGCTGGTGTAAAGTAATAAAGCTTTGTAGGCTGAGCATCAGCGTAGAGACTGCTCTCAATGAAAGCTCTAACTGCAGGTGCTGTACCTTCAGGCTTAAGAGTTACGCTTCTTCCACCTTTATCTTCAAAAGTATACATTTCTTTTTGAACTATATCAGTAGTTTCCCCTACTCCTCTTAAAAATAGTTCTGTGTGTTCAAATATAGGAGTTCTAATTTCTTTTATTCCATACTCTCTTGATAGTTTTCTAAACTTCTCCTCTACGTAATGCCACTTATATGCATCTCCTGGCAGCATATCCTTTGTACCCTTAGGTGCCTGTATTGATGACATGTAAATTACCTCCAAAACTTAATATAGTGTGTTAAGCAAAGCTATTTTGCCTTCTATCATCTCATCTATTCTATTAATGTACTCTTTAACATCCTTTACATTTCCAAAACGCTCTATTCTATTTTCTTCTAAAAACACTACCTTCGAAACCGCATCTGCTCCTAAAGCAATTATAGTTTGATTGTCCTCAATCATTTGAATGTTATATATACATTCTTTATCTTCTTTAGAATAACCTACATTCTCCATATTTCCTACCATATTCTTCTGTCTATACATATAATATGGATACATGCCTAATTCTTTTGCTAAAGTTTTAGTCTTATCGTACATTTTATTTAGCTCATCCTGCTTAGGTATATGTATACTTTGCTTTAAAACTAAATTTTCATGGAGCCTTGAGCTTCTTTTAATAGACATTCCATGAACTGTAAGGCTGTCTGGATTTAACTTTAGTATACTTTCATAGGTATTGTCGATCTCTTTTAATCCCTCATTTGGAAGACCTACGATTATATCCATATTTATATTATCAAAGCCTATGCTTCTAGCCAAGTTGAACTTTTCAACTACATCCTGTACACTATGATTTCTACCTATTTCTTTTAAGCTTGAATCATTCATACTTTGAGGATTGATACTTATTCTATCTACAGAATATCTCTTCATAGTTTCTAGCTTTTCAACAGTTATACTATCAGGTCTTCCACACTCTACTGTAAATTCCTTGATGTTTCTGTTATAGACAAAACTATCATAAACCTTCTTCATTAGATCTTCAAATTGTTCATTATCCACAGAAGTTGGTGTGCCACCACCAAAATATACAGTTTCAATAACTAAAGCTTTGCTGTCTACATAATCTTTAATAGCAACTATTTCTTTTGATAATGCTTCTAAATAAGGATCAACTTGCTTCTTGCAACCAGCTATTGGATTAGATGCAAAGGAACAGTAAAGGCATCTAGTAGGGCAAAACGGCATACCGACATAAATACTTATTGTGTTACTATCCTTATTTACAAACTTTTCTTCATACTTAGCTACTTCTATACAAAGCTCAGCTTTTTCTCTTTGTACTAAGAATTCATCATTATAGTGTTTTATTATCTCTTCTTCAGATAATCCTTCGTTTATAAACTTTAAGGCCCTTTTGCTTGGTCTAATACCTATCATAGTGCCCCAAGGATATTTCTCTCCTGTTAGATTAGACAAGGCTATAAAAATGTTTCTTTTTATTTCTTCTTTTTTACCTTCTTCAATATTTCCTTTATAAAGAACTTCTTGAGATTTTGTCATCTCCATATTGTCAGCATTTATTGACACGCAGAAATCTTCACCTTCCTTGACAAAAGAAATGTCTTGAAAGGTGAAGAAAATATTGAACATCTGATACACATCATATCTATATTTTTCATCATTTAGTTTTATCTTAATTTCCATAAGTGCTCCTTACATAAAGGGAATTGTTATAAACTATTCTAAAAACGGATTGTTATTTCTCTCAAAACCAATAGTTGTAGTATCTCCATGACCAGGTAATACTCTTACAGAGTCATCCAGAATCATTAATTTTTCAGTAATACTATTTATTAGAGTTGCAAAGTCTCCTCCAGTAAAATCAGTTCTTCCTATTGACTGTTGGAATAATGTGTCACCAGCTATTAGTATATCCCCCATTAAAAAGCACATTCCACCAGGAGTGTGTCCAGGAGTGTGTATACACTTAAGCTTTATACCTGCAAATTCTAATTCATCACCATCATTTAGGTGATGGTCAGCCTTTGGAATATTACCAAAAACATAAGTGTTTTTTAAGATAAGCTCTTCTTCAATTTGATTTATATAAAACTCTATTCCGTACTTATCCTTTATGTCTACTACTGCTCCTACATGGTCAAAGTGTCCATGGGTTATAAGAATAACTACTGGTTTTATATTTTTAGTTTCTAAGTAGTCTATTATCTTTTCGCTATCTGCACCTGGATCAATAACAATTCCTTCGTTGGTAGTGTCATTGATAACAATGTAGCAATTTTCAAAGTTTGATCCTACTGGAATTCTAGCTATATTCATATTAAGACCTCCTTAAAAATTCTTTTTACTATCCAATATCAAGGTTACAGGACCATCATTTAGAATGTCTACCTTCATATCAGCTCCAAAGATTCCTGTTTCTACCTTTATGTTTTCTTGTCTACACATATCTACAAATAAATCATAAAGCTTCTTAGCTTCATCTCCTCCAAGAGCCTCCATAAAGTTAGGTCTTCTTCCTTTTCTGCAGTCTCCATACAAAGTGAATTGAGAGATTAATAAAAGCTCTCCTTCCACTTCAATTAGGGACTTGTTCATTTTTGCATTTTCATCCTCAAATACTCTAAGGTTTATTATCTTGTCTTTTATATACTTTAAATCTTCTATAGTATCATCTTTACTTATTCCTATAAGTACATTAAAGCCTTTTTCTATTTTTCCTACAACTTCATTATCCACAGTCACAGAAGAGCTTTTTACTCTTTGAACCACTGCTCTCATGACATCACATCCTATTACAATTATATTAGATTTTTTACAAAACATATTTATAAAATGCTATGTTCAACACAGTACTTTAACAGAGCCTTATAAAGAAACAACTATAGTTATATATTAATCTAGCTATTCATTCTATATACATCCAGAACGCCTTTAAGCTTTCTTATCTTTCTCATAAGCTCCTTAAGCTGTTCTACATTATCTATCTTTACCTTTATATTTACTAAAGCTGTATTAGTCTTCGTTGAGTTTGCATTAAGTCCATTTAGAGGAAGCTTTGACTCTGTTATCACCGTCATTATATCTGCAAGAAGCCCATCTCTATCTTCAGATCTAACTTGTATCTCTGCAGTATACGCACCTTTTGCAACTCCCCAGTTTACTTCCACTATCTTTTCTGGTTCTTCAATCATTATGGTCTTAAAGTTACTACAGTCTTTTCTATGTACTGAAATACCTCTACCTCTAGTTATAAATCCAACAACCTCATCTCCAGGCACTGGATTACAACACTTTGCAAATCTAACCATAAGGTTACTTTCACCTTTAACGGTTATTCCATAATTGATATCTTTTTTATGTACCTTTTCACCTTTAGATATATGTTCTTCAATATTTTTTGTTATCTGTTCATTAGACTGAATAACTTTTTCAGTGGCACTGTATTCTTTAAGCCTAGAAATTATAGTGGAAGCTGATACCATACCTATTCCAACTGCTGCATATATATCATCTACAGTTCTTAGGTTGTTGTATCTCTTAAGAAGCTTTTCAAAGCCTTCACCTTTAACTAAATCAGAAAAATTAGCAAGTTGCTTCTTTGCTTCCTTTTCGATTATATCTTTACCTTTATCTATATTTTCTTCTCTCTTAGCTCTTTTAAACCATTGTTTTATCTTACTCTTAGCTTGATTGCTAGTAGCTATATTAAGCCAATCTATATTAGGCCCTTTTGCCACTGATGAGGTAAGTATTTCTACAATCTCACCGGTCTTCAGCTTATAGTCTAAAGGAACCATTTTTCCGTTCACCTTAGACCCTACGCATTTATTACCTACATCTGTATGTATCTTATATGCAAAGTCTATAGGTGTAGAATCGTTAGGCAGACTTATAACTATGCCCTTAGGAGTAAAGACAAAAATCTCGTCTGAGAATAAGTCCATCTTGAAGCCTTCCATAAACTCCTCTGCATCTGCAGTATCCTTCTGCCATTCCAGCATATCTCTTAACCAAGAAAGCTTAGTTTCAAAGGTATCTTCTTTGTTTTCAGAACCGCCTTCTTTATACTTCCAGTGTGCAGCTATACCGTATTCTGCAGTTTTATGCATCTCGAAGGTTCTAATCTGGATCTCAAAAGTCTTTCCTTGATGACCTATTACTGTAGTATGTAAGGATTGATACATGTTAGGCTTAGGCATGGCTATATAATCTTTAAATCTACCAGGCAGTGGTTTATATATGGTATGAACAATTCCTAAAGCTGCATAGCAATCTTTTACTGAATTAACTAAGATTCTTATAGCAGTAAGATCAAATATTTGTTCTATATTCTTATTCTTGTTTACCATCTTTCTGTATATGCTGTAAAAATGCTTTGGTCTTCCATCTATATCAGAATCTATTCCAGCAGACTCAAGATTTTCAGTAAGTTCATCAATTATATTAGCTATGTAATTTTCTCTTTCTATTCTCTTTTCAGCAATCTGCTTAACTAAGTCGTAGTATTCCTCTGAGTGTAAATACCTAAAAGCTAAATCTTCAAGCTCCCACTTTATCTTAGACATACCTAATCTATGTGCAAGTGGTGCAAATATATCAAGTGTTTCCTTAGCTTTTTCTTTTTGTTTCGCCTCAGGCATAAATTTTAAAGTTCTCATGTTATGAAGCCTGTCTGCAAGCTTTATTATTATGACTCTTATGTCTTTAGCCATTGCAAGAAGCATTTTTCTAACATTATCTGCCTGCTGTTCTTCTTTAGTCTTATATCTTATCATGTCTAGCTTAGTAACACCGTCAACTAAGTCAGCAACCTCTTGGTTAAACATATCTTTTATATCATTATAAGTGTAATTCGTATCCTCAATTACATCATGCAAAAGCCCAGCCGCTATAGTACTAGTATCCATACCGAGCTCTGCTAAAATGGAAGCAACACTCTCAGGATGTATTATGTACGGTTCACCAGACTCTCTCTTCTGAGATTTATGTGCATCTGCCGCTAAATTATATGCTTTTTCAATAAGTGCAAGGTCTACGTTATTACAGTTATGTTTAATTTTATCAATTAAGATCTCAAGCATACGAATTACACTCCTCATTCATAATTGTTAAATTGCTCATTTAAAGTCAAAGGCTGGTTTTATAACCAGCCAAATATATCTTTTATTATATTATATCTATAGAAATAAGTCTATAGTATTACAAATCATATTGAACTAAAGATGTTATATCATAACCCTCAAGTTTTTCTCTACCATGTAATTCTGTAAGTTCTATAGCAAAAGCAAGTGATACCACTTCGCCACCAACTTGTTCTATAAGCTTTGCGACTGCTCCTATAGTTCCTCCAGTTGCTAATAAATCATCAACTATTGCAACTCTAGCACCTGGCTTTATTGCATCCTTATGGATCTCTAAACAGTCCTTTCCATACTCTAATTCATATTCAACTGCAACTGTATCATATGGAAGTTTGCCTTTCTTTCTAACAGGTACAAATCCTACACCTAAAGCATATGCCACAGGTACTCCAAAGATAAATCCTCTTGCTTCTGGTCCTACTACTACATCTATTTGTTTTTCTTTAAGGTAGTTAGCTATTTCGTCGATAGAAGCTCTTAAGCCTTCTCCATCGCCTATTAGTGTAGTAATATCTTTAAAGCTTATACCTTCCTTAGGGAAGTTATCAATAACTCTTATTTTATCTTTATAATCCATCTTTTCTCCTCCAAATAATTATTAATTGATTATGTATCATTATCTTATCTTTTCATTGTATAAGTACTTTGTAATTTGTCTTGCTCTTGATATGTCATTTGTTGTTAGGAGTTCCACCACAATTCTAGCATTATCTTTCTTGTCCACAGCTCCAATCGCAGGAGTTATAACATTTATTATTTTTCTTATACTATCACAATTAAATTCATCAATATTATAAAATTCCATTATAGCTCTTAGACCATAACTATTCGTATTATTAAGAAAGTTTATGCCTTCCTTGATAAAAATAGAATTTTCTCCTTTGTTTTCAGCATCAGATGATATAGTACCTAATAAAATCAAATCTAGGTATCTATTAATACTCTTCATATTATAGTATATAGCAATAGCCTGCATCAACTTAAAAATTACTCCTGATGCGGATAGATTTTTATATCTATAAGAACATCCTTCTTGGCTCGGATTGATGTAAATCGATTTTAAATCAGATCTAACTTTTTTATTTTCTGTGATAATCAAGTCTATACCTAAACTACCACAGAGAATTTCTTGCTCTTTTGATTCTAGTCCACATCCGCTAGTTATCAAAAGTTCAGCACCAAGAAAGTGAATATGATTTCTTAGCGTTTCTGTTTCTAAACTGTGCGAATTATTCTTTTCATCACCTATATAATATTCAACATCTGCATTCAAGTATTTTAAAACAAGCAAAAGGGAGGCTAAGCCGCACAAACCATCAACATCGCACCCTGAATATATAACGATCTTTTCTCTTTGGTTTATTGCTTTAACCAATCTTTCTATGGCCTTATTCATATTTTTTATTATAAATGGATTGTATCCAGTTATATAACTAGGGCGATATATGCTCTCCCAAATCTTTTCCATGACTAACTCCTCCAAAAATAGAAAACAACTATATTATAATTTAAAATTACAGTTTTGACAAACACTTTTGGAGAAAATATGACAGACCTCCACAAAAAATGTGGAGGTCTGTCAAACTTTATCGTCAAATTATGCATTTCAAAGATTATTAAGCTGCTTCTTTTATCTTTTCTTTTCTATTCTTTAGCATTACCCAAATTGGACTTGCTATGAATATTGAAGAATAAGCTCCAGATACTATACCAACTATGAGTGGGAAAGCAAAATCTCTTACTGAAGGTACGAAGAAATATACAGCACTAGTAGTTATTAATGTGGTTAAAGCTGTATTTATAGATCTTGCAAAAGTTTGAGTTATACTTCTATTAGCAAGCTCTACATAATGCATTCTTCTATACTTCTTAGTGTTTTCTCTTATTCTATCAAATATTACTATGGTATCACTCATAGAGTAACCTATTATAGTAAGTATGGCAGCTATAAATGGTGTATTTACAGGTAGATTGAACACTGAATACACTGTTAAAGTTATAAGTACGTCATGAAGTAATGCAACAATAGCAGCTATACCAAAATTAAATTCAAATCTTACAGCTATATAAGCTAGTATTATTACTAAAGATATTGCTAATGCAATAAAAGAGTTTTTGGTAAGCTCAGAACCAACAGACTGACCAATTTGTTGCTCTGAAAAATCCTTATCTTCAATTTTGTACTTATCTTTAATATCTTTTTTTATGTCACCAACCTTAGTAGTATCCATATATTTTGTTTTAATTTCAAGTTGAGTATTATTAATAGTGTTTGTAGTAGCATCATCAAGATACTTTTTAACAATTGCATCAACATCTGATTTATTGAAATTCTTTTTAAAATCTATCGTAATTTGAGAACCACCTCTAAAGTCTATACCAAAATTAAGTCCACCTCTATATATCATAAAGCCAATACCAATTGCTATTATTAACAAAGAGGAAATAAACCATATTTTTGTTCTTTCTATAATCTTAAACATCTGTTTTACCCCCTTTTGACCCTAAATGCAACTGGTTTATTAAGCAATCCCATATTAACTGCTAGATTCATAAGTGCTCTAACTACTACTATAGCTGTGAACATACTTAGTACAACACCTATAAGTAATGTAAGAGCAAAGCCTTTTACAGGACCTGAACCAAAGAAATATAATACAAGCGATGATATTATAGTAGTTAAGTTGGAGTCAATTATTGAAGACATTGCATTGTGGAATCCAGCTTTAACAGCTGTTTTTACTGACTTACCAGTTCTCAATTCTTCCCTTATTCTTTCAAACATCAGGACATTAGCATCTACTGCCATACCTATAGTAAGTAACAATGCTGCAATACCAGGTAAGGTAAGTGTAACACCAACACCTATGAAAGTGAATAAAACTAATGATATAAATAATGTCAATCCTAAACAGGCAATTAAACCTGGGCCTCTATAATATAAAATCATAAATAAGAATATAATTGCTATACCTACAGCTCCAGCTTTTAAGGCATTAGGTAATGCATTAGCTCCAAGCTGAGCTCCTACTGTTTGAGTAGATACTGCTTTTACTGGCATAGGAAGTGCACCTGCATTTATTATGGAAGCTATTTTTGTAGCTTCTTCCACTGATCTATTACCAGTTATCTGAGCTTTTCCATCTATAATTGCATTTTGTACCGTTGGACTAGTAAGCTCATCTTGGTCCATATAAATAGAAATTTTTTGTCCTATTAATTTACTAGTGGCATCTGCGAATTTTTTCTTTCCAGATTCATTAAATTCTAATTCAATTATTACTTGACCAGTTGTTGGGTCATTACCAACATTTGCCTTATAAACATCCTTACCATTTAATAAAACATTACCACTAGGATCTTTAAAGCTTAGTTCTCCAGTTTTACTTAAACTATCAACTATACTTTTTGAATCGTACTGACCTGGAATATCAACTCTGATTCTTTTGTCACCTTCTGTTGTAACAACAGTTTCAGCAACTCCAGCTTTGTTAACTCTTAGAGAAATCATTTCCTTAGTCTTATCTAAATCAGCCTTAGCAACTGTCTTATTAGATTGGATTTCCATAGTAACTGTTACTCCACCTTGTAAGTCCAATCCCTTTGTAATTGATTTCTCGAAAGACTTAAATTCCCATTGATTTGCTCCTGAGCCTATAACTAACCCATGGAACCCCGCAAATGCTAGAAAAGCTATTCCAGCAACGCAGAGAATAAAAAGTATGATACTTTTGCCTTTGCCTTTTGTTTTCATTTTTATCCCCCTCTGTTAATTCTCATACTGTAGATTATAATACCTACCTCATATTATGTCAATAAATGGGAAGTTACTATTGCATTGTAACAGCTTTTAATGCGATAGCGCACTCAATTCTCTTTTTTTGCATCTCACAACCAATCTCATATGGTACATGAATGTCACCATTGAAATTGAAGTTATTAGCTTGACATCCACCGCTACAATAGAATCTAGCCCAGCATTCCTTGCATTTTGGCTTATTATATATATGTGCTGTTTTAAATTCTTGCTCTAAATCTTTATCAATGTCTAAGCTATCTAAGTTACCTATAAGGAAATCTTTATTTCCTACGAACTGATGGCATGGGTATATCTCCCCATCAGGAGTTATAGCAACATATTCATGTCCAGCACCACATCCTGAGATTCTCTTATATACACATGGTCCACCGTTTAGGTCAATGTTAAAATGATAGAAAGTAAATTGATCCTTACCTTCACTATGTCTTCTTACCATTTCTTCATATAACTTATCATACTGTTCAAATATAACTGGGAGGTCTTCTCTTCTTAAAGAAAGTTCATGCTCATCTGGAAGTACAACTGGTTCTATTGATATTTCTTTAAAGCCTTCATTTGCTAAAGCCATCACATCTTCAAAGAAATCAGTATTATTTCTTGTAAAAGTACCTCTAGCATAGTATTGCTTAGACTTATCTCTCTTATCTACCATCTTTTTAATATTAGGTAGAATTCTATCATAGCTACCGCTTCCATCAACTCTTACTCTTACTGCATCATTTACATTTTTTCTTCCATCTATAGACAATATTATATTTCCCATGTTTTTATCCATATATTCCATTATTTCATCATTTAATAATGTAGCATTGGTAGTCATGGTAAATCTAATATTCTTTTTGTGTATTTTCTCTTGTTCTCTAGCATAATCAACTATTTCTTTTATAGTATCAAATACCATAAGCGGTTCTCCACCAAAAAGATCCACTTCTATATTTCTTCTAGGACCAGATTTTTTTATAACCCAGTCAATTGCTTTTTTACCAATTTCAGCACTCATTGGCTTTCTGCATCCCTTATATTCACCTTCATCAGCAAAACAATATTTGCATCTTAGGTTACAATCATGGACTACATTCAAGCATAGAGCTTTTATGTAGCTATCATCTCTATCACTCATCGCTATATCTTCATATAAATCTTTAGAGTAAAGCATACCTTCCTCTATCAATTCATTTATATCATAAAGCGCTTCTTCTATTTCTTCTTTTGTGTAAATTCCTGAAAAATTATTTATTAATTGTTCTTTATCTCTTAACTTTTCATCATCTATAAGATCATAAATAAGCTTGTCAACTATATGAACGCTACCAGAATTTACATCAATCACATAAAAATCATTACCTTTAGTAAACTTGTGGATTAATGCCAATTTAAATTCCTCCTAACTAGATTGATGGCAGTAACTTAAAAGTTACTGCCATTACTAACTTCATTATGTTATAATTAATTTTTTTAAAGATTATAATTAATTTTCACACGCTAAGTTCGCTACTGTACATGAAGTCTTACAAGCTGATTGGCATGAATTAGCACATTCCTTACATCCTGGCTTACAAAGACTGTTCTTAAGGCTTGATCTGTTTATAGTTTTAATATGCTTCATTTCATACTCCTCCATTCTATTGATTACTAAGCCATTATATCACATACATTAGCCATAATAAAGACTTTTTATATATTTATTCCTAACATTCCAGATAATACTCCTACTGCCAAAGCCAGCAGTCCCCTCCATAAATCATTTACGGAAAAACTCATATTACCTCTAAAAACTGCGGAGACTATTAAAATAAGTATAAAATAGCAAAGACCAACTCCAAAGCCTACAATCCAGCCTTTTTCGCCATTCTTCCTAGAAGCATACACTGCTCCCAGCAAGATGCTTAAACATGTAACAACAACCCAAGTAACACTTAGGGTTTTTACACTTAAAAGACTAAAGCTCATCACTATGCTTATGGCAACAACAAAGATCATAGTCGCTATTAGCGATCTTAATACTCCCTTTGCCACATTCGAAAAACACTTGCTCCACTCCAAAACAAACACCCCCTATCCACTAAATCTTATGTGGACAAGGGGTGTAATATAACCTATTTATTATCTTCTTTTTGATTTACAAGACTACCTATGCCTTGTCTTGAGAGCTTTATTCTTGCTCTATCTGGACCGCTTTCTAATATTATGTAATCGTCTTGAAGATTTACTATCTTTCCGATGATTCCACCCTTAGTCATTATTTCATCATTGACTTTTAGATTTTTTAACATCTCACCGTATTGTTTTCTTCTCTTTCTGTCTGGAATTATAAGTATAGCGTAAAAAACCACTAACACTAACACCATAGGTAATAATTGAATAAGATATGGCATATGAATCCTCCTCTACAAGTTTATACAATATATATATTAAGCTCTTCCGCCCCATTCTTCAAGCTTTTGTTTTTTGAAGTCTGCGAAATAATCTCCATCGATAGCATCTCTTATATCCTGCATCAACTTATTATAGAAGTATAGATTATGAAGCACACATAATCTCATAGCAAGCATTTCCTTAGCCTTAAATAGATGTCTTATATAAGCTCTTGTATAGCTCTTGCAAGTTGGACATTGGCAACCTTCATCTATAGGTCTAGCATCAGTTTCAAACTGTGCATTCATTATGTTTATCTTTCCATTCTTTGTGAACACATGGCCATGTCTTCCATTTCTCGCAGGAAGAACACAATCAAAGAAATCCACTCCTCTTTCTACTGCTTCTAAAATATTGCTTGGAAGACCTACGCCCATAAGATATATAGGTTTGTCTTCTGGAAGATGAGGAACTACAGAGTCTATTATTCTATACATCTCCTCATGAGTTTCTCCTACAGCTAAACCTCCTATGGCATAGCCATCAAGATCCATTTTTGATATAGTTTTAGCATGCTCAATCCTTATATCATCATAAACGCCGCCCTGATTGATTCCAAAGAGCATTTGTTCTTTATTTATTGTATCCTCTAAAGAATTCAGTCTCTTCATCTCTTTAAGACATCTTTCAAGCCATCTAGTAGTTCTTGCTACTGAAGCTTCAACATATTCTCTAGGAGAAGGATTAGGTATACATTCATCAAAAGCCATTGCTATAGTAGATGCCAGATTACTCTGTATCTGCATGCTTTCTTCTGGTCCCATAAAGATTTTCTTACCATCTAAATGAGAATTAAAGTATACGCCCTCCTCCTTTATCTTTCTCATGCCTGATAAAGAAAACACCTGAAATCCACCGGAATCAGTAAGTATAGGTCTATCCCAATTCATAAATTTATGAAGTCCACCCATAGTCTTAACAACCTTATCACTTGGTCTTAGGTGCAAATGATATGTATTAGAAAGTTCCACTTGGCAGTTTATCTCTTTTAAATCCATAGAAGATACTGCACCTTTAATTGCAGCTAAAGTTCCTACATTCATGAATACCGGAGTTTGAATGGTACCATGAGGAGTAACAAACTGTCCTCTTCTCGCTTTTCCATCTTTTTTTAGTAAAGTATATCTCTTAGTCAAAGTTCCACTTCCTTATCTTACTTTTAGTGTATAAACATAGCATCTCCAAAGGAGAAAAATCTATAGCCTTCCTTTACTGCTGTATTGTAGGCATTTAATATATTTTCTTTTCCAGCAAGGGCACTTACTAGCATTATAAGCGTTGATTCTGGAAGATGAAAATTAGTTATAAGTGCATCTACTACTTTAAACTGGTAACCTGGATATATAAAAATATCAGTCCACCCGCTTGACTCACTTAAATTACCTTCACTATCTGCTATAGTCTCTAAGGTTCTAGTAGAGGTTGTTCCAACAGCAATAACCCTCTTGCCAGCCTTTTTAGTATTATTTATGATATCAGCAGTTTCTTTAGAAAGCTGGTAAAACTCCGAATGCATATTGTGATTTTCTACATCCTCAACCTTTACTGGTCTAAAAGTACCAAGTCCTACATGAAGTGTAAGATAAGCCACATTCACACCTTTTGCCTTTATCTTCTCTAATAAGTCATTGGTAAAATGCAAGCCAGCTGTAGGTGCAGCAGCAGAGCCTTTTTCTTTTGAATATACAGTCTGATATCTTTCTTTATCATCTAACTTTTCATGAATATATGGTGGAAGAGGCATTTGCCCTAACTCATCCAAAACTTGTTCAAAGATACCTTCATAAGTAAAGTCTATTATTCTGTTGCCTTCTTCACCTATTTCTTTAACTTCAGCCTTAAGCTTACCATCTCCGAAACTGAACTTTGTTCCTACTTTAGCTCTTTTCCCAGGCTTTGCAAGACATTCCCATCTATCATTATCTAATCTTTTTAGAAGTAGGAATTCTATTTTTCCTTTAGAACCTTCCTTCTCACCTATAAGTCTTGCAGGAAGTACTCTAGTATTGTTTAGTATCAAAGTATCCCCTTCGTTAAAATAATCTAAAACATCATGAAAGATCTTATGTTCTATTTCTCCACTATGCTTATCAAGAACCATCAATCTTGAAGAATCTCTTTCTTCTAAAGGAACTTGAGCTATAAGCTCCTCTGGTAAATCAAAATAAAAATCACTTGCTTTCATTTTATCCTCCTATTTGTCAAATAAGCTAGACTGTCCTTCATATCTATTATTAGTTTTTCTGCTTCTTCCCAGATGTTTATAAGCTTTATCTGTAGCAACTCTGCCTCTTGGAGTCCTAACTATGAAACCTCTTTGTAAAAGATATGGTTCATAAACGTCCTCTATAGTATCAAATTCTTCCCCTATAAAGTAAGCCAAAGTCTCAATACCAACTGGACCGCCTTTAAAGTTGTCTATAATAGCTTCTAGTATACTGTTATCAATTCTATCAAAGCCTTGACTATCCACTTCTAAAAGTTCAAGAGCTGCTCTTGCTGCATCTACATCAACAACATTATTCCCCTTTACTTCTGAGTAATCTCTAACTCTTTTCAATAACCTATTAGCTATTCTAGGAGTCCCCCTAGACCTTCTCGCTATTTCAAAAGCGCCTTCTTCTATTATGTCGCAGTCAAGTATGCTTGCAGATCTTACTATTATTTCCTTCAGCTGTTCATCCGTATAATATTCCATAGAGCAAAGCACACCAAATCTATCTCTCAGCGGCGCTGTAAGCATACCAATCCTAGTTGTGGCACCTATTAAAGTAAACCTTGGCAGATCTATTCTTATAGATTTTGCAGATGCCCCTTTTCCTATAACTATATCAAGAGCGTAATCTTCCATAGCAGGATACAGTATTTCCTCTACACTTCTGTTGAGTCTATGGATTTCATCTATAAAAAGCACATCGTTATCACTTAGTGTTGTTAAAATAGCCGCTAAGTCTCCTGCTCTTTCTATAGCTGGACCTGAGGTTATTTTCAGATTACCACCCATCTCCTTAGCTATTATATTCGCCAGCGTAGTCTTACCAAGACCTGGTGGCCCGTATAATAAAGCATGATCTAACGCTTCATTTCTATTTTTAGCTGCTTGAATAAATATACTCAATCTTTCTTTTACTTTATCTTGACCTATGTACTCGCTTAACTTTTGAGGTCTTAAGCTATATTCAGAGTTAATTTCTTCTTCCTTCTTGTCAGATGACGTTATTCTCTCTTCCAAACATTTTCACCTCTTAATTCATAAGTACTTTTAAACAATTCTTTACTATACTTTCCAAACTATCATTTTGATTAACACTTCCAAGAGCTTTTTGCGCTTCCTTTTCTGTATAACCTAATGCAAGCAAAGCAGATAAAGCTTCTGAAATGTTTGAAGAGTAACTATTATCATCTACGAAGCTATTTTCAAAATCCGTTGGTATCAAATCTTCATTAGGCTTTAATTTATCTCTAAGTTCTAGTATTATTCTTTGGGCAGTCTTCTTCCCTACACCAGGAGCTCTTGTTATATGCTTTTCGTCACCAGTCATTATAGCATACTTTAGATTAAGTGGTGAGCTTATGGAAAGAAGAGATAAGGCAGCCTTAGCCCCTACACCATTTATAGTTAAAAGCAATTTAAATAGTTCTAGCTCTTCCTTAGTCAAAAAACCATATAATCCAATAAAATCTTCTCTAACAATCTGCTCTAAAAATAACTTTACTTCCTCATCAACCTTAGGCATCTTTGCAAGGGTACTTCCAGATGTAAAAATCTTATATCCAATTCCTAGATTTTCAACGACAGCATAATCTTTATTTATGCCTTTATACTTTCCTATTATATACTCATACATTTTAACCCCTCCAAATGCACTTCAGTAGTTTCAAACCTACATATTACTTTAACATTTTAACTTACTTTTATCAACAGAGGAAATTTTAAGATAACTCACTTTTAATCTTGCACTAACTCGATAGCAGATTCCTCCTTAGCATCCACCTCAATCATTGATAAATCCTATAAATTCTTAACAATTTAACAAGTAAAAAAGCAGCTAAAGTGCCCTACTTCAGCATTTTTTTGCAAATCTTACTTTTCTAAATGTATTCGAAGAAATTCTGGCAGGAGACATAATTTCTCTTTTTTTATTTTTTATCTAATAAATTCATTTAAGTTATCTAAACAATAAGTATCCAAAGCTTTATCTAAAATGTAATTTTCTCGTATTAGAAAATAAAAGATATAAAAATTATAATTATAATTTTTATATCCACAAATAGCGAAAATCTCACTGAAGTAATCTATTCAGTGAGATTTTTAGTACATCTTTACAAAAAAGATGTCTTATTTAAAAGTATCCGCTTGCAGCTTCCTCTGCATCATCTCTTGTTTTAAATTGCATCTTAAAGTTTACTATATCCTTCTTATCTTGTTCAGGTAAAGAACTTACCTTTTTCTTATCTGCAAATATGTCTTTTGAAGCATTTTCTATATAAGGCACTCCTTTAGAGTCAGTCTTATATATAGCAAAAAAATCATTTTTCTCTCCTAAATAATATTTATTAGGTTGCAGCTTGTTTATAAAAGATCTGCTAAGTATAATCTGAGAGTCATCCATACTTTCTATTGAATAACTAAGCGCTTTAAAGTGATTTACTAAATCATCTTTTTTAAGACCTTGTTCTATTCCCAAATCTTTTTTTAGTTCTTTTACAGTATATTCTCCATCGATTATAAACTGTTCAGAATCCTTACTTTTAGATTTAAGTACCAATTTCATATCATCCTTCAAATATCCATTTTCAGAGTTATACAAAACATTATTGCCATTGGTCTTTTTATCTGCAAGATAATATGATTTTGTAAGATAATAGCTCAAAATAAATACTGCAGAAGAAAGCAATATAAATATTGATATTTTCAATAAATTTTTCTTCATATAATCACCTCTATTGGGTATTTTTGACTGCAAGTTAAATATTTATACATCTTTCTTCTTATTATTTGCATTACTATTTAAAAACTGGGAAATACTATATTGAAATTAAATGGAATCAAGCAATATTGACTAAATTCCCACATAGTGCTATGATTTAAATATAATTCAGAGTAAAACACTCTACATTAAGAAATTGAGGTGCGATGAAATGAAAGATTTACTTTTGGAAATTAATAACCTTAAAACAAAGGTTGATGATAAGGAAATATTAAAAGGGTTAAACCTAAAGATAAATAAAGGTGAGGTTCATGTTGTTATGGGACCTAACGGAGCTGGTAAGTCTACACTAGCAAACACAATAATGGGTCACCCTAAGTATTCTGTAACAGATGGTGATATTGTATTTGAAGGTGAAACAATCAACGAGCTTAAACCAGATGCAAGAGCTAAGAAAGGTATATTTTTATCCTTCCAAGCTCCTGAAGAAGTACCTGGTATAACAGTAGAAAACTTTATAAGAACCGCAAAATCTAATATTGAAGATAAGCAAATAAGCTATTTGAGTTTTAATATGAAGCTTCAAAAGAAAATGGATTTATTAAAAATCAATAAAGAATACGCAGAAAGATATTTAAATGTAGGTTTTTCTGGTGGTGAAAAGAAGAAAAATGAAATTCTTCAAATGATCCTCCTTGAACCTAAACTAGCAATCTTAGACGAAACTGATTCAGGTCTAGATGTAGATGCAGTAAAACTTGTATCTCAAGGTGTAAGCATGTATAAGAATGAGAATAATTCAATGCTTATAATAACTCATAATACAAAAATACTAGAGCATATTACTCCAGATTTTGTCCACGTACTAGTAGATGGCAAGATAATTCATACTGGCGATGCTTCATTGGTAGAAGAAATAAACACTAACGGTTTTGAAAAATTCCTAAGTGAGATAAATAAGTAGGTGATGAGATGAGTAAAACATATGTTGAGGATATAGATAGAGGTATTTACGATATCTATAATGAAGACAATTTTAGTTACAAGTCAGAAAAGGGATTAACTGAAGATATCATAATTAACATATCAAAGGAAAAGAATGAACCTGAATGGATGTTAAACTTTAGACTTAAATCCTTAAAAATATATAATTCTATATCTGTACCAACTTGGGGACCAGATATAAGCGAACTTGATATGGATAATATAGTAACCTATGTTAAGCCTGACACTCCTATGACTGGTTCTTGGGATAAGGTTCCTGAAGATATAAAAAGCACTTTCGAAAGACTTGGAATACCTCAGGCTGAGAGAGAATCACTAGCCGGTGTAGGTGCTCAGTACGATTCAGAGGTTGTTTACCACAATGTTAAGGAAGAGCTAGTTAAACAAGGCGTAGTATATACAGACATGGAAACTGCTGTTAGAGACTATGAAGATATAGTTAGAGAACACTTTATGAAACTTGTTCCTCCTAGTGATCATAAGTTTGCTGCACTTCATGGTGCTGTTTGGTCTGGTGGCTCCTTTGTGTATGTTCCTGAAGGAGTTCAAGTAGATATTCCACTTCAAAGCTACTTCAGATTAAACTCTCCTGGTTCTGGTCAGTTTGAACATACTCTTATAATTGTAGAAAAGGGAGCAAAACTTCACTTTATAGAAGGCTGCTCAGCTCCAAAATATAGTGTAACTAACCTACATGCTGGATGCGTAGAACTCTTCGTGAGAGAAGATGCAAAACTAAGATATTCAACTATTGAAAACTGGTCTAGAAACATGTTAAATCTTAACACAAAAAGATGTGTTGTAGAAAAGAATGGTACTATAGAATGGGTATCTGGATCCTTTGGTTCAAAGGTTTCTATGCTTTACCCAATGAGTATATTAAAAGGTGAAGGTGCTAAATCTGAGTTTACCGGCATAACTTTTGCTGCAAGCGGTCAAACCCTTGATACAGGAACTAAGGTGGTTCACGCTGCTCCAAACACTTCTTCAACCATCCATTCAAAATCTATTTCAAAAGATGGAGGAACTGCTGTTTACAGAGGTGTAGTAAAAATTAATAGCAATGCTGTGAATTCCAAATCTTATGTATCTTGTGAATCATTGATGCTAGACAGCAAATCAAAGTCAGACACAATACCTGTAATACAGATTGAAAATGATGAAGTAGATATCGGACACGAAGCTAAGATAGGAAGAATAAGCGACGAGGCTATATTCTACTTGATGAGCAGAGGTATAGATGAAGAAGAAGCAAAAGCAATGATAGTAAGAGGTTTCGTAGATCCTATCACAAAGGAACTTCCTCTAGAATATGCTGTAGAAATGAATAATCTAATTAATATTGAGCTTGAAGGCACAATAGGATAAGGAGGGGTGAAGATTGGAAAACAAGATTTTAAAAGAGTTAAATCAAATACCTGTAAGCACATTTAGATGGCTTAAGATAAACAGTGTTTCTTTAAAGGAAGAAATAAATATACCTGATGCAAATTATGGAAGAGAATATTGTGAATTCAAAGAAACTCCAGAATACTCCCTTCATCCCATAACAAAGGCACAAACTTTGGAAGCGCTATTTAGCAATAGTGATTATGAAGGAGTTTCAAAAATACAGCTTGAAGAAATTATAGAAGCAAGCAACGCCGGCTTTGCTCTAACTGTACCAGCTAACAAAACTGTTGATGAATTAATTTATATAAATTATGAACTAGATACTAAGAACCCTAAGCTTATAGATAAAAGTTTAATATTTGCGGAAGAAAACAGTACAGTAAGTATATTAGTTAAATATACTTCTAAGGATGAGGAAGCTTACTACCACAATGGATTAACTAAAATACTGGCTAAAAAGGGAGCTACTATTAATCTTTATGTAGTTCAAAACTTAAATTATAATACTAATCATTTTAATTCAATGTTCTCTATGGTTGAAGAAGGCGCTAAGGTTAATTTAGTCCCTATAGAACTAGGTGCTAAAAAGGCGATTACCAATTACTCTTCTGTACTTTCAGGAGATAACAGCGAAAGCACTATAGAGTCAGTGTATTACGGTGATTGTGATAGATTAATAGATATTAATTACAAAATGACTCACCTAGGAAAGAAGACTTCTAGTAATATAGATGTAAAAGGTGTTTTATCAGATAAGGCTAAGAAGACTTTTAGAGGAACACTTGATTTTAAAACCGGTGCTTCAAAGTCTAAGGGTTCGGAGGAAGAGTATGTAATGCTTCTTTCTAAAAATGCTAGAAATAATTCCATTCCACTTCTACTTTGTGAAGAGCATGATGTTGAAGGACAGCATGCTGCATCCGCAGGTAAGATAGATGAAGATGCTCTATTTTATCTTATGAGCAGAGGTATAAGTGAAATAAATGCTAAGAAGCTTATGATTGAAGGTTATCTAACACCAATAATAGATAAGATTCCAGTAGAAGATCTAAGGCAGCAATTAATGGATTCTGTAAAGAACAGGCTTCAAAGTGAATAACTTAAAAGAACTATTTCCTATTTTAGATCAAAGTTTTAACGGCTTGCCAGTGGTATATCTTGATAGTGCTGCCACCACTCAAAAGCCAGTTTCTGTAATAGAAGCTTTGAATAAATACTACAGGGAAATAAATGCAAATCCCCATAGAGGTGCTTATGCTTTAAGCGTTATGGCTACCGATAGTTTTGAGCAAGGAAGAGAAAAGGTTAAGGAATTTATAAACGCAAAGTCTTCTAAGGAAGTTATCTTTACCAAAGGTACCACTGAAGCTCTTAACCTTATAGCCTACTCTTACGGTAACTTTAAGCTAAACAAAGATGATGAAATAGTTATAGGAATAACTGAACACCACTCAAACCTTATTCCTTGGCAACAAATAGCTAAAGCTAAAGGTTGCAAATTAAACTACTTCTATTTAAGCCCCGACTATGAGTATACTCAAGAAGAAATAGATAAAAAGATAACATCAAAAACAAAGCTTGTTGCTATAGGCCATGCATCAAATGTCTTAGGCACTTTAAATCCTGTTGAGTATATTATTCATAAAGCCCATGCTGTAGGTGCAAAGGTTGTTGTAGATGCTGCTCAGAGCATAGCTCACAGAAAAGTAGATTTACAAAAATTAGATGCAGATTTCTTAGTTTTTTCCGGTCATAAAATGTTTGCTCCTATGGGTATCGGTGTTTTATATGGAAAACAGGAACTTCTTGAAGAAATGCCTCCATTCCTTTACGGTGGCGACATGGTTGAATATGTATACGAACAAGAAACAACCTTTGATGAATTACCTCATAAGTTTGAAGGTGGAACTCAAAATGTTGAAGGTGTAATAGGTTTGTCTGAAGCTATTGACTTTATAAATTCCATTGGTATAGAAAATATAATGAAGCATGAGCATGAGATTATATCCTATGCTTATGACAAACTAAATGAATTAGGCTTTGTAAAGATTTATACCACAAGTAATAAGGATCTTTTAGGATCAGTAATATCATTTACCATTGATGGTATACATCCTCATGACTTAGCAACTATTCTTGATTCAAAAGGTGTGTGTGTAAGAGCTGGAAATCACTGTGCCCAACCGCTAATGAGATATCTTAATATAAATTCCACTTGCAGACTTAGCGTTTCAGTCTACAATAATAAGGAAGATATAGATGCTTTAGTTTCTGCACTAGAGTATGCTAGGAGGTTATTTGGTTATGGATCTGAGTAATATTTATACGCAATTAATAATGGAACACAACAATTCAACTAGAAATAAGCGTCATCTTGAAGAACTAGATAGAGTAGAAAAAGGCCATAATCCTAGTTGTGGTGATGAAATACAACTTGAAATTAAATTTGAAGGTGATTATATAAAAGATGCAGCTTTCACAGGAACAGGCTGCGCCATCTCTCAAGCTTCAACTTCAATAATGATAGACCTTATTAAAGGAAAAAGAAAAACTGAAGCTTTAGAGCTAGTAAACACATTTATTTCTATGATTAAGAAAGATATCACTGATGATGAAGAGCTAGAAAAATTAGAAGATGCTCTTATATTCAAAAATATATCTAATATGCCTGCTAGAGTTAAATGTGCAGTTTTAGCCTGGCACACTTTAAATGAAGCTATAAAAAGTGAACAATAAATAATTTTACTCAAAAACTTTTGATTCTTTCAAATTACTCTGTTGAAATCAAGTGGTCGGTGAACCTATGTTTTAATTAACCACCTCATATAACAACTAACCACTTAATTTCATCAATATTATTGGAATCAGTTAAACTTTTAAGACGTACTACTTTATATTAGAACAGTGTTCCAATATAAAATAGTACGTCTTTTAACTAATCATTAAAGTAATGTTAAAAAGCTTTTTAATTATTTACCACTTTTTGATTTAGTGTATATGTCAAAAGCAACTGCAAGAAGTAATACCATACCTTTTATAGCTTGTTGCCAGTCAATACCTAAGCCTACAAGAGACATACCGTTATTCATTACTCCCATAACTAAACCACCAATAATTGCTCCTATTATAGTACCTACTCCACCACTAGCGGAAGCTCCACCTATATAACAAGCTGCAATGGCATCAAGCTCAAATCCATTACCCGCCTTAGGTGTACCAGCATTAAGTCTTGCTGCAAAAACTAGACCAGATAAAGCTGCTAGAACTCCCATGTTAATAAATACCCAGAAAGTAACTTTCTTAGTCTTAATACCAGATAAGGCAGCTGCTTTTTCATTTCCTCCAACTGCGTATATTCTTCTTCCTATTATAGTTTTACTTGTAATGAAAGTATATCCGGCAATAAGTATAAATAATAACACAAGAACATTTGGAAGCCCTCTATACTCAGCAAGTACTATTGTGAAGGCATTCACAGCCAATAACACAACTACTATTTTTGCTACAAAAACCCCTATAGATTCTTGTGCAAAACCGTATTTTTGTTGAGTTTGTTTCTTCTTTATTTGACTTATAATATATATTATCGAACCTATTATTCCTATTAAAACAGTGGTTATATGAATTCCCTTACCATGAAAGAAATCTGGAATAAAACCTGATGCTATCTTTTGAAAACCTGTAGGGAAAGGCCCTATAGATTGTCCCTTTAGCGTTATCATTGTTAATCCTCTAAAGATAAGCATACTAGCCAAAGTTACTATAAATGATGGTATCTTAACATATGATACCCAAAAACCTTGAAATGCTCCAATAACTGCACCAACAACCAAACTTATTACTATTGCTAAAATAAAAGGCATCTTATTAGTTACCATAAAAATTGCAGCTAAAGCTCCTATAAAGGCAGCTACTGATCCAACAGATAAATCTACATTAAAGTCAACTATTACTAAAAGCATTCCAATTGCTAGTACTAATATATAACTATTCTGTAATATCAAATTAGTAACATTTAAAGGTTTTAGTAATGAACCTCCGGTCAAAATCTGAAAAAGAATTATTATAGATATTAATGCTATTATCATTCCGTATTGTCTGATATTATTTTTAAATATTTTCTTTATATTATCCATTTTCCTTCCCCCTATGATTATTAACTATATATTTCATAATCTTTTCTTGAGTGGCATCCTTACCATCTAACTCCCCTACTAACCTTCCTTCATTCATTACGTATATTCTGTCACACATACCTAATACTTCAGGAAGCTCTGAAGAAATCAAAAGTACTCCTTTTCCCTCTTCAACTAACTTATTTATTATTGTATAAATTTCATATTTAGCTCCTACATCTATACCTCTAGTAGGCTCATCCAATATAAGGAGATCTGGATCTGTAAAAATCCATTTACTAAGTACTACCTTTTGCTGGTTTCCTCCACTTAGATTTCCTGTAGCTTGAAATACATTTGGTGATTTTATGTTCATCTTATTTCTGAAATCTTCTGCAACTAAGATTTCTTCATTTTCATTTACAACTAGATTTTTAGTAATCTTTTTTAAGTTAGCCATTGAAATGTTTTTCTTAATATCATCCATTAATATAAGTCCTGCACTCTTTCTATCCTCAGTAACGTAAGCTATACCACTTTCGATAGCCTTGCTTACATTATTTAGATGCAGCTCTTTACCATCTTTTATGACTTTTCCACTTATTTTTTTACCATAGGATTTTCCAAAGACACTCATAGCAAACTCAGTTCTTCCTGCTCCCATAAGTCCTGCTATTCCAACAACTTCACCTTTTCTTATATTAAGATTTACATTGTCAATTATCTTTCTATCTTCCTGTAAAGGGTGATATACCTCCCAATTCTTAACTTCAAAAAATACTTCTCCTATTTTTACATTATCTCGTTTTGGGAAACGATCCGTAAGATCTCTTCCAACCATACCCTTTATAATTCTGTCTTCACTTATTTTTTCATCACCAACATCTATTGTTTCTATGGTTGCTCCATCTCTTAAAATTGTTATAGAATCAGCCACCTTGGAAACTTCATTTAATTTGTGAGATATCAATATGCATGAGATTCCTTTATTCTTTAACTCCACCATAAGGTTAAGTAAGTTTTCACTATCATCTTCATTTAAAGCAGCTGTAGGTTCATCTAAAATAAGAAGTCGTACATTTTTAGACAATGCCTTTGCTATTTCTACTAACTGCTGTTTGCCTACCCCAAGATTTATAATAGGGGTCTCTGGGTCCTCATCCAACCCTACAGATTTTAAAAGTACAGAGGTTGATAATCTAGTCTGTGTCCAGTCAATAACTCCACGATTTAAAGGTTTATTTTTACTCAATTCATTTCCTAAATATATGTTCTCGGCTATAGATAGATATGGAATCAAGGCAAGCTCTTGATGTATAATAACAATTCCAAGCTTTTCACTTTCTTTTATATTGGCAAAACTACATACCTTTCCATCAAAAAGAATATCTCCTTCATATGTTCCATGAGGATAAACTCCGCTTAAAACCTTCATCAAAGTAGACTTACCAGCCCCATTTTCCCCTACTAAAGAATGAATCTCTCCTTTTTTAACTTTTAAATTAACATTATTTAGAGCTTTTACACCTGGAAAGGTCTTAATAATATTTTTCATCTCTAAAAGAACTTCCGACATCTTTAATCATCTCCTTATTTTAGTAAAGTTTGAGATGTAATTTTATAAAGATGTACCAATTGTTACTGAAGTCTGCACTTCTCACAAGAGCAAAATAGATTGCATAATCGTTTTCAAACTCAACTGGCACATCTTTAAATAAAACACTTCAATTTATATTCTTCGTTTCAAACTAAATGTGGAAGATTTTTTATCTTTAACTACACATCTTAATCAACAAATTTTTAATAATTTTATTATTTAAGTTTATCCTCACTATAGTAACCACTGTCTACTAGTTCCTTCTTGTAGTTATCCTTATCTACATTCACTGGAACGCATAGGAATGATGGAACTACTTTATTACCATTGTTATATGTCTTTTCATCATTAACCTCTACTTTTTCTCCCTTTATCATTTGATCTGCCATCTTTGCTGCTTGCTTAGCCAGTATTCTAGTATCCTTAAATATTGTTTCAGTTTGCTCACCAGCAATTATAGATTTTACTGAAGCTAATTCTGCATCTTGTCCTGTAACTAAAGGCATCTTCTTATCACCTTTACCATATCCAACACCCTTTAAAGATGAAATTATACCCATTGAAATTCCGTCAAATGGTGATAAAACTACATCAACCTTATCAGTTGCATAATACTTACTTAAAAGATTATCCATTCTTGATTGAGCTGTTGCCCCATCCCATCTCAAAATAGCCATCTGATCAAACTTAGTCTGTCCACTCTTTACTACTAACTTACCTTTATCTATATATGGTTTTAATACAGACATAGCTCCATCAAAGAAATAATAAGCATTGTTATCATCTGGAGAACCAGCAAATAGCTCTATGTTAAAAGGACCTTTTCCATCTTTTAAGCCTAATTTTTCTTCTATATATTGACCTTGTAGAACTCCTACCTTAAAATTATCAAAACTTACATAGTAATCAACATTAGAAGTCTTCTTTATTAATCTGTCATAAGATATAACTGGAATATTAGCGTCTTTAGCCTTTTGAAGTACATCTGAAAGAGCTTCTCCATCTATTGAAGCTACAACTAAAAGGTTGGCTCCTTTTGTAATCATATTTTCAATCTGAGAAACTTGATTTTCTACAACATCTTCTGCATATTGAAGATCAGTATCATATCCCAACTTTTTAAGCTCTGAAACCATGTTGTTTCCATCATCAATCCATCTTTGAGATGATTTTGTAGGCATTGCTATACCTATTTTCTTTTTTGTAGAAGAAGCAGCAACGCTATCTCCTGTCTTACTTGTACCGCAAGCTGTCATAGTGAACATCATTGCAGCCGTTAATAAACCCACCAATAACTTTTTCATAAAAATACCCCTTTCAATAAAAAAATATTTTAATCTCCGATTATACAAACAAAATATATACGAAGATTTTAAAACATAAATGAACACAAACGAATACCTTTAATTGTTAATCGAATACTCAAAATCATATGTTTACGTTTACTATCGATTACAACTTTATATTATCACCATTTTTTTACTTATGCAATACTATTTTTTATTTTTATTTTCGTTTTTGTTCAATTCGTTTCGTTGTGTTTAGTTTTTGTTTTGATATAAGTTCCTACTTTTACTCATTTTCATCATTAAATTTATTTAAAGATTATATCTAGCGAATAATTTTATTTTTATTTTCGTTTGTGTTTTTTCCTTTTCTTTATTGTACATAATTACACTATAATATATAATTTTCTATATACTTACCGAATTTTTGGAGGATAATATGTTCGCAGCAGAAAGACTAAGAATCATAAAAAGTATTTTATTAGATAAGAAGCATATAAATGTAACAAGCCTTAGTAGTATGCTAAATGTTACTGAAGTGACCATAAGAAGAGATCTTGAAAAGCTCGAGTCAGAAGGCTTCCTTTCAAGAACTCATGGTGGTGCAATACTAAATGAAACTGCTTCTGAAGAAAATATAGAAATTTCCCCATCAAGCTATGATCCACTGATGAACGAAAGAGAAGAAATAAGCAATATAGCTTCTCATATGATAGAGGATAACGATGTTATAATGTTAAGTCCTGGTCTTACCAACTTACATATAGCAAAAAAAATATTAACAAAGAAAAATGTCACCGTGCTTACCAACGATCTAAACATTGCATATGAGTTAAACTCCAATCCTTCTATCAAAGTTATAATTCCTGGTGGGGACTTGGACTCCTCATCAATGACCTTAAATGGTAAATTAACAGAAGAAAACTTAAGAAGGTTTTACGTTTCTAAGACTTTTATTGAAGTGGATGGAGTATCTACCGACAGAGGCTATACTATTCAAGGCATGGATAAAGCTTCAGTGATAAAAGAAATGCTCCAGATAACAAAAGAAATCATAATAGTATCTACTTATAATTGTTTTGACGATATAGCTTTCTACCAGATTGGATCGTCTTTGGATATTGCACATAAGATAATTACAAACCCTAACATACCAGATAACTATAAAAATTATTTTTTTGATAATAATATAAAGCTATTTACAGCATTTAATTCTTATGAAGGTGGAATGTAGATGGATGACTTGGTATTAGAATTATTTAATGTTTCCAAAAAATTTTCAGATTATTTTTCATTAAAAGATATATCTTTAAAACTTTATTCTGGAGAGGTTCTAGTTCTTTTAGGTCAAAATGGCTCAGGTAAATCCTCCTTGATGAATACAATTATAGGCATTAGCCCCTTGGATTCAGGTTCAATTTTTATTGACTCAAAAAAAGTATCCATAAATAATCCCAGAGAAGCTAAGGAACATGGAATTGAAATGATTCACCAAGATACCTATTTATTTGAGCATTTTTCAGTAGCAGAAAATATATTTATAGGTAACCTTCCTTACAAAAGTAAGCACTTAAAATTAATAGATAAAGGAAAACTTTATAAGCAATGTGTTAGCCTATTTAAAAAATTCAATATCAATATAGATTGTAAAAAAGTCGTATCCGAACTGGACCTTGCGGAAAAACAAATAGTAGCTATCTGCAAAGCTTATATATCAAAAGCTAAATTAATTATAATGGATGAACCCACTTCTTCACTAACAGAAATGGAATGTAAATTTTTATTCGATATGATAAACGAATTGAAGAAATCCGGAGTAGCAATTATATATATAACTCATAATCTTGAAAACATAAAGAACATTGGAGATCAAATAATTGTAATTAGAGATGGTGAGTTAGTTGGAAATCAAAATATTGCTAACTATAACATAGATGAACTATTGCATATGATGTCTGGTCTAGAACTGAGAAAACGATATCCAAAGCTAGATATGAAGTTAGGAAAAGAGGTTTTTAGAGTTACCAATTTAAATTATAAAAACTTCGCAAAAGATATATCCTTTTCACTAAGAGAGAAAGAAATCTTAGGAATAGTAGGGTTAGCAGGCTCTGGTAAGAGTAACATGATAAAGTGTTTATTTGGAGCAAATAAGATGGACTCCGGTCATATATTTATTAATGATAAGGAAATTTCCCTAAGCTCTACTTCTAATGCTGTTAAGGCCGGTATAGGATATATCCCTCAGGACAGAGTAAGCGAAGGACTATTTAATAATATATCCATCTGCAACAATATATCTTCTGCAAGCTTAGATAAGGTTACAAATAGACATATTATAGATGAGAAGATTGAAAAAGAGCTTACTAATAATTATTCTAAACGAGTAAACATAAAATCATTATCAATCGATGATAAGGTGGACTATTTAAGTGGCGGTAACCAACAAAAAACCTTATTCTCTAAATGGATTATGTGCAAATCAAAAGTTTTAATAATGGACGAGCCAACTAGAAGCATAGATATCCCCTCTAAGGTTGATATTTATAATATTATGAATGAACTAGTATCAAAAAATGTTTCTATAATACTTATTTCTTCCGATATCAACGAACTTATAGGAATGTGCGACAGAATCTTAGTTATATATGAAGGCAGACTTGTGGCTAATATTGAAAAAAATGCAGCCACCCAAGAAAGAATAATGTACTATTGTACTGGTAGTTTTGATGAAAAATAGTCAAACACTTTAATTAAGAGAGGAGCAAATCATGAATTCTACAAAATCATCTAAATCTAGATTAGAAACCTTTGAAAACCTTTTCTTGCGACTTGTTTCAAAATTGAAAACTGTTAGAGAAGGTACTGTTATGATATCAATTATCGTAAGTTCTACTTTTTTGGCTATTGTCTCCCCCCATTTTTTAACTGAAAAAAATATTTTTTCAACAGCTATAGGACTTTCTTCTGACGGTATAATTACAATAGGCATTACTTTAGTGCTTATATCTGGAGGTATAGACTTTTCTCTAGGCTCTATTATGTCTCTATCTTCAATTACCACAGCAGTACTATTTAAGTCTGGCCTTAATATATGGCTTGCCTGCATCATAGGACTTTCTGTTGGATTACTCTGTGGTCTACTTAATGGTTTCTTTATAGGTAAAGTGGGGCTAAGTCCTTTTATAACAACAATAGCTGTAATGGGAATAGTTCGCGGTTTAGCATATGTCATAACAGAAGGCTCTCCAATATCAATATTTAATGCCCCTGCTTCTTTCTTTAAAATCGGACAAGGTAGACTTTTTAATATTCCAATAGTTGTTCTGTTATTCGTAGCACTTACTATAATATTCGATTTTGTAGCAAAAAAATCCGATCTTCTTAGAAAGATTTTCTATACAGGAAGCAACGAAAATGCAGCTATACTTACAGGTATAAACACAGCTAAAGTAAAAGTAAGCGTTTATCTATTAGCGGCATTTTTAGCAAGTTTTGCTGGAATAATCAATATGGCTAGATTTTCAGTAGCAACACCATCTATTGGTTTAGGAGCTGATGTAAGCATGCGTGGCATTTCAGCTGCAGTAATCGGTGGTGCAAGCTTAAGCGGTGGAGAAGGAACCATTCTCGGAGGAGTATTAGGCGTTATCTTGCTTAACATAATAAATAATGGTCTCATTCTATTAAACGTCCCTGTATACTGGCAGGACTTTATAAATGGTATTATATTATTGACAGCAGTTACTTTTGACTTCTTCTCTCATAAGAGAAAATTGAGTAGGTAAAGGGATGGTTTAGTGTATGAAAAGATCTTTATTATCTTTAGTTCTATGTATAACCCTTATTTCAACTTTCACTTTTATTGTTCATAAAAATCAAACTAAAAAAGAAAAGCAAACCAAGGATTTTTACATGATCACCTTTCTCTCAGGAATAGAGTATTGGAAAGGTGCCTACCAAGGCTTTTCTGAGAAAGGTAAGTCTTTAGGTGTCAACACTCACTACACAGGAAGCATCCAGTATGATATAAATCAAGAAGTTACAATTTTAGAACAAGTTCTTTCAAAAAAGCCTGCAGGAATTGCAATTTCTTGTGCCAATCCAAACGCCTTCTCAAATTCCATAAATAAAGCAATTTCAATGGGAATACCTATAGTAACCTTTGATGCGGACTCACCATCTAGTAATAGATTCTCATATTTGGCTACAGGCAACGAAAAAGCTGGAGCCATTGCTGCAGAAACCTTAGCAAATCTTATGGAACCAACTGGTGGAGAGATTGCAATAATGACCTTGCCTGAGCAAGAAAATCACGAACAAAGGTTACAAGGATTTATTAATAAGATAAAAAGAAACTACAATAATATTAAAATTGTTCAAATAGGTAATTGCAAAGGCGATAGCATAGAATCTGCAAAGCTAGTTGCTAGCTTTCTTCAAATTCACCCAAATATAAGAGGAATTTTTTGCTCTGATGCTAACAGTGGAGTTGGCGCTGCAACTGCTGTTACTGAAGCCAAACTTCAAGGTAAGGTAAAGATAGTTGGTTTTGATACAGACCAAGGTACTCTTGGAGCTATTAAAACTGGAGTAATAAATGCAACTATATCACAAAACACCTATAAGATGGGCTCTACTGCAATGGATTTCTTATACAATTTAAGCGATCCAAACTTTATCAAAGCCAAGGACAAAGTATATGATATTCCGTACTTTGTAGATACTGGTGTAACTGTTATAACAGATAAAAATGTAGATAAGTATCTAAATAATTAAAAACCGAGGTGTTCTAAATAATGTGTAAACTGATAGTTCTATGAATTATTAATAGAGCTATCAGTTTATTTTTTTAATTTTTCTCCTGCGTATTTCCCCTTGGATTTTACATATTCTTTCACTATATTCACAATACTAATATAATATGCAGACTACTCTGTTACATTTTTTGTTATAATAATTAATTATATTAAATTTTGAAGATTTCATGATTAAAATTTAATATATTAGTATAAATTTATTGGATTCAATGTAGATTTATGGTATATTTATAAATAAAATTATAAGTTTTTCAATTTAATGGGGAGTTCTTATGGATAAAGAGACTAATATAAATGAAATAGACATGCTTCTTTCAAAAATAAATGAAATCAGATACGTTAGCCCTGAGAAGACTATTGAACTTTCGCTTAATACTCTAGAAAGTTCTAAGGCACTAAACTATGAATTAGGTATAGCGGCCTCTAAACATATGCTGGCTAGTGCTTATTATAATATTGGCAATTATGAAGAAGCTATAGACCTAATCTTCGACTCTCTAAACTATTTTATTAAAGAGAATATATACGATCTTCAATGGAGTTCATACAATCTACTAGGCAATTCTTTTAGCGAACTTGGTGATTACGAAAGAGGTATGGACTTTTATAATAGTGCAGAAGAAGCGGCAAATCTAATAGATTGCGGAAAGAAGTTTGATAAAAACTCAACAAAAGAAAAATGTATAGTTCGTACGCTAAACAATACAGCAGAAAACTATAAATTACTTAAGGCTTATGATGAGTCCCTAGAGTACTGTACCAGAGCTTATACTATAGATGAAAATTATGACTTCCAATTATCTAAAGGTGTTGCAGTTCTTAGCTTAGGTGAATTATATTATCTTTTAGAGGAATACGATAAATCTAAACTTCTATCCTTTATTGCTCTAGAATGTTTTAAAAAATATAATTATCCTCTAGGTGAGCCAGAATGTTATAAACTTCTTGCACTTAGCTATTGGAAAAAAAACAACTTCGAACTGGCTGATAAATATTTTAATATTACAATTAACAGTGCTTTAAAAGAACGGTCGCCATATAACGAGATTGATATTTACATAAGTTATTATAATTATCTTAAGGATAGAACTAAACTAGATGAAGCTCTAGCTTCATTACATAAGGCCTACGATTTATCAGTTAAAAATAATTTTGTAGAGAAAATTTCTGAGATAGCCTCTATTCTATCAACCTTCTATGCAGAAAAGAAAGATTACGAAACTGCTTTTAAGTATTTTAATATGCACCTAGAGAACGAGAGAATAAATGCATCTTTTTTAAACAAGCACAGAATCAACAACTTAAATATCAGTAAAAAAATCAAAAAGATAGAAATCGAAAAGAAGGAAATAATCGATAAAAACGAAAACTTAAGAATGCAATCAGAATCCTTAAAGCTATTAGTAGATAAGCTATCAATTATAAGTGAATTGGGTCAAAAGATAACTTCAAATTTAGATTTAGATTCTATTGTTGGCATACTTTATTCTAGTATAATGAACTTTATGGATTTGACTTACTTAAGTATAGGACTTTATGACGAAGAAAATTCTGTAGTTAACTACCTTGATATTATAGATAATGGACTCAAGAAAAAACTACCTAGCACTAACGTTGGCGATTACTCTAACTTTACTAGCCTATGTATAAGGAAGGAAGATTTTTTAATTATAAATGATATGAGTAATGAGTACTCCAAATATATAGATAAAGAAACTTATATGTCTGTAACCGATAAAAATAACTATGAACTTCAATCCTTAATATTTTGTCCACTTAAGGTAAACACAAAAATCATAGGAGTAATGTCTGTGCAAAGCAAGGAGAAAAATGCATTTACAGCTTATCATATAGAAATGATTAAATCACTTTCTTCATATGCAGCTATAGCTATAAACAACGCTATAAAATCAAAGCAATTAGAGATGGAAATAGAGAAAACTCATAAGGTTCAATTCGAATTAAAAAAACTAAATGAGAAATTATTATTTCTTTCAGAAAATGACAGCATGACTAAAATTCCAAACAGAAGAAAACTAGATAAGTTTTTAGATAAAATTTGGCAAAAACATCTTAAGGAAAAAAAGGTTATGTCCTTTATTATTTTTGATATAGATAACTTTAAAGAATATAACGACAACTACGGTCATACTGCTGGAGATGATTGCATCATAAAAATAGCAGATATACTTTCTAGTGTAAATGATGAAACTTATTTTCCTGCAAGATACGGAGGAGATGAATTTGTAGTGGTTCTGCCAGAATACCCGCTAAACAGAGCTGTAGTATTCTGTGAAAACTTAAGAAACAAAGTGGCTCTAGCCCATATACCTCACAATTACTCTAAAGTATCTGACAGAGTAACTTTATCCATAGGAATAACCTCAGTTATTCCTAATGATGACACAACAATTAATGACTTTATAAAAAAGGCAGATGATGCTCTTTATCTGGCTAAAAAGAGAGGTAAAAATCAGATAGCTACTTTTATAAACTAAGTTTTTCACAATAATATCTATGTTTGAATTACTTAGTACTAAGTAATTTATCAGTCCCTTAAGCAAAGAATGCTCTTAAAAGTTTAACCGCTAAACTTTTAAGAGCATTTTAATTTTTTAATCTATTATTTCTATCCTTCCCATCATTCAGGGAACTCAGCATTGTGAAACGTTTTGAACCTCTTCTTCTTCAACTAAATCTAGTATTTTCAATGGTTAACAGTAGAACCTCCCTTTATTCAGCTTATATAAACACCATCACAGAAATCAAATTCTCCGATACCACAATTAACTGACAATACTTGCCCATAAGCAGAATATGATCATGTACTGTTTGACTTAATAATTAAATACTTAATTTTATCTTTATTCTCACTAAACATTACCTCCAATTGAACTCCTACTCCTTCGATAAAACCAAACTCCACTTTATAAGAGTTACCTACTTCAAAATCCAAAGAACATCCAAGTGCTTGGTACATCTTATTGTTAACCTCAAATGATACAATTGCTGCGAAATAACAGAATTATGGACATTAAGTTCCGCCATAACATCAATATCAAATTTAATTTTAATTACAAATATTCTTGTAAATATTTACTTTCAATATAAATTAATGCCTCTTCAACATTTGGAAATAAAATAAAATGAGGATAACTATTATCTATATTTTTAGAATAAGTTAAATGGATTATAACATATCTTTCCCCGCTAATTACATACATAACATCGTCATTAGAATCACATTTAATTGTTGAGTACTTTATTTCTCCATACAAAGGATGTCCTTCTTTTAGTTCACACTTTGCTTCTTCTATAAAATATTTATTTGTAAAAGGTATGAAAAAACAATTAAAGTCTTCACCATATTTTCTAGCTAATTCATCAAACAAATCTTCAAACATTATAAAACAACCTCTTAAAAAGATTTTGGTTAATTTAGAATCAATGATTTGCCCAAACATTTATTTATTAATTGAAAAAAATAATTTTAAGCAAACATATTTGTATTACTTTAATATATTTGTTATAAGTACACTTCTGATAAACGGTTTAACACTATCCAACATTATTGGTTCAAAGGTATCATAGATAAGCAATGGGTGGGCTGTGTTTAAGTATAACTGTAAATCAGAGTGGGTGTTAATCAATAACACATTCTCTGATTCTATTTAGGTCTTCAATTTTTTATCTTTCCGTACCTTTATTAGTGGTTCTTTACTTTATAAGTACCTTTGCATAGAATTGATTCTAGGAAGAGTAATGGTTTACGCGGGTAAATAAAAGCAAAATGCCTTACTATCCGTTAATTTAGAAGCAAGGCTATTTTTACAATATATATTAAAGCTGTTTATAAACCTATCCGAAACTAATGACGTATTGCCTTTCCTGAAATCTAGTTCTATAGAAGAGTAGAAACTAAAAAACAAATTAACATCATACTCTGAGGAACTTTATCATTATGTGGCAATGTAATAAGGATGTGAATCAGCCATAATGTAAGATTATACTTATTAAGTCCATCAAATTTCTTAAAATGGTCGCTTATCAAAAAAACCATTTTCTTTCCAATACTCATACGGATATTTGCCTATACCAACATATTTCCTTAATATAAACTTTGACATGTGATACATGAAAATTGTAGAAATATATGGGTATTCTTGCCTGGCATGATAAAATATATTTGCAGTTTTGCGTAACTTTTTTTCAAATCTCATTTGTTTTGGTTGCGGCATTTTATCCCATCTATCAATGAACATTCTAAACCCAAGCGAGTAAACACGATTGATACCCCAATTCTTAAGATATTTCTTAATTGGTTTTATCGCTCCAATAGAACCGGCACCTGTGGTAATTATAATTGCTTTCTTTTTAAACAACTCGGCCCGGGGTGCAACATTCATAGTCAAAAAATCCAGATGGTCCAATAAGTTTTTCATACTAGATGACATACTGCAAGCACCAAAATGCGGAGTTGTAAATATCAGTGCATCAGAATTAATTATATTATTCAAAATTGGAGTTACATATTGAGAATGAGGACATCTTTCATTAGGATTGCCAAGGCAAAGTTGACACCCTGTGCAAAACTCTGGCATGGCTTCAGGTAGAAAAAACTCTGTGTATTGAACATCTCTGTATTTAGTCAACTCATCTAAAAATATTTTTGTAGCCTTATAGGTATTACCCTTTCTTGGACTCCCGTGAAACACTGCAATCTTCATTATATACCTCCTATTAAACAACAAATTGCCGACGAACAGTGCAAAAATAACTTCCTCAATTTCTAACAATTGTACATTGACTTAATTATACATCACAGAATTGCGTAATTACAATCACTTCCAAATTAGTTTTATTCTGTAAGCTCTCATAACAATTCTTTTACAAAGCATATCGCATTAGCTATTAATCTTGTTATTTTACTTAGAGAGGTTTTTAAACACCTCACTAATTAAAGTATGGACTTGAGTAAAATGGATTTAACAAAAGAAAATCAATGCCATAGGTATTTACTATTAGTTAGATTAAAAAGTTGAAGTAATCAAATAAAAATTACTTCAATACATCTTTTAATAACATAAAAAATACACCTCCATAAAACTTTTATATAAGTTTCATAAAGGTGTACTACTTGTATATCCTTAATAGAATTAACAGAATTTCAACATATACCATAACGGGTTAGCTTTTTGCATGTATACCATAATGGATAACAGCAACCTAACATAAACCATCTAGGCTAAACCATTTATATCACGACTATCCTTCCCATCCTTCAGGGAACTCAGCATTGTGATAAACATTTTGTACGTCGTCATCTTCCTCTAGCTGATCAAGCATCTTTTGGAACTTAACTGCTGTTTCTTGATCTATTGCAGTATATGTATCTGGAATTCCTTTTATATCAGCTTCTAAGAATTCAAGGCCATTAGATTCTAAAGCTTCTCTTACTGTTCCAAACTCTTCTGGTGAAGTTGTAACAACATAAACTTCATCTTCTGCGGAAAAGTCTTCAGCACCAGCATCAAGTGCTAGCATCATTAACTCATCTTCATCTAAAGAATCGGATTTTTCGATTACTATTTCACCTTTCTTTTGGAACATAAAGCTTACACAACCTGTTGATCCCATGTTACCGCCTTGTTTAGTGAATGCGTGTCTTACATTTCCTGCTGTTCTATTCTTGTTATCAGTTAATGTTTCAACTATAACAGCTATTCCTGCAGGACCATATCCTTCATAAACTATTTCTTCGTAAGTAACTGTGTCAGCTTCTCCAGCTGCCTTTTTTATTGCTCTTTGTATATTATCATTAGGCATATTTGCTGCCTTTGCTTTAGCTACAACGTCTCTAAGTTTTGAGTTTGACTCAGGATTGGCTCCACCATTTTTTATTGCCATAGCAAGCTCTTTACCTATTTTTGTAAAAACCTTACCTCTTTTAGCATCAACCTTACCTTTTTTTGCTTGTATATTATGCCATTTTGAATGTCCTGACATTATTGTTCCTCCTAACCATTATCTGAATACAATAAATTCCTAAATATTATATCATAGCCATTTTCTATATTCAACTTTAGTAAAATGGCTGTATTGTCTAAATATCACTATCCTTGCCAATGAATCCTTATTAATTTAACTTTTTATATTACCGAGAACTATATTTTCTTAAATAATCTCTTGTCTTGTCTAAAATACATGCCTTCTTCATCTTCAGCAATCAATATATTTCCATTAGTTTCTTCCATAAATCTTTCCTCTATTGTTTTAGCATCTTCCTTCTCTGCTAAAATAAATAAATCAATTACATCTGTATACTCTACACTCTCAATATGCCATTGATTTTGACCACATAGGTATTGAATTTTTCCGAAAAGATCATATTCCAAGGTAACACTAAGTTTGACCCCTAAAACCTTGTCAACTATCCCAGCTGCACTTATGGCTATAGAGGCTCCTTTTGTATATGCTCTCGTTAATCCTCCGGCCCCTAAAAGTATCCCACCAAAGTACCTGGTTACTACTACGGTGCAATCAGTAATACCGCTTTTCTTTATAACTTCTAATATTGGAATGCCAGCGGTTCCTTGGGGTTCCCCATCATCACTATATCTTTGAATGTTCATATTTTGTCCAACTACATAGGCATAGCAATTATGGGTGGCAGCCTTATGCTTAGCCTTAATCTCAGATACAAATTGCTTTGCTTCCTCTTCTGTTTCTGTTCTCTTTATATACCCTATAAACTCAGATTTCTTCTCTTCGAAACTATCTTCCCCATAACCTTTTACAGTTAAGTACTTCATATATATTTTTCCTCCTACATATAAAAAAATTTACTGAAGCGATTTTCTTCAGTGAATCTTTTTGTGCATCTGCCTTTTCTGAACGTATGTGAAGAAATTCTGGCAGGCAACATTTTTTCTTTTTTATTCTTTTATTAATATTTACCTTCCAACGCTTCATAGCATAATCATTCATAAATACATATAAACCATATAACCTTTCTAAAGAATAAAATTTACTTAAGCGTATTTCTTCAGTAAACTTTTTTGCCCATCTACCTTACATTTAAATTAATATATCTGCAATTATGTCTATTCCCTTTTCTATTTTATCGCAATCAGTTTGTGAAAATCCTACCTTGAAATATCTCTCTCCTTGGTTCGAATGCTTGTAGAACATAACTCCAGGTGTTATTAAAACACCTCTCTCCCTAAGCTTATAGAAGAGTTCAATTGTATTCAAAGATATCTCATCTCTTAGTTTAAGATAAAAATGCAACCCTCCTCCAGGAGGACTGAACTCAATCTTTTCTTTAAGCTTAACTTCAATTTCCCTCTTCATAAACTCATATCGTTCTTTATACTTTATATTTAGAAGCTTTATATGCTCAATCCAGTAATCTCTTTCCATATACATTTCCAGTGCTCTTTGCATCAAAGAGGATGTAGATATATCTGTATTTACTTTAGAGTTCTGCACTGAGTCCTTATATTCCTTAGGGCATACCAAGTACCCTATTCTTATACCAGGTAAGAATATCTTTGAAAAACTTTTTATATATACTACTCTATCATATCTATCAAAAGACTTCATTGATGAATATTTAATCTCAGAATCATAAATTAGTTCCGAAAGATAATCATCTTCTATTATAAAGAAGTCGTGTTCTTCTGCAAGCTTTAGGAGCTCTTGTTTTTTATAATCTGAATAACTTATTGTAGATGGGTTCTGAAAGTAGCTCATAAAATAGAAGCATTTAATCTTATTCTTTTTTAAAATAGCTTTTAAAGCATCTAGATTAACACCATCATTTTCTATGGGAACTTCAAAAATATTAGCTTTTCTTGATTTGAACACAGATAAAGCTCCACTATATGTAGGTTTTTCTACAATAACATTGTCATTTACATTAATGAGAGCTTTAGAGACAATATCTATACCTTGCTGAGCTCCTGAGACGATTAGTATGTCATCATAGTCCAGAGAATTTTCCCAAAACTTCTCATTTATACGTTGTCTTAACTTTTCATAACCTAAAGCGTCCTGATATATCAAAGCTTCAGCGCCATCTCTATCTAGCACGTCATTTAATACAGCTTTAAGATCTGCTACAGGAAAGAAATCTGCAGATGTGGTTTCTCCAGTAAAATCAATCATATCATTCAGCTTACCACTATTTAGTCTTTTAAAGGTAGATGAATAGCTCTTTTTAAAACCTCTAATTGCATCCTTTTTTTTCGCGTATGTCCCGCTTCCTATCTTTTGGTTTGCATACCCCTCCATTTGAAGTTTTTTATATGCATTAATAACTGTGACCTTATTTAAATGTAAAAAGTCTGCTAACTCTCTAATTGAAGGTAATTTCTCCTCATCCTCAATTTGGTTTACCTCAATCAAGTGCTTTATATGAGCATATAACTGGATATATTTATTTACCTCTTCATTAAAACTTAATCTATACTTATCCATAACATTCCCCTAAACCAAGAGGCATCCACAAAGTGGATACCTCTAACAATATACATTCTCCTCACCTATAAGGCTTCCAGATAAACTTTTTATGCTTCTGTATCCTTTTTTTAAGATTTTTCTACTAGCTAACTCTATCAAAATATCTTCCATATGTATTTCAAAGTCATTAAAATAATTATGTTTTTTTATTTCTTCAGAACTCATGTAATTCTTATTTTCCCTAAAGAATTTAATTAGTGCAACGCAGCAGTTCTTAATGTTCTTATCTAAAAAAGCTTCTATAAAATCAATAGTTTTAGTCATTTCACTCTCTAGATTATCTCCTTGACTAATAAGGTTGTCTACCATTTGCTGTAAAGTATCATCTAAGTTTGAAGCTACACTTATAACATCCTTACTTACCATATATCCATTATAATTTAAAAACAAACTACAAAACTGCTCAACAGCTTTCATACAAGCTAAGTAACCTGCCTGTATACTGTTATTAGCTATAAGTTTCTTACACTGGCTTATCTCCTTTAGGATATTGCCTAAGTAAACTAAATTCCACTTTTCTCTTTCGCTATCACTTATATATCTAAAACTGTTAAATATATTTGTAATATTTTCATCATTGGAAAAAATAAGTTTTGAAGATATCAATATCCTATGCATATAACTACCAGCAATGTTATTCTTATTAAAATTCAAGAAATTATCTTTGCTTAGAAGTTTCATATGCACTGAAATATTATTCTCTTCAGTATATATATTTCTTATATCTTTATCATCATCCCCTATAATGACAAAGATATCTATATCAGAACCCTGCCATAAGTCTCCAGTCACCATACTTCCAAAGACCATAACAGCTAGAACATCTTTATTCTTCTTTAATCTTTCAACAACAGAATTGAATGCCTTCTGATATCTTAAAATCTCCTTTGACATATTTTTGCCCCCTTACATATCACATATATCTATGGATACACTTTTCTATAACTATTATACTATGAAGTACAATAGTTAACCATAATAATGTAATATATACATTTATATAAAGACACTTTTTATACCAATATTTTTAAGCTCATGGCAATTTATACACTGAAACACATGCCTGCAATCATCATTTTCATACTCTAATTCATCTTCTGGTGCATAAGAGTCTCTAAATTCTTGAACTCTTCCACTATCCTTCATAATTTGGCCACAGTTAGGACAAGTTATCTCTATATTTGTTAAGCTATTACATAACGGACAAACTTTTTCCATAATAAATCCCTCCAATAGTTTATAATATAATATAAACCTTAATCTTGGAGGGTTATTCATATGGATCAATATTATTTTTAAAGAAATCAACTCTTGTTTTTGCCAAATCCCACAACTCTTCAGCTTCATCAAGAATATCTAGCGAAAAGTCCAAAGCTTTTTTTACATATCTCTTCTGACCATAATTATTAGCTTGATATAGATTAGACATACCTGCAAAGTTTTGTGCTGCTGTACTAAGCTCCCATACCAAATCAACTATAGGCTTAACCTTTCTATCATAATATATCCTTTCCAGTTCATTGACTTGTAAAGACTGCGTAGCAGTTTTTAGTTCATCTGTCTTGGCTATCACATCACCGGCCAAGATATACTTATCTGCATTGCTTAATCCACTTCCACTAGCATTACTACCGCCACTACCAATTTGTTTTTGTTTATCCACCGCTTGTTGTAGCTGCCAAAGTGGATGTCCTGGGTTTATGGCTAAAGTGGGATTATTTCCAACCAATCCTTGATTAAATATTCTGCTATTATCTTCTGCAGTTCTTCCATCTTTGTCTGAATTACTATCTAAATTATCCTTATCTTTTTCATCCATACGATAATCTTCTCTCAATAATAATTATATATATATTTATATTAGGTGGAAAAACTTTTTATTCTGAATACGAAAACAATATATAGACATGCTATAACTGTTCACCGAAAGTATTTCTAAGAAATTTAGCTATCTTTTAAAAATATTGTTAAAATTAAACCTGAAGCTCATATTCTTTACTTTTATTATAAATTTCCTCATCAACTACAGCCTTAATATAGGTACCATCTTCTTTATACTCCTCTTCAACAACTTTTGCATTTCTATGAAGAAATGCAACCATATGTTGATCAGAATATGGTACTAGTACCTCTATATCTCTCATCTTGTTTGGAAGCGTACTTCCTATTTCCTTTAACAATCCTTCTAGATTAACATTGTTTCTTGCGGAAATCTCTACTATGTTATATTGATTATTCTTATCCTTAATAGCTTCTATTACCTCAGTTGTTGTCTTATCTATTTTATTAAGTACTAAAATAATTGGTTTATCCCTAACACCAAGCTCCGCCAAAACTTCTTCTACAGCATATATCTGTTCCTGTGCATAAGGAGAAGAGGTATCTACTACATGGCATAATATATCTGAAAATATTACTTCTTCTAAAGTAGATTTAAACGCTTCTACCAGATCATGAGGTAACTTTCTAACAAATCCAACAGTGTCTGTTAGAGTGGCTATTCTATTATCTAAAAGAGTGATTGCTCTTGTGGTAGTATCCAAGGTTGCAAATAACATATCTGCTTCAAAAACTTTTTCTTTATTAACTGTATCTCTTGAAGCTGCCATATCGCACAAAGTATTTCTAAGTGTAGATTTACCTGCATTTGTATATCCTACTAGAGATATCTGAGGTATATTTTGCTTATTCCTTTTTTCCCTTTGAGTCTGTCTATTCTTTTTTATCTTTTTTAACTCGCTGGATAAATCATAAATTTCTTCTCTTATATGTCTTCTATCAGTCTCTAATTTCTTTTCTCCTGGACCTCTTGTTCCTATTCCACCACCAGTTCTTGAAAGCACAGTTCCAAGTCCGGAAAGTCTGGTAAGCCTATATTTTAACTGTGCAAGCTCTACTTGAATCTTTGCTTCTCTAGTCTTAGCTCTTCTTGCAAATATTTCAAGTATCAATGTAGTTCTATCTATAACCTTAGTTCCGATAGCTTCCTCAAGATTTCTTACTTGTGACCCTGAAAGTTCATCATCAAATATTACTAAATTAGCTCTATAGGTCTGTCTTAAAGTAGCTATTTCATTAACTTTTCCACTTCCTATATAATACGCAGCATCTATTTTACTTCTATTTTGGAAAACCCTTGTTATAACTGGTATATCACATGCTCTAGTAAGCTCATCTAACTCATCTAAACTCTCTTCACTATCACAACCTACAATAATAGCTTTTTCTGAGTAGTCTTCGAAAACATTATTTGATCTTATTATATCTTCAATGTGATTGATTCTATCTAATATATTTAGTCCTAAGACTGCTTCAAGTGACAGATTTTTCTCTTCTTCCGCAATCAGATTTTCATCTTCTACAAAGCAGTATCCTAAGGATAAATCTGTAACCTTGCCTTCTGATACTCCTACTGCTACAATACAATCTAGCTTCAGCTTAAGAAGCGCTGAGATATCTAAGGCAGAAAGGTTTGAAGCTCCATTAGGATGAGTGTGTATTATTCTAACACCAGAAAGCTTCTTTTCACTTATGTCAATAAGAGGCATCTCTACAGAAGTACTATCTCCAATTGCTACACTTTTCACAGATCCCTTTCTATCTATAGCTACACTTATTTCTCTATCTAAAACCGTTGTAATCTCAGAAATCTTATTTACAACCTCTTCTATGCAAACTGAGTATTTAGGTATCTTAAAATCATAGATTTTTTCTAGTTCATTTAAGATGCTATTTCTAACTCCTTCTACGTTACCATATATCATTATATTACTACCTCCTTTAAGGCATTAGCTTACTTGACAACTTTCATATTATTTTATATTATAAAAACAACTTTGTAAATGTTGTAGAAATATATATCCTACATATATATTTATGGTTAAATTAATTTTAATTATGTAAGGTTATGAAATTAAATATGTACTCTTTATTACATAATTGAATCGCTATAAAATGCAATATTGATGACGTAATAGAGAAACATATCAATTAATACTATAATTTAATTTGATGGAGGATCATCATGGAGGATAAAAAACGTAATATACTTTTTAGTGAAGAGCAGATAGCAGCTAGAATAAAAGAAGTTGGTAAAGTTATAGCAGAAGATTATAAAGATAAAAACCTTTATGTTTTATCTTTACTTAGAGGAAGTTTTATATTTGCAGCCGATTTAGTTAGAAATATAGATACTAAGGCTAAGATAGGATTCATGACTACATCAAGCTATGGACATTCTGAAGAAAGTTCTGGAGTTGTAAAGATTGTAAATGATGTTCCAGACAATATACAAGGATATGATGTGCTTATTGTTGATGACATTGTTGACTCAGGAATTACTATGGATTTTGTAGTAAATCACGTTAAGTCTCTAGGTGCAGCTTCTGTAAAGACTGCAGTTCTATTAGATAAACCATCAAGAAGAAAGGTATCAATAGAACCTAATTACTGTTGTTTCCAAATTGAAGATGTCTTTGTAGTTGGATACGGATTAAACTATGGAGATTATTACAGAAATGTTCCTTATGTTTTCAACTGGGAACAATAAATAAAAGAATATTTTATTTAGTAAAAAATGTACTTGCTTTAAAAATTCCTATAATTTAGGGAGCTTAGAGCCTGTACATTTTTTTTGCTATTTCTTTATTCCATCTAAATTTAAATCTAGTGCAGTTCTAGGTACCTTTCCTACAATAACGGTTTCTGCTATAGGCATTTGATTTTTCACTTCAACTTCATCATTTTCCAAAGGAATTATCACTTTCATCTTGGTATAGACTTCCACATAAATCTTATGTCTAGTTTGGTTTATTCCTGCGGTTTCAAAATCAGATGAGTATTTAGTCTCTATCCTTCCTATAGGCTCCATTTTAACCGTTATTTTAGGTCCCCAGTACGACATTATATTACTCTTGGTCACATAACCCAAAGGAAGCTTTATCCCTACTGATCCTATTGCATTTATTTCCTTTTGGGACTTTAATGCAACCTCTGAGGCTATGGCATTCATCTTTACAGTATCAGCCTTAAGCATTACTATATTTCCTTCTTTATCCTTATCCACTCTTATTATATCATCATAGTTAAATTTATTTGAGTAGACATCTAAGATATTTTGGTTTATTATTTCTGTAGCCCTAGATCTCATTTCTGCATTGGCTACTACCATAACTGTAGGAGTAATTATTTTATCGAAATAGTATATAAAACCAAAAAAAGTGGATATGATTATAAGTAAAGATGAAATAATAATTAATTTATAATTTTTATTTTTGCTTGTCCTCAATTTTTTCACCAACTTATCATAGTGTATTCACTTTATTAATATGCTATAATGTTGTAGAATATTTTTTATTTCCTGCTTGAAATTAAATTTTAGGAGGATGCGATGGCAGATAAGAAGAAAAAAAATATAAATAAAAAACGCAAAAAGAAAAAAAAGTCTAGGAAAGTACTTAGAGCGTTTCTGTTTTCATTTTTATTTTTAATACTCACAGTGTTTGTAGTTGGTGCAGGGTATGTTTACGCAATAATCAAAAATGCTCCTGAATTGAATGTAAATAATGTACTCTCACTTAGCCAGCAATCAAGAATATATGATAATAAAGGTGAATTAATGGACAATGTTCAAACGGACGTTCAACGTATAGTTGTTCCTTACAATGATATTCCTGATGGACTTAAAGATGCCTTCGTCTCAATCGAAGATGAAAGGTTCACTTCTCACAAGGGGATTGACGTTAAAAGAATATTTGGCGCTGTATATATCGATGCAAAAAACATAGTAACTGGTAAAAAAGGACTTCATGGTGCTTCAACCTTGACTCAGCAATTACTAAAGAACACAATATTAACTAACGATATATCACCTCAAAGAAAAATAACTGAAATGTATTTAGCTTTAAAATTGGAAGGCCTTCTAAACAAACAACAGATATTAGAAGCCTATCTAAACACAATACCTTTAGGTGGACAGGTCTATGGCGTAGAAGCTGCATCACTTAAATATTTTGGTCAAAGTGTTAAAGATAAGAAGCTTACATTGGTTCAATGTGCATATCTTGCTGGTATGAATCAAGCACCTTCTTACTATGATGCTTTCTCTCCACAGAATCAAAAGAATCCAAAGCCATATAAAGACAGAACAAAAACAGTCTTAGGAAAGATGCTGGAAGTAGGAAAGATACATCAAGACGATTACGATAAGGCTATCAAAGATGTAGATGCCGGTAATTTTGGGTTTAAGCCTAAGACTAGCACAACTGAAAAGATGAACTTCGAATGGTTCTCAAGACCTGTAATACAACAAGTAAAAAATGATTTAATGCAGAAATATAAATATAGCGAGGCAGAAGCCTCAAAGATGCTAACAAATGGCGGACTAAAAATATATACAACTATGGATAGGAATCTTCAGCAATCAACTCAACAGATTCTTGACGATAATAATAGTTTTGGAAAGCTTATGAACAATAAGGATGATTACTCTCAAGCCGGAAGCTATAAGTGGCCTAAGCTTCAAGCTTCAGCTACTATAATAGACTACAAAACAGGCCAAGTTAAAGCTATGATCGGTGGTAGAGGTGACCAACCTCCTATGAGTATCAACAGAGCTTACAGTACAGCTGGGCTACGTTCAATTGGATCTGCTACAAAACCACTTACAGTTTACGGCCCTGCAATAGATATGAAGCTTATGACCCCAGCAACTCCAGAAGAGGATACTCCTCTACCTGAAGAAATAAGTAAAAAATATCCTAGGGATGATAAGGGACAGCTTTGGAATCCTAAAAACGAAGATCACTCTTATAAAGGAACTATAACCTTAAGAGATGCTCTTAAGTACTCCAGAAACCCAGTAGCCGTTAAAATAGAAGATGCTATTGGACTTAACGTTGGTCTTTCTTATGGCGAAAAATTTGGACTAAGATATAATAAAGCTTCTAAATCAAGTATAGCAACCTTATCTCTTGGTCAGTTTAACAATGATCCAAAGGACAGAGATGGAGGAAACAGTTACATCATGGCTGCCGCTTACGGAACCTTTGGTAATTCTGGTGTATATACTCAACCTGTACTTTATACAAAAGTAGTGGATGCTACTAATAAGGTAATACTTGATAATAGCACTCCAACAACTAAAAAGATTTTATCACCTGAATCATCTTATGTAATGTATGATTTGTTAAAAGGACCTGTTAGCTGGTCTTCGCATTATGCTAAGTTTGGTGATATCCCTGTAGCAGGTAAGACAGGTACCACAAACGAGAATAAAGATCTTTGGTTCTCAGGACTAACACCATACCTTTCTGCTGCAGTTTGGGTAGGCTATGATCAACCAACTGTACTTAATGGATTTAGTGGTGAGACCGTATCCCCTATTTGGGGAAAGATCATGGCAAAAGCCCATGAAGGACTTCCTTATAAAGAGATTGAAATGCCTTCTGGAGTAGTTAAAGCTGCAGTATGCATGGATTCCGGAAAGGTTGCTACAGATTTGTGCAGCAAAGACCCTAGAGGCAACAGGGTCATTGAAGATATCTTCGTTGAAGGTACAGTTCCAACTGCCCTTTGCGACGTTCATGTGGCTGCTAAAATAAATAAAGCAAATGGTAAGTTAGCTACTGACAATACTCCGTCTAGTTTAGTTGAAAACAGGATATTCGTTAAAACACCAAATCAAGGTGGGGCTTCACTACCAACAGAACAAGATGATTCAAAACCTACAACTCCAGCTACTGATAATAATAGTAATCCTAACGGAGCAGCTACTACTGATCCTAGCACTATAGGAGGTTCTACTACTGGTGGAAGTGGAACAGGTGGTAGCAACAATAATGGAAGTGGAACTACACCTGGTGCAACCACTCCTCCAACTACGACAGGAGGACCAAGTGGTACAGGTACAACTGCAGGTACAGGTGGAACCCCTACTATCCCTGCTACTGACCCAAAACATTAGGATTTTCTTAAGAATTTAGAAATTAAGAAGTTATACAGTCTATACTATATAGTCAATCTACGCTCATTAAAGCATCTGATGACTACACCTTAATTTCAACACGGTGCTATTGAAGCACCAAACATTAAAAGGTAGCTCTTATGAGCTACCTTTTTTACATCATTCTTTGAAATGCTATACTCTTATCTACTTCTTTTTTCTCAATATCTAACGTAACCCTATATATCTTAGGACAACCTACTTCTCTCCACCTTTTCATATACTTAACATTAGCTTCAGTTTCATAGTAATAGCATTCATCATACTCATCAGAAAACTCTAAGAAACTAAGTATACTATTTTTATGTATCTTCACCATATCCTTATCCAAGTTATTTACAATTGTATTAAGATACTTTAACGGAATAACATAAGGATAGATAGTCTTTCCCTTTAGCCTTTTGCTATCAAATAAACACCTTTTTATTATAGAATTATCTTTAAATTCTTCTTTTATATGAGCTCTCAAAATCAATGCTCCTGTCTTATTCTTTTCAATTCTAATTCCTATCATCTTATCCATCCTTCTCATTAGTAAAAAATCAATTTAGTAAAACTTTACCTGTTCTCATCATATTCTGTTAGATCTTCCAACTGGTAAATTATAGCATTAACTGATATTTGTAGTTCCATAAGTGAAAGCAATAGCGATATAAGTAACGCTACTAAACTAATACCAAAGGTTATCTGCCCCAAAACTTGTTTGTTTAAAAACAAAGATAGCATTGATAGAACACACAAAAAGAAACTAAAAACTCCCATTATCTGCATATACTTTATAAGCCTAACTCTCTTATTCAAATTCTTAATCTGAGCTAAAATTCTCTTCTCAGGATTTTTTCTATGCTGCAAATCTAATTGTCTAAGCAATTGAGCAAGAGTTGCAAACCTACTTGTATATGCTGATATCAATAATGAAATTGCAGTAAAAAGCAAAGCTGGTGTAGTAAGTTCCAGTTTCAAAATATCCCTCCTAAAACTATTTGTTTTCCATATAGTTCATTATCTCTAGTACTTTTTCTTCTCCTAAAAGTTTTTTTATAGCATTTAGTGATATATCTAGACTGCTCATTATACTAGATCCTATCATTACCCTTCCATTGTCAACTATGGACTTATTAACTATTTTTAAATTTGGACACATATTTAATATTTCACTTCTTAATTTTGAATGTACAGCTACTGGCATGTCTTTAATTAAGTCACTTTTAGCAAGCATCATTATACCTGAATCTATTACTAATACCATTTCACATTTGTAGTAACATCTCTTTAAAAATTCTAACAAATCTTGATTTGATAAAATATCTTGCTCATATTTCCCACTTGGGATAATCAATATATTAGGGCAATCACTATCTTTAAAGCTTATATTTGAGGATATAGTAAAGCTGCTAGAAGTTTCAACTTCACCTTCTTCTATTCCTACTGTATTTATGGTAAAAACGTTTCTCTTATATATTTTATTAGCTAAAGAAAATATTTCAATAGGTCCGCTTACGCTAAGTAAATCAACGCCTCCTAATGCTATAATAGAAACATTCTTATTTTCACATCTCTCTCCTATTAAAAACTTTTCCTTGGTAAGCTTAAAAGTTATATCATTGCCATGTCTTGCAACGGCTTCAAATCCCAATTTTGCGAAAGATTCCTGGGCTTTTTTAGTTGAAACTGTATCCATCATAACTAGACCACCAAACTCATAGAAAAAGTATTCCAAAATAAGCCTTGTAGCCTCAGAACCGTAACCATTACCTCTGTGATTATTTTCTATTTTCAAATTAAATCTCGCTATTTTAGTAGCCGAATCATAGCCATGAAAACTAACTTCTCCCACTGGTATATCTTTTTTATTAAAAACCAAGCAGTAAAAATTTTTTCCATCGGTAGGCATTACCATCTTCTTATAAAAGCTTTCCCACTTATCCTCTTGAAAAGAAAATACACCACCTATTTCCTTCATAGTCTCATAATCACACCAAAGCTTTTTAACATAATTAAGTTCTTCGAATCTTGGTTGTTTTATATAAACTAAGTTTCCATCTCTTCTATATAAATCATTAATCTTCACTAAAAATCACCTAATTTCCATATTTGAAACTTAAACATTACTAATATTTTCATTAAACTTATTATATCTCAATAACCATACTTTTTATAGAAGAATCTTGCAAATGGAATATAATTTTATTCTAAATAAAATTATATTAATTGACTGAATTAGGAGTTTTATTAATTCTTGCTTTTAAAAAAATAATATATTAGAATCCACTAATTATACATATTTAAAAAAATAAATCATTTTCCAGTTTTTTTGCGAAAACTATTGATTTATATGAAAAAAATTACTATAATTACCTTGTTTGTTTAGTAATTATAAACTACATGTTTAGTAATACATAGGTATAATTTTATCTAATTTATAAGTTGGAAGGTGTAAAAAATGCAAATTGGAGAAAAGATTAGAAGATTAAGAATTGAAAAGCAGTTAACTCAAGAAGAACTAGCCAATAGATGTGAATTGTCTAAAGGCTTTATATCTCAACTTGAAAACGACCTAACTTCACCTTCAATTGCTACTCTTATGGATATTCTAGAAATCCTTGGTACAAATCTTACTGAGTTTTTCAGTGATGATTCCAATGAGAGAATAACATTTACATATGATGATATGTTTGAAACTGAAAGTGAAGATTTGAAGTATAAACTTATGTGGCTTGTTCCAAATGCTCAAAAAAACGCAATGGAGCCCATAATGATAACCTTAGAACCAGGTGGAAGATATGTTGAAGAAGAACCTCATGAAGGTGAAGAGTTTGGCTTTGTACTATGTGGCACTATAAATCTCCATTTAGGTGATAGAAAAGTTAAGGTAAAAAAAGGGGAAAGCTTTTATTTTAAACCCAAAGCTAATCATTTTATTTCGAATTGTGGTAAAACTGAAGCTAAGGTCATTTGGGTAAGCACTCCCCCTTCATTTTAATATAAACGAGGTGTTTGTTGTGAATGATAATATTATTGAGATTAAAAATGTATCTAAAAGTTTTAAAAATCAAATAGTAATAAATAATCTAAACTTAGATATAAAGAAAAATGAATTTTTAACACTTCTCGGCCCAAGTGGATGTGGAAAAACAACTACTCTAAAGATGTTAGCTGGTTTTGAGAGTGTTGATTCTGGAAGTATAAGCTTTGAAGGCAAAGAAATTAACAGTATTCCATCCTATGAAAGACAGATAAATACAGTATTTCAGAACTATGCACTTTTTCCTCACATGAATGTATATGAAAATATCGCCTTTGGTTTAAAAATAAAAAAACTTTCTAAAGCTTTAATTGATGAAAAAGTAACTAATATCCTAAAACTTATAGATTTAGAGGGCTTTCAGAAGAGAAGTATAGAATCTCTAAGTGGTGGTCAGCAGCAGAGGGTTGCTATAGCTAGAGCCTTAGTTAATGAACCTAAAGTCCTTCTTTTAGATGAACCACTAGGAGCTTTGGACTTAAAGCTTAGAAAAGAAATGCAGTTAGAATTAAAGAAGATACAGAAACAGCTAGGGATAACCTTTATTTTTGTAACTCATGACCAAGAAGAAGCTCTTACTATGTCAGATACTATTGTTGTTATGAACGAAGGTAAAATCCAACAGATGGGTACTCCTGAGGATATATATAACGAACCAATTAATCCTTTTGTAGCTAAATTTATTGGAGAAAGCAATATTATCGATGGAGTTATGTTAGATGATTATAAGATAAGATTCTGTGATAGGGAGTTTGAATGTGTTGATAAAGGTTTTAATAAAAATGAAGATGTTGATGTTGTTGTAAGACCAGAAGATATTAAGATAGTTGACCATACTTCAGGCATGCTTAAAGGTAAGGTTACTTCCACGGTTTTTAAAGGAGTTCATTATGAAATTGAAGTTTTAGGACAAGATAGGAATTGGTTGCTCCATAATACTAAAAACGCTCCAGTAGGCTCAGAAATAGGATTAAATATTTATCCAGAAGACATACATATAATGAAAAAAGGAGCTACTGCATAATGAAGAAAAGATCCTATGCAGCTTATCCTTATTTTGTTTGGAGTATTTTATTTATCATAATTCCTCTTTTTATAATCCTATTCTTCAGCTTTACTCAAAAAATTGACGGTAGCACCATATTTTCGTTGGACAACTATCACAAACTATTAAGCCCAATTTATCTGAAGGTATTTTGGCGATCCATTTACCTTGCTTTTATATCTACGTTGTTATGCCTAGTTATAGGATATCCTGCAGCATTCTTTCTATCAAAGGTAGATGTTAGGAGAAGGAATTTACTTATTTTATTATTTATACTTCCAATGTGGATGAATTTTCTTTTAAGGACTTATGCTTGGATGTCTATACTAGGTAAGAATGGTTTTATAAATACTGTTTTAACTAAAATAGGACTGCCATCCATGACATTACTATATACTGATGCAGCAGTACTTCTTGGTATGGTATATAATTTTTTACCTTACATGGTATTACCTATTTATACTGTACTCATAAAAATAGACAAGAATCTTATTAACGCAGCTCATGATTTAGGTGCAAATAAAACTCAAGTATTTAGAAAAGTAATTTTCCCTCTTACTCTTCCAGGTGTTATTTCTGGAATAAGCATGGTATTTATGCCTGCAGTTACAACCTTTGTAATATCTAGATTACTTGGCGGAGGCCAATATATGCTTTTAGGAAATCTTATTGAAGGTCAATTTACAAACATAGGCGATTGGAATTTTGGATCTGCAATTTCCATATTTATGATGATAATTATTCTAATATCTATGGCTGTTATGTCTAGATTTGATAGCGAAGATAATAAAGAAGGGGGTGGTCAACTATGGTAAAGAAGTTAGGCTCAAAATTTTATTTGGCCTTGGTTTTCTTATTTCTTTATGCCCCTATAATTGTTTTAATAGTGTTCTCCTTTAACAACTCTAAGTCAATGGCTCTTTGGGAGGGCTTTACTTTCAAATGGTATGGAGAACTGTTAAATGACGATAGAATACTGACAGCGCTTTATTATACCTTAGCTGTTGCAATAACTTCTGCTACCGTTTCAACTATAGTAGGAACCCTTAGTTCAATAGGTATTTATAAAATGAAAGGACTAAGTAAAAAACTTATTTTAAATATTAACTATCTCCCAGTATTGAATCCGGATATAGTTACAGGAATTGCTTTAATGAGTCTATTTGCATTCTTCAGTCTACAGTTTGGACTTACAACCATGCTTTTAGCTCATATAACCTTCAATATTCCTTATGTAATACTATCTGTGCTACCAAAATTAAGACAACTTCCAAGCAACATAGAAGAAGCAGCTATGGACCTTGGTGCTACCCCAGGCTATACACTAAGAAAGGTTATTATCCCTCAGATAAAACCTGGCATAATATCTGGCTTTTTAATAGCATTTACTATGTCCATTGACGACTTTGTAATAAGCTTCTTTACTACAGGCTCTGGAGTTACAAATCTTTCTATAGAGGTTTACTCAATGGCCAAAAGAGGGATAAAGCCTGAAATAAATGCTTTATCTACAATAATGTTCCTAGTGGTATTAACATTATTATTAATAATAAATAAAAAAGAATCATTGATAAGAGGTGAACAAATTGATTAAATCGAGAAAACTTATTGCTTTACTTGCCACTACCCTAGTTGCTTCTTCTTTATTTGTAGGTTGCAACAGCAAAACAAAAGATTCCAGTAAGAAAGTGTTAAACGTCTATAATGTTGGTGATTACATAGACGAATCTCTACTTAAAAAATTTGAAGATAAAACAGGGATAAAAGTTAATTATGAAACCTATGATACAAATGAGATAATGTATCAAAAACTCAAAGGCGGCAATTCAAGTTATGATATAGTTGTTCCTTCAGACTATATGGTAGAAAAAATGATAAAGGAAAATATGTTAGAAAAAATAGATTTTAGTAGCATTGAAAATTATAAAAATATAGATAACAGATTTAAAAATCTTTCTTATGATCCTAAAAACGAATACTCTGTTCCTTATATGTGGGGTACCTATGGTATTCTATATAATAAAAAATTAGTTAAAGATCCTGTAGACAGCTGGGACATACTTTGGAATGAAAAGTATAAAGGTCAGATATTTATGCTTGAATCAATAAGAGACTCAATGGGAGTTGCTTTAAAGAAATTAGGTTATTCACTTAATACTACTAAGGATGATGAGATTAATAAGGCCAAAGAAGCTCTAACAAAACAAAAACCTTTAGTACTAGCTTATGTTAATGATGAAGTAAAAGACAGAATGGTACAAGAGGAAGCTGCACTAGCCGTGGTATACTCAGGTGATGCAGTAACTATGAAGCAAAAGAATGCTAACCTTGAATATGTAATACCAAAGGAAGGAAGTAACAAATGGTTTGATACTTTATGTATACCAAAAGGAGCCAAGCATAAAGAAGAAGCAGAAAAGTTTATAGACTTCCTTCTTGATCCTGAAGTATCAAAACAAAACACAGAATACATTGGGTATTCTACACCTAACAAAGCTGCTTTAGATTTGTTAGATGATAAGGTTAAGAATGATAAGACCGCTTATCCTTCTGATGATGTACTTAATAAATGTGAGGTTTTTGTTGATTTAGGAGATATATTAAAGAAATATGATGATGCTTGGTTACAAGTAAAATCAAAATAGATATAAAGTTTATCTTTATAGTTTCTCACGAAAAAGAAAAGCCTCTTTATTAAAACTTTGTTAGGCTTTAACCTTCACTGAGGCCTATTAATGAAAAAATCACTAATGATAATTATTTCATTAGTGATTTTTTCATGCATCTGCATTTCTTTCAATAACTTAAGGTTCTTTTTTGTACCCACCTTAAATAATCTTAACTCAAATTTGTTCAATTTCAGGAAACCATAGACTTATTTCTTTTTCAGCACTTTTTGCACAGTCAGAGGAGTGTACTGAGTTCTCAGTTTTGTTTACTCCAAACTTTTTTCTTATGGTTCCATACTCAGCCATCTCCGGATTAGTGTTACCATTTAACTTTCTTATCTTCTCAATAGCATTCTGTCCTTCAAAGATAGCTACAATTAGTGGGCTCCTAGTTATATACCTTATAAGCTCATCAAAAAAAATCTTGCCGCTATGTTCAGCATAGTGAGTCTTTGCCAGTTCTTCATCAACTTTAATCATCTTAAGCGCAATCAGTCTAAGTCCATTACTCTCATATATGTCTATTATTTTTCCTGTAACATGTCTTTCTACCGCATCTGGCTTTATAAGAATTAGACTTTTTTCTATATGTCCCATACTACCCTCCTGTTATAGATGACCAATTCATAATAAAATTTATATTTTCAAAATCTTCTCTCAGAAATCACAGGAGTTTTGAAAATATATTTCAGCTTGAAGTGGCACATCTTTAATGTTACTCCTCTAATATTATTGTATTTAACACGTTTTAAAATGTATCCATTAGAATGCCTTATATCTGTAATTTTTGCTCTTTTTCACAAAAAATAAACACTTATATGTATATTTTATAAATAAACTTTCATTCGGTTAATATTATGCTTTTTTCTACGATAATATATTTATATTTGTTAAGTGAAATAAAAATCTGTTATAATTCTATTAAATAAATCTTGAGGAGGAATGACTATGATACGCTATCATATCATTGTCCAAGGAAGGGTACAGGGTGTAGGCTTTAGATATTTTGTTCAATATACTGCATCTCTGCTTAATATAACAGGTACTGCTACAAACCTTGATAATGGCGATGTAGAAATCTATGCACAAGGTGATAATGAGCATGTAACTGCATTTTTAGCTAGAGTTAAGAGAGGTAATGGCTTTTCAAGAGTTATTGATTGTGAAGTTCAAGAAATGCCTACAATCGAAAAAGAAAAATCTTTTAAAATAGTTTAAATCCTTGTGGATTATAAAGAACAAAGTATGCCGCCTGCCATTCTTTCTTCACATACGTTCATAACAAGCAGATGCGCAAAAAAATCACTGAAGGTCGCTTCAGTGACTTTTTTACTTCATTTAATTATTCTTCTGAATTAAGCTGTTCTAACACATAGTTAGGAAGTGCAAAAGCACCAACATGAATATTGGTATTGTAATACTTTGTCTTTAGGCCACGTTTTTCAAAGTTTGCTGCATTAAAGTCCTTGATAGGATGAAGGGCCTTTGATGCAAATCCAAATAACCAATGTCCAGAGGCATATGTAGGCATATGGTACTGATAAGCCTCACAGATTGGGAATATTTTCTTTAGTTTTGAATACGCCCTCTTCATTTCTCTTGAATTATTAGGATAATAAGGACTTTCTCCTTGATTAACTAATATTCCTTTTTCGGTAAGAGCCTTAAAGCAATTATTATAGAATTCAACAGTAAATAGTCCTTCTCCAGGTCCTATTGGATCAGTAGAGTCAACTATTATAAGATCATACTCATTTACTTTTCCTTCAACAAACTTAATTCCATCTTCAAAGTATAAATTCACTCTTGGATCATCAAGTTTTCCTGCTGTAAATGGTAAAAATTCCTTCGAAGCCTTAACAACTACTTCATCTATTTCCACCATATCTATTTTTTCTATAGTTTCATACCTTGTTAGCTCTCTAACAGTTCCACCATCACCTGCGCCTATTACTAATACTTTTTTAATGTCAGGGTTTGTAGACAATGCTACATGTGTAATCATCTCGTGATATATAAACTCATCTTTTTCAGTAACCATAGTCCAACCGTCTATTACTAGAACTCTTCCGAATTCGTAAGTATCTATTACTTCTATCTCTTGAAATGGACTTTTTTCCGCATATAGATGACTTTTTACCTTCATTGAGAATTTTACATTAGGTGTCTGATTTTCTGTATACCACAATTCCATTTTAATTCCTCCAAACATTATTCATTCATTGGCTTATGTGTAACATCTACATTGTCATATTGGCCATCAGAATAGTTTTTTATCTTTTCTATAATTCCTCTTGATACTTCAGTTGATTCACTTCTTTCAGCCTTCAGCATATCTTCTAAATAGTTAAATGCCTTCCATGGGTTAACACTATCACCACAGGTATATAAATCAACAGATGCATAACCGTACTCAGGCCATGTATGAATTGTTAAGTGAGACTCTTGTATAATTACTGCACCACTAACTCCCCATGGATTAAACGTATGAAAACAACTTGTAACTATAGTTGCACCTGATTTCCTTGCAGCTTCGTTCATGTATTCTTCTATCAAACTATGATTACTGATTACATCCTTATCACAATTATAATATTCCACCAATATATGTCTTCCAAGTTGCTCAATTTTCATAATAACCCCTCCTAATATTAAAGAAACCTAGTATTAAAAATATTAAAATTTAATATAAATATTTGCGTATTTATCTTCTAAACTCAACTAAACTCTTGGTTTAATAAAGTTTACTTTTACTAAACCAAGAGTTTATCAATATTAAGTACAAATAAAATATATCATATTTTAAAAATTTGTCAATAGCTTTTAGAATATACCCATATTCTTCTTTTTCCCCATGGATTTAGTAGATATAAAGAAAAATAGACTGCATTATACAGTCTATTCATTAGTATCAGTATGTACTTTCCTTGGCTTATCTTTTCCTAACTTCCTTGATTCTTTTGAGTATCCTATCTCATTAGCAGTTTCTATTTTCATATTCTCTAATTCTTTCTTTGTCTTAGGATTTGACTTTTTATTATTCTTACTATTTTTATTATTTTTATGAGACATGTATAACCCTCCTTATAATAAGCTACTATAATATTAAACTACTGTATTAATATTATTAGTACTTTTTGAAAGCCTATACCTGAAACATATTAACAAAGATTTTTACAAGTTATATATATAAATTATCTAAGTACCAAAAACTATAATTCCTCCCATAAATCTTCTATAGAAGGATAGTCACCAAATATCTTATCCATTAAATCTTCTATATCATCATCTTCCCAGGTAGTATGCTTTTCTACCTTTTCCAATTTAATAAGGTTATCATTTTTATCTTTTTTTATCAAAATCTTTTCAGAACATTTCTCTATATAGTCATCTATATGCTCTTTAACAGTATTTTCAAATTCTAAAGTTATATGTCTTTCATTGTTCTCGTCTCTGAAGTCTACCACTACTCTATGCTGTTTTCTCAAAAGCTCCAAAAAATCCTTATGGTTGTCGTCCCCATAGTCAAACCAAATATCATATATATTATCAAAATTCTCTCCAAACTTTATTATAATCGCATATACATTGCATTTCTTGTCACCGATAGAAGTGCTTTTTATCCCTATGGGAGTATCTTCATTTATTGATACTAGGTCTTCTTTTCTCTCTTTAATTATTATGATAGGAAATAAATTTTCTTCTATCCCCACAACTAATGGAGTTACACTGCCACAAGGTCTCTCTGCTATAATATCATTTACTGTTAAATCAACCATAAGCACATCTCCTTAACTTAATCCTTATCATAGTATTATACTTCAAATGGAAATAATTATACAATAGAAAATTTCTATATATAGTTTACAACAATATTGAATTTCTATATATGTTGCTACTGGATAGGCACTTTGCTATAATAAAGTAATAACTTGTTTAAATTGGGGGTATTTCTATGAAAATTGATTTTATAAAATGTCATGGTTCAGGAAATGATTTTATATTAATAGATGAACTAAAGGAATCACTTAATATAAGTGAAAATGATAGGATAAACTTAGCAATCGAATTATGTAACAGAGAAAAGAGCATAGGAGCAGATGGTATTTTATTTGTACAAAGTAGCTCTTTCTGTGATGGGAAAATGAGAATATTTAATGCCGACGGTTCAGAACCTGAGATGTGTGGTAATGGGTTAAGATGTGTAGGTAGATATCTAATAGATGCTCTAGGAAAAGATTTTATAACTGTTGAAACTATGAAAGCAAAATATGATGTAAAAGCTGTTTCTGAAATATTTAATGGAGTAAGAACAGTAGAAATCGAAATTGACACTGTAAGCTTTGATGTTACTACGCTTCCACTTAATCATTCAAAAAGCACGTTAATAAATGAGGCACTCCTAGCTTTATCCGAGGATCTAGTGTTTACAGCTGTTAGCATAACAAACCCTCATATAGTAACATTCATTGAAGACTTAAGCAGAAATGAAATAACAAGGATAGGCAAAGAAGCAAACACAAATAAAACTGTATTTCCACAAGGAGTAAATGTAAACTTCGTAAAGATAATTGACAACAATAGCATATATGTAACTACTTATGAACGTGGTGTAGGTATAACTAAATCCTGTGGAACTGGTATGACTGCTTCAAGTGCAGCATATTGTCTAAATAACCCTGGTCAATATTATAAGGAACTTAACATATACAACGATGGCGGAATGATAAAAATATATGTTAACAAAGACGAACTAAACAATTATAAGATTAGATTTATTGGCAACGGCTCTTACGTATACTGTTCTACAGTAGAAGTAGATGATAACTTTAAAGTAACCTCCCTATCTGATAAAAAAGACTTTGAAGACGAGATCTCAAGCTACAATGAATTTTTAAAGTATACTAAGGAAGTAATCTCCAAGTAATTATTTATATATACTTTTTATATTACAGAGTTCTATCACGAAGTAGATATTAAAATGTTCCTATACTGAAACTTGATTTATACTTGTTGAAAATTACTAGCTTTTGGCACCTTCTAGCATATGTAAATTAATAGTTTAGTTAATAACTCTATAGCTATATAAAAATTCACATTAGATATTATTATCTAGCAAAGCAAGAAAAGCCATTATCATTTTTGTGATTATGGCTTTCATTTTATTGCTTTTTTGCAATATATTAAAGTACCTATTTATTAAGTTTTATATCTTTTCTCATATTTAGATCTCTTTGTCAGTACCTTCGAATGCATTTATATACATTTGTCTTATTTCGCCCATAAGAGGATATCTTGGGTTTGCTCCTGTACATTGGTCATCAAAAGCCTGCTCAACCATTTCATCTAAAGTAGCATAGAACTTTTCTTTAGAAACGCCCCATTCTGATATTGTTTTTGGCATTCCCACTCTAGCTTTAAGGTCATCTATAGCCTTAATTAAGTTATGGATTTTTTCTTCTTCTGAATTTCCACCAAGCCTTAAGTAATCAGCTATTACACTGTATCTCCACTTAGCATTAGGATATCTATATTGCGGAAATGCAGTCTGTTTTCTTGGATCATCCACTGCATTAAATTTTATTGTTTCATTTATTAGTAATGCATTTGCAACTCCATGAGGTACGTGATGCATTGAACCTAACTTATGTGCCATTGAGTGACAAACTCCTAAGAATGCATTTGCAAAAGCCATTCCAGCTATTGTAGCCGCATGAGCCATCTTCTCTCTAGCCTTTATATTTGTAGTACCTTCTTCATAAGCCAGTGGCAAATATTTAAATATAAGTCTAATAGCCTCTAAAGCTAAGCCGTTTGTATACTCTGAAGCTAAAACTGATACATAAGCTTCTATAGCATGAGTTAAGGCATCAATTCCAGATGCAGCAGTTAAACTCTTTGGCATATTCATCATAAGCTCGGCATCAATTATTGCCATTCCTGGAGTTAACTCATAATCTGCTAATGGATATTTTATTCCTGTCTTTTCATCTGTAATTACTGCAAAAGGAGTTACCTCCGATCCAGTTCCTGCAGATGTAGGTATTGATACCATCATAGCCTTACGACCTAACTCAGGGAACTTATAAACTCTCTTTCTTATATCCATAAACCTCATAGCTAAATCTTCAAATCTTACATCTGGATGCTCATACATCACCCACATAATCTTAGCACAATCCATAGGTGATCCACCACCTAAAGCTATAATTACATCTGGTTTAAATTTATCCATCTGTTCTGCACCGTTCTTGGCAGTTGCTAGTGTTGGATCCGGCTCTACGTCATAGAACACTCTAAAATCAACATGACCTTCCTCTAAAACTTTTATAGCCATATCAGCATAACCTAAATCATATAGAACCTTATCCGTAACTATAAAGGCTCTCTTCTTACCCATATCAACTAATTCCCTTAATGCTACAGCAAGAGATCCATACTTAAAATATATCTTCTCCGGCACCCTGAACCAAAGCATATTTTCTCTCCTCTCAGCCACATTCTTGATATTTAGTAAGTGTTTAGGGCCAACATTTTCTGACACTGAATTTCCTCCCCATGAACCACAACCTAATGTTAAAGATGGCGCTAGCTTGAAATTGTATATATCTCCTATGGCACCTTGAGATGCTGGCATATTTACTATTGTTCTTGCAGTCTTCATCATATTCCCAAAGCTTGTAATTCTATCAGCACTTCTTGTCTGGTCTGTATACAATACTGAAGTATGACCAAAACCTCCAAGTTCTACTAACCTTGAAGCTTTTACCAAAGCGTCTTCAAAGTTTTCAGCTTTATACATGGCTAGTACTGGAGATAATTTTTCATGTGAAAATGGTTCCTCTAACTCAACAGATTCAACTTCTCCAACTAAAACTTTAGAGTGCTTTGGCACTTCAACACCTGCAAGCTCTGCAATTTTATGTGCAGACTGGCCAACAATATCTGAATTCAAACCACCTTTATCATTAAGTATTACTTTTCTTACCTTCTCTGTTTCCTCTTCATTTAAGATATAAGCCCCTCTATCATAAAGCTCCTTTTTCACCTCATCATAAATTTCTTTTAATACAACTAAGGCTTGCTCAGATGCACAAATCATACCATTATCAAAGGTTTTTGAAAGCAATATAGAGCTTACTGCCATTTTAATATGAGCAGTCTCATCAATTATTACTGGTGTATTTCCTGACCCTACACCTATGGCTGGTTTTCCTGAAGAATAAGCAGCCTTTACCATCGCTGGTCCCCCAGTGGCAAGTATTATATCGGCTTCTCTCATAACCATTTGTGAAAGCTCTACTGATGGCTCATCAATCCATCCTATAATATTTTCTGGTGCTCCAGCCTTAACTGCAGCATCTAGCACAATTTTAGCAGCAGCAATCGTTGATGCCTTAGCTCTAGGATGAGGAGAAAATATTATTCCATTCCTTGTCTTTAGGGATATTAGAGCCTTAAAAATCGCAGTTGAAGTTGGATTGGTAGTAGGTATTATTGCAGCCACCACACCAATAGGCTCCGCCACTCTTGCTATACCAAATGCTTCATCATAATCTAGAAGGCCACAGGTTTTATCATTTTTATATTTATTGTATATATACTCTGAAGCAAAGTGATTCTTAATTACCTTATCCTCAACTACACCCATACCAGTTTCTTCTGCTGCCAATTTTGCTAGAGCTATTCTTGCATTATTAGCAGCCATAGCTGCTTGCCTAAAAATTTCGTCCACCTTTTCCTGACTATAAGAAGCAAAAGTTCTTTGAGCTTCTCTTACCTGTTCTATTCTTTGCATTAACTCCTCTGAATTAGTTACCTTCATACGATAATTTTCCTCCTTTCAAAAATACAACATAATTCTTGTTGACTGTGTTTAAAAACAATACATACGCTTATTAATATTAAAGCCTTATATAAGCGTATTATTCTCAACGTATGCCTAATAATATTCCATCTTATTATCAGTATATTTATAAGCTGAATTCATAGTTATAGGTTTCCTAACTATATTAATTATATTTATATATATTTTCTAAAGGCTTAATATTATAATGTTCTTGTATACTAAAAACTTCTAAATAAAGGGGGCTTCTATGAAAGCAATAACTTCTAAGATTACAAGTAATATGATTAAATATTTCAATGGAGACATCAAAAGAATAAATCATGCCTTAAAGGTGCATTCCTTTGCCAAACTTATTGGTGAATTGGAATACATAGATATTGATAAACTTTTTATTGTAGAGATCTCCTCTATATTGCATGATATAGGAATAAAAGTAAGTGAAGAGAAATATAATTCTTCAAACGGAAAGTACCAAGAAATAGAGGGGCCTCCTATAGCAAGAAGTATTTTGATGGATTTTGATATACCTGAAGAAACTATTGATAGAATTTGCTATCTTATTGGAAATCATCATAGCTATGATAAAATAGACGGATTAGACTTTCAGATTCTCATAGAGGCCGATTTCCTAGTAAATATATATGAGGACGAAATTCCTATGGAAAATATATATACTATAGAATCAAAAATATTCAAAACGAATACTGGTAAGCAATTGTTAAATTCTATATATAAATTCTAGATTTAATATAAATGACTGAAGAATAAAATCTGCATTTTAAAAGGCTCCTCTCAGAACACAGAGGAGCTTTTAAAAATAGATTTCATGTTGAATTAAATCATTGATGATTAACCACTGAATTTCAAAACAGTACTTTTAGTAGATACGTAATTTAATCTCTTTAGCCTTTTAGAATAGCTTTATATTATACTTGTCCAACATGAACTCTTGAAACATTTGATCGCATTCGCACTTACCTTCACAGTTAAAACTACCACCGTTTAAATTTGCAATAATTGCTTTTCTTATAGCTTCCACTCTATTTATAGCTGGCGCAGTGAGTTTCTCTACTATTTCAATACCTAATAATACCATTATTGGAACAAATAACATATTAGTATAATCTTTAAAATCCACATACAACTTAAGTAACCCTATAATTATTATAGAAGGGTACATTACAGTTCTAACTTTTTTCATATTCTCTGCAGGACCTAAAGCCTTTATAAGACTAGCTACATTTTTTCTGCATGCAAAGGTCATATGCTTATAAAATTCTTGTTTTTCTATATCTCCCATATTATCTCTACTAAACTTTTATAAACTCTAAGGATTTATTAGCCTATAGATTTATGTATGCTTAGTTAAAGTTCCCCCTTTCTTTTCTCTATATTTTAAATGTATGCTCAAGAAAGTAAATGAATTCTATTAATTAATTACAACTTAGAACATAAAACAATATAATTTGCTTCACAGCTAATATCTTTTATAAGATGTTAACATATAGTGACTTTCACTTATTTACAAGTATTATCCAATCTACAGAGACAATTTTTTATAACAGCTAAGCTATAAAAAAAGATATTATACAAATTTGCAAAGTAACAACTTATATGTTATCATAAAGTTGTTACTTATAAAACAAGGAGGTTAATTGATGATTGAATTTAAGAATATATCAAAACAGTTTAATAATAAAAAAGTAATAGATAATTTTAATTTATCTATAGACGATGGTGAGTTTGTAGTTTTAATAGGTCCAAGTGGTTGTGGTAAAACTACACTACTAAAGATGATTAACAAGTTAAACACCCCAACTTCGGGTGAAATATTAATTAACAATAAAGCTATTTCTACAATTGACACTATTGAACTTAGAAGAAATATAGGTTATGTAATACAAAACACAGGATTATTTCCACATATGACTGTTAAAGAAAATATAGAACTTATCCCTATATTAAAGGGTGAAAGTTTAGAATCTATATCTAATAACTGTAAGAATCTATTATCTATGGTTGGATTGAATCCTATTGAATATCTCGATAGATTCCCGGAAGAATTAAGCGGTGGGCAAAAACAAAGGGTTGGTGTTGTAAGAGCACTAGCAACAAATGCAGATATTATATTGATGGATGAACCTTTTAGTGCACTTGATCCGATAACTAGGAACTCACTTCAAGAAGAATTATTTCAAATGCAGCAAGAATTAAAGAAAACAATTGTTTTTGTTACTCATGATATGGATGAAGCTATAAAATTGGGTAGTCGGATATGTATATTAGAAAATGGCAAGATAGCTCAATATGATACTCCAGAAAATATACTAAAAAAACCATCAAGCGACTATGTTGAAGATTTTATAGGCAAAAATAGGATTTGGAATAGTCCCTCATTTATAAAAGCGAAAGATATAATGATAACAGATCCTATAAAAACAACACCTAAAAGAACAGTACTACAAGCCGTTGAAATTATGAAATCGAACAAAGTTGACAGCATTCTTGTCACAAATAAAAATAATGAACTTATCGGACTCATAACATTAAAACAGTTAAAGCTAGAAAATCGGTCAGCTTTTATAGAAGATTTAATGATTAAAGATATAACAAAAATTGATGAGGAAACAAACCTTATAGAAGTTTTGACACTGATGAACGAGCAAAAAATAGGTTACGCTCCAGTGGTTGATTCAGAAAATAGACTTAAGGGATTGATTACGAGGACAAGTATCCTCTCTACAATAAGTGCTCATCTAATAGATTTGGAGGTGAGTTTCTAATATGAATTTTCTAAATTTTATAAGTAATCGAAAAAGTGATATTTTTCAATTATTATTTCAACATTTATATTTAACTGTCTTTGCAGTTTTAGTAGCAATAGTAATTGGAGTTCCTTTAGGTATATTAGTATCAAAATCTAAAAACTTATCAAAGCCTATAATAGGGTTAGCAAATATCGTTCAAGCTATTCCTTCTTTAGCACTTCTGGGATTTTTAATTCCTTTTGTAGGTATAGGAAGCAAGCCCGCAATAATAATGGTAGTGCTATATTCACTGTTGCCTATTATAAAAAATACCCATACAGGACTAACCAATATAGATCCTGATCTTATAGAAGCTGCTATGGGGATAGGGCTCACAAAACGCCAAATATTGAATAAGGTACAACTACCTCTTGCCCTTCCAGTAATAATGGCTGGTGTAAGAATTTCTGCTGTTACCGCAGTAGGACTTATGACCATTGCTGCTTTCATCGGTGCTGGCGGATTAGGTTACTTAGTATTTTCAGGAATACAAACTGTTGACAATAATATGATTCTATCAGGTGCAATACCAGCTTGTATCTTAGCCTTAGCGATAGATTTTATATTTGGTAAACTAGAGAAACTTTTATCTTATAAAAACAATAAAGTTAAGAAATATAAATCAGCTCAACAGAAAAAAAGATTCTATAACTCTAAATTATTTAAATTTTCTAGTATACTAATAGTTATATTAATTTTAAGCTCAGCTATAGGCTATAATTATCATATGAAATCTAAAAGTATTACTATTGGCTCTAAAAACTTTACAGAACAGCTTATACTTGGAAATATGTATGCAGATTTAATAGAAGAAAAAACTGATTTGAAGGTAAATAGGAAATTAAACCTAGGTGGTACTCAAGTAGCTTTTGGTGCATTAAAATCAGGAGATCTTGATTTATATGTTGAATACACTGGTACAGGGCTTATAGATATATTAAAAGAACCTTTATCCAATAATTCTGATAAAGCCTACGATATTGTAAAAAAAACTTTTAAAGAAAAATATGCTATAAACTGGCTAAAGCCATTAGGTTTTAATAATACTTATACCCTAGCGGTTACTAAAGGATTGGCAAAGCAGTACAATTTAGAAACCTTTTCAGACTTGGCAAAAGTAAGTGATAAGTTAACACTTGGCCCTACAATAGAATTCTCAAACAGAGAAGATGGTTTGTTAGGTCTGGTAAAGACATACAATATGAACTTTAAATCTGTAAAACCTGTAGATGGCGGGCTGAGATACACCGCTCTTAACAGTGGAAATTCAGATGTTATAGATGCTTTCTCTACAGATGGCTTAATAAAATCTTTTGATCTTAAGGTTCTTAAAGACGACAAGGCCTTTTTCCCGCCATATTATGCTGCACCACTAGTAAGGCAGGATACATTAGATAAGCACCCTGAACTTAATAAGCTTTTAGATTCACTGGCTGGCAAATTAAATGATGAGACCATGAGAGGCTTAAACTATAAAGTAGATAAATTGAACCAGTCTCCCGATGATGTTGCAAAACAGTTTTTAATTGATCAAGGTTTAATAAATAATTAAATATAATTTCATAAAACAAAAACATATGTAATTGATTGAATTTCAATTACATATGTTTTTCAGCTATAACCTTCTATATTATAGTAGTATTAAAAAGATCTACTTTATAATGTAATACTAGTCTCTTAAAAACTTTCCTACTCTCTCCATTATATTTTCATCACCAATCACAAGGAGTATATCATCCTTCGTAATCAATGCATACGGACCTGGCGATATAACTATACTACCATTTCTCTTTATACCAACTACTGTTCCTCCTGTATTTTGCCAAAACTTTAACTCTGATATAGTTTTTCCTATATGTGAACAGTCATCAGGTACTTCAACCTCTATTGGCACCATTGGATTACTATCTTTTAATTTTGATGAGTACTCTTCTATCTTATTTATTGAATCTATCAATATAGTATCTAGTTTTCTTTTTTCTTCTATTATATTATTAATCTTTATCTTCAAGTCTTTCACAGATTCCATGTTAGAAAATCTACTAATATACTTGAACGCATTTTCTCTAGAGATAATTAATACTCCACTACCTTTGGTAGATTCAACTATATCAACATCTTCCAGTAACTTTATAGCTCTTCTTATTGTTTCTGGAGAAACATTGTATTCACTAGCTAAAATAGATCTACCGAATAATCTTTCCCCAACTGCTAACTTTCCAGAGTTTATTTTATTTGCTATATCTATAGCTATCTTTTGATATACAGGTATTATAATATTGTTTTCCATGCTGTACCCCTTTGTTAATTGTCAGAATTGCTTACAAAATAATGATCAATTAATTTCTCAGCTATTTTCCTATAGCCATTTGCCATATCAATTATAGAAAGTATGTATAGTAGTACATCCCCCTCTTCATCCTTTACTTCTTTAAGTTTTTGCTCTGCTGAAGACTTAATCTCTTCTGAATTATTATTCTTTATCAAAAGGTATTTATTGTATAATATATCTAAAGATACTTCGTCTCCAGTTTCATTCTCAATGCTATCTACTATGGGTTTAAGCATACTTTTGATATCATTAATAGCCAAGCTTTGCTTTAAATTATATATTATAATCATTAGTATTATATGTTCTCTAGTATATTTCTTTTTCTTTGCAGGCATTAATAGTTTATCTTTTGTATAGTTGTTTATCATTGTTTTCGTAAGTAACTTATTCTCACTACTTCTCTTTGTCTCAAACAAATTACTTTCAAATAATGTTATAACTTGATCCATGTATAAATCTAGTTTTGGTATCTGTTCAGGTTGTATTTCTTTATCAAAATGTAAATCATCAAAAATTTCTTTTAATATATCTAAGTCAAATTGTAAGTTCTCTTTATCCATATTCTCCTCCATCATTTGCATGCACAATAAGTAGTTCTTAAAACTACTTATTTTAATATTAATAGAAAATATTAGTTTATTCAAGCATTTTATAGTTAGCATGAATAAATATAGGAGAATGATCCATAATAACTATTGCAAAGCCATTATATGATATCGTATAATATAATTACAACAACAAGTAGTTAAGTTAACTACATATTTTATTCATAGGAGCTGATGTTATGACAAAGTATATAAGAGAGCCTGTCAACAGTTTAACTCATGTATTAGGAGCTATTGCTTCACTTATAGGGCTGATATTTATGATTGAAAAGGTAATAGTAGTTGATGGCTCTTTACCTGGTAAGCTTATAGGATCCATAATATTTGGACTGTCACTAATTTTCTTGTATAGCGCCAGTTCTATATATCATTGGGCAAGAACTTCTGACAACAAACTGTTATTATTACGCAAAGTAGATCACTCAATGATATTCATACTTATTGCAGGAACCTATACCCCTATATGCATTGGGGTTCTAGACGGATTTTTAAAGACTTTTGTATTGTCAACTGTGTGGACTTTAGCCATAGCTGGAATTGCATTAAAGATATTTTGGTTCAATTCCCCTCGCTGGTTATATACAGCCTTTTATATAATAATGGGATGGTTAGCTTTAACTTTTAGCGGACCTCTTTACAGAGCATTACTGATGCCTGGCTTCATTTGGCTTCTAATAGGTGGATTACTATATACTATAGGCGGAGTAATTTATGCTTTAAAATCACCTAATATTTCGTCTAAATTCGGATTTCATGAATTGTTTCATGTTTTCGTACTATTAGGAAGTTTAAGCCATTTCTATTTAATTTATGCTTACATTTTATAAAGAATTAATAAAAATTTGTATGTTTTTATAGAAAAAATCACTAATGAACTTTCATTAGTGATTTTTTCTATAAGTATATTTTTTCCGTTAATATTTTATTCTTGTCTATGTTTAATAATATTGTTGAGATTAATATACATACGATTTATAAAAAATGAATGGTTAAATAAAGAATAAAACTGTATGTTCGAACGTAGTGAGTCTACAGTTTTAGCCATGGAATACGCCGAAATCATATTAATTCTTTTCGCAAGCTCATCTAATCATCGGATGACTGAACACTTAATTTCAAAACAGTACTTTAACAGAGGCAAATTAAAAACATTTTATTTTATAAGAAGACTTCCATCATTTATCTTCCAGCTATTATCTTCATAAACTAACTCGACATTACAAACGTCAGTTACATCAGCATCTACATACTCGATTCTAGCATTGATTTTATTACCATCCTCAGTACTACTTATAACCCTTGTAAACTTCTCCAATGTATTTAACCCATCTCCACAAAGAACATATTTCTTGCTATCAATTACTTTAAAGAAATTTTTCACATGGCTGTTAATAAAGTCCTTTGAAAAATATTGTGAGAAGGCTTTTGTCTCATTATCAATATTTACACTTTGATTTTTCATGATAGCATAACTGATACCATCTGGTGAAACAGTTTGACTACTATCTCCATCTTCTAGCAACCTACTAGCTTCAAAGTTTCTTCCAACAGAAAATAAATTTAGTATATCTTCATCTTTAGGCGCCTTTATATCATTGCTAATTGAATTATTTTTCACTTCAGTAGGTTTTTTAGTTGAATCATCAGCCTTAGGTTTTTCTTGGACTTTTACTTCTGATGCAACCTTTATCTTTTCTTCTTTAACTACTGATACCTTTAAATCCTTATCAAACTTATACCAACTCAATTTGTCAGAATTATTTAGTTGAGGTATTTCTAATATACCATCCCCATCAATATCCTGAGCAAATTTATTCATACCGGCTACGGTACTGTTGATAAGTCTAGAAAGCTTTTCCTTGTCCATAATATATACATCTATATTTGAATCTTTGAGAACCATAGCATTACTTATTAGTCCATAGGTATTTTCATTTATCTTGCTTACAGAAAGCTCACCTGGGAATATTCTATTTGATGGCGCATATTTTGAGCTTACATCCTTATATTGATCTTTCTCATATTTATATATCTTGATACTTGCTTTATTATCATCGTTAGATTTAACATCTAACTTATATATTTCAGGTATTTTATCGTTGTCAAGATCGCCAAAGGCATAACCATCTTTGTTCATCTCTTGAATACTTGTCCAGTTTTTCCCTTTTGAGTATTTATCTTTAATAAAATTAATCATAAGTTCATCTAATTTACTGAATTTTTCATCTCCTCCTAATGAGATGTATTCAGCATATTTTGAGATAGCATCAGAATATTTTTTTTCATCATACAATGCACTCACTTGTTTAAAGGCTTCTTCTTTTGTATCCTTGCCTTTATTAGCAGTACTACTACATCCTGATACCAACAAAGCAATTACTAAAGTTGAAACAATCATTATACTAAATTTTTTAGCCACGTTTTCTCTCCTACCTTTACTGTACTTTTACTTTTTTCAACTATAAAATTATATCATAACAGAACATTTATTCCCATAGTAATAAATCTCAATTTAAAGTGGATTTAATTAGTTTAGTTTATTTAATTGACATAAGTCTTTAATTTTCATATCCTTATAATAAATACAAAAATTTATACGGAAATGAGGATAGTTTTTATGGATTATATAAAAAAAGTAATAGATGAAAATATAGATGAAGTAAAAGAAATGTGGCATAAACTACATGCCATACCAGAGCTTTCTTTTGAAGAGTACAAAACTCAAGAATTGCTTATAACTTTACTAGACTCTATGGGATATGAACCTAAGAAAATTGCAAAAACCGGCTTAGTTGCATTGCTAGGAAATGATTCTAAGGCTATCGGTATAAGAACCGATATTGATGCTATAAATGTAAATGGTCCTCGACATTCTTGTGGTCATGACTTTCATATGTCGACAGTTTTGGGGGCTGCACTTGTTTTAAAGAAATTAGGCATAAACAAGACCGTAAAGTTTTTATTTCAACCAGCAGAAGAAGCAATAGGCGGGGCAAAAGTAATGATTGAAGAAGGAGTGCTAAAAAATCCTGAAGTAACAGAGATGATAGGTTTTCACGTTTGGCCTAGTGTGCCAGTTGGAACCATAGAAGTATCTCCTGGTCCGTCAATGGCTTCAGTAGATGATTTTATAATAACTTTTAAAGGTAAAGGCGGCCACGCAGCAATGCCTTATGTATGCGTAAACCCTTTATATCCAGCAATGGATTTTATTAACACAATGACTATAAAGACAAAAATAGAAAATAATCCTCTTAATCCACATATACTTACCTTCACTACCCTTCAGTGCGGTACTGTTGGTAATGTTATAGCAGAACAAGCAGTAGTTAAAGGTACTGTAAGAACTTTTGATATGAACTTCAAAAAGAAGCTTCAGGAACAGCTCTTATCAGAAGCTGAAGTTATAGCCAAAAAGCATAACTGTACAGTGGCAACACATTATAACGTTTATTATCCACCTGTTATAAGCGATAAAGCCCTTACAGAAAAATTTGTTGCTATAACAAAGAATCTCTTAGGAGAAAGCCATGTAAAGCCATTGGAGAAAACCTTCACTGCTGAAGATTTCTCATTTTACTGTGAGGAAGTTCCATCAGTGCATTTTAGGTTAGGCATATCAGATGGAGAAAAAGGAGAATTGCCACTTCACTCACCAGATTTTGATGGCTCCTTAGAAGCTTTGTATTACGGAATCTACACTTTAGTAAACTATGTAATTAACTCATAATACTGCAAAGCTAAAGTAGTATTATTCTTAAGAACATCTTATTTTATCGAATACGTTAGGGGGAAAAGTCTTGCTAGGTACTTTAGTTAACTTTGGGGCTATAATTGCTGGAAGTGTTTTAGGATTGCTATTAAAAGGTGGAATACCTGAAAAGATAAGTAAAACAATCATGAATGGCCTTGCACTATGTGTATTGTATATTGGTATTTCTGGAACTTTAAAAGGAGACAATCCATTATTAATAATAATATCTATAGCTGCTGGTGCATTGATTGGTGAACTTGTAGACATTGATAATTTATTAAATCGCTTTGGTATTTTCGTTGAACAAAAATTTAATAAAATCACAAAAAATTCACCTATTGCCGAAGGATTTGTAACTTCATCTTTATTATTCTGTGTTGGTGCAATGGCTATAGTTGGTTCATTACAGAGCGGACTTCAAGGTAATCACACTGTTCTGTTCAACAAATCTATTTTAGACGGAATTTCTGCTATAGTTTTTGCATCTTCATTAGGTATTGGTGTTGTTTTATCAGCTTTTGCAGTATTGCTATATCAAGGTTCTATAACAATGTTGGCAAGCTTGCTTCAAGGAGCCTTAACTACAGCAGTAATTAATAATATGACAGCTGTAGGGAGTTTGCTAATAATAGGCTTAAGTTTTAATATGCTTGGTATAACTAAGATAAAGGTAGCAAACCTGCTTCCTGCAATAATTGTACCAATCATCTATAGCCTCTTCTGTTAAAATAGTCACAACAGTTATTATTTATATGCTATAAGATGTACCGCTTCAATCCAAAATCAATTCTCAAAACTTCTATGGTTTCTGAGAGGATATTTTGAAGATATCAATTTTATTACAAAGTAGTACATCCATATAACCACATAAAACTATAAAATAAAAATCATGCATATACTCTATGCATGATTTTTATTTTATACTAACTTGTATCCTTACAATCTTATTGATCAATAAGACTGCTAAATTACCGCTTATAAAGCATACGATTAGAATTAAGCTACGTGTACATCATCGTTAAATATAAGTATTTTATATTCTATAAATTAAAATGCTTAGCTGCTATTTCAATAGCCTTAATCTTATGCTCTTGCTTTATAGCACAAGTGATTCTAATCTCAGATGTTGTTATCATCTTAACTTCTATGTTTGCTTCAGAGAAAACCTTAAACAGCCTAGCTGCAACACCTGTAGTGTTTTTCATACCTAATCCAACAAGTGAAAACTTAGTTATGTCCTCATCTATTAATATATTTTCTTTTGATGAAAAATCAGTTAATATGTCCATACACTCATTAATTTCATTTTTAGGAATGGTAAATGAAACATTTACTCTTTGGTCCATTGGAGCCGTTTGAGAGATCATATCTATGTTAATTTTTCTTATAGCTATAGCTTCAAATAAGTCCGATAAAATATTAATATTTGAAGATAAGTTTTTAATAGTTATTGATACATCCTCATCACTTGTTGCTAAGCCTGTTACTGGTTTACTCTCTAAATTCATATCTTTTACCCCCTTGATAACTGTTCCTTTAATATCACTACAGCTCAATCCTACATATATAGGAATATCATACTTTTGTGCCAGCTCCACACTTCTAGAATGCATAACCTGAGCCCCAAGGCTTGCAAGTTCTAACATTTCTTCATAATCTATAAAATCAAGTTTCTTAGCTTCCTTAAATTTTCTCGGATCGCAGCTATATATACCATCTACATCTGTATATATTTCACATTGTCCTCCTAACTTTACTGCCAATGCTACTGCAGAAGTATCAGAGCCCCCTCTTCCAAGAGTAGTAATATCACCAAGTTCATTTATGCCTTGAAAGCCTGCTACTATAACTATCTTTCCTTCTTGTAAGCTCTTTTTAACTTTTTTCACATCTATATCATCAATCAATGACTTTCCATAGATTCCAGAAGTTTTTATACCTATCTGGTAAGCAGTGTAGCTTATAGCGTCATACCCTTTACTTTTTAGAGACATTGCTAGAAGAGATGATGATATCATTTCTCCTGTGGAAAGTAGTGCGTCAAGCTCTCTTTTATCTGGATTTGAGCTAACTGCCATGGCTAAATTTATCAAATCATCTGTAGTGTCCCCCATTGCGGATACTACAGCAACCACATTATTACCTTCCTTTTTCTTTTTAATAAGTGCATCTGCTACCTTTTGTATTTTTTCAGAAGTAGCAACTGAACTCCCACCATATTTTTGTACTATTGTCTTCAACTAGAAGCCCCCTTTTCCCTTCAAATATAAGTCCCCAAGGTTTATTGCTGCCATACTTTTTACTGTATTTCCTTAAAATTGCAAAAAATAAATGCAGCCAAGGTACACCTTAGCTGCATAAAAATACAATTGTAAATACGCATCTCGTGTCACCTTGTAGCTCTCCACTTACTATATAAGTGACAACTATACATATCTTATATGTATAGCCAGAGAACATATTTTGCTCTACATTCTCTTCGGCTGTTGTTCCTTTCCTCATGTATCATCACTTGCCAGCTACTCATGAGTACTATTAACATACAGCACCTCTACCCTAGGTATATCAACAAATCATTATTAAGTTCAATTAATGCTAACATATTATATAAAGTTTTTCAACCATTATTTTTCAATTAATATACTACTATATTCAAAAATTATTAATAAATATACAACAATATCTTATAATATTGATTATATATACTAAAAATATACTCTTTATTTATCATACACATCTATTTCAGTATAAATAGATTTCTGAAGTTAGTTTTTTGCACATATTCCTTTTATGTACTTAGTGAATAAATTATAAAACTAACTTTATTACCATATAATTATGCAATATAATTATATAAAAGTATTAAAAGAAAGGAAGTATTTAATGATTGAAAGTTCTAGAATAAAAATACTAAATGATAAACCTATTACTGATGGAAAATACGTATTATATTGGATGCAGGCTAGTCAAAGAACCGAGTATAATCACGCTCTTGAGTACGCTATCTTGAAAGCTAACGAACTTAATCTTCCCTTAGTTGTATACTTTGGTCTTGCTCCAAACTATCCAAATGCAAATCTCAGACATTATAGTTTTATGTTAGCAGGTCTAAGAGAGGTTAAATCTCAATTGCTAAGTGAAAATATAAAGTTTTTAATGTTAAAATGCCAGCCTAACTTAGGGGCCATTGAGCTTGCTAAAGACTGTGCTATTTTGATTACAGATAGAGGCTATTTAAGATTTCAAAGAGAAATTAGAACTGATGTTTCTATGAATATCTCTTGTCAAATGCTACAAATTGAAACTGATGTAATAGTACCCATTGAGCTAGTTTCAGATAAAGAAGAATATGCTGCTGCAACCATACGAAAAAAGATTTTTATACACCTAGATTCATTTAGATTCGAGGTACCTCATAATACAATTAAAATATGTTCTATAGGTTTTAATGTTGAAATTAGCGATAAATTTCTAGAAATAGATTTAGAGGATATACCCAATCTTTTGAATAGCTTGCCTATAGATAAAAATGTTAAAGATTATGGTTTCTATAAAGGTGGCACAAGCTCAGCAAAAGCTATACTTGAGGATTTTATTGATAATAAGCTGCAACATTTCAACGACAAGCGTAATGATCCATCTGAAGAATATCTTTCAAATATGAGTCCTTATCTCCACTTTGGTAATATTTCGCCACTTTACATATTACTTAAAATAGACAAAGTGCAAGGCTTCAATGAAGCTAAAAGCTCTTTTATCGAGGAACTAGTTATTCGTAGGGAGTTAAGCATGAATTATGCCTACTATAACCAATGCTACGATTGCTATGAAGGAATACCTAACTGGGCAAAGCTTTCACTTGAACTACACAAAGAAGATACTAGACCAATAACTTATTCCCTAGAAGAGCTAGAAAGCTTTCATACTCATGATCCATATTGGAATGCTGCCCAAAAAGAACTTGTTATAAAAGGAAAGATGCACGGTTATATGAGAATGTACTGGGGAAAAAAGATTATAGAATGGACTAAAGATATTGAAGAAGCTTACAACATACTGATTTACTTAAACGATAAATATAGCTTAGATGGCAGAGACCCTAATGGTTACACTGGTATTGCATGGTGCTTTGGAAAACATGATAGACCATGGAAAGAAAGAGAAGTATTTGGTAAAATCAGATACATGAATGCAGGAGGTTTAAAAAGAAAATTTGATATTGATAGATATGTGTCTAATATAGATAATCTTGAATATTAAAACTCTACTTATATTGTCTATATTTTATTTCTAATATATAATGATTATTAATTGAATACGACTATAGATAGAGTACTAAATTCAAAATTTCTTTTGATCTAAATATATATTTCTTCAATCTTTAGAATGAAACTACAAATTTAGAAGACTCAAACTAAGCTTTATTGTGATAGTTTTCAATATGAAGTAGCATTTCTGTAGATCCCCTACTTCATATAAGACTTTATATTTTCAAATTCTCTTTTTAGAGAAAGTAAAGTTTCAAAAACAGTTTTCTGATTGAAGTGATATATATTACATATAGGTCACAGAATAAAAACACTAAGGAGATCTTACAAATGCCAAATACCTTTAAACATAAAATCAGCATTGCGCCAATGGTAGATAAAACTGATAAACATTTTAGATATTTTGCTAGATTACTTACAAAAAACACCTTACTATATACTGAAATGATAACGGCTCAAGCTATAATAAACGGTGATCGAAAAAGACTTTTAGATTTTAATGCCATAGAAAATCCTTTGGCTCTACAAATTGCTGCATCAAATCCAGAAGAGCTTTATCACGCTGTAAAACTTGCTGAGGATTGGGACTATGATGAAATAAACTTAAACGCTGGTTGTCCATCTGACAGGGTTTCAGGAAATATGATGGGAGCCTGCCTAATGGCTTATCCTGATCTAATTTCCGAAATGCTTTCAGCAATGAAAAGTGCTACTAATAAACCTATTACTGTTAAGCATAGAATAGGTATAAGTAGTTCTAAGGTAACTTCTCCCTTTATGCCTTATGGTGAGTTCAAAGATTATGATCAGCTTGTGGAGTTTATAAATATAATAAATAAGGCAAACCCAGTACGAAATATAATACATGCTAGAATCGCTATCTTAGAAGGTTTAAGCCCAAAGGAGAATAGAGAAATTCCGCCTTTAGATTATGAATTAGTATACAGATTAAAAAAAGATATTCCTACTGCTAATGTAGAAATAAATGGAGGTATAAAAAACTTAGATCAGATTAAAGAACATTTAAATCATGTTGATGGCGTTATGATAGGAAGAGAAGCTTACTCAAACCCAGTCCTCATGGCTGAGTTCGACTCCCTATATGATTGCAAATCTCCTGAACCATTAACTAGAAGAAGTATCATTGAAAGCTTTATCCCTTATATAGAGACTTTAGAAAAAAATGAAGAAAATGCACACCTAGCATTAACTCACACACTAGGGTTGTTTCAAAATATGCCAGGAAGCTCTCAATGGAAAAGACTAATTTCAACTCCTTATAAGGGACTTAAAAGTCAACTCCTTAGAGAAGCTTTATCTTCATTACCTAAAGATATCTTAGACAAAGAAATCTAAGTTCAGCTTATGCCAACAACTATTTTTATATGATTAGCTTAGCTGTTGTTAAGCACTATAGCTCCTATATATTAAAGAATACTATAATTTCTTGTGTACTAAAAAGGAGTTTGAGAAATCTCAAACTCCTTTAAAATACTATTTTTTAGGTGTATATTTGTGATGAAGTAACTTATGAGCTCTTCCTTCACCTGGTGTTCCCATGTAAGTTTCATACATTTTTAATAATGCAGCATTTTCATGAGACTTTCTCTTCTTCATATCTTTATCTTGATTGTAAAGTACAGATGCTCTTACTGCCTTTATATCAACCTTTTCTAAAGTAGCAGCATTAACGTGAGGTTGTCCTCCACCATTTACGCAACCACCTTCACAAGCCATAACTTCGATAAAGTGATATTCTTTTTCCTTCATCTTGTTTGAATTCATGAAGTCAAATAGGTTGGCAGCTCCATTGATAACAGCAACATTGTAGTTGTTTCCACCAATCTCTACTGTAGCTTCTTTTATTCCCTTTAAGCCTCTTACTACTTCATAATCTACGTTTTCTAGTTCTTTCTTTTCAACAAATTCTTTAGCAGTTCTTAATGCCGCTTCCATAACTCCACCTGTTGCTCCAAATATAGTACCAGCACCAGTATATTCGCCCATTGCAGGATCAGCTATACCATCTTCAAGAGCTGCGAAGTTCATCTTAGCTTCTTTTATCATCTTAGCTATTTCTCTTACAGTTAAAACAGCATCGATTTGTCTAAGTCCGTTGATTTCCATTTCTGGTCTATCAGCTTCAGCCTTTTTTGAAGTACAAGGCATAACAGTTACAGTGAATATGCTTTTAGGATCTAAACCTGTTAGTTCTGGGTAGTAAGTCTTAGTTGCTGTACCGAATATTTGTTGTGGTGACTTAGCTGATGAAAGATTTCCAAGCATTTCTGGATAATAGTTCTCTGCTTGTCTAACCCAACCTGGACAACAAGAAGTAAACATTGGGAATGGACCATTAGCTTCTATTCTTTGAATTAATTCTGTAGCTTCTTCCATTATAGTCATATCAGCTCCAAAGTTAATATCAAATATCTTATCAAAGCCTAAGTTTCTCAAAGCTGTATAAGCTTTTCCAGTTACATCCACACCGAATCCCATGTTGAATAATTCACCTAAAGATGTTCTTACCGATGGAGCCATAGCAACTATAACGTGCTTTTCTGGATCATTTAGAGCTTCTTTTACTCTATCAATATGAAGTTTTTCTGACAAAGCATCTACTGGGCAAGCTATGATACATTGTCCACATAATAAACAGTTTGTATCGTCAAAGCATTTTCCGCTTTCATTACCGATAACTTTTTGTCCATCTTTTTCAACAAACTTAATTGAGCTTGTTCCTGTTTTCTTTTCACACTTAGCAACACATCTACCACAAAGTACACATTTTGTTCTGTCAATAACTAGTGAAGCACTTCTGTCATCAACGTATTCTGATTTGTCTGCAACCACAAATGGTTTTGAAGCCTTAGCCTTAGTCTTTATAACTAATTTTAAGAATTCACAGTTTTCTCTTCTTTTACAAGGTCCACACTTGAATTCATGTCTATCAAGCATAGTTGAAACTCTTTCCTTGATATGGTTTTGAACTTTCTCAGAGTCAGTTGTAATCACCATTCCATCTTCAACATATGTATTACAAGAAGTTGCAAGCTCGTCCCTTCCTTCTATTTCAACAGCACATACTCCGCAATTACCAACATCGTTACAATCCTTCAAAAAGCAAAGAGTTGATATGTCTATACCGTTATCTCTAGCAAGTCTTAAAATTGTCATATCTTCATTGACTTGAATGCTATTACCATTTAAAATTACATTTTTCATTTTTCCACCTCTGATTAAAATATTATTTGAATAACTGTTACTGCAGCATGGTTTATCCCATGCTTTTTTACCTTCTATAAATCCAAATCATAATGTGCATTTATATTTTATCAGATTGTTAAAGAAAATCATATGTTATATTTTAAAATAATTAACTTTTTTCGCATGTAAAACCGTTTACATGAGTATTTTTTTATATTTTTTCTTTTTTGTCAAAAAAATATCTATATTTTTATTAAATCATTTGGTTTAAAAAACAAAATTCTCAAAAATTAAAGCTTTTTTCACTAGATATCATGTTGAACCCATGCAAAAGGAAGTTTCTTAAAAGATTATATTGTTATTTTTTTAACTATTCCTGTTCTGGATATTTTTATAGAGCAAAAAGAACTCTCATACAGTGTGAGAGTTCCTATACAAATGCTATGTTCAATTTAGATAACTACAAACTAAAAAGCTTTTACCTAAGAGGCTTCTTAGTATAATACGCTATTCCTACAGTGCCTGGTCCTACATGCAAACCTATAACAGGACCTATATCACTTATTTCTACCTTTCTATTAACAATTTCCTCTACCCTTTTAGCTAATTCCTTTCCGTCTGCCTCAGAGTTTATATGATGAACTATTACTTCACCTAATTCTTTATTATTAATATCATTTTTAAAAGCCTCTATCATTGCATCAATAGCTTTCTTCCTAGTTCTAACCTTAGTGAAAACCGAAGTCTTTCCATCCTCCACTGTTAGTATAGGACGTATCTGTAAAAATGCCCCAATTAAAGCTGATGCCCCACCTATTCTACCACCTTTTTTCAGGTAATCTAAGGTATTAGGCACAAATAAAAATCTGCTTCTAGACTTTATTTTTTCTACTACTTCTAAAACTTCTTCTATGGTCTTACCTTCTTCAGCAGCCCTTGCTGCAGCTATTGCTGCATACCCCATCTGCATAGAATTAGTCTTTGAATCAACTATTTCTATCTTGGCATCAGGATATTTATCTAATATCATTTCTTTTACAAGGTTTGCACTAGAATATGTACCGCTCATATCAGAGGACAAGAATATCCCCACAATTGAATTATTGGCAACCACTTGTTTTTCGAATATTTTATAAAAATCCTCTAAGCTAGGCTGTGAAGACGTAGGAATATCACTTGCTACTATGATCTTTTCATAAAAAGCAGTCCTGTCCATTGTAGTCTCATCATAACTTTGTCCTTGAAATATAACATTTAATGGACATATAGAAATATCGTATTTTTCTATCAATTCATTAGGTATATATGAAGTGCTATCTGTAATTATTTTTATACTCAAGATTAATACCTCCAGCAAGTTTCTATGACTAAATTATACTCTTTTATATAAATTTATACAAATATATGTGCAGCTATTATTTTTTCGTAAAAACTAAAGGAGCCTTCAAGATGATTTTTTAATCAGAAGACTCCTTAGTTCCACAAATTATTTATATATTCAAAAGCTTCTATAAAATATATGGTTGCAAACTCTTATATCTCTATACTAATTTTGATATGGCATATCTAGCTATATCTCTTATATTCTCTTTGACATTATATTTAACCTTATCCATTATCTGTTCCTGATCTATAGGCTCAGAAACTATAGTTCTAATGGCTATCTCTGTAATAATATCGAATCTATTAAGCTTTGTAAGCCCATCTAGAGTAGTATACTCATTATACTTTATTACATTGTTGATTATTTTTATAGCCTCAATTATATCCTGATCTGTATTATTTCTTAACACACCTTTTTTACCCAAGGCCTTAAAGGTAGATAATGCTAATATACATAAATTTTCATCTAGAAGCTCTTCCACATCTGTAAGAGTCCTTGCCACATATCTAATGCCTTTATCTATTTGCTTATTATATAAATTGAGATCTTCTTTACCTAATCCAAAAGATAGCAAAGCTAAGCAAGTATTTTCAACCCTATCATATAATGTACTTTCTTCTGAATTATCAAAAGATCCTTCTGCAAATTGATTTCTTGCAACTATTCTCAAAAGCTCTTCTCTGTTAACAAGCTTACTGCTTTCCATTTCTGCTTTCTTTTTATTAGTTTTCTTTGAAGCATCATATAAGAAACGAGGTGAATCTATAAAATATCCACTACCAAGATCTTTTAGTGCTTCTTCATCCACTATTAAAGGAACTGCCTTTTTAATTGTAGCTCCTAAAACTGGATCTTGGAAGCTTTCAACCATAAGTAACTCGGTTTCTTCACTTAGTATCTTATGCTCCTTTGAAATCTCTATTATCTTGTTCTTCATAGACTCTGCTACTTCTCCTCTTTCTCCTCTCATTCTTTCACTTATAGACTCAATTCTCATTCTTCCCCAAGCTCTTCTTATAAGATCTACATTCTCTTCTAAGTCAAAGGAGTCCATATTTATAGTTACCTTGTAGTCCTCCTCCCCAACCTTTCCTATTATGCTTATATTACCTTCCAGAGATCCTTTTACAAGAGCGAATATAGAAAACTGCTCTCTATCATATAGATATTCTATACTTCTTGGATAGGTCCTTAAAACATCTAGATTAGCCCAGTCAATCTTTAAAACATCTATTTGTGGACTATTTATCCTGCTGAATTGCCTTACCACCATATCTTCTATTTTTTCATCATAATAAATAAATTCTGGCTTACCATATCCATATTCAGCAATCTTATTAATGAAATAGCTGTTTACTGATGTATCCATGCCAAATGGGAATATTCTGTTATCTCCAATATTATTCTTAACATAATCTAATATTTCATCTTCTTCTTCATCTTCAACATTGTCATCAGTGAATAGCAATATTGTAGAAATTCCTTCATTATTTTTCTCTTCAAGAGCAATTTTTAAGGCTTCCATAAGATTTTCTTCTTCACTGCTTGGTTGAAGTGCATTAATGAATTCACTTGCTTTTCTTAGATTCTCTTGTGTATAAGGTACTTTTCCTTTTTCAGAGAAAATTATTATCTCCTCATCAAAAGCTATTATATTAAAGGTATCAGTATCATCTAAATTCCTTAAGCAAAGCTGTAAAGCATTTTTCCCTTGTTCTAGTTTTTCTCCCATCATAGAATTTGATTTATCTAATATAAACATATAATTATTCCCCTGATCATTAAGCTCTTCATCAAGTTTTGGTAATATGTTTAAATACAACATAGATTCCTCTTTTTCTTCATCGATGGTATAATACATTCCGCTTGCTTCTATTGGATGCTTTTCTGTAAGATCAAGTACAAAATCTCTATCTAAAACCTCTGTATCTTCCAAAGTTATTTTACATAGTGTTTCATCTTCTCTTTCTATGTCTATCTTATGAGATGGTGATTCAATTGTCATTTCAACCATAGACTTCACTATTATGCTGAAATAAAATTTATTTGGCATAACATCATCATTTATTATCTTAGGAAGTGTTAATCTATAACCATCATCTTCATAAATCATATGATCCATATAGGATACTTTTATTTTTACTAGTTCACTTGGCAAGATATCCTTTATAGTTAATTTATATAGATTATTTTCATAGCTTTCTAACTTTAGAGGATTTAGTCCATCGAAAGACTCCTCACTAAATATATTTTCTACATCCGCCTTGCCTTCAACTACTGATTCCAAAGTTCTATCCCCTAATCTTATCTCAAGGCCTGTAAGCACAGCAGTTTCAGGCATGGGGAAAACATATTCACCATCTATTGTTTTGCCAGTATTATTTTTAAATGATTCAGAAAGAGTAAACTCCACAAACTCTCCACATATATGTCCATTAATACTCAATCTCTCCAGTTTTACATCCTTTATGCTCATAATATTACTTTCCTCCTATATTCTTCTGTTATTGCTATATATGAAATATTTTCTATCCTTATAATCTCACCATATTTTTCTAGCCTTTTTTAAATTTTATTTCTAAACGATTAAATTGTAAAGAGTTTTTTTAATATTCTAAAATAATAGTTTAATCAAAATATTTAGAATAAATTCCTTGAGCCGCTGAAAACATTAATTTTGTGTTAGGTAGAACTTAATAACCAAGCTTTATCTAAAATGTAATTTTCAAAAGAATAAAAAAGAAGAAGTATAGTTTTTTTATCTATACCTCTTTATGGATTTATTTTATTAAATACACTCTGCTTAAAATTACAGAATCAATTTTTTCTTAGTGTCCGTAGCATGGATTATTTTCCACATTAAATTTTTAAGGCACTTTCCTTAACTACTTGACGCTGCAGATGCACTTACAGCTGCTATACAAGCTGCTGATATAGCAGCTTGTTCCTGAGCTATTAATATAGCAATAAGACTATTGCTCATAGCAACATCTGTTATTCCATCTTTAATGCTATCTATATAGTAGCTAGAAACAATATTTGAAGAAAGTATAGTTCTAGTAGAACCATCTAAACTCCAAAAACCATAGCCATCTAAGGAATGTATATATTCATAAACTTCTTTAATTTCTGATACCAGTACATCTACCTCCTGAGGTAGCAATACTAGAAGCCCTATAGTTGACAATGCATTATGTTGCAGTCTGCATTTATTCTCCTTTAGCTTTTTATACAGATAAACAGCTCTATTGCAATTGACTTCTATATCTCCATCACTTAAAGCCAAAATATGCGATAGTGTCTGTAAGTCATTTCCTTTATAAAAACCGTTTTTATTTAATAAACTATAGTATTTTTCAACTTTATTCATTGTTTCTTCTACATCTAACTGGGAAGTAGCAAGTACTGCAGAATACACGTAATCATCTTGGGAAGTTAACCAAAAATGATTTTTTTTCATGCCCTCATAAAAATCCATCATTCTTCTTATTCCTTCATCCCACTGAGATTTTTCCAACTTAGTTGCTAGTGTATAAGCCGCCATTGGTAAATAGGGCCCTCTAGTAAATCCATTTTTCTTCATAAGTTCATATATATCTTTAATATTATCAAAGGTTTCTTGGTAATCTACCTGTGAACTTAATAAGTTTACTAATAAAAGTTCGTTTGTTCCTCTGAAGTAAGAAGTCCAGCTTGAATGTCCTTTTATATAGTTCTTTATATTTGATAGATTTTGTATATCCACCTTTCTATTAGAAATGGCATGAGACATGGCCACAAAATGTTTGATTAAATGAGAATCCCATTTAAAAGCTGATTTTAATTTATGAAAATTATCCACCATCAAATGAGCTCTATCTGCTATTAACGAATTCATATTTACCTCCATTTAATACAGTATCAATTAACTCTTTATATATTATAATAATATACATTCAATATTTTGTAAACAACTTTTATTACTGAACATTTATCTTTTTTAGGCTATATTTAAGAACATTGTTAAAATTAAGTGATAATAAATGATATGCACTATAAGAAAGCTAATAAGCTTAAATGTTTTTTAGATATACTAATGTTCAAAACTGTATACATCTTAATCTATATACTAATAAAATTTATTTTATTCCTTATGCAGGTAAATAGTTCAACATATTTTATATCAATATTTGAAAAAAACACCTGAATTATGGAACTTTTCACTCCATAATTCAGGTGTTTTCTATATAATTTATAAGTTTTCCTTTAAGTTAATCCATTCATCTCTAAGCAAACCATATAGATACATGGAGTATCTCTTATAATCTCTAAGTATAAATTCTCTGTACTCTCCTTCTCTTCTAAAGCCAACAGCTTCGTACAACTTTATAGCACTAGTATTATAGCCTAGAACATTTAACTGAATCCTATGAAAATTTAGTTCTGCAAAACCAAACTCTAATAAAAGCTTGATTGCTTCTTTTCCCAAACCTCTATTTCTATGCTTGGTATCTCCTATTCCTATAAATAGCGTTGCCACACCATTACTCCAAATTACGTCATCAAAACCCGCAACACCAATTATTTCATTAGATTCATTATTTCTTATTGCAAAAATGACTCTCTCTTGAGTATTTTTAAATTCTTCAAAAACGTCTTTTACTTCCTTGTCTAACTTTGGAATTGCTGGTACCATATCATAGAATCTTAAAAAGTCAGCATCATCATACCAACTGTTAATACTGGTAAAGTCTTCATCTTTAATTGAATTAAGCTTTATGTTTTCACCTTTAAGCAATGAATTCATTTAATAACACCTCTATATATTAACTATATATTTTCTTTCAAGTCTCACTGGATGATATGCTAGCTTTGCTTTTCTTAGACCAGCTACACCTCTATCTTCTTCTCTGTTTACATAGTCTATTTCACTTAGATACTGTTCCACAAAGGTCTTATTTATAAACGCATATATACCTTGATAATTTACATCACCTTTTTCAATATGAACTATAGCCATTTCCTTATTTACTATTTCACCTATAGTAAAACCTGCAATCTCGCCTTGTACATATACTGCCATACCTATAGCATTTAAAACTTGTAGATTTTCTAGCACACTTCTAATTCCTTGTTCTTCAATAACTAGCTGATCATCCAAGTTGTCCTTATCTAAATTCCATTTTGCTTCAAATTCTATGCAATCATCTATTACAGCTTTATCTCTAATATCTTTAACTTCATAATCATAGGTTTTAATAAATTGATTGTATTTATTCTTTTTACTGTGAAGTTTCTTTCCAGACAATGATATTAACTTTTCTGATTCATATATATAATCATAGTTGTCTTCATCTTCTTCTATAGTAATTTGCTCCCCATATAACTCTTTCAACTTTATAAGAAAGCTTTCTTCGATATCCCTAAAAAGAGCTTTAATATTAGAATCTTCTTGCTTTATCTTAAGCAGTTCGTCAATCACTGTTTTTAAATTATCTTCTTTATAACCAATAGGCTCCATAAAATATGTGCCAGTATGACTTTCGGTTTTTTTAATGATCAATACCTCATCAAAAAATCCAAATTCAACTTTAAACAAGTTTTTCCACAAATATAATGTTAAGAATGAATATTCATAAGTAGAAAACTTATAATCTTTAATATATTTTTCAAATATATCTTTATCGCTAAGCTCTAGAGTTTTAAACTGTATCATTGGTATCCTCCTCTGATGTCTACATAACACACCCTGATTGCCTTAAACATCTTCTATTATATTACTATTAAATTCAATTTGATATATTGTCTTTACATTTCAGCTTCTTCTGCTTTTCCATAAGAAATATCCCACTGTTTTCTTACTTCGTCCATTATTGTTAAAACATCTTTAGATAGGTTCATATTGTTTAACTCTTCAGCCCTATCAGTATTTAAAATACTTTCGTTCATATCTTTTACTTCATATAAAAGTGCCTTTGATTTATCTCCACACTTTATCTTTTCTGACCGTCCATCTACATAGGTTATAACAGCCTCATCAGCTCTTGGATAATCGTCAATAGTTATATACCCTAAATCTCCAGCTATTACTGCTCTCTTAGGAAGCTTAGATCTCATGGCTAAGGTAACTACAGCCATCTCGTCCTTTTCGTTTTTCAGGATTATTCCAGACTGCTCATCAACCCCTGTTTCAAACTTTTTAACTGTACTTATTATTTCATTTGGCTCTACAGATAAAAATAGTCTAGTTACTGATAGTGCATAGCTACCTATATCAAATAAAGCTCCTCCTGCTAATTCCCTATTAAAAAATCTATTTGTCACATCATATTCCTTACAGCTACCGAAGGAAACATTTATCATTTTTATAGCTCCAATTTTTCCTTGTCCAACTATTTTCTTCAACTCTTTAAATAAAGGCATATGAAAAATAGTCATAGCTTCAGCAACAACAAGATTCTTCTTTGCAGCTAGATCAATTATATTATCTAACTGTTTTCTATTGAGTACTATTGCCTTCTCACAAATAACGTGTTTATTGTACCTTAGGGCCATCATTATATATTCATAGTGATTACTATGAGGAGTTGATATGTATACAACATCTATTAACTCATCACTGAGCATTTCTTCATAATCACCATAAGCTTTAGAAACACCGTATTTTCTAGCAAAATCTAAAGCTCTATCATAAGAACGAGACCCAACTGCATATATAGCTCCATTTTCCTCTAGTATTGCACTAGCAAAATCTTTTGCAATAAGTCCTGGTCCTAAAATGGCCCAATTTAATTTTTTCATAAATACACCACCTAAACAATTACTAATTATAATCTACTATAATTATACAACCTACTTTGCAATTTTAACAAATAGAAATTAGTACTTTATGTCCATGTAAAGCTTATATACTTATTTTTCTTTAAAATTAATTACTTTTACAGCTCTATCATAGGCTAAAGATGTGTTTTCAAATATATTAGTGGCATTTTCTTTATACTCCTCTGGATTCATTAAAGAAGGGCTGAAATGAGTAATTATAAGTTCATCTACTGATGCATTTTTGGCAATTTCAGCACTTTCCCTGAAAGTCATATGTTTATTCCTTACGGCCTTCTCCAAGTCATCCTCAGATCCATAAGTACCTTCACAAACTAGTAAATCACTATCCTTCACGAAGCTTTTAATTTCATCAATTGGTCTAGTATCTGTTATATAGCTAACCTTTATGCCTTTCCTCTGCTCCGCTAATACCATGGAAGGGGTATATATTTTTCCTTCAAACTCTTCCACCAAGTTTTTTTGAAGTTTACTCCAGAGTATTTTAGGAACCTTATTATCCTCTGCTTTTTTAATATCAAACTTAGGAGCTCTTCTAACATAAAAGTTATAGCCAATACATGGTGCTGAATGATCTAAATCTAACGTATTTATTTCCAACTGTACAGAGTTAGCTTTTTCATTGTATGCTTCAGCTTCAATTATCTTAGCACTATCTTTCGTAAACTCTATAGATATAGTGCTTTTAGGGTTTTCAATTATTCCTATATCGAAAGGTAAATAAGGGATCACTACGCTTAGACCTTTCATTACCTCAAAAAGCCCTTCTGGACCAACTATGTATATAGGTTCCTCTCTACCGCTATTTCCTATGGTAGCTAGCAGACCTGGTAATCCAAGTATATGATCACCATGAAAATGAGTTATACATATTATATCTATGGTTTTAAAGCCCCAGCCAAGCATTCTCATAGATACTTGAGTTCCCTCACCACAGTCTACTAAAATTTTTCTGCCGTTATATTTTAATAACATTGAGGAAAGATATCTTTCCGGTATTGGCATAGTTCCACCGCATCCTAAAAAAGCAATATCCACCACTATTATCACCTCTCAAACTAAAATATTAGATATGTTTAGCATATTGATTTCATCTTATTATATACTTAATAATTACAAATTTCATTTTAAGTAAAGGTATATATTTACAACCATGCTATTAGGATGTAGTATAATAAATATATACTCTCACTTCTTACATTAAATTTGTATCTTTAAAGTCAATTATAATTAAAAGAGTTGATTTTTATACACTCTAAATAGTTGAAAAATTCTTAATATATTGATTTTACAATTATATTAAGATCAAATACAATAAATATATAATATATCTTTTACGCTAGCAAATATGCTAATTTTAACTCAAAATAGTTAACCATTTAGGAGGTATAATCATGTTTTTGAATGAATTATCAAAGAGAGAAGCAATATTATTTATTAATTTAGTAAAGAGTATAGCCACAGTAGATCAGGTATTCTCAGAAAAAGAACAACAACTAGTAGCTGATTATCTAGAGGAGCTTTCATTAAAAGATTCTGATTTAGAAGAAGTATCCTTTGACCAAAGTTTAGAAGGATTAAAAAACTCTACAACAAAAAATAAAAACATAATTTACTTTGAATTAGTTGGACTAGCATTAGTAGATGGTGTTTACTCTGAAGAAGAATTAAAGCTTCTTGAAAAAATCTCAGCTAGCCTAGAAATTTCATCTGAAAAAGAAACTGCTTTTTTGAACTTCTTTAAAGAGGTAAAAGACTTATATGATGTTACAGTGGTAGACTATGAAAGCAAGATAACTCAATTAGAAAAGACTGTAGCTGCTTTGCTAGCATAATAAAATACTTATTAATTAATTTTTAATCTAGTAAGACATGTAGGCATTAATAAAGCACTATGGCTATTATTTAAAATAGTCTTGGTGCTTTATTTTTTTACTTTTTTGAAGTATTCTTGGTAAACTAAAAGTTTATATAAAATAAATAATTCTAGCTTTTATAAAAGATAATGAATCTCATTTACATTTTATTTTTCTTGTGCTATAATTATTCTTGGCTGTCTGGTATAAAATTTGAAACCGCAAAATTATATTTTATTGGAGGATTCAAATGGCAAGATCAATGGGACCAAGATTTAAAGTTGCAAGACGTCTTGGAGTAAATGTATTTAACCACCCTAAAGCATTAAATAGAGGGGTAAAGAAGCAGAAACTCTCTGAATATGGAGAGCAATTATTAGAAAAGCAAAAGTTAAAAGCATATTATGGAGTATTAGAAAAGCAGTTCAGAAGATATGTATTTGAAGCTATGAGCTCTAAGGAAAAATCTGAAGTTGTACTAATACAAAGATTGGAAATGAGACTAGACAATATGGTCTATAGAATGGGCTTTGGTTCAACCTTAAGACAATCTAGACAGATGGTTTCTCATGGACACGTAAGAGTCAACGGACAAAAAGTAGACATACCTTCCTATAAACTTAAGGTTGGAGATGTTATATCCTTAAAGGAAGCTTCTAAGAAGACTCAAATGTTTGTGGATAATTTCACTTCTATATTACCAGTGGTAAACTATATAGAAAAGGATTTGGAAGCTTTAAGCGCTACAATCAAGGTTATGCCAAATATTGAAGATATTCCTGTAGATGTAAAATTCCCTAAGATAATAGAATTTTACTCTAAAAATTAGTATAAACATAACAATACAAGTTTAAAAATAATAGAACGTAAAAGCAGCTATACTTAAATTTTCTTAAATTTAGGTATAGCTTTTATATTAGGTCCCTGTTAAAAGACGATGTTGAAATTAAGTGGTTAATAATCTGATGCTTTAATGAGCTTGCATAAATGATTAATACGTTCACCAACCTCTAATATACTCCTCTAATGTAATATTTCTAGCTTCTATCACCCTGGAAATATCCCTTCCAACATATCTTATATGCCATGGTTTATACTTATATCCAGTTACATTTTCCTTTCCTACTGGATATCTCAATATAAATCCATACTCATAACAGTTCTTAGCTAACCACTGCCCTTCCTTGGTTTGAGAAAACTCGACCTTATTATCACCGTTCTCTGAATCATTGTTTGTAATATCTATAGCCAATCCAGTTTGGTGCTCATTAGCTCCTGGGGTAGCAATATATTCATCATCTTCAGCTTTTTCTTTCTTGTCCATTTTCTCAATAAGTTTCTCCTGAGTTTTATAGGATGTATAACCACACTCCATATAAAGATTGACATTCTCCTTTTTAGCTGCTTCACACAATTTCTCTAAAGCCTCTCCAGCTTCTCTCCTAATGAGCTTTCTTTCTCTAGTTATATTTTTTGAAAAATTAACTTTTGGCACAATCAAATCTGAAGGAACATAGGAATCCTTAAGCATACAATCCTTATTTACTAGGACAGATATACTTTCTGGATTATTAGGTACATCTAAATTTATAAAAGCCCTAGTAGTATAGGCTTTGTATATCACTAAAACAAATATAGTCATAAAAATAAAAAGCTTAATAAAATTTTTAATAATTCTTACCATTATATTTACCCCCACCATTATTAATAATAGAAGATAAATCCTAAAATAAACGAAAGAATTTCTTAAGAATTTATTAAGCTTATATTTATAAGTTAATAGTTAAAGTTGGAACCATATATGATTCTTTAACTAACTTTGTTATTTTCCTTCTTTTTAATATATAAGTATATAGGAAAACCAATAAGGGTTATGCAGATGCCATATAATGCATTATATGTATCAGTTATCATAGTACTAATTAAAATATACAATCCGCCTACTATACCTATTAAAGGTACTACTGGATATAGCGGAACAGTATATTCTCTTTTTATGTTTTTATGCTTTGCTCTTAATATAAAAATTCCTGCTACTGTCATAACGAAGAATATCCACATTACAAAGACCGCTAGGTTGGTCAATGTATCAAAGGATCCAGAAAGCACATATAAAATAGCTAGTATAACTTCAAATATAAAAGCATTCATAGGAGTACTGAACTTATCATTCAGCTTTCCAAAGAATGATGAAAACGGCATTAACTTTTCTTGAGCCATTGCGTATGGAATTCTAACACCAGTCATCAAATACCCATTTAATGCTCCAAATATTGATACCATTATTCCTCCAGCTATTAGTGCTGCTCCACCATTACCAAATAAAACAACTGCAGCATCAGAAGCCGGCTTTTTAGATGCAACAATATATCCTAAAGGTAATATCTTTAAAAGAGCTAGATTCACTAATAGATAAACAGAAATTATTATAGCCAAACCTATTATTATAGCTTTTGGAAGATCCTTTTTAGGTTCTTTTAACTCACCAGCCATGTTTCCTACACTTATCCAACCATCATAGGCCCATAGAGTCCCTAAAATAGCCGCACCAAATCCAGCAAGTCCTGAAGCATTACTCTTTGTTATAGCTGCTGTCATAAACCCATGTTCTGTTCCATTTATTAAACCAAAAACAATTATTACTATTATAGGTATAAGTTTTGCTATGGTAGCGATAAACTGAACCTTACTTCCTAACTTAGTGGATAGTATGTTTATTGTCATTATGAATAATATAATAAAAATTGCTAATATTTTTTGACCTGTTGCAGATAAATCTATAAAGTATGTAGCTTGAGTTACAAATACTATAGAAAGTGCTGCTACTACACCAGGAACATATATAACTGTTTGAACCCAACCAAATAAGAACGCCCACTGTTCTCCATAAAGTTCTTTTAAGTACGCGAATACTCCACCGGTCTTTGGTATTGCCGCTGCAATTTCTGCTACTGTAAGTGCTGACGCCATGGTTATTATACCACCTATAATCCACGCTGATATTCCCATCACCGAATTTCCTGCGTTGCCAAATACAGTGGTAGCCTTAAAGAATATACCAGATCCTATAACAATTCCAATAACCATGGTTATTGCTTCAGGTAATCCTATTTGTTTCTTTAAAGTAGATTCATCTACTTTTTCCCTATTATCTTTAGAATAATTCATCAATTTCATCCCTTCATTTGAATTATTAAACTCATTTTCTTTTTCTAATTCTATAGACAAAACTCTTATAAGTCAACTTATTATTACTACTTATGTTTATTATAATTTTAACAATCAATAACCATTAGATTTACATATTAAAAGCAAGTTACATCAATAGATTACATATAAAAACCATGCGTATAAATAGCCAATTAAAATGTCTTTATGAAGATTCATTTTAATGTTTCTACTCATAGCATGGTTTCATTTAGAGAGATAATATATGGAAACTTAATTTATTTAACTAACCTTCTCAACATTTTCAAATACGCTTTTTTTAGAAGCTCTATTATTATAAAGTCTAAAAGCTGTAAGTAATGCTCCTGTTGCACAAATCACACAGGCCGCAATGTAAGAATACCTCATCCCATAAACAAAAACATCTTCTCTGCCTTCAATGAAATTGGCAACCTGGTATCCAATCTTATAACTCATCCTATTATATAGTATTGCAGTTGATAAGGATATACCAAAATTCATTCCTAGGTTTCTAACAAGTGCATTTATGCTTCCTGCTATCCCCAACTTATTTTTAGGAACTGTAGACATTACTAAAGAGTTATTTGGTGATTGAAACATCCCATTACCTAGGGCTAACGCAATTAAAAATACAACTAAAATCATCATTGAAGAATTTTGATTCAAAGTTGACATCAAAAATAACCCTAAGCTTGAAGCCACAAGTCCAATAAAAGTTAATATCTCCGATCCAATTTTGTCAGATAAATGTCCACTTATTGGTGCTACAAAGGCCAATACCAGCGGAGATATCATCATAAACAGCCCAGTTACCGAAGATGATAACTTCATTACATCCTGTAAGTAAAATGGTTGTATTATATTAGGACAGCTTATTGCTATAAAGGATATAAATCCACAGAATATACTTAGAGAAAATAATCTATTTTTAAATATAGATAAATCTAACATCGGTTCAGCTACTGTCTTTTCAACAAAGATGAAAGCTACAAAAGCTAGTATAGCAATTAAGAAGCTTCCAAGTATAATAGGACTTCCATAACCCAGCTGTTGTCCCTTTATAATTGCTACAAATAACATAACAACAAAAATAGTAAACAAAGCAGCACCCTTTAGATCTAACTTTTCTTCTGATTTATTTCCCTGTGTTTTAGGTAGTATCTTATATGACATTGCAAAGGCTACTAAACCAATAGGTACATTTATCAAGAATATATACTTCCAGCTTACAAGATAAACTATGAAACCACCTAAAGGAGGACCAACCATAGTTCCTAAAGCTACTGCAGTACCAGACATTCCTAGAGCTTTTCCTCTCTCGTTTGCAGGAAATACATTAGTTATTATACCTTGGCTTGTAGACATTGTTGCAGATGCGCCTACTGCCTGAACTATTCTTGAAAGTACCAAGAACCATAGAGAATTTGATAAACCACACATAAGTGAGCCAATTGTAAACATAATTATTCCAAAGCTAAAAACCTTAGTTTTTCCTTTTATATCACCAAGTCTTCCAAATACAAGTATTATTGAAGAAATTGTTATAAGATAGCTTGTAACTACCCATTCGATTGATGCCATATTGACGCTAAGCTTCTTAGACATAACTGGCAAGGCTACATTCACTATACTACTATCAAGACAAGACATAAAAGTCATAAGAACCACATTAAATAATATAAGCCATCTATTCTTATAGATTTTTTCATTCATATTTTCCATGTATTTTTTCCCCCTCCATATTGCCATCTTTATAGGTTTGTGCATTTATCAATGCATTATTCAAAAAATCAACTGCTTTATCTATTTCTTCATCTGGTAATCCATTGGATATAATATCAATCCACCCCCAAATTTCCCTTTTGATATCTGGTATGATACTTATTGATTTTTCCGTTAAATATAGTCTAAAAGCTCTAGAGTCATCTCTATCTACTTCTTTTCTTATATAATCTAATTCAATCAGTCTTTTTATAGTCCTTGCAGACATTGCCTTATCTACATTAAGCATCTTACTTATTGAATTTTGACTTATACCTTCACAATGTTCCAATTTAAGTATAAATGGATACATTCCACTTGTAAGATTAAACTTTTCTAACGCCACATCTAGATGTGCTTGAGTATGCCTATATAATCTATTGACAAGCTTTATTAAAGTCGCTCTCTTTTCATCCATTATTTCACCTTCCTATTAAGTTGATTAGTCAACCACATTTATATTAACATTATATAGTTGACTAATCAACCTATTAATTTAAATAAAAACCATTTCATTCGTAAATTTTTTTCAGAATAAAATGGCATAGTACTACAACTTATACTTTCATAGTAGTTTAACTCCTTGTATTACATATAGAAACTTATTTTAGCTATGTACTATAAAACTAAGTTATTCATGTTTAAAGATCATGCATCTATAAATTTTAATCATATATATATTAATGTTTAAAGTTAGCCCCTATAGTACTAAATAAATCTTATATAAAGTGACTTATTACATTATTATATGTCTTGCAAAATACTCTCCTATTTCTGTCTTAATTCTACTATAAGCATCAAGTACATCTTTAGGAATATCTACATGTCCTATAAAATTCTTTCCCTTAGGTCCATATCCAGCTTCATCATCTCTTAATCTTGGAATCTCTCCTATAACAAGAGATAAAAATCTTTCCACCTCCCATATTCCTTCAATATAATCTTGCTCAAATGTTACTTTTTCTCCTTCAAATTTAATGCTTGGTAAAAATGGGGCATAGTTTATAAAGTTAATCGCTTCATATCCTTGAAAATACTTTTTAAAGGCTTCATAACTTCTAAGCTGCATAGTAGGATCTTGTATTAGTAGTACTGAACTTGGTTTAATTTTAATTTTTCTTAAAGTATCTAGTGCTTTTTCAGCATTATCTCCACAATTAGTTGATTGATTTTCTACTATGATACATTCCTCATTTACATAGTACATATCCTCAAGGATATCCTTCATAATATCTGCTTCGGCTCTACCTTGGATCTTAATATCGCTGTATCTATTATATTTTCTTATATTATCATATAAATAAGACGTGGAATGCCCTATTCCACCAACTATCATAATATAATCTGCAGACAGGTTTTCGAAAGCCTTCTCAGCTATTTCAATACTATAGGTTATACTGTTTCCAAGTAAAATAACCATATCAATTTTTTCTAAGCTATACTTTTTATATAGTTCGCTTACACTTAAACTAATGATATCCCTCTTAGCAAGATAAAATCCAATTTCATTAATGTCATCTATTAACTCCCTATTAAATTTAACTTTTTTTGCATCCATCTATATCTTCTCCTTTTATTGGTTGATTTTTGGGTACTAGTGCCTTAAAATTTAATTAATAGCATAAAGGCAGAGTAGGTTATAGTGCGTTAAGTGCCAGTAGGACGGGAAGTTTGCCTCTGGACGAAAAGTTAAGTTAACTTGCGGTACTATGATTGCATTCCGCTGCCACATAAAAGAGTGCTTATCTCTTAATGTGGTTTATTTGCCATAATTAAAGAGAGGAGGTGCTTTTTTGAAAAACACAAAAACAGTTGTGTATTTAGCTTTTTTTGTAGCTTTACAAATAATACTTACAAGATTTTTATCTATTCAAACTCCAATAGTTAGAATAGGATTTGGATTTATTCCATTAGTTTTCTCATGTATATTATTTGGGCCTTTATTAGGTGGAGTATGTGCAGCTATATCAGATGTACTTGGTATGGTAATTTTTCCCCAAGGTACTTATTTTCCTGGATTCACATTCAGTGCCCTTTTATCTGGCATAATTTACGGAAGTGTTCTTTATAAAAATAAAATATCTATCTTAAGAATCTTCATAGCAACCCTTTTAGTTAAAATACTTGTAGATATAGGCCTCAATACCCTTTGGCTTTCCATATTAACAGGCAAAGCTGTATTGATACTTCTGATTCCTAGATTGACTAAAACACTAATTATGCTACCAATTGAAATATTACTTATTAATATATTATGGGCATACTTTTACTCCAGAATAAAAGCTCAGCTAAATTAACTTATTTAAAAAGTAAAAAGGCACTATTTATAATAAATAATGCCTTTTTAATAGAACTTCTATTCCGATAATAAAATTATAACACTTCATCTTCCACTTTTTCTAACTTTATCTTAACATTTATAACTATCATTCCTAAAAATATCAAGAAAGATCCAATTAGGCTATTTCCAGTAAGTTTATCCCCTATGAAAATTGAAAATATAGCACCAAAAACAGGTTCACCAAGGTATATTATGGCAGCATGAGTGGGATTAGTATAAGGCTGCATTTCATTTTGAACCCACATAGCTATTACTGTTGAGAATATTATGGTTATCACTAAGGCCATCACTACTGTCTTAGTAACTTCAAAATGAAGCCTTTCTATTCCTACTGCGGGTATGAAGCTTAAAATTCCCACTATAAAAAGTTCTAATGTCGTTAAAAGCCCTGAGTCCACTTCTTTCGCATACTTATCAACTAATATTATTTGTGCAGCAAACACTATACTGCAAAGCAATGTTAAAAAATCGCCAAAGTTTATACCTGAAGATCCTTTAGCGGATAAAATATATAATCCTATGATAGATAAAATAATTCCTATAATCGTCCTATAATCAGGAAGCTTTTTGTAGATTATCGCTAACATAATTGGTACGAAAACCACATTTAACCCTGTAATAAAAGCGGATTTGCTTGAAGTAGTATATGTAAGTCCTACTACCTGAAGTATTATTCCTATTAAAAGTGTTACACCGATTATTCCTGCTATCTTAAAATCTTTAATACTTATAGATTTTAGCTTCTTTCGAAAAAATGTTCCTAATATTATCGCTCCAATTGTATATCTTATAGCGATATAACTATATGGAGGAATTGTTTTCAATGCCACACTCATTATAGGAAAGCTAAGTCCCCAAAACACTGTGACAGCTACTAAACTTATATCTGCCTTCAACTCTTTAGTCATACTAAAACCCCTTAAATATATATCCTAATAAGACTATTTTTCCTTATAAGATATATCCAATTCCAATTTATCCCCATTATCAAAGTTCAAAGGAACACTTATTACAACTGCATTCGCTTGACTTACTTCTATATTACTTCCAGTCATTATTATAGGAGGCGTAATATCAATATTTATATTATTAGAATAGAATATAGTTGCGGCATTGCCTAGTATCATATTACACAACTCTGATATAGCGCTCTTGGCCAACTCATCTAATTCTTTGACCTCCATTCCTCCCATCATCGCCGATACTATCTTTAATGCCAATCCCCTATTAAGCGAAACATTTACACTCCCCTGTATCTGTCCTGTAAGCCCAATAAGAACGACAATTGTATCTACTGAATACGGTACTTGCTTTCTGTAAATCTTACCTAGGCTAGGATCAAGTCCTGTTATCTGATTTATAACATTTTTACTAGCCTCAATAATTGGATTAATATATTCTACTTTCATCTTAAGCACTCCAATCTCTTATGTAATAGGTTATTTAATAAATTATATCATCTTTATTATTTACTTATCAATTCAAATTTATTGCTGTATAAAAAATCGATTACATTTTTTCTTTTTTGTTATATGCTACAAATAACTATACTGATACTTTCAAATTATTAGGTTTAGCTAACAAAAATCTTCATACTTTCTTTAACAGACAAAATCTTACCTTATTCAAAACATAAAAATATATAAAATATCGTTAGCTATACTATATAATCAAATAGGAGGTGATAAGACTATTTATATCGTAGTCTTTACCCACCTCCTGTAACCCTAATATATAAGATTAACACTTTTTTGTAATAAATAATCTATACTCTATCTAAAGAAATATTAACCTCAAAAGGCATATCATTTACAAACATCTCAACACAAAGTACCTTACTTGATGTAGCTTTAGCAGTAAAATTACCATAAATAAGTGTTGGAGTAGAAATATCTATATTTATTCCTTCATCAGCAAAGTTCATACAAGCATTAGCAGTAAGCATATTAGTAAGCTCTGATATAGCACTTTGTGCCATTTCGTTTAACTCTGGCACTGGCATCCCCATCATCATTGTTTGAGCAATACTTTTTGCTGTATCTATAGTTGTTGTATACATTACATTACCTTTTATATCTCCTATAATTCCTAAGATGATTATAACCCCTGGACTTTCTATGTATCCATCCTTTACACTTAAGTTACCCTTTCTTATCTCACTAATACCTAACATAGGAAAAACATTAGAAAAGGCTTTAAGAAATGGATTTATATATTTGACATCCATTCTCCATCCTCCTTTTGGAACCCTACACTCATGTATATTTCACCGAATATAGTATCTACTATAGCAGAAGTTGTAGTATCTAATTCAGCTCTTGATATATTAATAGATTCTCCGTGGAATATTGCTGGTGGTGCTACTCTTAGTCCAAATAACTTATTTTTTCTGTTTATAATCGAGCAACCCTGCCCTGATATTATGTTGTTTAGTTCTCCCATTACATTGAGAATCTCTTCAAAGCTCTTAGGCTCCCTCTTAAGTACGGATTTGGCAATATTTTCTGAAGTTTCATGAGACATATCAAAAATTATTCTTCCAGAATATTTTCCTATTATACCTATAACAACAGATATTCCTCTCGATACTTGTCCATTGTTCGCGTTATTTTCTTCTCTAAACTCTGGAACAGTTTTAGCAACCTTATTGAAGGTATCCATAAAGGCTTCTCTATAGCAAGAATAATATAATCCTGTAAGCTCATTATATAGCTCTTCACTTGCCATTATTCTATTGATAAGCAAAGTGACTTCTTCTGGATCTGCTGGTTTTTGAATATAACCAGAAACCTTATTTTTTCTAGCCTTTCTAAGTATCTCTTCATCCATCATTGAACTTATTACAATTACTTTTATATTTGGATCAATATCATGAACAGCTCTAGTGCATTCTAATCCATCAGTTCCCGGAATAGTCATATCCATGGTAACAAGATCTGGTTTAACTTCACTAACAACGCTGATAACTTCTTCTAATGAGCCTGCTTCCCCAACCACTTCAAATCCATTTTCCTCAAGTATATCCCTTATAATAGCAATGGAAAATGGTGAATCATCAACAATAACAATTCTTGCTTTTGCCATAAATAACACCCCTATTTAATATATTATTAATCTTTATATCGTAGGTATTTGTATTACCTTTATAACTGTTTTTGCTGAAAAATATGTATTTTCGAAAAACTCCTGATATTTCTGATAATTTTTAAAGTTATAATTCATTAAATATACTATTAAGCATTTTAGCAGATAATATGTTTATAATATGAAATAGCTCATTTATATGATGTATATCTAATCTAACAATGCCATTAGCTATTGATTTAAATATAATTATCCACTATATTTACTACACAATGTTACATCTTTATATATTTTAAAACTAAAAACAAACATTCTTTTGTCAGCACAAACACTATAGCTTCATATAATGTTATAAATATATAATTATAGATTCTAAGAATATTAATAAATATAATTGAAAAAATAATAGAAGAAAATCACTTAATTACTTGCATAAAATGGATTAAAGTTATACTATTAAATAATGAGCCACGTGCTTATTATTTTGGAGGTGTTGTATATTAATAAAAATTTAGAACTCAATGAAAATATTAGAAGTAAAGAAATAAGACTAACTGGTGAAGAAAGCAAAATCATGAAAACTGAAGATGCTTTAAGAATGGCTAGAGAACAAAATCTTGATTTAGTTATGATTTCTCCCACTGCTGTACCGCCTGTATGCAGAATAATGGATTACAGCAAATATCTTTATGAGCAATCAAAAAAACAAAAAGAAGCCAAAAAGAATCAGAAAGTAGTAGAGCTTAAGGAAATAAGATTAAGTCCTACTATCGAAGAGCATGACATAGATATAAAATGTAACAATGCTAAAAAGTTTCTATCTAGTGGAAACAAGGTAAAAGTATCAGTTAGATTCAGAGGAAGACAAAATAATACTGCTGCCGTAGGAAACAAAGTTTTAGATGTTTTCATTTCTAAACTTGGAGATGCAGGTGTTATAGAAAAATCTCCTCAATTCGAAGGAAGAAATATGTTTTTAATTCTTTCACCTAAAAAGTAATTGATATAGATATGATATATCTATTTAATGCAGAAAACCTATAAGCAAATAAGCTTATAGGTTTTTTTATTCTTAAGTGAAATTGGTTGATATTTTATAATTAAAATTGTTATACGGGAAATTATTGACAAGCACATATAATTTATGCTATCATAAAAATTTGCTATTTTTCTATTTATACATTATAATATATAAATAGACTATATTCTTGGAGGTGTTGTTTTGTTTAAAATCGGTGATAAAATTATTTATCCTATGCAAGGCGCCGGAGTAATAGAAAAAGTAGAAGAAAAAGAAATATCTCAAATAAAGATTAGTTACTTTATCATAAATATGTTGAACAACAACATGCAGGTGATGATCCCTCAGGATAAGATTTCAAATTCTGGGATAAGACTTGTCACAGATGCTAATGATCTTGAAACAATCTTAAGCAGTATCGTAATTAGCGAAGAAAGAACTGATATAGATCTTAACTATAAAGAAAGATATCAGACAAATTTAAGAAAAGTAAAAAGCGGTGACTTAAAGGAAAACTCAGAAGTATTTCGTGATCTAACAATTTTAAATAGTAAAAAGCCTCTAAATTCTAGTGAGAAGCAGATGCTAAATACCGCGAAAAAACTTTTAATCGGTGAGATATCCTTAGTAAAAAATATTTCAGAAACTGAAGCAATTGATATAGTCAATTCGATTATAGCATAATAAAAAAGTCGCTAAAGCGACCTTCTTCAGTTAGTTTTTTAGGAATCTGCCTTCCCGAAAGTTTTATACTATCATAGACAGTAAACATATCTAAAAAGAGAAGCCACTGACATTTTAGTCAGTAGCCTCAACATTTGCTTTACATATTGTTTGAATACTTATATAAGTTGCTTCTAATTATGATATCTTTAGGTGCTAATATTGTAGGCAAAAGATTCATATATCTACAACAAGGTCCTGCTGCAACTTATATATAATTTTTATTTAAACAATGCATGTATTTCTCTAGTTAACTTTTCCAAACAACAAGACTATCTTATATAATTCACTGTATTTTCTTTTCTTGGTGCAGCTTTTGCATTATCGTTAGCCTTATATCCAAATATAGCTGAATATAAAGGTTCATAGTTTTCAGGTATTCCTAAAATCTTTTTTAGTTCTTCAGCTTTTGGTGAGCTAAATATAGCATCTGAGCTTCCAAGCCAGCAAGAACCTATACCTAGTGCTTCTGCCGCAACTAGCAAGTTTTCTGTAGCTGCTCCACAGTCTGCCTTTGGCGCTATTGCATTCTTGTCTCCAGAGACAATTATTAAAGTTGGAGCATTATAGAATGGCTTAAAGTTATCACTCTGCGCTCTTTTAACCATTGCTTCTTGATTTGAATTTAAAAGAACTTGTCTAAATGTTTCTGCAAGTGTATTTATAACTTCTTTATTTTGGACTACTGTAAAATGCCATGATTGTTGGTTCATAGCGCTTGGTGCAAACCTTCCTGCTTCTAATATTGTTTCTAATTCTTCATCTTTAATCTGCTCATCTTTAAAAACTCTCGTACTTCTTCTGTTCAATAAAACCTTTATTGCCTCATTCATTATTTTATCCTCCTCTTATTATATATAGCTATATAACTTAACTATATATGTTGTTAATAAATCCTCTAGAAACTGACAATTTATTAATAATATCTTTAACGCTTAGTTATCACACAATATATTATACACCTTAAAAAACAAAAGTAAAGCAAATATCCTATTACAATTAACTATATTAAAGTAACCATGATTCTAGATAAGAATATGAAAAATCATATTCTTTATTTTAGTAAGCTCCTTAAAGCATCGGATGCTTAACCAATCAATATTAACATTCTACTTAAACTACTTTATTCTAATATCTTTTTCAAAGCACTAGTTAGGAGATCATTACTATGCTTATACTTTATAGCTATTCGAAAGTTAAATCTACTTATCCCATTAAAGCCTTTAGGAAGTCTTATCAAAATATCATACTTTAACAATTCTTCTTGTAGCCTGTAGGCATCAATCTTCTCATCTAAGATATTAATAAAGAAAAAGTTTGAACTAGACTTGTAAACTTTTATAGATGAAATCTTTGAAAGCTCATCATAGAAACGTTCTCTCTCTTCGTTAATCCATTTTAAGGTATTCTTTATATATTCTTCGTCATCAAAAATACTTTCTGCGGCTATTTCTGCTGCAGTATTTACACTCCATGGCTCCATGCTGTCTTTTATCTTCTTTACGAGGTTAAGGTTAGAAGATACTCCATATCCTAATCTAATACCAGGCATACCAAAGAATTTCGTTGCAGCTCTTATTATCAACAAATTATTATATTTATCTATAAACTCTACCATGGAAGCACTTTTAAAGCCTGGTGCAAATTCTATAAAGGCTTCATCAATTATCAAAAATGAATTCATGCTTTCTAACTTAGCCAAAAGTTTTGCTATATGCGCTCTAGGTATTAATGTACCTGTTGGATTGTTAGGATTACATAGTAAAACTACGGATTTCTCTTCCACCTTATCAAATATATAATCTAGCTTTATATTTTGAAAATCATCATCGTATATATCAAGCTCTTCTACTTTCATATTAACTCTTTCGCCAGCTCTCTTATACTCAGCAAAGGTAGGTAGTGAAATATATAATCTACTATAATTCATAACCTCAAGAGCTCTATATATTATATCTACTGCTCCATTGCCTGGAATAATTTTATCTATAGAGTTAACCTCTAAATACTTTGCTATCCTTTCTCTCATCGCCCTATATTCTCTATCCGGATAAACTGAAAACTTATTTATATTATCAGCTATAGATTTTTCAAACCCTTTAGGAACTCCTAAAGGGTTTATATTACTGCTAAAATCTATTACTCTTCTGTTATGTTCGTATATGTTACCACCATGATATTCCATGTGAAATTACTCCTTTTACAATAGCAAATATTAAAATCGAAAACACGTAAGCCCCATACATAAGTTTAATTGAATCTTTTATATATTCAACATCTAATATATTTTTACCTATTCCAATAGTAGGTTTGACTACTGGCTTTCCAAAATAATAATTTATTCCACCAAGCTCTACACCTAATGCTCCAGCTACCGCTGCTTCTGGATGAGCAGAATTAGGACTTGAATGATTTTTCCTATCTCTTTTAAATATATAAGCACTGTTCTTATAATCATATCCAAATATAAAAGCTGAAAAAATCATCATTATACCAGTTATCCTTGCTGGTATGAAATTGACTAAATCATCAAATTTCGCTGATGCCCATCCAAAATTCAAAAATATACCTTCCTTGTAACCAACCATAGAATCTAAAGTGTTCGCAGCCTTATAAGCCATAGCTAAGGGCGCTCCGCCAATAAACATATAAAATAAAGGTGCTATTACCCCGTCAGAACAATTTTCTGATATTGTTTCTATAACCGCTTTAGCTATCTGACTTTCATTTAAGTTCTCTGTATCTCTTCCCACAATATATGAAAGCTGCTTTCTAGCACTTACTATATCACCTGTCTTTATTATCTTATATATCTTAATGCCTTCACTAGCTAAGCACTTAGCTGCAACTGTTGTCCACATTATAAAAACATTTATTATGAAGTATAGGTATATTGATATATCTTTGCAAAATTTCAGTAGGAAAAATGTAATACTAAAGGTTATTCCTACAGTAGTAAGTGTCAAGATAACTCCAGCTACCTTAAGTCCAAACTCTTTTAGTTTCATACTTTCAACTAACCTTTGGAAGGCAATTATATATTTACCTATAAATCTTACTGGATGTGGAAACCAATATGGATCTCCTACTATTAAATCTACTATTAACGCTACAAATATACTTATCATACTAATTCCTTTCACAAAAGTAAAAATCACATAAATCGTAGCACTTTAGGAAGCATTTAGTCAATAATTTATATAAATTACTTTTGCTTATTGAAAATATCCAAATATGTGTTATAATTTTATTAATTTAATAATTCCGGTTGAAGCTAGCGGGATATTTAGTAAACCGCTATTGGACGGAACTCTGGAGAGACTCGTTTTGAGCACCGAAGGGGAAAACCATTATTATGGTGAAACTCTCAGGTAAAAGGACAGAGCATTAGGAATGTTTATGCATATATTTTTGCATAATCGTTTTTTAATATTCATTCTTCAGAGGCTAAGCATATTTAGGCTCTTTTTTTATTCTTTAGATAAATAAACCTACTGAAAATCATATAATAAGCATTTACCTATGATTATAAATCAGTACATGATCTGAAGAATAAAAGATAAAATAATCAGAATAAATATTAATTTTAAGGAGAGATGATTAAATGAGATCATTAATAACTGTTATAGGAAAAGATAAAATAGGTATAATATATGAAGTTACTTCTGTACTAAAAGAAAGTAATGTTAATGTTTTAGATATAACGCAAACTCTGCTTGATGGATTTTTTACCATGATAATGCTTGTAGATCTTTCAAAGCTTACTATGGACTTCTCCGAATTAAAAGATAACTTGGATACTCTAGGTTCCGAATTAAATGTATCTATTAGAATACAACAAGAAGCACTTTTCAATTCAATGCATACAATATAAAATTCTAAATCCCCCATTAGTAATTGGGTAGTCTATTCAAGTAATATAGCACTTTACCCTTTATGTTGAAATTAATATTCTAATCACTACATCTTTAGATAAATTTAGTTTCAACAATATTCTTAAGCATAGTCCTAATAACAAATGTACCGTATTCAATAGTTAAATAAATAGTACTGGAGGAATTAATTTTGATAAATACTCAAAATATACTTGAAACAATAAATATGATAGATAAAGAAAAACTAGATATAAGAACAATAACTATGGGTATATCCCTGCTCGATTGCTGTAACAGCGATGGAAAAATATCAAGGCAGCTTATATATGATAAAATCACAAAAAAAGCTGAAAATCTTGTTAAGGTAGGAAATCAACTTGAGGCTGAATTTGGTATCCCTATAATAAATAAAAGAATATCTGTAACTCCTATTTCACTTATAGCCCAAAGCTCTAATGATACAAGTTATGTAGAGTATGCAAAAATACTAGACAAAGCTGCAAAAGAAGTTGGAGTGAACTTTATTGGAGGATTTTCAGCTTTAGTTCAAAAAGGCTATTCAAAAGGTGACAGAATATTAATCGATTCTATTCCTGAAGCCTTAGCAGTTACTGAAAAAGTATGTGCATCTATAAACATAGGCTGCACTAAATCAGGTATAAACATGGATGCTGTAGCCCAAATGGGAGAGATCATAAAGCAAGCAGCCTTTCTAACTAGAGATAGAGACTCCATTGGTTGTGCCAAGCTAGTTGTTTTTGCTAACGCTGTTGATGACAATCCTTTTATGGCAGGAGCTTACCATGGAGTAGGTGAAGCTGAATCAATAATAAACGTTGGCATAAGTGGGCCTGGCGTGGTTAAAGCTGCTTTAGAAACAGTTAGAGGTGAATCCTTTGATGTTATGGCCGAAACCATTAAGAAAACTGCTTTTAAAATAACTAGAGCTGGTCAGCTTATAGCTCATGAAGCTTCAAGGAGACTTGATACACCATTTGGCATAATAGATTTATCACTAGCACCAACTCCAGCAGTAGGCGACTCAGTAGCAAGAATTCTTGAAGAGATGGGACTTGAAAGCTGCGGATGCCACGGAACCACTGCTGCACTTGCAATGCTAAACGATGCTGTTAAAAAAGGTGGGGTAATGGCGTCTTATCACGTAGGTGGCTTAAGCGGTGCATTTATACCAGTTAGTGAAGACGAAGGAATGATTCAAGCTGTAAAAAACGGATCTTTAAATATTGAAAAGCTTGAAGCCATGACTTGTGTGTGTTCAGTAGGTTTAGATATGGTTGCAATCCCAGGAGATACCCCTGCTTCTACTATCTCAGGAATAATTGCTGATGAAGCTGCAATTGGTGTAATTAACAACAAAACTACCGGCGTTAGAATTATACCTGTATACGGAAAGACCTTAGGTGATGAAGTTGAATTTGGAGGGCTTTTAGGTACTGCTCCTATAATGGCTGTAAGTAAATATTCTTCTGAAGATTTTATAAAAAGAGGTGGAAGAATTCCAGCACCTATACATAGCTTTAAAAATTAGTAGCTAATATAAAACGAAGTAATTCATCTGGAGACTTAAGCATCTTAAATAAAGAATTTCTATAATAAATATTTATACTATACCACTGGAATCATCACTTTAGTGCTCCAGTGGTATTTTTACGCACCTGCACTTTCTGAATGAATATGAAGAAAATCTGAGATGAGAATAAGATTTCTTTTTACTGTCTATCCTAGAAAACCTATTATTAGCTATTATGATTAATAGATTTAGCTAATAAAAAGTTATAAATGGTCTAGAAATTAAAAAATAATCTTTAAGTATAAGTACTAAAAATAGATATACTATATTTAAACACTTTTATAACTTATATTTGACAAAGTATTATACTATGTGTAGAATTAGAGAGATTTTTTATTATATAAAATCTAAGTATTACATTTTATTATTGTCATATTTAACAAGACGAGTAATGTTTAAAATAATTAAGTTCCATACAAAAAAGGAGATACTATTTATGAGTTCATTTGATAAATTATCAATTCCTGATTATATTATAGAAGGTTTGTCAAAATCTGATATATTAAATCCTACATCTATTCAAGAAAAAGTTATCCCGCTTGCTTTAGAAAATAAAGATATAATAGGTAAGTCTCAAACTGGTAGCGGAAAAACTCTAGCATACTTAATTCCTATCTTTAGCAAGATTGATTCCTCGAAAAGAGAAATGCAAGCAATCGTGCTTGCTCCAACTCATGAATTGGTTATGCAGATAGACAGAGAAATAAAGCTTTTAGCTACAAACTCCAATATACCTGTAACCTCAACTACTATTATTGGAGAAGTAAATATTAAAAGACAGGTAGAGAACCTTAAGAACAAACCACATATTATCGTAGGCACACCTGGTAGAGTTCTAGAACTTATAAAATTAAAGAAGATCAGTGGTCATACAGTAAAAACTATTGTTATAGATGAAGGCGATAGATTACTAAATGATAAAAATATTTCTTCAGTTAAAGACATAATAAAAACAACACTTAAGGATAGACAGCTAATGTTTTTCTCTGCAACTATCACGGCAGAAAGTGAAAAAGCTGCCAAGGAGTTAATGAAGGAACCAGTTATAATTAAATTAGATGAAGATACTAGTGTTAGTCCTACTATTGAGCACCTATTCTTTGTTACAGAACGTAGAGATAAAATAGAACTTCTAAGAAAATTAATATATGCTTCTGGTACAGAAAAAGCAATTGTATTTATAAATAAGAGTGAAGAAACTGAAACCACCACACTGAAACTTCAGTTCCACAAAGTAGAAGCTTACGGCATATATGGTGATAGCACTAAAGAAGAAAGAAAAAAAGCTCTAGAAGGTTTTAGAAATGGTAAGTATAAGATTCTAGTAGCTTCTGACATAGCCGCAAGAGGATTAGATGTAAAAGGAGTTACACATATCTTCCATCTAGATCTTCCCGAAGACCCTAAAGAATATCTTCACAGAGCTGGAAGAACAGGAAGAGCTGGTAAAAGTGGAACTAGCATATCAATAGTTACTGACAAGGAAATACCAACAATACATAAATTTGAAAGCACCTTTAATATTAAGATACATCAAAAGGACGTTTATAAAGGACAGATATTAGAGGTTGAAGAAATGAAGCAGCTTAAAGCAGCTAATTCTTACCACTCACCTAATAAGAGTAAAAAAGTAACATCAAATAAAACTTCTTTTAAGAAGAAGAAATAGTTTTATATTTATGTTCATACTACTCTCTTAGTGAAAGACTTTACCTATATAAAAAAGGTTCACTGAAATGACCTTCTTCAGTGAACCTTTTTTTGCGTAGCTGCCTTTCCCAATGTATACGAATAAAATCTAGCATGCGAATAAGTTTTATTTTTAATAATTCTTTAAAATCTATTTTAGAAGCTTGATATTACCAGGTTTAGATAGTAAAAACTATCTCTATCTAATAAGACTATTCTTGTATATCTTTATAATATCTTCAGTTGTAACCACTTCAGTATGATTTTTTAATTTGGCCTTATTTGCAGCAAAACTAGTGGCATAATCCACAATCTCTTCTTCTGTTATAGCTATATCTACTTTGAAAAGTTTATTGAAGATTTGAGAAAGTTCGTCAATACTATTTAATCCAAGTAGCTTAAGCATTCTTCTTATTTTACTTTGTTCTTTAAAGGATTTTAAGTATTCAATCGTTAATACTCCGTTAGCCAATCCATGTGGAAGTCCTTTATTATATGTTAAGGCATATCCCATACCATGAGGAAGAGAAGTTCCTGTTTGTGCTATCTGTATCCCTGCTATAGTTGATGCAGACATCACTTCTTCTCTAAACTCTTTATCCAAATTATTATCAAGAAGTTTTTTGAAACATCTACTAAATATCTCAAAACCTTTTTCTCCATATATCTCTGACGCTAAGGTACTATTGACATTTAGATAGCCTTCTACTAGATGAGTAAATGCATCTATAGCAGTATTCACAGTTATATCATAAGACAATGCTCTTGTATATTTGCTATCCAAAAATGCTATCTTTGGAAAGACTTCTTGTCCTAAATTCTTCTTTGTTTTTTCTTTATTTACTGTAACTATACTATATTGAGTCACTTCTGAACCTGTCCCAGAAGTGGTAGCAATAGCAGCCACAGGTATACTTTCAAGCTTTTCACTAGTAAAAGCATTATCTATATTTAGTTCAGGATTCTTAATAAATAGAGCAATTGCCTTTGATGCATCTAGAGGTGATCCACCGCCTACCCCAATAATAAACTGAGCATCAAATTCTTTTCCTATTTCTGCACCCTTTTCAATAGTCTCTAGAGATGGATTTTCCTCAACTTCGTTAAACACTTTATACTCTATTTTTTCCTTTTCTAAAGCTCTTATTACATCATCCAATGATCCATTAATTTTCGATGAATTTCTTCCAGTAACTATCAATGCTTTTCTACCAAGCTTTCTAAACTCACTACTGTTTTTTACTACTACATCATCTCCAAAAAATATTTTTACAGGTAGATAAAATCCAAATTCCATTTTCTATTCACTCCTATACTTCATTAATCTGTCAATAACTATTATAACAGATTATCTAGGCATGCTAGCAATTGTCAATTTTAAATTAGTTACTCTTTCCTCAGTATGACTGCTCATTATAGCAAAACTTCAAAACTCAATAGTAACTAAAAAATTGGCTAAAGAATAAAATAAGGCTTTATCATAAAGTATTACTTACATGATACAGCCTTATTTTAATCAAAGAATTAGACTACAAAACACATTAAGCCGTTTTATTTGTAGTGGTACCTAAAACCTTTGACTTAATATAATCAAATGGAAAATTGATTCCTGGGCATTCAGTTGTTGGTTTTACGTCTTTATGCCTTCTTAATTCCTTAATTCCATACTTATTAACCAAATATTTTGATAATATTATAGCTGAATTTAACTGCTGCTCGGTTGGTTTTTCAACCATGAAATTTCCCTCAAAGGCTATTCCTAGAGCTATATTATTAACACCTGGCGCATGTGAACCTACAGCATTTTCAGGTCTTCCTCTATAGATTGTACCATCTTTTCTTATATAGAAATGATATCCTATGCCAGCCCATCCTCTATTAACATGCAGCTGATGTATCTCTTCTGGTGTTTTTCCTATCTCCACAGTATGATGATATACTATCATCTGAGGTTTCATAGTAAACTGCAATGGCTGAGCCCATTTATAGTTAACTTCCACTATCTTAGGCTGAACTTGTCTTGCTTTAAAAACACGTCTATACACCCTTCTAAATATATTTTTCATCATGCTCTCCTTAATATTACTCTATAATAGCTTATGTTAAACCCTCTTTGATGACACAAATTTATTAATCTATAGCAATTTAGTATAGTAGTGTGTTAATATAAAGTGTGCTTATAAAGAGATTTATATTTTTTGCACATATTATCAAGAATATCTTTATACATAGTAAACTTATCAACTTGGGAGGTGGACAATTTGTTTCATTCTAACATAGGTGAACTAGCAGCTTTAGCTTCAGCTCTATGCTGTACAGTTTCTCCAATTGCTTTTGAAACAGCTGGAAAAAAGGTAGGCTCTCTTTCTGTAAACTACCTAAAACTCATTTTTGCTTTTATTTTTACTGGTTTATATACTCTTGTAAATAGAGGTATGTTTCTTCCTCTTGATGCGTCATTAACTAACTGGACTTGGCTCTTTGTTTCAGGAATTATAGGTTTCGTTATTGGTGATTTATTCCTATTTCAAGCCTATATCGAGATAGGATCTAGGCTATCAACCTTAATAATGGCTACAGTTCCACCAATTTCAGCTATAGCAGGATACTTTATTCTAGGTGAAAGATTATCCTCGAGAGACTTATTAGGTATGCTTATAACCTTAGCTGGTATCGCTTTGGTTATATTAGTAAAAGGATCTGATGAAAAGAAGATTAAGCTTTCTCATCCTCTTAAAGGATTGATATATGCGCTTATAGGTGCATTCGGACAAGCATTTGGATTAATTTGTAGTAAGTTCGGAATGGGCAATTACGACCCCTTTGCTGCTACACAAATTCGTGTAATATCAGCCTTTGTAGGTTTCACAATAGTTATAACTATTGCTAATGGATGGAAAAATCTATTTTCAACCTTTAAGGATACAAGTGCGATGAAAAGTATAACCATCGGTTCAATATTTGGACCGTTCTTAGGTGTTGCCCTATCTCTATTGTCAGTTCAATATACAGCCACTGGCATAGCTTCAACTATAAGTTCTATATCAAGAATACTTATAATACCTGCATCTATGGTTATATTTAAGGAGAAAGTCAGCGCAAAAGAGGTTATCGGTGCGTTAATAACAATAGTTGGTGTTGGTATCTTATTCTTATGATAATTACAGCATCTGATAACTAACTTATTAATTTCAAAATGATTGCTAATCTTATGATATAAATAAAAGCCATGGGTAAAAAGGAGATAACTTGCCTTTTTATTCATGACTTTTATTTTATAAGGAATTTTCACCTTTTGAAATAAACCTTTATTTAACTTTCTTAATCCTTCAGTTAGAAAAGTTTCAAAAAAATATTTTTATACATATCTTTCATAAAGCTTCATTATCTCTTCTTTAATAATGTCTCTTAATTCGTGAGGTTCTATAACTTTTGCTTTACTGCCAAATTGAAGAATCCAGCTTATCAGCGTATTATCATTACTAGTCTCTATGTTTGCTATAAAAGTTTTCTCTCCATCACTTAATATATCAATAACCCCTTTTAAATTATTGATCTCATCTCTAAGTTCATTATCAAACTCAATTTTCACTGGCATTTTATTGGAGTAATTCATGAATATATCATTACAATAATCATTATTTAAATTTAATGAATTTAAGTAATATCCCTTCTTATTCTCGGAATATTCTCTTATGTCAAAGCCTAATTCCTTAAAATTCTTTATGTACTCATATATAGTCCTTCTGTCAATCTTATCACCTGTTTGCTCTTCCATAATTTGTAATATTTTTTTCATTGATAACACATTTTCATTATTGCTGTGTTTTCTTAAAATGTTAAAAAAGGTATAAAACTTAATATAGTTACTTGCCATAATATCACCTTTTTCTATATATTTTATCTACGCTGAAAAATCCATATATTGTATAAAATATTAAACAAAATCTAGTTTCTATAAAATAAATTTACATAAATTTAGAACATTTATACATTTAATACTATATATACATTATAGAATCTATAATGGCAAATAACAACATTTTTCATAACTATTATGTTATATAAAAGCTACTCTTATCGATTCTCTTCCATTCTGGTCTTAATTCCTCTATATCATCTGCTAGCTTATATAATGATAAGTCCTTTTTCTTTGCTTCAAGCATAACATCCATATCTCTGTTAACTTCCTTGCATAAGTCAATAAATCTTACAAAGGCTTCAGCATCAATGTAATCTGCATGTTTTCTGTCTCTTTCACTCTCCTTAGGAGAGGAAAAGTGGAACTTTGCTGGAAGACTCTGCCCATTCCATGTATCAAAGATTTCACATATGTAATCTTTTAGCTCTTCCCCATCATTATTACAAAGATGATGATGAGCATCCAATACCATGGGAGCATTAAGTTCCTTACATAAAGAAAGTACTTCCTTTACATTAAAAGTCTTATCATCATTCTCAATCATAAGCCTTGATGTAATTTCCTTAGGAAACTTTCTAAAGTTTACTTTAAACCTCTCTAAAGCTTCCTCTTTTCCTCCTGCACTACTTCCTACATGTAGCACCATTTTTCCCTCAGGATAATCTATATCTTCAAATAGATGAACATGTGGCCATAAATTTCTCTCAGTAGCAACCACCACCTCCTCTTTAACTGAATTAATTACGTTAAATTCATCTGGATGGGTATCTACTCTCATTTGCTGTTTTCTAACCAAATCGCCAATTCTCTTAAAGTCCTTCGAAAACATAGCCCTGTATTTCCACATTACCTCTGGATGTGTTGCTAATGGTATTAAGGCAGAAGTTATTCTATAAAAGTGTAGTTGATTTTCTACATTGTATTGAAGTATTTTATACAGGTCATCCAAATTAGATAGTGTAGTAGATTTTAATTTATTAATCCTGCTTTCCTCATTAGTGAGTTTACTATAAGTTGCATATGTAACTGTGCTTGATGATGTAGTTTTAGGCAGATTTAATGCAATTGCTACATATCCTAATCTCAAAATCAAGTTATCATCTCCCTATATTTTTGCTATTAGGTTTCTCCATAGTACATATATTTATTAATCTGATTAATCAAAAAGTTTTTATGTATATCAATATCTATATATGACACAATGATATAATTTCACACTGGTCTACACAGTAAAAAAAGCACACTAAAGCGGCTTTCTTCAGTGTGCTTTTTTTGCGCATCTGCCTTTCCAAATGTATATGAGGAAAATGTGGCAGGCGAATATGATTTTTTTTACTGTTTATCCTAAATAACTACTCTAAATCGTTTATATTCCTAGGTTTAATTAGAAGAAAATCTTATACTTTCTCAAACAGTAAAAAGTCACTGAAGCGATCTTTCTTCAATGACTTTTCATATTATTCTCCTAAATATGCACTTCTAACCTTTTCATCTTTTAGTAATGCATCTGCACTACCGCTTAAGACTACATTGCCAGTCTCAAGCACATAAGCTCTATTAGCAATAGACAGTGCCATATGAGCATTTTGCTCAACTAAAAGTATAGTTGTTCCACCTTTGTTTATCTCCTGTATGGTATCAAATATATTCTTTACCACTATTGGCGCAAGTCCCATTGATGGCTCATCTAGAAGCAATAACTTGGGCCTATTCATAAGAGCTCTACCTATTGCAAGCATCTGCTGTTCTCCACCAGAAAGAGTTCCTGCAAGCTGACTCATTCTTTCCTTAAGTCTAGGAAACTTATCATATATCATTTCATAGTCTTTTTTTATACCATCTTTATCGTTACGAAGATAAGCACCTAATTCAAGATTTTCTTTAACACTTAGGTTTGCAAAAATCTTTCTTCCTTCAGGCACATGTCCTATACCTGAACCTACAAGCTTATGTGGCTGAATATTTTTTATAGCCTTATCCTTAAAAAATACTTCTCCTGTCTTATACGGAGTGAGGCCCGAAATAGCTCTAAGAGTAGATGTTTTCCCTGCTCCATTTGCTCCTATTAACGTCACTATTTCACCTTCATTAACCTCTATATTTATATCCTTAAGGGCATGTATTCCTCCGTAATAAACATTCAAGTTGTTAACCTTAAGCATCTATATAGCCTCCTCACCAGTATAAGCTTCTCCTAGATAAGCTTCTATAACTCTTGGATTATTTTTGATTTGCTCTGGTGTACCTTCTGCAATCTTCTTACCATAATCTAATACCGCAATTTTTTCGCAGATTCCCATTACTAGTTTCATATCATGCTCAATCAAAAGGACCGATACACCAAATTTATCTTTAATCCAATTAATTAACTTCATTAAGTCTTGAGTTTCTTGTGGATTCATTCCTGCAGCTGGCTCATCTAAAAGTAATAGTTCTGGTCCAGCAGCTAAAGCTCTAGCAATCTCAAGTCTTCTTTGCTCTCCATAAGAAAGGTTTGTTGCTAGTTCAAAAGCTTTGTCTCCTAGTCCAAAAGCTTCTAAAAGCTCTAAGCACTTTTCCTCAATTTCCTTTTCAACCTTAAAATACTTAGGTGTTCTAAATATAGCCTGAAAAATATTGTATTTTGCTCTATATCCAAAAGATATTTTTACATTATCTAAAACTGTAAGACTGCTAAACAATCTTATATTTTGGAAGGTTCTTGCTATTTTCTTTTGAGTAATGCGATAAGGCTTTAAACCTTGTATCTTCTCGTCCCTGTAGGTAATTGAGCCTTCAGTTGGTGAATAAACTCCAGTAAGCATATTAAATACTGTGGTTTTGCCTGCTCCATTTGGTCCAATAAGACCTACTACCTGTTTTTCATCAATCTCAAGTCCGAACTCAGATACTGCTTTAAGTCCACCAAATTGAATAGTTAGGTTTTCAACTTTTAGCATCACACAATTCCCCCTTCCTTCTTTTCCTTTTTAAATAATTTTCCAAATACACTTAGACTTACTTCCTTAGTTCCAAGTAAACCTTGTGGTCTAAATATCATTAATACAATAAGCGCAACAGCGTAAATGATCATTCTAAAGTCCTTTATAGGTCTTAATACTTCTGGTAAGAAAGTTAATATACCAGTTGCTATGATAGATCCAGACAAAGATCCCATACCACCAAAAACTACAAAAGTTAATATTTCAATAGACTTCATAAAATCAAAGTAACTTGGTATTAAGAACTTAGAGTAATGAGCGTAAAGTCCACCACCTACACCTGCTAAGAATGCTGCTATTACAAAAGCAGTTACCTTGTATCTTGAGGTATTAACACCCATAGCTTCAGCAGCTATTTCATTTTCCCTTACTGCTATCATACTTCTTCCCTGAGCTGAATGAATTATGTTGTATACTATTATAACTACAGCTACCATAACAAAAAATGCCCAAGTAAAAGTGGTTTTTGGAGGTATCCCAGTAAATCCTCTTGGACCTCCAGTATAATCTATATTAGTAAGTATAACTCTTATGATTTCTCCAATACCTAATGTAGTTATTGCAAAGTAGTCTCCTTTAAGCTTTAAGGTAGGTAATCCCACTATTAAGGCAACAACTGCAGCCAATATTCCACCAACTATCAATGCTAATACAAAATTATATTGTAGTTTTGCAGTAAGAATAGCAGCAGTATATGCACCTATAGACATAAATCCTGCATGTCCTAGACATAACTGACCTGTAAATCCTGTTATAAGATTTAAGGAAACTGCTAGTATTATATTTATACAAGCTAACGTTATAAGTCCACCGTAAAATCTGTTTATGATTCTTTCATGCAATAAATAATTAAGCAAAAAGAAAATTCCTAATATTATAACTGCATACACTAAATAATTTAATATCTTCTTCATGCTATCACCTACACTTTCTCTCTAGTTATCTTACCTAGTAGACCTGAAGGCTTGATAAGAAGAATTATGATTAGTATTGAGAATGCTATTGCATCTGAAAGTCTTGTGGAAACATATGCTTTAGTCAAAGTTTCGGCAACCCCCATGAATAGTCCACCTATAAGAGCTCCAGGTATAACTCCAATACCTCCAAGTACAGCTGCTACGAAAGCCTTAATACCAGGCATCATTCCCATATATGGATCTATTGTCGTCCATGCTAGTGCTACCAAGACACCAGCTGCACCTGCTAATGCAGATCCTAAAGCAAAGGTAAATGATATTGTGTTATTTACGTTTATACCCATTAATGAGGCAGCTTCAATATCAAAAGAAGCCGCTCTCATAGCCTTACCAACTTTGGTTTTGTACACTATAAACTGGAGTAATACTACTAGGAGTAGCGACACACCTAAAGTTATAAGTTGTATGTTGGTTACTTGAAGAGAACCTATATTTATTTTTGAAGATTCAATGAGACTTGGAAAACTCTGAGGAGTTGGTCCAACTATAAATCTCATTCCGTTTTCTAGTAATAACGATACACCTATAGCTGTGATTAGAAGCGTGATTCTAGGTGATTTTCTAAGTGGTTTATATGCTACCTTTTCTATTACAATTCCTAAAACTGCTGAAACTATCATTGCTATTATCATAGTTGGCAGGAAGGATAAATGAAGCTTAGTAGCTACATAGAACCCTGTAAAGGCACCAATCATATATATGTCCCCATGGGCAAAGTTTATAAGTTGGATTATACCGTATACCATTGTATATCCTAATGCAAGAAGAGCATATATGCTTCCAAGTGATAGTCCATTAATCAATTGCTGTAGTAACTCCATAGTAGTCCTCCTATTTATTTCCTTAATCCTTATCTATCATTTATTTGCTAGGATCAACCTTTGATACAAGTGAGTTCTTTTCTCCCTCAACCTTTAATATTGCAGCACCTTTTATTGCTGTTCTTTCTGAGTTGAACTTTAACTTTCCTGTAACTCCAGTATATTCAACCTTAGCTAATGCATCTTTAATCTTATCTCCATCAGTACTCTTTGCATCTTCTATAGCTTTAAATAGTACTTTTGCTGAGTCATAACCTAGAGCAGCAAGAGCATCTGGTTCCTTGTTGTATTCTTTCTTATAAGCTGAAACATAGTCTTGAACTTCCTTAGCTGTATCTCCAGGGAAATAGTGATTTATGAATAAAGCACCCTTAACAGCATCTCCACCAATCTTGTATAAATCAGCTGAATCCCATCCATCTACACCAAGCAATTGAGCATTAATTCCAACAGCCTTAGCTTGTTTAGCTATAAGTCCAACAACATTGTAGTAATCTGGTAAAAGCAATACATCTGGATTGTCATTCTTAATCTTAGTTAATTGGGCATTAAAATCTTTATCATCATTATTGTAAGTAGAAAACTCAACAACTTTTCCACCTTTTGCTTCAAATTCTGCTTTAAAGGCTTCTGCTATACCTTTGGAATAGTCAGATCCTACGTTGTATAAAACAGCTGCAGTCTTTTTACTTAAGTCACCAGCTGCATATCTAGCCATTACTTGACCTTGATATGAATCAACATAACAGCCTCTAAATACATACTCTCCACCAACCTTTGTTATTGTTGGTTCTGTTGCCGTAGGTGTTATCATTGGAATCTTTGCCTGAGTTGCATTAGGTGCAACTGCTAATGTTGCGCCAGAAGTAACTGCCCCTATTACTGCTGAAACTTTTTCCTCATCAACTAATTTATTAAAGGCATTAATAGCTGCATTTTGATCAGCTTGATCATCTTCAAAAACAACCTTAACTTTCTTTCCATTAATACCGCCATTTGCATTTATTTCTTTCTCAGCTAATTGAACCCCTTCCTTAACTGATTGTCCATAAGTAGCAACTTTTCCTGTTAGTGGTGCAATAGAACCAATCTTTATTACCTCAGCACTGTCACCATCTTTTTTGCTGCTACAACCTACAAATAAACTTGCAACCATAGCTACTGCAAGTGTAGCTACAAGTATCTTCTTTTTCATAATTAAGTCCCCCTCTTTATACATTCCTTTTTATTTATATTAGCAACTAATCAATAAAAAATCAACAATATTTTTCGGTATTTTTTAATAATTATCTATATTTTAGTATTTCAAATTAACTATAACGTTCAATATCATCTATTTTTTTAACAAATTAATAATTTACCTTTTTAAGTAAACGTTTTTCTGGTTATATCAATTTCAAAATAATCAAAATATTAATAATATGTTAATAATGAAGAAAAAATAAAAATATCACTTTATTTTTAACGTTAAAATTCAAATCAGCATTTATGCTATAATTCTATTAAAAGTTTAATTTTTAACAATCAAACATATTAAACTAGCATGTTTTTATTATGTTTATGCTCAAATTATTAAAACCATGAAAACAAGACTTGATGTTAATCGCTTGTTTTCATGGTTTTAATTTTTTGTGAACGCTGTTAAATATATATCACTTAGTTCCGAAATCTATGTTCAAAGCCCATCTGAGTTACGAGAGAATAATTTGAGAATTGAAATTTTATTTTGAAGTGGCACATTCGTAAATATCATATATCAGAAAATTCTATTTTTATTTTCTGAAGTAATTCCTCTTCTAAAATTTCATAGTTGCATTTATTGTTGACATCAGCTCTGATAATTTTCTTACCTTCAATAGGTATTTTTATTATAAATTGATTTGATATGTTTTCAACACAATTAGATACTTCGATACTCCATTCATGAAGCTCTACTATATTTTTCACAATAAACAGCCCAAGTCCTATTCCTTCATGGCTTTTTGCTAGATTACTCTTCTTGGCTGAAAATTTTTCAAAGAGTTGATTTAAATCATCCTCTTCAATTATATTTCCTTTATTATAAACTACTATTTCTATATTTTTTGAATTACTCTCTTTTATACAAACATATATTGTATCTCCGTTATTGTTAAACTTAAAAGAGTTAGATAACAATTTTAAAAAAGCATTTTGAAACCTATTTAAGTCTAGATAAACAAACTTATCTTTAACACTTGTAAAGAATTCGATATCTATTTTTTTGTCTTTTATATTTTCCCTTACGTAATCGCTTATAGTAAAAACCATATCTTCTATAATATCTGCTATGTCATAAAGCTTAAGATTAAGAATAAAAGCTTTACTATCTAACAAGGTTGAGTCTATTATATTATTTATTAATTTTAATAATCTAAAACAATTTTGCTTCATTACTATGGAATTGTGTTTCATCTTAGCTATATTATTTTCTAACGTTGCTATGTCTTCAATATAAACATCACTCATTTGCATTGAACACATTAGAATATTTAAAGGGGTTCTAAGTTCATGAGCTAGAATTGGGATCAGTCTAGCAATATAATTCTCATATCTAATCTTGCTCAAATCACCTTCTTCTAAATATTCAGGCTCATAACCTCTACTACTTTGAAAAACTTCCTTAGGTTCCACTTCATCATAAACCGTAAAGTTTTCATTTTCATAATAATATCGTATATAAGTAACCTTATACTCCCTATTATCAAAAGACATATTACAGTTCCTAACCACCACTTTTTTTACTTCTTGTCCTTTATATATTAAATTTGTTCTAAATGTACTATGATGAAACGCTCTACATATCTCTTCATCCATTTCCCTATAGTAAGTTAAGTATGTTTCTAAAATTTTAAATACATCCTTATCTATAATCTCATCAACAGCATGCATCCCAAATAGCTTTAATAAACTCTTATTTGCAAATACTATATTGCTACTATCATGAATGATTATGCCCTCTGACACTTGATCTAGTAAATCAGCATAAAGTTTATATCTATTCATAAAATTTATTAATGAATTAGGAAACATATCAGAATCACACTTTACTTTCAAATTATCTACAAGAACTCTATTATTTTTTGCCATTCCAATCATCTCCTTCAAAATATTTTGAATATTTATAATATTCTACGATATCCATCTTTTCCCTCTATTTTCCGAAGAATTGTGCACCACAATTTACGACACTCTTCGCAGTTTCACCAATCTTTTATAGCTTCAATGATTAAAATTCTAAATTCATTTCAAACTATAGCTATCCAACTTCAACTATCAATTTGTTCATACCCGATAATCTCCAGAAGCCTGTATTATCGAACATACATAAACTAGGTTTTCGTAAAGGATACCTATAGTACATATTAAACTTTTAAAGTATTATTAATATAAATATATAAAACTTTTACTTTTGAGGTGATTTTACATTGGATATAAAACAAATAAAATACTTTCTTACAATAGCGGAGGAAGGTCAAATTACTAATGCTGCAAAAAAACTTAATATGGCACAACCTCCTTTAAGTTATCAGTTAAAGATGCTTGAGCAAGAGCTTGGAGTTAAATTAGTTGAACGAGGAAGTCGCAAAATTCGTCTTACTGAAGCTGGTAAGCTATTAAAAATTAAAGGAGAAAAGATCTTAGAACTTGAAAAAGCAACTGTTATGCAAATAAAAGATTTAGGAGATAAGGCCATAAAGACACTTTCTATTGGAGTAGTTTCTTCTTCAGCATCAGCTTTACTACCTAGTCCAATAAATAAATTCCATGAGGATAATAAAGAAGTCAACTTTGAACTTTGGGAGGGAAACACTTATAGAATTTTAGAGATGTTAGAAAGTGAGCTTATAGAAGTAGGAATAGTTAGAACCCCTTTCAATATTGATGATTATCAATATAAGTATCTATCTTCTGAGCCCATGATAGCTGTTTTCAATGACAATTTTCTTAAATATAATCTTGATGATAAGCTTTCAATATCTGCTTTAGAGAAATTACCTCTAATTATATATCGACGCTTTGAATCACTTATCATGAAATGTTTTGATAATAATAATATAGAAGCTAATATAGTATGTAGATGTGATGACGCCCGTACTGCTCTTTTATGGGCCAATTCAGGTATAGGAATAACATTAGCACCCAAGACAGCAATAAATCTTGTAAATACCACAAACTTAAAATATGTAGAATTGACTGAAAGTAAATTAGAAACTAGAGTGACTGCAATTTGGTTAAAGAATAAGTACTTATCAAAGCAAGCTTATAACTTTTTAAGAACATTTGATAATAAATAAATATTTTTATTAGTAGCTATGATACCTCAAGTTTAATCTTCTTAATCTTGACAATAATACTAGTATAGATAATCCGCTTCAATCCTACATAATTTTTCAAACTCTTCTCATCTAATCTTATAGAAGAGGAGTTTGAAAATATTGATTTTATGGAGTGGCAAATATATAGTTTCGAGGTGAATATATGAAAATAAAAAGTTTTATTCCTCCAGATGTAATTCTTACTGTTGTTATTGGACTCATTGTATTATTAATTAGCAACTTTCTTCTTAAACTGTATTTTAGCTGAAATTCTTTCAGAAAAACCTACTTAATTAAAACATTTTCATTTCAATGTTATTTAGAATAATTAATATTCTTGCAATAGTAGCTTTTTTCTGGACTGCATTTTATTATTCTTTATAAATTTATATAGTATGAATTTCATTTTTAGCACAAATTTTCTTTTATTTCATATAACATTTAGTGTAAGATATATTCTTTTGGAGGAAATCATGTACACCGAGCAATACGAAATAAACGACGATTCTAGAAATGATGCATCTCAGATGAATTCTAATATGCAAGGCACAACTCAAGATACTTCTACCTATCAAGGTACAATGCAGGGAACCGAATATATAAGCTTTGGAAACAACCTAAGCCAAGTACCTTTTATTCCTAATCCATACTACCAAGGTAATGTTCAATTTAATTATCCAGATACAATGGGACAGATGATGCAAAATCCTATGTCTCCTATGAATACTACTGGTCAAGTTATGCCTGGTTCTATGTCACCTAATCCTTACATGGGCCAGACTATACCTGGTTCAACTATGTCGACTACAACACCTATGGGACAGATGATACCTGGCTCTATGTCACCTATGCCATATATGGGACAAATGCTTCCTGGTTGCCCAACACCTTACATGAGCCAAATGATGCCTGGTACTCCAATGACACCAGGATCACCTATGGGGCAGATGGCTCCTGGTTATAATATGACCACTCCTGGTTCACCTATGGGACAAATGACTCCTGGCTCTAATATGACTCCAGGTTCATCGATTGGTCAAATGACTCCTGGCTCTAATATGACTCCAGGCTCATCTATGGGTCAAATGACTCCTGGCTCTCAAATGGCTCCAGGAACTAATAGCGGACATACTCCTTCTACAAATCAAATGAGTGATGCTGAAGACGATTCCCAGCAAGTAATGGCAAAGCCATTCCATAATAACTGGGGATATCCAGGTTACGGATACCACTATGGATACAAGTATCCATATTATCAACCATATTACTATAACAATTATAATCCTGGATTTAATCCATTACCTTGGTTTTTACTAGGTTCCATACTTTAAAAGAATATAAGGCAGCTCAATAAACTTGAGTTGCCTATTTTTTTATGTTTTAGGAAATTATTTTTTATATAGAGCTAGGGATACGTATTTGTAGACACCTCAAATATAGATATGGGAAAAAAACAAAAAGGGAATTTATCAATTATAGCATAAATTCATCCTATAGTTTCATAAGCTTATAAATAGCGAAAGCATTAAAGGAATTTGGCATATTAAAAATTTGTGGTATAATATGCATAAGTCACTGCAACAAAAAAAGGAGAATTTTGCTATGCGTAAAAAAATTATTTGTATGATCCTAACATTAGTTATTCTATTTAGCTATAGCTTAACTGCAATAGCTTCAGATAATGATACGGAACAAACTATAGCAGAAAGTAAAAAGAGTTTTCAGCAGTTAGATGGTAAGATACAATCATTAAATTCTGAAATGGCTGGCATGAACATAGAGATAGATAAATTAACAAAAAAACTAGACGATAACAATAAAAATATACTTGAAACAGAAAAACAAATAGACGTAACTGAAACTAAGATGGAACAATATCGAAAAGAGATTGAATCAAATCAAAGTGTTTTAGACAGCCGTCTAAGAGGAATGTATAAAAGTGGTTTAGATAAAAATTACTTAGCCATATTATTAGGATCTTCTGGCCTAACTGATTTCCTAAATAAATTATCTGCTATAGAAAAAGTAGTATCTTTGGACAAGCAGTTAATCGATGAATTGAATTCCAAAAAGGAAGCTCTAAGAAAAACAGCTAATGATTTAAATAAGAAGAATGAAAGCCTTAAAACGTTAAAGAAAGAAACTGAGGCAAGTCTAAAAACTCTTAATGATAAGAAGCAAGAGGAACAGGCTTTAGCTGCGCAATTCGAAAAAGAAAAGGCGTCACTTGCTGCAGTTATTGAAGCCAATGAGACAAAATTAATATCACATTCAGTTAGTACTATAGATTCTGCTTCCCCATCAGAAGCAGACATAAGAAACGCCATATCTACACTTACTAGTTTATCAGCTCAAATAAGTACAGCTTCAGTGAAAGCTAAAGCTCAAAAATACATCGGATTAGGTAAAGATAAACTTTCTGCCATCTTGGCTAGTGCTACTATTTCTAGAGGGCAAACTTCTACTAATACAAGCGTACAGTACAAGACTTCCTATACTATGAGTGCTACAGCTTACACTGGTGGCGTATTTACTGCATTAGGTCTAAAACCAACTCATTCTTCAGATGGACTTAGTACTATAGCTGTTGATCCTAGTGTAATACCTCTTGGCTCAAAGGTATTCATTCCTGGATATGGAACTGCAATTGCTGCTGATACTGGTGGTGCAATAGTGGGAAATATTGTAGACTTATACTTTAATTCTTTGGATGAATGTAATTCTTGGGGAAGAAGAAATATTACTTTGTATATTGTAGCTTATCCTAACGAATGGTAGCTACTATAGAACTTTAAATTTTATATCTTCCTATCCAATAAAAATAACCACTTCAAATGATATTTTGCTTTGAAGTGGTTATTTTTATTAAAGATGTAATCCTTCAATCAGAAGCTTAGCATTTTAAATTTGCCACTGTTAAAGTACTGCGTTAAAATTGCGTGGTCAGTCATACCATGCTTTGATGAGCTTGTGCAAGGAATTAATATTATTTATTCACTATTGTTTTTGGGTCTACATATGGCAACTTTAGGCTCTCAGCTACAGCCTTGCAGGTTATATTTCCTTCATACGTATTTAAGCCTAAAAGTAGAGCCTCATCTTTTAAAATGGCGTGTTCCACTCCATTGTCTGCTATTTCTATTAGATATGGCAATGTGGCAGCTTCAAGTGCTAAAGTGGATGTTTTTGGTACAGCCCCTGGCATATTAGCTACAGAGTAGTGTATAACTCCGTACTTTTCATAGCAGGGATTATCATGAGTTGTAACTCTATCTATTGTCTCTATTGATCCCCCTTGGTCTATTGCAACATCCACTATTACAGATCCCTTTTTCATTGTCTTAACCATTTCTTTAGAAACTATCTTAGGCGCGCTTGCTCCAGCTACCAAAACTGCACCTATTAATAAATCAGCCTTTTCAACAGCCTTAGCTACATTATACTCATTACAAGTTAAGGTTGTTATCCTACCAAAAAATATATCATCTAAATAAGCTAATCTCTCATTACTTATATCCATTATAGTTACTCTAGCCCCTAAACCACATGCAATTTTGGCCGCATTAGTTCCGACGATACCACCACCAATTATAACAACCTCTCCTTGCATTACTCCTGGGACTCCTCCAAGTAATATACCTGATCCACCATTATATTTTTGTAATAGATTAGCACCTATTTGTACTGACATCCTACCTGCAATTTCGCTCATAGGTACAAGCAATGGAAGGCGTCCATTCTTAAGTTGCACTGTCTCATAGGCAATTCCTGTAATCTTCTTTTTTAATAAAGCCTCTGTCAATGGTTTATTAGGTGCTAAGTGAAGATAGGTATATAAGGTTTGTCCTGTTTTAAATAAATCATATTCCTCTTCAAGTGGCTCTTTAACCTTTACGATAACATCTGACTGATTAAACACATATTTTTTTTCCTCTATTACCTCTGCTCCAGCTCCCTTATAAAGCCAGTCTTCAAAGCCACTTCCTATGCCAGCGCCCTTCTCAACTAAGACCTTATGCCCCCTCTTAACAAGAACTTCTACTCCACTTGGAGTTAATCCTACTCTATTTTCATTATTTTTTATCTCCCTTACTAATCCAATAACCATTGTATCCCTCCTTAATTTTCAAAAAAAAAGTGTACAGAAGTAAAAATTATCTGTAACACCATTGTATTTTATGATATTTTATTGCAATAATATACCAATCTATTAGCTAATACTATATTATATTTTTTCTATCTAAATTTGATACTACTGTTCTTCAATCTTTGGTTATAAAAACTTATTACATTGGTTAAGTGCAGCATTTAGTATCGTGTTGGTTGAAATAACTTCATTATCTACTAAGTTTCCTTGCTTTTATTCAATTAGCATTAGAAGGTTATACCCTAATCTCTCCAATATCCTTCAAAATATCTTTTAACTCTGCCATAGCTATATCTCTATAAAAATATATTTTTATAAAGATATACCAATTCAAACTCAAATATATAATAAATAAAAATACCATCAACAGTAAAAAACTCCAAGTGTTTTTCAAGACTATAAAACTGACATATCTATTCTTCTGAGCAAACATACTACTTCAATCCTTAAACTCAAAATAAAGCTTACGAACAATTGCCGAAGCTTTATTTTTGTAGATTCCATTTTAAAGTAGTATTAGCTGGTCTATAGTAACAAATTAATAACTTAATCATATAATGTAATATAAGTGTAACCATTATATATAAAATATTTTTATGCCTTAGCATAATGATTAAACTGCCGATAAAGGAGAGATTCATATGGCATATGAACACTCAAAGAGACCTTATGACGACTATGAAGATTATGAAAATTCTTCGAACTTAGAAGGTAACTTTATACAACAAAGACATGATCATGAGTTTTTAGGAAGCACTAGGCTTGCAGAAGAAGGTGAAGAAAGGCATAATCACCGTTTCGCAGGAGTTACAGGACAAGCTATTCCTTGTGGTTCATCTCATGTTCATAAATTATATGTGAATACTGATTTTTTTGATCATTTTCATATCATAAGTATAACAACTGGTCCAGCAATAGACGTTGGAAATGGAAAGCATGTTCACTTGGTAAGAGGAGTAACAACCTCAAATGATGGCCATAGGCATAGCTTCATTTTTACAACTCTTATTGAAAGCCCTTTAACTAATTGCTAGTATTTTCTCAGTAATTTAATATATAAAATTCGCTAAAGAAGTACTTTTTAGCGAATTTTTTACTTATACATCCTTTATTAACGTATCATAATTTTTCTGCTTATATTAAGCTATATAAACTTTCTTTTATCCTTATATTTATAAAATCTAATTTAGTAATTATTAAAAAGCTAACTATAAACACAATAGAGCTTTTAATCATTATTAATCCTAATTAAGACAAACTTATGCACAAATCGACCACATTTTTTATATCATAGTACTATAGATATTATCTTATCTATAAATATATTTATGGAGAGGAAAAATAAGTATGTCTGAGTGTTATGAAAATAATTTATCTTTAACTGGTTATGATAACATTTTACCTAGCTATGACTATCTTCCTAATCCTTGCTGCCTACCAAGAATAAGAGGCGGACTTAGAAGTAATACTAGATTTAATTTCGGATCAATTATTCCTTTTGCATCAGGATTACCAGTAATTCTTACAACTTTGGTTACAGGATTAGCTGGTACAGTAAGCGCACTTGGTTTTGGTAGTTCTGCTACCGGTCTAACTGTGGCTGGTTTAACCATAGATCTTACTGGAGGTGCTGGTTTAGCTATAAATGAAGCTTTCTCAATGCCTCGAGACGGTGTTATAAGATCAATATCTGCTTTTTATAGTAATGTACTTGCTTTAGCTCTTGTTGGTACAACAGTAAATATCACCGCACAATTATACAGTGCTCCTCCTACAAGCAATATATTTACTGCTATACCAGGTGCTTCTGTTCAATTAGATCCACTTCCTGGAGTTCTAGCTATCGGTGGCACAAGTAGTGGTATAACTACTGGTCTTTCAATTCCTGTAGCCGCTGAAACTAGACTTCTTCTGGTATACTCAGCTACAACTACCGGAATTCCTGTTGTAGCAGCCGTAACAGGATATGCAAGTGCTGGTGTTTCAATTAGCTAGCAAATATTTATTAACCAATAAAGAATAAATTCTTATAAAAATGACCTAGAAGGCTTCCTTCTAGGTTTTATTTATAACTTTTTTCTGCATCTTTTTGCAAAATAAATACAAATAAAATATTCTAATTACCTAATGTTTTTTATTCTCTCTTCTATATATGAATATAAGTAAACTACTTATACTTTTATTGAAAGCCTTATTTAAAATAAAATTCCTTAAACTATAATTTTTTTGTATTTTTACATGAATTCTATCAATTTTGCCACTGTATATTTCTTATACCCTAGGAAATTATATTAAAGAGCATTCAATTTTATTGCTCCGCAGTGCTTCAACTGCATCCTTAATTCATATGTAAAGACTTATTGAGCGTTAATTAATAAGGGTACATATATAACAAATACTTTTAAAGGTTGGTGAGTTAAGAATGAATAATGTAATAGTAGATATTCCAAGAGATACTGATGTAAAAATATATTCAGTTGAGATTCCTAAGAACTTCAAATCAGGATATCAAGAATTTGAAGATGGAACAGCTCTCCTACTAGATGAAAACGAATATTTTCAATGGGCCTGGTACTACATAGGTCACAAAAAAGGTGAATTTGCTGTAGATTTTAATAATGTAGCCGGCTTTGCTCCAGTAACTGGTAACTGCTGTGAGTGGGATGTTCATAATAGAGTACCTTCAATTGGCAATGCTTTTTTTCACACCTATGGAGTTATGAGAGGTATAAACACTGTAAGAGTATTTGGTAATCATTCTTCAGATGAACCTTTACACGTAGCAGTTGGATATGTTGTTATAAAGAGTCAGATTTAATCAATGTATCATAACACTATTTCCGTTTAATAATATTATTTCAATATAAATTTGGTATTCGCATTATTTGCCAAAATATTCTTTGTTATTATAGTCAAAACTTCGCTAAAGAGTTTTCTTCAGCGAAGTTTTTTCTCATCTAACTTTGAAAATCTATATTCGAAAACTCTGATTATGTAATATTTTTTTCTTTAATATATCTTATAAAACATATATCCTACAAGAAACTTCCAAGTTGTAATTTTCTATAGTGTTCCTAACTTAAGTTTCGATATAGAAACCCTATATACATGTACCGCTTCATACTACACTTTATATTATCAAACTCTTTCTTAGAGTCTAGGGGAGCTTTCACAATAATCTTCTGATTGAAATGGTACATCTTTATAAATACTTCAGTATATTAACTTTTAACAATATAAATAAAATTATATATTTTTACCCTATATCTTTTGTTTTCTATTGTAAAACATCTTAAATAAGGGTTATAATATAAGCAGTTGCACACGTGTGCAAAATAATATTAATGAGGTGTCACTGTTATGGAAAACATAAGTTGTTTTTATTGCGAAAAGGATCAGAGATTAGATGACTTAATGATAAAAATCACTAAGTTAAGTGTTTCTACTTTATATTTATTTAAAGAGCAAACTTATAAAGGTAGATGTGTCGTTGCCTACGATAACCATATAAATGAATTATTTGAATTAAGTGATGAAGAACGTACTTCCTTTATGAAGGATGTAGCTATAGCTGCAAAAGCTATAAAAGATGCCTTTGGGGCTGATAAGATGAATCTTGGAGCATACTCAGACAAGCTTCCTCATCTTCATTTTCATATAGTTCCAAAGTATAAAGATGGTTACAGCTGGGGTGGAACTTTCGAAATGAACCCTGCGGCTAATCTTAAACTTAGTGATGCAGAATATGAAGAAGTAATAACTGCAATAAGAGAAAATTTATAGAAATATATATAAAAGCACTTAAGTTTATCACTTAAGCGCTTTTATATACTAAAACTATTTATTTGACTTATTTTTTACTTCCTGTCTCTCACTGCTATCTGTTCTTTTAGTGCCAATATTGGTTTTCTGCTTATTTTGTTCTTTAGGATTACTTTTAGATTTTGCCATGAATTTCACTCCCTTCAGAAATTATCTTTTCCTTTTAGAAGGGCAATATTCATTTGATATTTAGTTAGCTAATTGATGTACTTATCTACATTGCTCTTATCTACCTTTTCAAAAGGAACCCATATAAACTTACCATCAGTAGTAAGATTTTCTATACCAGATAAAGAATCTCCTGAGCCCATTTTTATAGCTGCTTTTACAGCACTTATACTTTGTCCCTTTGCAGACTGATAAACTGTAACTCCAAGACTTCCATTCTTAACTGCTTTCAATGCATCACTTGTAGCATCTACACCTAAAACTGGAACCGATGAAGGATCTATACGGTTCTCTATTAATGAATCCACTACTCCTAAGGCCATGGAGTCATTATTTGCAATTACACAATCAAACTTTTTTCCTGTAGATAAAAACACATTGAACATATCTTTAGCTTTTTGTCTACTCCAATCCGCGTTATCTTCAAAAACATATTCTGCATTTATCCCATTGTCTTTAAAAGTTTGTTTTACTGCATCTGATCTTCCTTTCGATGCATTATGTCCTTTTTCTCCTTTAAGAAGTACTACTTTTATATCATTTTTACCGCTAAAGTGATTAATAATATACTCTGCTTGAAGTTTTCCAGCAACTTCTTCATTAGAAGCTACGTAAATGTACTTATCTTTTTCCAACAACTTATCTTCAGGCTTACTATTCATAAATACTATAGGAACTCCTTTAGAGGCTCTTTCCAGTTCTAAGGTTGTACTAGGATTTACAGGTGCACATATTATAACATTATATCCACCAGAAACTGCTTCTTTCATATGTTCAACCTGAGTTTCTATTGATCCTTCTGCATCTTTTACTGTCATATCAATACTTTGACTCTCTGCATAACTTTTAGCATTTGAAACTATTAATTTACGATAATCATCAGATCCATCTGATATAGATAAGAGAATCTTAATCTTCTTATTCGAAGTTGCTGATTTATTCAAACTGCAGCCAGATAATATAACAAAAGTCATTATTATACTTAACAACACTGCCACTCTCTTCTTCATACTTCTCCCCCTTTTGAAATTCTTTCAGTTATATTTAACTAGTTTTTAATTATTCTTAATACTTCTTGTAGCTTTACTTTTAATTGTGATATATCAATGTTAAAATGTTTTGTATATAATTTACAGAGTTCTATAATTTAAAAATTTGAATCTGCTTACCAAGCTCTTCTGCAGTATCTGCAAGTTTATCCGCATCAGTAGCTACCTTTTCACTATTGCTAGTAATACTCTTAGCTTGAGAAACCATTACCTCAGAAGTGGCTAGTATTTCTTCTGCACTTGCAGCTTGCTCCTCTGATATAGCAGCTACTGATGCTGCAACTTCATCTAGATTACCAATCTTTTCAGTCATATCCTGAATCAAATTATTAGTTTCATTGATCATATCAAATATACTATCAAAGGTATCTGCTGTTCCACTTATTAAGAAACTACTTTCTGTTATATGTTCTGCACTTTCGTTGGCTTTCTTAACTGTGTCTAAAACCAATCCATTTATTTCATTTACAAGTGTTGATATATCATTAACAGATTCAGAACTTGTCTTTGCTAACTTTCCTATTTCCATAGCTACTACTGCAAAGCCCTTTCCAGCTTCACCAGCTCTTGCTGCTTCTATAGATGCATTTAGAGAAAGCAGATTTGTTTGCTCTGCGATATCTCCAATAACATGTATTATACTAGTAATTTCATTTGAAGATTTACCTACTTTGCTAATAGCCTGCTCAAGAGAAGAAATTGAATTTCTTATATTCTCCATAGCAGCATTAACCTTCTCCATGTCTTTGCGACCTTTTTCTGAAACATTAATTGTTTCTTTCATCTTTTCATTTACATTGGCACTATCATCTCTAGTAGTGGTAACTACAGTTGCTAAAGTCGTTGTATTTTCTGCAACTTCTCCTACAGAGCTTGCTAATTGATCTACCGTTTGATTTAGACTCTCCATAGATTGAGACTGAACCATAGATGAATCAAACATTTCTTTAGAAATAGTACTACTATCATCAGCCTGTACACTTAATTTTTGTGACATAACACTTATATTATTAATCATACTTCTCATAACTGTTATAAACTCTTTTACACTTTTAAGCATAACTGATATCTCATCATTGCCCTTTACCTCTACATCTACAGTAAAATCTCCATGTGTCATCGCTACTATGGTGTCTGTAAGCTTCCTAATTGGTTTAATTACAATCTGAACCACTCTCTCAACCAATCCAGTCAGAACAATAATAGATATAATAGCAATTATAATCATGAAAGTACGTAACTTTAGCAGTTCAGCCAATATAGACTTTTCAGGCACATATGATACTAGAATCCAGTCGGTCCCCTCTATTTGTTTAAAAGAAACCATATTCTTTTCGAGTTCAACTGAACTATATTGTTTTTTATCCAACCTTTGCCCAATAGCCTTAAGAAAGCTATCGCTACTTGCACTAAGCTTTGTTGAAATTAGCGAGCTATCCTCATAAGCTAAAATTGTCTCATCGCTTTTATTAACTAAAAGTGATTGAGCATTTTTCATTTCAGCTAATGAATTTACTATTATTGATATCTTGTCCAAAGAAAGATCTGCTGATAAAACCTTTATTTTACTGGAGTTATCATTAAGTATAGCTGATGCACTAATAATATTTTTACCCTGTTCATTAACATAAGGAGACCCTAAAGCCATATTTATTCTAGTAAGCCCTTGATTGTACCACAATGAACCTAATACATTCTTATTGGATATTGTAGATTTCTCTGCCTTTAGTAAATTTCCAGTAGAATCTCCAATATAAACACCTTCCGGAAAGTTACTATTATATCCGTAATATTTGTTTAATAAATTCTGTAACTGTCCATCATTTAGGTTCGAACTCTCAATCGAATGCTTCACCGCGCTAAAAGACGATAAATTCTCATTTAACCATGATTCAATCTGATTAGCCTGTTTTTTCGTAGATGTCTCTAATAAATCATTAGCAGAGTTAGTTATTATGCTATTTGATTTAGTATACGATATACCAATTAATAGTGAAACAGCTATAGCCATCATTGGTATTATGACTCCAAGTAATTTAACCTTAATAGAAATCTTGTGTTCCTTTTCTTTTTTTCTCATATAAATCTCCCTTCAACACTATTCGACAAGTTTCTATTATATTAATCGTATGTAAACATGTTTTTCTTTATATTTTTATTTAATTTAATTTTCAGCTCACTTAAATACCATATAAATACTTTTATGTAGCTAGAATCCACAAATCATAATTCAATTCCAAATTAACTCTATTTACATTGCTCAGTGTGATTTTTGCACACCTGCATTTTCTGACTATATTTGAAAAAACTCTGGTACCAGAATAATATTTCTTTTTTACTGTCTATACTAAAAAGCCGTTCTAAACCAGTAATATTTTTAGGTTAGCTAACAAAAAGTTTTATAACTGCTCCTAACAGTAAGAAAGAACCCCAATATGGTGGGGTTCTCAATTAGTTTTAATTCTATTTTAAGAATATTACCTTATGCTTTCTGCAGTAACTCCAACTTTTACGACTTCTAAATCCAGAGGCTTTATATCATTATCCTTCCAAGCTTCATAAAGTTCCTTTTTATTATTATCTCCTGCTAAAAAAGCAATACCACAATCTCCTCCACCAGCTCCAGAGGACTTTCCGCTACCAAACCTTTCAGCAATTAAGCATAATCTTTTCAGAGTTTCAGTTTCAATAGTTATCTTAGAAGCTTCTTCTAAGCCTTGCAGTGCTTTTCTGTTTTTATAAAGACTTTTTATTGCTTTTTTGCAATCTTTTCTCTCGAACCCATCTATCATTGCTTCAACAGCATTAAAACTTTCTGCTAAAAAGTAGTTGTATTCATCTGTATTATGCTGTTTAAAATTTTGAACACTCTTAATCATAGGTGCCGTTGATATAGGAGACTTTGTCCACCCCACCGCCAATTTAAGTTCTGGTGGTGGTAAAAGCTTCTTTATTGATAAGTTAGGCCACTTCTGATTTATTATATCTATTATCTTTTTATCTTGATGTAATTCATCTATCACCCATTGAGTTCTAAAAGATGAATACTCTAGCCACCCACCATAAACAGATGCCGCAATATCAGCTCCTGAGCCACTCTTTTGAGTTCTTAAATGAGCTATAGCAGAAAGTTTAAAAATCTGTTCCAAGGAAGGCTTATCTTTACTAATCCAATGAATACTCAATATAGCTGAAATAACTGAAACCACAATTGCAGCACTTGATCCTAGACCGTACTTTTCTCCAGTTGTAGTATCGTCAAGCTCACTATTAACCAATAATCTAAAAGGACGTATTTCTATGAAGTTTTCTTTTAAATATTGATTGGCTACAGCAATAGAATTTTCAATAAAGTTTAATCTAGTGTTTTCCTCACTAAACTTAACCTTTCCATCAATTATTTCCCAAGCAATATTCTCTAAACCAAGTTGAGGAAGAAACAGTTCATTCTTTTTAGAAGGTTCAATATGAATATTGACATAACGATTTACTGCTACTACAATAGCCTTTTGATTAGGCTCTAAGACGGCATACTCACCTGCAATCATTAATTTTCCTGGTACTTTCACATTATAGCTTGAATACTGCATAGACTTCCTCCCTTCAAACTTCAAAATTTATAAACCTAATTTTCATATATTTAAGCAAGTTTTATAGACCAGCCAGTTTTGTAACTATCCATGGTGCTGAGTATAATATCATAAACTGAACGCCATAGTTAACTCCTAGACGATACAATACTCCACCAACTATTCCTATAAGAAGAACACCTCCAACATTAATTAAACCTGCATCCATGTAAGCAAGTAATATAACTAAGCTAAAGAATAGACCAAGCATGGCTTCGTGTGGAATCTTCTTAAATACAAAAGCACAAATTTGTTGTGAATATTTAACTGTAACATAATAAGTGATACATAATGCTACAACCGCTCCAATTATAGTAGCCCATATAAAATCTGAATTACTTAATAAGTGATGCATATTGTTCTTCAATGTGTATACTGGAGGAGCATTGAATAATGGGTTTGCAGGACCTAGTGCCATTGGTGACAAAGGAATACCTAGCGCAATAAGCGGAATCAAGGTTCCTGAAATATATGTTGCATGGGCCAAAGCTTCCATACAGGAAATAGCTAGAGATGCTTTTTCTACCGGATCCTTTGTACGACTAGAAAACAGCTCTCCTAAAAAAGTAGTAAGCCCTACAGGACTTAAAATAAAGGTTAGTGATCCAATTATAGATGTCAAAGCACTATAAGCAGTTTCTTTTTTAGTTAATATCTTAAATGGGTTAGGAACAGACTTAATTTCTTCACCCTTTTTAAAGTATATAGCCTTTTTATCAAATCTTTCGAGACCATCCCTCTTGTTTTTATTTAAAAGCTCAAACAATGTCAAGATAACAGGTCCAATTGTAATTCCTAAGAAAATAGATGTAGATACATTAGTTCCCTTTGGAACTGCTCCTGTCCCCCAATACAAATGACGAAGGCCTTGTATCAATAAAGCAAAGGGTACTATTGAAACCAGTGATACCCATTTACTCTTACTCATCAAAGCTAGGAATATAGCACCAACAAAAAATACTATGTCTCCATATTGCTTAATGGTAGTGGAAAATGGTATTAGTGCCTGTGCTAACAGTAAGCTCACAGGAACTGATACTATTGTACCAATAATGGAACCTGAAGCCATTTTCCTAATGCTTGTGTCTGTAAGCCCAAACTTTTTTAGCACCATTGCATGCTCTATCATAGGAGTAGACATTACGCCGGCAGGAATTCCTGCTATAGAAACCGGGATAGCATCTGTTAATTTACTTGCTACAATTGCTGAAATGAAAAAGGATAAAATTACTGCAGGATGTAAACCTGATAAGACAAGAACCAAAGTTACCGGCGCAATTGTTGCCGTTTCATCAGTACCAGGTGCTGCCCCAATTATTGTATATAAAATAGCTGCTACAACAGCTGAAAGAATCATCTGTAAAATCAATGTAGTAGTCATGTTAATCCTCCTGACTAGTTTCTATAAATTCTCTCTTAGGTTTTATGATGATACTGCATATCACAAAGGCGATTATTGCACCAAGTAACCCTAAAAATAATTGTTTTGGTCTCTCCTTTGGCGCTAGAAAATACCCTCCAAAAGCACCTAAAGAGCATATAACCAATGATATTACCAATTCCTTAATAGAAACCAAATCTTCCCAAACTTCAATATTCTTCTTATTTAAGTCACCTTCAGGTGATTTTTTCATATCCTTATCTAAGTTATTCATTCACTCAACTCCTATTATCTTAAATTTCTATAGGTAAGTGATTCCCTTTCCAGGATGACAAGTAAAAACCTTTTTAACTTTTGGAAGCTTTATCAGCGACTCATATACTATTTGCTCATGGTTCGGCATACAAAGTACCTTTACATTTGGACCAGCATCAATAGTAAAATAAACCGGAATACCTGACCTCCTAAGAAGTTGAATATGATGTATCACATCCATAGTTCCGCTTTGCCAATATAAGATTGGAGGCTCAGCTCCAAGCATAGTACCATGCATCTTCAATGCATTTGACTCCATCACCTTACCTAAGCTATCAAAATCTCTATCCCCTATAGCATCTTTTAAAGTACTTAAATCTCCCTCAATGGTATCTAGCCAGCCCTTGTAAAAAGGTGAAGTTAATACTGTTTGCCTCATTCCATCTCTGCTAGATACATTCTTTTGTTCTGAAGCTACTAAAACTGAAAGAATACTAATATTCCATGAATTTTCATCCAATAGCTGGCTGGCATAAGAATCCCTTCCGTCAGCTTCTATTCCTTTATGCCATTCAACGAATCCACCATATATAGATCTACAAGCAGATCCAGAACCTTGACGAGCTAAAACAGATAACTCTTTTCCACTTAAATTCATTTGAAGTGCTTTTGCAGCTGCGGCAGCCAGTGCAGCAAAGCCTGAAGCTGAAGATGCAAAACCTGCTGCTGTAGGTACTTTATTCTCAGAAGAAACTAACGCACGATATGTTACTCCTGCAGCAATTCTTACTTTATCAAGAAACTTTGATACCTTCTCTAATTCCTTATCACTAGCAATCACATTATCTAGAAAGAAAGTATCCTTATCAAAGCTCCCACTGAACTCAACAGTTGTGATGGTATAGAATCTATCTAGAGTTACTGATAAACTGCTATTCATAGGTAAAAATAACTGTTCGTCACGCTTTCCCCAGTATTTAATAAGCGCTATATTAGTGTTTGCCTTCGCTGTAGCTTTCACTTGACTCCCTCCTATTTCTTAGTTATGGTACATAAAGACTGTTATCATTACTTGAAAAATACCAGCTTTTAAATGCACCAGCTTTAATAAGCTCTGACGAAATTAATCTAGCCTTTTCTAAACTACTGGCTAGAGCTATCATACATCCCCCTAGACCTCCACCAGTTAATTTTGCTCCCAAAGCACCTGCCTTCATAGCAGCCTCAACCAATAGATCTAATTGATCATCACTAACTCCTAAGTTTATAAGTTCCTTATGATTACTATATAGTAGTCTTCCAAGTGAGTTAATCTCTCCGTCAATAATAGAACTCCTTGCAGAATCTACGACTTTACCTATCTCATTCAATGACTTTTGTACTTTTAGAGGCTCCAAATCATACTTCTTTTTTACATTACCTACAGCTGTATGAGTATCCCCTACCCTTCCAGTATCTGCCACCACTATAAATAATTCTTTTCCACTTTTAATAGGAAATATATCCTTTCCCTTTTCAAACCAAATAGGACATTCACATATTTCTGAAGCGGTATCAATTCCACTTGGTTTTCCATGTGCATATCTCTCAGAAATTTGAACTAGACGAAACAACTCTTCATCTGAAAGCTCTTCCTCAAAAAAAGAAAATAAACTTCTTACAATGGCTATAGCAACTGCGGCGCTTGACCCTAATCCACGACCTGAAGGCACTTCCGAATCTATTAATATTTTTAATCCATACCAAGATTTGTTTAACTTTTTTAAAGTTTCCTTTATACAGGCTGATAGCCCCTGCATCTTCATTGGTATATTTTCTATAGCTCCACTATAAATAGCAGATTCAAGCATAATTTTTCCAGAATAACTGCTAGTCACTGCCTTAACCTTAAGCGGAAAAGGAATTGCTATTGCTGGCTTGCCATAAACAACTGCATGTTCCCCAACTAGAATCAACTTACTATGTGCTTCCCCCACAGCTGATTTAGTAGAATTTGTATTCATATATAACCATCCTTTATTGTTCACCGTAAAAATTTAATAATCTCCCTCTAAACTTTGGGATATTTTTCATCGAAAATTTATATCCATTGATAATAATAATTGATTAATATTTAATTGTCAAATAATACTTATTATCAACAAAGCAAATCTTATATGAACTTTTTTTTCATATTTTATTATTAATTAAATTTATAACACACTATCTTAGCTGAATTACATTTGTCTAAAGAATAAAATAATACCATTCATATATTTAAATCTAATAGCTCTATTTCATAAAAGTGATATTGGAATATTGTCAAACCACAGAATATGTGATATAGTATATCTTAATATAAAGTAAATAATACTAGTTACGGTTGGGTAAATTGAATAATTTACTTTCAAGCAATTTGGTTTCTGGGGTGGGAAGCTTTTTCAAGGCATTCCCATCTTTTTATTTTGCAATATTTTTTTAACTATTAGAAAAACTATGAACAGTTATATGACTTATTAGACTTTATTATCCCAGCGAGATATCAAATTACTGGATATAAGTTAAGTAACAAAATAAGTTGAGCTTTATATTTTATTAACTACAGAGAAAGGATATACAATATGCAAAACACACTAAAAGACAAGAACTACAACTTTTTCCTTAACTTTTTTAAAAATGAGGCTTCCAGTGGAATACTATTGCTCGCCTGCTCTATTATTGCAATCTTGGCAGTAAACTCTGAATTTGGACCATCTTATAATGAATTTCTTCATAATAGTTTAGCAATCGGATATAAAGATGCTTCTATTTCAATGTCAATAGGACACTGGATTAATGACGGATTGATGGCTATATTTTTCTTTGTGGTTGGAATGGAAATTAAGAAAGAACTCTTAATAGGAGAACTGAAATCAATAAAAACCACTATATTACCAATAGCTGCTGCTATTGCAGGAATGATTGTACCTTCTATTATATATGCTATAAGCAACTATAATCAGCCAACTATACATGGTTTTGGCGTTCCTATGGCAACAGATATTGCCTTTGCCCTAGGCATAATATCTTTAGTTGGCAAGAAAGCTCCCAAAGGAATTGTTGTTTTTCTTACTGCACTAGCTATCGTTGATGATTTAGGTGCCATAATAGTTATTGCATTATTCTATAGTAGTGAACTTTCTTGGCTTTATTTACTAATAAGTGCAGTTATAGTTTGCTTACTTGTTTTAGCTAATAGACTAAAGGTTAAATCTCCAGCAGTCTTTATAATACTGGGATTTATATTATGGTTTACAGTACATAAGTCTGGCATACATTCTACCTTTGCTGGCGTATTATTAGGTATGACAATACCTGGCTCAAAGGATGAAGAGGAATTTGAAAATTCAATGCTAAATAAGCTTGAAAAAGCTATTTCTCCATGGTCTTCCTACTTAATAATGCCTTTATTCGCATTGGCAAACGCTGGAGTAGCAATAAGTACAAACAGTATTTCTACAATAATGTCAACCCCAGTAAGTATAGGAATTATCCTTGGACTTTTCTTAGGAAAGCAACTAGGAATTTTCGGCATATCAGCTCTACTTGTTAAGTTAAAGATTGCTGAGCTGCCTACTGGAGTAAATAAAAAGCATTTGTATGGTGCCAGCATTCTTGGTGGTATTGGATTTACCATGTCAATCTTTGTTTCATCTTTATCCTTCTCAGATGAGACCATACTTTCTACAGCAAAAATAAGTATAATGGTAGCTTCCCTTCTATCTGCAATATTGGGATTGTTAATTTTTAATCTTACAAAAGCATCACCTGAAGAAGCTGTAATAGACTAATTTAGCTAGTATTATATTATCCAAAACATTTAATATAGAAATATTAAAATCCCTTATAGCATAAGTATAAAACTCTATCTATAAGGGATTGTTCTTTATTCAATTATATCTATGCTAATCGCTTGGCTCTACATGGATCATAGCTTCGGTAATGTTAAAGTTTTTCTTCAAATTCTTCTCTATTTCTTCCGTAATGTTATGAGCTTCCACTACATTCAATGTTGAATCTACAGCTACAGTAACATCTAAGAGTATATTATTTCCAAGAATACGAGCTCGTATTTGCTTTACCTTATCAACTCCTGATATTATTTTTATACCTTCTGTCATATCATTCAACTGTTCCTGACTAAAACCATCTGTCAGGTTATGAGAGGACTCGCTAAATATCTCCCATCCAGTCTTTATGATCAATATTCCTACTATTATTGCAGCTAGAGGATCAATCCAAGGCAACCCAAACTGAGAAGCTATAATCCCACTAGAAGTTCCAACGCTTACCCATGCATCAGATAGATTGTCCTTGGCTGCAGCCATAAGTCCAGAACTGTTTATCTTTATTGCTATTCGTTTGTTGTATCTGTATACAAAATATATAGCAACGGCACAAAATATCCCTACAACTGCTGATATCATATCTGGAGCCTTTGCTTTAAAATGGATGACTGACTGAACTGCACCAAAAAGTACATTTAAACCTACCGCAATCATAATTAGAGAGGCAACTAACGATGCTATGGTTTCCGCTCTAAAATGCCCATAAGGGTGATCTTCATCTGCTGGCTTTCCTGACAACCTTAATCCAATTAGAACTGCTACTGAAGCTATTATATCAGTGGTATTATTAATTCCATCAGCAGATAAGGCTTCTGAACCAGATATGTATCCAACTCCAACCTTAACTATTGATAATGCAATATAGGCTAAAATACTTATTCTAGCTCCTCGTTCTGCAAGTTTTAAGTTAGTATACTTTTCATCCATTAACTACACTCCTTACACACTAAATCCCTCTAAATAATTTAACGCTTATCATCAATATTTATGTACCATACTAAAAACTAATGTTAAATAATAAAAAAGACTTTCAACGCAACAAATAACATTGCGCTAAAAGTCTCACTTAACTAAAATTAGTTATAATATAGCCAGACCTATGGTCAGTATGTTGACTATATCCCCTTACCTAAGGTAGTTACTCCCTTTTAACTATTGTAATAAACAGATTATATGACAAGTTTACTGTTGTTGCAAATAAATTACAACATAAAAACTTGTATTTTACTTTAAGATCAAGTCATCATAAAAAGATAATATAAAATAGTCTTTTATACTATATGCTTATTTTAGTATAAAAGATGTTCAATATTCTATTTATTTAATATTAACTATTTAATTATTTTATAATATACTCCTTCACTAATACCCATCTTTAGCATCTCTAAAAACGAAAATCTAGCTTAATTCATCAATTTTATTTGATTCATAAATAACGACTCCAGCCTCATCCTTCTTTGCCGCTACAATCATGCCTCTAGCTACTGCTTCACCTCTTATTGGTCTATATTTTCTTAATGGTCCTATAAGCAATGGAGTAAATAAACCTGATAAAGCCGCAGTTATTCCTTCTCCCATACGAAATTCTCCGCGATCACCTAGCAAAAGAGATGGACGAAAGATTTTAAGTGCTGGTAGATTTAACTCTCTTAGAGCTTCTTCAATCTCACCTTTTACTCTATTGTAGAAAATACTAGATGAAGAACTAGCCCCCATAGCTGTTACTATTAAAAACTGTTTTGCTCCCATCTTTTTAGCCATCTTCCCTAAGACTAATGGGTAGTGATAATCTACTTTTTTGAAGTTCTCTTGAGTCTTTGCTTTTTTTATTGTTGTTCCAAGGGCACAAAATACATCTGCATCTTTTAAATTAATATCTATGTTTTCTAAAAAATCAAAATCTATTATCTTCTCTTCAAGCTTAGGATTATTAATTTCTAAAGATCTCCTTAATATCAATGTTACAGAATTATATTCTTGATCACTTACTAATTGTTTTACCAGCTCTTTCCCTACTAATCCAGTACCACCTACAATTACAGCTTTTCTTTTCATGCTGATTCTTCTCCTTTATATAATTAACTTGTTACAGATACCTAATTTATTAATAATAATTGTATTTTAAAACTCTCGTAAAATAATAATATTTTCAAGCTTATCTTATACTATCTAATATAAAACTAATTCCTATAAGTTACAATATAACTACCTAACTTCAAGTATTAATTTGTATATCACATTCGAGGTTTCTATTGAAGGGTATTGATAATTTTATATAAGATGCAAATTTTCTTATTAATATTTCTTCTATAATATTAATATAAGCCATCTACCAATGCTTATCTAAAATTTTATATACAATATAAGGTTTTTAAAGAATAAAAAAGTTATATTTGTCAAATTATAACCTTACAAACAGTAAAGAAAGGATGTTGTATTATGGACGAAGATTTCATAACCCTTGATGAATTAACAGAATCTCTTGAGGAAAAAGGAGAAATTAGTATTACTGATGGAATAAATGAACTATTTATTGAAGCTATAGATGACAAAGAAGGCTACTCTTATGTAAGTAGTACAAATGAAGAGTTCGATAATAGCAGAGAAGCAGTAGAGTGGGCTGTAAAAAAGATCAAAGGACTTGATAATATAGTAACTTGGGACTAATTACACTAGTCCCAAGTAATATTAGTCAGAATAGAAGGTCGCTGAAGTGCTTATTCATCGACCTTCTCCATATCAGTTATTGCAATTTATATTAAGAAAACCTTACAAGAAAATATGTTTAATTTATTCCAAACTACCACTTGATACTGGAAGCCTTATACTTACATTAAAAATATTCTTATCATTTTTAATAACCATGGTTCCCTTATGACTTTTAATTATCTTTTCACAGGTCTTAAGGCCAATTCCAGTGCTATCCACAACTTTTAAGTCAGTAGTTATATAATTCTTAAACTCTAATAGTAAGAGTTTATTTTCTATACAATACTTTATGTTTATAGATTTTTCTTTGTCTGAATACTTTAATAAATTTGAAAATACATTATCAAGAACCCTTCGAATTGAAATTAAATTTAGTTTTATTAAAAATGGTATTCTATCACAGTTTAATTCTATATTATAGCCTTTTTCCTCCAATATAAATATTTGTTCCTCTAACAATTGCTGAAAAATCTCATTTCCATCAAAAAGTTCTTTTTCTAACATTTCTTCATTAGTATTGAAAACTAAAAAATACTCAAATAACTTATCAGAAAGATATTTTATTTGATAAGCCTTTTCTCTACTATTATGAATATATTTTTTTAAATCCTCATCTGTTTTATATTTTTTATATTCGATTATATCTAAGTAACCAACTAAGGCTGTAAGTGGGGTTCTTAGGTCATGGGACATTGCAGTAATCAAATCACTATTTGCTACTCTTGCTTTTTCTTCGTTTTCCCATCTCTCAATAAAAGACTTCCTCATTTCATTAATGCTTTGAGCTAAAGAAGAAAGTTCATCATTACCTTTACTCACTATTTCATAAGTTAAGTCTCCACCCTCTAGAATTTTTATCTCACTATTAATTTTCTCAATATACTTTATCTTTTTCCTTATAAAGAATAGATTTATTGCAATAGAACATAAAAAAGCAATCAAAATGCTTATAATACTTATAATGGAATAATACTTATATTCAAAAAAACATTCTATGTATATCTTGCCAGTATAATCAGCAAATTCTATATTCTGCAACGCACTGATTTCTGAAACTTGATTAATAAAATTCTCTTCATAGCCTATATTAGATTTAAACTTACTTGAATCATATATTAATTTATTATCTTTATAAACATTTATAATTACATATTTTTGATTTTTTACCCACTTATTTATCGCCTCATAATCAGATATTTTCACCTTGTTCTCTTGAACATATTTACTAAAATCAACCAGAGTTTTCTGTCTTTCATTATCAAAAAAAGAGATTTGATTAAAATGTTCAATTACTATGTTTTCTCCAGTGCCATCTAATATAAAATATACTCCAACCGCTATTAAAAATGATATTACAAGAGATATAACCAATTTAAATTCTAGTTTATATACACCACTTTTTCTACTCAATTCTATATCCCTTTCCCCAAACAGTTTTTATATATTCAGGATTTTGAGGGTCTTTCTCAAGCTTGCTTCGCAAATTTCTTATATGTACCATAACTGTGTTATTACAAGAATAGAAGTATGGCTCAGCCCATACACTCTCATATAAATTTTGTGCTGAAAATATTTTTTTTCTATTTTGAGCCATAAGTAATAAAATTCTATACTCAATCTCTGTAAGTATTATTTCTTCTCCGTATTTAGATACTTGATTGGAATCCTTATTTATTGTCAATCCATTTATGCTGATACACTCATCAGCGTGGATTTTCTCTTTGCCTTTATATACATAATATCGTCTAAGCAGTGCCTTAACTCTTGATATAAACTCAGTATAAGAAAAGGGCTTTGATAAATAATCATCACTGCCAGCAGAGAATGCCATAATTTTATCTGAATCCTGAGTTTTTGCTGTAAGAAATAAAATAGGTGCAGTGGTTTTTTCTCTTATTTCACCACATGCCTTAAAGCCTGATTTTATTGGCATCATTATGTCAAGTATTACTAGATCTGTATTACCATCAACCTTTTCTACAGCTTCTGCTCCATTTGATGCCTCGATTACATTATAGCCTTCACTTTCCAGTAAAACCCTAACTATTTCTCTTATTTCTTCATTATCATCAGCTATTAATATATTTTTACCATAGTCCATTAGCACACCTCCACTTTTACTATTAGTATATATTGATGTTTTTACAAAATCCATATACTTTATATCACTTAAGAATTCTTAAGATTTACCCTACAAACTTCTTAAGATTTATAAGATAAGCTATGATTATTAGATTTCTTATTGAAAGGATACGTTAAAATGAATAAAGCTGAAAAAACAATAATTTATAAAATATGTGCCTTTTTGTTGTGTATATTAATTGCCATCCCTATAATAAAGTACTTACCTGATATTATTGCTTTAACGATGTCTATGGAAAAGTTCAGCAGTTACATAATATCTCTCGGTAGCCTTGGAGCCGTCGTATTCACTTCTTTTCAAGTACTTCAAACGGTTATAGCACCAATACCTGGAGAAGTTATTCAAGTTGCTGGCGGATATATATATGGTGCTACCTTAGGAACTATTTATTCCATGATAGGTCTTTTGTTAGGCGGTATAATAGCCTTTTACTTCACCAGATTTATAGGTGGTAACTTTATTGAGAAATTATTAAAAAAAGAAAAACTTAGCTGGCTGTCAAAGATAATGCATAGTAATAAGTTTGACCTTGTTATATTTATAATATTTTTAGTACCAGGTCTACCAAAAGATTTTCTAATTTATGTAGCTGGTTTAACGCCAATTAAATCGTTAAAATTTTTCATTATTTTAACTATAAGCAGATTTCCTTGGACACTAGCTTCTGTAAGCATCGGTTCAAATCTTCACTATGGTAACTATACAGCTACAATAGTAGTGGCACTTATTGCATGTGTTGCATTTATTCTTGGAATAATTAATAAAGACAAGCTTATTAACAAGTTCACACCAAATAACAATTAATAAAAAATAGGAGTATATATATGATTAAAAAATGGATTCCAAACCTACTTACTTTTGCCAATCTATCCTTTGGTATTTTCTCGATAATATCTGCTTTCAAACATAATTTTATATTCGGCGCAGCTTTTATACTTATTGCGGCTTTAATAGATAGATATGATGGCAGAATTGCTAGATTACTCAATGTATCCAGTGAAATAGGAAAAGAATTAGATTCTTTATCAGATTTAATTTCCTTTGGAGTAGCACCTTCTCTTCTAATACTTATTAAGTATGCTCCATTATCTAATATTTACATAATAGACATAGGCTTTGTACTACTTTATATAATTTGTGGTGCCTATAGGTTGGCAAGATATAATACAAGCACTTTTAATGGAATTTTTACCGGAGTCCCTATAACTATAACCGGTTCTCTACTAGCTTTATTTTCAATTTCTACTCCAGCTAATAGCATTTACTACTTAGTGTCAACGATATTACTTGTAGCTTTTAGCTATCTTATGATATCAAAACTTCAATTAAAAAAATTATAATATATTTTCTCAAAACTATTAATATAGAAAAATAAACGGACAATATTAAGTCCGTTTTATTTTTTAACTATCAGTTTTCTTTAATCCTTGCTCTTTTGCTAATATTTTCTCTTCATATCCATCAATTTTATTATCTAGCCTTTGCAAAGTCTGCTGCATCTCACTAACCTTCTCAGCAAGCTTGCTTCGTTGCTCTATTAAAAGCTCTTTTCTAGCCTCTACTGTCTCGTCACCTTCTTGGAACAGTGAAACATATTCAATCAATACTTCAATGGGAAGGCCAGCACTTCTCATACACTTAATAAACTCTACCCACCTACAGTCTTCCTCTGTATAACTTCTTATTTTGCTCTTATTTCGATTTACATGAGGAATCAAGCCAATACGCTCATAGTAACGTAAAGTATCTTGTGATATACTAAATTTTTCACTTACTTCTGCAATAGTCATTTATTTTCACCCCTTTAAATATTTCTTAGATACCTAAAACTAACACCATAAATCTTGCCTATGTTTAAACACAGTACTTTTATATAGCCTAAATCTTATTTAACTTTTTTGTCATTTCAATAAGCTCATCTATTAATCGTTTCTCTGAACTAGCATTCATTAAATGATTTTGGCAATGGATAAACAATACTGAAAATTCAATTTTTTCACCGTTAGCTTCTCTCTTAATCAAGGAAGTTTGCATATTCTGAGCTTTTTTTAAAGTGCCCTCCGCTTCTTCAACTAATTCATCCACTTTGTGGAAGCATCCTTTTTTAGCTGAATCAAGCGCTTCATACATCAATGTTCTAGCTTCACCTGCGCTCACTAGAATTTCCATAACCATCACTTCTTCTTCCCTACTCATAAAATCCCCTCCAAAATCAAGCTTACTTAAGAATAAGTCTAGCATTTGGAGTTAGGTCCAAGTCAATGATTTTTATTATAATTTATTGTAAAATGTAATAGTAAATTCTTAATTGCCATATGAAGACCTTATTTCCTTATATATAATAATTTATTATTACTAAAAAAACTAAAAATCTCATTCTAATGTAGGTTGAATGAGACTTTTAGTTCAACATATTTTCGCTTTCATATTCCATATAAACTTCATCCATACCTAATCTTTACTTCTTGCTATTTGTATAAGCAATATATTTATCTCCCCATATTCTAAACTGATCAAGTACTGGTTGAAATTCTCTTCCTAACTCAGTTAAGGAGTATTCTACCCTAGGTGGTATTTCCGAATAAACCTTTCTAGAAACTAACCCATAGTCTTCAAGCATCCTTAACTGCTTAGTAAGGGTTGCTTGAGTAATATCTTCAAGTCTTCTCTGAAGCTCCCCGTATCTCAAGGTACCTTCACTAAGATGATGCATGATAATTATAGACCATTTACCAGAAAATACTTTTTGAGCAGTAAAATATGGGCATTTGCCAAATAAACTTTTATCGTCTTCCATTACAAGTAACCTTCCTAGTATATTTTTTATATTATAACTTAATCGTACCAATGATTTATTTTGATTTTTATTTTATCACAACAATCCTAAGTGGACAATGATTAAAAATCCTTATGCTTTATATTACTATATACATAAGGATTTTTGTATTACCAATACTTATATATCTATTTTTACCTAGCTATGTTTAATAATATTGTTAAAATTAACAGAGTCCTTTATTCTTACGTTAGCTTAGCACTTTATTTAAAACTTCTTCTATTGATGTACAGCTTCTTCCTATTAGTTTTTCTAAATCTTTTGATACCTTAGAAAATTGTCCTTCAGCTATTGGAAGATAAAGTCCATAAACATTAAACCCTGCAACAGCTTCTGGCTCTCCCATTGAAATTAACTTTTCAACTGCCTCACTTGGCTCTAAGCTAACATGCTTAACTTCTTTTTGATAAAGCTTAGATAGTATCTCAGCGTATTCATCAAAGGATGTTGCTGTTGAATTTACTAAATTATAAACTTTATTTTCATGCCCTTCTCCTATAATAGCTGATGCTGCAGCAAGCGCTAAATCATCTATTAATACAAAATTAAATCTTCCATTGGCTGCTGCTGTAATTAAACTTCCATTGGAAACAGCTTTATTAACTAAATCTCCTGTTATATTCTCTAAGTAAAACCCATTTCTAAGAAAAGTGTAGCTAATCCCTGTTGTCTTTATCATATATTCGGTTGCAAGGTGAACATTTTGTAATCCTACTACATTCATATCTTCTGCATATGCAATACCTGTATAAAAAATATGTGATACCTTTGCATCTCTTGCTGCTTTAACAACATTGGCATGCTGACTTATACGCAAAGTATTGTCAAAGTCTGGAGAAGAAACGAACATTAACTTTTCTATTCCTTCAAAAGCATTTCTTAAAGAAGCTTCATCATTGTAGTCTCCAGTTTTAATTGTGACACCCAATTTCTTAAGCTTTTCTCCCTTTTGCTCATCTCTAACTAAAACAGCTATATCTTTTGCTTCCACCCCTTTTTCTAATAAGTGTGTTATTATAGATCCACCTAATCTTCCTGTTGCTCCTGTAACTAAAAATCTAATCATTTTTTTCATTCCTTTCATTTTACTTATTTTTAATATTCCATTTCTACAAAAATTCGAAAATTAATATAAATACTACTATTAAGATAAACTGTTCAACTATCCACATAATTATGACTTAAAGTTTAAACTATAAGTATATGTCAATAAAATTCATATCAAATATTTATGACAAACTGCAATAACAAATTAAATTAATTTCTATTTATTAATAATAATTATCACTCAATATAATATTATTTTATTTTTAAATATTAGTTTTGTATAGTACAATCTTTTATTAATGTTAGTATCTAACTAGATAGACTTGACTATTTCACTTATTCTTTTTGAGATATAAATTATTTAAATCATCATATTCTACAATTTATTTAATTTTTTATTCTCTCAGATGTATTACATAAAACCTAACATTTAACTCTCTAATTATTAGGTTCACCAAACAAAGTGTTTTATACTTTTATTTGCATTAAAAAGCACCAAAATATTAGATAAAAAATCTAATATTTTGGTGCTTTCAAGAATTTCATTATACTTAACTTGAGACATTTTTATGATATTTTTAAGTTCCTATTTGCTTTCCTTTATTAATAAGTTCCTGGAACTTCTCTAATCCAGTAACAACTTCTTTTAACTCTTCAATGGATGCAATCTTAGCCATATCAGCGAAGTATTGGCTTCTTATCTCTGGTATATTGAACTTTCCTAGAAACTCTTCAGATAAATATAAGTTTACAGATCTACGATTATCTTCTGGTATTTCACGTATTACACTGCCTTGCTCCACTAACTTATCGATTAGCGCAGAAACTGTACTTTTTGATAAGCTTAACTTTTTACTTAATTCTTGAATATTAATACCAGGATTTTTATATATGGCATGAATTGAGAATAACTGTGAGCCTGAAAACCCATATTGCTTAGCTTTTTCTATAAAATAATCATTAAAATCTTTCTGTAAATTTCTAAAAAGAGTCATTAATCTTTCTATATATTCACTGGTTAATTGATTCTTATCATCAATATCTATCATATTTTCCTCCTAAGAACTAGTTGTCATAAAGATAGGTAACTTACATGCTGTCTATATTAATATTATAACGTTTTGTATTACAAAATCCTATAGTCTACTTTTTTACTATTTACCCTAAATATCTACTCTAAGCCTTTGAAGTTAGTAGGTTTAGCTAGTAATTTTATTTCTTTCTAAACAGTAAAAAAAATGTGGCTTTATGTGAGTGATTAATCTCATTCACATAATAGCCACTTTAATCTTTTGTTTAGTTAATAGGTAGTTTTCTAACCCACAGCCTCAGTTTCTAAGTCTGCCCCTGAGAATTGGCTGTTGTAAAGATCAGCATAGAAGCCACCCTTTTCTAACAACTGGTTATGGTTACCCATTTCTATTATTGTTCCCTTATTCATAACTAAGATAAGCTCTGCGTCACGAATAGTTGAAAGTCTATGAGCAATTACGAAGCTTGTTCTATTAGCCATTAAGTTAGCCATAGCTTTTTGTATTAACACTTCTGTTCTAGTATCAACACTACTTGTTGCCTCATCAAGTATTAATATTGTAGGATTTGCAAGTATAGCACGAGCAATAGTTAATAGCTGCTTTTGACCTTGAGAAATATTTGTTCCTTCTTCATTAAGAACAGTATCATAACCTTCCGGTAATGTTCTTATGAAGTGATCAGCATGAGCTGCTTTTGCTGCACGAACTATATCCTCCATAGTAGCACCTTCTGAGCCGTAAGCTATATTGTCCTTAATTGATCCATTGTATAGCCATGTATCTTGAAGAACCATACCAAACATCTTACGTAATTCGCTACGTTTAATATCATTAATATTTACACCATCAATCTTTATCTTACCAGCATTTATTTCATAGAAACGCATTAGAAGATTAACAAGTGTTGTCTTACCAGCACCAGTAGGCCCAACGATAGCAACTGTATGACCTTTCTTAACATCTAGGTTCATATCTTCTATTAGAGGAACATCTTCTACATATCTAAAATCAACATGTTCAAAAGTAACTTCTCCATTAGGATTTTCGAGAACTATTGCATCAGCACTGTCTGGTATTTCCTCTTCTTCATCAAGAATTTGGAATACACGTTCAGCACAAGCTATAGTTGATTGAATAACATTTGCTATATTTGCAGTTTGAACTATTGGCATAGTAAAGGATCTTGAGTATTGTATGAAGGCAAGTATATCCCCTAAGCCTAATAAGCTCTTTGTAATCCATATACCACCAACTATACTGATTCCAACATATCCGATGTTACTTATGAAGTTCATAAGTGGGAACATGATACCTGAAACAAATTGTGCTTTCCAGCCTGCATTTCTAAGTCTGCTGTTAATAGCTTCAAACTCTTCTATAGAGTCCTTTTCATGTCCAAAAGCCTTAACTATCTTATGTCCAGTATACATTTCTTCTACGTGTCCACTTAGAAGACCAATTTCCTTTTGTTGAGAAGCAAAGTACTTTTGAGACTTCTTTGCAATTGTTGCTGTAGCTAAAACATATAAAGGTAATGTTGCTATTACAATAAGTGTTAGTATTGGACTGATTGTAAGCATCATTATGATATAACCAACTATAGTTATAACTGATGTAATTATCTGTGTTAAACTTTGTTGTAGTGTTGTTGCTATGGTATCAACGTCATTAGTAACACGGCTTAATATATCACCATGTGCATGCATATCAAAATACTTAAGTGGCAATCTTCCAAGCTTTTCGTCAACTTCTCTTCTTAAGTCACGAACAGTCTTTTGAGCTACCCCTGACATTACAAGTCCCATTGTTAAACTAAATAATGCACTTATAACATACATACCAATAAGTATTAATGCTATTACACCAATATAATGGAAATCATATTTCCCATTTGTTTCTCTTATTGCAGTAATTGCAGAATCAATCTGAGCATCAGTAAGCTTCACATCATTTTTAGGACTTGAAGGTGCATTGTCCATAGTCTTACTTAATTCACTGCTTAAATCTAAGATTTGCTTAGCAGTATCTGCTTTTTTATCAGCATCTGTTAGTGTATCTAATCTTGGAAGTGCAATAAACTTTTGGATAGACTTTATACTCTTAGTGTCTATCTTATTCTTTGAATCTGTATCAGTAGTTCCCATATCTGGCATACTGCTGAAGATATCTAACATTTGATTTGTAACTTTAAGCTTTTCATCAGCATTAGTTATTGAGTTTAATACTGGTAACCCTAATAATTGTTTAACGCTGTTAAGTTGATCTGGGTTCATTGTATCCTTTGACTTATCATCTGTAGTAGTATCAGTCTTAGGCATCTTATTGAATATATCAACTAATTTAATTGCAGTTTCGTTCTTTTCCTTAGCATCTGTAATAGAGCTTATATCCTTAACTGCTAGTAAATCTTTAATAGTTTGTATATCTGATTTGTTTACCTTGTTTCCTGAGCTATTGCTGTCACTTGACATATCAGGCATATCATTGAATATATCTAATAATTGATTTAAGTTATTTTTCTTTTCATTAGCATCCTTAATATTATTGATTAATGGAAGCTTTAATAACTTTTGCACGGCGTCTGTAGCCTTTTGATCCATTTTGCTAGTTGATGAGCTTGAGCTCTTTGCAGTGAAATCTGTCATCTTAGCTATTCTAGAATATACTTCATTCATTTCTGCAGTATCAAGACTCATTGAGCTTTGTGTAGAACCTCCTCCTGGTAGCTTTTTAGCAACATTCATGAAGTTCTTTATTACTGTAACCTTATCATTACCAGCCTTAGCCTTGTCTAGCATTGGTATATTTAACAACTCTTCTAATGGAGCTAAAGAAGCTTTATCTATCTTACCATTTGCTGGCATAACCTTAAGTATGTTGATAAAATCAAGTGTAGTTTTAACTCTTGTAGCTCTATCATTGGAAGCATCAATCATTGGAAGCTGCATTAGCTTTTGTAGCGTTGCTATAGTTTGAGCATCTGGCATTGCCGCCGCACTTTGAGCTGCTGCTGCTTGCGCCGCTGCCGCTTGGCTAGCTTGTGCACCACCCTGAGCTGCAGCTTGCTGCATCTGTTGTAGCTTTTGCATCTGTGCCATTTGTTGTTGCACTTGAGCTACCATAGTTTTTTGAGCTGAAGCCATCTGAGTAGTTATCTTATCTACTGCTGTCTTCTGTCCTGTAAGTACACCTTGGTACATTTGTGTAGCTACATTGTTATAAATTGCATCTACTGCCTTTGACTGTGCGTCACCCATGCTTGTAGTAATCTTATCTACTGCAGTTTTTTGACCATCAGCCATCTTGTCTATTATTTTGTCACTAACTTCTTTTTGAACATCGCCCATCTTGCTGTTCATTTCATCTATTGCCTTATTCTGTCCTTTAGACATTTCAGAAACCATCTTACGAGCCATATAAGCATTTTGAAGTTTGTTCATTGCTTTACTTGATATCTTTGGTGCTGCTATTGTAAAAGTAGTACTTAATATAGCAAATAAGAATACTACTATCAAATTCATTTTATGAGGTCTTAGGTATCTAAGAAGTCTTTTGAAAGAGCCTTTAAAGTCCTTAGCCTTTTCTACTGGTCTTCCCATACCTCCCATTGGGCCGCCTCTTCTGCCGCCTGCTGGTTTTTTGGTATTTTCACTCATGCTATCTCCTCCTCTGAAAGTTGTGAGGATACAATCTCACGGTAAACATCACAGTTTTGTAGTAATTCCTTATGAGTTCCCATGCCTACAACAGAACCTTCATCAAGAACTATAATTCTGTCTGCATCCATAACTGTACCAACTCTTTGTGCAACTATTATTACGGTTGATTCCTGAGTTTCTTGCTTTAGGGCCGCTCTAAGCTTCGCGTCTGTCTTAAAGTCTAGTGCTGAGAAACTATCATCAAAAATATATATTTCTGGCTTTCTAACTAAGGCTCTAGCTATAGAAAGTCTTTGCTTTTGACCACCAGATACGTTAGTACCACCTTGTGCTATTTCGTGATCATAGCCGCCTTCCATAGTTGCTATAAAGTCTGCTGCTTGTGCAACTTTAGCAGCATGTTTGATTTCTGCATCAGTAGCATTATCATTTCCAAACTTAATATTTTCAGCAATTGTACCGGAGAATAGAACTGCCTTTTGAGGTACGAAACCAATTTTATTTCTAAGAACTTCTTGTGAAATATCTTTAACATCTACCCCGTCAACTAATACACTTCCACCTTGTACATCATAGAATCTTGCTATTAGATTGATTAATGTAGACTTACCAGAGCCTGTACTTCCTATGATAGCAGTAACTTCACCTGGTTTTGCTGAGAAGGAAATATTTCTAAGAGCTGGTTCTTCAGCACCATGGTAGCTAAAGCTTACATCCTTGAATTCAACATATCCCTTACCTTCAAAGCTCTCATTTAATACTTTTGCATCTTCTATATCTGGGGCAGTGTCAAGCACTTCGTTAATTCTAACCGCTGCAGCTTGAGCACGAGGAACCATTATAAACATCATTGAAAGCATAATCATTGAGAACATGATTTGCATAGCGTATTGAGTAAAGGCTGAAAGTGCACCTAAATCTAAACTTCCATCAGCTATACGTAATCCACCAAACCAAAGGATTGCAAGTGAAGTAAAGTTCATTATAAGCATAATAGAAGGCATCATGAAAGCCATGATTCTATTAACTTTAATGTAGTTTTGTGTAAGATCATCATTGGCATCATTGAAACGCTTCTTTTCTCTATCTATTGTATTGAAAGCACGTATAACTCTTATTCCTGTAAGTTTTTCACGTAATACTAGGTTAATTCTATCTATCTTAACCTGTACCATTTTGAAAAGCGGCATCATTCTTGTTGCAAGTATTGCTATAACTAATATAAGAACTGGCATTGAAACTGCAAGCACCCAAGTAAGTGATCCATCTTTTCTGTATGCCATAATGATACCACCAACACACATTATAGGTGCACTTATCATCATACGCATTATCATAACTGTAACTGTTTGAATCTGAGTGATATCATTTGTAGTTCTAGTGATAAGTGTTGCTGTACCTAACTTATCGAATTCATGTAAAGAAAAGCTTTCAACCTTTCTAAATACCTTATTTCTAATAATTTCTCCAAGTCCTGCTGCAGATCTAGCTGACAACAAACTTGCCAAAATTGAACAAATAACTCCTCCTAAAGCAACTAGGATCATTATCCCTCCAGTGTGGAAAATCTTGCTTGTATCTCCTTGCATAACGCCATCATTGATTATATCTGACATTAAAGTTGGAAGATAAAGATCACCGATAGCTTGACAAGCTACGAAGATTATTACTCCTATTACCGAAATGGTAAATGGTTTTAAAAATTTATAAAGTCTTAACATAAAGCTATCTCTCCTTTCTAGCCATTAATATTCTTTTTAAGGTACTTAATCCCTCAACTATTTTTTCCATATCCTGTTCAGTCGCTGAACTAAGCAAATCTTCAAAACTTTCTTCTGCTTTCTTGTGCAATTCTTTATGATTTTCTTCGAAGGCTTTAGTAACACTTACATAAACAGTCCTTCTATCCTCATCATTTCTTGTTCTTTCCACCAAACCATGCTTTTCTAATCTATCCACTATCCCTGAAACGGTACTCTTTGACAAATGAACCTTATCGCTTAAGTCACTAATCTTCATCTGGCCATATTCTTTTAATATATGCAGAACCATACCTTGTGGCATAGTAACTTCGCTATCTTCAAAATTTTTTCGCATGCTTTGCTGTATAAGCTTACTTACTTCAACAAAAAGCCTGGTCGTTTCTCTACCTGTATCACTTGAATACATTTTTCCCCTCCTATTATTCACAGGAATTAATTCGCTTTCCAATTGTTCGTATCCGATTAATTCGTGCACGAACTAATTATATCACCCTATATGTTTCAGTCAAGATATCTTTTATCATGGAATACGATTACAAATAAATTTTTTTTATTTATTATTTTAATTATTACTTCTATAAGATATTCATACGTTTTCAACCTCTTAACTAATTATAATAAACCTTAGATTATAGCATCTCCCCCTAATTATGTATGTCCCACTTCGTGATAAAATCTATATATTCAAACCTATCTTTCAGAAAACAGTTAAATTTTAAAAACAGACTTTAGATCAAAGTGGTGCCTCTTTATTTGTCATTCTTATAATATAGTTTCGATGATAAAAGGAAAAAGGTTATAGCTAAAGCTTTATTTCGATAAATTTTAATATAAAGTATAACTTTATAGATAAAAAATCATGTATATAAGGATTATTTACCTGTATATACATGATTTATACTTATCCTAAAAATTATCTCTTTGGTATAGGTATATGACCTTTAATTCAACAATAATCATCTAACTAAGCTTCATAATATTATAAAATTATATTACATATTAACTTTACCAAGCTTTTTTACTTTCATAAATATATTTATTCTCTCACTGCTGTAAAGCATGGTGAAGATATATATCAAAACAAAAAACGGCATAATGCCAATATTGGTTTTAGCTGCTATAACTCCCAAAATTGGAGGCAGGAATGTTGCTCCAATATAACCAGCTGCCATTTGATATCCTATGATTTTTTGTGACTGTACTTTACCAAACCTAACTGGGGTTTCGTGGATCATACAAGGAAATATTGGTGCAAATCCAAGTCCAACCATTATAAACCCTAAAAAAGCAAAAGCCTTAGATAATGGCAGTATTAATAATAAAATGCCTACCAGAGACATAATTTGCCCCGCTCTTATAAGTATCTTATTTGACAACTTCATTGTAATAAAGCCAGTTATCAGCCTTCCTATGGTAATACCTCCATAGTATAGTGATACCCAGCTTGCAGCCGTAGCTGGAGCGAAAGCTTTAGTATTAACCAAAAAGCTACTTCCCCACAAACCAATGGTAGATTCTCCACCGCAATAAAATAGAAAAGAAATTAACGCAAAACTTACTCCAGGATATTTTAATACATTTTCTTTTACTTTAGAGCCACTTTTCTCCTGTAAGTCTAAAATTTCCGAGTTATCTTTTCCAACTTCTACTACATTATTAAGATTTTTATCATCTCTATATTCGTAAGTGTCGATTTCCTCAATTTTATGTTGTTCTTCATTGCTATCTTTCCCCTCACCTCCAACCTTTCTCCATAAGGGTAAAGTTAAAAATAGCAGGATAACTAAAGAAAATTGCAAAAAAGAAACTGTTCTATATCCATTCCTCCAGGAACCATTATTCCCTATAAAACTTGACATTATTATGGGGCCTAAGGTAGCACCAACTCCCCAAAAACAGTGAAGCCAACTCATGTGATGTGCCTTATAGTGATTTGCTACATAGTTATTAAGTCCTGCATCCACAGAACCAGCTCCAAGTCCTAGAGGAATAGCTAATAGTATAAGCCAAAGAAAAGAAGGTGCTAAAGAAAATCCTAAAAGTGCAGCTGCAGTCATAAAGCAACTTATCAATGTAACCTTTCCTGTTCCTAACTTTTTAAGTACATAACCACTTGCTAAGCTTGATACAATTGTCCCTCCAGCTATGGACATAGATATAATTCCTGCGGCTTCTAACTTAGCACCAAGATCTAAATGCATGACTGGCCATGCAACACCCAACAATGAATCAGGTAATCCTAGGCTAATAAAAGCTAGATATATTATCATTAAAAAGAATACTGCCAAACTTCTTTCCTCCAAATTAAAAATTTTTGATGTTCAATTATAATTGTAACACAAAAACACACTACTATGTATTAATTTTCCAATTCAGAAAAAACCCTAGCATCTATGTAGTCTTTTGTAAACTCATTTTAAATTCTATGTACCAGTTCTGTATAGTTTTTTGAAAACTCAACTCCTGCATTGCAGCAACACTCCTTAAAAATAGTCTCTTTTCCTTTCTTGTCATAGAGTGTTACCTTTAGCTTTCCACTTAAAGTTTCTCTTGCCGTAGGTATCATACTCCCGTCATAGGGTGCATATAGGTTCATGAAGTGAGCTTCTTCATAGATAGCCTCTACTTTTAAGTTATAATTTTTATTTTCAGTTTCTAAAATAACTTTATTTTTCTCATAGCCAATTGATAGCTTGCTTCTATTTATTGTTGTAAATTTATAAAATCCCTCTTTCACGTAAAGCCCTATTAAAAAGCCAGTAAAGCTTTTGAAAGGTTTTGGAAGTGGAATATGCCCAATAGAACAGCTAAGTGATGCATTTACATTTTCAAAGGAATTTCCTTGGGCCCATATATAGGAATACGGAAAAGCCTTTCCCCAGTTCTTCTCAACATATAGCTTCCCTCCTGTGAAATCAATATCCTTTCCATTAATATTAAGCTTTCCTATTATGTCTCCATCCATAGCACAAACCTGACTATAGCACTCCATAAAATCCAAATAATTATAAAAGCCCATACTTCCTGGATTTATTGAAGTATCTGGCCACTTTATTATATTTTTAAAATACAGACTTCCACATATTTTTTCTTGTTTCTCATTAATATTCAATTGTATCCCCTTAAGAGAAAAAGAATTAACACCTAGCTTTACATCAAATTCAGTGTCACTAGCCTTAAACTCATCTTCTTTAAACCTCAAGTAACTAAAATCACATTTACTTCCTTTGAGTACTTGAATAAAACTGTGAGACTGATTTTCCTCTCTTGACATAAAAACTCCAGGGATAAAACAATAGGTATCCCCGTTATTAGGCTGAACAAGCTTAAAGTACCAGCCTTCAAAGAAATTTATTTTTCTATTCTTACCATGAAAGACATCAGGATTTCTAATAAATTTAATCAATTAAACACCTCTTTCACATAAAGAAAAATTTTGTTCACCAATATTCTGGTGAACAAAACTTTTATTAATTGTTATACCTTTAAGTATATTTATCTTAGTAAACTATTTTAAAGCGCGAAACTTATAATATTACTCTTCTTCAGCTTTAATGCTTTTCAATCCTTTAAAGCTTCTATTAAGTACAAATCCTCCTATTAGGAATATAAGCATAAATGTTAATAGGAAAAAGGAAATTTGAGTTAATCTTATACTGTTAATACCACTTATTATCATCCTAAGACCTTCCACCGTATAGGTCATTGGGAAAAATGGTGAAAGGACTCTAAAGACTCCTGGTGCAGTCTCTATAGGAAAGGTTCCTCCTGAAGATGCAAGCTGCAGTATAAATAGCACGAATAATATTGGTGTTCCTACCACTCCTATTGCATAAGATACACCATACATTATGCTGAAGAATACAATAGATATAAACATATTTTCCAGATAAAATACAAATTGATTTGTAGGTTGAAGTCCTAGAGCTGCTATAAGCACAGAACTTAAGATAACTGCCTGAAGCATAACTAACACTGATCCAGCTATAAAAGTCCCCAAGTAAGTTTTTATATATTTGTTTTGAACTACCTTTGACAGCTTTGTAAGAGACAATATTAAATTCATTAACATTGCCCCCAGCCAAAGTGATAAAGAAATAAAATATGGGGCAAGCCCTTCACCATAATACTTAACTGTGTTTATTGATACATCAGATAAAGTTAGAGGATTAGTTACAAAGCTTGATATATCTTCTATTCCAAACTTTAAGCTGTTATTCATAGTGTTATAACCACTGTTTAATCCATCTCTTAGCTTTATAGTTCCATCACTAAGTGAATTAAGTCCATTGGACAAATCCTTAGTACCATTATTTAGAGTAGTAAGCCCTGAAGCTAACTCTCCTGTTTTTTTTACTGCTGTACTTAATCCCCTACTAAGCTCCTGGCTTCCACTTTTCAGGTTATTTGCTCCATTTATAAGTTGATTCACGCCAGAAAGAGCATTATTTTGAGTAGTAGAAAGTGTACTTGCTGCAGCACTTAATTGATTTAAGTTGTTTGTTAAAGAACTAGCACTGCCTGCTGCAGTCCTAAGATTTTCTTCAAGCTTCTTAGTGTTTATAGTATTGACCAATCCATTTAAGATTGTTTGAGCAGTACCAATACTCTGTGGGTCATTTGAGGTAGACAGTATGGAAGATACCTGATTTAACGCTCCTTTAATTTGAGCTATGCTATCTGCTGCAGTTGTTAGTCCTTGAGAAAGATTAGCTTTTGAAGTTCCAGATGCCACTGCCGACATACCATCTGAGAGAGCCTTAGCTCCACTTACCAATTGATTAACTCCCTCTGAGTTTTGAGTTAATCCACCTTTAAACTTATTTAATCCAGCCAGTAATGAATCTATTCCCGTTGTAAGTTTAGCTTCTCCAGCATAAGCTTTTTCTAAGCCACTTTGAAGCTGCTTTGCTCCACTTGTAGCTTTAGCTAATCCTGTATCTAATTGATTTGAACCATTTAATAACCTTACCGTGCCATCCACCAATGAACTTGCACCTTTACTTGCCTCTGACAAAGAATCCTTTACAGTGTATAAGCTACCTGCTAGTGATTTAGTTGTTTGTTCCTGAATACTAGAAGCAACTTCTGACTTAATGCTTTCAGCTGCTCTTTCAGATACTTGAGCAAACACAAAGTTCTTACCTTTGTTTGCTTCATAAAGTACCGTAGGCTTAACCAAGTTGCCACTAGCTGCTTCAGATATGTTCTTAGAGAAGTCTTCTGGAATTAATATTAAAGCATAATATTTTGTACCACTTACTCCTTTTTTAGCTTCATCATAGCTAACAAATTTCCAACCAACCTTATTATTTTTTCTTAGATTATCTTCTATATCCTTTCCAACGTTATACTCTTTTCCTTCCTTAACAACCTTCTTATCTAAGTTTACAAAGGCTACTGGCACATCATAAAACCTTCCATAAGGATCCCAAAAAGCATAAAGATATATTCCCGAATATAATATAGGTACAAATATAATTGCTATAATAGATATTACTATTATTTTAAACAAAATCTTTCTTCTATCCCTATTTACTTGTTCACCCATAGCTATCCTGCACATAGCTAAACTTACCTTATAGTCCTCTATAAAATAACTGTGCAGGCTATCACCTACCTTTCTACTATAATGGAATAAAAATTCTCTGAGGTTAAACTTCCTTAATAAACTTTTTCGCGTCTGCCTTTTCTGAACGTTTGTGCACAAGGTCTATCAAGCGATTTTTTTACCTTTTACTCTAAATAGTTGTCCTAAGCCCTTCATATTTATTAGGTTTAGCTAGCAATTTTTTTATATTTTCTTTAACAGTAAAGATAGTTTTTGCATAGCAGCATCACATTATGTGCAATAAAAATAATAGTATTTTCTATAATCCTTATAAAGTAAAAAGACAGTTCTAATTAACATAGAACTGCCTTCCAATTAAAAGCTTAAAAGTTACTTATAATAATAAGTGAATGTTTTTAGTTCTTCAGCAATCAATTACCTTCCCATATCACTTAAATATTCATTAATTTCTGCTGCTCCACTTTCATTTACAATAATATGAAGAAAATCTCCAGCAGCAATTATAGTATCTCCTCTTGGAATAACTTCTTTTTCTCCCTTTTTTATGGCAACAACTAGACAATCTTTAGGTAAACTTAGATCTTTTATATGTTTATCTTCAATATCGGAATCCATTAGAACTGGAATCTCTAGAATGACCTTATTTGTTTCGCTGTCTGAGTATTTTTGTTTATCTCTCCCCTTAACAAGCCTTTCAAGTAAAGATTCGTATATTGGTTCAGATTTTAGTAAGTCTGCTACAATATAAGCTACAATTGACACAATACTCAATGATAATAGATGATTTAATGAACCTGTCATCTCAGTTATTAATATACTTCCTGTAATGGGTGCTCTTACTATTGCTGCAAAGTATCCAGCCATAGCAAGTATTATAAAATTATTTATATACATTGGATCTAATCCAAAGAAATATACTAAAGTTTTAGCAAATATTGCCCCAGTAAGTGCTCCTAATACCAATAGTGGAAAGAAAATCCCTCCTGGAGCCCCAGACCCAAAACTTATCATAGAGTATAAAAACTTAACTACTAGGATTAAAACAAGCATTTTCAGAGTAAAGTTACCAGAAATTAATTCATTTATTATGGAATGTCCTCCACCGAGAACAACTGGTAAAAATAACATTAATACTCCTGCAAGCACAAAGGGTATTATTGGTTTGAACCTTCCTGATAACCATTTTTGCTTTCCATATAACTTTAAAGCATTCATAAGTGAATAATTATATACCACTCCAAATAAGCCAACCACAATTCCTAATACTACAATATAACCATAGTAACTAAGAGGAAGTAAGGTTATATTCTTAAAATTAAAGACTGGATTTAATCCAAAGAAATACCTTGAAACTACATCTGCTGTTAAGGATGCCGACATAGCTGAAAGTAATACTAATGGCGAAAAATGCTTGTGCACTTCTTCTAACGCAAACATAACTCCAGCGAGAGGAGCATTAAAGGCTGCAGATAACCCAGCACTTGCGCCACTGGTAATAAGATATCTTTCTTCCACTTTAAGTCGTTTAAATATCTTGCTAAATCCTTGTCCTACTGCTGCTCCAAGTTGTATAGAAGGGCCTTCACGGCCTAAAGAAAGTCCGGCTCCAATAGATATTACCCCACCTATAAACTTTTTAACAATCACAGGTAACCAATTCATCTTAAGCCTTCCACGTAATACCGCCTCAACCTGAGGTATTCCACTTCCACTTATCATAGGCTCACTTTCTACAAGCTTGCCTACAATCACTGCTCCAATTATCAAAATAATAAACCAAATTATATCTACTATTATATTAGAAGAATTAGCCACTATTAATTGGTTTCTTAAGCTCTCTGCCTTCTCCAAAGCTATCCTGTATAATACAACCAATAACCCAGAAAAAATACCTACAATTATGCCTTCTAGCATGATTTTAATTTTAAAATCTTGCCAGTGAGATATAGTATTGTAGGCATTATTTTTATTTTTATCTGTCATTAAAACTCATCTCCATCTAAATTGTAAAACAATTAATTGCTTTTTAATTATATCTCTATATTATTACTCATGCAAATAACTAGGGCATTGGCCTATAATTATAACAATGATTTAACAGATTAATACTTTGATAGTCTGTATGCGTAATTTCATTTGAAAGAACTTCAAAAATATCATCTTTGAAAGCTTTTCTTTCTTATACCATACCTATATAGTAAAATGTAACTAAAGTGGCATATCTATATGTCTAAAAATATAAATGAAAGAATAATGAGGTGATAGAAAGTGGAACTTACTGCTTTTAACTATGGAGCCAATGCCGTTAGCTTCATAAAAAATGAAAGAAAATATGGTATGATTTGTGCCTGGGCTATGCAGGCAGACTATGACAAAATCCTAATGCTTCTTGGAACTCAAAGCATAACCGGAAAGAATATCTGTAAAGGGGATATCATCGGTGTAAGTGCATTGAATGAAAATCAACAAGATATAATTAAATCTTTAGGAGAAAACCATTCTGATGATACAGATAAGTTTTCAAACATCAAGTATACAATAAATGACTCCGCTATACTAATAGATGGAGCTACTAATTGCATGGTTGTAGAAGTAATAGATGTCCTGCATCTTGAAGGAATTGAACAAGATAATCTTGTATATGGTCTTGTTAAGTCAGTTGTAAGCAATGATTCTAAAAAGTACACTCTATAGTAGCCTATAAATAAGAATGGATCGTAACAAATCATTTTCCGCTCCATAAAATTTTTTAAATGAATAGAAACACCGCATTTCTGCGGTGTTTCCTTATTATTAATCTTCCAACTTTTCTCCATTAGAATCAATGACTTTTTTATACCAGTAGAAAGAATCTTTACGATAACGATCTAAGGTCTTTAGATCAAATTCTTCTCTATCCACATAAATAAAGCCATAGCGTTTTACCATACCTTCATGAGTAGATATTAAATCAATAGCAGACCAAGGGCAATACCCCATCATATCTACCCCATCGGTTATAGCTAAGCGGAGCTGCTCTATATGTTTTCTCAAATACTCAATACGATATGGATCATGTATTGAGCCATCTTGTTCTAATTTGTCATAGGCACCTAAGCCATTTTCAGTAACAATTAATGGTAATCTATATCTTGAATATATTTCTCTCATGGTAGCCCTGAAGCCCTCTGGATCTATCTCCCAACCAAATTGAGTAGTAGGTAAGTTTGGATTTTTAAAACCTTTAAATACTCCTGGCTCTCCCATAGATTTCTGTTGATCCTTTTTACCAGCTTCACTGGCTTCCATATCACTAGCTTGCACAGTAGCAGTATTATAGTAGTTGAACCCAATAAAATCTGGTTTACCTGAAGCAAGTATTTCCATGTCTCCTTCTTCAATCTCAGGAACAGCATCAATTTCTTCCAAGTATGACCAAGCTAAACTATTATATTTGCCATATACAGCCATATCTAAATATAACCAGTTACGTATAGCATTAAAATTTTGAGCTGCTAAATTATCTTCTGGTTTACAACTAGCAGCATAGACCAAGGATATATTTGGCGCTGGACCAATTTTTGCATCTTTTATCATCTCATGACACAATGCCATAGCCTTAGCTTGAGCGACTAACATATGATGGTTTTGCTGATAGATTTCTTTACGTATATTAGTGCATCCTTCAGGAATCATTGCAGTACCAATAACTTCTCCAGCCAGGGTTAATACATTTTGCTCATTGATAGTAAGCCAGTGCTTAACTCTGTCACCGAAATTTTCATACATAACTTTAGCAAAGTTCACAAACCAATCTATAGACTCTCTTTTAGACCAGCCACCCCTTTTATCTAGTGCTGCTGGCATGTCAAAGTGAAACATTGTGACTAAAGGAATTATATTATGTTTAAGACATTCATCTATTAAATTATTATAGTACTCTACTCCTTTAGGATTTACTTCTCCTGTCCCTTCTGGAATTAATCTTGACCAAGAAATAGAGAAACGATAAACCTTAAATCCCATTTCTGCCATTAACGCAACATCTTCTTTATAACGATGGTATTGATCTGCACAAACATCTAACTCAGAAGTACCTTCTGGTACCTTCTTTACATCTTGGCAGGATGGCCCTTTGCCATCGATTAAATTAGCTCCTTCAACTTGGTATGCAGATGTAGATGCACCCCAAAGAAAATCCTTAGGAAATGGTTTTAATTTTTTATGAAGCATTTTAACTACTCCTTTACAACTTAATTTTATAGTAATTAATTATATTAATATTTTTGCATGAATAATTAGAGCAACATCGGATTAACAAATAAACTTTGTCAAGCTGCTTTAGCAACAATATTCTATCAAATCCAATGTAAACATTATCTCTACTTATAATTATAATTTTCTAATTTAAATATTACAAACCTCACAATTCTAATCTGTATTAATACAGATTAGAATTGTGAGGTTAACTTTTTTAATGTAATCACAATATTTTCCTATTGCTCTAGAGAAATAAATAAACATTTCAAGTTTGCACTAAAATCATATTGATTAAATGTTTTTTGATAGTACAATAACACTATATGTTGTACGTACATAAACTATAACCCTTCAGATATATATTTTATTTAATTTAGACTCTTCTTATCAAGTAATTACTGTTGGAGAACTTCAAATGTACTAATTCTAATCATACCAGTTGCTTAATTTACCAACCTATAAATCATACATAACTATCAATAAAACTCAATCCCGATTCTCCTGAATTTACTATATCTCTTCTTTAATAATGTATCTAAATTACATTCCATTAATTTATCTAATTCTTGGATTAAAATCTTCTTTAACTCTTTTGCTATATACGCTCTATTATTATGTGCGCCATCTTCTGGTTCTTCAATTATTCTATCTATTATTCCTAGTTCTTTAAGATCATTTGCAGTCAGTCTCATCACACTAGCAGCCTCTACAAATCTACTAGAATCCTTCCACAATATACTGGAAAAACCTTCTGGAGACAAGATTGAATATATAGCATTTTCTAACATTAATATCCTATCCGCAATTCCTAATGCCAATGCTCCACCACTTCCACCTTCGCCAATAAATACTGATACTATCGGAACTTTCAATTTACATATCTCTATTAGGTTATTTGCAATCGCCATACCTTGCCCATTCTCTTCAGCTTCAATTCCACAGTAAGCACCTGGTGTGTCAATTAGGCATATGATTGGCATTTTATGTTTTTCCGCATATTTCATTAATCGTAAGGATTTCTTATACCCCTCTGGTTTTGGCATTCCAAAATTTCTATTTATGTTTTCTTTAGTATTATCACCTTTCGTAATTCCTATAATAACCAGAGATATTCCATCTATTTTACATACTCCTGCGATAATGGCACTATCATCACCATAACATCTATCCCCATGTAGCTCTATAAACTTATCACTAATGTTACTTATATAATAATTAGAGCTAGGTCTTCTTATATCACGTGATAGCTTGACTTTTTCCCAAGCATTATTATTAAAATTATTTTCTTGATTCATAGTGTATCCCCTTATTTATATCAAGAATGTCGAACAAAAAACTCTTCATTTCCTTTCTATTTACTATCTTATCAATTAACCCTTTTCTAAATAGAAATTCTGCTCTTTGTAGATCTTTTGGCAATTCTTCTTTTATAGTATTCTGTATTACTTTTTTACCTGCAAACCCTACCAAGGCCTTTGGCTCAGCAATTATTATATCTCCTTGCATGGCAAAGCTGGCACTTACTCCTCCTGTTGTTGGATCAGTTAATACAGAGATATATAGGCCTCCTTCTTCCCTAAACTTTGATAATTCAAATGATATCTTCGCCATCTGCATCAGTGAAAATATTCCCTCCTGCATTCTCGCTCCACCAGAAGCACAAAAAATTATCAATGCTACCCTTTTTTCTCCAGCATATTCAACCAACCTTGTAATCTTTTCTCCTACAACTATTCCCATACTTCCCATCATAAAATTACTATCCATTATAGCTACAGCTACCTTTATGCCACCTATTTCACCAGTTCCACAAATAACCGCTTCATTTATTGAACTTTTTTCAATACTATCTCTTAACTTTTCATCATAACCATCAAAATTTAAAATATTCTTTGTTTCTATGTCACTATATAATTCTTCAAAAGAATTTTCATCTATTATAAGTTTAATCCTTTCTTTAGCACTTATTCTAAAATGATAATTACATTTTGGGCATACATTATAATTTTCTTCTAATTCTTTTGTATATATGATATTTGTACATTTTTTACACTTCGTCCACATTCCCTCTATTATATTAACTTTACTTAACGAATTCATTTACACTCACCAACTTATTTGATAAAAATTCTGTATTATAGCTTCCATTTAAAAATTCCTCTTGTTCCAGTAACCAACTTTGAAAGTTTTTATTAGTAATTATATTATCTATTCTGAGTTCTTCAAGTGCTCTTACCATCCTTTTGATAGACTCATTTCTATCTCTTCCATGCGCAATTATCTTAGCAATCATAGAATCATAATATGGTGATACATTACAATCACTATAAATACAACTATCAACTCTAATACCAGTACCTCCTGGTAGTATTAGGGTTCCTATCTTTCCAGAACAAGGTGCGAATCCATTCTTAGTATCTTCTGCATTTATCCTACACTCGATAGCATGTCCACTTAAGCTTACTTCCTCTTGAGTAAAATAAAGTCTTTTTCCACTTGCAACATTTATTTGTTCTTTAACTAAATCAATACCGGTAATTACTTCAGTTATAGGGTGTTCCACTTGTATTCTAGTATTCATCTCCATAAAGTAGTAGTTGTTATCCTCATCCAGTAAAAATTCAACAGTTCCTGCACTTACATATCCAACTGATTTCGCTACTTTAATAGCAACTTCTCCCATATCTCTTCTCAGCTTTTCAGAAATATAGTTACATGGAGATTCTTCTATAACTTTCTGATTATTTCTCTGCATAGAACAATCCCTTTCTCCTAGATGAACTACATTTCCATACTTATCTGCAATTATCTGAAATTCAATATGTTTTGGAGATCTGATAATTTTTTCTATATATACACTTTCACTATGGAAACAAGCCTTAGATTCAAGCCTTGATACATAGTATTCCTTTTTTAATTCTTCATCGCTATTAGCTATTCTTATGCCTTTCCCTCCACCACCAAATGAAGCCTTTATCATTACAGGATATCCTATCTTATTTGCAATTATTAACGCTTCTTCTACAGAATTAATTTCTCCATCTGATCCAGGTATAGTAGGTATATTTAAACTTCTCATAATTTTTTTTGCTCTTGATTTATCTCCCATCATTGATATGGTTTCACTACTGGGTCCAATAAAAGTTATATTACAATCCTCACATATTCTTGCAAAGTTAGGATCTTCCGATAAAAAGCCAACACCGGGATGTATACTGTCTGCACCAGTAACATCACAAGCACTAATTATATTTGGAATATTCAAATAACTCTCTTTAGCAGAAGCCCTACCAATACAAATTGCCTCATCTGCTAAATCAGTAGTTAGTGAATATTTGTCTTCTTCAGAATAAGCAGCAACAGTTTTTATCCCTAATTCTTTGCAGGCTCTTATAATTCTTACAGCAATTTCTCCTCTATTAGCTATTAAAACCTTTCTTATAGTGTTGTCTCTCTTAATCAAAATATCACCCTCTTAACCTAACTTAATCTTTATAAGAACATCACCATACCCTACGGTTTCATTATCTTTTTTACAAATTTCGATTACCTCACCTTCACAATTACTTTCTATCTCATTCATTAGCTTCATTGCCTCAACTATTCCTATTACGTCTCCTTTTTTAACTTTACTTCCAATACTAACAAAAGGGTCTTCTTCAGGACTAGCTGAATTATGAAATACTCCAACCATAGGAGATTTGATAATTTCTATAAATGCTTGTCCATTTATACGTTCTTCTATAAGGCTATCACAAACCTCATTATCCTCATAATAAATCCTATCTAAGCTTATCTCTTTACTATCTACTTTCTCCAACTTCAAAGAATCGCCACCAATGCATAATTCAACTTTAGAAAAATTCGATTTTTCTATCAAATTCAATAATTCCTTAACACCATCAATATCCATCTCTCTCCTCCTTAATTTTATTAATGTATCCTTATATTAAGAAACCTCTTCTTAATAAATAATATAATCACTTAAATAATTAAGTAATTATATAAATAATACAGATTTAATGTCATTTTTCCGTGACTTTTAAATTATAGTAATTAAAATTCTGTGGAAAACACTTCCTAGAATCTTGAAGTTATTAGAAATGATTAGTTATGAAGTTCCTTGCTTTGTTTGATTATATATAATATCAAGTATTTCTTTCCCGTAGTCCCGTATAAAAAAATGTCCACCATTAAAATTATAGCTAATAAACTTTTTTGATGTATATCTACTCCATTCTTCTATATCTTCCTTGTCTAAATCATCTTCTATACCATTAAAAATAGTTATATCAAAATCAAATATTTTTACTGGCTTTTCATATAGACAAGTCTCAACTAGCCTATAGTCATTTTTTATAATTGGAATGTAAATTTTTAACATTTCTTCGTTTTCTATAAGTTCCTTTGGTGTGCCTCCAATTTCATATATTTTACTTACAAACTCCTTATCTGTCATTTCGTAAAAAAATTCGCTACTCTTGTTAATATGAGGAGCTCTTCTTCCTGATATAAACAATCTACTCGGCAATCTAATACCACTTTTTACAATTTTATTAGTTAAATAGTATACAAAAAGTCCACCCATACTGTGTCCATATAGCATATATTCATCTTCAATAAGACTTTTCTCTAAGCTATTGTATACATCGTCAACTAATTTCTTCATGTTATCACATAGCTTTTCATTAAATCTTATTCCTCTCCCAGGAAATTCGACTGGAACAATTTCTATAGAACTGTTCACCATTTTTTTCCACTTTGAATAGACAGTCGCTGAACCACCTGCATAAGGAAAGCAAAATAACCTCATATTTCCCCTCTTTTCTGCTGTATAAAACACTATATTTACAGCATCTATTATATGAATAATTTTATCAGATTTTCTACAGATATAAACTGCTGCGAATCCAAAGTAATTTCTTCAATAAAAAATACATATGGCTTACTGCAGCAGTAGATAGTTTTCATATGATTTTAAACTTTAAAAATCATATTTTTCACAGGAAATTTGTTATTGAATAATATAGGAATTCCTTTTCCAAACCACATATATTCTGAATCTGAAGATACAACCTGCATGTGTAAATGAGGAAACTGAGTCATACCTGAATTACCTACTCTAGCAATCTCATCTCCCTTAGCTACATATTCAGATAGCCTAACTCTTATGCTTCCCTTCTGTATGTGGCCCATTAAAACATAATAATCCTTAGTCTTAATAATTATTGTATTTCCTGTATTATACGGGTAATTTCCACCATATGGAGCACTATTGTCATACTCCTCAATTATATCAACTACTTTTCCATCACATGGGGCATAGATCTTATCTTGAAAACTTTCGTAATCTAATATATTTGTTGAAAATATATGCTTTGATATCTTACCTCTACTAAGTTTAACTATATCTACTGCATATCTCATTGAATCATTAACTCCAGCTCTTCTATGAAAAAAAGCATTATAGTGATAATTTGTCAAAGAACTATGTTTGCCATCTCCTCCATGCATTATCCAATATTCCCCATCCTTAAATGGAAATTCTAGTTTAACATCCTTTCCTTTATAAGAAAAACTTTTGAATATAAATATAATATTAACGCCTAGTATCAAAAATAGTATTATCCTAAACATAAAAAATAAATTTGACATGTCGGTCACTTGATATAAAGTTGTCAATGTTGTAATTTCTTTAGTCTCCCTAAGAATGACTAGTAATCCTATCGTAACAAAAAGATATTTTATTTTATAGTTTATAGCTCCCCAATATCCCGTGTAATATAGAATTACAAAATACTCTAAAAAAATAATTATATTTGTTAAATATACCAATACACTTTTAGGATTAGTAAATATTAAATTTCCAATTATAACACATGGTAAGATAATATATATAATACTAAATACTGTTATAACTGATTTTCTCTCCAATGACATTTATATTCTCCTCTTATTCATATCTAAGCAGCTGCATCTAAAGCAACCTTTCTCCACTTACCTAGCAAGTAGTATAATGAGCTATTAACAGAGGTTACAGCATAACTTATAAGAATTGCAATCCATATTCCATTTAATCCAAACCCATTATGAGATAAAAATATTGCTATAGGTACGCGTATAATGCATAGAGACAAAAATGATATAAGCATTGTAATAATGGTTTTACCTGAGCCATTGATAATCCCGTTAGTTACAAATGATATTGCAAAAAGTATATATCCAAAACAAACTATCTTAAGATAATTAGCCCCAATATTTAATACATGTGGATCTGCTGCAAACATACGTAATAGTATTTTAGGCATGAAAAATACTACTAACGCAATAATAAGATTAATTAATAAATTAATTTTTATTGCATTTTTAAATATCTCTTTCACTCTGTCATATAGACCAGCGCCTATATTTTGACCTGCCATAATTGATACTGCATTTCCAATTGCCATCGCCGGTATTATAGCAAAATAGTCTATCTTTCCAGCAGCTCCAAACGCAGCTATAGATTCCGAACCGTAACTTGCTACAAGTGCTGTAATAAATAATGAGCTTAATGGTAATAAACATTGTTGTATTAATGAAGGAAATCCAATCTTCACCAATTTGATAATTATTTCTTTATCAAAGGTAAATCTCTTAATTTTTATTGATAATAAATCGCCCTTTTTATTGATATAAATAATCCCTGCAATTAAAGCAGCAACTTGAGAAATTAGAGAGGCAAATGCAGCACCTTTTAAACCAAATCTGCTAATCAGTATTGGATCAAGTACAGCATTTATAACAGTTGATAATACCAAAATTTTTAATGGTGTTTTTACATCTCCAACTCCATTTAATATTGCATTGACTACATCAAATAAGTATATTGCCAAAAAACCTACCATTGATAGTCTTAAGTAAGTTGAAGCCATACCAAGTATTTCATCAGACGCTCCCATAACTTTAAGGAAAAAATTACTTCCAATTATAAAAACAACGGTTATAATTACGCTAACTATAATAAAAAAGTATATTGAATTATCTACAATTTTTTTAACCATTTCATGGTCTTTCTTTCCGAATGTTTGGGAGATTAATATAGAGATAGCTAAAGTTGAGCCTGTCGCTACCGAAATAAGTAAACTTAGAATTGACAAGCTAACAGTTGCTGAAGCCAATGCATCCTTTCCTAGCATATTCCCTATCCATATTGAATTAATTATTTGGTATCCCATTGTCAAAAGTAATACTAAAAATATTGGTAGTGCAAGTACTATTAAATTACTAAAAACCTTTCCTTTTGTTAAATCCCTTCCATATTCATTTCTCATTATATTCCTCCTCATAATCATGTCTTCTAATGCAACTATAAGATTTAACAGTTTTACTACATCATATTAAATCACCCTAAGTGCATATATATTAATTTTACCATATATATACACTTAGTCAATTTTTCCCATGGAAATTCAATTACATTTTACTTTAATATAGTTATTATATTATTTTCTTTTTCATCTCCTATAGTAGTAAATTCACCATGACCAGGATAAATCGTTACCTTATCCTCTAGGACAAATAACTTGTTTCGAATAGACTGAACTATCTCTGAATAACTGCCTCCCCACTCACTGTCTGGATTTCCAATAGAATGCTTAAATATTACATCACCTGTAAACAGTTGTTTTTCAGACTTAATACATATACTTCCTTTAGTATGTCCACCCAAATGGATTATTTCAAGCTTTAAGTTTCCTACTATAATCTCTTCAGCATCTTTAATATATCTAAATATATTCCTAGGCTCACCCTTAATAGTACTTCTTAGTAAATCTATATCACCTTCAGGAACTAGAATCTTAGCATTGGTTTTTTCAACTACTTTATCTGCATTCATTATATGATCTAGATGACAATGGGTTGCTATCACGTATTTTATATCCATATTTGATTGTTGCGCAGCATTTAATATCTCATAATAATCAACACCTGGATCAATAACTATACACTCTTTACCATCCCCCAAAATATAACAGTTAGCAGCCATAGCAGTGGTTTCAGTTATTTTTTTTTCTAAAACAACCTTATCATTATTAAATACAACTATTTTACAGTAGTCATACCTTTTTAATTTCTTTTCAAGTATTTTATTTTTTTTACTTATATCTTCTGGAGTTAGTTCATATCTATCAGGAGCTACTTTATTTTCTACATCAGATGAAATGTTATCTTTTTGTATAATCTTTTTCTCAATTCCTTTTGCTATATCAAAAATAGTTGTGTAATCTGATATTTCGTCAAGTTTCAACTGAATTTTCATTTCATCACATATCTTATACACAATCTCAATTATATGGATTGAATCTACTCCAAGATCAAAAAGTTCGTCATAGATACTTATCTCTTTCATCCCCAGCTTTTCAGCTATAATTTCGCCTATTTTCTTCTCGAATGTACTATATACACCATCTCGTCTCCCAATTACTTTAATAGTTTCTAAACTTCTATACCTATCTACATTCACTCTTTCTTTTTCCCTATCATCTTCTTCTCTTTTTGGAGTGTCAAGCCAACACCTTTTTCTCTCAAAGGGATATGTCGGTAAACTTACTTTTTTAACTTTCTCAGTACTATAAAAGTTATTCCATGGAATATCTGCTCCTCTCAAATACAAAGAGCATATACTCTTTAAATACTCAACTTTAACTTTTCCGGTATCTAAGTAATCTTTTAATAATATAAAAGACTCTTTAGTAATACTGTTTTTCTCTTTCTCTGTTATAGATTCTTCATTCATGTATTCATCATTTTCATGAACAACTCTATGCTTTCCATAATAAACAAATTCATCATCTATATTTGAAGGAAATTTGCAAATTAAATTTTTTAATCTTTTCTCTAGTTCTTTTAAGTCTTTTACTATTATTGCAACACGATAGTTATAGTGACCTCTGCCAATACTTGAAGTATAACAAATATTTTTCAAATTTAAATCTTCATTGTTTTTTAAAAACTTATAATAGTTTTTTATAATACGCTTAAGTACTTTTTCACTTTTAGCAGATAAAGTCAGCACATTATAGTTTGGAATATTTGGGAGTAGCTCTTGCCTTTTTTCACTTTCTTTTTCTCTATATTCCTCCAAAACTACATGACCATTGGTGCCACTTAAACCAAAGTTACTAATACCAGCCCTTCTTGGACCATCTTCTGACTTCCAATGCCTATAGATATCATTGAAAAATACAGGGGAATTGCAAAAATTAATGAAAGGATTAGACTGCTCAAAATTTATATTGGGAGGTATCGCTTCATTTTTTATACATAGTACCACCTTTATTAGAGATGCTATACCTGATGCACTCATAGAATGTCCTATATTTGCTTTTACAGCTCCTAAACTACAAAATTGCTTTTTATCTGTATACCTTTTAAAAGCATTTGTTAATCCCTTTATTTCAATAGTATCTCCAATTTTTGTTGCAGTGCCATGAGATTCTATATATGAGATAGTTTCTGGATCAATTCCAGCATTCTTCCAAGCATTTACTATTACTTCCTCATGTGCTTCAGCACTAGGAGCAGTAATTCCATTAGCTGTACCATTATTATTTATTGCACTACCTTTTATTACTGCATAAATATTATCATTATCTTTTATTGCTTTATCTAGTAATTTTATAACAACTACACCAACGCCTTCTCCCCATATTGTTCCTGATGCATCTTTATCGAAGGCTCTTAGCTTTCCTTCATTAGATTCTATCATATCCATATTGGACCCTTTTCCATCAATTAAAAATGGATTTATAAATAGATTTATTCCACCTACTATAGCCATTTCGCATTCATCATCTTTTAATCCTTTGCAAGCCATATTCAACGCTACAAAACTTGAAGAGCAAGCTGTATCAAAAACTATACTTGGTCCGTGCAGGTTAAAAACGTATGATATTCTACTTGAAAGAATCGCTGGATATGAACCTGTAGCAGCTAAAAACTCCTGATTGCTGACCCCATCAATATACATATCATTTGTTGAGTAATCTCTCCCTATAAAAACACCTGTGTTTGAATTTATAATTGCGTTTCCTCCATAACCTGCATCTTCTATAGCTTCATATGAAGTTTCAAGCAGCAATCTTTGGTATGGATCCATCAAAATAGCCTCTTTAGGCGATATCCTAAATAAGGATTCATCAAACTTATCTATTTCATCAAGTGCACCAATCTTAAAGTCTGAACTTTTAGCTGCCTCTTTAGTAAACGGAAAAAAATCTACAATATCTTTTTTTCTTGTTTCTGAACACCTTTTTATACTGTTCACACCATTTAATAGATTATTCCAGTATTCATTAACATTTTTAGCTCCTGGAAGTCTACATGCCATTCCTATAATTGCAATATCTTTTGATTTATTTTTCCCGTTAATATTTATTTCCTTAAGTATTTCTAATGCCATCTTTTTTTCTATTCTTTGTTCTTTAACACATTCAAGAATATATTTATTAATAAGTTCAACATCCATAAGCTATCCCCTTTTATCCTTAAGAATCTCTAATGCATTCTCTATAGTTGTTGCACCTGCCTCTAGATTATCTAACAAATCCAATAATTCGTCTTCATTATATGAAGATATATCCTTAGCGCTTAATACTTTCTTGTTTGAATTGCATTTATCTTCTATATACTTTGCCATTTCTATAATTGTTGAGTAAGTAAATATATCTGAAATATCTAAAACCTCTGGATAAACTTTATCTATCTCCTTTAATAGTTGAGTTGCTAGTATGGAATCTCCTCCCATTTCATTGAAACTCTCATATAGATCAACTTCTTCCATTCCTAGTACACTCCCCCATACTTCTGAGAGTTCTTTTTCTATTGTATTTAATTCTTCTTCTGATTTTCCCCTAATTGCAACTTTACCTACAATTTTCCTCTTACTTAAGTTATTCTTTTTAGCTCTTGAAGAATTTATTTTTTTATTAATTTCTTGTTCCAATTTTGATGATATTTTTATATAACTATTTTTATCTACATCAGCTTCGATTGAATTGAAGTTTAACTCAGCTGGTACTACTTTGGTTATATCAGAACTTATAATATCATCAAATATATTTAATGCCTCCTCAGAATTTATCATTCTAAATAATCCCGAATCTTTATCGACGTTATTTTCAAACGCCATGCCCATATCCTCCCACGCTGACCATTTAATAGAATGAATTCTCCTTCCCAAAACACTTCCATATTCAGAAAAAGAGTCTAAATAACAGTTAGCTGCAGTATAATCCGATTGTCCTTGTATTCCAAATAAAGTAACTATTGATGAAAAAAGTACAAAGAAATCTAAATCCATATTTGAAGTAATATCGTTTAATATCCATGTGCCATAAACCTTAGGATAAAGTACTTTATTAAACTGCTCTTCGTCCTTTAGTAACATAAGCCCCTTCCCAGCGACCCCTGCTGCATGAACTATTCCATTTATATTTCCATACTTTTTAACAATATCATCAAAAGCTAACCTCATTTGTTGTTCATCTGAGACATCTACACTATAGCAATCCACTAAGGACCCGCTATCATTAATTTGTTTTATATCCTTTAGCTTTTTACTAAGTTTGGAATCATTAATCAAATTAATGTGTTCTATTAATTTGTCTTTTTCAGGCATAGGTGAACGATTTATTAATATTAACTTAACCTTGTCTAGTGATGAAATATGTTTCGCTACCTCTAATCCAAGAGCACCAGTTCCACCAGTTATAACATAAACCCCACCTTTTTTTATATGAAATTGAGTTCTTTCTACTGAACCCTTCTCTAAACTAGTCAGTTCTTCAACGTAATTTTTCCCTTGCCTATTTGCTATACAATACCAATTTGTTTTAGAATAGATTTGGTCTAAAATAGAATTTGGTGAGGTATATTCATCTATATCAATACACCTACAATTTATATTTTTAAGTTCTTCACGTAGTACTTTTCCAATACCAAACATTGTTGCATTGTGAGGATTAATTATGGTTTCTTCTCCAGTTACTTTATTTACATAATCAGATACTAATATAAGATCGATTGATTTATTTATATTATTTTTATTTAAAGCTTTAGCTAAATAGAAAATCGAATAAACCCCTCTTTTTTGCAACACTTTAAGAGATTCTATATCTAATAACTCCCTATTATCTCTTAAAGTCATCATATGAATTATTCTAGTAAATCCGCTTGTTCTAATAGCATTAATAAAGTTGTCATAATCCATTTGGGTTGTCCCTATTTCATACTTATTTTCACTTATCTTCTTAAATTCACTTCCAATCTCTACCTCAATAACATTCTCACCATGCTTAACAAAATTATCAATTAACCTTGAACATATATCCCTTTCCCCTTTAAATACCACTGTACATTCCCTTGTAAATTGTTTCAGGTCATTATAAATATTTTCTTCTCTCCAGTTACTTACAAGATATGAATTTATCTTTCCATAACTGCCTTTATATTTAAGCTGATCACTCTCACTCATACGTTTAGTTGAATATTGCTCAATTTCCGCAAATACATTTCCTTCCTTATCCATGAGAGATATGTTATACGTAATGGTTTCTGCATTTTTTGGGTTTTTAGTTATCTTTCTCAAGTAGCTATAAAACTCTTCTTGCATTGGCGCAAAAAACTTTAATTTTTTATATAAAAAGGGCAAATATACTCCGCCTACATCACTGGTAGATATCTGTATATTTACTGCATTATCTAACAAAGATGGATGTAAATAGTACTCCTCTAAATCACTCCTATACTGTTTCGGTAATTTCATAAGTACTAATGTATCATTTATGTTTTCATCAACATAAACTTCTGCTAAATTATACCACCTTCCTCCAAAATCGAATGGCCCTATTTTTGTTGAAATATCAACTAGTTGATCAACATTATCAATTTTACGACTACACTTCTTTATTATCTCATTTATATCATATTTTTGAGGCTTACTTTGCTCCATATCTACATAAGCCCTTCCCTCTGAGTGTATAATCCATTCTGCATCTATTGGATTATCTTCTGTTCTCAATTTGCTTACTATAGAAAATTTCAAACTATCTTTTTCCTTAGAAATAATAGTTTGTACCTCTTTTACTTCGTTTTCTAATACAACAAGTGGAGTTAAAAATGTAACATCCTCTAAAGAAATATTATTACTTCCCGCATAATCGGAACATGCTTCCCTTGCCCATTCTACATAAGCTACACCCGGAACTACATAATTGCCCATAAATCTATGCTCTTGTACTATCCAGTGTTTATCAACACTCAGTTCAGTTATATAAATTCTTTCATTCATTGAATCCGCCAAAACTCTATCAATTAATGGATACTCAAGTTGTTTCGTAGTTAATTCATTGTTTTTTTCTCCAAAATCTTTAGGATTAGCCCAATAACGTATTCTCTCTAAAGGGTATACAGGGATACTTATTCTGTGTCTATTTTCACTCTTATAAATTATCTTCCAATCAATATCTACCCCGTTAGAATATTGCCTACATATTTCAGTTAATAGCTCTTTATTGGATAACTTTAGTGTAAGACTCTCTCTAATGCTTTTGTTAAACTCATCACTGATTTGAGTTTTATTTGATATTGTAATTTCACCGATTTCTCTTTCTTTTTTACCTTCAGACACTATTTTAAATTTCCCGAAATAAACTCCCTTACTTTCATCTGTTTTTAATTCACCACTTAATAACCATCTTACTTTTTCTTTTAAATCATCTAAATTCTTTACAAGTATAGCGAGTCTGCAAAAATAATGTCCTCTTCCTACATTAGCTGTATAGCATATATCTTCCAACTTATCTTCTGTTTGATGTTGTAAAAACTTGTTGTAGTTTTCTATTAGCTGTCTTAATACATTTTCATTCCTTGCAGAAAGCGTTAATATATTTTCACTTCTATGGTTATCTTTAGAAGTTTCTTCTAATTTATCAGGTGCCTCTTCAAGCACCATATAGCAATTGGTACCACTAAATCCAAAAGAGCTTATTCCACCTCTTCTTGGAGTCTCACCTCTTTTCCAATCTCTTAGCCTATCATTAACATACACTGGAGAACTTAAAAAATTAATATATGGATTTGGTTCATTAAAGTTTAGACTAGCTGGAATCTTTTTATTTTTTAAAGAAAGGATTACCTTAATCATACCAGCAACTCCTGATGCAGCGACTGTATGTCCTATGCTTGGCTTTACAGAACCTATGGCACAAAATTGTTTTTTTTCTGTATACTTATTAAAAGCATTAACTAAACCTTTTATTTCTATTGGATCTCCCAAAACAGTCCCAGTTCCATGAGCTTCTGTATACATCAAAGTTTCAGGATTTATGTCTGCTTCTTTCCAAGCTCTTAATATTACATCTTCTTGTGCTTCCGCATTTGGTGCAGTTATACCATTTGAAGCACCATCATTATTAATGGCACTTCCCTTAATAACAGCATGAATATTATCTCTATCAGTGATAGCTTTACTCAAAGGTTTGAGCATTACCACACAAACACCCTCACCCCATACAGTTCCATTAGCATTCTTATCAAAGGTTCTTACAACCCCAGCATCTGATTCAACCATACTCATATCCATTACAGAATTTGCTGATTTTAATAATTGCATATTTATATTTATTCCACCTGCTATAGCCATATCGCATTCTTTATTTCTAAGTGATTCACATGCTAAATGAACACTTGTTAATCCTGAGGAACAAGCAGTATCAACTACCATGCTTGGTCCCTGTAAATTAAATATATAAGATATACGGCTAGCCAATATACCTGTCCAAGAACCAGTTAAGTGCATTGAATCATCTTCTGTAATAAATTTATATAATGATTGAGGGGAATAGTCTCTACCTACAAAAACTCCAGTTTTGCTCTTATAAATATCATTGCTATTATATCCAGCATCTTCTATTGACTCCCAAGCAGTTTCTAAAAAAAGTCTCTGATAAGGATCCATAAATGTTGCCTCTTTAGGTGTAATATTAAAAAATGGTGCGTCAAATTTATCTACCTCATCTAAAAAAGCGCCTTTAACATATAAATCTTCTTCATCTTTTATTTCATTTAATGATCGTCCAGTAAAGAGCTTCATTGCTGGACCTTGCACTATGTGATCAAAATCAGCTCTTCTTTTACTAGGTACACTTCCAATAAAAGTTTTTGAAGTCTCAAGATTACTCCAATATTCATCAACATTCTTAGCCCCTGGTAGTTTACAAGCCATTCCTATTACAGCAATATCTTCATGTTTTGACTTTTTATTTTGAAGCTCCAAGAGCATTTTCTTTGCTTCTTGTTGAGATAAATTTTTATTACCTACTTGTTCATAGATATATTTAACAATAGATTCCACTACTCATCACCCTCCAAACCAAATAGTTCACTGGCCTCACTAGCACTAATCTCACCCCTTGAAAGGCGTTCTAATATATTATCTAGCTTTTCAGAGCTATCCTCTTGCTTAACTTCAACTTTTTCATTAATTTTTCCACTTAAATATTCAGACATCTTACCTATAGTTGAGTAAGTAAATATATCTGCTATGTCTATATATCCTGGAAACTCCTTTTCCATATACCTTAACAGTTGAGTTGCTAAAATTGAGTCTCCTCCAAGTTCATTGAAATTATCATCAACATGAACTTCATTAATTCCTAATACTTGTCCCCATACTTTTGCAATCTTTCTATCAATTTCTGTTAAGCTATTTTCTGGCTTCCCTTTTATTATTACATCCAACTGTAAGTTAGATTCTATTTTTTTGCTGTTTTCATAGGCATTTATCTTTCTTTCAATAATCTCTTTTATCCCACGAGCTAAAGTTATTTGGTGCTGATTGTCGAATAATCTTACAGCATCGTAGTTTAATTCCCCCACAACAACCTTTGTTATGCTCTTCTGAATTATTTCTCTAAAAGCTTTAATTGCTTTTTCAGTTGAAAGTGATTTGAATAAATTTCTACTCTCATCTACATTAAAGTCAGCAGCCATACCTACTTCCTTCCATGCAGCCCAGTTAAATGTTATAGTCCTCTTGTTTTCTCTATTCCTATATTCAGTAAAGGAATCCAAATAACAATTAGCTGCAGTGTAATCGCTCTGTCCTGGAATTCCATATAGAGTATTTATTGATGAAAAATTAATAAAGAAGTCCAACCTATCATTTTCAGTTATCTTATTTAATATCCAAGTTCCTAACATTTTAGGCAATACTACTTGGCTAAATTTTTCTCTTTCTTTTGTTAAAACAAAGCCGTTTCCTGCAACTCCTGCACCATGTATTAATCCATTAATCCTGCCGAATTTACTTCTAACATCACTAAAAACTTTGTTCATATCAGTATCATTACATACATCCCCGCTGTAAATAAACACTTTACTTCCTAGAGATTCTATTTCATTTATCTGCTTAATCTTATTTAGCACTTTTATATCTATATTCCCCTGTTTTATACCTGTCCAATTTTCACGTCTTGGAAACACGGATCTATTGATCAGCACTAAATTCACTTTTTCAATAGTTGCCAAGTACTTAGCTATTTCTAAACCTATACCTCCCATACCACCTGTGATTACGTAAACTCCATCGGCTTTAATTTTTATTTCTTCTGGAGAAATATTTTCAATATTTTTTTTATCTAATTCTTGTACATATCTTACACCTTGTCGGTAGGATACAAATTCAGTCTCATCCTTTGTACTTATCTCAGCTAAAATATCCTCTACATCTATTTCCGAATCAATATCAATACATTTGCACTTTAAGTTTTTATACTCATTTCCAATAACCTTCGTCAATCCATATAGACTAGCATTGTGTGGTTTTATACTCTCTTCCTTGCCAGTTATTTGATGTCCATAATCTGAAATAACTACAAAATCTGTGTTAATTACCATCTTACTTTCTAAAAGTGCTTTTGTGAGTTCAAATAAACTATATACACCTACGTTTAGAGCCTCTTGAAATTCATTTATGCTTCCTATCTCTTTAACATCATTTAAACTCATAAGATTTATTACTTTATCAAATTTCATGCCTTCTAAATCATTAAACAATCTCAAAAAATCATATTTACTTCCATTAATGCTATATCTATTATTAGAAACTTTCGAATAATTGCTAGCAAAATCAACTTCTACTAAACTTAAAGAATGTTTCCTTATTTTACTTAATAGTTCATCACAAATATTCTTTTTACCTTTCAATACTAAAACATTTCCATAATTTATATCACTATTTGTATTTATCAAAGGTTCTTCTATCCATGAAACACTATAAAAACAATCTAGCTTATCTCCAAACCTTTCTTCTACCTCATGTACCTTTTTTACGAAATAATCCTCAACATCTAAAATAACATTCCCATTTAAATCAACTAAGGTAACATCAAAAGTTGCTACTTCTATACCATTTTCTTCTGTGCCTTTTCTTCTTATATAACTATAAAAACTATTAGGTATCGGATAGTATTGCTTTAAAGATTTATATGACCATGGAAGATACAATCCTTCTCCAATATTCCTAATTAGTAAATTCATTGCCATATCCATTAGAGCTGGGTGAAGTTTGTACTCAGCTGTTTCTGAATGATATTCTTTAGGTAACTCTAGCTTTCCTAATATGCTATCTTTTCCTACTGCAATTGCCTCAATACACCTCCATCTATTACCAGTCTCGATGGCACTTGGAGGAATCTTTGAATAATCAACTACTTCCTCAGGTGAAAACTTATTTTTCAGACTATCTAGATCATAAGGTTCTATAGGACTCAGAAATTCTGCCTTAACTCTCCCTTCAGCATGACAAATCCATTGTTCATCATCGTTGTTAACTCTGCTTACTATAGATACATCTAAATATCCCTTCTCTTTTTTTATAATTGTATGGACCTCCTTATATTCACCATAGTCTACCATAAGTGGAGTAAGGAACGTAAACTCCTCCATCTCAATAACTTTCTCACCAAAATACTTTTCGCATGCTGCTCTAGCAATTTCAAGATAGGTAGTGCCAGGTACAACGCATTTTCCATTAACCTTATGCTCATTAAGTACCCAATGCTTCTGCGGTGAATATATAGTAGAATAAATTTCTATATCTTTGGACTTAATCTCAACTCTATCTAACAAAGGATGTATATAAATGTCACTTGTTTTTTCGATTTCCTTAATTTTAAAACCAACTAAGTTGTTATTTTTAGGTTTAACCCAACACTTATCTCTACTAAAGGGGTACGTTGGTAAACTAACCTTTTTAACTTTCTTACCGTTAAAAAACTTTCTCCAATCAATATCTGCCCCCATAGTATAAAGTTTAGCTATATCATACAATGATTGCTCGTGCTCTCTTATATCTTCCAAATAAAAATTCAATTTTTCGCTAGCATTAGCTGTTATTCGAACCTTTTCTTCTAAAAACAGCTCATTTAAACTTTCTTTTTTGTCACCCTTAACATACTTCACTTCACCATAATATATGTCTTCAAAACTATAAGATTCTCCAACAAAATCAAAAGTACATATTTTCTTGATCTTCATTTTGATGTCTTCTAAATCATTAAATAAAATTACCAAACGATGATTATAATGATTTCTGCCTACACTTGCTGTGAAGGTAATGCTATTAATATCAAGATTCTCTGAGGCTCCATTAAAAAAGTCATCATAATATTTCACCAATTCTTTTAATAAATAAGCTTCTTTTGCAGATAACACTAAAATTTTCAAACTTTTATCTAATTCTACTTTCTTATTTAGAGGTATAATAGGAGCTTCTTCTAAAACTAAGTGACAGTTAGTGCCACTTAAACCAAAAGAGCTTATACCACATCTTCTTGGGTAATCGCTATTCCATTCTGAAAGCCTATCATTTACATATACTGGTGATTCCTCAAAATCTATCTTTGCATTAGTATATTTAAAATTAATGCTTGGTGGAAGCTGTTTATTTTTAAGAGACAATATTACCTTAATTAAACTTGCAATACCTGCAGAGCAATCTAAATGACCAATATTAGGCTTTACAGATCCTACTGCACAAAATTGTTTCTTATTCGTGTACTTACTAAAAGCCCTCTGTATTCCACTTATTTCGATAGGATCACCTAACTTTGTTCCTGTTCCATGAGCCTCTATATATGAAACTGATTCAGGATTTATATTAGCATCTCGCCAGGCTCTGGTTATGACATCTTCTTGAGCTACTGGATTAGGAGTCGTTAATCCAACAGAATTTCCATCTTGATTTATAGCACTGCCTTTTATTACTGCATAAATATTATCTCCATCATCTAAAGCTTTGTATAAAGGCTTTAGAATAACGCTTCCTGCACCTTCTCCCAGTCCAGTTCCCACTGACCGTTCATCAAAAGTCTTAGCCCTAAAATCTGGTGATTGAATTCCAATCTGCCAACTATCTTCTCCTTTTAATGGAAATAATATTACTTTTACTCCACCTGCAATAGCCATGTCACACTCACCATTTCTAATTGCTTGACACGCTAAGTGAACGGCTACTAGCACAGATGAGCAAGCTGTATCAACCACTAAACTCGGTCCTCTCAAGTCCAGCAAATAGGATATTCTACTACCAATAATTGACTTAATATTTCCAGCTGTAGCTACACCTATATCCTCAGGCGAGGTCATTTGAACATATTTTCTATAACTATCTTCAAAGTCATTGCTAAATCCAATATATACTCCAGTCTTTGTTCCACTTATTAGCTCTCTGCTATAGCCAGCATCTTCTATTGCAGCCCATGCTGTTTCTAGAAATATCCTTTGATTTGGATCCATTAGACTTGCTTCTTTAGATGACACCCCAAAAAAGCTGTAATCAAACTCATCTATATTATTTAAAAAACCACCTTCAATAAATTTAATTCCATCTTCTGACAATCCTAGAGCATGCATTTGTTCTACATAATTCATTATTTGGCTTGCTCTATCCTTTGGAAAGCTACGAATACAATCCTTTCCCAGTTTCAATAAATCCCAATACTCCTTAAGATTATCAGCCTCTGCAAACCTTCCACTAATTCCAATAACAGCAATATCATGTTTTGAAATACTATCTAGTTGGGTATTGTCCTCATCCGATATATTGTTCAATTCAATACTTCTAAGTTCCGATAACCGCATATTTACTTTACCTCGCTTCCCTTAAATATATATCAGCTATTCTGCGTAATAAAATCTAAAAATAAATTTCTGGTTCCAGTTTCATTAAATAGTTGATTTAATCTTTCATTTTGTTCTTCAACCGATGTACCCTTAGTCCTAAATACTGACATAAGCATCTCTAAAGCCTCTTCCATATGCCTCATTGTAGGTTCTTTTGCTGCCTTTTCCAACTCTACCTGTATATTTTGTACCTTCTTATATGGTTCTATAACGCCTCTTTTATACTCGTCATTATTCCAATTGTTATTCTTTGTACAAACAGCTATAGCCATACTTCTTGTTAAGAACCTCATTCTATTTTCTTTCACATTACTGATTAATGAGATATCATCCTTTAACTTTTTTACCTCTTCATTATCATCGTAGCTATAAGCTACTATCTTATTCGAATTTTTTTTCATCAATTTTGTAAGAACCTTTTTGGGACCAAGTTCAATAGCAATTTGAATAGCCTGTTCATCTAGATACTCTATTGTTTCCTGCCATCTTACCGGTTCAACTATCTGTCTTATTAAATTTCCAACCACTTCCGAACTATTTTCGTATGGCATAGCCGTTACATTTGTTATTACTGGATATTTTGGCTCTTCATATTTGTATTTTATTAATTCCTGTTCAAGCTTTTCTGCTGCAGACTTCATAAGTGGACTATGAAATGGAGCACTAACACTCAATTCAGAAACTTGTCCCCCTTTTTGTTCAAGCTTATCTGATACTTCTCTTACAAATTCTTTATATCCTGATATAACGGTTTGACTAGGTGAGTTATAGTTAGATACTACAACCAACCTTCCATTATCTTTGTATATACTACATAGCTCCTCTATAATGCTAACATCTAAATTGCTTATGGCTGCCATCGCTCCAACACCTTGCGCCGCAGCTTCCTGCATAAACTTGCCACGATTACGAACAATTGTTAATGCATCACAAAACCTTATAGCTCCTGCACATGTAAGCGCAGTGATCTCTCCAAGACTATGCCCAGCCATATATGAAGGTTCTATACCTATCTCCTCCATATAAACTTTAAACATAGCAAATCCCATAGTTAAAATAGCCGGCTGTGTGTTTTCTGTCATTGTAAGTTTTTTAATGTCACCTTCTAAACATAACTTTCCAATATTAAATCCTAAAACTTCACTAGCTTCTTCAAAAGTCTCTCTAAAAACTTTATATCTTTCATAAAATTCTCTTCCCATTCCAACATATTGGGATCCCTGCCCTGGATACAATAATGCTATCTTTTTCATACTACTTCATCCTTTCTAATACTATTGTTTTTAATAATTCTCTGAAATGATACGCCATATCTTTTATTTTGTGATTTCTAAGATTTGATGCATTATACTCGAAATTAAATGTTATATCTTCACCTTCCTGTACTCTTACTACTAAGTCATATAAACCTAATAATTTTTCAACATTACATTTTCTATTTGTAAACATAGGTATCATGGAACACTCTTCACTATTTACTAATTTATCTATATTATCAACCTCATATATCTGAGAAGCTGTTATTCCTCTTCGTATATTATTTACATTAATAAAAAGCTCTTCTATTTCTGCTAATTTGGATATATCAATACTTAGAGCAAACACTCCATTTATGCCCTCTAGGAAGGTTTGAACTGTTATATTTTCTTGGTCACTCATACAATTAAGTTCATATATATATATACTTAATAATACATCCTCCAATTTAACTTTATTGTCTTGAGCTATATCTAAAATTATATTTACAGTCTCTTTATCAATTGTGAACTGTATCAATGTATCCTCATTTTCCTCATGTTCTTCGATAAAATACTCTTTAGGTAACTTAATGCTCTCTATTTCCACCCTCTTTTTTATATCAGGTTCTTTTTTATTTATAAACTCTGATAGCTTAGCGATAGTTGAATACGAAAAAATATCCGCTATTTTTACTTTACTTGGATACAGTTCATCTATTCTTAATTGCATTCTAGCTAAAAGTAAAGAGTTGCCACCTAACTCAAAGAAATTATCATTTACTCCAACTTGCTCCCTTCCCAATAGACTCTTCCATATAGATACAAGATTCTTCTCAATTTCGGTAGTTGCTTCCTTGTAATTGATAAAGTGACTATTTTCATCTTTAATAGGCTCTGGCAGAGACTTTCTATCTATCTTACCGTTAGGTGTTAGTGGCATTTTCTCTAATCTCACAAAATAGGCTGGTATCATATAACTTGGCAATTCTCTTGATATATAGTCTCTTAACTCTGACACACCTATTTCTTCATAACTCATATAGTAAGCTACAAGATATTTATAACCTTCTTTACTATCTCTTGCTGTAACAACACACTCTTTTATGCCATTATGTTGAGATAGTATTGTCTCTATCTCTCCTAGCTCTATTCTATATCCCCTTATCTTTACTTGTTGATCCATTCTTCCTAGAAATTCTACCTCTCCATTAGGAAGCCATTTTGCCAAATCTCCTGTCTTATAAATTCTTTTTCCTTTTTCAAATGGACTCTCCATGAATTTCTCGTCAGTTAAATTTTTTCTGTTGAAGTATCCTCTTGCCAAACCATCTCCACCAATACAAAGTTCTCCACTCACTCCTATTGGTTGAAGCTTATTTTCTTCATCTAATATATAAATTTGTGTATTGGCTATAGGCTTTCCAATTGTTATATTATCAGTATTTGTTAATTCCTTTACCATAGACCAAACTGTAGTTTCTGTTGGTCCATACATATTAAATATCTTTCCATCATATACTGACTTTATTTGTTTAAGCAGCTCATACTGCAAAGCTTCTCCACCAATCATTATCTCTTTCAAGTATCTAAAACAATTTAACTTGCTACCACTTTCAATTAATAACTTTATCCTTGACGGTGTTGCCTGTATCATATCAATTCTATTTTTTACTATTAATTTATCTATAAGTGTTGCATCCATTTGTTCCTCTTCATCTGCAATAACAACTTTTACACCACTTATCAATGGCAACAAACTCTCCAGCACAAAAATATCAAAGGATATAGTAGTTAAGTTCAATATTGTCTTTTCAGATCTAAAGTCAATAATATCTGTTATTCCTTTTATAAAATTGTTTACTGCCATGTGTTCAATCATTACACCCTTAGGCTTTCCTGTGGATCCTGATGTGTATATTACATAAGCTATGTTTTTTGGATTATTTACTACTTCCAGATTGCCGAAATCTGCATAACCATAAGATTCTTCTCTAAATAGGTCTATGCATTGACCGTTAAAATCTACTTTACTATCAAGTCCATCTTGTGTAAGTAACACATTTGTTCCACTATCTTCAAGCATGTAGTTAATTCTCTCACTTGGATAGTCTGGGTCTATTGGCAGATAAGCTCCACCAGCCTTAAGAATAGCCAATATAGCTATAATCATTTCTGGTGATCGTCTTACCATTATTCCAACTATATCATCTGGCTTCACACCTTTTTCTCTAAGAACCATTGCCAAACCATTTGATTTTGTATTTAGTTCACTATAGGTTAATTGTTTTGTTTTATATACTAAGGCAACATTACTAGGTGTTTTGTATACCTGTTCTTCAAACAATTCACTTACTGTTTTATAATTCTCATAATCTATTTTAGTTTTATTAAAATCTTCTAGCAGAAGTTTTTTTTCTTTTTGTGGTATTATATTAAATTCCTTCAATGGAATATCGAGATTATATTGCAAGTTTTCTAATATATGGATAAAATATTTTGAAAAACGCTCTATTGTCTCATCTCTGAATAAATCTGTATTGTATTCTATAGTAAAATTAATCTTATCTTCCTTCTCTTCACACAGTAAACTTATCTCAAATTGACTTATGTTATTACTTTGTGTATGAAACTGCTTATAAAATTTAAATGAGGTTTGGAATATAACATTTCTAGTAAGATTACGTTCAGGATTTATTTTTGTAACAAGCATGTCGAATGGGTACTTACTATTTTTATATCCATTTAAGGTTTTTTCCTTAACAACATTAGCTAAGTCTCTAAAACTTTCTATACCAGAAAAGTTAATTCTAATACATATGGAGTTAATAAGTAATCCAACCATGTTTTCTAAACTTTTATCATCTCTACCTAACACAGGGGTACTAATAATAATGTCATTATCCTTTGTGATTTTATTTAAAAACAAAAAGTATGAAGATAAAAGAAGCATATTTGTTGTTAAATTCAATTTTGAGGATACATTTTTTACTCTCTGGGCAGTCTCAAAATCTAATGTATATTTAATAAAGTTCCCATTATACGTTTGTGTTTGTGGATAAGGAAAATCAGTAGGAAGATTTAAGTTTGGTAGAGGTTTACTTAATTCATTAGTCCAATACTTTTCCATATCTATACATTCATCACTATTAAACCATTCTTTTTGACTAGTTACAAAGTTGCTATATCTTGGACCTATTTCTCTACTATCAACTCTATTACCTAATGTACAGATTCTATAAACCTCCATAAGCTCATCCATTATCGCTGAGAAACTCCAACCATCAATTACAATATGATGAATTCCACAATAAAAACAATACTCTTTTTCTTTGACTTTAAATAATATCACTCTTATCAACAGCTTCTCCAAATCAAAAGGGAGCTTATTTAGTTTGTAAACCAACTCTCCAAGCAACTCCCTACTATCTTCGTTACTTGAAATATCTTCATATTTCACTTCCAAATTGGCACTTTCTAAAATCATTTGTTTAGGAATACCATTATCTTCAATAAATATAGTACGAAGTGAACTATGTCTTTTAAGCATTATATTTACCGCTATATTTAAGGCTGCTAAATCAATTTCATCATGTATGTCTACCTTAGTAGATAAGTTATATGCAAACATTTCAGGTTCTAGCTTTTGTAAAAACCAAATTCTTTGCTGAGCATGAGATAGATCAAATACTTCTTCTTTATGATCTTCATAAGTTTTTTCAACCTCATTACTTTCAATAAGAGCTGTTACCTCTGAAGATTGGTGCTTATCAATATGAGTTGCCAAAGCCTCTATAGTTGTATTTTCAAAGACATCATTCATGGATATCTTCTCCACTATGTCCTTATTAATTTCATTTGTAATCTTGATTGCTTGAATTGAGTCTCCACCAATTTCATAAAAATTATCGTATATACTAATCTCATCAAGTCCTAATACTTCTCCCCAAATACACGCAAGTCTCTTTTCTAAAGGGGTATACTCATTTGATGCTCTTCCATTTAACGCTACATCTCTAGTAGCATCTGCATCAGACTTAGCTACTTTTTTCTTAAACTTTGACATTATCTCATTATTAAATTTGAAAGTTTGGTTTCCTACTTGATCTACAATTTTTCCTTCTAAATTCAGCTCTGATATAACAACACGGTTTATATCTCTCATAAAAACCTCTTCGAAGGAACTCATCGCTTTTTTAGTTGAAATTGCCTTGAAGACACCAACATCAAAATTCGAATTATTTTCAACAGCCATACCAACATCTTTCCAAGTTGGCCAATCTATTGTAAGTGTTCTTCTTCCTTTTCTACTTCTTAATTTAGCAAAAGAATCTAAATACGCATTGGCAGCTGTGTAGTCACCTTGTCCTACACCTCCTATAAATGAACCTATTGAAGAAATCATTATAAAGAAATCTAAATCATCCTTATCTGTTAGCTCATCTAATACCCAAGTTCCCAAAATCTTCGGTCTTATAACTTCTATAAACTTGTTTATATCCTTTTTTACAATAAGACCTTCACCAGGAACACCTGCGCAATGTATTACACCGTCAATTCGCTTATACTTATCTCTTATTTCATTTAATATATCCTTCATTTTATCGAAATCAGAAACATCAACACTATATTGGATAATCTCTGAACCTGTTTCTTCTATCTCTTTTATGGTATTTATCTTATTACATAATTTTGTATTATTATTATCAAAAAGTATCTTATCCCAATATTTCTTTTCTGGCATACTAGATCTATTTAGAACAACAATTTTTGCTTTACACTTAGATGCCAGGTACTTGGTATACTCTAATCCTATTCCACCGGCACCACCTGTAACAATATATACTGCCCCGTCTTTGAATGTAATATCATTCAATTGGTATTTGTCAATATCTATAATTCCAAGCTCTTCGCTATATCTCTTGTTATTACGTAGAGCAATAACACCATTTTCTTCGGTAGAATTTATCTCATTGATAATCTCATTAAGTTCAACAGTACTATCTATATCTATACATTTGCAATTAAGATTCGAGACCTCACTTCTAATTACTTTTGCCAATCCACAAAGTGACGCATTTTGAGGATTTATTACAAGTTCATTCCCTGTTATTTCATTAGCACAATCAGTAATTAGTGTAATGTTTATATTTCTCTGTATGTTGTTATTGTATATAGCTCTAACAATATAGAATACAGACATTATTCCCATTTTTTGAGATTTATCAAGATCATTTATTGTATCTATAGAGTTATTGCCTTGCAAGCTAGTTAAATGAACTATTTCACTTATGTTTCTATCCTTTAACATACTAAAAAGTTGTTGATAACTATCTTCATTATCTTCAATCATAAAATGATTATAGTCTTTTATATTAAACTTTTTTCCTATCTCTATTTCAATTATATTTTCTTTTAATGTTTTAAAAAGCGGAATCAGCTTTCTAGATAATCCTATTTCATCACAAAAGACCAATATACTGCCATCGATAGTCTTGTTTCGATTATCATTAGCTTTTTCTTCTACCCATCTAAGATCAAAATACTGTATGTTAGAGTTGCTTTCCAGTCTAATATCATTTTCGTTTATTCTTTTAAGCATGTAATTTTCAACTTCTGCAATCACCTTTCCCTTTTCATCTAATATCTTAGCATTTAACTCAATTATTCCTGTAGCATTACTACCATCATTCAATATTTCTTGATAACTATATATTTTGCTAGGTAATGCTCCATATATTCTCATCTTTTTATAAGTAAATGGCAAATGTATTCCTTCACTTAGATTTTGACTTATAACATTAACAGCATTATCCATCAATGCTGGATGTATAATAAAATCTTTAACTTCAACCTTATATTCATCAAGTAATTCTAATTCAGCAATTAGCGCATTACTTCCCATGTACTTTTTCTTTACATTTAGCCATCTTCTTCCTAGTTGAAAAGCTCCAGAAGAAGTATTTTCATCCATGCTTTCTATCTTTAACCCACACTTTTGCTTTAATTCTTCGATACTAAAACCTTGTATTTCATGCTTATCAACTTTATGAAACTCACCCTGTGCATGTAATACCCAATTTGAAATCATTTCAATGTCATCTTCTTTGTAGTAATCCTTTGTAGATTGGCTCACAATATTGAAAACGAAATAATCCTTTTCTTTTCTTAAGATAATCCTAATTTCCTTTTCTTCACCACTATTTACTACAACTGGTGTTAAAAATGTAGCATCCCTTAATTCGAATTCGTTATTATTAGAAAGTCTTTGGTAAGCCTCTAATGCAATTTCTAAACATGCAGTACCTGGAACAACATAATGTTCTAATAATCTATGCTCCTTCAATATCCAGTCTTTTTCTGGGCTTAATATAGTTGAATAAATTCTCTCATTAACAGAATCACAGACATGTTTTTCCACCAGTGTATGAATCTTTCTAGGATTTTTTTTACTTTCATATAGATCAAAATCTTTTACATCAGCCCAATATCTTACTCTTTCTAAAGGATAAACAGGAATGCTTACTCTTACTCTCTTTTGGCCTTCATAAATCTTCTTCCAACTTATATCCATACCTTTAGTGTAATTCTTACATATTTCAATCATTAGATCGTCGATACCTGAATCATCAGTAAAGTTATTCTCTATTCTTTTATTAAATATAGCACTACCTTTTTTTATTTCTGACTCAATAACTTCACCTTCTACTATATCTTTCTTATTTTCTGATACAACTCTAAACTCTCCATAATAAATACCATTTGCTTCATCTGTCTTAAAATCTTTTTTTAATAGTTCTCTAACTTTTCCCCTTAAATCATCTAAGCTACTACAAATTATAGCTAACCTACAATTATAATGTCCTCGTCCTACATTTGCCGTATAACATATATCATCAAACTGCTCTTTATCAACATTTTTTAAAAATGTATCATATCTTTGTATAAGCTCTTTTAATACACTCTCTTTTTTAGCCGATAAAGTTATTATTCTTTCTTTGTATATTGAATTATTTATAAAACTTTTGGGTATTTGCGGTGCTTCTTCTAATACAACATAGCAATTTGTTCCACTAAATGCAAAGGAACTTACTCCAGCTCTTCTAGGAGTATCTTCTTTTTTCCACTCTCTTAGCTTATCATTTACATATACAGGAGATTCAGAAAAATTAATGTATGGATTAGGTTCTTGAAAATTTAATGTAGCTGGAATCTTTTTATTTTTCATTGAAAGTATTACTTTAATCATCCCAGCAACTCCTGATGTAGCTACTGTATGTCCAATACTAGGCTTTACAGATCCTATTGCACAAAATTGCTTTCTATCTGTATACTTTCTAAACGCATTCATCAAGCCTTTTATTTCTATAGGATCCCCAAGAACAGTTCCTGTTCCATGAGCTTCAGTATAAGATATCGTCTCTGGGTTTATATTTGCCTGCTTCCAAGCTCTTAATATTACATCTTCTTGAGCCTCAGCATTAGGTGCAGTAATACCATTAGAAGCTCCGTCATTGTTTATAGCACTGCCTTTTATTACTGCATGTATATTATCTCCATCCTCGATAGCTTTAGCCAAAGGTTTAAGTAATACTGTACAGACACCTTCTCCCCATATAGTTCCACTTGCACTTTTATCAAAAGGTCTGAGTTTACCATCCTTTGATTCCACTATTACCATATCAAATGCTTCTGATACTGATTTTAATGGTGTACTATTTAAATTAATTCCTCCAGCAATGGCCATATCACATTCTTTTAAGTATAGAGACTCACAGGCTTTATGGATGGAAACCAAACCTGATGAACATGCTGTATCAACAACCATACTTGGACCTTTCAAATTAAATATATAAGATATACGACTAGCCATTATGCCTGTCCATGATCCTGTCAAATTCATTGGATCTGGCTTAGCTAAATACTTATATATTGACACTGGAGTGTAATCTCTACCTATAAATACTCCAGTTCTTGTACCATAAATGTCGTCACTACTATATCCTGCATCTTCAATAGATTCCCATGAAGTTTCTAAAATCATTCTCTGATATGGATCCATATACTGAGATTCCTTAGGAGAAATTCTAAAAAAGCCCGCATCAAATTTATCAATTTCCTTTAAATAACCACCGACTGAATAATCTTTTTCCTGCTCTTCCTCTGGAATGCTTTTCCCAGCTAAAAAATTCATTACTGAGTTAGAAAACATAATTTCAGTATCTTTCTTTCTATTCTCTGGAAATTGAGAAATACACTGATTACCTTCTTCTAAATTTCTCCAATACTCATCTATATCTTGAGCACCTGGAAGTTTGCATGCGATCCCTATAACTGCAATGCCATCTCTACTGATATTACTAATTTCCTTTAATTCTACTAGCATGTCCTTAGCGTCTTGTTGAGATAAATTGTGTTTTGCAACTTGCTCATATATATATTTACTTATCTTCTTTTCCACTCACTATTCCCTCCTGTTGAACTTCAAGTAAAAAGCTTTTAAATATATGAATCGTTCCAGTTTCATCAAGTATTTGATTAAACCTATCAACTTGCTCTTCAATTGCAGTTCCTTTTGTAATAAATACAGACTTAAGCATCCTCAATACTTCTAATGTCTGCTCAGTAGTAGGCTTTAATCCCGATTCTTTCAACTCTTCTATCATTTTTTTCATCTTTCTACATGGTTCTATTACTCCTGTTTTATATTGCTCTTCATTCCAATTATTATTTTTTGTGCATACTGCAATAGCTAAAGCCCTCATTATTAGCAATAATTGATTGTCGTTACCTTTTCCCATACCTAATTAACTCCTTCTAATATTACAGTCTTCAATAATTTTCTATATCTATGTGCCATATCTTCAACTTTACTTTTTCGTAAAACTTTTGCATTGTATTCAAAGCTTAAGAATAAGTCATTATCTTCTTGATCTACTCTAAATACTAAATCATATACATCAACAAACTCTTCACTAATATCTTTTCCACTCACAAATATAGGCACTATTAATTCTTCATTTATATTTTTTTCATAGCTTATATCATTAATCCCATACAAGTTATCTTGTTCAACTTCTTCACATATATTGCTTACATTTACTATAAGATCCTCTAATTCTTTTAAATTAGAAAAATCAACCTCTGCTGAAAATATAGCATCTTTACTAGCTAAAGCCACCTCTACTGATATTTTATTTTTTCCACTTATATCATGTAATAAATATATATATAGTGAAAGTAATACCTTTTCAACTTGTATATTTCTACTATATGAAATTCTACTAATTCCATCAAAAATAGTTTGTCCTGTGTTAAACTTTATTAATAAATCTTCATTTTCCTCACTATCAATTACAAAATACTGTTTAGGTAATTGAAGACTCTTCAATTTCTGTTTCTTAATTTTAAGCACTTCATGTTTATTTATGAACTCTGATAGGCTAGCTATAGTAGGATAGGCGAAAACATCCGCTACTTTAACTTTATTAGGATATATTTCATCTATCCTTATTTGCATTTTCATTAAAAGCAATGAATTCCCACCTAATTCAAAAAAGTTATCATTTATTCCAATCTGACTTTTGGTAAGTATATCCTTCCATATAGATACAAGAATCTTTTCTACTTGGGTAGTTGGCTCCTTATACTGTGCTAATGACATCTTCACTGCGTCTTTTGGTTGTGGAAGAACCTTTCTATCTATCTTTCCATTAGGTGTTAGCGGCATTTTCTCTAATCTTACAAAATAGGCTGGTATCATATAGCTTGGTAATTCTCTTGATATATGGTCTCTTAACTCTGACACACTTATTTCCTCATCGCTCATGTAGTAGGCTGCAAGATATTTATAACCTTCTTTGCTATCTCTTGCAGTAACAACACACTCCTTTATGCCATTATGTTGAGATAGTATTGTCTCTATCTCTCCTAACTCTATTCTGTATCCTCTTATCTTTACTTGTTGATCCATTCTTCCTAGAAATTCTACCTCTCCATTAGGAAGCCATTTTGCCAAATCCCCTGTCTTATAAATTCTTTTTCCTTTTTCAAATGGACTCTCTATGAATTTCTCATCAGTTAAATCTGTTCTATTAAAGTATCCTCTTGCCAAACCATCTCCGCCGATACAAAGCTCTCCGCTCACACCTATTGGTTGAAGGCTATTTTCTTCATCTAATATATAAATTTGTGTATTGGCTATAGGCTTTCCAATTGTTATATTATCAGTATTTGTTAATTCCTTTACCATAGACCAAACTGTAGTCTCTGTTGGTCCATACATGTTAAATATCTTTCCATCATATACTGACTTTATCTGTTTAAGCAGCTCATACTGCAAAGCCTCTCCACCAATCATTATTTCTTTCAAGTATCTAAAACAATTTAACTTACTACCACTTTCAATTAATAACTTTATCCTTGACGGTGTTGCCTGTATCATATCAATTCTATTTTTTACTATTAATTTATCTATAAGTGTTGCATCCATTTGTTCCTCTTCATCTGCAATAACAACTTTTACACCACTTATCAATGGCAACAAACTCTCCAGCACAAAAATATCAAAGGATATAGTAGTTAAGTTCAATATTGTCTTTTCAGATCTAAAGTCAATAATATCTGTTATTCCTTTTATAAAATTGTTTACTGCCATGTGTTCAATCATTACACCCTTAGGCTTTCCTGTGGATCCTGATGTGTATATTACATAAGCTACATCTTTTGCATTATTTACTACTTCAAGATTACCGTAATCTCGGTAACCATAAGCCTCTTCGTTAACCAAGTCTATACATTTACCAGTAAAATCCACTCTACTTAAGAGCTCTTTTTGTGTAAGTAATAACTTTGTTCCACTATCTTCTAATATATAGTTTATTCTATCTCTAGGATAATCAGGATCTATAGGTAGATAAGCTCCTCCAGCTTTTAGTACAGCCAACATACCTATAATCATTTCTGGTGATCGTCTTACCATTATACCCACTATATCGTTTGGCTTTATTCCATCTTTTCTTAGTAAAACTGCTAACCTATTTGCTTTATTATTAATTTCTTCATAAGATAATTCCTTTTCCTTAAATACAATTGCCTTGTTTTTAGGAGAAACTTCAACTCTGTTTTCAAAAAGTTGGCTAATTGTACTTTCCATCAAATAACTTAAAGATGTGCTATTAAACTTATATAGAAGAGTTTCTCTCTCTTTATCATCTATCATTTCTATTTGTTGAAGCCCTATATTGGGATTGTCTGATATTATTTTTAATATATTTATAAAATAATTACCGAATCTTTCAATAGTAGATTTATTAAATAGGTCGCTGCAATATTCAACTATAAGTCTATATTCGCCATTTTCTTCAATAACTTCGAATGTGATATCGTAATTACTTGTATGATTATAAAAGGCATGTGGTATAACAGTAATATCTTTAGATTCAAATCTTCCCATATAAGATTTATCTTGCAAAACAAACATAGTATCAAATAAAGGATTTCTACTTAAATCTCGTTGAATATTAAGTTTGTCCACTAACATTTCGAATTGATAACTTTGATTCTCTAATGCAGAAAATATATTTTCACTGACAGACTTAAGAATCTCTTTAAATTTATTTTTCACTTTAATATTACTTCTAATAGGTAACGTATTAATAAAGATCCCTAAGCCACTCTCAATATCTTGATGTATTCTGCCTGAAACAGGTGTTCCAACTACTATATCTGTTTGACCTGTTAATCTCCATAATAAACAAATATATGCAGTTAACAAAGTTGAATATAATGTAGTCTCATTTTGTATACTTATTAGTTTTAGTTTATTTATTAAAATATTATCAATTTTAAAGTTAAATGCGTCACCTTGGTATGTCTGAATAGCAGATCTTTGCCTATCAGTTGGAAGGTTTAGGACTGGCACTTGTTCCTTAAAAGTCTCAAGCCAGTATTCTTCTTGCTTTTTTATTTTACTGCCAAGAAGTATATTGTTCTGCCAGTATACGAAGTCTTTGTACTGTATTTTAGGTTCATGCAATTTCTCATCATTATATAATGAAAATAACTCTCTTATTAAAACTCCTATGGATGTTCCATCAGAAATAATATGATGAATATCCAAAATCAAAAAATGTTTATCCTCTTTAACAGATAAAATCCCAACTCTGAATAGAGGTAAATCTTTCAGATTGAAAGGCTTTATGAAACTATCTATTATACTCTGTAGCTCAACCTCTTTACCAACATAATAGCTAATATCACTTATCACTTCTTCTTCAATCTTTTGAAAAGGAACCCCGTCTATAAAATCAAAATAAGTTCTTAAAATTTCATGTCTTTTAATCAACTTATTAAAAGCCTCATACAACTTACTTTTATCAATTATTCCATGTATTTCAAAGTAAGTGCATATATTATATATAGTTTTTATATTCGAAATGTTATTCATTATCATGATGCGTTTCTGCGCTGATGAAACAGAATAATACTCAGCTTTCTCTATTTTCTTTATAGGCTCAAATGCTTTTATAATATTATTATCATTTTTGCTCCCAGAGCTCTCTAAAAATTTCGTTAACGCCTTGATACTTCTATTATTTACAAATTCATTTATACTTACGCTAACCTTTAATCTTTGCTGAATTAAGTTTAATATCTTGATAGCAATAATAGAATTGCCGCCTAAATTAAAAAAATCTTCATTTACATCAATATCTTCAAAACCAAGAACATCCAGCCATATATTTTTAATTTGCAATCCAATATTTACATCGCCTTCATTTTCCTTATATTTTACATGATTTTTTGTTGAACTTAGGTTTATCCAAACCCTCTTTTTATCAAATGGGTATGTTGGTATTGATACTATCTTATATGACTTTCCTTCATACAATATCCCCCAGTCAACTTCTGCACCTCTTACATAAAGCTCACAAACAGAACTTAAAATATATTCTCCATCCTTATTTCCTAGAGAATATTCTTTAAGTTTTCTATTTGCATCTTTGCTTATTTCATTTTTCATATCTATCTTTGACTTAATTTCATCAATATTATTAAAAAATTCATTCGAAGTATCATTAAATATACTTAGTTTATATATGAATTCATCAATATTTTCCGCAAAAAATGCTGCCCTATATTTAAAATGTGTTCTACCTACATTTGATGTAAAGCAGATATTACCTAAATTTGTATCTTCTTCATTTTTTAATATTTCTATATATATTGATATTAGTCTTCTTAATGCTTCTTTGCTTTCAGCTGAAATTGTCATAACCTTAGTACCTTCATATATATTATTTTCTGAAACTTTAGGAGCTTCCTCAAGGACCATATGACAATTAGTTCCACTAACAGAAAATGAGCTAACACCACATCTTCTTAGACTATCTTCTGAATTCCATTTTCGTAACTCATCATTTATATAGATAGCAGTATTATCGAAATCTATTGAACTATTAATAGTTTTAGCTTTATACATAGGAGGCAGTTTCTTATTTTTCAAAGACAATACCGCTTTAATAACAGCTGCTACTCCTGAAGCTTCATACAAATGACCAACGCTACCCTTCAATGTGCTTACCGCGCAGAATTGCTCTTTATCAGTAAACCTGCAAAATGCATTTTTGATTCCTTCTGCTTCTACCGAATCTCCTAGTTTAGTTCCAGTACCATGAATTTCAATATATGATATTGTCTCAGGTTGTATCCTAGCATCTCTCCAAGCATCAACTATTACTTGAGTTTGAGATTCAACATTTGGTGCTGTTATACCGGCTGCCGCTCCATCTTGATTTATGGCACTGCCTTTTATAACTGCATATATATTATCCTTATCCCTAAGAGCTTTATCCAAAGGCTTAATTAAAATCACTCCTCCACCTTCACCCAAGGCAGTTCCATCAGCAAAGTCATCAAAAGTTTTAGTTTTAAAGCTTGGAGATTCCATACCAATCTTTACTTTGTCATAAAGAGGAAATAGGTTTATTTTAATACCACCTGCTATAGCCATATCACATTCACCATTTTGAAGAGCCTTACAAGCAAGATGAATAGACACAAGTGAAGAGGAACATGCTGTATCTATTACCATACTCGGACCTTTCAAATTTAGAATATATGCTAATCTTCCTGGAATAAGAGATGTAATATTTCCAGGTGCAGCGACATCTATCATATCTGGATAAACTTCTGAAAGCATTTTAAAGTAATTATATTCAACATCTGTAGAATATCCTATATATATGCCAGTTTTACTACCTGAAATCTTCTTTTTAGTATATCCAGCATCTTCAATAGCTTTCCAAGCCGTTTCTAAAAATAATCTCTGATTCGGATCAATAAGTCTAGCTTCATTAGGTGAAATTTTAAAAAAATCATAGTCAAACTTATCTATCTCTTCTAAAAAAGCTCCTTTTATATAACCTTGTTTGTTTTTTGTATTACCTAAAAAATTCAAGTATTCATCTATATCTCTTTTACGACATTCTGGAAATTCAGAAACACAATCCTTGTTTTCCTTTATATTATCCCAGTATTCATCTATAGTTTTTGCCATAGGCATGTTTACAGCCATCCCTATTATGGCTATATCTCTACTATTACCGTGCTGTATATCTCTCAACATTTTGATTAGATTTACTGCAGTTTCTTTGTCTATACTACCAGATTTATTACTTTCAACTATATATTTAAGTACATCTCTCATACTATTTTCCTCACTTTTTATCTAAAGCATCAAGAAATTCATCTATTTCAAAATCATCTTCATTAACCTTGTCAAAAAGTTTATAGATTGTCTTATCTCTAGTCTCTTTTGAACCAAAATTATCAATATATTGAGATAATTGCACCACTGATGGATGAGCTAATATTTGAGCAACTGATACATTTTTAGGAAAATACTTATCTAATTCGTTACATATTTGAGGAATAAGTATAGAATCTAGCCCAAGCTCAACTAAATTTTCATTTACATCTATTACAGGCACTCCTAATATCTTTTTACATACAGAAAGAATTATACCTTCAGTGTCATTTCTTGCCTCTTCTATATTTTCTTTGTTCAAAAATTCTCTACTAAATTTATTTATTTGTTCGGATATTTCTTTAAATTCACCATTGCTATATATCTCTGACATGATGTACCTTTGTACTTTTCCACTTCCTGTCTTATGAAAACTACTAACTGGTATCACATCCGCTACATTTATTCCCATGTTAGTTGCTATATATCCTTTAATCTTTAGAGCCAATGGAGCAAAGTTTGACAAAATATATTCAGTCTGAACAAAAATTATAACTTCTTCTCTATGATTGTCACTATTGTATGCTCCACATGCTATTACTTTTCCATCTTCAACACCATCTACTTGTTCAACAACTCTCTCTATATCATATGGATAGTAATTACGCCCATTAATAAAAATAATATCTTTTGCTCTCCCTGTAACAATAACTTGTCCGTTATTTAAGAAACCTATATCTCCAGTATTCAGCCATCCATCTTGGTCTATCACTTTTTTAGTCATCTCTAGACTATTATAATAACCTCTAGTTACATTTTTGCCTTTAATCTGTATATTACCAACAAAGTTTTCTTCTAATATATTATTTGAATCATCAACTATGCGTACTGCGCAACATGATAATGGAGATCCTACACTAGCAAATTCTAGAGCATTGCTAAAATCTGATTTGTTATTTATAAGCCTTACTGGACTCCCTGTATTAATATGATTTCTATCTACACTTAATATTCTCATCTTTTCCTCAAGTGACGGAAAGCAAATTGCCAATGTCGCTTCTGACATACCATATACCGGATACATACTATTGGCACTGAGCCCATATGCTTTTAGTGCTTCAGTAAAATCGTTACTTAGCGAAGTAGATATAGGTTCCCCTCCATTAAAAATCAAGCGAACGTTAGAAAAATCCCATGATTTTTTGCTGCAGGTAGTTAGTTTTGATAACAAATACTTATATCCAAAATTAGGGGAAATAATATGAGTAGACTTATGCTTGTTAATCTTATCTAACCATATAGTAGGATCTTTTAGGAATAAACTTGTTTCCATTATAACCTGTTTAGAATTAGCTTTTAATGGAAAGAGATGAAATCCAATCATCCCCATATTATGGTTTAATGGCATCCAGCTAAGAAATGAATCTTCAGAGCTTGTTTTTGTACGCTCTATCATAGCATCTATATTAGATACTAAATTATCATGAGTAATTAATACCCCTTTAGGATCTCCTGTAGAACCAGAAGAAAACTGTATAAGTGCTATATCTTCTCCTTGCCTCTTCTTAATCTTTCCTAATCCACTATTACTACTTTCTATATTCATCATGTAAGTATTACTTAAAATTTCTTCCATACATTCACATAATCCATACTCAATAGCGCAATCTTCAAGTTTTTTCAAATCACTGTTATCTGTAATTAGATGTGGATTTTTTAATTGCCTCCATATTCTAAATAACTTTAATCGTTGCTCAGAATTGTTACCTACATTTACATATACTGGTATAATCCCTCCTAGCATACATGCCCATAGTGATATAATATAATTTCTATTATCTTCTATTTGAAATATTATTTCGTCATTTTCTTCTACTCCAGCTTGCTGCAGACTATAAAGTAACTTCAGGGCCTTTAAATAAATGTTTTTTAAAGATATTGTCTCTTCTTTATTTTCATCAATTACAAAGGTTATACTATTCTCCCCTTTAGCCCTATCAATAAACACATCTAATATGTTTTTCATACTATTCCCCTCCAAATTTAGCAAACATATATTCTTTTTCATGTACCTTTAATGTGTAACATTATTTATAGTTCAATTCAGTTAATATTTATATAGTTGATTATTTTTTATATAATATTTCCAAGATAAGCATACTTAATCATTTTTTCTTTTTTACTAAAATACAGTCTTAGGTTATTATTAATGTAGCGTATCGATTACATATCCTTTTTCATTAAATCCATGTTGCTTTTATAAGTTAAAAATTAATAATAAATAAAATATAATATTTTATTTCTTATAAAGATATTTTAATAGATGTTTGAAAGTTTATAGATTTTAGGTTTAAAGAGTTTTGTTAGTGAGATTAAGAAATGTCTGTTATTTTCTAGTAGGTATTACTTTGGTATTATAGTTGTTAAATGATGCCTAAATATATAAGCAAAATATAGTTTGTGATCCTAGTTATTGTTTATATAAATGTAATCTGAAAGTATAATAGTACTTATAGCTTTAAGTTATAGTTTTAAAAAATGTTTGTAGAATTGATTGTAAATAACATATTAAATTAATTTTATGCTTATAGAATAGCCTTAAAAAATCTAATATTTTATTAACCCCTTTTAAAGAATAGTTATATTACAGCATTAATTTACTGTATTCTTGGCTTGTTGTTTCAATCTCTTTAGTAGTAGTTATCTGCCATAGCGTTTCTGCTAGGACCAGTACAATTTCATCATCACTTACTATTTTATGTGTACATCTAATAAACTGTTCATCATTCTCTTTTGTATAGCTTGTCCTTATTACATCATTATAGCTAGCTGGTTTTTTATAACTAATACTTATTTGCTTTACTGTATAGTACCTCATTATGTCTAGTGAAACCGAGTTCAGAATCCATGATAAATATTTTACATTATTAACGTGGCCATTGGTATCTATGTCACAATAACCCACGTGAAACTCTTTGATATCATGTAAATCACTGGTTGTTTTTATTTCTTTCATTATATTAATTTTGTTATCAGAGTAATTTAGCCCATAAACCTTATACACATCCTCAAATTTATTTCTACAAGGTATCCTATCTTTCATATCCAACAGAATCCATAATGAATATGCATCTGCTATTATGTTTTCATAAGAATCTAATATCTCAAATCTTATATTCATATACGATTTTCTGTATGCCGTTGGGGTCATTCTTATCTTTATGCTTTCGCTATAACTTGGATAGTCATACATATTTATTTCCCACTTATGAACAACCCACGTCAAGTTTATATTATTCATATATTGTATTCCTCTGCCTCCACTCTCGGATGCATACACAAATATGTCTTGAAGAAAATTCATTAGGCTTGTTAGTGTTAATTTCTTGTTTATGTCAACATCATAGTAGTGTATCTCATATTCTTTCTCTATTGATAACATTTTATCTCTCCTTTATCATTTTTTATGAATATGTTAATAATTAATATATAATGTAAGAAGTAATTCAAAATGCGTTAATATAATTGAAATGTATCTACCATCCTCTATTATTTTAGATTTTGTATTATCTAAGTAAAAAATATAATTGAATTTAGTATTTTTATTCTATACATTCATCTCATTATTTAATACATATTAACTTTCTACACTAAAAATGTTTAGTATTTCATTTAATAAGTTTAATTATGTTACATTTAACCTATATATTTCCATAAAAATATAATACTGCAATATTTTTGTTCACACAAATCAATTTCAATCTAATTGCATGCATTATTTAGCATCCAGCTCGTTAATACTTCATTTCTCTTACGTTTACTTTCCATTCCATTTTTAACCATTTGTTAACAAAAGTTTTCCTTATTAAGACATATATACTATTCATCTTTTTCCGTTTCGATAATATATATATATATACTTGTTATTAAAAGAACCTTTTCCCACAATTATAAAGCTATAAATTGTATTATTTTTTTCTTATAATGTCAAGTTTTTCATAATAGTTAGTCACTTTTATATTTTCAATAATTACTATTCTAATTTATAATCAATAATAAATATATCTGATACCTACATAATCTAAGTGCTCTATATATCCAATCATGATTTCACTAACTATAGCCTCATTTTATCGATTGCTAAATGTAAGGTTTATATAAAAGCAATTAAAACGCTAAAGTAGTAGACTACACAGAAACTTTATAATAACAACTAAAAATTTCAAGTTTACACTAAAATCATATTGATTAAATGTTTTTTTGATAGTACAATAACACTATAGGTTGTACGTACAATATTATTCTGTGAGAATTTCATTTTAATATATACAGAAAATATTTAAAGTACTAGTTTCAACAACAGACGAGACAATCAATAATTTTAAATAGAATCTAGCATTAATAGCTCAACTATTGATTATAATATTCACAAAATAGTTTCGCCATAAGTTGTACGTACATAATCTATGACCTTTCAATTATGTATTTTAGCAAGGAAGGTTCATAGTTAAACATCTAAACGTTATCAATTCAAATTATATAAATATTACAATATTTTATGGAGGAATAAAAATTGAGTATTACAGTGAATGATATCAAAAATTCAATTATCAACGGAAAAACAGTACTTGGTATTGAACTTGGTTCAACAAGAATCAAAGCAGTTCTTATTGGTGAAGACAACTCACCTATAGCTTCTGGCAGCCACGACTGGGAAAACAGTTACATCAATAACATCTGGACTTATAGCTTAGATGATATTTGGACAGGTATACAAGACAGTTATCAGAAGATGGCTAAAGATGTAGAAGCTCAATATGGAGTAACTCTTGAAACAATCGGTGCTATAGGTTTCAGCGCTATGATGCATGGATATATGGCATTTAATAAGGAAGGAGAACTTCTAGTTCCATTCCGTACATGGCGTAACACTATTACTGAACAAGCTTCAGAAGAATTGACTAAACTTTTTAACTATCATATTCCTCAAAGATGGAGTATAGCTCATCTTTATCAAGCTATTTTAAATGGTGAAGACCATGTAAGTGATATAAACTTCCAAACAACCTTAGAAGGATATGTTCATTGGAAGCTAACAGGCGAAAAAGTTATAGGTGTTGGTGAAGCATCAGGAATGTTCCCTATAGATATAGAAACAAAGAACTATAACTCAAATATGATTAATCAATTCAATGAATTAGTATCATCTAAAAACTTTGATTGGAAGCTTCAAGACATACTACCAAAGGTTTTATTAGCTGGTGAAAGTGCTGGAGTCCTTACAGAAGAAGGAGCAAAACTACTAGATGTTACTGGTAAACTAAAAGCTGGTATTCCTCTTTGCCCACCAGAAGGTGATGCAGGAACAGGTATGGTTGCAACAAATAGCATTGCAAAGCGTACTGGTAATGTTTCAGCTGGAACTTCAGTTTTTGCTATGATTGTTCTTGAAAAAGACTTATCAAAGCCTTATGAAGAAATAGATTTAGTTACAACTCCTACTGGTAACTTAGTTGCTATGGTGCATTGTAACAACTGTACTTCCGATCTTAATGCATGGGTAGGCTTATTTAAAGAATACTCTGAAGCAATGGGAATGGAAGTTAACATGGATAAATTATTTGCAACTTTGTATAACAAAGCTCTTGAAGGAGATTCAGACTGTGGTGGCTTATTAGCATACAACTACTTCTCCGGAGAACATATAACTAATTTTGAAGAAGGTCGTCCACTATTTGTACGTACACCAGAAAGCAAGTTTAACTTAGCTAATTTCATCCGTGTACATCTATTCACATCTTTAGGCGCTCTAAAAACTGGTTTAGACTTACTTCTTAAAGAAGAAGGCGTTAAAGTTGATGAAATGCTAGGACATGGTGGATTATTTAAAACTAAAGGTGTTGGACAAAAGATTATGGCTGCTGCTATAGATGCTCCTGTTTCTGTTATGGAAACTGCTGGAGAAGGCGGAGCATGGGGAATTGCTCTACTTGCATCTTACATGCTTAATAAAACAGAAAATGAAACATTAGAGCATTATTTAGACGAAAAGGTATTTGGCGGAAAAGTTAGTACAAAAATGAATCCAGATCCTAAGGATGTTAAAGGCTTTGATGAATTCATGAACCGTTATACTAATGGACTTGCTATAGAAAGAGCTGCTGTAAATAATCTTAAATAAATAAAAATGGAGTAACCTTAAATCAATGGTTACTCCATTTTTATTTATAAATTTAATGCTCCATTTACATATCATTACTCTTTTCTATATTATAGACACCAAATAATATGATGATAATTCCCACTAATTGAATTAGATTTATCTTCTCTCCAAAAATAAGTAATCCTGCAATAATTGATGTAGGCACTTCTATGTTACCAATAACAGAAGTGTTAAAGGAACCAATATGCTTTATTGAATAATAGAACAGCATGAGTGGTAAAAAGGCACATAAAAGAGCTAGAACCACTATAAAAATATAGGCCTTTATTGGGAGGTTTAAATCTATTCCCTTTGAAGGCAGTCTATATATACAAAGAAGAATCAATGAGAATAGCATAGAGTAAAAAGTTAGACTCATTGCATTAATATTTTCAAGTTTCTTAGAAGAATACACATTCATAAACCCAAAAGCTGCTGCTCCTAAAATACCGTATAGTATACCTATTGGTGAATAAGAAAATGGTAAGATTCCTATAACCATGGAACATCCAATAAATATAACTATAAGCAGGCTAAAGCTTTTAATAGTAAACTTTTTATGTTCAAAAAATATTGAATATAAATATATAAAAATAGGTGATGTATAAAGTAACACCGTAGCTATTCCCACTGGAAGGTAGTAAAAGGACTTATAATAAAATACCGTCATAAAACAATCACCTATTATTCCTAAAATAATAAGTCTAAAAAGGTCCCTCTTTCCCACTTTTAATATATTGATATTAAAGGTTGCTAGTCCAACAAATAATATAGCTATAATAAAAGCATATTGTAATATTATTAAATCAATAGAATCTATATTATAAAAGAATATAAGTTTAATAAAAACTCCCGCAAGCCCAAATAAAATGGCTGATAATATAGAAGTAATGTAGCCAAGCTTCATAAGTATAACCCTACTTTCTATAGAAAATTTACTACTGTTTTAAGCTTCGTTAAAATACAATATTTTTAAACATAGTCTTACTTTTAAGATCTACAAATCAATTTTAATCTAAAGTGATTCATATGTATTTATGATTGCATTACTCCAACCTTTAATAAATTAACATAAAATAAGGTACAGTATCAAGTTAATTAAGTAACAAATTTTCTCCATCTGCCTTTTCTTAGCCACTGAAATAAATTGTTGTCTGAAAATGAATCTTTACTACAAAGCCTAAATAACTATGCTAAACCCTCGTAACTGCTATAGTTAAGCATGAGGAAAACTATATTTTCACATAGTAAAAACGCAGAAGCAAAAGGCTCTGCGTTTTAGATATATTAGCTTATAAACTGTTACCCAATAAATTCAAAAGTAATAGAATGAACCTTCAATCCACTTTGACCAAAGTATATCTTCATATAGTGGTTAACTCCAAACATATAAGTTTCTCTGCTTAGAGTTACTTTCTCTCCTCCTGTTCCATTAAAGGAATAGGTACCTATATCACTACCACTCCTAGATAGAGTAACTGGGATTTGTGCAATTTCGCTAGCAGTTGAGGATGCAGTTAAGGAAATTCTGTAGTTACCCATCTTAGCTAAAGTAATTCCCATTAAATAGCTACTTCCTCTATCAGTATTTATACCTTCCAGAGATATAGTTGTTATTTCATCAATTTTCTTATATTCCATATCAAAATCACTTGTTATTGACTGATCTTCCGGCTTGTTAATTATTTCAACTTCTCTCTCTACTCCCATCATACGTTCCATAGATGGTGTACGCATCAAAAAGCTGCAAATATTAGATGCACATCTTACAAGTTCTCCACGAGTTAAGGTTCCCTCTTTTAAAGAAGCTAGTAAATTATCACCATAACTAACTGCATCTTGAGTAACCATGTATACGTCATTTTGAGAACGTACCATTGCTGCTAGGTTCTCTCTTGAAGGTTTTTCTCCCTCATCATTTGCCATGGCCCACCAGTCAGTCATAACAAATCCGTCATATTTCCATTCATTACGTAGTATTTCAGTATTTTGATCGTAATTACCTGCTGTCCATACTCCATTCACAGCACCATAAGTAGTCATAATTGAATATGCCCTACTGTTTTTTACTGCCATCTCATATCCCTTTAAGTATATTTCACGGAGTGCACGCTCTGAAACTATACAATTTATTTCAGTTCGCTTAAACTCTTGGTTGTTTGCACAGAAATGTTTAATAGTTCCTGTAACTCCTACACGATGCATACCCTTTAATTGAGCTACGGCCATCTCTCCAGTCAAGAATGGATCTTCTGAGAAATATTCAAAGTTACGTCCATTTAGAGGATGCCTATGAATATTAATTCCAGGTCCAAGCAAGGTATCTACACGGTTGTTACGCATTTCTAAACCTTCCATCTCGAATAAAGCCTCATTTAACTCTGTATTAAAGGTGCAAGCCAGTAAGGTTCCATTGGGCAAGCTAAAAGCATTAGTTCCTGAGTCTAAACGCATACCAGAAGGTCCATCAGTACAGCACCCAGCTGGAATACCAAACTCTAAAAGTCTCTCAGTAACACCTCCAAAGGCAGCAGCGGTTCCAGGAGTTACCTTAGGGCTACACATTCCCTCAGCTTTAATCATATAACTAAGCTCTTCATCTGATAGTTGTGCTAAAAATTCACCTATAGAAACTGTACCATTCTTTACATCCTTAAGCTTGTAGCCTCTATCGCCAGTATATTCTTTGCAACTTGGAATACTAGCTTTACGTCGACTTTCTATATCAATGGTTCTAGTAGGCACTTTATCCATCGTAATTGTAAAAGTACCATTTTCATTTCTTCGTGGCTTCATTCTATCAAATTCATTAACAGGAGCCATAGCTTCTGTAAGTTTGCTGGTTTCCATTATTTCATTTAAGCTAAAACCTCCAACTAAGGCAGCTGAACGTACGTCTGAACCAACAAATAATTCATAAGAGCCTGCTTCCAAAACATAACAAGATTTGTGACCGGTTACACCGATGTCATCGTAGGAAGCCATCATAGATTTTTCCACAAATATTTCTAGATCTTCACTTTCTCCTGGTCTTAAAGTTTTTGTTTTCTTAAATGCCACTAAATTTCTAATTGGTTTACCAAGTAATCCTTGTGGTGGATTTACATAAACCTGAACTACTTCCTTACCTGAAACCTCTCCGGTATTAGTAACGGTAACTTTTAAAGTAACCCTTTCTTCAGCTTCATTAAATTCAGTTTCCATAGAAAAACTTGTGTAGGAAAGACCAAAACCAAAAGGATATTGTACCTTTTCCTTAGCAAAGGTTTCAAAATAACGATATCCAACATAAATATCTTCTTGATAAACGTTAGTGACAGCACCACCAAAGTTTGAATCTGATGGATAATCGCTTAAATTATAAGCTATAGTATCTGATAGCTTACCTGAAGGTGAAACTGCTCCAGTTAGTACATCTGCAACACCCATACCACCTTCCATTCCACCATGCCATGCATATAACACTGAGGATGGGTTATATTCCTCCACCCACTTCATATCAATTATATTTCCTACATTTAAAACAACAGCAACTCTCTTAAAGCTTGAACATACCTTAGATATCATTTCCTTCTCTAAGTCACTTAAATAATAGCTTCCTGACTCATTTTTATTATCTTTATCTTCACCAGCAGTTCTTCCAATAACAATAATAGCAATATCTGATTTATCTGCTGCAGCAGAGACTATGTTATCACTTAAAGGCATCTCAACCTGTGACCAAGGTTCACCAGCCCAGCCAACTCCCTTATCAATTGGGTTTTCCTTACACCAAGCCTCGTAGATATTCACTAATTCTTCATTTATATATATGTCTTTGCAAGCCTTAAGGCCATCTAAAATTCCATGAACATAGTTTACATTGACCAAGCCACCAGAGCCTGTTCCACTTTTATAATAATCAAATTGAATACGACCAAATACAGCTACATTTTCACCTTTTAAAATAGGTAAAGCTTTGTTGTCGTTCTTTAACAAAACACAACCTTCTGCTACTGAAGTTCTAGCAATTTCTACGTATTTATTCCAATCTAATGTATAGGCTTTCATTAATTTATCCTCCCAAATATATATTGTGGAGCCATTTTATATAGATGTATCACTTCATATTGAAATCTATATTCTCAAATTCTCCTCTCATAACCCAGAGGAGCTTTGAAAATAGTTTTCGGATTAAAGTGATACATCTTTAGATGTACCACTCCTTAATAAAACTATATTTTCAAATTATTCTCTCAGAACTAGAGTGGCTTTAAAAATAAGTTTTGGATCGAATTGGCACGCCTTTAAAGAGTTACTATATGGAAACTCTATAGCTCCACAATTTATTAATTCTATAATCTTTTATAAATTAATTTCTACACTGGTGCTTCCTGCTGCTGCTTCAACCGTTATATCAGCTCCTGCAACAACTACCTTAAAGTTTTTATCAACTGCAGCATAAGAAACCTTTATTACCTTACCACTTCTTGTAGCAGTTATATCAGTAAGCTTATTTGCCATACTATCGTAAATAGAAGCTGTAGCTGATTTGCCATCTTCTAATCCATAAATAGTTACTTCTGCATTTTGCAGATAATCATAAACTACATTATTGTTTGCAAACTCACCGTAGGTCACAATTGAATTTGGCCTTGCAAGGATAGGCATTTCATAGTAATCACAATTTCTTTGATAGTATCTGCCTCCTTCATAAGTATCCTTTGTAACTACATCATACCAAGTTCCTTGTGGTACATAGAATTCAGCTAAACCTTCTTCATTCATTACTGGAACTATTAGAAGGTTATCTCCTAACATATATTGTTGATCAAGATACTTACATGCAGTATCCTTTGAGAAGGCTATGATCATTGAACGCATCATTGGAACTCCCACTTCATGGGTCTTAATTGCCTGTGCCCAAAGATATGGCATCATTTTTCCTTTTAATTTTGTATAGAAACGTAATACATCACAGGCTTCATCATCAAAAGTCCATGGCACTCTATAAGATGATGACCCATGAAGACGACTATGAGTTGACATCAAACCAAAAGCACACCATCTCTTATATACATCTGCTGGTGCTGTTGCTTCAAATCCTCCGATATCATGACTGAAGAAACCAAAACCTGAAGAACAAAGTGAAAGACCTCCACGGACAGTTTCAGCCATTGCTGAGTATTCTGCATAGCAGTCTCCTCCCCAATGTACTGGGAACTTTTGTCCACCTACTGTTGCACTTCTAGCAAATAGGCAAGCCTTATCCTTACCATAGTATTCTTCTAAAGCTTCAAATACACATTTGTTATAGAGATAAGTATAATAATTGTGCATCTTTATTGGATCCATACCATTATGATATACACACTTTGTTGGAATTCTTTCACCAAAATCAGTCTTTATATTGTTAACACCCATCTTGAATAATTCCTTCAAAAGCTCCTTATACCACTGGCAAGCTTCTGGATTTGTAAAATCAACAATAGCCATTCCTGGCTGCCAGAAGTCAGTTTGGAACACACTGCCATCGGAGTTCTTTATGAAGTATCCTTTTTCTTTACCTATATCAAATAACCTGGATCTCTGACCTATATATGAATTTATCCATACACATATCTCTAAGCCCTTGTCATGAAGTCTCTTTAGCATACCTTTAGGATCTGGAAATTGTCTCTTGTCCCATTCAAAGTTACACCATTCATATTCCTTCATCCAGAAGCAATCAAAATGGAACACCTGTAATGGAATATCTCTTTCAGCCATTCCATCAATGAAGGAATTAACTGTTTCCTCATCATATTTAGTTGTAAAGGAAGTAGATAACCACAACCCAAAAGAATAAGCTGGTGGAAGTGCTGGCTTCCCAGTTAAGGTTGTATAATTCTTTATAACCTCTTCTAGGTCTTCCCCTCCAATTACAAAATACTCTAATTCTTCACCAGGTACTGCAAAAGATACTTTTGATACTGTATCTGACATAACTTCAAAGGACACCTTATCTGTACTGTTTACAAGTACTCCATAGCTCTTAGAAGAAACATAGAATGGTATATTTTTATAACTTTGATCTGAACAAGTACCACCATCGTTATTCCATATCTCAACGTTTTGTCCATTCTTAACAAATGGAGTGAATTTCTCTCCGAAGCCATATATACATTCCCCAATATCTGTCTTTAACTGTTCTCTTATATATGATGTATTTGGGTCCTGTGGATAGTTGAAGAATTGATCATCCTCCTGTGCTGCCATTCTCGCATTAGCTGAAAATTGACTTTCTTTTATATAGGAAGTGGCACGCCATGCTCCCCCTGTAAGATGCCTATCTTTATAATAAAACTGAACGTTCCAATCAGTTCCTTTTTTAATAACAACCTTTGTATCACCTGAAATTAACTCAACATAATCTTCTGCTTCATTAATAGTAGGTGTGTATCCTGTATCTTCATTTAATTCGAAATAAGGAACATTATCAAGACTACCTCTAAAGTGAGTAATATTTACTTTTATAATATTCTCAGAAGTTGATGAATACGTTATCTCTAAGTTCGGACCACTTAATGTCATTCCACGATTCTGTATAACATATGGTGTTGCCAAAACCTTTATTGAGTTTTTTGTTGTTTCAATTTCATAAGGCTGTGATGCATAGTTTACTTCATATCCTCTTTTACTTAACCAAAAGCCGTCTGCTACTTTCATTTTAACCCCTTTCTATTGTTTCATGAAGAAACAATAATACCCTATTATTTTTTATTTCTTTAAACTTAAATTATTGGCTATGTTTAATAATATTGTTGAAATTAAGTGGCAATGAAGGAGCTGCTATATGAGCGAGCGATTAATTTCACACACGTTACTTTAGCAAAGCCACTTTATTAGAAACCTATTTTATATTGCTGAGAATTACAGTATAGAATTACATCTAATACATTTACTATCACCCTTCTATATGTTATTATATTGATGTTTAGATATGAATTCTTTAACTATAATGCTTATTTTTTGCACTATTTTGATGTTATGTAAATTTTCTGTGATCTAGGGGGATTTTTTATGAGAGAACACCGTAATTTTGAGGAAAAAATACTTCATGGGACTGCGGAGCTGCCAATAGCTCTCCATAAGCTTACTTACCCTGAGGGCACAGATATGCTTTTCTATCTTCATTGGCACAAAGAGTTTGAAATACTTTTCGTAACAGGAGGAAGTATTTTATTTACAATAGAGCAGCATGAATATCTTCTACATCCTGGAGACTATGTTTTTATAAATTCTAATTACTATCATTCTGCCAAAGCCGCCTCAAATGAAAGCTGTAGCTTTTTTGCTCTTGACTTTTCTTATCAGCTCTTTCATGAAAACTTAAACTCACGTTTCTGCAAAAAATATATTCTTCCTATATTAAATGGCAGCCTTGAACCATATGAAGTTATAAGAAAAGCAGACTCAGATACTAATCCAGATTCTTGGCAAGCTAAAGTAATGAAACTTCTTATAGATATCAATAAGTATGAGGAGTATGAGCTTGAGTTACACGAGCTAGAAATAAAAAGCCACTTATTTATAATTTGGGATCTGTACTACAAGAACTGTAATATCAAAAGTGATTTTAAAGACGCAGACTTACTAAACTTAGAACGTTTAAAACCAGTAATACAGCATATACAGGATAACTATGCCTATGAAATCACCTTAGCAGAACTTGCAGGTTTTATTCCTATGAGCGAAGGACAGTTCTGTCGTATGTTCAAAAAGACTATGAAGGTCACTCCAATTCAATACATAATGCGCTATCGCATCCTTCAAAGCTGTCATATGCTTCTAGGCACAGATAAGAAAATCAGTGAAATCGCTAATCTGACTGGTTTTAATAGTATAAGCTATTACAACAGATTATTTACCCAGACCATTGGCTGCTCGCCTAAGCACTATCGTAATAGCCAAGGCTAGTGGTAAAGTTGTATTGCTAATTGGCAAACTATTATAACAGCAGGTGTAACCTATTATATTGATGAATATCACAAAAAAGCTAGCTTCTCTTTATTTAGGAAACTAGCCTCTTGTTATATAATCTTTTGACTATGTTTAATTTCAACACAGTACTTTAACAGCGCCAATCTTTTAAAAACTATTCTAATAATGTTCTTATTACTAGACCTTTTTATCCAGTAAAACACCATGACCTATGTCTCCGTACATTAAGGCATTCTTTACTTCCTCAACATAACTTTTATTCTCCATATAGTCATCATCCACCTTATCTTCAGTAGCTTTTTCTTCAGCGACTTTACCATCCTTGTTACGCCACTGTTTCTTCTTTTTAAGTAGAAGATTTCTAAACCTATAATCTTTCTGTACTATACGGACCTTCGGTACTGCAGTAATCCTTTCTACCTTTTTTTCAACCTCCATACATAAAACTCCTTCCTTGGACCTTATGATTAATTATCGTAGTAAATAGATAAAAATAAATACTTATAATGCAGAAAATTCTAAAAACTCCAGTTCACTAAAAGCCTTCACAAATTCTTTTACTCCGTAGTTTTCGAATTCAACCGCAAGCATCATATCATCTTCATTAATAACTTTTCCTATTCCGTATTTTTTGTGTTTTACTTTCCTTATAGCTACCTTGGCTTCTGACTCAGTATTCTCAACCTTTTCATCTATTGCTTCCACCGCTACTTCTTCTTTATCCTCTTTATTTCTAGCCTCTATAATTTGCTTTTTAAGCTCCTGTAAGCTTATACCTTCACCTTTATTGTTATCACTCTGTAGTAACTGCTCCGGCAACATATGAATATATCTACTTTCTCCAGGAACAGCTCTGTGATAATCAGGATTAGTATAGTAAGAAAGTTCTAGCCAATCCTTTGCTCTAGTAATACCCACAAAAAACAGCCTCATCTCCTCTTCTTCTTCCTCCATAGCTCTAGTCTGTAAGGGAATCAGCCCATAGTTTACCCCTGTGATAAACACATAGGAAAACTCTAGCCCCTTAGAAGCATGTAAGGTCATTAGCTTTACAGTATCACTATCGCTACTTATATCTTTTTTTAATATATTAACTCCATACAAGGCTGAAGAGTTTACAAAGTCCCTAAGCCCATCAACGAATTGCATTTCTCTTTCTTTCACATATTCTGTGATAATATCAAGGAAAGTGCAAATGGCTTCTTTATCTTCCTCATAGCTAGCTGAGGTTGGCCTTATATACTTATCCAACTCAAAATAGTTATAAATCTCCTTTGCTTCTTTTACCGAAGAACAGGCTATAAGAAAGTTATACATTTTGGTATATAGCTCTGATTTCTCTATAATCTGCTCTTTTAAAAGCTTTCTAGCTGCTGCTTCCTTTATCCTTTCACCATAATCCTTATTGCTAATAACATATAAGCCAGAGGAGAAATCCTTAGGATTTATGGAAAAGCGAAGTAGTTTTATCATCCAGTTGAGCACTGGAATATCTCTTATATTTTTCTTCATAGATACTTCATAAGGAATATTATTTTTTATAAATACATCCTCAAAAACCTGTGACTGATTCTGTAATCTATAGAAAACTGCCATTTCACTATACTTTATCCCTGAATTATGTAATTCCTTGATCTTATCCACTAAATAACAAGCTTCATTAAAGGGATTGTAATGATTCTTAACTATAATTTTATTTCCTGAATCTCTCATGCCTTTCAGCTCACTTCCATCTAGCAAGAAACATCTAGCAGCCTCTAAAATAGAAGTACTTGATCTATAATTGATTGGAAGGGTTAATTCTTTTGCCATATATTTATGCTTTAGTGTATAAAATACATTGAGAGTACTTCCACGCCAGCTGTAGATAACCTGATTTGGATCACCTACTGCAAATAATTTAGTGTTAGAACCTTTCAGCTTATCAATAAAATCAAGCTGTAATTTATCACTATCCTGAACTTCGTCTATTATTATCCACTTAGGTGCAGCCTCACTATGCTCCAGCAGAATATTTACGTTTCTTAGTATATCCTCAAAGGTCATTTTGTTTTGCTTAATTTTTTCTTCTTTTATTAAATCCACTAGTTTAAATATATCATCATTATATTTTGAAACCTTTTCCTCTTCCTTCTCCAAAGAAGAAGCTTGCTCAAGCCTCTTTTTTAAACGATTCTTGTACTTAATTGTAAGCTTTTCTTCCTGTATTATTTCCAAGGCAATATCTAACTCTTCTTCTGGTTCTATAACCATAAATTCTTTAGTATAGCCTAATTTATCAACAGGTAGCGAATTTTTTAACAAATAAAGTGCAACACTATGAAAGGTTCCAAAACCTTCTAACTGTTCTATCTCAATACTGCTATCAAGAGCTACTAATCTCTCCTTTATCTCATTAGCGGCCTTATTAGTAAAGGTTAGAACAATCATGTCTTTATAGCTTACGTTCTTTCCATAGTGAAGATACATAACCTTTGAAGTCAGTACTGTGGTCTTGCCACTTCCCACATTTGCTTTTACAATGCAGGCTTCACTTTCGTCTAGTACTGCTTCTCTTTGATATTCATTCAATCTTTCTAGTTCTCTTTTATAGTCCATGGAATCCTCCTATTCCACAAGATCTTCATATCTTCTCTCTAATTTATTTTTTACGCTCTTTCTATCAACATCATTAGCTTCAAGTCTTAATTTTAGATTAATTCCAGCTGGAGCATCAGTATTGAAGGAAATTATATTCAGTATGCTCTTTTTATTTGTCTCTTCCATTACCCATTCCTTATAAAAAGGATTATTTAACACCAAAGTAATAGTTCTATTATCTATTTCAACCTCAGAAATCGTACTTAAAAATGTTGCAAAGGAATCACCATTTTCCTTAATATACTCGCAAAACTCAATCCACTTTTCCTGTAGCTGAGTAAATTTGAAGGGCTTTCTAATGAAGGTTGACTCAGCATACTCCACCAGCTTAATATCCTTTGGTGCTTCCATTTCTTCTAATAAGTTTTTTAAGCCCCATAAAACCATAGCCTTATTTAGCTTATAATCACCAATACATGCAGCGCAGCCACTTTCACACTTGCAGCCTCCTACCAGCTTAATAGCACCATCAATAATCTCATTAGTTAGATCAAATACTTTTTCTGAATATCCTAATCCACCTATATACTTATCATAAATGAACATATATACTTCATCGTCAAAATTGTCACTTAACTCTATGGCGTTATTTGACATTGAAACTCCAATATCCTCCTGCTCAGTCATGGTAATCATCATTGCCACGTTTTTTATAGCATAACATAATCCTTCAAAATGATTGTTTCTTATAAACATTCCATTTTCACTTTCCTGAAGCAACCTTCTGTATACCTTAACTACGTTATTAGGGATTCTTATCCAAGTGCTTTCCGTATCAAAATCTTTTGATAGTGGCTTTTCTAACTGCTCAAAGCCTAAGTTTTGATGATTATGGAATTGCAGTTTTTTATACATATAAACTATCTCATCCACATTTATATCACCAAAGGCAACTTTTACCCTATTATAGTCCATATCTCTATTTCCTTGAATGATCCTAATACTTGTATTGCCACCAGGCATAGTATAGTAGTTGCCGTTAAAGGGAATAGCAAAGGCAGTCTTACTTTCCAAATCAAGCTTTATAACTTGGTACTGAATACCATCATGCATATATATAGCTCCACTGTGAAGCTCACGAAAAGCCTGCATTTCATCCATCTCTGTTATTTCTTTATTATTCGCTTGATTAATGAGTTTATATCGAAACTTATCAATGTTTCTTAAACTAAAATCTCCTGCTGGAAAGGAGTTGCCGCACCATGCAAACTTACCACTTTGATTAGTAAGTTCCTTTGCTCTTATGAGAACCGGAATGGTTTCTCCAAGGTCAGGGAAAATAGATATATCATCCAAGGTTAAAGGTATCTCCGCAGCTGCAGCACGTATATGAGCAAGCTCTATAAGGAGGTTATTCTTGTCAATCACTGCATTTTCACTACCACTTTCAAAGAGCCAGTCTGGATTAATGCCTATATATTGATCAAAAGGCAGATTATCAAGAATTAAATAGTTAGAACTTTCTTTTCCGCTTCTACCTGCTCTTCCTGTCTGCTGCCAGAAGGAAGCTCTTGTTCCAGGGTATCCAACCAGAAGCGTAGTGTCAATTTTTCCAATATCAATTCCTAGTTCTAGAGCATTGGTAGAAACTAATCCACTCAAAGCCCCAGTGATCATCTTATTTTCAATTTCCTTACGCTCTAAGGGAGTATACCCTCCCCTGTATCCTGATATCTTATCTGCAAGGGACGCACCAAAAAAGCTTTCAGTCTCTAATTTATCTCGGGCTTCCTTCAATATTACTTCCACATTTCTTCTTGATTTTGCAAAGGCTATGAAGCTATTATCATTCTCCACTAAGTCAGGTATAAAATCAGCTGCCACCGCTGTTGTCTGCACTTGTCCATAATACTTTTTATCATCCCCCATTATCTTTGGAGGTTGTACAAGCATATATTTTCTCTTTGCAGCAGGTGAACCATCTTTATCAACTCTAACAAATTTCTGACCACAGATTTCTTCTGCAAGCTCTACTGGATTTGCTATGGTTGCTGAGCTGCAAAGGTATTGAGGAGATGAATTGTAGTATCTGCATACTCTTCCTAGTCTTCTAAATACATTTGCCAAGTGAGATCCGAAAGCACCTCTATAGGTATGTAACTCATCAATAACTACATATTTCAGATTAGAGAATATAAAATCAAACCCAAACTTACTATGATTAGGCAAAAATGCTGCATTTATCATTTCAGGATTAGTTAATATAATGTTAGCATTCTTTCTAATTCTGCTTCTTTCATTTACAGTGGTATCTCCATCGTATACCCCTGCTGAAATCCTGTTTTCCCCAAAGTATTCTAAGTATGGCTGAATAGCTCTGTATTGATCACTGGCCAATGCCTTTGTAGGGTATATGAAAATAGCTCTTGCAATAGGGTTTGATAAAATCTCCTGAATAACAGGTAATAAAAAGCTTAGTGTCTTTCCGCTGGCTGTAGAAGTAGTTATCACAACATTATTCCGTTCCATTGCCTTTTCAAACATTTCTGCCTGGTGACAGTATAAATTATCAATTCCATTTGAAGAGAGATATTCGCTTAACTCCCGTGACAGATTACTTGGAAACTCAGAATACTTTGCTGCTCTCTTAGGTATTGTCTTATTGTATATGATTAAATCGTCTATGTTCATTGTTTTTACTCCTATTCTAATAAATCAACTGTACAGAGTGCCTAACTCTTTAATTCCACCATGGAGAAAATATCCTGTTTAGATCAGATTCCAATATTACAGTTTCACCGATCTTAGGTGTTATTAGATTAACATCTGATTTTTCTGCCTCCTTTGAAGCTCTTTCTACTGGTTCCTTCCAGCCATGAAAAGCTAAAGTAAAGGCTCCCCAGTGCATCAGTATCATATTTTTTCCCTTTACATCTTGATGAGCCTGAACAGACTGCTCTGGTATCATATGTACAGAAGACCAACGTCTATCATACTGAGCTCCTTCAATCAAAGTAATATCAAAGGGGCCATATTTCTCTCCTATTTTCTTAAAGTGCTCACCATAGCCGCCATCTCCGCTAGTATAGAAACTTGTATGGCTTCCAAAAATAGCCCAGCCTCCCCACAAGGTTGTGTCTCTATTGAAGATTCCTCTACCTGAAAAGTGTTTAGAAGGAAGAAATACCAGTTTTATATCTTTAAAGCTTGTTTCCTGCCACCAATTAAGCTCTGTGATTTTATCTTTTGTTATACCCCAACGTATCAAATGAGCACCAACCCCTAAGGGTACAAAGAAATGTGAAACTTTCTTTTTTAACTTAATGATAGACTGATAATCTAAATGATCATAGTGGTCATGGGTAATTAAAACCGCATCTATAGCTGGCATATCGTCAATAATATGTGACATATTTTCACTATATTTATATCTTCTACTTCCAGCAAAAGAAACCGGAGATGCAATGTCTCCAAGCATTGGATCTAAAAGAAGCTTCTTATTATCTACACTAAGTAAAAAAGCAGAGTGCCCAAGCCAAGTTAAACTATCTTTTTCACTTTTAATTTTCTCCCAATCAATAGCAGAAACAATAATCTTCCCAATAGGTTTTCTCTGATTATTATCTTTTACAGAGTCTTTAAGCATTGAAACTCCACTGGTTACCCCCATGTTCATCTTCATTTCACTTTCATTTACAAACTTTCCATCTACGTAATTATCAAGATGTTTATAAAGTTCTTTGTTGGATTTCCCACCGAATACTGGACTTAAATTAATAAACAAGGCTACTGCTATACATAGTAACACTAGAAAAATAATTATATATACCATCCCACTACTCCCTTCTCTTTATATTCACTTTTATAGTTATTTATTTTAGAAACTTCTAATTTACTATTATGAATCAGTTGTTTAAAAATACTTTTACAGAACTACTTTTCTTATATCTTTTTATGCCATTATATCAATGTATATAGAAAAAGTATAGGAGTATAACTTAGTCATATTACCAAGTTTAAATTATGCCTTTTCTATATTTCCTATTTAGATTGCTACATAACAATTGTATAACTTCTAAAAGTATTATTAGATTAACTATGAGTGCTATTTAAGGAACTATACAGTATTATTAAGAAGTTTTCATATGCAAAAGGAGCTAAATAGTCTAGTCTACACCAAACTATTTAGCTCCTTTTTTAACTAGTGAGTATATATCCACTATATACTCAGATAACTCATCAAATTACTTACTAACTTTTTCTTTGTGCACTACTCCTGCAGTAGCCTGGTGAGTTGGAGTTACTGTAACCTCACAGATTTGCACATGTGCAGGCACAGAAGCAGTATAAAGTATTACATCTGCTATATCCTCTGCAGTTAATGGCTCAATCCCTTCATAAACAGCATCAGCTTTTTCCTTATCACCGTGGAATCTTATCACACTAAAGTTAGTCTCAACCATACCCGGTTGTATATTAGTTACCTTAATAGGAGTGTCAACTACATCCATCCTCAAGCCATCACTGATAAACTTCACTGCAGCCTTTGTAGCGCAATAAACAGTACCTCCTGGATATGCTACTATACCTGCAGTTGACCCTATATTTATCACATGTCCTCTTCCATTGCCAATCATAATAGGAACTATTTTTCTAGTAAGATATAACAGACCTTTGATATTTGTGTCTATCATAACATCAAAGTCTTCCATATCTTCTTCCTGAACCTTTTCAAGACCTTGAGCAAGACCTGCATTATTCACCAATATATCTATATTTTTTAGCCTTTCAGGCATACTTTCAAAAATGCTGTTAATAGCCTTCTTATCACGAACATCTAACTTATAGGTATGAACCTCAACTGCATAATCTTTCACTAATTGCTCTTTTAAAGCATCAAGCTTTTCTAAACTTCTTGCGCAAAGTATAAGTATAGCCCCTTCCTTTGCAAATCTCACAGCTGCAGCCTCACCAATACCACTGCTAGCACCACTTATAAAAACTATTTTATCCTTTAACATCTACTCCACCTCTTCTAAAATTGCTTAACTCTTATGAATGTGTAATTTAATAAAAATTAATTGTTAAGATTAATTCTACTTATTGGTAGAGTAAATTGCAATACTTCTTAGTTATTCATATTTGAGGTATATAATATTATACTTTGATGAAATTGTGCAGACAGTGTCTGCACAATTTCATAGCAATATTTTCTCTCATCTTCATGTATTTCACCATCAAAACAATTTATACGTTTTTCTAGATCTTCAATGGTTGGCAAAGCATTCTCAAACTCTTCAGGTAATTCTCCAAATAGTTTGTATTCACTTCCCCCAATTGGTTTTGTCATATCCTTAAGAGCATACTCCGCAATCAACTTATTTTTCTCCCTGCATAATAGTAGTCCTATTGTAGGATTATCTTGTTCAGTCTTTAAGATATCATCAACAGCAGAAAGATAAAAAATTAGCTTTTCTGCATATTCAGGTACAAATTTTCCTGTCTTTAACTCAATAACCACATAAGATTTTAATTTCAAATGATAGAATAATAAGTCAATATAAAAATCTTCACCAGCTACTTCCATGTGATATTGATTTCCTACAAATGCAAAACCTGAGCCAAGTTCTAAAAGCAACTTAGTAACCTGCTTTACAAGCTCTTTTTCAAATTCAACTTCTAACATATCTTCTCTAAATGTAATAAAGTCAAAATTATAAGGATCTTTTAAAATTTCCTTTGCAAGTATACCTTGTATTCGGGATAAATTTTTTTCGTAGTTAGTAGTTTTTTCTACTAGAACTTGTTTTTTATATAAATTGGTTTTTATTTGATTTGCAAGTATATTTAAAGACCATCCATTTTCTATAGTCTTTTCAATATACCATTTTCTTTCTTCATGTGATCTTACCTTATCCATAATCTCAATATTATGAGACCATGTTATTTGTGCAGACACTGTCTGCACAAATTCAAAATCTTTATATATCTCTGCAAACTTACGCATATATTTTAAATTCCGCACTGAAAACCCCTTCAATTTAGGAAATTCAAGTTTAATATCTTTAGCAAGTGTATCAATAAACTTATTGCCCCATTCACTGTTCTTAAGAATAACATTACCTATATTCCAATATAACAATATAAACTCCCTATTTACAGCTTTTATAGCTTTATACTGTGATGACTGTATCTGTTCCTTTATTGTCTGTATGGTTTCAAAATAATCATTTTCATTAATGAGCATCGTATACCTCCACTTCTACGCTTTAGTTGTTTCCTACTCAATCCCTTAGTATTTCAAAAACGTCAAAATGAGCTTTCTATTTTATACAATCCCAAAACATATATGTTTTACTTTGCCTTTTATGGCATTAATTCTATACACTTTTTGAACCACGTATGCCAATCACTTTAGTATTAATATTTTATCTTAACATTCTAATATATTACATATCTATTACACTATTGATAAACTTTATTATCCTTATTAATTAAGCGATGGAACATATTTTAATAAAAGCCTTCTTTTCTAAGAGACCGCTTTTCAACAACAATCTCATTAGTATATTTGTTTCATTTGCAATCTATTAAATATTTTTAGCTACAATATTGGATAACTCATGAAATATCAAATATCAGTTAACATAGCCAAAAAACTACTCTTCATTTCATACCTTGAATGATGGTGTAATATAGTAAAGATGCAGAGACTTTAAATAGTAAAAATAAATATTTATCACCTTTCTTTTAAATCATACCCTAACTTTATGATGCTCTTTTCAGTTTCATAAAAGCCTTCCTTACCATAAAAAAATTTCTCGCTAAATAATTGCATTTCTCCAAATACACTATTATAAGAAAGTGAATTACCTACAAAATACTCGGATCGTAATTTTAAATATTTATAGAAACTGTTGCTATGATTTGTGGCTTTGATCAAAAACTCTAATAACTTTTTTGCCTCTTCCTTCCTATCTTTTAGTGCCAAATAAACTACTAATATATGAAAGAACTGAACGCTTAAATAGCTAATTCTAGGCTCTAGCATCAAACTTTCCCTTTCAGAAACCATATTATCCATAAAACCTTTTGCTTTATGAGGTAGCTTTTCAATATCGTGTACCAGAAAGTATTGTACTATCAAGTACCCCATCAATATTTGATATGAATTTTTACTGCAAGTAACCTCTTCCTTTGTTAATTTCCTTAAACTCCCAACAAGCAAATTTATCATATATTCATTCTCATCGCCGTTATTGTACATGTACTGTTTGAACAAATTTACCAAAGCAAACTCCTTGTCCTTTATATATAAATAAGCAAACTTGCCATCTCCAAAAACTAAAGCTTGTACCCCTATAAAAATACATAAAAATAAAGGGGCTACTATAAAGCAATACAATTTATAGTCCACTAAATTAAGGATAACTATAAGTATTGCTGCCATAATTAAACTCCCCACTGGCCCCGCTATGTTGATAATTGACATTTTTAATACGCTTCTCCTATAAGCCTCTTCAGAATTAATTTTAGATAACTTAATATTTACACTTCCAAGTTTACCTCTGGTTTCAAAGCTTACTTCTTTTATTTCCCATCTTCCAGCTGTTTTTTCAAAGGTAAAAGGAATTGAATATAAGTTATAAGGTGACTCTCCCAAAATCTTAGCTACTATAGCATGGGTTAATTCGTGTAATAAAGTGCATAAGATCGCGCAAACTACTGAATATAAAAGTCCAATAAGCAATATATATATATTTTGATTTTGTTAAAAGACATAAAACTTACTGTTGCATAAACAACAAATACAGTCATAGAAAAAATACTAAAGTATAAGTTATTTTTTTTCATTACACTTACCTCTTATTTTTCTTAATAAAGTAAACATGTCCTAAATATATTATTGCATATTAAGGTAATTATTGGTATATAATATTGCACAGTTATTTTTTATCCGTAAATTGAAAAACTAACTTCCGTTTTCCAAGTCAACCGGAAGTTAGTTATGTATAGAGTTTGATATAATTAAAATGATATTTGTCCTTAGCATATTAAGGAGAGTAATTATGTCAGATAAAGATTTATGCAAAGGAAAACACCTTAAGATAGAAGATCGACTTATAATTGAATACGGGCTAGATGAAAATTACACATTAAAAGAAATTGCTTAAAGAGTTAAGAATGACCCGACTACTATCTCTAAAGAGATTAAGCAGAATATATTTCTTAAATCAAGTAAACGAAAAGAAAATAGTTTAGAATCATGCCAGCATTGAAAAAGTTGCACTAAGCTTAACCGTTACCCATATGTCTGCAACAGTTGTAGCACAGTCACTACGTGTACCGTTGAAAATATCTACTATAAAGCTAAAGTGGCAGATAGAAAGTATGCTGAACTATTATCTAGAGAAGGTCTTAACATAACTTCAAATGAACTAAAAAAGATAGATTAAGTGATTTCACCACTTATTTTGAAAGCACAGTCAATATCTCATATTTTTACTCATCATAAAGATTAGATAAACTGCTGCGAAAGAACTCTATATTATTATTTTGATAAAAATGTTTTTTCAGCTAGAAAAATTGATTTGCCTAGAAAAGTTAAATATAAACGGAGAAAGAAAGCTACACATCCTGTAGCAAAAGAACCAAATGATATAATGGGAATAACCTTCAATGACTTTGTTAAGTTTATTGAGGATAATCCTAATTCTCTAGTAGTAGAGATGGATACTGTTCACGGCACACGAAGTGGCAAATGAATGGCAAATAAAAAAACACTTAGGCATAAACCTAGTGTTTTCAATGTGCGAGATAAGTCTGTAAGCCGAGTTCTGTATTAGACAATCATCTATCTAGGCCTATCGTTGCCAATAGGCTCCAGCGACACACCCAGAGGCGGGACGGGCAATCCCATAATGCCTCTCTATTCGGTCTTGCTCCAGGTGGGGTTTACAGAGCCGTGAAGTCGCCATCACGCTGGTGAGCTCTTACCTCGCCTTTCCACCCTTACCAGATGATATAAATATCATGCTCATTCTTAAAAAGAATTCTGGCGGTATATCTCTGTTGCACTTTCCTTCGAGTCACCTCGACTGGACGTTATCCAGCACCCTGCCCTGCGGAGCTCGGACTTTCCTCTCCTGACTGTCGTCAGCAGCGATTGTCTGGCTTACTCGCAAGATTTATATTAACATATAACTTTATATAAAGCAAATAATTTTTTATAGGAGGTTGTCCTCAATGTTAGAAACAGCTTCCATATCTTTATCTTTAATACCTTAAAACTCAGGTAATATTTAAGAATAATGCTAAAATAAAGTGGCTAAACAGAAGATGCTATATGATCAAGCAATTATAATTATATGTCTTTTATTCTCAAACGTAGTGAGTTTAAAGTTTCAGCCATCTAATATGACAAAATCATGTTAATTCTTTGCGTAAGCTCATCTAAGCATCAAATTATCCCCCATTTAATTTTATTATCCTGTCAAAAGTCTACTTTTAAAACTTTATAGCCACTTCCAGCTATATAATATAAAGCATAAACCTTAATATAATTGAAGGTCTGTTGCTAAAATTCTTAAAAGCAAGAAATGGCTATATTCATTAAAAAGTCGCTAAAGTATCCTTAATTATCTTCGATTGCTCATATATAGTGCAGCAATCAATATTAAAATTGCAATTGGTATACCTATTCTGGTAAATACCAAAAGTACTATTATAGCTGATATTATGAGGTATTTAAAAAGGTTTGTACTTCTCTTTATCTTCATAGGTAGTTTATAATCCACTTTTTTATATATGTTTTTTATATCATTACCTAGCTTCTTTAAGTCATCACCTAAATTATCATAACTATTACCGCCACTTTGATAGTGCTTGTAACTTTTCTTTTTTGACACACCTCTCAACCCCTGAAATTATTAACGACCATCACCATCTAAAAAGTTCCCTAAACCACCTAATATACTTCCTTCATCTTTTCTGCCGCCACCATGCATACCTGAAGCTGCAAAGACTCTTGAAGCAAGTCTTGAGAATGGAAGACTTTGTACCCAAACAGAACCTGGTCCTGTAAGTGTAGCTAGAAATAACCCTTCTCCACCAAATAGAGTATTTTTTATTCCTCCTACGAATTCGATATCATAGTGAACATCTCTTGTCATGGCAACAAGACATCCTGTATCTATTCTTAGAGCTTGACCTGGCATTAAATCTTTTCTTGTTATGGTTCCTCCAGCGTGGACAAAGGCTAGACCATCACCTTCTAATTTTTCAAGTATAAAACCTTCTCCTCCAAAGAAACCTACACTTAATTTTTTTCTAAAGTCTATGCCTACTGATACGCCTTTTGCTGCGCAAAGGAAAGCATCCTTCTGGCATATTAGCTTCCCGCCAAGCTTTGATAGATCCATAGGTATTATCTTGCCAGGATAAGGAGCTGCAAATGAAACCTGTGCCTTCCCATAACCTGTGTTACTGAATGCAGTCATAAATAAACTTTCGCCTGTTAGCACTCTCTTTCCTGCTGAGAACAATTTCCCCATAAAGCCACTTCCAGCATTAGTTCCATCTCCAAAGATTGTTTCCATCTTAATAGTTTGATCCATCATCATCATTGCACCTGCTTCTGCAAATACAGTTTCATTTGGATCTAACTCTATTTCTACAAACTGCATATCATCACCATAGATTTTGTAGTCTATCTCATGTGAATTCAATAAAAATCACTCCTTATAAATTTATAATAATATTCTATTTGAAATTTCGTGCAAATAAAATATACATTTAGCACTTTTAAGAAATTTTTAAGTTATTTCTAAAAAATACTAAATATAAAACTATTCTCAGTATATATTTATTGTTCCTTGCTCAAGAATATTTATTATATCTATATAAAACTTATATCATCTATTGAACTTCGCAGAATATATCTTTGATTTTTCCTATCGTAGATGTATGTTAAGCGACTTTTTCAAGGGATATATTATCTCTTTTTATTCCTTAGGCTATGTCCAAGAATATTGTTTAAAATAAGTGGTTATGAAGGAAATGCTGTATGAGCGAGCAATTAGAATCAAATAATTTTTTCAGATATAATGGCTTTAAAAATCACTAATACATTCTTCATTAGTGATTCTTTGTTCAAGCTCATCTATGTATCGGATGACTGATCACTTAATTTTAACCTAGTGCTTTTTTAATATAACCTAAATAAAAAAACAGCCCGATTAAATCAAGCTGCCTACATTGCTTATATAAAATTATACGGATCGTTAGTACTCTTAGATATTACAACTTTTATGTTTTTATCCACTGCAATAAACTTTTCTTTTAATCTGTTGCAGATATTTATAAATAATGGCCATTCTGAACCAAAGTGACCTATATCTAATATGGATATCCCCATTTCATTATAATCACTTACATAATGGTAGGTTGTATCACCAGTTATGATACAGTCTGCACCATATCTATTTGATATTTCAAAGAAGTCTTGTCCGCTGCCATTAATTATAGCTATCTTCTTTACTTCCTTATTTAAATCACCAGTGAATCTTAAATTATTTATTCCCAGCTTTGACTTAATATCTTGCACTAAATCAGATAGCTTTATAGCATTTTCTAGTTTAATTAGTCTTCCTATACCTGAACCTTCCAAGTTAGTAACTTTAGATGGTTCCAATATTTTTTCGCTTTTAAAGCCTAAAAGCTCCACTATAGTGTCATTCATACCATCCTTAGCTGAGTCTAAGTTGGTATGAGCACTATATAAGTTAATATTATTCTTTATAAGCTCTATTATCTTTCTACCTTGCAGAGTATCAGCTGTTATAGTCTTAGGCTTTCTAAAAAGCAGCGGATGATGAGTGAGTATCATTTCAGCGCCTATATTCTTAGCCTCTTCTATTACGCTTAAGGTACAGTCTAAAGCCACTAGTATAGTAGATATTTCAGCATTGTTATCTCCAACCATAAGTCCTACATTGTCATAATCCTCTTTTAACACTTTAGGCGCCATTTGTTCAATTATCTTTGATATTTCAAATACCTTCATATTACAATAACTCCTTAAGTTTAGAAATTTTAATTTCCAGCTCCTTCTTTTTTCCCTCTGCGTTAATAGTATTTTCATTAATATGCTTAACTATGCTTTCATATTTATCTATTCTTCTTTTGAGGAAATTCATAAAGGTTGCTTCCTTCTTCTTTAAGAGTATAGGACTTATCTCATAATAAATAGGATCCTTTACTTCTATGCCTTCGTTTGCTTCATTATATCTCACCTTAAAAAGCTCATAATACTTTCTTTCCTCGAAGCACATATCTTCATCAAGGACTTCGAACTTACTAGAATATAAAAACTCTCTTAAAACCTCTGGATTTTGAGCAGGTTGAAGTATTATAAAAGAGCACTTTTTAATCTTGTCTATATCTGCTAAAAGTATGTCTCTGGTTAGGTTCCCCCCCATACCAGCTATAACTAAAGCCTCTACTTCATCTTTATCCAGTGTGGTTAACCCCGGTCCTAACCTGCAATCTACGCTTTTATTAAGACCCTCCATTGACACATTAAGTCTTGCCTTTTCTATGGGCCCTTTATTAATATCCGAAGCTATTGCTGTATCGCATATGTTGTTTTTTACGCAATAAATTGGTACATATCCATGATCTGTACCAATATCTGCTATACTTTCACATTTATCCATATTATTAACTATAGTTTGTAATCTCTTACTAAGTTCCATTAAGTTCACCTTTCCATACATCCATCATTAGCTTAGAAAACTTTTATAAATATAAATGTAGTATTCTGATTTGTATTACTAAAAATACCACCGAAATAAGTAATGCTACATAAATATATTTATAAGCTGATCTCTTATCATATTTAGCACAAAAATATGCTGCATAATGCATACAAAATAGTATTATCATATTAAGTGCGCCATAGGTCATCTGCCTGAAGGCGAATTGCTTTCCAGTACCTTGAACAACTGGTCTGAAAGTAGCATCAAAGTAAAGAGGCATATTATCTGGAAGCTTATCCATAAGATAAAGTACAAAAGGGTTTAAGGTCATGTAAACAATAATTAGCGCTACCAATATAAAAGGAATAAAGAAACTTTTTTCCTTAAACAGATCTCTATTCTTGTTTAGTTTCATTTCAAAGTTTTTCTCTTCTATTCCTTTTTCCTTAAACTTCTGCAAGAAAGCTTCTATGTTGTCTGGTGAAATACCGTAGCTTATTTCCTCAGTGTGAATATATAGCACTTTTTTACTTGAAGTAACAAACATATGGCTTGTTCCAACATTATCAACAACAGATCTACCGTAGTTATATCTTGTCTTACCTACTCCAGATAAATTCATACCTTCTATAGGTCCTGTCTGAATATTATAGCCATCTATTTTTTCATAAGAAATAAAAACTCTTTTTATTCCCCAAAGAGCATTTATCTCTACGCCATCTTCATTTATTTTATATCTCAAACTTAAAGTCTGAAGTATATAAAACAAGCAGTATATTGAAAAAGCTGCTGCGAAAATTTTTATAAGGCTTATTTCAGTATATGTGTTAAATAGCTTTACTCCAAAATATATAGCAATATCTACAACCAAGATAAAAAACATGAGCTCATATATAGCAATCCCTTTACGGGGCTTATAACTTTCCACTCTAACCACCTCAAAGTCATTATATCATAATCTATGGTTATCCTTAACAAAGATAGTACTAATATTAACATTGTTTATAGAATATTAACGAACTATCCTTAATTAAGATTAAAAGCACCATTGGTGGGTGCTTTTAGTCTAGATAATCCTTTAGTTTTTTACTTCTGCTTGGATGTCTTAGCTTTCTTAAAGCCTTAGCTTCAATCTGTCTAATTCTTTCTCTTGTTACGTTGAACTCCTTACCTACTTCTTCTAGAGTTCTAGCTCTTCCATCATCTAAACCAAATCTAAGTCTTAATACTTTCTCTTCTCTTGGAGTAAGGGTATCCAATACATTTATAAGTTGCTCTTTTAACATGGTGAAAGCTGCTGCTTCTGCTGGTGCTGGAGCTTCATCATCTGGTATGAAATCACCTAAATGACTATCCTCTTCTTCACCTATAGGAGTTTCTAATGATACTGGTTCTTGAGCTATCTTCAATATTTCTCTTACTTTATCTACAGGCATATCCATATGCTTTGATAATTCCTCTGGCAATGGATCTCTCCCTAATTCTTGTAATAATTGTCTTTGAACTCTTATCAACTTATTTATAGTCTCTACCATATGAACTGGTATTCTTATAGTTCTAGCTTGATCTGCTATAGCTCTTGTTATCGCCTGTCTTATCCACCAAGTTGCATAAGTTGAGAACTTAAATCCTTTTCTATAATCAAACTTTTCTACTGCTTTTATTAATCCAAGATTACCTTCCTGTATAAGATCTAGGAAAAGCATACCTCTTCCAACGTATCTTTTAGCTATACTTACTACAAGTCTTAAGTTAGCCTCAGCAAGCTTCTTCTTAGCATACTGATCTCCCTCTTCTATTCTTTCAGCAAGGTTTATTTCCTCATCAGATGATAATAGAGGAACTTTACCTATTTCCTTTAGGTACATTCTAACAGGGTCATCTATAGCAATACCTTCTGGTATTGAAAGATCAAGTTCTTCTTCTATATTTTCAGAATCAGCTATATCTCCTATTACTTCTATTCCCATGGATTCTAAAACTTCATAGATTTTCTCTATTTGGTCAGGACTTAAGTCAATTTCATCTAACTCATCCATAATTTCTTTATATGTTAAGGTACCACTCTTCTTACCCTTCTCTATGAGTCTTTTAACAATCACCATCTTAGCGTTTTTATCTTTAGTATCAACTTTAGCGGTTACCTTATCCTTAGTTGATTTCACCTTACTTGCCTTTTCAACATTTTCCATGTTAATACCTCCTTCCGCCATATCCGTACTTAACCCCTTTCTAATCTTTTAAGTTTATCGTCTACTTCTTTAGCTTCTTTTACTAGCTTAATAGATTCTTGAAATAGCCCTTTTTCTTCATTAAGTTTTAGCTTCTGTAAAATTTCTTTCTTATAGTTCTCTAAACTTTGCTTTTTTATTTTATTTATATAGTCACTAATGATTATTTCTATGTCATTATCTACAATCATTATTTCAATTTCCCTTATAAGTATCCATTCTTTTAAGCTGTCACCATCATCACATCTAAACTCAATTAATGATTCTATATTTTCTTTTCCTTCCTCAAATAGAGATGTTATTATAGAAAATATTTTTTTATGTGAATCTAAAATTAAATCCTCTTTAGATATATGCCCAACAACATACTGATAGAATTGTTTATTAGACATAATCTTAAGTAAACTTCTTTCTGATTTAATATAAGCTGGCTCTACATATAATTTTGTTCCAAATTCTTCCTTATTATTCATGTTAGGTGAATATTCATTGTTTTTTGTCATTTTTTTCGATAATAAGTCGTAGAGTGACTGCTCTCGGAGACCAGTTTCTTCAGAAATCTTCTTAACATATACATCCTTTTCCACAGGATTAAGATCTGCTAAGATTTCAGTTACTCTTTCTCCATACTTTATAAGTTCTTCATTATCGCTAAAGTTTATTCCTTCTCTTGCCCTTAGCAATCTATATTCTATTAGAGGCTGTGACGTTTCAATTAACCTTAAGAATGCCTCTTTACCATTGCTTCTTATGTATTCATCGGGATCTTTTCCTTGAGGAACTATCAATACCCTAACATCAAAGCCTGCACCTCTAAGTATTTCCAATCCTCTTACGGTGGCATTTTGTCCAGCCAGGTCTGCATCGTAAGAAATTATAACCTTGTCGGCATATCTTTTCATAAGTCTTGCTTGCCCTGGAGTAAGTGCAGTACCAAGTGACGCTACTGCGTTGTTTATTCCATATTGATGTAAAGAGATACAATCCATATAACCCTCTACCATTATAAAGTATCTTTCAGGTATCCCTTTCTTAATTGCAAAGTTTAAACCATATAAATTGGTACCTTTTTGGAATACTAGTGTTTCAGGAGAGTTTAAATATTTAGGTTTAGAATCATCTAATACTCTTCCACCAAAACCTATTACTTTACCTTTGTAATCAAATACTGGGAACATAACTCTGTTTCTGAATCTATCGTAGACTTTTCCCTTTTCACTTTTTACAGCTAACCCAGCTTCAATTATGAAATCTTCTCGATAGCCTTTTCTCTTTAGAAAGTTTAAAAGAGAATTCCAACTATCAATAGAATAACCTAAACCAAATTTTTTAATTGTGCTTTCAGTAATACCTCTGCGTAAGAAATACTCCTTTGGTATTTTATTAGTTTGAAGATTAGAAAAGAAAAATCTAGCAGCATCTGTATTAACTTTATAAATTAAATCTTTTTTAGAATTTATCTTACTATTGCCGCTGCTTTCGCTTTCCATAGGTATATGTGCTCTATCAGCTAAATATCTGGCTGCATCAAAATAAGGTAAGTTCTTTGTTTTCATAATAAAGGTTATTACATTGCCCGCTTCACCACACCCAAAGCATTTGTAAATCTGCCTATCTTGAGTTACAGTAAATGATGGAGACTTTTCACTATGAAACGGACATAGTCCCGTATAGTATCTGCCTGCTCTTTTTAGTCTAACTGTTTCTGAAACAACATCAACAATATCATTTTGTTCTTTTATCTTTTCTAAAAGCTCTTCCGAAATTTTCAAGGAGCATTACCACCTTAAAATAAATTTATTTCTTTGCAAGTTTTATAATATTCGACATAAGTTGATAAAATCCTTCTTAAAATATATTTTTTTTTAACTTATTCATTAAAATTTATTATATATAAGTAATTTTATTATTCGTTATTTTCTTTAATTTTCCTTCTTTTATATAAATATCTAATATTTTTTTTGTGATTTATATAATTTTCAAAGGTTCCTTATTAGTAAATCACAAATTTAGGTACATAAATTTTATTAAACATATTAAGACAATAATCATCACTCATTCCAGCAGCATAATCTGCAACTGCTCTCTCTAAGCCCTCATCTTCAGCAATCTTTTGATATATGATAGGCATCTCCTCTGGATGCTTCATAAAATACTCAACTACATGACCTAGTACGAATTTAGCTTTTTCTCTCTCAATCTTTAATATATCTCCAAGATATACTTTTTTAAACATAAAGTTTCTAAGCTTTGTAAGGGCTGCTCCCACCTCATCACTCAATGAAACTCTTACATCACCTTTTTCTATATTGTTTAAAGTATTTTCAATACAATCTGTTACTAAAGTATTTATTCTTTCTGAGTTATTTACTCCTAGTATATGTAATATATCCTTAGGAATTTCATCCTCTTTTAACAGACCCGCTCTTATTGAGTCATCTATATCATGATTTACGTAAGCCATCTTGTCGCTGTATCTAACAACCTGCCCTTCCAATGTAGAAGCCTTAGCTATACCATTAGTAAAGCCACTATGATTCTTTATACCATCTATAACCTCAGCACATAGATTAAGACCGTGCCCTTCTTTTTCCAACTTTTCTACCACTCTTACGCTTTGCTCATTGTGTCTAAACCCATCCTTCAAAAACTCATTTAGCACTTCTTCTCCCATGTGAGCAAAGGCAACATGCCCCAAATCATGCCCTAGGGCTATGGCTTCAACTAAATATTCATTTAAGCCTATTCCTGTTGCTATAGTTCTTCCTATTTGTGACACTTCTAACGTATGAGTAAGTCTTGTTCTGTAGTGATCAGATGACGTTTTTATAAACACCTGTGTTTTGTGCTTAAGTCTTCTAAAGGACTTACAATGTAATATTCTATCTCTATCAACCATATAACAGGTTCTTATATGATCCAACTCTTCATGCTTCTCTCTACCCTTAGTTTTATTTGAAAAAGCAGCTTCCTTTATCAGTGTCAAACTTTCAAAATTCTCATTTTTTTCTCTTATAGTCATATAATCACCTCCTTTATAAATATTCTATACTTTCTCTTAAAATCCTTCAAAATTGTGCTACTATTTATGATTTGCAATTTTTTTCAAACTATTACAATTTTATATTTATAATATTAGAAATATGAGTATTTATTTAAATAAAAAGAAAATATCTTTAATTTTTTAATTGTATTTTCTAAACTCATCATATATAGATGTACCACTTCGTAATAAAACTAGTATTTTCGGATTAAAGTTGACATATTTATTGAAATCTTGAAATTTTCTAAATATTAACCCCTTAATTTACCAACTCTACGTATAATGTAATAACTTTCATAATATTAATATAATATGAAAATTTATGTGAAGGAGGTACTTATGCCAAAAGAATCGCTTGCAACTGCAGATTATTACCTATCTGAAGCTAATGTGGCAAAGCATGTATTACCTTTTTACAATTTGAAAGAAGCCTCCATAGAACAAATAAAATTAAAAAACACAGATAAGCAGAGGGCAGTTTATAAAGTTGATCATAACAAAAATACTTATTGTCTTAAAAAAGTTTATTATACTGAACCTGATTTACTCTTTGTTTATTCAGCTATGGAATGGCTTTATAGAAATGGCATTAATGTGCCAAGGTTTTTACCCACTATAAACAAAAGTAGATATGTAAATTACAACGATATGCTTTTCGTACTTACACCCTGGGTCGAAGGAGAAAAATGCGACTATGATAACATAGATAACATAGTAGAAACCTCTAAGTACTTAGCAAAGATGCACTACTGCGCTAAAAACTTCATCCCTATACCAGGAAGTAAAATAAAAAAGGGATATGATGATTTATACATATCCATAAACAAACACTTTCAAAAACTACTGATCTGTTCAAACGCTGCATATCTACACAAAGATAAATTCTCTAAAATATTCTTAAACAGCTTTGATAAAAACATTGAACTTGCAAAGTTTGCATTAGAAGTAGCTTCAACTATTAATAAAGATAATTTGACAACTTCTCTCTGCCATGGAGATTATGTTAATAAGAATATAATTTTCGACAATTCAGGACAGATATGGGTAATTGATTTCGACAAATGTTCCTATGACTATATAGCACATGATATATCTTATTACTTAAGACGCCTATTAAAAAGAGATAATACAAAATGGGATGCAGAAATAGCTATAAATTGTATTAAAAATTACAGTAGTATAAACAACCTAACTATTGATGATATAAAATATATTTTAGTGTACTTATCATTTCCTCAAAAGTTTTGGAGGATTTCGAAGGACTATTATAATAACATAAAAAAATGCAATAAAAATTCTTTCTGCAATCTCTTAGAAAAAACAGTTCAAAAAACCGAGTATCAGATGAACTTTATAGATGAGCTTTCCAATTATTTAAAGAAGTACTACTCTATTAGTTTTTAGATTCCATTAAAGTATTGTGTTGAAATTAAGTTGTCAGTCATCCGATGCTTAGATGAGCTTACGCTAATTGCTCGCTCATATAGCATCTCCTTCTTGACCACTTAATTTAAATAACAAAAAATCTCATACTTTACTTAACAGTAAAAAAAAGCAAAGAGCCAGGATTATTAAGAATATATCTTCTTAATAATCTTGGTTCTTTTTGGCAAAGTAAATCAAAGTATTGTCGGAATCAATGACTTTATTTTAACACAGTAATACACTACAGTCTAAATGTAATGGTTGGTAAGAAAGTAAAAACGCATCATAAATGTTAGCATACAGCAACATTTATGATGCGTCTTATATTATCCTATATTGTTTCTATAAGAAACAATATAGCTTATTTTACTCTATCTTGGGTTTTTAATTTGAGCTTGAGCTGCAGCTAATCTAGCTATTGGAACTCTAAATGGTGAACATGATACATAATCTAATCCAAGTCTATGACAGAACTCTACTGAAGCTGGATCTCCACCATGTTCTCCACAGATACCTAGCTTGATATCAGGTCTTTCTGACTTACCTTTTTCAACAGCTATCTTCATTAATTCTCCAACACCAGTTTGATCTATCTTAGCAAATGGATCTTGCTCATAGATCTTCTTTTCATAATAATCCTTTAAGAACTTAGCAGCATCATCTCTTGAGAAACCAAAGGTCATTTGAGTTAAGTCGTTAGTTCCGAAGGAGAAGAACTCAGCTTCTTTAGCTATAGTATCTGCAGTAAGAGCAGCTCTAGGAATTTCTATCATAGTACCAACCTTAAATGGTAGCTCTACATTCTTTTCGCTCATAACTGTCTTTGCAGTTTCTACAACTATATCCTTAACATACTTTAATTCCTTTATTTCCCCAACAAGAGGAATCATTATTTCAGGAACTATATCATAGCCCTTCTTTTCTCTAATCTCTATAGCAGCTTCTATTACCGCTCTTGTTTGCATTTCTGCTATTTCTGGATATGAAACAGCTAAACGGCAACCTCTATGACCCATCATTGGGTTGAATTCATGTAACTCTTCACAAGTTGCTTTAAGCTCTTCATAAGTTATATCCATCTCCTTAGCTAAAGCTATTATATCCTCTTCAGCTTGAGGTAAGAATTCATGTAGTGGTGGATCTAAGAATCTTATTGTTGCTGGTCTTCCTTCTAGAGCTTCGTACATAGCTGCAAAGTCTCCTCTTTGCATTGGAAGAAGTTTATCTAAAGCCTTTCTTCTTTGCTCAACAGTCTTAGCAACTATCATCTCTCTAACAGCAGCTATTCTGTCTTCAGCGAAGAACATGTGCTCTGTTCTACATAAGCCTATACCCTCAGCACCAAACTCTACTGCTTGTTGTGTGTCTCTTGGAGTATCAGCGTTAGTTCTAACCTTAAGCTTTCTAGTTTCATCAGCCCATCCCATAAATGTAGCAAAGTATCCACTTATTTCAGGTGATACTGTCTTTACAGCTTCAGCATATATATTACCAGTTGATCCATCTAATGATACCCAGTCATTTGCAGTTAAAGTCTTACCTGCAACTTCTAAAGTTTTAGCTGCTTCATTTACCTTTAACTCTCCACAACCAGCTACACAGCAAGTTCCCATACCTCTAGCAACAACTGCTGCATGTGAAGTCATACCTCCTCTTACAGTAAGTATACCTTCAGCTGCTATCATTCCTTCTATATCTTCTGGAGAGGTTTCAAGTCTTACTAAAACTACCTTTTCTCCATTCGCAGCTCTTTCCTTTGCTTCTTCAGCAGTAAATGCTATCTTACCGCAAGCAGCTCCTGGTGATGCTGGCAACCCCTTAGCTACAACTTCAACTTTCTTAAGTTCAGCTGGGTCAAAGGTTGGATGAAGTAATGAATCTAGCTGCTTTGGATCAACCTTTAGTAAAGCTTCATCCTTTGTAAGCATACCTTCTTCAACTAAATCCACTGCAATCTTTAAAGCTGATTGAGCAGTTCTCTTTCCGTTTCTTGTTTGTAAGAAGTATAGAGTCCCTTCTTCTATTGTAAACTCCATGTCCTGCATATCTCTATAGTGCTTCTCTAAAGTATTAACTATGTCTTCAAATTGTTTGTAAATCTCAGGATTTTGTTCCTTCAACTTATCAATTGGCTGAGGAGTTCTTATTCCTGCAACAACGTCCTCACCTTGAGCATTCATTAAGTACTCACCATAGATATGCTTTTCACCAGTCGATGGGTTTCTTGAGAAAGCAACTCCAGTACCTGATGTTTCACCTTTATTACCAAATACCATCTCTTGAACGTTTACAGCAGTTCCCCAATCACCTGGAATATCATTAAGTCTTCTATAAACTATTGCTCTTGGGTTATCCCATGATCTAAATACAGCAGTAATTGACTCTATTAACTGGTCTTTAGGATCTTGTGGGAATTCTTCGCCTTTTTCTTTCTTGTAAAGTTCCTTAAATCTTACAACAAGTTGTTTAAGATCTTCTGCAGTAAGTTCTGTATCGAAATGAACACCCTTTTCTTCTTTCATCTCATCAATCTTTTCTTCAAACATTCTCTTTTCTATACCCATTACAACGTCAGAGAACATTTGAATAAATCTTCTGTAGGAGTCATAAGCAAATCTTGGGTTGTTAGTAAGTGCTGCCATAGCTTCAACTGCATCATCATTTAGACCAAGATTAAGTATTGTATCCATCATACCTGGCATTGATACTCTTGCTCCAGATCTTACAGAAACTAAAAGTGGTTTATTTAAATCACCAAATTTTTTACCTGTTATTTCTTCTAGTTCAGATAGTTTATCATGTATTTCTTTGATTATTTCTGGTGAAATTTTCTTTCCATCTTCATAGTATTTGTTACAAGCCTCAGTAGTTACTATAAATCCCTGTGGAACCGGAATCCCTAAGCTTGTCATTTCGGCTAAATTAGCTCCTTTACCTCCAAGTAAGTTTTTCATTGATGCATTACCTTCTTTGAAGAGGTAAACATATTTTTTATTCTCCATCTCAATACTCCTCCGTTCAATACTATTTATAGTAATATGTTTATATATACTAACAGAGCTATGCTCCGAAAGCTAACAAATTGAACTTGTGAACCATAGATTATTAAAAAACATTTGCGATACTTACCCTTAATTATTGACCATTACCCATTTTTACAAACAATTTTGTTATATTTGTTTTAGAAATTTTCCCTATTATTTTATATTGTTCTTTATCATTGCTGTCTATAACCTTTTCAACCACCGGAACAGAATCTATTTCATGTTCTATTATCTTTTTTGCTACATCATATGCACTATGTTCTTTTGTAACGAATATTATATTAGGCATCCTTGTCATTATTACTCCTACGGGTACCTTATGTATATCAGTTCCACCTATAGCTATTTTCAAGAAATCTTTTCTTGAAACAGCGCCAATTAAAAAACCATCACTTTCAACAAAAAGCGTTCCTACATCTGTTAAAAATAAATTTACTATAGCATCATATACCATAGTTTCTTCATTTACAAAAGCAGGCTTAGACATTATGTCCTTAACTTTTATATTTGCAATATGTTCATATAATAGACTATTCATAGGTTTCTCAGAATATACATACCCAACTTTTGGTCTTGCATCTAAAGCACCAATCATAGTAAGTATTGCTAGATCTGGCCTTAAAGCAGCTCTAGTGACGCCAAGCCTTGAAGCTAGCGCCTCTGAAGTAATAGGCTGTCCCTCTTTTACAAGCTTTATTATTTCCTCCTGACGCGGTGATAACTTCAATGTCCTTCCCCTCTTTCGTTTTAAATAAAGAGGAATATTCTGATTATTCAGAACCGTATACGTTTTACATAATTCATTATATCACTATATCGAAGTTTGACTATACCAAATTTTCTGAATAATCTTTTAAATTCTTAGAATATCCCTCATTTGCCTCTTATTTCTTCGGAATTTTCTTATTTTTCTTTAAATTCCTTATTCTTCTTTGTCTACCTCATCAAATTTTACTGTGTAGGTATATACTGGTGCATCATTATCTACATGAATATTTTTGTTAGAAGCAGCTTTATCATTCTTTATTGAGTTTATTTTATCTTTTAAAGTCTCAGCAAGATCACTTGCTTTTTCTTTTATATCACTAGCCTTATCTTTCATATCATCTACTGTATCTTTAACAACTTTATTTACTATTTCTACAGAACCGTCTTCTTTAGTTATTTCAATTGTAAGCTTTGTAGCAATGGCTGTAACCACACCTATTATTAATAGCTGCGGAATTATTAAAGCTATAACGCCGGCTGCAATTCCAGCATTTACAGGCACATCAATAAGCACTTTTTCATCTCTTTTTATCTTTATTCTAGATATATTTCCCTTTTTAATCATTTCAGATAACCAAGTTTTAAACTCATCTAAGGTCTCATACTTTTGTGAGCAATCTTCCTTTTCTGCTTGCCACTGATTATCGCTGTTATCATCATGACTCTTCACTTCTTCAAGATAAATTAATGCTTCTAGAACATCTCCATTATTAACCTCTAAGGCATGTTTTGCCTCTGCATAGCTAACTCCAGTTCTTTGTCTTACTTGGTCAACCTTTTCTAAAGTTACTTCACTCATTTTTATCACTCCTTAATATAATTTAGCATTTCTAAACTTTTTGGTTTTTTAGAATAATTTGAATTAATCATGTATGCTGTAATTTTTGCAATTTCATCTTTTATAATTCTATTAACATTAAGCCTATATATTTTATCCATAGGAGCATTATTTATATACTTTAGTGCACTGTATGCTCCTTTTGATAAAGATATTCCATGTTCCTTAGTACAATCTTCGCAAACACCTCCATAATAAGACAAATTTATGTAGGATGCAGTTGTTATACTTTTCTTACAGTATGCACAGTTCTCTAAATTCAATCCATATCCAGTAGCTTTTAGTAATTTAAGTTCAAAACTCCTTACTAAAAGCTCATAATCAAGCGCATCTGTATTTAATAAGTATAAACATGTAACAAAGTCTTTAAACAACTGTCTGTTGTCCTCTTCATCTGTTACACATATATCAATAAGCTCGCAAATATATGATGAATATGTCAGTTTCTCTAAATTATTTAATAAGCCTTGAAAGGAGCTTGTTATCCTTCCTTCTGAAAGAGTATATAGATTTTTACCTTTAAAAACCACATATTGGCCATAACATAAAGGCAAGGTAATAGAAAAGAGTCTACTTTTATTTTTTTTAGCTCCTTTAGCAATAACTGCTATCTTACCTAGTTTCTCTGTAAATAGCCAAATTAATTTATCATTTTCTTTAAAATCCTGAGCTTTAATAACTACAGCATTAGTTTCTAAAATAGACAGAAATCCTCATCTCCTACTCTATTTTTTCTTATATCCAAGCTCTCTTAAAAATAAAGGATTATCTCTCCATTCTTTTCTTACCTTAACCCAGATCTTTAAGTTCACTCTTTCTCTTAAGAATTTTTCAATTTCATATCTAGCACTAGCACCTATTTTCTTAAGCGTCTGGCCATTTTTCCCTATAATTATCCCTTTATGCGAATCTTTTTCACATATAAGGTCCACTTCTATATTATATAATCCTTTTTCATTTTGTTTCATCTGTATTATATCTACTGCTATACCATGAGGTACTTCTTCGTTTAAAGTTCTAAGGGCCTTTTCTCTAACTATCTCTGATATAACAAATCTTTCTTGTACATCTGTTATCATATCTTCTGGATAGAATTTAGGACCTTCTGGCAGATACTTTACTATAAGATCTAAAAGAGTGTTAGTATTTTTCCCTTTAAGAGCTGATATCGGTATTATTTCTGCAAAGCTCATTGTCTCTGAATAGTTTTTAAGAGTTTCTGCAACTCTCTCTTTAGTGTTTTCATCTACTTTATTGACAACTAAGATCACTGGTGCCTTTATACCCTTTAAACTTTCTATAATATATGAATCTCCTCTTCCTATCTCAACATCAGGAGTTATTAAAAATAAAACTAAGTCAACCTCACTCAAAGATTCCTTAGCTGAGCTCATCATATATTCACCTAGTTTATGCTTAGGCTTATGCATTCCAGGAGTATCTACAAATATCATTTGATAGTCTTCCCCTGTAAGAATGGTCTTTATGTTGTTTCTTGTGGTTTGAGGCTTATTTGATACAATCGAAAGCTTCTCCCCCATTAGGTGATTTAGCAATGTAGATTTACCTACATTTGGTCTTCCTACAATTGTTATATATCCTGATTTAAACATTTGTCCTCCTAGTTATTTATTTAAGTCTTCTTTTGAAAAAATACCTGGTAATATATCTTCTAAAGTCTTAACAATATATTCTTTTTCATTTTTAACTATTATTATAGGTATCTTTGTATCTTTTGCAAACTCAGCGATTACCTGTCTACATATTCCACATGGATAGGTATATGCATTTACATCTCCTATAACAGCTACGGCTTCTATGGATTTATGACCTTCAGATACAGCTTTAAAAATTGCAGTTCTTTCAGCACAGTTAGTAGCTCCAAAAGATGCATTTTCAATATTGCAGCCTTCAAATATTTTGCCATCGCTTATTATAGCTGCTCCTACTGGGAAGTTTGAATATGGAGCGTAAGCTTTATCTCTTGCATTTATAGCGGCTTTTATAAGTTGTTCATACATTATTAACTACCCCCAATTGTTTTTTGGTGCAAAATAAATTATAACACTATTAATATTATTTACAAGCTAAGTTAATATTCTGCCAATCACTATATTTTTCTACGAAAAAACAAACTCTTTTCCAAATTAACTTTGTGAAAATTTAATTAAATAACTTAAATACTATTAAGGTTAAAAAGGTACCAAATATAGCGCCTACTATTACTTCCCAAATACTATGCACCTCGGAATCTACCCTGCTTTGAGCTGTAATGAAAGCCATAAGATAGCTTAGCATTATGCATAGTGGCTCCTCAGTTATTAAAGCTATAGCTGTTGCTAAAGAAAAAGCTAAGGCACTATGACCACTAGGCATACCTCCCTTTAGTGGTGTACCTTCACCAAAGAAAGCTTTTACGGCTATGGTAGCTAGACAAACAATAACTAATACTATAAAAATAGTATAAGGTTCAGACTGCCTTATCTTTCCCACTACAAGATAAGTAACGTTAGTAAGTTTATCCCAGAATATAACATATCCAACCAATATAGCATTGATTGCTGTAACTAATACTGCTCCTGCTGCTGCATTTTTAGCAAGTTTAGCTAATGGATGATAGTAGTTTGTGGTCATATCAACTACGTGCTCTATTGCCGTATTCATAAGCTCAGAGGCAATTACCATTGTTATAGTTACCGCTAAAATAAGAAACTCCATCTTCTTTATATCATATATAAAACAAGCAGTAAGAACCCCAAGGGCCACTGCTATATGAATACGCATATTTCTTTGAGTTCTTACAGAATGTATTATTCCATTAATTGCATAGTTAAAGCTATCAACTAATTTTCTTACCTTCATAATATTCACATTAAACCTCTCTTGTTATATTTAATTTCTCAAGTATGCTTTCTTCTCTTTCCCTCATAATAGACTTTTCTTCTTCTTCCATGTGGTCATAACCTAAAAGATGTAAGATTGAATGCACTACTAAATAGCAGCATTCTCTTGTAAAAGAATGATTAAACTCTTCACTTTGCTCTTTTGCCTTTTCAAGAGAGAGAACTACATCACCTAAAACTAAATCTGCTTCATCAAAGAATGACGCATCGAAATTATAATCTATGTATACATCTTTATAAACCTTACCTTTGGGATAATCTAACATAGGAAAAGATAAAACATCTGTTTCTTTATCCATATTCCTAGTTTCTTTATTTATTTCCCTTATAGATATATTATCTACAAATATTACACTTATTTCACAGGACCTATCTACATTTTCTTCATTTAATGCAGTTATTATTACATCCTCTATTATCTTTTCAAAATCCTTATCTAAACTAATTTTTTCTTGTCTATTGTCTATATATATCATTTTATCCCGACCTTTGTAGCTAATTTTATTTTGATTATTATATATTACTGGCAAAATCAAGTGGTTATACAGGAACTGCATAACCATTTATATATGAACCACTTCCAACTAAAGTTTATCCTTTCAAATCCCCCTCAGAAACAGACGAGTTTTGAAAAGAAATTTAGGATTGAAGCGGCTCATCCTTAACTTCAACAAAATCATTTTTAGTATTTTTTCAGGCTATGTTCAACACAGTACTTTAACATATACTTTTTCTAAATCTTATCTTTCTCTGTTGGATACTCTATCCTCTGATGATATATTCCATTAAGAACTTTTAAAAAGCACTTAGATATCTTATTAATATCCTTCAATGTAAGATCACAATTATCTAGTTCCCCAGAGTATAACTTATCCTTCACTATCTTGTTTACCATTTCATCTATCTTGCCCTTAGTAGGGTCACTTATGGATCTTACAGAAGCCTCTACGCTATCTGCAAGCATTATAATTCCTGCTTCCTTACTTTCAGGCTTTGGACCAGGATATCTAAAATCCTCTTCCTTTATTTCATCAGGATTTTCAGCATTATTCTTCATGGTTATATAAAAGTATTTAACCAAGGTAGTTCCATGATGCTGTTCTATTATGTCTCTTATAACCTTAGGCAGATTGTATTCCCTCGCAAGTTCCAATCCATCCTTAACATGAGATATTATAATTAAAGTACTCAAATTAGGAGTTATTTTGTCATGAGGGTTCTCTTTTCCTATTTGGTTTTCCTTGAAGAAATAAGGCCTTCTTGTTTTTCCTACATCATGATAGTAAGACCCTATTCTTGCCAGCACTGGGTTACCTCCCACTTCTTCAGCGGCAACCTCCGAAAGGTTAGCCACCATCATGCTATGGTGATATGTTCCTGGCGCTTCCATTAAAAGTTTCTTTAAAAGCGGATTGTTTGGATTTGATAATTCTAAGAGTTTCACAGTGGTAACTACATCAAAGGTGCTTTCAAAGAAAGGTAATAGTCCAACAGCCATAACTCCTGAGAATAGACATCCTATTATTACAAAACCAGACTTCATTAAGATATCCAGTATATTATTCGAAAGTATAATTCCTTGAGTAAATGTAACTATTGCTCCAATCACTGATAAAAACAGCGTAGAATACAGTATATCATTCCTCTGCTCTATCTTCCTTAGTGAAGTAGAAGCTAAAATAGAAATCAAGAATGATAAGACGATGGCTTCTGCATTAAAGTTTACAGCTCCAGCAATAAGAATGCAGTTAAGCACACTTAGAAATAGAGAAACCTTATAATTTACCAGCAAGGTTAATAATATAGGAGCACAAGCTAGAGGTATCAAAAATGGAGATACTATAGCAAAGGCTCTAGCCAGAATTAGTGACGTTATATTTACTATACTAATAAGCAGTAACTTACTATTATCATCGTATACGTCCTTATAATACTTTTTAAGGTATCTGAACTGTAAAGATAGTATAGTAGCTACGAAAAATGCTGTAGAAATATATATAATGAAATTTATATCTGATTTATTAAGTAATCCTAAAGAGTCAAGGATCTTTATTTGATCTTCAGTGACCGGTTCACCCTCTTTAACTATTGTTTGATTTTTTTTGATTACTATAGGCGCTACTTCCTTGATAGCTTCTTTTTTCTTTTCTTCAGTTTTGTCCTTATCAAAGAATAGATTTGGCTTAATTATATAATAGCCTATATTACGCAGGATATCCTTTATATTTCTATTATAATTTATATTTGCTATTAGATTATCAAGGATGCTTTTTGAACTCTGCAGATCCGAAGGCTTATCTTCTTGTATATTTTTCTCATAAGACTTTTTTAGGCCATCTAACATGATACCTAACAATTCATTGAGATTGTCTTTAGAAAGCCCTAGCAAGCTGCTTATCTCATCATTGTCAAGTTTTATTGGTGTAAGCTTGCTAATTTGAGATATTTTATCGGTCTCAGGAACATTTGAATCCTTAAGGGCACTTATTTTATTAAACAAGGTTCTTAGATTATCTTCCGCATCCTTCTGTATATCAGTCTTTAAAGTGTATTGCTGTCCATACTTATCCGCCTCTGCCTGTTGCCTCTTAGTCGTTGCATCTTGGTCTACTATCTCTCTTGGAGCTTTTATGTCTACCTTTGAGATGTCGCCTTCTTTCAAGTCATATTTTTTAGTTACAAGAGAAGATATTATACATAGATAAGCTATTAAGAATGTCAATACAAACATAATTATTCTTTTAGGATTATTTATAAACTTAAAACTGATTCTTTTTTCTTTGCTCAAAACTCCCACCTTCTTGTTAGGCTTATTTTTTGTAAATCACTCTACATCCTATAGATAAACAAATCCTATTAACACAAATTAGTTACTAATCCTTAGATCTGTTATATCTGTTTATAAATTTATGGCTTTATAGCTATATTTTGTTCTATCACTACTGCTACCTTAAGTCTAACCTTACCTTCACCAATATCTTCTGTATTAACCATCTTTTTAACGAACTTTCCTTGCTTATCGATATCCTTCATTATAGCATCATATAGCTTATTTGTTGCATTATTAATTATATTTTCTTTAGTGTCTCCAATAGGCTTTACACTTTTCTCATAATATACTATTTTATTAAATATTTTACCCTTATTTTCTATTTTATCATAATTAGCGAATTCTTTTGTAGGCTTTTTTATATAAATTTTCTTACCTAAAATCTCAAGATAAACAGCCTCCTGTTTATTGCCTGTTTGCTCTTCTACATTTCCGCTTATCTGAAGATCAGTTATCTTTTCATAGAAAGTATTAGCAAAAACCTTCCCAGCTGCTTCTACTTTATATTCTGCTCCTTCTTTACCTTGTACACCTTTTATAAGAACTTGTCCCTTTTTTACCAAGTCTCTTTGATTCACAGCTGCAGTTCCAGATGTGGTATATACTCTTACAACTTCTCCATCCATCTTTGCTACTACATCATTTTCATTAGCTTGTTTTACTATCTCTGGAGGATTAATTTTCTCCTCTATCTTCACCTTTAAGGTGGAGCCTTCTATTCTTGCTCTCACCCACATTATCTCTCCATTTCCATCCTCAAGCTTTTTCTCAAGCTGTCTAAAATCTACTAAGGACTTTTTCACACCTGGTTTTATTCCAAGCCGTCCTAATTGCTGCCTTATTTCATAAGGTGATACGTACCTACTGGTATCAACCTGAATACTCCATATGTATGTTGAAAGATAATATAACATTGCTAAAAACAAAACTGAGCCAGCTATAAGAGTGCTTTTCTTTTTCATCCTTAGTAAAGTAAATGCTATGCCTTTTCTTCCTATTACCTTTATCCTAGCCTTTGACTTCTTAGCTAAGTCCAATACTTCATTATAATTCTTAAGCTCAACTTCTATAGTTATAGTAGATATGTCTAGTTTTTGAATATTCTTAGCTAGTATTCCGTTTCTCCACAGAAGATTTATAAACTTCTCAGGATACAATACCTTTACTTCTAAATTTATAATTCCTTTACTATATCTCTTAAAATCCATAACATCATAACTCCTCATATACTAAAGATTTGAATTTGCCGCTTATGGTTATTGTGTTTCCTCCTATAAATAAAATCTCTAAATTGTGTCCACCTAAAGTGATGGTTCCAACCTTCGAATTTATTTTTATCTCATTATTATCAAAGGATATTATTCCCTTATGGTTCTCAATAATTATTTCGTTGTCACCTGTAATAACTATCTTAGGAATATTAAGAATAATATCTCTTGGCAAATCAAGTTTTTCCGCAAGCCCTTCTTTAACCTTGTCTAGTTTATTCTCCATTACACAAAACTCCCATAAAGTACTTTCATATTAGTTTATGAATTAAATTTTGTATAAATGCTAACTTTCTTATAAGAGGTGTTTTTGAATATAAAAATTTGGTTCTGTTTAAGTACCATTTTGACCTTAAAGGTCAGTCATAGATGCTCTAGTAGTCACTAAATACCAAGAATATCATTAAACATAGTCAAAAACTTAAATTGTTATCTTTTTATATTCTTAAATTGTTAAGAATTTATAGTAATAATGCGGCTTTTAATGACATCTTAAAGTTATATTCTAATATATTAACAGCTTAATGCCACTAGGTTTAGACAGTAAAAAAGGCAGCACCAACAATTGGTACTGCCTAAGTTTCATTATTATTATTTAAACAATTCTTCAAAAATATATCCGAGGAATTCAAACAAAAAAGAACTCAAATAGAGTTCTTCTTTATTTATTTAAATAATCTTTTACCATTTGACTAACAAGTTTACCATCAGCTCTACCTAAAACTTTAGGTTTTACAGCTGACATAACCTTACCCATGTCTTTCATGTTATTCGCACCCACTTCGATAGCTGCTTCTTTGATGATTTCTAAAATTTCGTCATTACTTAACTGCTGAGGAAGGTATTCTAACAAAATCTGGATTTCAGCATTTACTTTGTCTACAAGATCTTGTCTATTTCCCTTTTCGAATTCAAGCATAGCTTCTCTTCTTTGCTTGATTTCTCTAGATAGAATCTCTATAACTCGTTCATCCTCAAGCTGTACTACTTCAGTTTTTTCAACTAAAAGTATTGCAGACCTAGCAGTGCTTAATGTTTCAGCTTTAAATTTGTCTCTCGCCTTTAAAGCTTGCTTCCAGTCTTCTTGAAGTCTTTCTTTTATTGTTGGCATCATTCTACCTTCTTTCAAAGAAATTCCTACTTAAACTTTCTCTTTCTAGCAGCTTCTGACTTCTTCTTTCTCTTTACGCTTGGCTTTTCGTAGTGTTCTCTTTTTCTAACTTCAGAAAGAACACCAGCTCTAGCACATTGTCTTTTAAATCTTCTAAGTGCTTGATCTAATGATTCATTTTCTCTAACTCTTATTTCTGACATTCCTTTTTTCCCTCCCTCCGCTAGCTATATACTGTATTAAATATATCACAGCTGTGGGCTTAACAACACACGCTATATTATACAATAGAATTTTAAACACTGTCAAGAATTTCATTGCTATTTTTAGTTTGTTTTTAGCCTGGAGGCCATTTTAGTTCTCTTCCGCCTAACACATGAAAATGCATGTGATTAACTGTTTGTCCTCCGTCAACACCACAATTATTAATAATTCTATATCCAGTATCAGCTATGTTAAGTTCTCTTACTAGTGTATTAATAACATTAAATATGTGTGCAATTACTTTAGAACTTTCTTCATCTATATTATTAACACTTTCTATATGTCTCTTAGGAATTACTAGAAAGTGAATTGGAGCTTCTGGATTAATATCATTAAAAGCTATCACATCTTCGTCTTCATAAATCTTTTTTGAAGGTATTTCACCTTTTATTATTTTACAAAAGATACAATCGTCCATATTGATTCACCTCCTTTTAAAAGATATATATATATCTTACCACTAAATGAGGTATCTTAACCATAATATTCTAAATAAATACTATATTATTTCTCCTAAAGCATAATCAATATTACTTCCAATTATCTTCGTAGGCATTATTTTTCCTATTACAGAATCGCAGTCAAACTTTGCCACAACTCTAACATAGTTTTCTGTGTAACCTTCATAGCAGCCTTCCATGTTTGAAACAGCTTGTTCAAATAGAACTTTTTGAGTACTTCCATTTAAAGCACCAATAAATTGCTTCTCATTTTCTTCATTTAGTCTTATTAACAGCTTACTTCTTTCTTCTTTTATATTTCCATCAACTTGCTTTTCCATAGAAGCAGCTCTAGTGCCTTTTCTTGGACTAAACTTGAATATATGGGTCTTAGTTAACTTTATATCCTTTAGGAAGTTATAAGTATCCTCAAACTCTTCTTCTGTCTCCCCAGGGAATCCAACAATAACATCAGTAGTTATAGAAACATCTTGGAAATGTGTCCTTAATACCTGTACTATATCCTTATAATCCTTAGCTGTATACTTTCTATTCATTCTATTTAAGGTTTCATCGCAGCCGCTCTGAAGAGAAAGGTGAAAATGATGACATAGCTTTTTAAGCTTTGATATACGGTCTACTACTTCTTCTGTAAAGAAGGTTGGATCAATAGAGCCTATTCTAACTCTTTCAATTCCGTCAATGGCTTCTATAACCTCTAATATATCAACTAAGGTTACCTTCTGCTCTAAATCAACTCCATAAGAAGCAGTATGTATACCTGACAGTATTATCTCCTTAAAGCCATGCTCTGAAAGTTTCTTTACCTCTTCTTTTATCTTCTCTGGATCTTTTGAACATACAGCTCCTCTTGCGTAAGGAATCAAGCAGTATGAACAAAATCTGTTGCAACCATCTTGAATCTTTAGAAAAGCTCTTGTCTTATCTTGATATTCTTCTATATTTAGATCCTCAAACACACTATTCTTTAAAACCGGCGAAACCTGTATCTGCTGTTTACCTTCATCAATAGCTTTATTTACCCAGTAGACTATTTCTCCTTTGTTCCTAGTACCTAGTACGACGTCTACACCTTCAATGTTTCCTACCTCTGTTGGAGCTATTTGAGAATAACACCCTACTACAGCTATTACTGCATCTTCATTCTCACGTCTAGCTCTTCCTATGATTTGCCTAGACTTCTTATCCCCCATGTTAGTAACGGTACAAGTGTTTATCACGTATACATCAGCAAATGAATCGAATTCAACAACTTCATAACCTTCTCTGATAAACTTTTCTGCCATAGCTTCAGATTCATATTGATTTACTCTACATCCAAGTGTAGAAAAAGCCACCTTCATCACTTATTTCCTCCTATATCCCCAAGTTCATATTGCAAAAGAGACAGTGCAGTAAAGCCTGCTGTCTCTGTCCTCAAGATTCTAGGTCCTAAGGTTACAATTTTCGCTCCACTTTTCTTAAGTTCTTCTATTTCAAATTCTTCAAAGCCGCCTTCAGGTCCTATGATAATTGCAATATTAATAATCTCTGCATTAGAGATTTCACTTACAGCATTTCTTATACCATACCCAGTAGCATTTTCATACGGAACTATAACCATATCCATTCCCTTCAAAGCTTGAAGCATAGCACTGAATTCTATCGGTTCATCAATATTAGGTATAATAGTTCTCTTGCATTGCTTTGATGCCTCTAGAGCTATTCTGTGAAGTCTATCTAGCTTCTTAAACTCCCCTTTAAGTTTTACATCCACTCTATTAGTTATCAAAGGAGTTATTCTTCTTATTCCAAGTTCAGTACACTTTTGTACTATTAAATCCATCTTTGTAGATTTAGGTAATCCTTGAAACAAAGTAACATTAATATTACTCTCATTATTGCAAGCTAGCTCTTCAACAAGCTTAACCTTAACATATTGTTTAGTAATCTCTTCGATTTCTCCAAGGTACTCCTTGCCTTCTAAGTTATTTAAAGCAATCTTTTCTCCTTCTTCTAATCTTAGAACCTTGTAAATATGTTTTACATCATCTCCAGATATAGTAGCATGAGTTTCTGTAAAGGTGTCCTTTGGAGTGAAAAACTTATGCATCTTACACTCTCCTTAAAAGTTTATTTTACTTTTGCTATAATGCAGTTCCATTCACCATCTTTATTAACTTCAACTATTTCAAAGCCTGATGCTTCTAATTTATCAATTACCATTTGTCTTCTATCATGTATTATTCCTGAAGTTATGAATAGTCCACCTTGGTTCATAGCCTTTTTAACATCGTCCACTAATACACATATTATTTCTGCTATAATATTAGCTACAACTATATCGGCTTTTCCACTAACAACATCTAAAAGATTTCCTTCTAGTATCTCAATATTATTAAGATTGTTAAAACCTACATTCTCCTTAGCAGAATCAACTGCAACTGGATCAAGATCAACTCCTACAACATGCTTTGCTCCAAGCTTTGAGGCAACAATAGCTAGTATTCCTGATCCTGTACCTATATCAAAAACCACAGAATTTTCTTTAACATTATTCTCCAAAGCTTCTACACACATTCTAGTAGTCTCATGAGTTCCTGTACCAAAAGCCATACCTGGATCTATTTCAACCACAAGTTCATCTTTTGTAACTTGGTATTCTTCCCATATAGGCTTTATAACTATGTTTTTACCTATCTTAGTAGGCTTGTAATACTGCTTCCAGTTATTAGCCCAGTCTTCTTCCTTCATCTCAGTTGCTATAACTTCACCTTCACCTATATCTATACCAGACTCTTTAAGCTCCACAAGCTTTTCTTTTATATATGTAACCACTTCTTCTATATTATCTTCTTTAGAGAAGTAACCTTTAACTACTGCAGCTTTCCCCTTATGTTCTAATATATTTATGTCTGCAAAGTCCCAAGTAAGAGGGCCTTGTTCTCTTGTTAATATATCATTTGGATCTTCAATAGCCACACCTTTGCAGTCTAATCCATAAAATATACCTGACACAGGCTCTAAGGCCTCACTTTTACTTATTACCTTTATTTCTATCCATATTCCGTTCATATGCTCAATCCTTTCCTGCTTTAACTACATATATATGTTTGACAAATAAACTTATATAAATACTTCTAGTTCGTAGAGAAGCTATATTAAATCAAACATGTATATCACTTTAATATATCATAATATTTTGTGCTTTGTCATAACTCATATATTTTACACTCTTAGCTATCTTATGTAAATAGATTATCCTCTTCTATTTGTCAATTCCTCTAAATTTAACTAGGCTTCAATATAATTATTGAAATATGGATGCTTGTCAAGCTATACTATAAGAGTAATCATTTACATGAGATATTTTTACATTTCAATTTAACGGTTACTAGCAGTATAATTTTTATCTGCATTTTTGTCCCAGAAGTACTTTTCTATAATCTGTTGCATATCATATAAATAAATATTTATAAAATAGGCGGGTGATAACATGAATTGTTATGAAGCAATGAAGAGAATGCTTGAGATCGACTCAAAGATGCTTGAATTAGGCAAATTATTAGCAAACGCTAAAACTGTTGATGATAAAGCTAGATATGAAGCTAGCATTGATACATTGGAATTAGAATTTATAAAATTAAAGCATCAGTTACAATTTACTGAACTAAATACTAATAACCCATTAAATCTATAGGCATAGTGAATAAAATCTTATAGACTAACTGTAAGATTTTATCTTAAATAAACTGGCTTATGCCACACTTTTCTTAGTAAATCTTACAACTACTAATACAGTAAATAAGTGCTATGGGACATATTTATCAATTTACTAAGCTTGTGGCAAAAACATATATACTAGAATTTATATTCGGTTGAGTATAAAAAATAAAAGCAGTTAATGAACTATCATTAACTGCTTTTTTGCCTACTATCCAAATATCTTGCCCATGAAACCTTTTTTATCTTTGTCTTTATGATCGTTAGTATCACTTACTTTTTCGCCTGAAGCTTCTAAGAACATATTAAGAGCTTCTCTTTGCTTATCATTTAGACTCTTAGGAATATCTACGATAACATTAACGTATTGGTCACCTCTACCCGAGGAGTTTACTCTAGGTACACCTTTTCCTTTTAATCTAAATAAAGTTCCTGGTTGAGTTCCTGATGGAACAGTGTATTTAACATCTCCATCAACTGTTGGAACCTTTATTTCGGTACCCATTGTAGCTCTTATCATATCTAAATGATAGTCTAAGTAAATGTCAAAGCCTTGCCTCTTAAAAATTTTAGAAGATGCTGCATTGATTCTTATATATAAATCTCCTGGCGAACCGTTGTTTGAACCGTGTTCTCCTTGTCCTCTTAAAGGCATTACATTACCAGTATCAACACCTGCTGGTACATTAACTTTTATCTTTCTAGTCTTTCTTACATTGCCTTTTCCTCTACAATCTGGACATGGATCTTCAATTACGTGTCCCCTGCCACCACATTTATCACAAGTTGTTTGACTAACCATGTTACCAAAAGGAGTTTGTCTTTGAACTCTTATTTGACCTGTTCCACCGCATTTTGAACAAGTCTTTGGTGATGTTCCAGGCTTAGCACCTGAACCTCTACAAGTCTCACAGTTTTCACTTCTTGTTAAAGATATTTCTTTTTCTACTCCAAATACAGCTTCTTCAAAAGAAAGATTAAGAGTATATTCTATATCAGCACCTCTTTGTGGCCCATTTCTTCTGGCACCAGCACCGCCACCACCGAAACCGCCGCCAAAAATACTTTCAAATATATCTCCAAAACCACCCATACCTCCAAAATCAAAACCATCAAAACCATCTGCACCGCCGGCATTAAAGTCTGTTGTTCCGAATTGGTCATATTGAGACTTCTTCTGAGGATCACTTAAAACTTGGTAAGCTTCATTTAATTCCTTAAATTTTTCTTCTGCTTCCTTATCCCCTGGATTTCTATCAGGGTGATATTTTAGGGCTTGCTTTCTAAAAGCTTTTTTTATCTCATCATCACTTGCACCTTTTTCAAGACCAAGTACACTGTAATAGTCTTTGCTTGCCAATTATTTCACCACCTAAGTTGTAATATTAAAGGGAAGACGAGTTAGCCTTCCCTGTCATATTATATATTAAATACTCGCTTTGTTACAACTATTTGTCATCATCAACTTTAAAATCAGCATCTACAACATTGTCATCATGAGGTGCTCCTGCATTTGCTCCACCTGCATTAGCAGCGTTTGGATCGAATCCAGCACCGCCTTCAGCATTTGCTGCACCATATACCTTAGATGAAATTGCATAGAATTCTTGAGTTAAGTCTTCTACAGCTTTCTTTATTCCTTCGATGTCATCAGTATCTTTGATTTTCTTAACTTCATCAAGCTTAGCTTGAACCTTTGCCTTATCATCAGCAGATATCTTATCTCCAAGCTCAGTTAGAGTTTGTTCTGTTTGATATACAACTTGATCAGCATTGTTCTTAACTTCTATTGATTCTTTTCTCTTCTTATCTTCTTCTGCAAATCTTTCAGCTTCTTTAACTGCTGCATCTATTTCTGAATCACTTAAGTTTGTTGAAGCTGTAATAGTGATATTTGCTTCTTTTCCAGTTCCCTTATCAACTGCTGATACTTTAACTATACCGTTAGCATCTATATCAAAAGTAACTTCTATTTGAGGAACGCCTCTTCTTGCTGGAAGGATTCCTGATAGTGTAAATCTACCAAGAGTCTTGTTGTCAGCAGCCATTTGTCTTTCACCTTGAACAACGTGTATTTCAACTGATGTTTGGTTATCTGCTGCTGTTGAGAATACTTGACTCTTTCTTGTAGGTATAGTTGTATTTCTTTCTATTAATGGAGTTGCTACTCCACCTAGAGTTTCTATACCAAGACTTAATGGAGTTACATCTAGAAGTAATACGTCCTTAACATCTCCAGTTAATACACCAGCTTGAATAGCAGCACCTACTGCAACACATTCATCTGGGTTAACTCCCTTTGAAGGTTCCTTACCAGTAAACTTCTTAACAGCTTCTTGAACTGCTGGTATTCTTGTTGAACCACCAACTAAAACTATCTTATCAATATCATTTAAGCTTAAACCTGAGTCAGCAAGTGCTTTTCTCATTGGCTCTATTGTTCTATCAACTAGATCACGAGTTATTTCGTTGAATTTTGCTCTTGTAAGAGTTAATTCAATGTGCTTTGGACCTGAAGCATCAGCTGTAATAAATGGAAGATTTATTATAGTTTGAGTTGAAGATGAAAGTTCTATCTTAGCTTTTTCTGCTGCTTCTTTAAGTCTTTGTAAAGCCATCTTATCATTTCTTAAATCAATTCCATTTTGTGATCTGAAGTCTTCTGCTATATAATCTATAATCTTTTGGTCGAAGTCATCTCCACCTAAGTGAGTATCTCCGTTTGTTGCTTTAACTTCGAATACACCATCACCAAGTTCAAGTATAGATACGTCGAATGTACCACCACCTAAGTCATATACGAATATCTTGTGGCTGTGATCTGTCTTATCTAACCCATAAGCAAGAGAAGCTGCAGTTGGTTCATTTATTATTCTTAAAACTTCAAGTCCTGCTATCTTACCAGCATCCTTTGTTGCTTGTCTTTGTGAGTCATTGAAGTAAGCTGGAACTGTTATAACTGCTTGAGTTACAGTTTCTCCAAGGTATGCTTCTGCATCAGCTTTAATCTTTTGAAGAACCATTGCTGATATTTCTTGTGGAGTATAGTCTTTTCCATCTATTGTAGTCTTATGGCTAGTTCCCATATGTCTCTTTATTGATATTATTGTCTTATCTGGATTTGTGATCGCTTGTCTTTTAGCTACTTGACCAACTAATCTTTCTCCGTTAGCTTGGAAAGATACTACTGAAGGAGTAGTTCTAGCACCTTCTGAGTTTGCTATAACTACTGGTTCTCCTCCTTCCATAACAGCTACACAAGAGTTAGTTGTTCCTAAATCGATACCTATAACCTTTCCCATTTCTATTTCCTCCTCGTTATTGCGAATTTAATTTATTTATTCAAAGTAAATTATGTTTACTAGTTTGCTACCTTGACCATAGTGAATCTAAGAACTTTGCCACCCTTTTTATAGCCTTTTTGAAACACTTCAGCTATTGAGTTTTTGTTAAAGTTCTCGTCTTCTATATGCATTACTGCTTGATGTAAGTTAGGGTCAAACTCTCCAGTTGTGTCGATTTCCTCAACACCTAACTTTTCAAAAGCATTTTTGAACTGTCTTATTGTCATATCAACGCCTTTCTTAAGGTCATCAACACTACCTTCAACAGCTACAGCTCTTTCAAGGTTATCTAAAACTGGAAACATTTCTTTTAGTACATCTTCGCAGGCATCAGTGTATATGCCTTCTTTTTCTTTAGAAGTTCTCTTTCTAAAGTTGTCATATTCTGCATTTAGTCTTAAAATTCTTTCCTTTAATGCATCTAATTCATTATTAAGCTTAGAGTTCTCATTTTTTAGTTTAATAAGCTCATCCTTGAATGAAGTAACATTATCACTACCACTCTCAAACTCTATATCCTCTAAAACTTCACCTTCAAAAACTTCTTCTACGTTTTCTGTTTCTTCAACGTTGCCAGTGACATTTTCTGAAGCATTAACTTCATCTTTTTCATTAACTTGATCGCTATTCACTTCTTTCATATCTTGTTACTACACCTCATCTCTCATTTATGAAATAGGGCTTTTTCTAAAATTATATAAACCCTTTATTGGTTTTCATCTTAATTGATATATCTATGAAACTCAAAACTTATTTTAAGCCTTGATTTTTTAACGATTCATTAAGTTCCCTCATTACTTCTTCCATGATGGACATGACCTTCGGATAATTTATTCGGGTGGGTCCAATCAGTGCTATGGTTCCTGTATTTTTATTTCCTAAGGTATATGCAGCTGTAATAACGCTACAATCCTTAGCTTCAGGCAGATAATTTTCATCACCTATTCTCACAGAAATATCATCTTCACTGACTATTAGTTTAGCAACATTATCCTTATCATAAAGAAGTGATAATATTTCTTTAGCTTTTTCAATGTCATTGTATTCTGGGTAATTAAATATGTTAGTTGTACCCTCCATAAAAACCTCACTTTCAGAGGTATTTAAGGTTTCATACAATGCTGGTATCAATGCATTGAATATTTCATCAAAGCCTGATAAATCTTTCTTAAGCTTATTTATTGTTTCTAAATTTATCTGCTCTATAGTTAGGTCCTTAAGCCTTATATTAAGTATATTATTTATTTTTATCAAAGTTTCTGGTGAAGGTATACTAGAAACCTTAATAAGACTATTCTTAATAACTCCACTATCTGTAACTATAACACAAAGAAGATTAGCCTGATCTACTGTAAGCAACTGTATAGACTTTATAACACTCTTCTTTACTGAAGGAGCATTTACTATACAAGTCAGCTTTGTAAGCTGAGATAAAAGCGTACTTGCTTGCTTTATCATCCTATCTACTTCAAAAAGAGCAGAGTCTATAAGATATTTTTTAATCAATAGTTCTTCTTCTAAGCTAACGCCTTGAAACTCCATTAATTTATCAACGTATAATCTATAGCCTTTACTTGACGGAATTCTACCAGCAGACGCATGAGGTTGTTCCAGGTATCCCAATTCTTCTAAGTCAGACATTTCATTTCTTATAGTGGCTGAACTTATTCCCAAGTCATATTTTTTAGCGATAGTCCTTGATCCTACTGGCTCACCTGTCATAATATAGTCATTTATAATCGCCTGAAGAATTTTTATTTTTCTCTCATCTACCACTAATCTCACCTCTTTTGTTAGCACTCGTTAGTAGTGAGTGCTAATGACTACGATTTAAATATATTATTTATATATTTTTTTGTCAATTTGTTTTATGCTAATAAATCTATAGATTCAATTAATTTAAGCCGTTATAGAGAAATTTTCTTTCAATATCTCAAGATTTCTTCATGTTTCTCAAAAATTCATTTTTAAAACTATTACATACCTGTTCCATTGCTATTATAATTATAAAATTTCCAAACTATTTTATGTTTAGGCTTATCTAATAATGTTGCTGAAATTAAGTCATCACGAAGGAGATGCTATATTAGCAAGCAATCATCTCAGCTCATTAAAGCATGGGATAACTGACTACTTAATTCCAGACTTAATTTATGACAGCATAAAATCGCTCATAACATAGTTTGACAACTCTATACCTTTTTTACTCAAATAAATTCTTCCATTTTCTCTTATTAGAAGTTCTTCTTCAATATGTTTTTTTATAACATCATAGAATATATCCTCTATAGCTGTGCCAAACCTATGCTTAAAGTCTTCTTCAGATATACCATCTAACTTTCTTAATCCCATGAAAATAAATTCCTCTATGTTATCTTCTCTAGAATTTTCTATAACTTCTTCATATTCTTCCAGATTGTTTTCCATAGCTTCCATATACTTATTTAAGTTTGAAAGGTTCTTATATCTTGTTCCATTAATATAAGACGATGCTCCAGTTCCACAAGCTAGGTAGTCTTCCATATTCCAATATACAAGATTGTGTCTGCATTCTCTGTTAATCTTAGCATAGTTAGATATTTCGTATTGCTTATACCCTGCCTCCTTGAGTAAAGTATGAGTTAATTCGTTCATTTCTCTTTCTTCATCTTCTGACGGAAGATTCAGTTTATTTTGTTCATACCATCTGTAGAATACAGTATCTTCTTCAACTATAAGGCTGTAGGCAGAGATATGTTCTGGTTTTAATTTAACTATTTCTTTTAAGCTTTCTTCCCAATGCTGTACCTTCTGACCAGGTAGTCCGTACATAAGATCTATATTTATATTAGAAAATCCTTTACTTCTAGCTAGATAATAATTTTCTTCAAATTCTTTGTAATTGTGTATTCTACCTATAACTTTTAGCAAGTTATCTTGACAGGCCTGTAGTCCAATTGAAAGCCTGTTCACCTTGTTTTCTTTCATAATTTCTAATATTTCATCACTTAAGGTTCCTGGATTACATTCAACAGTATATTCAACATCCTCAGAGAGCTTTAAAGCTCCAATGCACTTGAGCAGCTTTTCAAATAAGTTCAAATGTAAATAGGTGGGAGTTCCCCCACCTATAAAAATAGTTTTAATCTCATATTTATGAGCTTTTCTATTTATTTCTGCTATAAGAGCATCTGTATATCTATCCATTATGTTTTCAATACCTTGAAATGAATGAAAATCACAGTAAAAACACTTTTGCTTACAAAATGGTATATGTACATAAAGCGCTATCTTTTCCACACTGCTATCCTCCAATATCAAGTTTATTTCTTTAGTTTTAGTATCAAAACACTTAATTTTTTCTATATTAATAAGCTCTTTAAATTGTCCTATTCTACCTTTAGAACAGCCATGAATGCTTCTTGTGGAACTTCAACAGAACCTACCTGTCTCATTCTCTTCTTTCCTTCTTTTTGCTTCTCTAAAAGCTTCTTCTTTCTAGAAATATCTCCACCATAGCATTTTGCAAGTACGTCTTTTCTCATAGCCTTTACAGTTTCTCTTGCTATTATCTTTGTACCTACAGCAGCTTGAATTGGAATTTCAAAAAGCTGTCTCGGAATTATTTCTTTAAGCTTTTCAGCTATTCCTCTACCTTTATGATAAGCTCTCTCTTTAGGAACTATCATAGATAAGGCATCTACAGTATCCCCATTTAGTAATATATCAAGCTTAACAAGCTCAGAAGTTTCATAACCCTTTAGCTCATAGTCTAGGGATGCATAACCTTTAGTTCTTGATTTTAATGCATCAAAGAAGTCATAAACTATCTCGTTTAGAGGTATCTCATAATTAATTACAACTCTAGTAGTCTCGATATACTCCATATCAAGATATTTTCCTCTTCTCTCCTGGCATAGCTCCATTATAGGACCAACATACTCAGTAGGACTTATTATTGCAGCCTTTACTATTGGTTCCTCCATATAGTCAATTTCAGTTGGTTCAGGAAGATTTGTTGGGTTTGTAAGCTCTATTAAAGTACCATCTGTCTTTATTACTTTATATATAACAGAAGGAGCTGTAGTTATAATCTCAAGATTGAATTCTCTTTCTATTCTTTCTTGAATTATTTCCATGTGCAATAGTCCTAAGAATCCACATCTAAATCCAAAACCTAAGGCAATAGAAGTTTCTGGTTCAAAAGACAATGCAGCATCGTTGATTTGAAGCTTTTCAAGCGCTTCCTTAAGCTCTTCATACTTTGCACCGTCTACTGGGTATATACCAGAGAATACCATTGGTACTGCTGGTTTATAACCTGGTAGTGGTGTACTAGTAGGTCTATCTGCCTCTGTTATGGTATCTCCAACTCGAGCGTCTCTTACGTTCTTTATAGAACCAGTAACATAACCAACATCCCCAGCTCTTAGCTCTGAAATCGGCATAAAGCCAGGTGTAAACACCCCAACCTCAGTTACTTCGTATACCTTATTTGTAGCCATAAGCTTTATCTTTGTTCCTACTCTAACAGAACCTTCTTTTACTCTTACATAGGAAACTACCCCTTTATAACTATCATAGAAGGAGTCAAATATAAGAGCCTGTAAAGGTGCTTCTTCATCACCGGTAGGTGCTGGAACTTTCTCTATTACTGAATTTAATACATCAATGATGTTAAGGCCAGTTTTAGCAGATATAAGCGGCGCATCATGTGATTCTATTCCTATTACATCTTCAATTTCTTGCTTTATTTCTTCTGGTCTAGCACTCGGTAAATCTATTTTATTTATTACTGGAACTATCTCTAAATTATTATCTAAAGCTAGATAGCAGTTGGCAAGAGTTTGTGCTTGTATGCCCTGAGTAGCATCTACAACTAGTACTGCACCCTCACACGCAGCCAAACTTCTCGATACTTCGTAGTTAAAATCTACGTGTCCAGGAGTATCTATAAGATTAAGTATGAATTCCTCTCCATCTTCTCTTCTATAAACCAGTCTTGCAGCCTGAGATTTGATGGTTATTCCTCTTTCTCTTTCAAGCTCCATATTGTCTAAAACTTGCTCTTCCATTTCTCTTTGGGTTAAGGTTCCTGTGGTTTCAAGAAGTCTATCTGCCAATGTAGACTTACCATGATCGATATGTGCAACGATTGAAAAGTTTCTTATGTGTTTCTGTCTATTACTTTGCATATTCATAAACCCATCCTCAAGGAATTTCCTTGGAACAGTTTTCACCCCCATGTAGATTAAATCTTGTTAAATTATATCATAGCCTCCAGCTTGATTGTCAACATATATATGCTATGATACCACACCATCTATCTTTTTACTTATCTTTTCGTAAAAATACTCCATCCCATTTCCTATCTTGTCTATTATTATACTGCCTCCATCCTTTATCTTACCTAAGAACTTGAACTTTGTAGCAATTCCATTTATATCATAGTACTTTCCATTGAACTCCAATTTATAGCTTCCATCTTCATCATGTATCTTTAGTTCACAATCATCTTGTAAAAGTCCTAAAAAATCCTGTCCAAATTCACTTTTCAATTCCTTATAATCGTCTTGTGATATAGTATTAACACCTTCAGTGCTTTTGCTTAAAGAAGCAGTATTTATTATGTTTATATTTATAATGCCCCATAAAACAAAGGATATAATCATAAATATAAAAATAACATTTATTAATTTTCTCAAAAAAACACCCCCAAGATTTAAGTGTTGAGTTATAACTTATATCTATAAGGATGTTCATTTTTACCATTTTTATTCAATTCTTCACTTAATTCCAACTGATATTACACACTACTCTTTAATTAATTCTGATTACATTTATTATTATTTAAATATAAGTAGCTATTCATTACATGCTACATTAGTCAAATATTAAGATTAATTCATTGGCTGACTAACCACTTATTCAAAAAAGCTATTTAAGCAAAATCACCTAGTCAGGAGTCTATTTATTACTTTTTATTCAAATATTCAGCGATTACTCTAGCTACGTATTTTGCTGATCCTTGTGACTCATCACTAGTATTGATATCAGAACCAACCTCTATCAATATAGAGTGATTACTTAAATTCTGATTAAAGGAATTCATTCCTCTTCTATAAGACAGTATTCCCTTTGAAAAGCCTGGAAAAAGCTTTCTGCTTATATCGTTTAAACTTTCAGTTATTCCATTATTCTGATCATAATACGGTGTATTTTGTGCAGTAACAAACATTATTTTTGCTACATTTTCACCATTTATATTCAATGTAGTGGCATTTTTATTTTCTGTAGAATCTCTATGAAGATCTATTATCAACTTAAAATTATTATACTTTCCTAAATATTTTTTTACAGTTTCTGCAGACCTTAAATAACTATCATTGTATACCATACTGTGCATGGTCTTATCATGGATTACAGAAATACCGTAATTCTCAAGTTCCTTTTCAAGAGCAGTTCCAACTCCTACCACACTATACTTTTCTTCTGTTGAATCAGCATTTGCTGGTTTGTAGGCTTCTGTTGTATGAGTATGATATATAAGCACTTCCGGTTTGGATTCATTTAGCTGTTTCTTAAGCTTTGGATCAAAAGCAGCAGAAACTTTTATAGGTGTTCCGCTATCTCCCTGCTGATTTGTACTTTGCTTTTCTTCTGGATTAAGTTTAGCTATAGCTCCATCAGAAAGACTAAATGGATTGATTGATGCATAGTTTTCATTATATTCTTTTTCATTGCCGCTGGTTGAATTGAAGTAAGGTATCTCCTCAGCCAATAAATTTGATGGATTCATCAGGTCATTGGTTATTTTATCGTAGATAAGATCCCTAAAAGATTCACTTTTTACGCCTTTGTCATTAGTAGCTTGTACATTTGTACCAAAGTAAGGTATGGATTTTTCTATAGCTTTGATATAAAGATAGGAATCCTTTATTAAAGCTGTCCTCATATTAGTAAACAACACCACCACTACTAAGGCTAAACAAATTATCATAAAAAGCATCAATTTTAAAGAGCTATGTTCATTAGTTCTCCTCTTATTATAATACAATGTTATCCCCTCCTCATATAATTTATATGAGAAAGATATTTAAATTATGTTATGTAAAATTGCTAGTTATTTATGGATGTACCACTTCGTAGTAAAATTATATTTTTGTACTGAAATGGTACATATAAAAAAATCGCCAATAAAATTATCATATTAGCGATTCTTTTGAGCAATTATAGTTTTCCAACTTCAACTATTAAGTTTTCGTAATGGAACCATATAATACTTACCCCATAAATTTATTTATATCATCCATATCAAGACTAGGTTGCAATGCCATATTTAAGCCATTTGATATTATCTTAGACACAGAATCTATAACCACATCTACTTCTTTTGGTGTTACCATTAAATCACCTACATGAGGATTTAATAAGGACTTTATCATCTTACTCTTTTCATTTTTATCTATTGTCTTAAGCATATTATAGAATTCACTACCTTGTGTAGATTGGTGTATCATTTCATCTAGTACCAAATCCATAGCATCATTAACTATTGTGGCAGCATCTACCACAGTAGGAACTCCTATAGCAATAACTGGTATCCCTAGATTTTCTTCATTAATTTCCATTCTCTTATTGCCAATTCCTGCTCCAGGAGATATACCTGTATTTGCAATTTGTATTGTCCTATTTACTCTCCTAGTACTTCTAGAAGCTAAGGCATCTATACATATTACCATATCAGGCTTTATTTTTTCTGCTACTGCTTTTATTATTTCTCCTGTTTCTATTCCTGTTATACCTAGCACTCCAGGTGCCAAAGCACAAACCGGTCTCACGGAATCGTCAATAGAATCTGGCATAACTGCTTTTAAGTGCCTTGTTATCATCAATTTTTCCACAACCTTAGGACCTAAAGCGTCCGGTGTTACATTCCAGTTACCTAACCCTACTACTAGAGCAGTTTTAGATGGATTTATGTCAATTAGTTTGTTTAAGCTATCGTTTAGTACATCAGATACTTCATCCATAACCTCTCCATCATAATGAGTAAACTCAGGTATATCAATTGTTATGTATGTACCAATTGGCTTTCCAATCTTTACAGCACCATCTTCATTTATTATTTTTACAGTAGTTACCTTTATATCATTTATTTCTTCTTCCTCAGAAATAATGCCATCTGCTTCTCTTTTATTTATTTGTTTATATAATTCTCTTGCTTCCACAGCTAGGTCAGTTCTTACATTTATCATAAGGTTCACCTCCGACATAATTATTTTGTTCATATTTTATCCCACTAACTAAATAATTATTTATTTATAGATGTTGCTGCATATCTCAAGCTTATTTAAGTTATTGGCTAGTAGAAATTGTTAGTAATAAATCTTAATTTACTTGCCTTTATGCTAAAGTATTAGTATATTTAATATACTTACATTTTTCTTCAAAAATAATTATTTTGAATAATTATAGGGAATTCTAATGATATTAAGTTATAGTGTTTTTCGCTGATACTGTTATTATGTATAATTTTAACTGGGATTTACCAGCTAGTATGGCTTAAAAAAATAAAATAGTACTTGAATTAGGCCCTTATCAATGCTATAATATCATTTGTTGAATATGAACTCGTACGCAGATTTCCCCAAAAACTGCAGAGACCCTATAAAACTGAAGGGGGTGAACATGAATGGCAAATATAAAATCAGCTAAAAAGAGAATAAAAGTTATTGAAACTAAAACTTTAAGAAATAAGATAATAAAATCTGCTCTTAAAACAGCTATAAAGAAGTTTGAAGTAGCTGCTGGCGCTAACAATGTTGAAGAAGCTAAGGTTACTTACAAGGACGCTGCAAGAGCTTTAGATATGGCTGCTGCTAAGGGAGTAATCCATAAGAATATGGCTGCTAGAAAGAAATCAAGATTAGCTGCTAAGTTAAACACTATAGCATAATAAGCTTGTAAACCGGTCTAAAGACCGGTTATTTATTTTTCAAAAAATTAGAAAAGTCATATACATGAAGGAGCTATTCCAAACATATACATGACTATTATTTGATAAATTAAATATATATTAGTTTGTAAATTACGAATTAGTTACTTAAACCATCAATGTACTCATTATCATAATTTCCATCTCTGTTTTCTTGTCAAAGGCTGTACTCTTTAGCTTTCTTTCTGTCTCTATACATAGCTTCATACAACTATAAAGTTGCTTGTAAGAAAACTTTCTGCTTTGAGTCATTAACTTTTCACATATGAAAGCTGGTCTTCTAATCTCCTTAGCTAGGTCGTCCTTAGTCTTCCCCTTTTCCATGCCAAGTTTTATCTTATATAACATAGTAAATTGGGATTGTATTAAAGACAGTATAAGCATTAGATTCTCACCTTTACTTATAAGTTCATTCATGATATCAATTGATTTTTCTGACTTCTTTTGACTTATAAAGTCTACCAAATCAAATACATCATCTTCGCTTTTATGAGGAAGCATTTTTGTTATATCCTCTCTGGTTATGTCTCTTCCTTCCGTATAGCTTATAAGCTTATCTATCTCTCTTTCAATTATATTAAAATTGTTCTCTACAGAATCACAGAAGTATCTTAACTCTACTTTTCCTATATTCTTTCCTTTCTCCTCAAATATAGAACCTACCTTTTTGTAAAGCCTTTCTCCCTTTAGCTTATCAACCTTTACCACCGTAGCATTTTTTTCAAGGGTAGTTAGCTTTTTATTCCTAGTAGGATTTTCTCTCTTATCATTTAATAGATAGTACATAACTAGTATGCAATGAGAAGGTGCATCTTTTAAATAATCTACCAGTTGGTTATATATCTTAGTACCTGCCGCATCACTTTTATCTCTTAAAAAATTAGATCTATATATGACAACTACCTTTTTATCTGCAAAAAACGGCAAGGTCTCGCAAGCATTCATTATCTCATCAAAAGAGGTTTTCATTCCATCTATTCTTATATAATTAAGATCTTTAAATTCACCACTTACGGTTTTAGCTACTATCTTATCTATATTTTCACTTATTATCATCTCATCTAAGCCTACAAATACATAAGCCCCTTCTAGGCCTTTTTTCATCTTACTTTCTAATCCATCTAAATCAATCACTGTTATCACCTTCAGATTCAATTATAGTATCACTTAAACCATCGGAGGCTTTTTTACTTGAAATAAGCTCTCCTTTTCCACTAGTTTTTATTATATCATAGTATTGATTGCAAATATAACACTGATTGTTAACATCTACTATGTAGCTTTTTCCTTTGTTTACTATCACTATCTCCTTTTCCTTATCATTTAGCTTAATAGCAATATTACCCTCAATATAGGATCTTTCATTTATCCACTTTAAACTTTCAGTTGGATAGTACTTTTTGTTCATTAAATTATAACTATACCCAGTTAAATTATGGACGATTAATATTCTATTAAAACCCTGTTCTACCAATAATGCCTTAGTTTTATTGTCATTAATTAAGGTTAGCTTTGTTTGAATACTATATAAAGAAAGAATTACAACAACAAATATCGCCCATGCTACAGACCTAGCCTTCTTATACCCTTTGCTATACATATAGATACAGATTAGTATTAGACAGTACCCGTAGACTATATTAAAGTTAATAGTAGTAACTTTCAGAGAAAACTGATCAATAAAGCTTATTCCTCCTTGCATTGCCACAATAAAAAGCTTTATCAGATAAGCTGATAGCATAAACACCTTATCATTAAACATAAGCAAAAATGCTATGTTGCCAAGTATTACTATAGCCGTAAACATAGGAAGTAAAAATAGATTCCCCCACATAAAGTTAGGTGAAAAGTTATTTAAGGCCAGGGTGGCTACTGGGAAGGAAAAGACCTGAGCTGAAATAGAAATGCAAAAGGTATCGCTTATCAGCTCTGGCAGCTTATAAAACTTTCTTTTAAGCTTATTATAAAACAGCAATATACCTAAGGTTGATAGGTACGACAACTCAAAGCCTATGTCATATAAATAATAAGGCTTAAAACATAAAAGAAGTATTGCTGAAAAGCATAGGGAGGATATAGAATCATAATTTCTATAGAGCTTTTTAGATAGCTTAAGAATAAGTATCATTATGAAGGCTCGCCAAGTAGAGGACTTTCCTCCACTAAATATGGTATAAATAAAGCTTACTAGCAGAGCCACCTTAAATCCTAGTATCTTTTCTATGATTGAATATACAACGGCTATATGAAAGCCTGAAACTGATACAACATGTATTATTCCAAACTTACTCATCAATGTGTTCTCATCATCTTTTAGGTACTTAGTATATCCAAAGGCTGCTGAACATACTAGCGCAGCTCCATCATCCCCTATATATTTCTTTATCTTGTTATAGAAATCATCTTGCTTTTCATTTGAACTACCGCTAAACCCATTCTTTAAATAACTATATTTAGATACTTCTATAGTTCCTACTATCCCTTTCTCATAGTCAGCTTTTCTCTCAAACCTTCCATATAGAGCGTATTTACCGCCATCTTTAAGCTCCGGCAGCTTACCCTCAAGTTTAAAGCTCTGTCTGCCAATCTCGCCAATCTTACTTTTCGAATTTGAAACTTCAACCTTAAAAACATTTTCTGTATTAGTGTAAAAGCTGTAATACACCATAGAATTAACATAAGCTGCCACAAAAAATATTATAATAATTGCTATAAAATTTTTGCTATATATAAAAAAATGTATTAAAAAAAATGATGCAGCTATAAGCACTGCACCAAGAAAACTTACTTTTATTAGATTGAAGGTTAATATCCCAGCAATACATGCAACTAATATATTGACCGCTGGTCTTTTAACCTCTTCATTGTTTGTAAGCTTATTTATCATAATAATCAAAATATCATATATAAACTAATAAAAATAATACCTCTAAATATATGCACTATACAATATCCTTCATACATTAACTTATCCTATAGATATTACACTTTGTAATAAAACTTATATTTTTAAATACTTCTCTCAGAACCCAAAGAATTTATAAAAATAGATTTCATATTAAAGTGATACATCTTTACAATTCAATAAAAAGCCTATATATAATACTAATTCCTTTCATAATATAAGTGATATAAGTTTAAAAGAAATTTCTTAGCTTTCATTGTATATTCTCTCCATTTAATTGCAAAAATTTCAATAATTCCATATAAAATCATAAAAACAGCTGCAATTATAAGTACTTTTGGATTAAATCCATATAAGAAATACAATCCTAACACAACTTCAACTATATATACCGGTAACCCGAAGCCTATAAACTTCAACAAATTCTTAGACTGTTTAATGTTAATATCAAATACTATATATGATTTTAACAATAATAAAAGGTAAAAACATATGGTTATGAGCTGTCCATAATTTGCGAAATTAGTAATCTTGCATATAATTGCAAATATAACAGTTGGTAAAACAGCAGTTCCTGCCAGATATGCTAAGCTTCTTTCCTTAATTACATATCTTTCGTTAAATAATAGTCCTACCGCAAGTAATGGAATAAGCAATATATTTTCAACAATAGTTAAAAACATGTCCCTATTAAAATCAATGCCAAAGATTTTTGGTACTACTAAGGAAGAAATCTGTAATAAAACCAAATAGATCAATAAACTTTTTCCTATCCATAGATTTCGTCTCAATATAGTTATTTTTTTTATTAACTCCAAATACTTATGTAAACAGTCTTCCTTCATGTACACGTCTGATAGTTTCTTAACCAAACTAGAACATTTCTCTCCGTTGGATATTCCAAGCTGAGCTGCACTTAAGGATGGAAGGTCAGTTAGGTTATCCCCTACAACCGCTACTTTATATCCATCGTTTATAAACATGTTGATTATTCTATTCTTCATCTCATAGGATATCCTAGAATAAACCTTTACTTTTGAAAGAACACTTATCATTTCTTCTTCGTTTAATGAATCTAGCTCAACACCTGATATTACTTCGTCTATACTGCTTATTAGTGATATATCTGTTGCTACTTTTGCGGCAGCTATCTTGTTCTCTTCTGTTATTATCATAGGAGCTATATTATTTCTTTTTAGAGTCTTAATTATTTCATCACTATCTTGTACTACTGGGTTTAAAAAAGCCATGATACCTACAAAAACCATATTACTTTCTATATTTTCATCTGGGGTAGGCTGATATCCAAAACTACGATAAGCAAATCCAATGGTTATTAGACCTTCACTAGAAAAATTATAATCACAGTTTTTGATATTTTCTATATCTTCTTCTGTTATTTCCTTTTCTACACCCTCTTTCATTATATGAGTACATCTGCTTAGTACTTCATCTAAAGCACCTCTTGTGTTTACTCTGTAGTTCTTCTCCACCTTATTTAGAGTTGTAACCATTCTTCTTTCTGTATCATAAGGCAACTCAAATATTCTTCTCTGCTGAGTCATAAGCATTCCCTTATAGATCCCTCTGCCTGCCCCCAATCTCAATAAAGCTATCTCAGTTATATCTCCCTTTCCAGAATCATCATTAACATTGTATATGGCATTATTAGTTAAAAGTCCGATATTAATCATTCTTTGAAGGTTTATATCATTATTGTCCCCTTCATCTTCTCCATAAACTTTTTCATCAGTATACATCTTCTTAGCTATCATCTTATTAACAGATATAGCTCCAATCTTCTCCAAAAATATTATATCTATCTTTTCTTCGATATCAAGAACTGAAAGGTTTATAAGTTCTATCCCTTCTAATGCTAACTTTTTCTTATAAAGATATATAAATGAAATGACTATAATTACATACCCTACAGTTTCTAAAGAATATAATTCATTTAATAATAAATTAATTCCACTGTTTCTACCAACAAAGAAATATTGTGCTAAAGCTACCATACCTGAAATAATCAATGTGTACTTAAAAACAGTGTTAATCTTCTCTTCTAATTTTCTTCCTAAGGTATTTTTTCTAATCCCCGCACTGTTAAGAAGAGCCATATTCCTGCCTAGCTGAGTTTTACTACCTATAGCTATTACAATTCCTAATCCGTCACCTCTTACAATAGTGCTTCCCTTGAAAAGTATATTCTTCATCTCTGACAGAGAGTTAACAGCCCCTTCTATCATAGTTTCATACTTCTCACATAAAAACTCTTCTCCGGTGACATTCTTCTCATTTACCTTAAGCTCTTCACTTTCAATCACTCTTATGTCTGCCGGAACTAACATGTTTTTTGTAAGAACAACAATATCTCCAACAACCAGTTCTTCTGAATTAATATTTTCCCTAATTCCATTTCTTATAACTCTTGTGGTAGTATAGTTTAGGCTATTTAATATGCTTAATTCTTTTCTACTTTTAACAATTTCATAATATCTTATAGCAACTGTTAAAATAGCCAATAATACTATAATTACACCTTGTACAAAGTAATGAAAAAACATAAAAAGTACTGTAGTGGCAAGCATAATTAGGAACCATGGTTTTAAAAGGAGCCTCACCAGTATAACCTTTGAAGTTTCTTCTATAGTTATTGGCATTATATTTAATCCGTTTGCTTCTCTTCTCTTACTTACCTCATCACTACTTAACCCTCTATTTAAATCACTTTGCAACTTATCTATGACTTTATTCCAAGATATGTTATACCATCTTTCCACTATATTTACTCCCTGCTATAATTATTTGCTACTTTAATTTTCGTCTATATTGCTAACACACTTTACCAAATAAATATAAAAAGTAAAATTATACTTCTCAAATTAATTTACTTTGTATCATTTATTATAACAGAGACCCTATTTCTAATGAACTAGCATTTTTAACTAAAGATGTAGCACTTCAATCCGAAACTTATTTTCAAAACTCCTCTAGATTTTGAGAGGAGAATTTGAAAATAAAAATTTTAGTATTATTTGATACATCTATAGAGCACTTACTATGATTTTGTCTTTGGATTAAATACAAGTCCCATTATATATCCAAAGAATATTGCCGCGGTAATACCTCCTGCGGTTCCAGTGATTCCTCCAGTAAAAGCACCAATTAGACCATTTTCTTTAACCGCCTTTATCGCTGCTTTAGCTAGTGAATTTCCGAAACCAGGTAAAGGAACAGTAGCCCCAGCTCCTCCTATTTCTATTATTTTATCGTATATATTAAAAGCGCCTAATATGACACCTAGAGTTACAAAAGCTACTAATATCCTTCCTGGAGTAAGCTTAGTTTTGTCCATCAATACCTGAGCTATTACACAAATAGTTCCACCTACCAAAAAAGCATAAATGTATTCACTCATAATATTTCTTATCTCCTTTCAAAATTGTGAATCTCATTTTAACTATATTCAATGGCCACTGCATGAGCTATACCTGGTATTGTTTCCCCTTGAAGGGAGGTTGTTGTACTCATCAGTGCTCCAGTGGAAACAAGTAATAGCTTCCCGATCTCACCTTTCAACATCTTTTTATATAAATAACCGCAAGTCACAACTGCTGAACACCCGCAGCCACTAGCTCCTGAATTAGTCTTTTGTCTTTCATTATCATAAATAACAGCTCCGCAATCGATGTAAACATCCTTAATGTCATAACCATATTCTAAAAGAAGCTTTTGTGTTATTTCTTTACCGACAAGTCCCAAATCTCCAGTGGCAATAATGTCGTAATCATCTGGTGTACGCCCTGTATCTTGAAAGTGCCTATAAATAGTATCTACAGCAGCTGGTGCCATCGCTGCTCCCATGTTTGATGCATCCTTAATACCGTAATCTTTTACTATTCCTGTGGTTACATAAGTTACATATGGGTTATCTCCTTCGTTAGACAGAAGTATTGCACCTGCTCCTGTAACAGTCCATTGAGCAACTTCTGACCTTTGGGCCCCATATTCTAGTGGAAATCTAAACTGTCTTTCTGCTGAACTAAAGTGTGATGAGGTTGCTGCTATAACGTACTTTGCATATCCTCCATCCATAAGAAGTGATGCAAGCCCAAGAGATTCAGCCATAGTAGAGCAGGCGCCATATAGACCTATAAAAGGTATATTCATATCTCTTGCTGCAAAGCTTGAAGACGCAAGCTGATTGAGTAAATCCCCAGCAAGTAAATAATCGATATCCTTCTCCTCAAGTTTTGCTTTTTTTATAGTTTCTTTTATTGCTGTATACATCATGGAAGACTCCGCTTTTTCAAAACTTTCTTTCCCATTGGTATCATCTCGAAGTATTATGTCAAAATAGTCTTTTAAAGGTCCATCGCCTTCCTTTGGACCAACTATACTAGTTGTACATATTATCTTAGGTGGATTCTGTAGTTTAACGGTTTGTTTTCCTATCTTTTTCTGCTCATTACCCATATTTATCTCATAGCCAAAAATTTATTATTAAAATATAAACTTTAGTACCTTAAAATTTTTGGCCTCTCCTTTCTATCTATATAATTAAGATAAAAGTTTTAATAAAGTAACCTTATTCAGTGATTTTTTTGTAATTAGATTTGCGAAACCAGTGTTTCAGTGTTTTACTTTATAATACCGATAACATAATAGATCAAACCTACTATTACGGAAGTACCAATACCGTAAACTAGCACTGGACCTGCAATAGTAAACATCTTTGCTGCTAAGCCAAAGATATAACCTTCTTTCTTAAACTCTATAGCAGGAGAAACTATGGAGTTTGCAAAACCAGTTATAGGTACAACAGTACCTGCGCCTGCAAATGACGCAATTTTATCGTACACTCCTATACCTGTCAATAACGCTCCTATAAAAACCATAACTATTGCCACCCAGGTACCCGCATCTTCTTTGGACATACCCCAATATAAAAATGTATTTGAAAAAAACTCTCCTACATCACAAATTAAACCACCAACAATAAATGCATTAATACAGTTCCTCAAAAGCTTTGGTTTTGGTTCTGATTCTTTGGACAACTTATCAAATCTCTTTTTTATACGTTCTTCTTTAGGCTCCATTTTATCCCTTCCTTCTGAAAAATGAACTAAACCCTTTTATATGCACCTTATTCCTATAAATTAATTCATTTTAATATTAAACTTAATTACTATTTTACTTAGTGTAACTTATTGTCTAAGTGTATTTTATGGATTTGTAGTATATTTATAAGCAAGAAAATTTGGCAATAATCAAAAACTTTTATAAAACAAAAAAAAACGGTGGTAATCCATCCGTTTTTTTAAAATTCCGATAATTTTTTTCGCATCTGTTGCAGTACTTTCTTCTCTATTCTAGAAACTTGTACTTGACTTATACCAAGCATCTTAGCTACTTGTATCTGAGTTTTATCTTTAAAATATCTAAGTAATATTATTTGCCTTGACTTAGGTTCCAAACTCTTTAAAGCTTCCTTTAAAGCTAATCTATCTATCATTTCAGCATCTTCTTCACCATTTTCAGCAATCTTATCAATAAGCAGTACTGGTGACCCATCATCTTGATGTATAGTATCATATAGGTATTGCATACTATTAGCTGATTCTAATGCAAAAACAATTTCTTCCTTATCTACACCAGAATACTCTGCCAGTTCTTCAATAGTAGGTTCCCTATCTAACTTTTTTGATAGTTCCTCTCTACTAAAATGAAGTTTTCTGGCTAAAGTTTTAGTATTTCTAGATACTTTTATAAAGCCATCATCTCTAAGAAATCTCTTTATTTCTCCTATTATCATTGGAACTGCATAAGTGGAAAATTTTACATTGAAGGAATCATCAAAATTATTGATAGCCTTAACTAGTCCTATTGAACCTATCTGAAATATATCTTCGTAATCATAGCCTCTATTTAAAAACTTTCTACTTATTGAAGAAACTAGAGGCATATTAATCTCAATAAGTCTATTCATAGCTTCTACGCTACCAGCTTTAGCCTGCCTTATCAGTGTGGTATTATCATCATAATTGAACTCTTCTTTTTTGAAATTATTATTTTCCATAGATTATCACCTAACCTACAGAGTTAAAGTTTTTTTTCATAACTATTTTAGTCCCTTTTATTCCATCACTGTATACTTCTAAGGAATCCATAAAAGTCTCCATAACAGTGAATCCCATACCTGATCTTTCTAAATCTGGTCTGGAAGTATATAAGGGCTGCATTGCCTCGTCTAAATTCTTTATTCCTATTCCTTGATCTTCAATTATGATGGTTGCTTCACTCCCCTCTAATATGGTCTCTATGCTTACTACTCCATCTTCCTTTTCCTCATATCCATGAATAATAGAATTTGTAACAGCTTCAGATACAGCAGTTTTAACATCACTTAACTCTTCTATAGTAGGGTCTAGTTGAGATATGAAGGCAGCTACAGCAACTCTTGCAAAACCTTCATTTTGAGATTTACTTAAAAATTCTATCCTCATTTTATTTCCTTCCATGTTAATTCCCCCTTAATTAGCCGCATTTGATGGCATCATTTATGCTTTCGTAGTAATTAATTATTTTGAACATGCCAGACAATTCAAATACTCTTTTTACATTTTTATTTGCTGCTACCACACTTACCTTACCTTTTCTAATAGAAAGCCTTTTATATCTTCCTATTACCATGCCTATTCCTGAACTATCCATAAAAGTTACCCTAGAAAAATCAAAGACAAGATTATTTATTCCATCTCTATCAATTCTATCATCAACTTTAACTCTTATTTCCTCAGCACTATGGTGGTCAAGTTCACCTGTCAGTGCTACCACTAAATTATTATCAACTTTATTAAAATTTAATTCCATAAGCATTACTCTATTAAGAGTAATCCACCTCCTTAGCTACTTCGCCAATTTAGCTTCCTTCTTTTTCCATAATTTTAACATAATTTTTTGTAATAAGTCAAACATATTTATCATATATTTGTAAATTATGGTATTTAATTCTGTAAATATATAAAAAAGTGGCTGAAGTAACCTTCTTCACTGAGCTTTTTTGCCCATATGCCCTTAAGGTAAAAAAACACGCTGAAGCCACTTCCTTCAGCGTGTTTTTTGAGTATCTGCCTTTTCCAATACATATGAGAAAAAATCTAGAAGGCAAATAAATTTCATTTATTATTTTGATTTGTTATATGCATTTATCTCACTTTTTATAGAACTCAGTATATCTTCAACGGTACATGTATCCTCTGCCATAAGTATCTGTATAGCATCATCTATATCATTTATAGCATAAATATGGAATTCACCATCTTCAATAGACTTTTCTACTTCGCTGTTCAGTACTATGTCACTAATATTACTAGATGGTATTATAACTCCTTTTCCATATACATTATCTATAGCTTTGCACACCTTATAGAAGCCTTCTACCTTTTCATTTACTCCTCCAATTGGTTGAACCTCACCAAATTGATTTAAGGAACCAGTTACAGCTATATTCTGCTTTATTGGCACCTTGCTTAAGGCTGAAAGCATGCAGACAATCTCTGCTATAGATGCACTATCCCCCTCTAACATCCCATAGGTTTGCTCAAAACTAACATGAAAATCTACAGGGATCCTAGAATAAGGATCTATTAGCCTATTTAATAGACCATTTAATATATCTATGGATTTTGCATGAATGCTTCCACTTAAGTTACTTTCCTTATGCACATCGACTATTCTTCCAACTCCCTTATGACATATACAGGTTATTCTAGTAGGCTTCCCAAAGCTGTAATAGCCTGTGTCTAAAACAGATAGACCATTTATACTACCGACTATTTTAGACTTAACATCTATGATCATTTTTCTTTCCTTGAACATAGAAATTATTTCTTTTTCTATAAGCTCTTCATTGTAAGCTACTGAAATTATCTCATTTTTTCCTATTATTCTTTTATCTACTTTTTTTGCAATATCATTTGATAAAATAAGTATTCTGCTTATCTCCTCATCATCGATAAATAACTTATTTTTATCCTGAGCCTTTCTTGATAGATACTTCCCTATTTCATTTATAGCCTCATTACTAACTAAAAGAAGTTTATTTTTTTCCTTTATCTCTTTTATTATAGAAATTAATGATATTTTTACTTCTTCATTTATACTTACATAGGGATTATATTGAGCTTTTATTTTAAATAGATTTCTAAAGTCCTCATCATAGGTATATAAAAGATCATAAGTTTCGCTGTCACCAATTATAACAAGCTTCACATTTATATCTATAGGCATTGGTTTAAGCCCATTAAGCGCTAAGAACTCCAAATAACCTCTATTATAATCATAGCTTAATTTATTGCTCATCAAGGTTTTTCTAAGGTAATAATAGCTTCCTGGATTGTTAAGCAGTGAACTTGCTCTTACTATAACACATCCTTCATTGGCTTCTAGTAACGAACCTGAAGTTATTAGAGATATATCAGTAGTATATACACCATTATGGTTTTCATATTCTATACTTCCTATCAAACTAGTTATGCTAGGATCTTCTTCAAAAACAACCTTTGGATGTTCTACTTCCTTATTATCTACTAGCAAATTTATCAATAGCCTATTAGCTAGTTCTTCTATCTTCTCTATATCCTCTTCATAGTTCATAGAATAATTCTCTATGACTTCATTTTCAATCAAATCACATATTTTATTTAGATAATCTAAAGCTTCTTTCTCTTCAATAAATTCCTTAAATACATCATCCTTTATATCCTTAGACTCTTCGTTTAGATACTGTTTAAATATCTTTTTTATTTTATCAATAGAATTTAACTCTATATCCTTTAATTGTTCTAAAACATCCTCAGCTCCATACTTAAGCTTACTTGCTTTTGTTACTATTTGATCCTTTGATACTTCTTCTAACCCGTCATATTCTTTTTCTGTCATGGCCTCTCCCTCTTTAAGAGGTATGAAAGCAAAGCCATTGGTTGTAGCCTTTACATCAAACCCTTCAGTTTTTGCCATTTCAACAAGACTGCTAATATAATCACTTCTCTTCTTCTGAATTTCCTCTATTATATTTTCTTTCTCTTTATTGGATGACGAATTGTAAAAAGCAAAAACTTTTTCAAGGTAGAAGTTCTTTATACCTTCCAATCTCTCTTTAAAAATCTTTCCTTTTCCATTACTTAGGAATAAAGGCTTAGGATATCTATCATCTTCTAAAACAACATAGCATATATCCTTTGGTGGAGCTTTTTTCACAAAGATATCTTCAATGAAATTAATTATATTTTCTAATTTGTCTTTTGAAAACAAGTCTATAAGATAAACATTAAACCCTTGCTTTTCAATCCTAAGAGCTGTTTCTAGACTCTTATAAACTTCTGCATATTCTGGTATAAATCTTTTATCTGCTGCTTTTGAAGCTTGACTAAAATCAACATTGTAAATAACCTCTTGTGGAGTTAACTCTCTCTTCATAATGTCCCACTCAAAAATTGCAAAAGGCAAATCTTTTTCCAATTTATTAGAGTAGTTTCCTCCTCTATAAAGTAATCTACTATATTAATATTCTATTTTTTTAATTTTAGGTATAAATTTTACCAATTTATTTCATCAACTTTCATCAGAATTATACATTGTTTAAATATTATACTTTCATTACTCTAACAGCTAAAGGCAACTAGTTTCCAATTTATGTATTGATTGGTGGCATTCATAAAAATATAATTATATATAATGATGTATTACTTTCATGACAAATATATTAAAAAAACTTCCTATGATTTCTGAGAATTGATTTTCAAATATAAATCTTAACATTAAGTTGTATATAAATTATAAGGATTTCAACTCCTGATAATATAGCATGTCTAAAACTAAGCACATATTTAACAAAATGGAGGAATCTTATTTTGAACGAATTATATTTAATTAATATTGACAACCGCTATGGCTTTATCGATAATGATGGAAAATTTGTTATTGAACCAGTCTATACCTCTGCAAACGAGTTTTCTGAAGGCTTAGCTCATGTTATAACTTTAGATAATACTAAAGGATATATAAATACAAACAATGAAATGGTAATAAAACTAGACGCAAGTTTCTACGATGACTTTCATGAAGGACTTGCTTGTGTAACTTTAGATAAAACCTCAGGTTATATAAATAGTGAAGGAAAATTTGTTATTGAGCCAATATATTCCTATGCAAGTCAATTTGGAAATGGTACTGCCTCTGTTAAACTTGGAGACAAGGCTGCTATAATTAATAAGCAAGGAGATTATATAATAGCCCCTAAGTACGACAATATATCAAACTTTTCAGAAGACTATGCTGTTGCTACACTTAATAATACTGCTGGTTTTATAAACAGAGACGGAGAAGAAGTTATTGATTTCAAGTTTCAATCTGCCTACAGCTTCTCAGAAGGACTTTCCTGTGCTAGAGTAGACGGTAAATGGGGATTTATAAATAAAACTGGCGAGTTTGTTATTACTCCAAAATACTATTATGCTGAAAGCTTTAAAAACGGCTATGCTAAGGTCACTATAAATCCTGATGGAGGAATTGGCTTCATAGATAGGTTTGGTAACGAAATAATTAAGGATGATTTTTATTATGCAGAGGACTTTTCTGAAGGTTTATCTGCTGCTGGCTATTACAATGTAGGTTTTGGCTTTATAAATCCCCAAGGTGAATTTGTTATAAATCCAATATTTAATGTGGCACATAGCTTTCATAATGGAGTAGCTTTGGTTGTGTATAGAGGTGTTTGGGGATATATTAGAAAAGATGGTTCCTGGATTTATAAGCCAGAAAACTTAAAGTAACAAAAAGTTTTACACTTTGCTTAATAGTAAAAAAAGGAGCACTAAAGTAATTTTCTTCAGTACTCCTTTCGTATAATATGTCTTATTCCACTGTATATAAATAAGTTTTCTACATACGCTTAATTTCAACAGTGTATTTTAAATAGACCTATCTTAATAATTTGAATTTGATACTTTTCCTTCGCATATCTCTATAGAAGCTGATGCCCCTATTCTAGTTGCTCCGTTCTCTATCATCTTTAAAGCATCTTCTTGACTTCTAACTGCACCAGAAGCTTTAACACCTAATTCTGGTCCTACAGTGTCTCTCATTAATTTAATATCTTCTGCAGTAGCCCCACCAGTTGAAAAACCAGTTGAAGTCTTTACAAAATCAGTTCCTGCCTCTTTTGCTAGCTTGCAAGCCATAACTTTTTCTTCATCAGTTAATAAACAAGTCTCAATTATTACCTTTGTAAGCGCTTTACCTTTTGCTGCATCTACTACAGCCTTTATATCTTCTTTAACATATTCGTAGTCTTTATCTTTTAACTTGCCTATGTTTATAACCATATCAACTTCAGTAGCGCCCTTAAGTATTGCATCACTTGTTTCAAAAGCTTTTACTTCTTTAGTGTTTGCTCCTAAAGGGAATCCAATTACTGTACAAACCTTTACTTCGCTTCCCCTTAATAGCTTTGCTGCTAGTTCTACATTGGAAGGATTAACACATACTGAGGCAAATTTATACTCTAATGCTTCTTTGCAAAGCTTTTCTATTCCTGCCTTAGTAGCTTCTGGTTTAAGTAAAGTATGATCGATCATTTTTGCTAATTGTTCTTTATTCATTTCTTCCTCCTATTATAAAAAGGTTTCTTTAATATTCTAGTTAATTATAAACTTCTAAGAAGTTTTCGTCTACATAAAAAACTCACTGAACAAGGGTACTCTAGATACTTCAGTGAGATTTTTGCGCTTCTGTCTTTTTGGACCCTACGTGAAGAAATTCTAACAGGCGCCATAATTTTCTTTTTTATTCTTACTTTTTATTCTTTTTAGCAGTAGCTTTGTTTTCATAAGAGCATACTATACCTAAAAAGCTTATAATAATCAACACACCTTCAACTAAAAATGCCGTTAAGCTAAATCTCTCATAGAAAACTACAGAAAATGCTATCACTGCACTTAGCACCACAAAAAACTTATAAAAGCTTTTCACCTTAAATACAACAAATATCAAAACAAAAAACTTTATACCATACAAAATACTAAGTATTATAGCTTGACTATCCGTAGGAAATATGTCAGATAAAACTGGTACATTGAGCATTTTATAAAAATATATTCCGCTCATAAATATTACTTCTAGAAAGAGAATAGTTAGAAAAACCACCCTATAAGTTCTTAAGTTAATTTTCATCTTTTCTCCTGTTCCTTAAACTCCTTACCAATTAATAACCTTTGGCAAGAAGCTTATCTTTATTTCTAGAACTCCTAACTCAACTATTGATTGATACATGCATACAAATCCTCAAAAGCCAGGGTTTTAAGTCAAGTATAAATTAAGTTTCTATATAGGAATTCTTTAATTGGCATTATATATCATAGCTTGTTGCTGGCTTACTAAACAGTAATTTATGGTAAGAGCTATAATTGAATTCAAATATCCGTCTCCGAAATGTTTCTTACTAATTATAACCATAAACATAGAAATCATCAATCTAAAGCTTTTATCCATAAAAAATTCATACTCATGGGTCTCACTTAAGTAAGTTTCTACAGTTTGCACTTCTCTCATAAATTTATTAACATCATGTACTAGAATAGAAGCAATGCCTATTATCCCAGCATATTGTGGTTGTACACTACCAACACTACCTCTTACTATTTCGCATATTTCTATAGCCTTATCTAAATTATTAATATAATTTTCTGGATCAGTACATATTATGTTTGACAAGGTCTGAGCACCATTATTGCTAATTATATCTTCTGAGGTTATCTTATCATAACATTTATCAGCTATATCAATATTTTTTCTATTATCAAGTCCTAGCGACACTAGAATAGCACACATTATATAATCATCTGAAGAAGTAACGTTTGAGTACCTATCTTTTATTAAAGCAAAAACCTGTTTCATTCTTAAAGAAACCGTATACAGCTCTTCATCCTCGAAATAATCAGTTAATATCCAAATACCTACTGATAAATAAGGGCTTTCAATGAATCCTTCTTCTTTTAATTTATCTTCCCAAATTAATATTCTTTCAAATCTGTCTTTCCAGTCATTTTTTAACGATAACAATATAGAAATAATATATAGATTATTTCCTCTAAAGGTCGAAAACCAACTTGTTTTATCTTTAATATATTTTCTTATGGTTCTAATCTTATCATAATTAAATTCTTTATTAGAATTTGTCAGCACTAACGCTACAAAGTGATTTAGCAGATCACCATCATATTTTAATTTATCTTTACTTTTTAAATAATCATTTTTCATTGTATCAACATGTTTTTTTAGTATTTTATCCATAAATTTACCTCATCTTAGTTTAGCTTATCATTTTAAGAGTTATTTAATATCCTATAATAATATTATAATTTTTTTCCCTTAATAGCAATTAATATTTTGTAACAATGCTGTGAATTATTTTTTACTGTTCATAAATGTATATGTGCAAAAGGCGTACTGAAGAAGTTAGCTTTATCGACTTTTTACTACTAACACCAATATACATATCTAATTTAACATAATGTATACGTTATTACATTACAAATTGGAGATAAAAAATAATTCTAAGTAGGTCATTGGCAATTTCTAATATACTTCTAAATAAAAAATTCTGATTATTAACCTAAGTTTTTGCTTATAATAAACTATACCTAGTGATTTTGCACTTTAGTATTTTATTAGCATTGATTATATGCTATAATACTAGTTGTTTATTGTGTTTTATAATTTTTTATATTAAACTCAACTCATATATATCTTTATTCTTAGTTCATCAATTTATAACTCATATTATTATTCTATTGCAAATATATGAATAAAATTATGTGAAAATAGTTATTTTTTTGTGAACTAAAATATTAATTTTCCATTTAACTACTTTATATAATCATAAAGGAAACTTATATTGGTAAAGATGTCAATTTAAAGTTAGAGTTTTAAATTAAAAGCTAAAATGGACTTATAATATATGAAAAGGGGTTTTAACCATGGGTTTTAAGGAAAAACTATCAAAATATTATACTGACTCATACATAAAAAAGTATGGTGATAGAATGGCTCAATTTCAAGGAACAGTTATCTCAGCTAAGGTTGAAGAAAAGACTATTCTTTGGATATTCCATACATTAGCAGCTACACTAATAATCAGACCAGAAAGAAGTAAAGCAGTAATTAAGTGTTCTTATAAGAAAAATAGATGGTTTAAAAAACCTGAGTTTATAGCAGTAAATCAAGGTCATAACGTTTTAGTTCAAGGATTAAAAGGTAAAGGTGATAAGAAATCAAAAGCAACTGGTGATGTAATTACTATCATGAATGTAGTCAACTTTACGACGAAGAAAGATTTGTTCCCAGTAGACCACTCACAAATAAAAAAAGCTAGGCAGCAACAAGTTACCAGAACAAAATAAAAGAATTGCGATAATATCGCAATTCTTTTATTTTTTATTCTATTTAGGTACTGTGTTGAAATTTAATGGTTAGTAATCTCATACTTTGAGTTCTACCAACGTACTCCTTATAAAAAAGTATACTCTACAAAATTATTAAATTTCAATAATACTCTCAAACTCAGTTATTTTTTCACTTTTATATATAGGTATACACTGTTTATAAATGCTATAACTCCAGAGAAGAATAAAACTATAAGCCACTGACCTCCACTAAGTGGTGTTGTATGAAATAGCAGTTGGAAGAATGGCATATAAACTATAGATACCATCATTGTTATAGAAACAGCAACTGCTCCCACCAAGTAAGGATTAGTTAAGAATTTTATTTCAAAGATAGAGTGTCTCTCTGATCTACATTCAAAAACATGAATTAACTGAGACATAACCAAAGTACATAAAGCCAAAGTTCTGCTTGTATCAAGACTCCACTTATAATACATACCTACCATAAAGGAGAATAAAGTACATATACCAATAAGCGTTCCTCTTACCATTATCTTTTCAGTTAAACCTCTAGAGAAAACACTTTCGTTCTTCTCCCTAGGCCTTTGCTTCATAATATCCTTATCTGCTGGATCAACACCTAGCGCTATAGCAGGAAGTCCATCTGTAGCTAGATTTACAAATAGTATTTGAATTGGTGCCAGTGGAGTTGGCAGTGAGAATATTGAAGCTAAAAACATGGTAAGTACTTCTCCTAGATTACAGGATAGTAGATATCTTATAAACTTTCTTATATTTGAGTATATAACTCTTCCCTCTTCTACTGCTGCTACTATTGTAGCAAAGTTGTCATCCATTAATATCATGGATGATGCCTCTTTAGTAACATCCGTACCAGATATACCCATAGATATTCCTATATCTGCTTCTTTTATAGCTGGTGCATCATTTACTCCATCACCTGTCATAGCTACTATATTTCCATTCTTCTTAAAAGCCTTAACGATTCTAAGTTTATGATTAGGACTTACTCTAGCAAATACCCTTATCTTATTAACCTTACTATAAAGCTCCTTATCGCTCATTTTTTCAAGTTCTTCACCAGTGATTACTTGATCTAGTGATGAACATATGTTAAGATCTTTAGCTATAGCAAAAGCCGTATTCTGGTGATCTCCAGTTATCATAACAGGCTTTATTCCAGCTAATCTACATTTTAGCACTGCATCTTTTACCTCTAACCTTGGCGGATCTATTATTCCTGCTATTCCTAAAAAGGTAAGATTGGTCTCAAGTGAATCATCCCTTTGAATATTAGTATCCTTATATGCAGCAGCGATACATCTAAGAGCCCTATTGGACATAGAATCTACAAAGGACACAATTTGCTTCTTCTTCTGAAAAGTTAATGGTCTTACTTTTCCATCTTCATATATATAGTTACATTTATCTAATAGTCTTTCAGGTGCCCCTTTTACATAGCATATTTCTCTTCCGTTTTCCTTCATTATTACACTCATCATTTTTCTTGTAGAGTCAAAAGGAATATCAAATACCCTGTGTCCTCCAGCTAAGAATCCTCTTAAGGCTCCAACCTCTTTAAAATAAAGCTTTATTAGAGCTGTCTCAGTTGGATCTCCATGGAGAGCCTTGTCCACATTTTTCTCTTCAAAGTTGTAATTGCAATCATTACAAAACACAAAGGATCTAGTTAGCATAGAGTTTGGCGGAAGCTTTTCTTCATTGAGGTTATATATCTTTCCGTTCATATATACTTCTTTTACTGTCATGTTGTTCTGAGTCAAGGTTCCAGTCTTATCACTGCATATTATAGATGTACATCCCAAGGTCTCTACAGCTGGTAGCTTTCTTACCAGTGCATTTCTCTTAAGCATTCTAGATACCCCTAGAGCAAGCGCTACAGTAACTATAGCAGGTAATCCTTCAGGTATAGCTGCAACTGCAAGACTTATACCTAACAGGAACATCTCAGTCAAATCATTTCCTCTTACTATTCCCATAACGGTAACAACAGCACATATTACTATACATAGAATAACTAAAACTCTTCCTAAAGACTCTAGTCTTTCCTTTAAAGGAGACTTCTCCTCTTCTATGTTTTGAAGTAAATTAGCTATCTTACCCATTTCTGTGTTCATTCCTATTTGGGTAACTTTAATAAATGCCTTTCCCTTTAACACGTTAGTGCCCATAAATACACTATTATCTTTTTTATTTGTACTTTTGTTTACACCTACGGACTCTCCTGTAAGAAGGGACTCGTCCACCATCAATCCAGTACATTCCACTACTTCTCCATCTGCCGGAACTCTGTCACCGGATTCTAACACCACTATGTCTCCTATCGTAAGGAATCTAGCGTTGATAACTTTTATGTTACCATCTCTATATGCCTTGCAGGTAGGCGCAGCTAAGGATTTTAGTGCCTCCAATGATTTTTCTGTTCTAAATTCCTGTATAAAACCCATAATAGCATTGATTATAACTATTATTAAAATAGTTATAGCATCTGCTTTTTCTCCCATCAATCCTGATACTATAGTCGCTCCTATAAGAACCCAAACCATAAAATCATTGAATTGGGATAAAAATAATATCACAGGAGAGACCTTTTTTTTATGACTTAGTTCATTTAAGCCAAAATTTTTAATTCTTCTTTCTGCCTCAGAAGAAGATAGTCCTCTTATAAGTTCCTTTTCCTGTATCACACTTCAGTTCCCCCTTTTTTCTGTAACATCTATAATAATATATGTAGCCATGCTATAAGTTAGAACATTGTAAATAATATCTTTACAGTAAGAATCTTTACAATTTATGTCCTAACTATTAGAATATATAAGTATAATAAATTATCACAAAGGAGGATTATTTCAGTGAAAGACGTTATATATGTTACTGGTCACAAAAATCCTGATTCAGATTCTATATGCGCAGCTATAGGGTATGCAGAATTTAAGAACAAAAGCGGAGAGATCCCTGCTATTCCAGTAAGACTTGGAGAACCAAATCAAGAAACTCAATTCGTATTAAATTATTTTGGAGTAGAAAAACCAGAATTTTTAGAAACAGTTAAACTTAAGGTAGAGGATTTAGATTTCGATAGAATCGAATCAGTTACTGCTGAAGTGTCATTAAAACAAGCTTGGAATGTGATGAAGGATAACAATGTTAAGTCTATCCCCGTTGTTGACTCTCACAAGCGTTTAGCAGGTATTCTTTCAACAGCAAACTTGACTTCTAGCTATATGGATACTTGGGACAATTGCATCCTTGGAAAAAGCAGTACTCCTATAGAAAATGTATTAGATGCATTATCTGCAGAAGCACAATACATAAACAAAGAAGCTAAGGTTTATCCTGGTAAAATTGTTGTTGCTGCAATGCAACCTGATACTATGAAGGAGATTGTTTCAACTGGCGATATCGCTATAGTTGGAGACAGAGCTGAAACTCAAGAAACTCTTATAGATATAAAGGTTTCTCTAATAATAATTACAGGATCACACAAGATGAACGAAAGACTTCTTGAAAAAGCAAGAGAAAATGGAGTTACAGTAATATCAACTCCTTACGATTCCTTTACTGCTTCAAGATTTATAGTTCAATCAGTTCCTGTTGGCTATGTTATGGCTAAAGATAACCTAGTATCCTTCTCTACAGATGAACTAGCAGATGATATAAAGCATGTTATGGCAGAAACAAGATACAGAAGCTATCCTGTAGTAGATGCGGAAAACAAAGTAGTTGGAAGCATTTCAAGATATCACTTAATCTCTAACCATAAAAAGAAAGTGATTCAAGTTGACCACAATGAAAGAGGTCAATCTGTTAATGGACTTGAGGATGCAGAGATACTAGAAATTATAGATCATCATAGAGTTGCTGATATACAAACTGGTAATCCAATATACTTTAGAAATGAGCCTCTAGGAAGTACTTCTACAATAGTAGCTAAGAGATTCTTTGAAAATGGACTTACTCCATCAAAGGAAGCTGCTGGATTACTTGCCAGTGCAATAATATCAGATACATTACTATTTAGATCTCCAACTTGCACTCCAGTAGACAAGGAAATCTGCCTAAAGTTAGCTGAAATAGCTGGAATTGAAGCAGAAGCTTATGCTAAAGAGATGTTTAAAGCTGGTACTTCTTTAAAAGGAAAAACTGTTGAACAAATCTTTAACCAAGACTTTAAACCTTTCAATATAGAAGGAATAAAGGTTGGTGTAGCGCAAGTTAATACAATGGATATAGAAGGCTTTATGCCATTGAAGGATGAAATGCTTGCTTACATGGAAAGAAAAGGAGAAGAAGCTGGACTAAAGGTAATAATGCTTCTTTTAACAGACATAATAAATGAAGGTTCTCAGCTGCTAGTTGCAGGTAAAATGCCTGAAATAGCTGAAAGAGCTTTCAACGTTACGCTTGTTGATAACACTGCTTATCTTCCTGGAGTTCTTTCAAGAAAGAAGCAAGTTATCCCACCAGTAACTAATGCCATTGCAAATCTATAATAATTAGTAAGATTTAAAAAAGCTAACATTAATTTGTTAGCTTTTTTTGCGCATCTGACTTTTCTGAACGTATGTGGAGAAATTCTGGCAGGCAACATGATTTTATTTTTTACTTTTTACCCTAAATAGCTATTTTAAGCCTTTGATATTACTAGTTTTAACTAGTAATAAAGCTTACCTTTCTACGAAAAAGATATGATTTTCCATTATACTTTCGCGAAGGTTTTAGTCTTCATATGGTATTAATAGACAGTAAAAAAAGTCAAGGTAAAGAATTAACCTTACCTTGACTTTAAGTTATTGATCATACCCCACATCTCATCTGCAGTAGTTATTGCCTTCGATCCAAGCTGGAAAGCTCTTTGAGTTATAATCATATCTGAAAATTCCTTACCTACATCTACATTAGCATTTTCTAGATATCCTTGAAGTACATCCACATTATTACTTTTTAATACCTGAGCTCCATCTTTAGGAACATAAAGATTATCTCCTACAGAAGTAAAAGCATCGCTTCCTGTTGCAGTGTATATAGGAACTTGTCCCACTGTAACATTACTACCTTTTAAAGTGATAGTACCTTTAGAATCTATTCTAAAGTTATCATCTCTCATTCTCTCATCTAGAGATACATTATCTTTATTGTAGCCTGCAGCATATTCTACATCTAGTCTATTTCCCTTTGAATCAACTAAATTGCCTAAGGAATCAATCTTGAAGGATCCATCTCTGCTATAGGCCACTGACCCATCAGATTTTTTAACTCTAAAGTATCCTTCTCCATCTAAGGCCATATCAGAAGCTTTGTTTGTCTGTTGTAACTGCCCTTGAGTATTATCTCTAACCCAAGAAGAAGTCCTTACTCCTGTACCAGTAAAAGAGTTCTTATCACTAACAGGATATCCTTGTCTATCTAAACTTTCCTTAACCAGGTCCTTAAAAGAAACATCTACACGTTTATAGCCTGTAGTACCAACATTAGCTAAGTTATTGGATATAGAGTCTAGCTTTTCTTGGTTTGCAAGCATCGCGCTTTTACCATTCCATAAAACTCTAAACATGTTTACCTCCTATTATCTCACTGAACCTATCTCATTAGCAGCCTTTGATAAAGTCTCATCCATAGTTTGTACTACTTTTTGAGTTGTTTCAAAGCTTCTCATAACGGTCATCATATTCACCATCTCATTAACTATGTTAACATTTGATTTTTCAAGAGTCTTTTGTTTTACACTTACCTGTGCGTTGTAATTAGGATTTTCACTTGCCTCATACAGATTGTCTCCAAGCTTTTTTAGATTCTTGTAGTCATTAAAATCGGCAGTCTGAATCTTATACTGAGGAGCCCCATTAACAATAACATTATTACTGTTATCAACGTTAAAGCCTCCATTGCCCACATTAATTGGTTCAGTTGCACCAGTTTTTATATTTCTTCCAAGAACACTATCACCTTCGCTAGTAACTAAATATCCTGCTGTATTAACTCTAAACTGTCCATCCCTAGTAAAATATGTATTATTGCCTCTTTTTACTGAGAAGAATCCTCTTCCATCAATGGCCATATCAGTATCTTTATCTGTACTTGAAAGATCACCTTGTGTAAACTTAACATCTGTTCCATCAATAGTTGCTCCAAGACTTAAGCTTCCTATGGTATTTTTTACATTTTGGCCAGCTACAACCTTATCCTTATTTTGAATTAATACATCTTGAAACTTTTTCACCTTAAGGTCTTCAGATTTGTATCCATTGGTATTTGCATTTGCCATATTACTTGTAATAACATCTTGCTTTGCCTCTAAAGTTACCATAGCATTTACAGCAGTATATAAACCTCTAATCACTTTTTCACATCCTTATTAAATATTACTTTGCTTTCATCCTCATATATCATACCATACCCTCTAGCCTTTTCTTCAATGGTTGCTCTAGACATACTTCTGTTATATTGATATCCAAACATGCAGAAAGTACCTATTAAAATTCCTATACCTATTCCAATTAGTAACTTTTTATCTGCTAAAAATAGGAATATCTCTCTTATTTTCTGTATAATCCTTTTATTAATAGTACTTCCCCCTTTCCTATAGCAAGCTCTTCACAGATTTGATCATCTGTAAAACCTCTGTCTAAAAGTTCCTTAACTGCTCTTGCTTTATCAGAAATCACATTCTTACTTGGATTTTTTGTTTCAGTCTCTTCATTATGCTCAACTTTAGCTTCAGTATGGTCTTCATCATCAGTATCAATATCCAAATCTAATATATCTATTCTATTATCGTTATCTTCTGAACTGTTCTTTATAGCTTTTAATCTTTCTATTTCTAATTGCAACTCTAATATAGTCTCACTGAACTCTCTTCTAAGTTTAGCTATTTCTATATCATGATCATTAACGCCTTCTTCTCTTTCTCCAAGAATTTTATCGAAGGACTTATCTTCTTTTTTTAAAGCTCTATAGTTTATCACAATAAGCAAAATTGCAATAATAATAAGTACAAATGGCATATTAACAACCTCTTTATATGTAATGAAGCTTCTTCATCGCTGCTCTAAGATTTCTTATAGCTCTACTATGTAATTGACATACTCTAGACTCCGATACCTCTAGTACCTTGCCTATTTCCTTAAGCGTCAGACCTTCGTAATAATATAAACTTAACACTATACCGTCTTTTTCATTTAGAAGCCCTAAAGCTTTACTAAGTACTTCTACCTCTTCTTTTTCTTCTAAAGTCTTTTCTGGACTAGGACTGTTCTTGTCTTCAATAATTCCCATAATAGAAATATCATCGTCTTCAGAAAATATTATATTTTCTAAGGATACAACTGATATGTAGTTTATATAGTTCTCTACTTCGCCTACATCCTCTAAGGACATATTTAGTGCTTTAGCTATTTCCTCATTGCCTGGTTCCCTGCCTAAGCTTTTTTGAAGAGAGTCTATAGCTTCATTATATCTATTAAGTTTATCCATAGCGCCTTTAGAAATTGGACTGTTTCTTCTTATCTCATCAATCATAGCACCTTTAATTCTTATAGAAGCATAAGTTGAAAACTTCATTCCCTTGCTCTCATCAAATTTATTCATAGCGTCCATAAGACCTACCATACCGTACCCAACTAAATCATCATATTCCACGTATTTACTCTTTCCAAGAATAACTCTAGATGCTATGTATTTAACCAGTGGTATGTATTTCTCTACTATCTTATCTCTATACGCTAAAGCACCTTGCACTGCCATATAAGTTCCTCCTTTAGAGTAGTTCTCTTTGTTTTCTCATTATATCGAATACCATTCTAATAATTCTATCCCTTGTTCTTTCATCTATTTCATCGAACACAACACCATATATCCATTTCTTATCTTCTGTAGCTTCCACTCTAACTACTGTTCCCTTAACAAATAGTTCTTGAGTACCATATTTAAGCTGAGATATTATCTTATCTCCTTTAGCTATCTGTTCCTTAACCTTTACTCTCATGCCTCCACCGCTTAAATCAAGCAGTATAGCATTATTCAATCTGAGTTCATCTATATCTGCTAAAGAATAATCTCCAGTTATGTAATTTATTATTTGAGCAACCTTTACTCTAACATAATCTCTTCTTTGAATTCTTTGAATTTCAAAGGGATTTGCCATTACATACATAGATATATTATTCTCTTGTGATCTAGAAATTATAGTAGATTTAAACTTATATACATCTCCATCATCACAAAAACTCATAAACTCTAAGTCTATACCTCTTGGAACTGTAAGATACTCACCCTCAGATACAGGAATGTTTATATTGAAGAAATTCTCTTCCAAGTCCTGTACCTGACACTTATAAATCTTTTCCTCATAAAGTACATCAAGTCTGTTGTTTACTGCCAAAGCTAAATTGCCCATTTACTTCACCCCTACGAAAACATCTTAAATATCTTTTTAAATAATCCTTGAACTCCAGTACCATCATCCTTAGACGCCGCTCCAAGTAGAGAATTACCTATATCTTGAATACATCCTGCAGCATCAGAAGATGGATATCTTACTATAAATGGCATTTGCTCTCTAACAGCCTGAACTAGCTTTCTATCATCTAACACGCATCCTAGATAGTTTAATTTCATAGTTAAAAATCTATTGACTACGTTATCAAATTTTGAAAAAGTATCTTCACCTTCTTTATAGTTAAGTGCCTTATTAACAACTATATTTGCCTTATTTTTTATCTTAAAATGGCTAGTTGCCTTAAGAAGACTATAGGCATCTGTCAGTGATGTAGGTTCTGGTGTAGTTATAACAATAAGTTCATCACAACATGATATAAATGCTAATACGGTTCTATTAATACCAGCTCCGGTATCCATGAAAATATAGTCGAAATCTTCTATCTGAGAGATTTTGTTTAAGAATACCTCTCTTTCTCTCTCAGTAAGATCTTCTACTTTATTAAGTCCTGATCCACCTGGTAATAACTTTATTCCATATGGTCCTGTAGCCAAAACATCATTTAAATTTTTATTATTATTTATTACATCAAATATATTATACCTCGAAGATATTCCCATTAAAACATCATCATTGGCCATTCCTATATCAGCATCAAAAATTAATACCTTTTTGCCCATCTTTTGCATATGAATCCCTAGATTTACTACAAAGTTGCTTTTTCCAACCCCTCCCTTTCCGGAGGTTATAGTTATTATCTTTCCTTTTTTTGATAAAGAAGGATTGCTACTCTGCGCAAGCTTCCTAAGGCTCTCAGCTTGATCTAACATATATTATCCTCCCCCATAATGAGCTTAGCTATCTTTTCTTTTGTAAAAATAGTTATATCATCTGGCACGGTCTGCCCTGTGGTCATAAAGCTTATAGGCTTATCTGCTAATTGCAATATATTTAAAATTGAGCCATATACAGAGGTTTCATCTAATTTAGTTATTATAACATGGTTATAATTTAAGATTTTGAACCCTTCTACTATGGATTTTATATCCCTATTTTTAGTTGTAGCACTTATAACCAAATGTATGTTATCTGAATTCACCTTTTGAACAAAAGCTCTAAGTTCAGATATCTGCATGGAATTCTTACTGCTTCTTCCTGTGGTATCTATAAGGATTACATCACAGTGTTCCATGGACTTTACTGCATCCTCCATCTCTTTAGTAGTAATAACTACTTTAAAGTCTAGATTCATGATTTCAGCATAAGTTTTTAACTGGTCTACAGCACCTATTCTATATGTATCTACGGTTATTAGTCCTACTTTCTTCTTTTCAATAAGAGCCATTCTTCCTGCAAGTTTTGCGATAGTTGTAGTCTTTCCTACTCCTGTAGGTCCTACTAAGACTACAGGGCCTTTCAAATCAACATTTTCTACAGCTATACGCTTCTCTATTGCTTCTTTTAAAGTGTTTTCATCTTGTTCTGCAGATAGGGGAATGTCCTTTATTATGTTCTCCACTAAATTTTCTTCTATATCATTATTTATAAGGCTTTTTCGAAGATTTTCATAGGGCTTTTCTTTAGCATCTTCTCCAGATATAACCTTGGTGATTAAACTTTTCATCTCTCTCATTTCTTTTACTAAATAATCTTGATTACTTTGTGAAGGATACTGATTTTTTGGTGTATCCTTCACATCTCTGATATCTTCTCTTTTATACGAATAATCAGTTTCATTTCTTCTTTCTGAACTATAACTTTGGCTGGCTTTAGAGCTGGAAATCTGATCATTCATCAGTTTTTTAATACTTTCAATCGAGTTTTCTAAAGTGTTTTCTTGCTTTTTATTATCAGTATTATCCTTTTTTGATGAATTCTCTACAGCAGCTGTTACTTCAATCATCCTAGGTGAAAATAATCCAAAAAAACCAGGCTTTTTTATTTTTCTTTGACTTATTATAACAGCGTCTTTTCCGAGCTCGTATCTTATCCTCGTCATAGCTTCATTCATACTCTTTACCATATATCTTTTAATTAACATTAAAACGTCACTACTCCTTCAGTTCTAATCTCTACGTCATTAGGAATCTCATTTAGAGATATTACCATAACATGAGGAAATACCATCTCAATAAGCTTTCTGAAAGGAGCTCTCACATTAGGGGATACTAAAATAACTGGTTGATTGTTGAAAAAATAAACAGAATCTAAAGTATTCTTTATAGAATTAAATATTATCGTTGTAGTATCTGGATCCACTGCAGGGAAAGAGCCGTTAATAGACTTCTGAACATTACTTGCTATAACCTCTTCTATTTGTGGATCTAAGGTTACAACAGATACTCTTCTGTTCTCATCAATTATTTGATTACATATAGTTCTTGACAATGCAAATCTAACATATTCAGTGAGAAGCTCAATGTCTTTAGTATTTCTAGAGTTATCTGCTAAGGATTCCATAATGGTTACCATATCTTTTATTGGAACCTTCTCTCTTAAAAGACTTTGCAATACCTTTTGTAATTCTCCGATTGTTATTAAATCTGGTATTAATTCATCTACAACTGCACTATACTTTTCTTTTGTATTATCTACTATTAGTTTAACTTCTTGTCTGCCTAATAATTCATATGAGTGAGCTTTAATTGTTTCAGTTAGATGAGTTACCATAACTGTGGTTGGGTCAACTACTGTTAATCCCTTAATTTCAGCATCTTCTCTTTGATCTTTATTTATCCACATAGCTGGAAGTCCGAATGTAGGCTCTATGGTTCTAATTCCTGGAATATCTACATTCTCACCAGCTGGATCCATACATAAAAGCATGTTTGGCATCATTTCTGAGCTTGTTACTACTGTTCCTCTAATCTTTATAACATATTCATTAGTTTTAAGCTGGAGATTATCTCTTATTCTAATAGGTTGTACAACAATACCCATTTCAATAGCACATTGTCTTCTTACTGAAGCTATTCTTTGAAGTAAATCTCCTCCATTGCTTTCATCCGCTAGAGGAATAAGACCATATCCGATCTCTACTTCCATAGGTTCAACAGATATTAAGGTCATAACATTCTCAGGTTCTTTTCTTTCTACTTCTGCTATTGCTTCTTCTTCTTGTACGATTTCTCTTACTATCTTAGCTTGCTCATCTTTATATAAAGCATATGCTGCTGCTCCAAAGCCTGCAGCCATTATTAAAAATGGAACCTTAGGCATAGCAGGGATTAAAGCTAAGAATAACATTAGTGCTGAAGCAAGTCCTAAAACAATAGGGAAACCTGTTAACTGTTTAGAAAGAACAGAACCAAAGTTTTCTGAATTACCAGATCTAGTAACCAATATACCAGAAGCTGTAGAGATTAAAAGCGCTGGCACCTGGCTCACAAGACCATCACCTATAGAAAGTCTAACGAACTTTTGAGCTGCTTCTGCTATTGGAAGATCCATCATAACTACTCCGATAATTATTCCACCTAGAACATTTATCATTGTGATTACTATAGCAGCTATGGCGTCTCCCTTAACGAATTTAGACGCACCATCCATGGCTCCATAAAAGTCAACTTCAGCTTGAAGATCTGCTCTTCTTTTTCTTGCAGTTGTCTCATCTATAATTCCTGCATTTAAATCAGCATCAATACTCATTTGCTTACCTGGCAAAGCATCAAGTGTAAATCTAGCTGCAACTTCTGATACTCTTCCAGAACCGTTAGTGATTACAACAAACTGAACTACCATTATGATTAAGAATATTATAATACCTACAACGTAGTTACCCCTGATAACAAACTCACCAAAGGCATCTATTACCTGCCCTGCATATCCTCCTGTAAGTACAAGTCTAGTAGAGGATATATTGAGTCCTAGTCTAAAAAGCGTTGTAACTAGCAATAATGTTGGGAAAACTGATAACTGCAATACATTGGTAGTAAACATTGTTATTAGTGCTATAACCACTGACAAGGTTATATTAAGAGCTATTAGTACATCTAGCATACCTGCTGGAAAAGGTATTATTATCATTAATATGATTCCAATAACACCTAAAGCAACTAGTACATCTAGATTCTTTTTTAAGCTTAACTTTTTACTGGTTCCTTCCATAAATTAACCTCATCCCTTTCCTACTTCTTTTTCATCTTAAAGACTAAAGCTAGAATCTCTGCTACCGCTTGATACATATCTGCTGGTATTTCTCTGTCTACATCTACCTGCTCATATATAAGCCTGGCTAGAGGTTTATTCTCTAGTATAGGAATATCATTCTCTTTTGCTATTTCCTTTATCTTAAGAGCTACATTATCAGCACCTTTTGCTAGTACTCTTGGTGCCTCCATGTTCCCCTCCTCATACTTTATTGCTATTGCTAGATGGGTTGGGTTTGTAATAACTACTGTAGCATCTGGCACTGCTTGCATCATTCTCTTTGTTGCCATTTCTCTTTGTCTTTGCTTTATTTTATTTTTTATCTGAGGATCTCCTTCCATCTGCTTGAACTCTTCTTTAACTTCTTGCTTTGACATCCTCATTTCTTTACTGTACATTCTTCTCTGCATAAAATAGTCTGCTGCAGCTATTACAACTAAAACTAAAGTTATTTTCATAAATATATTTAGTAGAAGCCTTTTAAACTCTGCACCTAGAGATGGCAAATATATATTGCCTATATTTATAATCTCCATGTAATTTGATTTTACAAAATCGTAGCCAATATATGACAACACACAAACTACTATAAAGTTTTTGCCTAACTCAACGAAATTTCTTTTAGAGAACATATTCTTTAATCCTTTTAATGGATTAAGTTTTCCTAAAGAAGGTTTTAGAGGTTCACTTGTAAATAAGAAACCACTCTGTGCTATAGAAGATACTATACCTATAACCATTATAGGTACAACTATAGGGATCAAATCCTTAAGTATCCTGTATACCACCATTAGGGATAGTCCGTTTAGGTAGCTTATGTTTATCTCTTGGTGAAAGTTATTTGACAAGAAATATATTAGATTATACTTCAAATCAGTAGATACATAGCCTCCTAAAATAGCTATTACAAGTGTACAAGCTACTAATGTCATAGCTAGGTTTACATCCTTACTACGAGCAATCTGTCCTTTTTTACGAGCTTCAGATTTCTTTTTAGGAGTAGCTTCTTCTGTTTTATCTTCTGCTGCAAATATCAAAACTAGGGGGATAGCCTTATATATGCCTTTGTAAACATCAGGCAAATAACTAAAGGCAGCTACCATAGCTTTAGCTATCATTGGAAGAGCTATCATAAATGCAGCCATGCCCACTAGCATCTTTATTGGCATGCCAAGTATCATAATATTTAACTGAGGTACTGTTCTTGATATTAGACCCATAGTTAAATCTGTTATTATTATTATCAATACTATTGGTATTGCAATTTTCAATCCTATTATAAAATACTGAGTAAAGGAGTTTATTATAGTCATTACGCTGTCCTGGAATATAATGCTCTTTCCTATTGCTACAACTTTATAACTACTAGATAACTCTCTTATCAGCATGTGATGTCCATCTACTATAAAAAATATCAATATTGCAAGCCAGTATAAAATTCTGGATAGAAGTGTTGATTGATTCTTTGTGACTGGATCAAACATAGAAATCATGCCTAGACCTATCTGTTGATCCATAAGGCTTCCTGCCATCTCCACAACGTAAAATATCATAGATGTGACAAAGCCCAAGGTTATTCCTGTCATAACCTCATTTAATGCATAAATTATAATAGTATAATTGCTTTGGATATTTTGTACGGCACCTATATCTACAGTGCCTACAAGTATAAACGCTAATATTACATTTAAAGATATTTTAAAGGTTGCAGGTGTTCCCGAAGGGAAAAAATTAGGTATTATCGTAAAGAATGTTACCAGTCTTAAGAATATAAAGAAAGTAGCTAAGTAATATGCTGTATCAATCAATCTTATCACCCTTAATGAACTATATTAGATATAAGTTGAAAAATACGTTCTGTAAAAGACATAAGTTGCGTTAACATCCAACTACCTAATAATAATCCTATCGCTGCAACAGCTACAAGTTTTGGAACAAAAGTAAGTGTCTGCTCTTGTATTTGAGTAGACGCCTGAAAAATACTTATTAATAAACCTAACACTAGTGAAACCACTAAAAAAGGTGCTGAAAGATATAATGCAGTTGTTAATGCATCTTTTATTATTCCTATAACTAATTGTTCACTCATAATAACTCACCTCAAGAAAAACTCAAAATTAACGATTTCACTAGTAAGTACCATCCATCTACCAATACAAATAAAAGAAGTTTAAATGGTAGAGAGATCATAGCTGGTGGTAACATAAACATACCCATGGACATTAATACGCTGGATACTACCATATCTATTATTAAAAATGGCAAAAAAATCAAAAAGCCAATTTGAAATGCCGTTTTTAGCTCACTGATTGCAAAAGCTGGAACCACAACATATAGTGGAACATTATCTTTAGTTACTTTTGTTTCATCAAGTTTTGCTGCTTCTATGAAAAGTTTCAAATCTTTTTGTCTAGTTTGTTTAAGCATAAACTGCCTTAATGGCTTTGAACCATTATCTATAGCCTGTTGCTGAGTTATCTTGTTGTCGAAATAAGGTTGCAAAGCATTGGTGTTAATATCATTATACACTGGCTGCATAATAAATATAGTCAAAAATAATGCCAACCCAATCAAAACTTGGTTAGGTATAGACTGTTGTGCTCCAATGGCATTCTTTAGGAAAGAGAAAACCACCACAATCCTTGTAAAGCTGGTCATCATGATAAGAAAAGATGGTAACACTGAAATTAGTGTAAGCATTACCAGCAATCTTATATTTGATACATAATCTTTAGGATTGGTTGATCCTCCAACAGAAAAATTTATGTTTGGCACAGGGGTGTCCTGTGGAGCTGCTTGTGCTTTATAAGTTACAAGTCCAACAAAAGCAAAAGCTAATATTAGAATAAATATGTATTTTTTTTTATATTTCATTTTATTTTTCCTTTGAATCCTTTTATCTTTATATTTCCTATCATATCAGAGTACTTCTTCATCATCTCTTGGCCATATTGCTCTTTATTTGCAATTATGCTTTTCATTGTCTCCTCATCAAGTTCCTCAAGTTTTTCAGTACTATGTGGGGAACAACTCATAACATAACCTTTATCTCCTGTCTGAAGAAGTACTATTGATATCTCTTTAGATAATTGAATCTTCTCTATTACTTTTATATATCTGCCTTTTTGTAAGCTATTATACTTGTTTCCAGTAAGTTTTAAAGATATTAATACCAAGCATAAAGTAAGTACTACTCCAAATACCAACTTTATAATAATAAAAAATAATTCCATATTATAATCATCCCTTACTGTACTATAAGTTCTTGGAAGTATGCCTCTATAAACTGTCCTTGTGATACTCTTTTATTAAGGTTATCAATAAGTTCTTTTTTTACATTTTCTAAATTTGTGGACTTAAAATCCTCTGCTTTTTTAGATTGCAAGTATTCAAGTGCTGTTGATTGAAGCGCAATAAGGTCTTCTGTAGCTTCTGTTCCGAGCTTTTTATTTGTCTTATCATAACCTACAGAAAGCTTTGCCTTAAGATAATGCTTTTCCTTATCATCGCTTAGATTAACTGTGTATTCACCTAATTCTAAGTAGGTTTGTTCTACTTTTACAACCACTTTAGTCTCAGGTGTAGCACTTTTACTTTTTTGATAAAAATAGAATCCTGCAAAGCTTCCTATCCCAATCAATATAAGAACTAGTAAAGCTATAATAATAAGATTGCTTTTCCCCCCAGGGTTTTCTGACTTTTCTTTTTTTGCTTTTTTCTCTTTTTTCTCAGCCATTACTTCTTCTCCCTTTCCGTTGCTACTATCAAAATGTTTATTCTTCTATTTTTAGCCCTATTTTCTGGTGTAGAGTTATCAACTAATGGTTTAGCATCACCATAACCAGAAGCGGTTAATCTAGTAGAATTAATATTTCCTTGATCAATAAAGAATTTAACAACATTTACTGCTCTAGAAGCAGAAAGATCCCAATTACTTTGAAACCTATATGTATTTATTGGAGCATTATCAGTATGCCCCTCAACAATTATATTATTTGGAACTGACTTCAATAGCTTACTTAACTTTTCCATAAGACTTTTACTTTCTGGAATAAGATCCGCTTTTCCGGTTTCAAAAAGAGTACTGTCTCTCAATTGAAGTAAAACTCCACTATCATCTTTTAAAACCTCTACCGAAGCCCCCAACTTATTTTCTTCTATAAAGTTATTTGCGTTTTCATACAAAGCATTAAGGTTTGCTTTTGCATTTAAACTTTCTTTAGTATTATCTAAAGCAGAAGTACTCTGCCCATTACCTGAAGTGCTTTTGCCACTTAGAACCTTTTTAGAAGCTGTTTCTATTTTTCCCTGATCCATAGTAGAGAATGCATATAGAATAACAAAGAATATTAGTAAAGCAGTTATAGTACTAGAAAAAGTAGTAAACCACTGATTTTCTCTTACTTCTACCTTATTTAAATTTCTTCTCTTCCTAGCCATTGGTTAAAAGCTCCTTTTGCATTTAAATTTCCCTTTGAGTACTCTGATTTTTCCTCAGGCGAAAGGTAATTTATCAACTTCTGTTCTATTATTCTAGGATTAACCCCTGACTGTATGGCTAATATCCCCTCTAAGATCATCTCTTTTGCTGACACTTCTTTTTCATTTTTATAATTTAAATTTGCTGCTATAGGATTAAGTATTGCATATGCCAATACCGCTCCATAAAATGTTGCCATAAGAGCCTTTGCCATTCCAGATGCTAAGGTACTAGTATCACTTAAACTTCCTAACATCCTTACAAGACCAAGTAATGTACCAATCATACCAAAAGCAGGTGCATAATTGCCCCACGTCTTAAATATATTGGCACCTTTTATATGTCTTTCAGAAACCTCATCGATCTCTAAATCCATTATCTCTTTTATTGTTTCCGGTTCAATTCCATCTATGACCATCCTAAGCCCACTTTTAAGAAACTCATCATCCATGGTACTTAAGTCTTTCTCTAAAGATAATAAGCCTTCTCTTCTAGCTTTTTTAGATATATTTGTAAACTGCTTTAAAATCTCTATTTTTGAATAGGCCACCTCTCTAGTGGATGCCATAAATATTTTTCCTATTTTCTTTATTTCATCTATGGAATAGTTTATAAGTAATGCACAGAAAGATCCGCCTATGGTTATCATTAGTGAAGGCAGATCAAAAAACATTTTAATTCCTGCGCTGCTACTCATGCCCCAGATCAACATTATCAAGCCAAGAAACAGCCCTATTAAAGTAAGCGAATCTAACTTTTTCATGCCTTACCTCCTACTATTTTAGGGTAATTATCTTATTTTTATATCTTATAACTTTGTCTACTACCTCTTCTACAGTTTCTAACACTATATACTTCTTTCCATTGGTAAGAGTTATTATAGTTTCTGGAACTTCTTCAATTTTTTCTATATGTTCAGCATTTAATACGAACTCTTTGTTGTTCATGCCAGTAACATTAATCATCAAAGCCTCCTATTTATTTGTATGGGACATCAATTAGATGTCCCATATATTTTTACTATCTCTTTAGGTTTATTATATCTTGAAGTATTTCATCACCAGTGTTGATCATCTTACTGCTTGCTTGGAAAGCTCTAGTTGCAGTAATCATATCTGTAAACTGCTCTGCAAGGTCTACGTTTGACATTTCAAGCATACCTTGAAGTGCATCTCCAAATCCCTTACTGTTATCGTCATCTCTTGTGTTTGATCCACTCTTTATTGTAGCTTCTCCAGAGTTTACTGATTGAGAATAAAGGTTTCCGCCTTGCTTTGTAAGACCAGAAGCATTCTTAAATGCAGCCATAGCTACTTGTCCAAGCGCTGCCACCTTACCATCTTCAAGCACTCCATTTATAACTCCATTTTTATCTATTGTGTAGCTCTTTATTCTAAGTTCTGTATCTGTTCCTGGAATTTTAACCTTTTCTGGTATTCTTAGTGTTTTTAATGCTCCATCATAAGCTCTAACAGTCTTAGTTCCATCAACGTAAGTAACATCTCCATTTGGATCTAAGCTTTCTACTGGTGTACCTCCATCAGTAGCATCTGAAGCTGATTGAGTTTGAGTTAAAGGTCTTATTGTTCCACTTACAACTAAAGTTTGATCTATTTGCGCATTCTCTAAAGCATTTTGAATTTCTCTGTTTATTCTATCTACAGTCACTCCAGGAGTTACAAAATCTCCATTAACTATTATTCTCTTATTTGTAGTATCTACAGATACAGATGGCTTAGTTCCTTGAGTTACAGTACCTATTTGTACTGAATAATTATTTAATGCTGCCCCTGGACCTGCTGCAAGACTCAATCCTAATATATCTCCCTTAATTTGAGGAGCTTGCTTTTCAGAACCTCCAGATATATCATTTGATACCAAACTTGTATAAGTTTTCCCAGTTCCACTTGCTACTGTTATCGCATAAGTTGAATCATAGTTACCAGCAGTAACTGTTGGAGAAGATGCATTACCAGTTTGTATTGCAGGTGATGCTGCTATAACTGCATTTCTAATAGCAGTTTGCAATTGAGCGGAGCTCACTGCATTTGGTGTTAAAAAGTCTCCTGATACCTTTATTACCTTATTGGCAGTGTCAACATTTGCATTTACAGTACTAGCTGATACATCTGCAATTTGGAAGGTATATCCATTGTATGTTGACCCTACTGGGAAGGATATTCTTAAATTAGCAAGAGTTACATCCGTTGGCTTGCTGTCATCACTACCATTAGCGATCTTACCTACCGCTGTAGAATCCGTCAAACTTGTACCTGTAACATTAGTTATTTGAGGAGCTGTGATGTTGTTCTTATTTAATTCAGTATTGAAAAGTCCTTTAATGCTAGCAATATTAGTTGCTGAAGTTGCAGCTGTAGTAAAGTCTCCATTTATAGTAATAACCATATTGGATTTATCTACAGTTACTGAAGGAGTCTTTCCAGTGGTAGTATCACCGTACTTTATAGAATAACCATTTAATTTTCCACCATCAGAGAAAGTAAAGCCTAATCCACCTATATCCGTTTTTGGATTTCCTGAACCATCAACAATATTTGGTACAGCCTTGTATGCTCCTAATTTATCAGTTGAAACATTACTTTGAGATAAAGTAGAAAGTGATCCTGTTATCTTGTCAACAGTTTGAGTAATCTTACTAGCTTGAAGCTGTTGATTTATAATATCCTTTAAGTCATCTGTACTTACGTTACCATTTACCATATCTGCATCTATTATTATCTTATTAGGACTTGTTGTTACATGTGCTCCAAGTGAAGTTCCTGCACCTATTTTACCAAATTGAATCACAAATCCTTCTAGTTGCTTACCATTACCAAATTGAAAGGTTAAGCCTCCAGCAGACACATTAGCTGGTGCTGCATCATCAAGACCTCCATTTGTCTTATCAGAAGAAAGTTTAGGAATAACATCTAATTTTCCTGCAACAGATACCGTTTGAGCTATTCCAGCAGATGATAAAGCTTTATTTATAGCTGTTTCAACCTGAGATGGTGTTAAAGCTCCTGCAGTTGCAAAATCTCCACTTACTACTATTTGTTTATTATCTTTATCGACATTTGCTGAAGTTACAGTTTGTGGTCCAACTTCTCCTGCAACTACCTTATATCCATTTAATGCTGAACCAGGACCAAATTTAATATCTAACCCATCTAAACTAACTTTGCTAGGAGCAATTCCGCTAGGTGATACTGAAGTATCATCGTTAGTCAATGCATATCCCATAACTCTATAACCATCAGCAGTTATTAGATTTCCTTGTTCATCTAAACTAAAAGCACCATCTCTAGTGTACATAAGCTGAGCTCCTGAGTTTGTTAAAGATTGAGCTGTTATGTTATGAGCTCCTGATCTTTGATTAACTTGAAGTTGATTATCTCCAAATACTGCTGCACCTTTACTTACCATGAAGAAGCCATCGCCGTCTATAGCCATATCTAAAGCTCTTCCTGTTGGTTGTAAGTTACCTTGCTTCATTACTGAGTCTATACTTGCAAGCTTTACTCCTAGACCAACCTGAGCAGAGTTTATACCACCTTGATTTGCATTTGGTGCCATTGAATCCTTAACACTTTGGCTAAGCATGTCCTGAAATCTTGCTGTTGAAGATTTAAAGCCTGTTGTTCCAACGTTGGCTATATTATTACCTATAACATCAAGCTTAGTTTGGTTAGCTTTCATTCCACTGATTCCTGAGTACATTGATCTTAACATATATATTGACCTCCCAAAATTTTTATAATTAATACCTTGCTTCTTTCCTTCCACAAGGTGAGGCCCCCTCTTTTTAGGTCCAGCCTCTTACTTATAAGATAACTACGCTATCTACATTAGTGAATACATTTTCCTTTGCTCTATCCTTCTCCACCGCAGTTATGATTGTTTTATTCTCTACACTGGCAATCAAAGCCACATCCTTGTATACCATAACCGTATTTTTTGCACCCTTATCCCTGGCTAAATCAAATCCTCTTTGAATTTCCATGTAATCTGCTTTAGAGAAATTTATACTTTTTAATCTTTCTGACGCATGACTTGATATCTTATATCCATAACTCTCAGAGTTTATCTTTTCATCAAGTATATCCTTAAAACTCTTCTTACTAGCATCAGTGACTATTCTTTTATTTTCTGAAGGTGCAGTTAGGTTGCCAACTAAATACGGCTTACCATTTACTATTCTGTAACTACTCACACCTACCACCCTATTCTACAGCATTTACTTTTGTTAGCTTATCATAAGTAAAGGTCTTTAAAGTATCTTGCCCATCAACCTTAACTGATAAGTTTATTACTCCATTTTCCTTTGATACACCTTTAACTATTCCCTTATATACATTACCACTAGCATCTTTATCTGAGAACTCTGCCTGTTTACCAATTAGTGATGCTGCTGATAAGAAGGACATATTACCGTTGATATTTGTTATTGGAGCTATTGTACTGTCAGGTACATCTAAAACCGTATCTATATTACTCATCGGAAAATCTTTATATTCATTCTGTCCGTTAACACTTACTGCAACACTTATCGTAGTTTCACCATTCTTTGTAGCCACAGCTTTAATTACTCCAGTATAAGGCGTCCCTGAACTATCAACGTCCTTCATAGTTACACCCTTACCTACAAGTGAATTAGATGCGAATGAACTCATAGTAGTGTTAAGGTTGGCCATCTGTTCCATTGAAGTGAACTGAGCCATCTGCGATATGTACTGTGTACTATCCTTAGCATTGTCAGGATCTTGGTTAGAAAGTTCTGCTGATAAAATCTTTAAGAACGAGTTCTTATCCATGTCCTTACCTGGCTGTATTATTTTTGTACCTCTAGTGGTTGCCCTTGAACCATCATAACTTGTTACAACATTATTTGAGCTTATATCTGTTGCCATCATCACACCTCCTAAACTAAATGATTAAGGTTATTATCTATAATAGCTTGTCTAGAATTTTCAGCTATATTAATATCATCATCCTCTATTTTCGTACTATTGTCATTAGTGTTCTTCTGCCTATTTCCCTTTTGTTCACTGCCAAACCCAAAGTTAGACATTTGCGAATTTTGATTTCTATTAGGATTGTTATAGTTATCGTTTCTTATCTCTATTGATACTTCTGGTATCTTTATATTGCTAGTCTCTAGACTTTTCTTCAAATCCTTTAGATTATCATTTAAAATGCTATACGCTTCTTTTGTATTGGCTGTGATTGTAGCCTTCATGTTAGAAGTATCAAGAGTAAGCTTTATAGTTATCTCTCCTAAAGTTCCTGGGTTAGTCTTTAAGGTCAGTTCCTTAACATCTAACTTTTCCATATACTTTATAGACTTAACTATGTCACTAACCATAGTATTTCTACCTATAACAGGCTGCTCCTTTGGTGCTTCTACAGCTTGAGTGGTATTTTTAAGCTGATCCATCATCATAGAAAATTTACTTTGAACATTGCTTTCCTTATCACCAATTATAGATTTAAGCACCTTATCACCATCATTAGAAGAAGAATTCAAATTTTTCGCTGAGCTGTCTGTTAATGTGCTATTTTCAGAAGCTTTAAATTTATTAACCACAGATAATAAACTAGTAGTATTAGGATTTTTAGCTTCTTTACCTTTATTTAAGTTAGCTTCACTTTCTTTATTATTGTTTTTTAAATCAACAAGTTCTAGAATTATCTGCTTAATATCAGACTTTGAAGAGTTTACTGTATCAGAGTTATTGTCAGATGAATGTGCAAGCATATTCTGGATACTGTTTTTAAGCTTATCTCCTAAACTTAATTCTTCTTTTCCATCAACCTTATTTAGCAGCGCCATTATTTCTTTAAGTATATTTTTTGATTCTGATTTTTCACCTAAAGACTGCTCAGCGCTTTGTTCCTTGAGGTTTAGCAAATTTTTAACAGCTAAATCTATAAGATTTGCATTCTGAAGTTTGCCATTGGCTGTATTCACATTCAAATTGTCTTGTGAAGCATCAACTTGGTTACCTGTAGTCTCATTATTGGTTTGAGTATTATTGCCCATTAGAAGCATAGTCAAAATTGCAATAAGCTTGTCTGTGTCATCTACTGAAGCCTTTTTGTCATCATCTTTTATATCAGTTTTCTCTTTAGCCGGATTCGCTGCCCCTGTTATACTATCACTATTGCTATCTCCAGAAATTTCTTCAATAACCTTTTCTACAGAGTTAATAACTTGGTCTACATTTTCTGGCTTCTCATCTGAAAATACTTTAGCAACTTGATCTTTTAAGCTTTCCTTATTATTATCAAGGTTCTGCTTAATCTGCTTTAACTTGGACATAGTGTCTTTTATATCATCATCATTTGATTTATCTTTTGTATCATCCTTTTTAGGAAGCGATTTCGATAAAACGGCTGAAAAGCTTGAAGCACTACTATCGTTAGCTTTAACTTTATTATTGCTATAGTCTTGGTTATATGAATTATTATTGCTAACTGGTGTCACATCATAGCCACTATTAAGACTGCTATTTATACTATTAATAGTATTGATGCTATTTTCAATGCTCGTATTGATACTATTTAAGTTCATACTCATATTCACTTTATTCACCTCCTTTCAGTGTTTCTAAGGTGAGCGTATAAAGCAAATTCATCATTAGCTATCTGCTCTTGTCTATCTTGTTCCTTGATGAAAGCTTCATATCTCTTTTCCTTAAGTATCTCTACAGTTTTCTTATCAATCTGCTTTTGCTTAAGGTCTTCTCTTCTGTAAGTTAATTCTCTATCTTTATTCTCGAGCTCTTTTTCCTTACTCTTTATACCAGCACTTAAGGCATTTAAGTAGTTTCTCTTTATTTTTTGATAAGCTCCTGATTCCCCACTTTTTATGCTTTTATACTGTTCAAAACTTTCATGCATCTCATTAATCTTTTGCTCAATCATTGTCTTTTCTTTTTGAGTCTTTTGAAATAATATTTTACTTTCTTCTTCTTTTTCAACTCTTATATCTAAAACCTTTTGAAGACTAAATTTAAATCCATTTGGCATGATATCCTATCCTTTAAACATTGAAATAAGTTTATTTTTACTTTCTTCATAGGTAGACTTCTCATCTATCCCTTGTTTTAAAAAGCTTATAATAAAATCATGATAATCTATTGCCATATCTATTTTTCTGTTGCTGCCTCTTGCATAAGCACCAATATTTATTAAATCTTCAGATTCCTTATATGTAGCAAGAAGATCTCTTGCAAAAGAACTTACTTCTTTATGTACATCTTCCGCTATGGATGGCATAAGTCTTGATACTGAGTTCAATATGTCTATAGCTGGATAGTGATTCTTATGAGCTAAAGCTCTAGATAAAACTATATGCCCATCTAGTATACCTCTAACAGCATCTGCAATAGGTTCATTAAAGTCATCACCGTCAACAAGAACTGTATAAAAAGCCGTTATAGAACCTTTTTCAGAGGTACCTGCCCTTTCCATCAATCTTGGTAGCATTGCGAAAACTGATGGGGTATAACCTTTAGTTGCAGGTGGTTCTCCTATAGCTAGTCCAACCTCTCTCTGAGCCATTGCAAATCTTGTAACCGAGTCCATCATAAGAATAACTTTTTTCCCTTTATCTCTGAAATACTCTGCTATTGCCGTAGCTGTAAGAGCTCCTTTTATTCTAACAAGTGCAGGTTGATCTGAAGTAGCACATACTACTACTGATCTTTTCATTCCCTCAGGTCCAAGGTCCTTTTCTATGAAGTCAAGAACTTCTCTTCCTCTTTCTCCTATAAGTGAAATAACATTGACATCAGCTTCGGCTTCTCTTGCAATCATACCTAAAGTTGTACTTTTACCAACTCCACTACCTGCAAATATACCTATTCTTTGTCCATCTCCACAGGTTAAAAATCCATCTATAGCTCTTACACCTGTAGGAAGTACTTCCTTAATTCTTCTTCTTCTCATAGGATCCGGTGGTGCATTGTCAAGTGGATAGTACTGACCTCCACTTATCTCCTTACCATCAAAGGGTATCCCTAGTCCATCCAACATCTTACCTAGTAGCTCATCACTACATTTTACACTTAGTGGTCTTCCCTCAGGCACAACCTTGCAGCCTGGAGAAATACCTATAAGTTCACCAAGTGGCATTAGTATAACACTATCGTCCTTAAATCCAACCACTTCACATTTTATAGGTTTATTTTTTTCATTATATATAGTGCAAAGTTCTCCTACGAAAGCTCTTATGCCTTCAACTTCTATGGTAAGACCTATTACCTTTTTTACTCTTCCTTCATAATGGTTGAAGTTTATTTCATCTATATTATTTAGTATACCTTCAAAATCAATTGAAATCATAGCAAACCTCCTATTATGAAAGAGCCTCTAACAGCTTATTCATAGATATATCAATTCCCACTACCACTAAGCCGTTTTCTTTTTCAACAATAGCATTTCCTGGTTCTAGTGAAGAGTCTTCTATGACAAATATCTCACCCTTTATAACAAATTTATTTTTCCATAACTCTAGTTGTGTCTTAATTGCTTCAACATGAGTAACATTACATTTTATTATAAAAGTCTGAGTGCCTTTTGATTCTGCTATTACATTTTCAACTATAGAATTAAGTCCATGATCTGAACCAAGTCTTTCTCTTAGAATTTTCTCTGTCATCTCTACAGATAGCCTTATTATTTCTTCTTTCTTTGCTTCTAAATATTGTTCATATTCTTGCTTAGCCTGAAAAAGTATATTATTAGCATTGCTTATTATAGAATCAGCTTCATTTCTAGCTAATTCTATATTTTTATCATAAGCTTCTCTGTAACCATCTTCATACCCATTTTCAGTACCTTGCTTATAGCCTCTTTCATAAGCTTCTCTTTCGATATCCTGAGCTTGGACATAAGCAGCCTCTAGCATCTTTTCTTTTTGTCTTTGAGCGTTTCTTATGATGTTATCACCAATATTCTTATAGCTCTCAACCATTCTAGCTGCTTCTTCTGGATCATTGTTTAACATATCCTCAACACTGTCTCTTTGTTCATAGTCAGTATTAATCTTTTTACTAGTTCCACTTGTTACACTATTACTCTTAATAACACTATAGGACGATTGCATCTTCTCCACCTCTTGCTAAGATGATTTCTCCAGCTTCATCTAATCTTCTGATGATAGCAACAATCTTCTGTTGTGCCTTTTCAACATCATTAAGTCTAACTGGCCCTAAGAACTCCATATCTTCCTTTAATGCAGCAGCTGCTCTCTTAGACTGGTTCTTAAATATAGAATTTGCAACTTCTTCTGAACAGCCCTTAAGCGCAAGAGCCAATTCCTTAGCATCTGTTTCTCTAAGAATTCTCTGAATAGATATATCGTCAAGAGTAATGATATCTTCAAATACGAACATACTGCTCTTAATCTTTTCAGCAAGATCTGCATCTTCTCTTTCTAAGCTTTCAGTTATATTCTTTTCAGTAGTTCTATCAACTTGATTTAATATATCAACTAAAGTATCTACACCACCTAATGAAGTTACTTCTGTTCTTACAATAGAAGATAGCTTGCTTTCTAGGACTTTTTCTATTTCTTTTATAACCATAGGTGATGTGTTATTCATAGTTGCAATTCTAAATGCAACATCACTTTGAAGTTCTTCTGGAAGCTCCGCTATAACCTGAGCCGACTTTTCAGCCTGAAGATAACACAATATTAATGCAATTGTCTGTGGATGCTCGTTTGAAATAACATTAAGCAATTGATGTGCATCAGCTTTTCTAGCTATAGAAAATGGTCTGTACTGCTGAGTTACCTCTGTAACTTTCTCTAGTATCTCAGCAGCTCTTTGCTGACCAAGTGCCTTTGCTAAAAGCACTCTAGCATAGTCCATACCACCTTCTACAATATAGTCTCTAGCTTTATTCATCTCAAGAAATTCATTAAGTATTTCTTCTCTTTGATCTGAACTAACTGAAGTTATGTTAGCTATCTCATAGGTTATCTTTTGTATCTCACTCTCTGGTAGTTTCTTTATTATGCCTGCAGAAGCTTCAGGACCAAGAGTGATAAAAAGTATAGCTGCTTTTTGTATTCCAGTTAATTTTGAACCTTCTCTTGGCATTATTATCCCCTCTCATTCTCTGCTAACCATGATTTAATTATTTCTGCTACTTGCTCTGGTTTATCCGTAGCATATTGCTTTATCTCATTTTCCATATGTGTTTTTTCGTTATTAGCTTCAAAGTTTATAGGATCAAATCTCTCTATATCCTTTGGCTCAAGACTATCATTTACTATTACATCTAAGATATGTTCTCTTTCTTCTTCAGGGTCTTTCTTTCTAAACTTTCTTATTATAAGTACTAAAGCTATAATTGCTGCAATAGCTGCTATTACTGCTACCCCTAAAGTCTTGTATAGAGCCATCTTTTTCTCATTAGCATCATCAGCATTCATCTGATCTATCTGCTTTTGAATCTCTGCTTTTTCTGTTGGATCAAAGCTCATACCAAGAACACTTATGGCGTCACCTCTGTCTTGATTAAACCCAATAGCACTTGAAACTATATTCTTTATAGCATCTTGTGTTGTAGCATCCATCTTTCCATCTACTATAACAGATGCAGTTATTCTCTTAACTTCCCCTGGTGCACTTATGGACTTTTCTTCTGTACTTCCTACAGAATACTCAGTGTTTTGTGACTCGTTTGTGCTTAGATTTTGTGCTCCAGTAGTAGCAGCTATACTATTTGTAGCATTATTGTCCACTGGACTTTGAGATGTTGTCCCATTATCAGAGGTACTACCTGTTTGCTTTGAAGTCTGCTGCTTATTTACAACTTTATTAGGATCATATGTTATTGTAGTCTTTTGCTTTGAATCTAAATCTAATGTTGCACTTACCTTAGCCTTAACCTTATCTTTTCCTATTACAGGCTCTAATAACTCAACTATGTTTTTCTCAAGGTTCTTCTCATACTCTGCTTGAAGACCTTGTCTCTTTTCAACGCTAGATGAATCAGCTTCTTGACCATTTTCATCAAATAACCCCTTTGATAAAAGATTCATCTTGTCATCAACCACTTCGATATTTTCTTTTGGAACATTGTCAACAGCTCCTGAAACTAGAGAAACTATCGACTTAACCTGGTCATTTGATATCTTTGTACCAGACTTAAGCTTTAGATAAACTGAAGCTTTTCCAGGTGTTTTATCCTTTACAAAAACCGAATCTGTAGCTGGTGTTATATGTACTCTTGCAGCTTCTACTGAACTAAAGCTCTTTATAGTCTTTTCAAGTTCTCCTTGCTGCATTCTTAATTTTTTTAACTTAAACTCCTCATCAGTCATACCAAAGGAGCTACCAGTGTCCATTAGCTCGTATCCTTTACTTCCATCATTTAGCTGTGGCGCAAGTTCCAGTCTCAATTCATCAATCTGATCTTTCGGTACAAGAATACTATTTCCTGATATTTTCATATCAACTTTATCTGCTTTTAACTTGTCAGTTACTGTCTTTGAGTCTTCAGCAGCTAAATTATTAAAAAGTATTCCGTACTTATTGTTACTGGATATAAAAGTATATGCTATGATTGCGACCACCACAGCTAAAAGAGAAATACCTAAAGCTATCTTCTTACCTTTACTCATAGCTTTAATCTTATCCCAAAACCCTCTTAGGCTCTCTAATAGCTTATTCATTAGTAGCACTCCTATCTATTACAACTGCATTCTATTTATTTCTTGGTAAGCATCTAGAAGTTTATTTCTAACTTGTACAGCTAATTCTAAACTCATCTTTGCTTCTTCTGTAGATAACATAACTTGATGTATATCCACATTGTCGCCTTTAACTAATTTATCTGTTAGATTATTTGCTTCTACTTGTTTGTCATTGACCTCATTAAGCTTTTGTTTTAATGTATCTAAAAAGCTTAGTCCACCATTACCAGTGTTGTCTTCCTTCTTTTGAGTTATATCTTTTTCAAAGATCTTGGTATCTGGTATAAAACTGTTTATTCTCATAAATTATTCTCCTTATTTACCTATTTCTAATGCTTTCATAAACATTGTCTTTCCTGCATTTAAAGTATCTACATTTGCTTCATAAGATCTTGATGCAGATATCATATCAGCCATTTCATTTAAAATATTTACATTTGGCATTGTTACATATCCATCTTTATCAGCTTCTGGATTAGTAGGGTCATACTCTTTTCTTAAGGGAGACTTATCTTCCTCAATCCCCACAGCCTTTACCCCGTTCATACCTAATGCACCATTTAGATTCTCTTGAAATACTGCAACCTTTCTTACGTAAGGTTTACCGTTTTCTCCTCTTGTGGTATTTGCATTCGCTATATTAGAGGATATAGTATCTAATCTTAATCTTTCTGCTGACAATCCACTTGCACTTATTCTTAATGCACCAAATAAACTTCCCATTAGTTATTACCTCCCACCACCAGTGATAACGTATCTTGTCATACTAATTTTATTATTAGCTTGAGTTATCAATGCGTTATAAAGCATTGTATTTGCAGCTTGGTTTACTTTTTCTGATTCTAAATCTACATTATTACCATCTGCTCTCATGCTTGATGAAGTATCCTTACCAAGTTTAACTTGTCCAAAACTTCCTTCGTCAACATTTGTATAACCTGTGTTTTCAATATCATTAGATGCATCTTTAAGCGTATCTTCAAAAGAAACTGTGTTTCTCTTATATCCCTTTGTATTTATGTTTGCTATGTTATTAGCGATAACCTTAGATCTAAGAGAAGATACATCTAAGCCTCTTTTGATAAGGTTATAGGTATAGTTGTCAGAATCCAATCTACTAATTGCCACTATAATCCACCACCATTCGAATGTTATTTATTTTATTATATACATCGTTCTTGTTTAATTGATTGTAATTCCTATTTTTTTACAAAAAAATGTAATTTAATTCATTATTTTGTAATAAACTAAACTTTTTTGTAAAAATAAAACTTATGATTAAAATTATATATCAAGTTGTTGGTTTTTTAAAGATAGTTTTTTAATTAAATGTAAAAAATAATTAAATTTCTGCTTTCTAATTTTTACAGCGTACATCTCGTAGGAAGTTTTCTGAATATTCACATTTGCATGAATTGTTTTTCGTCATGAATTGATTATATATAAAATATCGAATTTTGTCATTATATTTTTTTATATTTTTATTGAGTAATTTTGATTTTCTTACCAAAGTTTAATTTAATTAAAGAAAAAAGTAGATACTACAATATTCGTAGTATCTACTTTACTCTCGATAATATATTTAAAACGTCTTGAGGGAATTTGTTTGTTTGAGCCATTAATGCTGTAGATGATTGAACCAAAATGCCGTTTTTCGAGAACTCCATCATTTCCTGTGCAATATCTGTATCTCTCAGCTGGCTGTCTGCTCTTTGTAGTACTTCACTATTTTTACTTAAACTATCTGCAGCAGTCTCAAATCTGTTCTGTAAAGCTCCATATTTACTTCTCATACTAAGGACTTGATTTATAGAAGAATCTATAACTTGAAGACTATTATCAATCTTACTTGGATCAGTAACATCTAAATCCTTTAGAGCATTTCCTTTGTCATCCTTTAATAAATCTGTACCTATATTATACATAGGTATGTCTATGTTATCTCCAACATTAGCTCCAGCTAACATTGACTGCATATAAGGTTTGCTGTTGTCTGTAACAAAATCATTTTTAAGAAGCTTTAATCCATTAAATTCTGTGTTACTACCTATCTCATTAATATGATCCTTAAGCTGGTCTATTTCTGCTTGTATAGTTTTTCTATCCTGATCATTTACTGAACCACTACCTGCTTGTACTGTAAGCTCCTTCATTCTAGTTAAAGCATCACCTACAGAGTTTAATGCCCCATCAACAGTCTGCATCATGGACACCCCGTCCTGAACGTTTTTAGCTGCTGCATCAGCACCTCTTATTTGTATTCTTAAAAGTTCACTTCTACCTATAGCATTAGGATCTTCTTTAGCAGAATTAACTTTTGATCCTGAAGAAATTCTCTGCAAGGAATTGCTTTGTCCCACCAAATCTTTCTTATAATTCCTGAACAAATCTAATGAAGCTAAATTATGATATAATCTCATTTTCATCACTCCGTATACTTTTTATGGTATTTATATAAAAATATTTTTCATTAAAATCATTTTAATTCTATTTAAGTACTTCTTCTAAGTACTTTGCTTTCTACTATATCTGCATTCAAACATATAATAATTTATCTTTTTAGTCATCGCCTCATCCAAGTAAATGAAAAAACACTATATTTTATTTCAATTTATGATTGTTGAAAGAATTAGATAATAATATAAAGTGTATATACCTTAGTATCGTTTCTTTTCAGCTTAACTTTAGACTTGCAAAGAAAAGTAAAACTTTAAGACATAAAAACAAACTCTACACTTATATATAATTAAGAAGATACTCATCCAATATTATTCACTTGTATAAGCTTTATATAAGCTTAAAGCCTCTTCCGGCCCAATCTTATTATCCTGAAGCTTTCTATAAAGCATATACAGTTCAGCATTTAAATCAGGATTAGTACTCTTGGTTTCCTTCATCTTTTCGTAGATAATATCTTGTATAGATACGGGTTCATCCTCTGCATCTTCCTTAATTATGATATCCAAAACTTCCTGAACCTTCTCTTTTGCGTAAGAATCCTCCACAAGAAGCTTAACTATATTAAGTTTATTTTTTATCTTTTCTATATCATCTTTGCTTAACATCATATATTCATCATAGTACATGCTACTCACCTCATTACTCCCTTTATAAAAATGAAATACATACCTCAAATATTTAATGTGTACTATATGGACTTTCATTACTATATAATCATTTTATGGTATTTTATCGTGTTTTTCTAGAATTACTTTAGTTTTCATTGCCAATAATTTATTTCAAGCACTTATGTATCACAACTTTATAAAAATATTCTTTAATAATTAATGACTTGTTGTAAAATCAAATTGAACTAATAAAAAAATCCATAGTGGATTATTCTGTGTTATGATTTAATCGCTAAAGAAAATAGAACACGAGGATAATCACTATGGACTATCAAAATAATAACACAGAATCACGTAAAAATAAACATTTGAATTTTAAAGAACGTGTGCTTATTGAGCTTCATCTAAAAGATGGTTTTTCAGCTTATAAGATAGCAAAAAAGCTAGAACGCCCAATCAACACTATTTTAAATGAAATTCGTCGTGGAACTACCACTCAAATTAAGCAAGGAAAATGTCTTAAAGTATACCTTGCCGATACTGGCAAAGCTGTATATAAAAAGAATCGCATAAACTGCTGTAGTACTTTTAAGCGATTAGAATGCTCCGATTTTATCAACTATACTGTGGATAAAATAAAAAATCATTCATGGTCACCAGATGCTTGTGTTGGCGAAGCTATCGCTAACGGTAGATTTGTGCGATCTCAAATGGTCTGCACAAAAACATTGTATAACTATATAGATCTTGGTTTATTAGAAGTAAAGAACGCTGATTTACCAATGAAGCTACGTAGAAATACAAAGTCTACTAGAGTTAAAGAACACAAGAAGAAACTTGGTTCTAGCATATCAGATCGCCCAGTAGAGATAAACGCTCGTAATGAGTTTGGGCACTGGGAGATAGACACTGTTATTGGTGAAAAATCCAATAATGATAACGTACTTCTTACTATTGTTGAGCGTAAAACTAGATATGCTATGGTTGTAGATATTGCATCTAAAACCGCTGAAGCTGTTACTGATGCTCTTAATAGAGTACGCAGCTTGTTTGGCGACCAGTTTAGCCAAGTTTTTAAAACTATAACTGGAGATAATGGTTCAGAGTTTGCTAACTTATCCACACTTGAAAATGAAACTGATACAAAGGTGTACTTTACTCACCCATACTCATCTTTTGAAAAGGGGACTAATGAACGTCATAATGGTCTGATACGTCGTTTTATCCCGAAGGGTAACCGTATTTCAAACTATACTTCTGATGACATTGCTTTCATAGAAGAATGGATGAATACTCTTCCTAGGAGAATACTTAACTACAAAACTCCTGAAGAACTGTTTGAAGCACACCTAGATCAAAACTATGGACTCTAAGTAAATATAAGCATTTAGATCATAAATAGAAATTAGTTCAATTTGTTATTGCAATTTATCTTTAATAATTAATAGTCTTCACATAAAAATAAACACCATAGCTATTTCAGTAGCCATGATGTTCATCCTAGTATTTTCTCATCTTCAATTTTTCTACTTTCACTATCAATCGCCTTAACCTGCCCAAGTAGATTCTTCACTCTATTGTTTACCTCTTCTAGCTCTTCTCTAGTTAAGCCTTCATCTTTAGCTAGTTCAGACAATTACTTCATTTCTATAAGCTTTCTTTCTACTATATCCAGCATCATCTGCCTATACTTTACCCATTCCGACTCTTGCTCTAATTCTTGTCTCAACTCTTCTTTTTCATTCATCCCTAAACTCTAACATCCAAATACTTTCCCAAATTCGGATCCACTACAACATTCTTCAGCATTTCCTAAATCTGCTAAGCAATTTACTTCGTCATCTTTATATTTTTTCACAACCTTCTGCAACAATACCACATTTATTATTGGCTAAACTTATCCTCTTTCACACTGGTAATTGAAGAAAATGTATCAGTAAACAATTTTCTATTACAACTGTCTACATGAAAAATAGCCTAAGACAAATATCATTCCATCTTAGGCTTACTTCTTGAGCTTCTTATCATTTACCATAAGACGCTAAGATATGACTAGAAGTCAGTTCTTAAGTATCTTTAAGCTCCCCACTTGTTTCATCTAACTTATGTTATTTAGTGGCTCTTACTAATCTAAACTCAGAGTTATTACATTTTGCACATGGAGGAAACGGCTCACCTTTAACACAGGTTACTTCATTTCCACAGCTTGTGCATTTGTAAATACCTGACTGCTCTACTTTTTGACCACTTCTTGGCATATTCTTCCCCTCCTTTTAAATCTATTTAAGAAGTCAGAGCTTTCGCTCTGACTCTTTATTTTACTTTATTTTATAATCCTATCAATTATCTTAATAATTGAAGAACTTGTTGAGGTTGTTGGTTAGCTTGAGCCAACATAGCTTGAGCAGCTTGGCTAAGAATGTTGTTCTTAGAGAATGTTGACATTTCCTTAGCCATGTTAACGTCTCTGATTCTTGATTCAGCTGATGTTAAGTTTTCTGAAGAAGTTCCTAAGTTAGCTATTGTGTGTTCTAATCTGTTTGAGTAAGCTCCTAATTTAGCTCTTTCAGTTGAAACTTTATCAATTGCTGTTTGAATAGTTGTTATTGCATCATTTGCACCAGCTTGAGAAGTAACATCAATATTGTTAACTCCTAATGCTGTAGCACTCATGTTGTTTATTGCTAATTGAGTATTTTGATCTTCATTAGCACCAATTTGGAATTTAACAGATTTATCAATAACATTTATCGCTTTAGCATTTCCAGTAGCACCGTGATTTGTAAGGACAGTGAATTCAAATCCTCCAACATTTAATGTGTTACCTGAATATGCAGCAATTGCTGAGTTGTTAACAACTTTATCTCCTGCAAGATCAATTTCTAATCCATTAGAAGTCAAATCAAATTTTACAGTACCATTACCAGTAATATTTTCAGTAGCGAAGTCGAAATGAACTCCTGCTATATTTATAGCCGCATTAAGAGCTGCTCCTGTAACAGTAGTTACTTTACCATCTGGTCCTGTCAACTTAAGGTCTGCTGAAGTACCTGCACTGAAATTAGAAACATCAAGTGTATATGATCCATACTTAATTTGAGCTGCAGCTTGAACTGTAATATCGTTAGCAATAGTAGCTCCTGTAACTGCTGTAGCACCTGAAGTAACAGTAAAAGTATCAGTTCCTGCAGCAGTCATATTTAATGAGTAACTTCCACTTGTTAAATCAGTACCGTTGGCTTCTAAACCTGTATATACTGCAGCACCAGCCCCTTGTTGAGCTGTTTTTCCCATATCTCCATTTAGTAGCTTCTTAGTATTAAATTCTGTATCACTTGATATTCTTGTAATTTCGCTCTTTAATTGATCCATTTCTTTTTGGATTTGACCTCTATCTGTGTCATTGTTTGTATCATTTGCTGATTGAACTGAAAGTTCTCTCATTCTTTGAAGAATTGAGTGAGTTTCATTTAATGCTCCTTCAGCTGTTTGAATTAATGATATGCCATCTTGGGCATTACCTGAAGCTTGGTCTAAGCCTCTGATTTGGCCTCTCATTTTTTCTGATATTGCAAGACCTGCAGCGTCATCTCCAGCTCTGTTTATTCTAAGACCTGAAGAAAGTTTTTCCATTGACTTTCCTGCACTTGTTTGGTTAATCCCCATTTGTCTGATCGCATTAGCTGCGCCCATATTGTGATTGATTATCATAGTAGTTCCCTCCTTGAATTTTAAAGTGGACATCCTTTTCCACTGCTTTTTATTTATAGTTAAAGCCATTATGGCATTACTACCTTGGGTTAGTTGAGAATTTAGAGTGGAGAGTGGAGAGTTGATAGTTAAAAGTATAGTTATTTATTTATTTCACTCTTCAAATTCTCTTTGGTTGTTTTTACTATTGATGAAAGAATTTTATTTAGTTCGTTACAATCAGTTATCATTGATTCATAGGTTTTAACATCCAGATAACCAGTTTCTTTTAAAAGTTGTAGCCAATAATCGGTTTCAGAGGCTTCTTTTAATGCTATATTTATCTTCATTAAAAAGTCTCTTTTACTAGAAGCTTGTACAGCTTCTTTTGTATTTGCACCTATGCTTGTACCAGATCTTAGTATTTGTTTTGATATCACATACTCTTTCTGATCTTTACATAGATACTTATATAAACCAACTATCTTCACCGCAAACCTAAAAGCCTTTGTATAAACTAAACTTTCCTTCATTATTTCAACCTCCTAAATTCCTGCAATATATCTAAAATCATAGACACATTCCCCCGAATTTATTCAATTGAAACTATATACTTTTGTTTGTTGAAAATGTTTTTTTCGAACAAAGAGAGAAAGAACTTCCTCAACTCTCCATTCTCAATTATCCACTCTCAACTTCCTATTTATAAAGAAAAAGGAGTAATCTCATCCTACACCCCCAGCATCCTGCTAGTTTATAAGATAAAATTACTCCTCCTGAGTTTACAATAATTAAGTTTTAATATTTAAATAGCCTGTTCTTTCTTACGATCTTGCTCCCAGACCTCACCTCTTGTGATTTTTACATCCTTTGGAGCATCAATTGCAAGTCTTAAATCTCCATTTTCGCTTTTTACTACCTTTACAGTGATATTATCACCTATCACTACATATTCTCCTGGCTTCCTGCCTAATACTAACATATTCTTCCTCCTTGAAATCACAAAAATGGACGATTAATATACCTATCTCTTTTTTGCATCCTGCAAAATTAGATAAGTTTATTAATCGTCCATGCTTTATTTAATTTTCTAAAGTTTAACCTTTATATTTCTTTTTTCGAATATATAAAATAAAACTTTATACTTTACTTAAATATTTTTTTATTTTTTTTACTAACTTTTAAATAGGGAGCCAGAGCTTATACTCTGACTCCAATTTATTAAATTAAGTGAGATATCTGTTTAATTTACTATCTTAGTAATTGAAGAACTCCTTGAGGTTGTTGGTTAGCTTGTCCAAGCATAGCTTGAGCAGCCTGGCTAAGTATGTTGTTCTTAGAGAAATTCATCATTTCCTTAGCCATATCAACGTCTCTGATTCTTGATTCAGATGCACTTAAGTTTTCACTTGCAGTGTTTAAGTTAGCAATTGTATGTTCTAGTCTGTTTTGTACCGAACCTAAATTTGATCTTTCAGTTGAAACTTCTTTTATTGCATTGTCTAATGACTGAATTGAAGTTTGAGCTTTTGTTTGAGTCAATACATCATTTGTTGACAAGTTTAATACTGAACCAGTTGCTTTCATATTTCTTATTGATAAATTGATAGTTTGATCTTTATTTGCTCCCACTTGGAACTTAGCAGCTGCAGTTGTTATAGTTATTGTATCATCGGCAGCTCCACCAAAAGAAGTAGCCGCTAGTGCGTTATTTGCAGTAAAGCTAACTCCTAATTTATCAAAGTTTATTGTCTTTGTATCTGCTCCTGTTAGAATACCTACGTCATCTAAAACCTGAGTTGTACTGTTTCCACCTGCATCTGTAAATACAGCTGTCAATTTAACACCACTGTTTGTACCAGCTGCTGATGTGAACGCTACTGAACCAGCTTGTGCTCCACCTATGTTGTAGTCTGTAATACCTTTTGCAGCAACTATGTTAGCTCCTCCAGTAGAAGTTGCTCCGAATCCACCTTTTAAAAGATCCATTGTATTGAACTGTGTTTGATCACCAATTCTATCAACTTCCCCTTTTAATTGTTGGAATTCTTTGTCCATTGCTGATCTATCGTCTGTTGTTACAGTTGCAGTTGCTGATTGAACTGAAAGCTCTCTCATTCTTTGAAGAATTGAGTGTGTTTCGTTTAATGCACCTTCTGCTGTTTGGATTAAAGAAATACCATCTTGAGCATTTCTTGCGCCTTGATCAAGACCTCTGATCTGACCTCTCATCTTTTCAGATATAGCTAGTCCAGCAGCGTCGTCTCCAGCTCTGTTTATTCTAAGACCTGAAGATAGCTTTTCCATTGACTTACCAGCAGCGCTAGTATTAGAAGTCATATTTCTGTGTGCATTCATTGCGTTAAGATTGTGATTGATTATCATTATAAAACCCTCCCTGATTTTGACGGACATCCATGTCCAATAATTTATTTATAGTTAAGTTCTTTGAACTTACTACCACCTTAGTTTTGTTTAAGTAGTGTTTTATCACCCTTGTACTTTATTATCGTTACTTTTTTCTGATACTTTAGTACTTTTTTTATTTTTTATAAACTTTTATGTTACAGTTTATAATCTTCAGATAATTATATTAATTTATAATCCTTATTAATTAATATTTTATCTTTATACTTTATTAATCGTTAGATTAATCTGATACTTTAGTGTTTTTTTATTTTTTTATAAGTTTTCTTATCTTATAAAATTCAAGGTAAAAACTTAAGTTTCGTATTACTGTAATTGTTCTTACCCTTATACTATAATAATCGATACAACTACTAAACACTTTATAGTTTTTTAATATTTCGAATATTCTTTTTTCAACAGGACTATGTTAAAGAATATTGTTGAAATTAAGTGTTTATGCAGGAGATGCTATACGAACGAGCTACTAGAATTAAATATAATTTTAAAGCTACACACAAAACAAAAATGTTTCATGTGTAGCTTTGATTTATAAAAATACTTATCTCTATATTTTTATAATATTAAGTTAATAACCTTAGGTTTATTGTGCTCCTAAAGATGATGCAAGCCAACTGCTCTGAGAATTCAAGTTATTCATGTTCTGCTCTAGAGTCGCATACATTGAATATAGTCTTTGTTGCTTTTGAGTCATCATTGACTGCATATCTTTTATTTTCGCATTTTTTGTAGCAATGTTCTTAGACAAATCATTTTCACTTACCCATCTAGTATCGGTATATCCAGCTTTTTTAATTAAGGATCCATCTGTACCAACAGCATTGTTTAATACATCTTTGAATCTTTGAAATATCCCCTTTTCTCCATAAACCGTAGAACTTTGAGTAAATAGTTTTTGAACTAGATCTCCCTTTTGTTCAAGAGCAGCTTTTAACTTACTATCATCTACTTGAAGCTTACCCCCATCAGAATAAATAGAAGTCGTAGTTATTCCAATTTCAGTTATAGAAATTCCTGCTCCCTTAACTGTATCATAAACAGCCTGTCTCATCTGTGAAACCACATTGGTTAGATAACTATCTCTTCTTAATATACCTTCTTTAGCTTTATTCTCCCAAGCAGTTATTTCAGTATCTTTCATGGAAGACTTTTGGGTATCCGTTAAAGGTTTATAATCATAACTCTTCTTTTCATTTATTTTGGAGTTTATCTTATCTATAAGCTCATTATATTTATCTATGAACTTCTTAAACTTATCTACTTGTGCTGAGGCATCTGACTTAACATTCAAGCTTATAGTATCACCTGGTTTAGCTGATACCAAATTGTATTTTATACTGTCTATAGTAAAAATATTTGAACTCTTGTTTACTTGAACAAAACTTGTTTCTCCTGGAGCCTTTATTGATATATTGGCATCTTTTCCAAAGTGATCACCACTTAAACCAAATTTATTAAGAAACCCACTAGTGTCCCCGCTAAAGTTTATTTTCTCTGCTAAACCTGTATCCTTTGTTTCTATAGTCAGCTTTTTGGTCAAATCACTGAAGTTTATGTTTAAGTACTGTGTAATTGGAGTATCACCAGACTTTACAGTGAGCAAATCACTTTCAAACTCACTTATAGTTTTAGTATTATCTATAGCCACACTAAAAGTTTTGCCTTCCACTGAAACAGTAAAGGAACCTGAACCTATACCTAAATCTGAAAGCTTTGTGTCTCCTGTATAAGCTTTTAGAGTCTTATTGCTAGCGGAAAATACTCCATCGCCCGCTACATAAGTAACATCACTACCATAGCTAGAAGAAAGTGTTACCTTTCCTGATGAGCTGTTTACTCCTGCAGAAATCTTCCCGTTTAAGTTATTATTAGCACTTAACTTATTATTAATATCTGAAACAACATCATCTAACGTATTGATAGCCGTAAAAGTCCCCAAGGTTATATCAGTAGTTTTTCCATCTACTGTAAAGCTTAGCTTCTTACCACTCCATTGATCAGCAGTAGTTACACTGTCTGCAGTGACTGTATTGAAGTAATTTTGTGTTTTTGCGCTTTCTGCAAGATTATTTATCTGAACTTGGTAATTTCCCTTTACAGCCCCAGGAAGCGTCGTTGCAGTTAAATAATTGCTAGCATCTACACCACTAGTCAAAGCTGTAGAAGTAGTTGTGCCAGTATAAGCTCCTGACAGCATCATATTATCTGGTTTTACTATGTCAAAATAATTATTAAACTCCTTAAGATCTTTGATAAAACCTACATAAGCTTCCTGCTGCCATTGAGTATACTGTACATCTTGTTTTACAGCATCTATCTTAGTTTGATCAGCTGCTAACGCTTGTTTTACCATCCCATCAGTATCCATTCCAGTGGCAAGCCCTGTAATTCTACCATAATTTGCACTACTATTAGAGCTACTACTTGATGTACTTGAAATATTCAAATGAATCACCTCTCATTTTATATCTGTTTATTTACAAAACTATACCCTCTAAATGCATTGTTATATGCTCTATTAGCATTTTTCTTTTCGTCTAAATGCTTTATCTCACCTTTTATGTAAAGCTTCTTTTCCTCAATAGTTTTTTGAAGCTTTACATCCTGCTCAAGAAGGTCGAGTTCTTTAGCTGTTTCCATAAATAAAACCTTGTTATAATTACCCTTATCTATTAAATTAATCAAAAGTTGTTTTTCTGCAACTAATCTTTTGAATTCCTCTTCTTTTTCTTCAACTACCGAAGATATCATACTATCAGTTAACTCCTTGTACTTAAGAAGCTTTTCTCTTAAATCATCCATATTATCTAGCTACCTTTGCGAGCTTATCAGCTTCATACCATGTATCTCTTATGTCTTCAATTAATGGAATTATTTCATCCATTATGGCAACATCCTTCTTAATATTAGCTTGCATTAACTGATATTTTATGAATTCATAAACTGCGAAAATTTGTTTTGCCCACTCACCTGCATTTTGATCTAAGCTAACCATTAGCTCTGTAAATATATCTTCAGTTCTTGTAATGTTCTCATGAGCTTTTTTTATATCTTTATCTATTATAGCTTGTCTTCCTATTTTTGAGTATTTTACAGCTCCATCTACTAGCATTAGTAATAGTTGTCCTTTGGATGCATAGTTTACACTATTATTTTTATATACATTATATCCATTTGCTCCGTACATAATATCCTCCTATTTTTTAACATCTATAAATATTCCTCTATAGTTTTCTTTGGAGTCTTTTTCCTTAGTTACTTCAACATGAATTTCTTCTGGTTTGTAACCTTCTACAGTCACAGTTTTTTGCTCTTTTATTACTTCCTTAAAAGACTCCTTGTGCTTGTCTTTCTTTTTCTCTTTACTAGGTTCTCTATATTTATAGCTATCAATTTGTGTTTCAATTTTTATTCCATCCTTAGAATGAACCTTACCATCCCTAGTTTGTTCTTGAAGTTTTTCTCTTAGGTCGGTATCTATTTTATTTAATTTAAATTCCATATAGATTCCTCCTAAAGGGTTTTAAGAAGAATAAATCTATAGTATTAAAATCTAATAAGATAAAACCTATATAATTTTAATCTTATTTCCACCCTATAAAAATTTTTAGTTATGCTTTTTTATCAAATACTACGCCTACCATTTCGCATAGCTTGGCAACCATGTCCAAAATCTTTTTAGGAGGTACTTCCATCAGCACCTCTTTTGTTTGGTTATCAACAATCTTTATCATAAGATCATTCTTAAATTTATCGTGCATCTCATATACTGCATGAGCATTATCTTCTTCAAGAAACTTATTTAATTTATCCACTGCTTTCTTTATATCTCTATGTTCACCGTTATCTTTTGTATCTATAGATTGTTGATTATCCGTAATCTTTTTATCTTCCTGTACAGTTATATCAGTTGTTATAGCTTTGGGTTGACTAGTTAGATCCATATTACTCTGAGTACTAGTCGTCTGATTAACTCTTATCTCCATACATACACCTCTATTTTTTGAGATTTTTTAGCACACTCAAATCTACTACAGTAGCATTTTTATTTTCGTTTTCAACTTCCTTAACAAGTTCTTTTCTTAAGATACTTAGCTCCTTGGGAGCATTTATCGCTAGTTTAACACTTCCGTCATCAAGTTTTATTACTGAAATTTCAATGTTGTCACCAATAAGTATCGACTGACCTTTTTTTCTAGTTAGCACCAACATATTACTCACTCCTTAGTAGAGGATGCTTTATCTTATACTTTTCATTATCTAAGATTATTTGTTCCCCAAGCTTTAAATTTGTATTTATTATTATAGGCGCTTTTAAGTTAGTCGTAATATTTTCTACTTTAGAACTTAAGGTCACAGTATTTAACACAAGTATTTCATTTGAGTCCTTTATCTTAAGTCTTTCAACTACAGAATCTCTAAGTTCAAACTCATAATCACTTATAAAATCAAAGGGTGAAACTGCGACCAATCCTATCTCTTCATTTTCTATAGAGTGAAGAATTTTAAAAACCGGATTTTCTTCGAAGTCTATAAGTATAAATTTATTTAAATCCTGAAGTCCAGGCAGTCCCTTTGAAAAAGTAATTATATCTTCTTCTCCATAATTTAAAATCCCATGGTATTTAGTCTCAAGTTTCATCAATATCCCCTCCAATATACCTATCTCAAATAATCCATAAGAGAAGGTTGAATTATTTTTGCACTTGTCTGAAGCGAAGCCATGTATACAGTCTGCATAGTGCTATACTCCATTGTTTTCTGTGTTATATCTATATCTTCTGTATTTGACAATACTTCAGTTAAATTATAATTTTCTTCTGTATTTTTATCCTTAGCAGAATCCATTCTGTTCTGCTTTGCACCTACTTCAGCTCTAATCTTTAGTATATTACTTGCTGCTGAAGTTAAATCTTCTAAGTTTTCTCCAGTAAGCTTACCTTGTGCATCAGGAGATTTAGAATCTAAGTTACTAATTATATTATTCAACAAATTACTCACATTTATTTGCTTTCCTTTTTCGCTAGTGAAATTTAATACATCATAGGCACTAACATTGTAGTCCATAGTTACACCTTGCGATACTTCTACAGGAAGCTTTTGCTTTATCATATCCATCTGACTTGACATTATTATATCTGGTGAATTTAAGGAAAGCTCCTCACCATCTTTTCCTGCGAAAAATAAGCCTTTGTTTCCGTTGGCATCAATATCCTTTACACCTAAAGGTTTTGAAGTTACTTTGCTACCTCCAAAAACATATTTACCATCGAAATTCGCGTTAAGAATCTGAGATATTTCAGATACCTTTTGATTTAATTCATCTTTTATTGCTCTTCTTTCATCTGAACCATAAGCTGAATTTCCTGAGGATATTACAAGCTCTCTTATTCTTTGAAAACTTTGAGTAACCTGATCCAAAGAAGTATCTGTAGCATCTAGCCAGTTTATAGTATCACTAATATTTTCATTGTATTGCTTATTTGCTGATATATCTGTATTAAGCTGCATTATTCTTGCAGTCTTAAAAGGATCGTCTGACGGTCTTCTTATCTCCTTACCTGAGGATAATTGAGATTGAAGAGTTTTCATATTATTAAGATTTGTTCTCATATCACTTAAAAAGTTGTTTGACAACATTCTATTAGTAACTCTCATTTATATATACCCCTTTTCTATCTCTTTAGTCCGTTTACAACTACATCAAGAAGCTCGTCCACTGTTGCAATAACTTTTGCGTTAGCACTATAAGCATGTTGAAATTGCACCAGGTTTGCCATTTCTTCATCAAGTGATACTCCAGAAACACTATCTTTTGTTTGATTAAGCGAATCTAAAAGTTGCTGCTGGTTAGTTACCATTCTTGATGCTTCTTGAGCTTGTACACCTAACTTATCTATTCCATCCTTAAAATATGCTTCTAAAGTAGTCCCGTTATTATTATTTTCGACCTCTAGTCCATTATTCTTTAGTACTGCTTTACCCTTTGATGGATCAAATAAATCTGCTCTTGTATTAACAGTAGATCCAACATCTTGTATAGCTATTAAGCTGTTCTTAAGCTGTGCTATAGCAAGAGCTCTAGCTCCATCACCTTCACCATCAACAGTATTTTGTGAAGCATAGGCATAGTTTGAATCCCTAGTTTTTGTCTTCAATTGCATAACATCACTAATAATTGCTTTATTTACCGATATATTCTCAGCAGTTATATCTTGTTCACCTTTTAATATGTCATCAAGATTCATCATATCCCCACCAATACCGTATCTAGCTACAGACTTGTTTACAAATAAAGGCATATAATCCTTATCTGGATACCCTTTGCTTGTAGCACTTGTCATACCACTATGTACCGCATTTACTGTAAAGGCTATGGATTTTGCAAGTTTATTTACTTGATCTATATAGTTATCTATATCTTGCTGTATAGTTATATTACCTTTAACTTCTCCTGTAGAAGGTGTAAATAACTTAAGTTCTTGTATGTCTATGGTTGATCCGTCTTTTATAGGATAACCATCTGCTAAAGTCGCAGTTCCATCACTACTTGACCAAAGAACTCTTGTTTCGTCTATCTGCTTTGCTTGATCGGCACTAACATTCTTCAAGGTAAGAGTTTGCTTATTCTTTTCATTGTCCATATTTCCAAGCTTGTAATAAGTTATTTTATAAGTTGTTCCACTATCATCTGTAGGATCTTTTTCAATACTATTTATATATGAAAATCTTGCAACATTTGTGTCTCCATCAGCTTTTACTAGTTCTGGAGCTTTCATACCATTGGTATCAGCTGGTTTAAGATTTATTCCTTCAAATTGTTTTCTATCTATATTTAAGTTAAACTTACTAGATAACTGATCTATTAAAAGATCTCGCTTGTCCATAAGATCATTAGGAGTATCACCAGCATTTTTAACACTTATTATTTCCTTATTTAATTGACCTATTTGATTTAAAGTACTGTTCATATCAGTAACTGTATTTTTTATAAGACTTTGGGCGTTGTTCTTTAAATCTTTAAGCTGTGTATAAGCATGATTTAAAGAATCTGTAAGTGCTACAGTCTGCTGAACAGCTACTGTTCTTGCATTGGAGCTCTGAGGCTGCTTGGACAACTGTTGCCATGAATCAAAAAACTTCCCCATAAGTGTAGATATACCAGTATCAGATGGTTCTGTAAACACATCTTCAATCTGGCTTAAAAAAGTATTTCTTGTGTTATATTGACCTGATATACTCGTTTCATTTCTAACCTGATAGTCTAAGAAAGTATCTCTTATTCTTTCTACTGTAGATACTTGAGCCCCTGTTCCTAGCTGCCCAGCTTCCATACCTCCAAGAGATTGAGGTCTTGTAGTTTCAATATTTGCCCTCTGTCTAGAGTACCCTGCAGTATTGGCATTGGATATATTATGTGACGTTACATCTATTGCCTTTTGCTGAACAGACATACCGCTTTTTGCTATATTAAATGTAGAAAATAAACCTGACATATTTTCTCCCCCTGTTACTTAGTCATTTTCCCATAGGAATTATAAGTTTTTGTCCCTCTATTAGGATTTATATAATTTAGCATTTGATTAGTGTATGAGAGTTGTTGTTTTATTAACAAATCATTAGTATCCTTCTGAAGCCTAACTGCTTCTAAAAGTTTTAAGATACCTCTATAACTTTCTTCTAATACATCATCACCAGATGAGAACACAACTTCTCTCATAGAATTACTGCCTACAAGCCTTCTTCTTGCAACTTCTTGCTCTGCTACTTCTTTGTTGCAACCTTGTATTTTCTCAGCAACTGCATCTAATCCAAATACATCTTTATTTAATAGACATTTGTACTGCTCATCTAGTAACGAAAGAAGCTTATTAATCACTTCCTTTTCTCTGTCTATTATATTAATAAGCTCTTCGTACATATTAAACCCTTCCTTCTCTTATAGAATCGATCATAGCTTTAGCTGTTAGATCATTGTTTGGCTTATAAGTTCCATTAGCTACCTGCATTCTTAAAGCTTCTACTTTTTCACTTCTAGGCATTACATCATCTCCTAATGAAAAACTACTTAACGCTTTAGCTGCACCAGAAATCTCTATACTATCTTGCTTAACACTCTCAGCTTTCTGAGCAGTTTTTACTTTATTGTTATGATATATATCAATTACGTTTCTTGTTGAACCTACTCCTTTAATATTCATAACCTACCTCCACTGTACTATATTCACTACTTCTATTATCGTATATACAATAAATTAGTTTAGCCTTACTTTATGGTTTTGTAAAAAATTTCTATAATTTTAATGTATTTTAACTTAACTTTTTTACTTCTTACCTCTTATTCTGAACCTGTTAGAAAACTTCATAATTTGTTAACACTTTTTTAACATTTATATTATTTCCTAAATCTATTAATTTTATTAATTCTTTGCGTAAGCTCCTCCAAGCATCGGATTACTGACCACTTAATTTCAGCACTATACTTTAAAGTTGCTTAAGCATTTATATTAAAAAAGAGCAAAAAGCACCTTCCTGCCATATTCAGGAATGTGCTTTTTATCACCTCAGCGATTTTATTCTCTCTGCATTGCTGACAATACTTGTTATTCTAACACCAAAGTTTTCATCAACTACCACTACTTCACCAAAAGCAACTCTCTTGCCATTTACTAAGATTTCTACAGGTTCGTCTGCAACTTTATCCAGTTCAACAAGTGATCCATTACTTAAGGATAAAATATCTTTTATACTTTTCTTAGTTCTTCCTAGTACTACAGATATTTCTAGTGGAACATCTAAAATTAAGTCTATATTCTTATGTGCTGGTCCAGACGGATTAGCTGATAAATTATCAAAAGAAGCTTGATGTACTTCTACAGGAGGTCTATGTTCTTGATATATTGGTTTTTCTTGAACATAGTTATTATTGCCTCCATAATTATCATTATTATGATATGTATCAGATGGTGCAGAATATGTAGGTGCTGCATTGCTAGCTGCTCTTGTTTCTTGTTGAGGTGCTCTTTCTGGTGCTTTGTTCTCTTGCACTGGAGCTGGCTCTGCTTGCTGCTCTTCTCCCATCATTATAGAAACAATCTTTTTAGCAGTTTTCAAAGGTAGTAACTGCATTATATTACTATCTACTAAATCACCTATAGTTAACTTAAATGATACTTTAACTAAGGGATCATCTTCTCCAATACCTTCTGAAACTGGTTCATTTTCTTCATCCCAAGTTTTAGAAATAGGTGGAGATATATTTACTTCTCTAGCAAACATAGTAGCCATTGAAGTTGCTGCTGATCCAATCATTTGATTCATAGCTTCTTGAACTGCACTAAGCTCTATCTCTGACAGCTCTGTAGTACTTACAGTACCATCTCCGCCCATCATTAGATTTGCTATTACTGCAGCATCATTAATTTGCATTATTAATATATTCTTTCCTAATATACCTGAAGTATATTCAACTTCAAGAACTATATTAGGTATATGGAACTGCTCTTTTAGCTCTCCCAATGTAGTAGTACTTACTACTGGTGTAGTAATATTAACAGATTGATTAATTATTTGGGATAGAGCTGTAGAAGCCGACCCCATTGAAATATTTCCTATCTCACCTAACAGATCTTTATCAATATCTGTTATACCCTCTTCAGTGTTACCTGTTGTGGACTCTGCTGGTGTTGATGGACCATTCAACAAAGAATCTATTTCTTCTTGTGTAAGAAATCCATTACTCATAATCTTCCACATCCTTACCTATAACGTCTAGTATGGCTATTCCCATATTCTTGCCTACAATACCTGGTTTAGCCAGGTAACATTCTTCATCTTCAACAATTACTTTTACAGGGCTATTATATTTATTATCAAGCTTAATGACATCGCCTTTTACTAGTCTTAAGAATTCATCTACACTAACTTCTGTACTACCAAGCTCAACCATAAGATTAACGTCTACAGAATCTAATCTCTTTTTCAAGTCTTCTCTTGTATGCTCTCTATCTTCATCAGCATCTGGCTGGAACCAGTTTTGCATAACTAACTTATCTAGTAACTTCTCTATACTTAGGTAAGGAATACAAAGATTTATAAAAGTATTGCTTTTACCCATTTCTACAGAGAATGTTATAAGCGCAACTGGTTCATTTGGAGCCAGAGTTTGATTAAGAGCAGGATTAGTTTCTAAGCTTTCTACTTCGATATCCACTTCTAAAATATCTTCCCAAGCAAGCTTCAAATTGGATAGTAACCCTGTAGCTACTTGTATTATGATATTTTTGTCTATATCAGTGAATTCTTTACTTACATGTCTTCGCTCTCCAGTTCCTCCAAGCAGTATATCAATTACTTGAAAGGAGAAACTTGGATTCATCTCAAAGAGAATTGAACCATTTAATGGTGGCATCTTAAACAAAAGCAACGTAGTAGGATTAGATACACTATGAATAAATTCTTCATAGGTTACCTGCTCAATATTTTCTATATTAACCTTTGTATTTTTCCTCACCTGAGCAGTAAGAAAATTAGATATTATTCTTGCAAAATTATCATGTATAAGCTCAAGAGTCCTTATATGTTCTTTAGAAAACTTCTGAGGACTTCTAAAGTCATAGACCTTAACTTTTTGCTTTTCTTCATCTTTTTGCAATTCATCTGGCTCAAGTTCTCCAGCAGACAAGGCAGACAATAGGGCGTCTATTTCACTTTGTGATAATACATCTGCCATACTCTTACCTCACTTCACTAATTAAAATTTTAGTATTTTATTTATATCTACTAATGTAACTAGTTTATCATCAAAATTCACTATACCTTTAACATAGCTTTGATATCTTTCATTTTCAAGTTTTTGAAGTAGCTTTTCATCAATTTCTAGCACTTCTTCCACTTCATCTACTGATATACCAACCTGCTCATCATCAACATTTAATATGATTATATTACTTTGATCCTTTAGAGACTTTGGTATGTTTAATAGTAGATTTATGTCTAATAGTGGTATTATGCTACCTCTAAGATTTATTAGTCCTCTTATATGGACTGGGGCTTTAGGAACTTTTGTTACCTCGGTCATATCAGTAATACTCAGAACCTTTGCTGTTTCTACAGCAAAAAGTTCATCACTAATCTTAAATACAACAACTTGCATTTTCATGCCCCCTCATTTAGCCGATTGCCTTTTTTATTGCTTCCAGTACTCTGTCTGCTTGGAATGGTTTTACGATAAAGTCTTTTGCGCCTGCTCTTATAGCATCCATAACCATGCCTTGTTGACCCATTGCACTACACATTATTACCTTTGCTGCTGGATCAAATGCTTTTATGTTCTTTACAGCTTCAATACCATCCATATCAGGCATTGTTATATCCATAGTTACAACATCTGGTTTTTCCTTTTTGTAAAGTTCAACAGCTTTAATTCCATTGCTTGCTTCACCTACAACTTCAAATCCATTCTTTTCAAGAATATCCTTTATCATCATTCTCATAAATGCTGCGTCATCAACAATTAATACTCTAGCCATTTAGAATCCCCCTATCTATATTACACCTATTGAATTTAATATTTTTTCTAAAGATCCAGGATTAGGAACAAAATAAAAATGTCCACCTATATTTTCTGCATCTTCGCCTAATAGCATTGTTTCAATTTCCAATACATTATCTGAATACTGTGCTGACTCTACAAATGTAGCACTTAAAATTGCACTGAGCATATCAAAGGCCACAGCTGGTACTGATGGCATGATATTCAAATTTGTAAGTCTTGCAATAGCATTCATATATGCTGCGGAGATAATGTTACCTATCTCACATAAAACAGAACTTCCCATTTCACTAAAATCGTCTTCTTTCATTCCAGTCAACACTTCTATTATATTAGAAGCTGTCGATTTTTCAAATACAAATAATATATTCCCTGGCGTATCTCCTAGAACTTTGACTAATACTGCGGCCACAAGTTCTTCTTCTGAGATAAAGTTATAAATATCCATAAAATCTATTACTTTAACATTTGGAACTGTCATGTCAATTTTTCTATTTAGCAATTGAGAAAGAGCTGTGGCAGCATTTCCCGCACCAATATTGCTTACTTCCCTAAGGGCATCCAGCTGAAGTGCACTTAATTGCGTATAATCCATCACAATCCTCCTTCTAGGCTCTAAATTAAAGCACCTACATCAAGTATAAGTGTAACAAGACCATTACCAAGTATTGTTGCTCCTATATACTCTTTTAGTCCTTCAAGAGTCTTTCCTAAAGGTTTTATTACTATTTCCTGTTGACCTAGTAATGAATCAACTAAAAGACCAACCACTTTATCTCCGACCTTAACTATTATAATAAAATTCTTATCTTTTTTGCTAGTGTCAATTTGTAAAGTTTCATTAAGTCTTATTAGAGGTATTACATTATCTCTATAAACTATAACTTCTCTTCCATTGGTTTTCTTAATATTCTCTTCTTTATAATCGATAACTCTGTCTATAAATCCAAGAGATATAGCAAGTGTTTCTTCTCCAACTTTAACAAGCAACGCTTGAATTATTTGAAGTGTCAAAGGTAATCTTATTATGAAGCTTGAACCTTTGCCTATTTCACTAACTACATCAACGGTTCCTCCAAGTGCAGATATTTTTGTTTTAACAACATCCATACCCACGCCTCTTCCTGATATATCAGTAACAACTTCATTAGTACTAAAGCCTTGAGAGAAAATTAAATTCTTTATATCATTTTCAGTCATTCCCTCAGTGTTTATACCTATTTTTTCAGCTTTACGTCTAACTTTTTCTACATCTATACCAGCACCATCGTCTTCTACCCTAATTACTGCCTTTGTTCCTTCTTGGTATGCAGAAAGTTTGACAGTTCCCATAAGGTCTTTTCCTGATTTTGCTCTGTCTTCTTTGCTTTCTATACCATGATCAGCAGCATTTCTAAGTAAATGTATTAACGGTTCTCCAATTTCATCAATTACAGTTCTATCAAGCTCTGTATCTTGACCTTCTACTATGAAGTTAATATCTTTATTAAGCTCTACAGATAAATCTCTTATCATTCTTGGGAATCTATTGAACACAACTTCTAGAGGAAGCATTCTGATCTTCATTACAAGATCTTGTAAGTCAGAAGTAGTTCTAGCAACTTGTTCTAGAGTTTCATTCAATTCTGGCGCTCTATAACTTGTGCTGATCTGCTCTAATCTAGTTCTGTGAATAACTAACTCTGAAACCATGTTCATTAGTTTATCTAATCTCTCTAAGTCAACTCTTACTGATTGATGAACCTTCTTTTGAGGAGCTGCATTTCCGCTCTTCTTTTCTTCAGCTTTTGGCTTATTTGTAACTATAGGCTTAGGAGCCACTGTCTTTGACGTTTCATCTACTTTAACTGTATTAACTTCTTCTTTAGTTATTGCAACTTCATTTACCTTATCTATTTTTAATTCGACTTCTTCTACGGAAACTTTATCCACTTCTGAAATATTTTCTACAATTTTTTCAATTTCACTAGTTTCTAAGGTTGTAATTACAATAAGTTCTATAGTAAAATCAAAATTTTCATTTTCTATATCTTCTGTAGAAGGATAGGATTTTATTACTTCTCCATGCTCTTCTAATTCTTTAAATATCAAGAAAGCTCTAGCCGACTTAAGTAAAGTATTTTCACTAAGCGCTATAAATACTCTTATGGCTTTATAACCCTTTTCATGAGCTTGTTTAATTACATTAACATCATATTCATTGATGTCTATTATGTAACTTGAAGAATCAGCATTCTGAACTGCTACTACTTCTTCTACAGCTTCTGAAGGCGCTTCTTGTTGCTCATTAGAACTTATGTCATGCAAATCCTTCATTATCTTTTCTATGTCAACCTTTTCCTCTATACCTTCAGAGATATTGTTGACCATTCTTTCAAGAGTATCTAAGCAATCGAAAAGAACAGTAACAACATTTTGAGTAACCTTAAGTTCCCCTTCTCTAAACTTTGAGAGTACATCTTCCATTTTATGTGTAAGTTCTGCAATATCGCTAAATCCCATAGTTGCAGCCATACCTTTTATAGTATGTGCTACTCTAAATATTTCATTTAACTTATCAATATCATCTGGCTTTTGTTCCAAGTCAAGTAGAGATTCATTTAGAGTCTGTAAATTGTCCATGGACTCTTCTAAGAACATTGAAAGATATTGAGATGTGTCCATAATTATCCCTCCTGTTATTCTCCGAAGCACATAACAATTATTAATTGTTATGCCTCCTGTATTCCTTTTTAGCACGTAACAATTATTAATTGTTACGCCTCCTGTATTCCTTTTTAGCACACAACAATTATTAATTGTTGCGCCTCCTGTATTCCTTATTGGCACACAACAATTATTACTTGTCATGTCTCCTGTTATTCTTCCAAGCACATAACAAGTATATTTGTTGTGGCTTCTGCAATTCTGTGAAAGTATATTTTATTTAAGTCACTGTGTTATAATCTTCTAGTTTCACAGATTGTTACTTTTAATAAATCATTTCTAATAAACTATTTTATTTTCACAAAACTTATTGTCTAAATTAAAATATGAATGTTATTGATTATGTACACTTTAATAATCGTATAAAAGGTTATATTTCTTTATAGCAAATAATTCTATTAACTATTTTATATAATTTATCATCATATTAAAAGCTATTTTAGTCATAATCCTACAAATTTCTACCTATTTATTATTATTGTTATAAGTGCATTGATATATTATAACTTTCTATAGATAAAAGTAGAAGCTTTTTCAAAGCCGAAGTCTTTATAGTTATATATACTCTCTGTAGCTCCTACGAAAAGTAGTCCGCCTTTTTTAAGCGAAGCTGCAAATCTCTTATATATATCATTTTTTACATCCACATTAAAGTAAATTACTACATTTCTACATACAATTAAGTCAAAATTATTCTCATAGCTATCAAGTATAAGATCATGTTTCTTAAAAGTAATCATGTTTTTAACGCTTTGATCTATATAATATTTATCTTTTACTTTTTTGAAATATTTATCTAATTCTTTTTGCTTTACATTTTTCATTTCATTGTCAGTATACTCACCAAGTTTAGCCTTTGTAAGTATTGTATTGTCAATATCAGTTGCAATTATCTTATGTCTACCAGTTGGACTGATATTATTCAAAATCATAGAAATAGAATAAGGTTCACATCCTATAGAACAAGCAGCACTCCATATCTTAAGACTGTTATTAGATGCTACTTCCTTTTTCAAAATACCTTCAAGCTCTTCAAAAAGCTCTGGATTTCTAAAAAACTCTGTAACATTTATAGTTATGAAGTCTAAAAACTTTTGTCTGTGGTCTTTATCAGTTTTTATGAGTTTTGTATATTCCTCTAGAGATTTAACGCCTAATCTTGTCATTAAGCTATCAATTCTTCTGTTTAGCTGAGTTGGTTTATATGCTGACAAATTTATTCCAAGTTCCTTGTGTACCCACTGATGAAACTGATTGAAATCCATAACTCACCTATTATCCTTTCACTAATGTTACTATTTTTTTTGCTACATATCCTAAAGGTAATACTTCATCTACTTTTCCTGTTTCAAATGTAGCTTTTGGCATACCATATATAGTACAAGTTGATTCATCCTCAGAAATAGTATGTCCACCTGCATTCTTTATAGATACTGTACCTTGAGCTCCATCTTTGCCCATTCCTGTAAGCACAACAGATAATTGATTTTTCCCATATACAGCAGCTGAACTATGGAACAATTTATCTACAGCTGGTCTTACTCCCCATATGCTAGGTTCTTGATTTAAAGATATCTTTCTATCTTTTGAAACCTCCATATGAAATCCACCTGGTGCTATATATATTACATTTTTCTCGATATTCATATTATTTTCAGCCTCAACCACCTTAAGGTTACAGAGATTGTTTAGTCTTTCTGCGAAAGTCTTTGTGAATCCTGCTGGCATATGCTGTACTACTAATACTGGAACACCTAAATCTCCAGGAAGCTCTGTTAGCACAGTTTGTAAAGCTCTTGGACCTCCAGTTGAGGCACCAATTACTACAGCTTCAATCTTGCCGGTTGCTCTAGTATTTGTCACATATCTTGCTGGTTCTTTCTTTTCCACCTTAAAATCAAATAATGATTTTTTTATTGATGCTACTGCTCTTATTTTATGTACAAGTTCTAATTTAACTTTATTTATGTCTAGTGATATGGAGCCTGATGGCTTAGAAACAAAGTCAGCTGCACCAGCATCTAAACAATCTAATGTAGTTCTTGATGAACTGGTTGTTAAACTGCTAAGCATTATAACTTTTGCATTTCTGTTAGTGAGCTTAAGCTTTTTCAATGCAGTTATGCCATCCATCTTTGGCATTTCTACATCTAAGGTAATTACATCTGGATTATAACCTCCTACCTTCTCAACGAACTCCTCACCATTTCTTGCTGTAGCTATAACTTCCATATCTGTCTCTTCATTTATCATGTCAGAAATTATCTTTCTCATAAGTGCAGAATCGTCTACTACCATAACTTTTATTTTATTCAAGATTATCACTCCATTAAAGTTCTATAATACCTTGTCCTACAATCTTTATTATTACCTTACCAGTTTTTGAATCTAAAACCATTGTTCTTCCTTTATTGCCTCCTAAGTGCGAGGCTACCGCAGAAAGCTGCATAGCTTTAAGAGCTTTTTCTACTGCTTCTCCATTTCTTTTTCCAATATCACTTATCATACTTTTATCGGAAAAATTAAACATGGATGCTCCACCTGCGATCTTAACAATCAAGTTTCTCCTTTGACAGCCTAACTTCTCCATCTTATCAATTAGAATAGGTATTGCTAAATCTGCAAATTTGTAAGGATTTTTTACATCCTTAAACTGAGTAGAATCAGGAAGCATAATATGTGATAACCCACCAAATTGTTTGACCTTATCATATACTGCTATACCTACGCAAGACCCAAGTCCGATAGTCATTATCTTATCTGGATATTTTACTGTATTTAAATCAGCAATACCTACTTTGATTTCTGCATCTATCATAGAACCACCTTATAGCAATTTGCTTTTTTCTTCCTCTGTTAAGATTTTAGATAAATCTAACAGGATTACTATGTTATCTTTTAACCTTATCAGTCCTTTTATATATCTTCTAGAAATATTTGATGCTATCGCTGGTGGGTTTTCTATTAAATCGACCTCAACATCTTTTACTTCATATACGTTATCTACTATAATACCTATCTTAGAGCCACTTTCTTTAACCACTATAATCTTTGTTTCAGCCAAATTAAGCTTTGTAGCAAAACCAAACTTCTTAGATAGATTTACTATAGGAAGAATGCTATCCTCATAGTTAATAACTCCATCCACAAAATTAGGTGCATCTGGAAGTCCTGTAGGCGCTTCATAACCTAATATTCTTTCTACATCCATGATGTTTGTTGCATAATGTTCTCCATTCAAACTGAAAATAAGTAATTTAATTTCTTTGTTAGCCATTGTAATCCCCCTTATAAACGAAGCTTATCTATTATTATATCTCCAAGGTCATCCATGTATACATGAAGATTCCTTGAAGGTTCGTCTAAAATTATTTCTCTTTCTCCTATTGCAAAAATGGTATTATGATATGCAATATCTGCATATATATGTCCTCCTTTTGCTACAGAAGCTTTAGTTTTAACACCACCAGTACTACCAATAGTTTTACATCTTATTTCTGTTTCAGCTTTAAGATATCCACCTCTAGATACACTTCCATTTTGAGTGAAAATTATACTTCCACTACAAGTTAAGTGTGATATGTACTGACCTTTACCATTTATGTATATACTCCCAGATGAACTTATTGTAGAATCTTGGCAGTAATTAATAATTATATCAGCTGGTACATTTATACTGCGTTCTAGACCTTTAATTAAGTTCTCTGATAAAACCACTAGTTTGTCCAACTCACTATAGTGTTTTATAGTAGTTGGTCCTAGACCTATAAGCATCTGCCTAACCAATCTACTTAAGGTTTTTGAAACTTCATCGCCCTTAGAAAAAAGCCTTATTATATTCAGCGAATTGGTGATAATATTCTTAAATTTATTTTCTATCAAAACCTTTATTATTTCACCATCGGTTCTATCTGCTCCTAATAGATTGTGCTCTTTTATTTCTAACACGGTACTACTAAGGTTTACTATTGATTGTTTAAGCTCATTTAAAGCTTCAATTTGCTGTTGTACTAAAAAGTCTTTTCCACCAGCTTCAATAGTAGAACCAATTATATTTCCATTGATTACTGTAGAGTCACCAGAAATAATATGAGATCCATCCACAGCCCCATCAATGCTTACTGATTTTCCGGCCTTAATAGTCATACCTTGGCTTACACTTGCGCCAATATGTATATCTCCAGTAAAGGTCAAATTTCCACTAGCCATATTTACGTCTGAGGTTGCTTCATATATTCTATTAACAGTAATAATATTGTTCTTGAACTCTGGCCTGCCATCAATACAAGCAATAACATTACTTCCATCTAGTTTGCAGCCATCACCTACAGTTAATTTTAGTTCCTTATATGGTTCAACTTTAATAATCTTACCATAAATATCTATACCAGGTTTACCCTCTTCGCCTTTTTTTATAACTGCTATAATTTCATCTTCTGCTACATTAGGAGTATAGTTCATATTTCTAAAGTCAACCTTCTCATTGTCATCAATTGTTCTGATACCTTTGCCTTTAAAAAGCAAGGTTATTTCATCTTGAATGGTTTCTCTTTCTCGTTTTCCTTCTGCCACTAACACTTCATTTTCAGTATTACCAGAACATAGTTGTTTTAGATTGTCAAGAATTAGACCACTTACAATTCCTCTTTCAGCTAAAAGCTTTTTAATTTCAACTTCTGTAAATTTAGGAGGATATTCCTCGTATTCTAATTCCACTTTAAGTTTTAACACTTTTGTAATATCTGAATCAGGTATCTTGTATATTCTTTTAGGTATATATCTCACAGAAGCTACTGCAGTCATATTATCATTAGCTGTTACTATATTGACCTCTCTTTTAGCTTCTTGATTTATGATATCATACCTTATAACATTATTTTCGGATATATTACAAAAATCTTCAACTTTTTTATCATCAATATAAAGATTAATATTATCTGAAACATATATTTTAGCAAGTGTACCTTGATTTTCAGGATCAACTACTTTAAAAACCCCATTTTTGATAGATACAGTTCCATAAATACCATCATTTTTTTTATGAGGAAAAACCTTAATTTTATACTTTCTTTTAAGCATTCCTTTCTTTTCGACGACTTCGTAATCAAACTCGCCAGAGGATAAACCAAGATCATCTTCAGCTAGCCGTATACATTCTTCAATTGTGAAAGCTTCATATAAATATTCATTCATTTATAACTCCCCCAATCATTAATTGTTGCTTTTAGTATACCATATTAAGGTTTAATTGTAATTTAATTTTTAATGATACTTATAATTTCATTTAACTTCCTATTTATATTTTTTTATATAATCATTAATTTTTTTATTATATAAACCGATTAATGCTAAAACAATTTCATTTTCTGACGAATTTAAAATTATTCTATCAACATTTGAAATAGGAAGTATTTTAGGAGAAGTTCCTGTAATAAACATACCATCAAAAAACACAATATCCTTATATGACACTTTTTCTTCCTTAATAGAAAAGTTGTTTTCTTTGCATATGTCGATAATAGATCCCCTTGTAACCCCTGGCAAAACATCTTCTAACGGAGAAGTTAATATATCTTTTCCTCTTACCATAAAGATGTTAGACTTACTTCCTTCAGTTATAAAACCATCTCTATCAACAAGTATAGCTTCATATGCATCAGCTTTTTCTATTTGCTTATTCACTTGCTCTCTAAAATTAGTGTTAACTATTTTTGCATTTGGATTTTCTCTTTCACCAAAGAATAGTGTAGTACTAACGCCAGCTTTGTATTGCTCCAATGTAGGATAAGAATGTTTAACAAAGTAAACCAAAAGATTTTTCTCTACGCTTTCAGAATCTATTAATAGCTTTACATTGCCGTTTAATATATTTACTTCTTTTATTAGTGACATTATTTGTTCTTTAATTTCTTCTTTAGTGTGCTTTATCTCTTTGCCTATCAAAGAAAAAGATGTGTTCATTCTTTCAAGATGCTTTTCAAGAAAAAGTGGGACTCCATCTATAACTCTTATAACTTCATAGACTATTCCTTTTCTCTTTAATATATTATCGTCAAACTTTTCTATATCTCTAGATGTTCCATTTAAAATAAATTTATTTGAATAACATTCACTCATTTTTTACTCTCCTCTATATAATAAATATGATTGAAGTTATCTGCCTAATTAATTCATAGAAGCAACTAAATCCTTCAATGTTTTTCATATTAAAGCAATAACTCCTATATATATTATATATTAATAAATAATTACCATACAATTATGTGATGATAAAAAGTTGGAGAAGTGGTCTTTCTTCAACTATTTTTGCGCATCTGCCTTTTCTGAACGTATGTGAAAAAATTCTGGCATTTTATATAGAATAAAAAGTTGCTGAAGCGATTCTTCTTCAGCAACTTTTTTAGATATAAAAAAAGGCGGTATACACCGCCTTTTTATTCCTATTGAGCTAATTCAGATTCGTAATACTTAGTAACTTCTTCAAATTCTTCATCATCAGGAATAGCAAGTTCGCCTTCTTCGCCTTCTGATTTGAATAAGTATACTGATCCGTCATTAGGATTTTGAACTAATACATATTCTTTTTCTTTATACTCAAAAGCATCTATAACTTCACAACTAACTACGTTGCCATTTTCATCTTCTAAGTCTACAACAAAGCTTTCATGATCGTGATCATGGTCATGACCACATCCACAGCCTTCATCTTCACAGCCACAATCTTCGTCGCCGCAACCACATGTATTTTCTTCTTTTACTAATTCTAAATTATTATCTTCTTCGCAGCCACAGCCACATCCGCAAGTATTCTTTTCTTTATCTGACATATGTGATTCACACAATCTAAGTGATGTGTGAAATTCACCTCCTTTAATAAAATAGTATGTTTTAATTTTACCCTAATATTGCGATTAATAAAAGCTTTTTTTATTCAATAATAAATATTATTATTTTAAAGCTACACAATCCACCTAAATACTGGATATAGTCATATTATTTCTTGTCACAAGCACATTAAAGCATAAGATAGCCAATATATTAATTTATCAAATATAATTTCAATAATACCTAATATTTAAGCCTCTATCTCTTCAATAGTTTTAACAAACTAATATTTTTAATTCAAATAATCTATATTTTTTGCGCATCTGAATTTTAAATAAAGAAATTATGTTTAAGAAAACTGTTTAAATTAAGTGGTCATGAAGGAGATGCTATATGAGCGAGCAATTAGAATTAAATGA
>NZ_JAABNO010000029.1 GCF_009928445.1 Clostridium sp. C8-1-8 | reverse complement strand
GTGGAGGAGGGGAAAAGAAGGCGATAATATCAAGTTCTTACCTATTCCTATAGACTGGGCTATATTATCTGCAATCCAGATACTACAACCCTGAGTGGGGTAGATTTATTAATGCAGATGAGATAACTGGTAAAACAGGAGAACTATTAAGTCATAATATGTTTGCCTATTGCGAAAATAATCCAGTTAATGCACAAGATTCAGATGGTCATTTTGGATGGATTATTGCAGGTTTTGTTATAGGTGGAGCAATTGGAGGAAATGCAGCAATATCTTCTGCTACATCAATAATATCTGATTATGTTAGTGGTGGTAAGTCAATTAAGCAAATAAGAGATAGTGCAATTGAAAATGGTATAATTGGTGGTATAGTAGGTGCATATGGAGGACGTGGAGCACAGTATGGTAGGAGAATTAAATCATCAATTTACACTAGGGCTTACTCACCTATAAATGCGGATTAATTTCAAATATATAGTATAAAAATAAATATAATAGAGCTTCAATTCATGAGTATAAATTATAATTAAAAAATATATATACTTAATGAATTGAAGCATAATTATAGTTGAAAATAAAGTGAGGCTAAAAGAATATGATAGATTATACTGAGTATTTCTTGAAATTTTTATTAGGGGCAATTTTCTTTGGATATGTATATTCACAGATTGAGTATTCATTTCTAGAAATACATATACCAATATGGTTAAATAGGGCATTATTTTATGTGAGGGAAAATAAGAAAGTTAGTTTAATAGCTGTAGTATGGCAGATAGGGGTATATATATTATATACGATACTATTCATATCATTAAAAGTTAGTACTTACAAATATCAAATAAACATAATAAATAGTTTTCAAGATAAATTTATGTATTTCTTTTGGATATTTGCTTTACTAAGATTAATTGATACTATTGCTTATATAATAATTAACAAAAAGAATTAAGTAATATTACGAAATTGTATAAGTAATAATTTATTTAAAGAGCAATACAAATATTTATTGGATTTAAATAAAGGAGATATAAAATGACTTCTACAATATCATTAGGGCTTGTAATAATAATGTTTCCAATAATAATTAATTGTTGGAAAGCAGTAAAAAATTTAAAATTGAATGATTATTATATATATGATTATGATTATTTGAGTAAAAAGTATAAATGGTGGAGAGTTTTTACACTTTTTATTTTAATGTGCATAACGATTGCAATATCAATAATTTTGCCTAATATTATATCATTAGTATCAAAGAATGCTATAAACAGTTCAAGTGAAGTAATATACCTAATAAATCCTGATTATGGCTTTTGGATGCTACCGTGTGTATTTTGGGGGGGAATAGTATCTATAGTATTAGCAAGTTCTCTTATGAAGATACTATTGGGGGGAAGTTACAGAGAATTCTATGTGTTTTTAAATTCTCCATATGGTATGGAAGCAAGAAATGGAGAATATTTGACTATCATTATATCAATTATAGTAGGCATAGGTGTGATGATATTTTATGTGTTCGGAATTAATTGGTATGTAAAATTAACTAATAACAATATAGTTGAAAACACTTGTTTTGGGTTCTCTCAGAGAAAATATAACTATAAAGATGTAAAAAATATTACTACATATGATAAAGTTCAATATAAGGATTCTAAAATTGAAGATGATTATCATATTGTAATTGAATTCAAAGATGGTCAGAAATGGGATTCACTCGGCTATGGTAGAAGTAATAATATTGATTATGATAAAATGATAGCTAATTATATTTCACAAAAATCTGATAAGAAGATAATTTATAAACAAATTGATAAAATAAAGTAATTACAAAACTACATTGACTTAAGTTCATAAATTAAAGTAATTCATATAATAGTATACTGCATAATAATTCTGTAGTAAGCTAAAGTTTATAACAATATGATAAAAGCTAAAATCTCTGAAGTCACAACAAAAAGAAGCAACTATAGTATTTTCATAGAAAAGCTTAAGTGAGGTAATGAAAACTTCATACAAAGGCTGATTTAAGCTAAAAACAAAACGTCAACAGGTACTAACAATGCCTGTTGGCTTTTCTTTTTAAATGAAGTAAATGGAAATATACGACCCGTAGGATAATTTTACATGAATATTAGGGAATAATTAATCATCTTGCTTTTTAAGGCATATACAATGAATATGGGAGCATTCTGGGGTATGTTAAAATCTGAAATGTATTACTTGAAAAAATTCAATTCATATAAGAAACTAGAAACAGCAATCACTGATTATATAGATTATTACAACAATCAACGATATCAGAAGCGTCTAAACTGTATGACACCTTTACAATATCGAGAGCATCTAGAATCTGTAGCATAAAACATCGCCAATCACAAATGTAATTGGAGATGCAAATATTTTTATTATTTTCACTGTCTACTTGACAGGGAGTATATCATACTTAGTGCGACAGCCCCTTTAAACTAGCTATGATTTTTCGCAACTTAGTGCCAATAATAATTTTGTCTTTACTTTTAGCCTTTGAAGTCAGCGCTGCTTCTGTTTTTGGTGGTCAGTTAGGATTCACAGCTGGTGTGAGTTCGAATATGATATTTCCAATGATTGTAGGTAAACTAACTGCTGGAATTTGTGCAGTGATCTTAGCAATAGCGGTGACAAAAAATCAAAAGAAAACTCGGCATTAGTTTTATAAAAGCCTAGCAAAACCGCATAGAATCTATAAATTATTAAGTTCTTAAATTGTTATATTGTTAAATTTTTAAAAATAGAGTGTGTCAAAATGATTAATTTTTTATCAGGAGAGATGCTCCTTTTCGGGTATTCAGAGAAATCTCCACAAAATTGAAATAACAAATCAATTTTGTGGAGATTTCTTAATATAGTGCAAATAAATAAGATTTATTGTGTTTGCTTTTTATCAATAAACAATGCAACTATAATCAGAAGCCATAATACTAAAGTCCAGAATTAATTATACTCTATTAAAAAAACATATGAAGGAAGTGAGATAAACATAATAACTCTTACAAATGTATATAATTTCTTATTCTTATAGTTTTTTTAGTAGTTATAAGTCTATTAGAAAAAATATAATATGCAATGCAGAAAATAATTGTTAATAAAACAAATATAATTAGGGGGACATTAGTAAATGGTAAATTCCCAATATGCAAGTAAACAGACCAAGAAATATAAGTAAACATCAAGAGAGTTAAATAAAAACACACTTCATCTAAAAACTTTCTCAATTAAAATTTCCTCCATTCATTAATTTGCCTCGCTTTAATATACAATTATCCGTTTGTTTAAGTATATACCACATGACTACAAGTATTCAAATATTTGGTGTGATTATATATAAATTCTTCTCTAAATCTAAAGTCCTTTAATTTTCTGTCAGAATTACATGTATGAGATTGTATTAATAAATTTTTACTTTTAAGAGTATCTTTCTCTATATTAAATATTTCTAGCCACTTAAACCAATATATATAATTATCTTAAGAGGTAAAGATTTTAATAAAACTTTAGAATGTTTTGGAGATTGTGTCTCAAAGAGTTAGACAGTTATTATTAAAGAATAAGTTTAAAGGATTAAAGCTTTTCACATATACTTGGTAGAGTAAGACTTATTATAAGTTATAATTCGAATAATGTATTTAAAATTTCCAAAGCATTATCTTTTAAAAGCAAATCACAGAATACACTACTGCCATAACTTTGAGGAGGAATAAAATGAAGTTAACTTTATATGATTTATGGAATCATTTAGAAGGTTAAACTCCATTCTTGCCATTACCTTTTGCTATAGAATCTATATCTTCAAAAATTTCTCTGAGAAACTAAGAGGAGCTTTGAAAATATATTTTTCATTGAAGTGATGCAGCTTTAATTATTGCATTAAATTATACATTTTGGTAAATACTACTCTTAAATGTATAAGGGTGGTATCTATGATAAGGATGAAGGACTTTGAATATATGAATGCATACAATATTCAGGGAAAAAGGATAGGGGCGGTTAAGGAAGTATATGTAGATTTTTTTGATGGAAAGCTCAAAGGAGTAGAAGTTAGCAGAAGAGGTTTTAAGAAGGAAAACTTTATCAGCAGAGAGAGCATAATAGCCATCAATAAAAGCCTGATATTTGATAAGTTTAGCAACAGCGAAGGGTTACCTTTTTCTAAAATTAAAAGTATGGATGTAATTGATAAATGTGGCTCTATAATAGGGGTAGTTGAGGATATGCTTATAGACCTTACGGATTATAGCATCAAAGGCTTTATAATTTCCTCTGGTTTTATTCAGAAAATATTAAAAGGGAAAAATATTATATTGATAAATCAGGTTATTCTAGGAGAGAAATTCATCCTTTATTATGGCAAATATAATATAATGCTGAAATCAATGCCTCATAGGTTAACCAAAGGAGAATGTTATGAAGAAACCTAGTAAAAAGCACATTGTTAACCTGACTTTGGCTCTGCTAGTTATATCAGTAATTATATTGTATATTAGGTCCAAAATAATAAGGGAAGTAGTTTATATAATAATATTTTCCTTTATAGTATCATACACCTTAAAACCTCTGTTAACTTTATTAGTTGATAAAAGTAAACTAAATAAAAAGCTAGGGTCAGCTTTAATAATCATAGCTGTTTTTAGTTTCGTTGTAATTATAGCAGTTGTTTTAATTCCCTCCCTTTTTAACGAAAGTTCTAATATAGAAAATATAATGAACTCTATAGACAGGCTGATTGGTTATCTTAATTCAAAGGTAAATATTAAAGGCTATGGTATCTTAGATACCTTAGGAGAGCAACTAAATGAGAAGTTTAACATAGCTTTGAAAAACTTTTCAGAAAAAGCTTTTGATAGCTTGATAAATTTTAGCGAAAATCTTCTCTCGTTAGCAGTTGTCCCAGTGGTAAGTTATTACTTTTTAAGTGAAGGAGATCTTATAGAAAATAAGCTTTTACTTATGGTTCCAATCAATAAAAGATCGGTAATTAAAAAAATTTTGACAGATATAGATAGGGCTTTAGGAAGATACATATTTAGTCAATTTATATTATGCCTTATAGTTGGTGTACTAACTTTTTTTGTATTAATATTATTAAAAGTTCAGTTCCCTATTTTACTTTCAATTTTTAATGCAGTTATTAATATTGTGCCTTACTTTGGCCCTCTTATAGGAGCTATTCCAGCTATAATTGTGGCATTACTACAATCGCCTACGAAAGCTCTATATACCACACTATTTTTATTCTTGATCCAACAGGTTGAAGGAAATTTGCTATCACCACAGATAACTGCTTCAAGCATCAAGATGCATCCATTACTAATAATAATCTTACTTCTAATTGGAGAAAAAATAGGCGGTTTCTTTGGGATGATTTTAGCAATACCTATTGGGGTCATAATTAAAGTTATTTATGAAGACATTGATTATCATATGTATTAAAAGAGAATATCTTCAGCACTTAAATGACCAATTTATATGGAGTATATCATAATGAGAAATATGTAACCTTGAATAATATAATAGCAAAAAAAAGATATTATTTTTAAGAAGTGGTCGTAAGATAACTATGACTAAGAGAACTTTTACTCTGTGATATTCTTAAGTAAATTAGCACATATTTATATAAATATTGACATAAATAAAACATTATCTTATAATTTGCCTATATGATTAATATCGGTGTGATGATAAGAATAAGTAGATTATTTATGGCTATAAAGAGAAGAAGTGGTTGGTGAAAACTTCCTAGCATAGTAGTTGAAAGCTATCTTTGAGCACTTTTCTTAAGTGATGTATTTTAGCAAGTACATAATTAGGGTGGTACCGCGGAAGTATAGCTTTCGTCCCTTGCTAGGGATGGGGGCTTTTTTTTATTCTTAAGCATATTGTACCTCATATAAAGTTGAGGATAAGAATGCATAGGAAGCTTAAATACAGTTATAGGCGCAAGAATAAAAAAAATGTGTGCAAAGAAATGGAGGAAATAAATATGAAGTACATGGGAGCAAATGAATTAAGAGATGCTTATTTAAAATTTTTTGAAAGTAAAGGCCATTTAGTTATGCCTTCATTTTCATTAGTGCCAAAGAATGACAAGAGTTTGTTGTTAATAAATGCAGGTATGGCACCATTAAAGCCATATTTTACTGGGGTTGAAGAACCTCCAAGAAAAAGAGTGGCTACTTGCCAAAAGTGTATTAGAACTGGTGATATAGAGAACGTAGGAAAGACTTCTAGACATGGTACTTTCTTTGAAATGCTAGGAAACTTTTCTTTCGGAGATTACTTTAAGAATGAGATAATTCCGTGGGCTTGGGAGTTTATAACTGAAACGCTTTCAATTCCAAAGGATAAACTATATGTTACTATATATTTAGAAGATGATGAAGCTTTTGACATATGGACTTCAAAAACAGATGTTGATCCAAGCAGAATATTTAGACTTGGTAAGGATGATAACTTCTGGGAAATAGGTGTAGGACCTTGTGGACCTTGTACAGAAATTCACTTTGACAGAGGTGATGGAAAAATAACTACTGTTGAGGAATTTGTAAAGGCTGCTGATGAAGATAGAGTGGTAGAATTCTGGAATCTAGTGTTTACTCAATTTGATAAAGATGAAGAAGGAAACTACAATAGATTAGCTAATCCAAACATAGATACTGGAATGGGGCTTGAAAGAATAACTACAATTATGCAAGGTGTAGAGAATATTTTCGAGATTGATACAGTAAAAAATATATTAGGAACAGTTAGTAAAATAGCTGGTGTTGAATATAAGACTGATGCAGGTAAAGATGTATCATTAAGAATTATAACAGATCACGTAAAAGGCGTAACTATGCTTATATGTGATGGAGTTCAACCTTCAAACGAAGGAAGAGGATATGTTTTAAGAAGACTTCTAAGAAGAGCAGCAAGACATGGTAGACTTCTTGGAATTAAAGAACTTTTCTTAACTCAAATAGTAGATTCAGTTATTGAAAACTATGGTACAGCATATCCAGAACTTATAGAAAAGGCAGCTTATATAAAGAAGGTTGTTTCTTTAGAAGAAGAAAGATTTAATGAGACTATAGATAGTGGTATGGATATACTAAAGTCTTATATAAAAGAATTAGAAAATTCTAGCTTAAACATTCTTTCAGGAGAAAAGGTATTTAAGTTATATGATACTTATGGTTTCCCACTAGAATTGACTGAAGAAATTTTAGAAGAAAAAGCTATGAAGGTTGATCTTGAAGGCTTTAACAAAGAAATGAAAGAACAAAGAGAAAGAGCTAGAGCAGCAAGAGCAACTACAAGCTACATGGGTAGTGACGAGATTCCTGTAAACAAGATAGAAGCAACTCTAAATACAAGTTTTGATGGCTACGGTAATACTAAGCATGAAGCTACAGTAGTTATATTGGCTGACAGTGCAGAATTTAGAGAAGAGCTTTCAGAAGGTGAAGAAGGATTTCTAGTGGTTGACAATACCCCATTCTATGCTGAAATGGGTGGTCAAGTAGGTGATACTGGAATAGTAACAGGAGACAATTTTAAAGCTGAAGTTGTGGACTGCAAGAAGAATCCAGGTGGTAAGATATATCATGTAATCAAAGTAGTTCAAGGAACTATAACGGTAAATGATACAGTTACCCTTGAAGTTGACAATATAAGAAGAAATAACATATGTAAGAATCACACTGCAACTCATATGCTTCACGAAGCTTTAAGAGAAGTTCTTGGAGAACATGTAAATCAGTCTGGTTCATACGTAGATAGCGAAAGATTAAGATTTGACTTTACCCATTTCTCAGCATTATCAGCAGAAGAATTGGATAAGGTTGAAACTTTAGTTAATGAAAAGATCATGGAAGCATATTCAGTTTGTACAGATATAATGACTATAGATGAAGCAAAGAATAGCGGGGCTATGGCTTTATTTGATGACAAGTACAGCGATGAAGTAAGAGTAGTTTCTATAGGTAGCTTCTCAAAAGAACTTTGTGGAGGTACACATGTAAGCAACTCAGGGCAAATAGGTTTGTTCAAAATAGTAAGTGAAACTGGTGTTGCAGCTGGAATAAGAAGAATAGAAGCTTTAACAGGATTTAATGCAATAAAGCATTTTGAAAATAAGAATGAAATAATAAAAGAAGTAACCTCAACATTAAAATGTAATGAAAAAGATATTTTAAGAAAACTTCATTCACAAACTGCAGAGCTTAAGGAAAAGGAAAAAGAAATTCAAGAACTTAAGATGAAGATGGTTCAAGGCTCAGAGGATGAAATACTAAACAGTGTTAAGGAAATCAAGGGCGTGAAGGTTATTGCTTCCACAGTAGAAGGTCTTGATGGAAATGCTTTAAGAGACTTAGCAGATAAGCTAAGAGACAAGATCGGTAATGGTGTTGTTGTATTAGGAAGTGGGTCTGAAGGGAAAGTTAACTTAGTAGCTATGGCAACTAGAGACTCTTTAGAAAAAGGAGTTCACTGTGGAAAGATCATTAAAGAGGTTGCTGCAATCACTGGAGGCGGTGGTGGTGGAAGACCAGACATGGCTCAAGCAGGTGGTAAAAACCCAGAAAAATTAGGGGATGCTTTAGAAAAAGTGTATGAATTAGTAGAATTGTTGGTAAAATAGTGTACATTTCCATAAATATCATTTATAATTATATTAATGATAAAAACAGAATAAACAATTGTTAGTAGGTTAATACTAATTTTATATGATATTTAAATATTTTTTCATGTGGACCAGTAAGGGGGTGAAGCTGCAATTTTAAGCAGCAAACTTATGGCAAATAATTTAGATCATACAATGCAATTTGACTTTACGAAAAATAAAGAAGACTTGACAAAGGCAATTTTAAACGAGGTTTATAATTCCTTAAAGGAAAAAGGCTATAATCCTGTAAATCAACTTGTAGGATATTTAATTTCAGGAGACCCTACTTACATCACAAATTACAATGGTGCAAGGGCTTTGGTAAGAAAACTTGAAAGAGATGAAATTCTTGAAGAGGTAATAAAATCTTATCTAGAGATAAAATAAAGGGTGCCCATTTGGGTACCCTTTAATTCTTATAAGCATATTATATCTTCTCTTAATGAAGGTATATTGATTTAAAAAAGATTAGAAAAAATATTTTATCAAGACAGCGGACAAAAGGTTTAATTTAATAAGGCTATTATTTGTTTTATAGGGCAAAATAATATTTAAATAAGTAGTATATAATCTAGTATGGTTTAGGTTATAGAAGTTACTTATAAACAGTAGCTATTGTATCGCTTTGATTTTAACAGTTAGATAGTTATATCAGTATAAAATAAAATCTTTATTTATAATGAAATTTTAGCTAAAAAGTTAGCAAAGTTATAAAATTGTTTATAAAGATTATAAATATGGTGTATTTATCAAAGTAGATAAATTACTTTAATTTTACAATGAAAGTAAATAACTTTATGTACCTAAGAAGCTTTACGTTGATAGCTTTTTATAGATAGTTATTTATGATATGGTGAAAGTACAATTAAAGTTTAAAAATAGGACTATATCAGAGTAACAGTTATATTTTTATATTATTCTCCCTAATAAATAAATTTTATTTACACAATATATACGTAAGTGAAAAATATAAACTATTAGTTTTGCAATCTTAAATTTAAATATCGAGAATTCTGGTTATTGATTTCAGAATTTTCACAGTTGTTTATAAAGATGAACTAGCTATATATGAAATGTGTTAAGAAATTTATCATGGTTTCTGGTGGTTGGTGCATCTATATGATTAATTAAATAAAACCCTATAGGAGAATAGAATGCGTATAATTGGATTAGATTTAGGACAAAAAACTATTGGGGTGGCAGTTTCAGATCCATTAGGATTCACTGCACAAGGTATTACTACCATTAGAAGAAAAAGCTTCAAGTATGATCTTGAAGAAGTTAAAAAAATCTTTGATGAGTACAATGCAGATCTCATCGTTATAGGACTACCTAAAAATATGAATGGAACAATAGGTCCTTCAGGTGAAATGGCTCAGGATTTTGGTAAAAGGCTTGTTGAGTTATTTAATCCTAAAATAGAATTTTGGGATGAAAGACTTACTACTGTTGCGGCTCATCGTGCAATGCTAGAAGCGGATTTATCGAGAAGTAAAAGAAAAAAGATAGTTGATAAAGTTGCGGCTACCTATATACTTCAAGGGTTTCTTGATAGATTGGCAAGCAATAATTGACTTTCATTATCAATGAAAACAAAATATAATTTAAGAAGGAGTGTTTTTAATGGATAACAATATTGATACAATAGTGTTGCTAGATGAAGATGGAGTTGAAACTGAGTTTGAGGTTATAACAAAGCTTGATATTGAGGAAAATGAATATGTAATCGTAGCACCTGTAGATGGATCAGAAGACGATGCGATTGCATTAAAAATTGTAACAGATGAAGAGGGAAATGATGCTCTAGTAACTGTGGAAGATGAGGAAGAATTTGCAATGGTTGCTGAAGCATATGAAACTCTTTTTGCTGATGACTTAAATTAAAAAAGAGAGGTTTTAGCATGTCACAGGTATCATCAAAAGATTATAATCAATTAAAAGAAGATTTGAAAAAAAAGGGTTACAAATTGACTCCTCAAAGAAGAGCAATTGTGGACACTATTTTAATAAATAAAGGCAAGCATCTTACAGCAGAGGAAATTTACGATGAAGTAAAGGTGAGCTGTCCAGAGATAGGCTTGGCTACTGTATATAGAACTATATTACTTTTAGAAGAAATGGGTATAATATACAGACTTGACCTTAATGATGGTAGTGCAAGATACGAAATGGCTCATGATGATGAGCATCATAGGCATCACCATTTAGTTTGTAACAACTGTGGCAAGGTTATAGAAGTTGAAGCGGATTTACTTGATGATTTGGAACACTTAATTGAGAATAAACATAGCTTCAAAATAATGGATCACAGTGTAAAATTCTATGGCTTATGTAGCGAATGTGTTGAAAAAGACATATAGAGCTTTATAAATAAAAAATAAAATAAAATAAATCTAAAGGAGGGGAAGTATGAAACGTGAAAAACTAAAGGCGAAAATCATTCCTTTAGGTGGCACTAATGAAATTGGAAAAAACATGACTGCCATTGAATTTAAAGATGATATAATCGTCATAGACAGCGGATTAAAGTTTCCTGAAGAAGATATGTTTGGTATAGATATCGTAATTCCAGACATAACGTATTTAATAAAGAATAAAGAGAAGGTTAAGGGTATATTCCTAACCCATGGACATGAAGATCATATAGGTGCGTTACCTTATGTGCTTAGGCAACTTAATGTACCTATATATGGAACGAAATTAACCCTAGGAATAGTTGAAAGTAAGCTGAAAGAGCATGGCCTTCTTAGCACTACAGAACGTATTATAGTTAAGCCTAAGGATGTTATTAAGTTAGATTCTGTTTCAGTGGAGTTTATAAAAACTAATCACAGTATAGCGGATTCGGTAGCTATAGCAATTCATACTCCTATGGGAGTAATACTTCATACTGGTGATTTTAAAATTGACTATACTCCAATTGACGGAGAAGTAATTGATTTAGCTAGATTTGCAGAACTCGGCAAAAAAGGTGTACTTGCGATGATGGCTGATAGTACTAATGTTGAGAGACCAGGTTTTACAATGTCTGAAAGTGTAATAGGAGATAACTTTTTAAAGATGTTCTCCAAAGCTAAAGGAAGAATATTGGTTGCTACCTTTGCTTCAAATATCCACAGAATTCAGCAGATAATTACTGCAGCACAAGAGTATGATAGAAAAGTTGCAGTTTCAGGCAGAAGTATGGAGAATATAGTTCAAGTAGCTATAGAACTAGGATATTTGCAGATTGATAAGGAAGTATTAATAAGTTTAGATAGTATAAACAAGTACCCTAATGATAAACTTGTTATAATAACTACTGGAAGCCAAGGTGAGCCAATGTCAGCACTAGCAAGAATGGCATCATCAGAGCATAAGAAGATTAATATAATAGAAGGGGACTTGGTTGTTATATCAGCTACTCCTATACCTGGTAATGAAAAGTTTGTATCAAGAATAGTTAACCAGCTATTTAAGAAGGGTGCAGAAGTAATATATGGGTCTGCAGCAGGAGTCCATGTGTCTGGGCATGCTTGTCAAGAAGAATTAAAGCTTGTGCATACATTAGTAAAACCAAGATTCTTTATTCCTGTACATGGAGAATATAGACATCTTAAACAACATGGAGAATTAGCTGTAAGACTTGGATTGCCACCTAAAAACTTTTTAATTCCTGAAAATGGTGACGTTATAGAAATCACTAGAGATAGTGTAAGAAAGAACGGTACAGTAATTTCAGGAAATGTATTTGTTGACGGTTTAGGTGTTGGTGATGTAGGAAACATTGTCCTTAGAGATAGAAAACATTTATCTCAAGATGGTATACTAACAGTTGTAGTTACTATCGAAAAAGAAAGCGGCACTGTAATTGCTGGACCAGATATAATATCAAGAGGATTTGTCTATGTTAGAGAATCAGAAGATCTTATGGATCAGGCAAAGGAAATAGTGAAATCAGTGCTTAGACAATGTGAAGAAAATAAGATCTCTGACTGGGCTACTATGAAGTCAAGCATGAAGAACGAGTTAAGAATGTTCTTATATGAAAAGACTAAGAGAAAGCCTATGATATTACCAATAATCATGGAAATATAATTCTGGGGGAGAAATTATGACTAATATATATGATAAAGCACATGAGTTTGCGGATGTGTTGAAAGATATTCCTGAAGTAGTAGCTTACAGGGAAGCTTCAAAAAAAATATCTGAAAACCCAGAACTAAAAAAAATGGTTGCAGATTTTAGAAAAATTCAAATAGAAGCTTATAATGAACAAATGCAAACTGGCACTATAAGCGATGCAACCAAAGAAAAAATGCAAAAAGTCGGCGGAGTAGTAATGATAAATCCTGCTGTAGCTGCATACCTTCAAAGCGAAGCTCAATTTGCAGTTATTTGGGAAGATCTGTTAAAAATATTAAATGAAGCAATAGGTGTGGATATAATTGCACCTAATTCCTAGTATTATAGTTGACTTTTTTGCTAAGTAAGATTAGAATTAACTTGTTGAAATTGGATACAACGGTATCCAATTTTATTTTGTAGTTAAACATAATGGAGGATTAATATGGAATTAATAACAAGAAATGATATAAGAAATATAGCAATAATTGCTCACGTTGACCATGGTAAGACTACTTTGGTTGATGCGCTATTAAGACAAAGCAATATATTCAGAGTAAATGAAAAAGTAGAAGAGAGAGTTATGGACTCCAATGACCTAGAAAAAGAAAGAGGAATAACTATACTTTCAAAAAATACTGCAGTTACATATAATGACATAAAGATTAATATTATAGATACTCCAGGACATGCTGACTTCGGTGGAGAAGTAGAAAGAGTTCTGAAGATGGTTGATAGTGTTCTTTTAGTAGTTGACTCTTATGAAGGACCTATGCCTCAGACTAAATTCGTTCTAAAAAAAGCTTTAGAGCTTAAACTAAATCCTATAGTTGTAATAAATAAGATTGATAAGCCAAATGCAAGACCAACAGAAGTTATAGACGAAGTTTTCGAATTGTTCTTAGAACTTGGAGCAAATGATAGACAACTTGATTTTCCAATAGTATATGCTTCTGCTAGAGAAGGAATTGCAAAGCTTGAAGTTGAAGATGAAAGCTCAAATATGGAACCATTATTCAATACAATCATTGAGCATGTAGAACCTCCTAAGGGTTACTTAGATGCACCTTTCCAAATGCTTGTAACTACAATAGACACAAGTGAATATGTAGGTAAGATTGTAATTGGTAAGGTTGTTCGTGGTACTGTGAATAAAAACCAAAATGTTGCTGTTGTAAGAAAAGATGGATCAACTTCAAACTATAAGGTTTCAAGTCTTTATACATACAATGGATTAAAGAGAGAAGAAGCAAATGAAGCTTCACTTGGAGATATAATTGCAATAAGTGGTATATTAGAAGCAAATATTGGAGAAACTATAGCAGATGCACAAAATCCAGAAGCATTACCATTTGTAGACATAGACGAGCCTACTTTAAACATGAACTTTATGGTAAATGATTCTCCATTTGCAGGACGTGAAGGAGATTTCGTTACTTCAAGACATTTAAGAGATAGACTTCTTAAAGAACTAGAAACTAATGTAAGTTTAAAGATTAAAGAAGTTTCTCCAGACTGTTTCGAAGTTAGTGGTAGAGGAGAATTACATCTTTCAATTCTTATAGAAACTATGAGAAGAGAAGGGTATGAATTCCAAGTTTCTAAGCCAAATGTTATATTTAAAGAAGAAAATGGTAAGAAGCTTGAACCAGTAGAATACTTAACAATAGATGTTCCAGAAGAATTTATGGGACCAGTAATGGAAAAGCTAGGACCTAGAAAAGCTGAGATGGTCAACATGACTTCTGCAGTAAATGGATATACAAGACTAGAATTCAAGGTTCCAGCTAGAGGTCTTATAGGTTTTAGAAGTGAATTCATGACTGATACTAAGGGTAATGGTATCATGAACCATGTATTTGATGGATATGAGCCATATAAGGGTGAAATACCAGGAAGAAGCAGAGGATCACTTGTAGTATTTGAAGCTGGTGACGCTATTGCTTATGGATTGTTCAATGCTCAAGAAAGAGGTACTTTATTCTTAGAGCCAGGTACTGAGGTTTATTCAGGAATGATTTGTGGAGTATGTTCAAGAGCAGATGATATAGAAGTTAATGTTTGTAAGAAGAAACATCAGTCAAATACTAGAGCTTCAGGTTCAGATGATTCTTTAAGACTTGTTCCAGCTAAATTAATGTCATTAGAAGAATGTTTAGAATTTATAAATCCTGACGAACTAGTAGAAGTTACACCTAAGAACATTAGAATGAGAAAGAGATTATTAGATTCTAATGAAAGAAAGAGAGCTGCAAGAAAATAATTTATTTACTTGCATAAAAATAGTATAATTTAGTAAATAGCCTTTTTGGCTATTTACTTTTGTATATAAAGGGGTTTTAATATTTATAGATCAGACTTAAATTATACTTGTTTAACAATTAAGTAGCACTGTTGTTGTGGGAAAAGTATAGTTTAATAACTGATTTTTATGAACTTATATATAAATATAATATACATATAGAAAAAAATAGGGGGACTTTATGAGAAACTTTAAAAAGCCTTTAATTTTTATTTCTTCCTTTATAGTTATAGCTCTTATTGTTATTACTTTTGTATACATAAAATATTTAAGAGCAATTAATGATCCGCTTCAAGGAAAAGGCAGTACTGTAACTGTTGTTGTAAAGCAGGGGGAAAGCCTTTACGACGTATTTGAAAGTCTTGATAAAGAAAACTCGCTTAAGAGTTTATTTGCAACAAAGTACTACATAAAGCATAATAAAATAGGTGGAGACATTCAGCCTGGTACATACGAAATATTGATCGGAACTTCTCTAGACAAAATTATAAATTTGCTAAGAGAAGGTGGACATAACATAAAAATGACAATCCCTGAGGGATTGAATGTAGAAGAAATCGCGGCAAGGGTTGAAAAAACAGGTCTCGCTACTAAGGATCAATTTTTGGCAGAGTTGAAGAAGTATCCTTTACCGGATTTTGTAAAAGAAAACAAAGATAAGAGATATCAGTTAGAGGGCTTTTTATTTCCAGACACATACTTCTTTAAGAAGACTGATAAGTCTGAGGATATCATATTAACTATGCTTATAAGGTTCCAACAAGTGATGAATCAAATTAAAAAAGAAACCAACGGTTCTTTTGACGAGAGTCAGTATGATGATATTATTAATAAGGCAGCAATGATAGAGAAGGAAGCTAGGGTAGATTCGGATCGACCTTTAATTGCCTCTGTTATTGAAAATAGATTAAAGATAAATAAAAAGCTTGAGATTGATTCAACAGTATTATATGCAATAGGTCAACATAAGGATGTTGTGACTTATAAGGATTTAGAAGTTAAATCACCATATAATACATATCAAGTTAAGGGGTTGCCAGCAGGACCAATCTGTAATCCTGGGGAAAAATCAATAGTAGCAGCTGTAAAACCAGAAGAAACTAAATTTTTATACTATATACTTCAAAAAAATAATGAGCATTATTTTACTGCTGATTACAATGATTTCTTAAAGATGAAAAAACAATTAGGATATTAAGTATTATCCAAAGCTATTGGAGGAAAATATGAGTGGAATTACACATGACTACATGGAGGAATATCTTAGAGGTCTTATTGGAGACAGAGAAGATGAACTATATGAGTTAGAGAGATATGCAGAAGAAAATGCTGTTCCTATAGTACAGAAAGAAGCTGGACAGTTCTTAGAATTTATGGTTTCTATGAAGAAGCCTAAAAAAATATTAGAACTTGGTACAGCTATAGGCTATTCTGCTATTCTCATGAGTAAAGCTGCCAATGGAAGTGCAAACATAACATCCATTGAACGTGACGAAAATATGGTATCTATTGCAGAGAATAATATTTCAAAGTATAATTTTAATGATAAAATTAAGGTCATCCAAGGTGACTGTTTAGAAATATTAGAAAAATTAGATGACAAATTTGATTTGATTTTTATGGATGCTGGAAAAGGTCATTACAATCATTTTTTACCACATTGCCTAAGACTTTTAGCTGAGGAAGGAATAATTATTTCGGATAATGTTCTTTTTAGAGGTATGGTTGCTACAAATGATTTGGTTAAGAGAAGAAAAATAACTATAGTTAAAAGAATGAGAGATTATCTTGAGACAATATCTAAGGATAAAGATTTAATCACTACTATTATTCCTATGGGGGATGGAATAGCTGTGACAAAGAGGAGGTAATTTTAATGAGAAAACCAGAAATACTAGCTCCTGCAGGAAGTCTAGAAAAGTTAAAAACAGCTATTGATTTTGGCGCGGATGCTGTATATATAGGTGGAAGTAAGCTTAACTTAAGAGCTTTTGCTGATAATTTCACTAATGAAGAAATAAGTGAAGGTGTAAAGTATGCTCATGAAAGAGGAAGAAAAGTATATGTTACAATGAACGTATTTCCTCACAATGGAGATTTAGTTGGAGTAGAAGAATACTTAATAAATCTACAAAACTTAGAAATTGATGCTATTATAGTTGCTGACCTAGCAATATTCTCCATAGCTAGAGAAGTAGTTCCTAATATGGAAATACATATTAGTACTCAGGCCAACAATGTTAACTGGAGATCTGCAAAGTTCTGGTACGATCAAGGTGCTAAGAGAGTGGTTTTAGCAAGAGAATTATCCATGCAAGAAATAGAAAGCATAACCTCAAAAATACCAGAAGATTGTGATATTGAGGCTTTTGTTCATGGATCAATGTGTATGTCTTACTCAGGAAGATGCTTGATTTCAAATTACATGACAGGAAGAGATTCTAATAGAGGAGCTTGCGCTCAGCCATGTAGATATAAGTATTATTTGGTTGAAGAAAAGAGACCAGGAGAATACTTCCCTGTGTTTGAAGATGAAAAAGGTACTTACATAATGAACTCTAAGGATTTATGTATGATAGAACATATTCCTGAGCTTGTAAAGAGCGGTATTTACTCCTTTAAAATAGAGGGAAGAATGAAGAGTTCTTACTATGTAGCTGCTGTTGTAAAAGCTTATAGACAAGCGCTAGATGCATACTGGGCAGATCCAGAAAACTATGAATTTAAGCAAGAATGGCTTGACATTGTTACTAAGGTTAGTCATAGAAGCTATCATACAGGTTTCTATTTTGGAGAAAAGAATAAGCAGGTATATGATACTTCTTCTTATGTAAGAGATTATGATATAGTAGGTGTAGTTAAAGCTTATGATAAGGAAAATAAGATAGCTACTATAGAACAAAAGAATAGAGTTTTTGAAAATGATGTAGTTGAAGTGCTTAGACCAGTAGGTGATGGTTTTGAAGTATCATTACTTGATATGAAAGATGAAGCAGGCAACAAAATTGAAGTTGCTCCTAGGGCACAAATGATATTTACCATAACTTCAGAAACAGAGCTAAAAGAAAAGGATATGCTTATAAAGAGTAAGGGGGCAAACTAATGTCTAAGCCGATTTTAATTGGAATTACAGGTGGAACAGGTTCTGGTAAAAGCACAATTGCTAAAGAAATTTACAACAAATTTGATCAAACCTGTATTGCGATGATAGAGCAAGACTCATATTATAAAGATCAAAGTTACTTGTCTATGGAAGATAGGCAAAAAACTAACTATGATCATCCGGATGCTTTTGATAATGATTTATTAGTGGAACATCTAAAAGATCTTATTGAAGGAAAGAGCGTAGAAAAACCTAGATATGATTTTTCTATTCATAATAGAGTGACAGAGACCGTTACTGTAGACTCAAAGGATATAATAATAGTCGAGGGGATCCTTGTTCTAGAAGATAGCAGAATAAGAGATCTATTAGATATTAAAATTTATGTAGATACAGATTCAGATGTTAGAATAATACGTAGACTTCAAAGAGATATAACTGAAAGAGAGAGAACTGTAGATTCAGTTATAAACCAATATTTAAGTGTTGTTAGACCTATGCATCTTCAGTTTACTGAACCTACGAAAAGATATGCAGATTTAATAATACCAGAAGGTGGACATAATAAGGTTGCTATAGATATACTTGTAGCAAAGATAAAACAAATTTTACTTAAATAGATAAATTATTGAATAAAACACCCCTATGCTGGCTAGAATTCAGCAGAGGGGTGTTTTTATGTTAAGTAAAAAAAGATTTATTGTAATAGCAGACTTTGTAATAGTTGCATTTATAGTATTAGTATTTAGACTTTTTTATGTAGGAAGCAAGTATAATCCTAGTGCTGTAGAGAATGATTATAATCATAATGTACAAGTTGATAGTACTTCTGATAGCAAGTTCAACCTTCTTGATGAAAATAGTAAAAACTTACTTTCCTATAATAAAAAATATGTTGTAGTTATTGATGCAATGGTATTTAAGTTAAATAGTACTGAAAATAATCTCAGAAATCTTTTAGCCTTAAGTTATATTATGAAGAATGAAGTTAAGGATTTCTCTTATAAGGATATATTAAAGACCACTGGAAAGATATACTACACAGTAAGTGAAGATAGTTATAATAAAGTAAAAGAATTAAAATCCATGAAGGGTATGTATTGGTATACAACTTCCAGTGTAGATAGAACTGAGGCTTGGAAGATAGAGAATGTAGTATCGGATTTAAACAAAACTGATAGCAAACAATTAAAGGATTCAGGTACTTTAGAGCATTTAATATATGATTATACAAAGAATAATAAGGTTCCATCTGTATATAATTTGCTCAATAGTAACGGCATCTATTCCTTAAAGAACTATGACGCACCAAGCACAAATGTAAATGTCAAACTCACCTTGAATAAGGATTGGCAGGATAGTATAAGAAAAGTTCTAAATAGTGATAAGTACAAAGATGTGCCTAATATTGGTATAGCTCTTGTAGAAGCCAAAACTGGTAAGGTTAAAGCATTAGCTCAAAAGGATGAGGCTCAACCTAATATTACAATAGGTATTCAAAATCAAAGTTTTGAACCAGGATCTACTTTTAAAATCATAACTGAAGAATCTGGATATACTTACGGAGATTTAAAAAAAGACGATACTTTCTTATGTGATGGAAGATATTGCTTTAAAGAGGGTAAGAACTATCCTCATGGATTATTGACAGCACATGATGCTTTTTTGGAGTCTTGTAATACTGTTTTTAGAAAGATTGGTTTTAAGGTAGGTTTTATACCACTAATTGAAATGGCCAAAAAGCAAGGACTATTTTCTAAAGTATTAAACTTACAATATGAAGGTAAAGGAATAGAGCCAAAAGAGGAAAATGGAATAGGTAATGTTTCCATGGGGCAGACCATGAATGTAACTCCATTGCAGATGGCAGCAGTAGTGGCTACAGCAGCTAATAATGGTACCTACAATAAACCATATATAGTAGATGAGTTTGTTCAAAACGATGGAACTATAGTGCAAAAGTTTATGCCAGAGGGAACTCAAGTCATAAAACCAGAGATAGCTAAAACAGTCTTAGCAGATATGAGAGGTGTAGTAACTGAAAATAAAGGAACAGGGTCTAATGCTAGAATAGATGGAATTGAGACTGGTGGTAAAACAGGTACTGCAGAAGGCGAAAATGATAAGAACCATGGTTGGTTTGCAGGATATTTTAAACTTAATGGAAATTACTATTCACTAGTAGTTATGGTACCATATATAAACCAAAACAGCAGTATTGGAAAGAATGGTAACGCCAGTGCGGCACCGGTATTTAAGGACATAGTTCTAAGTTTAGCTAAATCTGAGAAATAGAATCAAGGCTTAATTATGATTACAGAAAAAAATAAGAAAATAAATAGCTTCACAGGTTTCTCTCATATTAATTGGAAAAGGCAGAGGTACAAAGAAAGTTCGCTAAAGAAGAAGGTTACTTTAGCGAACTTTTTACTGTTAAAGATTTAGTCAGTATCTAAATTATTCTTAAGTTTAATGGTATAATAAATATTATAATTAGCAGGACAAGTTAGTTGCTAGAGTTATCGTTGAAGAAGTCTTTTGATATGGTAAATTAGCAATATCTTTAATAGATGTATTAAAGGAGGCATACTAATGTACAATATTGACATAAATTGCGATATGGGAGAAAGCTTTGGTGCCTATAAGCTTGGGGATGATAAAGAAATAATTAAGTATATTTCTTCTGCCAATATTGCTTGTGGTTTTCATGCTGGCGATCCATCTATAATGAGAAAGACAGTCAGAATGGCTATTGACAATAATGTAGCCATAGGAGCGCACACGGGTTTTCAAGACTTATCCGGTTTTGGAAGAAGGAATATAAATATAACTTCAGAAGAAGCTTACGATTTAATGGTTTATCAAATAGGAGCTTTATATGGTTTTGTAAAAGCTGAAGGCGTAAGAATGAACCACGTTAAACCTCATGGAGCATTGTATAACATGGCAGCTAAAGACAGCGCTTTAGCTGAAGCTATAGCTAGAGCGATATATGATGTGGATCCAGAGCTTATACTATTTGGGTTATCTGGCAGTGAAATGATAAAAGCAGGTAAATCTATAGGAATTAAAACTGCCAGCGAAGTATTCGCGGATAGAACTTATCAAAAGGATGGTTCGCTGACTCCAAGAAGCAATTCTAAGGCTCTAATCTCTTCAGATAAGGATGCTATAAAGCAGGTTATAAAAATGATAACTGAAGGTAAAGTTACATCACTTCAGGGGGAAGAAATATCAATTGAAGCTCATACGGTCTGCATACATGGGGATGGAGAAAAAGCTTTGATATTTGCAAAGGAGATTAATGAGACTTTAGCTATGTCAGGAGTGCAGGTTAAGAGTCTAAGATAATAGGAGAAAATATTTTATGAGAAGAGAGTATATTGATTTTTCTACAGGAATACCGGTAAATGTAGAACTTGCCACTGTAGAGGAATACCCACTTCATTGGCATAACTACATAGAAGTTTTATATGTAGTTAAGGGAAGTATATCAGTAAATATAAATGCAGGAACTTATGAGCTAGTAGAAAATGAAGTTGAGATTGTAAATGTTGATGAACCACACAGGATATTTTCCAAGGATAAAAATAATAAGGTAATAATCTTTCACATAGATCCATATTTTTTTGAAAAATACTATAATGATATAAAGAATATGTTTTTTTACACAAACTCAAGCGAAGAAGGCGCACAGGAAGGTGAAGAGTATGATGAACTTAGAACCTTCTTGAGTATATTGCTTTGTGAGCTAGTTCAAAAAAGTGATAACTATGATGAAGAGATAGAAAATACTTTGGTAGAACTTTTATATCATTTAATTAATAATTTCCACTACCTCATGCATGAGCAAGAGGAGCTGAGAGAAAATGATGAACAATTGGATAGATATCATAGAATCTCTAAGTATATCTATAACAATTACAATAATAATATAACTCTTCAAGATATAGCTGATAAGGAGTTTTTAAGTACCCATTATTTATCCCATGAAATAAAGTACTCTACTGGCTATAGCTTTACTGAATTAATAAATCTTACAAGGGTCGAGGAGTCTGTGAAGCTTCTTTTGGATAGTGATAAGACAATATCTGAAATATCAGAAGAAGTTGGTTTTTCTCATACTAGGTATTATAATAAAAATTTTAAATTATATTATAAAACTACACCATTAAATTATCGAAAGAAGTATAAAGTAGATGAGGAAACATTAGAAAAGCATAAAAAAATAAAATATCACGATTTGAAAGATGCAATAGAATATGTTATGTATTACCTTGAAGATTATGATAGATTCAACTATGAAGATAAAATTAACAAAATTAATATAGATGTAAGTGAAGAAATTGGTGATTTTGAGAAGGACTTTAAAAATGTAATAAATGTGGGCAATGCCTTTGAGTTGCTTCTAGAAGATAATAAGGATATTTTTGAAGAGATACAATATGAGATAGGGTTTAAATATGCAAGATTGCAAAATATATTTTCAGCTGATATGGGTATTTTTCCAAAAGCAAAATTCTATAATTGGAGCAGGACTGTATCAGTATTAGAATATTTAGATGGTATAGGTGTTAGACCATTAATTGTGCTTGATGATAAGGAAGTTACAAAAGAGGAGTTCTTAGATGGACTACATTCCTTCTTAGATTTTTTCTCAAAGTTTGAAGGCTTAAATCTTAAGGACTTTGCTTTTCAATTTACCTCAAATATATTAATAGAAAACATAGAAGAGGCTAAAAATATATTGGTTGAAGAGTTCGAGCTAGAGATTATAGAGGAGTTATATAGTGATGAAATGAGCGTTGATCCAATATATGATACGTCCTATATGCTGCCTTTCATAATACAAAATCAATTAAATAATAATAGTAAGCAAAATAGTTTAAGAGCTTTTGATGTGTTAGATAGTCAACCACAGCTCACTAATGAGGTTTTCTTTGGATATCCGGGAATGGTAAATGATAAAGGTATACGAAAGGCTTCCTTCTACTCCTACTATCTTCTTAACAAGCTAGGAGATACTATTGTGGCTAAAGATAATGGCTATATAGTAACAAAAAAAGAAGGGGAATATCAAATCCTCTTATACAGTTATAACGAGGAAATATCTAATCTTATTCAATTAAAAAGATACTCAAAGCTTAGAGGACTAAAGAATTCAACTGAAAAGAAGTTTTCTTTGAACCTTATGAAGATACCTTCTGCAACTAGAGTAACTTCTTATTTAATAGATGAAGAGGTTGGATCCTCATATAACTACTGGCTAGATATGGGGAAGCCAGTTAGACTTAATAAGGAAGAGAAGGAGATCCTTTTAAAGACCTCTTTTCCTCAAATTGAGTTTAAATTTGCTAAGAAAAGTGCAGTTTTGAATCTAAAGGCTAAGCTTCAAGGCTATGGAGCTATACTAATAATAATAAAAGAAGTACAAAAGCACCTTAAGTAAGGTGTTTTTGTGCTTTTATTAGATAAAGTTTATTTTGTTATAAAACCTTAAATGTACCTTTAACCAAGCAGTTAAGTGAGTTAAAAAATCCCTGAAAGTGGCTTATAATCTAAGTATAAAGAAAAAGAGGTGAGTCCATTGGGATAAATGAAAAGATCTATAATGACGGAAAAGTAAGTAAGGTGCTATTAAAGTTTGCACTTCCAGCGATTATTTCGCTTCTAGTATTAGAGCTATACAATATGGTTGATACAGTGTTTGTTGGAAGATATGTTGGAGCTGATGCCATAGGTGGTTTAACCATAGCCTTTCCTATACAGAGACTTATGATAGCTATAGGTATGTTAATAGCTATAGGAGCTTCTACTTCAGTATCTAGAGGGTTAGGAGAAAAGAACCTTGAACACTTAAGACAAACAATAATAAATGCTATAGTTTTAACTACCATATCTTTGACTGCAGTTATACTAATAGTATTCCTATTTAAATCTTCCATAATAAATGCACTAGGTGCTAGTAACAATACTTTTTCTTCGGCAGATCAATATATATCAATAATACTAATTGGCGGAATCTTTCAATGCCTTTCTACAGTGCTATGCTATATCATGAATGCTCTCGGAAATACGAGAATATCTCTATATTCTAATATTCTAGGCTCTTTAATCAATATAGCAATTAATTACCTTTTAGTAGTTTTATTAAACTATGGAGTAAAAGGTGCTGCTATAGCTACTGTTATATCTCAGATAGTTGCATTTGCTTTTACTTTATATAAATTTAGAAGTGTTAAAGAAAATTTTAAAATAGATTTTTCTATAAAGTATATTAAGAACTCTATAACAAAAGAAGTTCTATTAAGCATAGTTACTATAGGTTTCTCCACATTTATAATTGAAATATCTGATGCAGTGGTATCAGTTATTTTAAACAATCTTTTGGTATCTCATGGTGGAGATAGTGCTATTATAATTGTTGGTGTAATAACTAAGATATCAATGTTTATGTTTATTACTATAATAGGAATAAGTTCTGCAATGCAACCAATAGTAGCATATAACTATGGAGCAGGAAACCATAAAAAAATGAAAGAGGCGCTTAAAACGGCCATAATAGCGGTAACAATAGCGTCCATAAGCTTTTGGATAGTTTTAATGACTATGGCAAGCTCTCTTATAGGCTTCTTTTTAAAGGACGGAGAACTATTAAAGCAAGCGGTAATGGCTTTTAGAATATGTATATCCATAATACCAACCATCGGCATATATTATATATGTATATATTATTATCAAGCTATAGATGAAGCTAAAAGGTCTTTTTTACTATCTATATATAGACAGTTAGTGATTTTTATACCTATATCAATACTATTTGTTCAATTATTTGGTATAGTTGGAGCATGGATTGCGTATCCTGTTTCGGATATTATATCTGCTATTACTTCAATACACTTTATAAAGAAGGCTACTGCTGAAGAGCATAAGACTGTATTTGGTCCAGCGGCTTTACTAGTAACTTTGAAAAAATAAAGTATATACGGTAATAACACCGATTATTTAATAAATAAAAAAATGAATAACACTATAATGATATATCATAGGTGTATAAAAGAGATAAGCAGTTAAGCTTGTCTTTTTTTATTTAAGCTTGAATTAGTCTATGTGTGAGAGTACTTTTGAAATCAGTTATCCATAAAGGATATATAATGCATATATTTTAGAACTATTTTTAAATTAATTACAATAACAAAATATTATCGTCAGTAGGAAACAAGTACATACTTTCCTCATAATATATTAATAAGCACTAATAGGAGGAGCATCTGTGTTTATTTTTAGTTATTTCATTGATGTGATTGGCAACATAGTTCTAATGTCTGGTTATATAACCGGGAATACTACATTTCCACAACCGCTAGATGAAAAAGAAGAGGAAATGTATATAGAAAAACTAAAAAGTGGAGATTCTAATGCTAAGAACATATTGGTAGAGAGAAATTTAAGACTTGTTGCACACATTGTAAAAAAGTACTCATTTCAAAATAAAGATTTAGATGATCTAATTTCTATTGGAACAGTGGGACTCATTAAAGCTATAGATTCTTACGATTCTTCCAAAGGAACTAGACTTGCTACTTATGCAGCACGATGCATTGAGAATGAAATCTTAATGCTTTTTAGAAATAATAAGAAAGTAAAAGGAGAGGTTTTCTTGCAGGATCCCATAGGGGTTGATAAAGAAGGAAATGAAATATGCCTCATTGATGTCTTAAGTAGTGAAAATGATTCAGTTTTAGAAACTGTTGAAAGTAATCTGCAGATTAGATCACTTTATACCAAGATGAATTCTGTACTGTCTACAAGAGAAAAGGAAATAATCGAGATGAGGTATGGTCTGATCGACGGTCATTCAAAAACCCAGAGAGAGATTGCAGGATTGTTAGGGATATCGAGGTCTTATGTTTCAAGAATTGAAAAGAAAGCCCTTAAAAAGTTATTTAAAGAACTCAATAGTAAAAAGTAGGTATTTGGCTAAATTCTTCTGAAATATTTAGAGGAGTTTAGCCGATTTTATCGAATTAGTAAACTTATGATGAAACTTAAGGTTTCTAAATTTATATGTTTTGATTTATACGCGGTTAATTTGTATAATTAAAGATATACTTATTTATAAATGACATGAGGAGGATAAGCAGTGATAACATTAAAGGAATTATTATCAAAAACAATCGAGGAAGGCGCATCTGATCTTCATCTTACAGTAGGTATACCTCCGACTATAAGAGTTAATGGTAATTTGGTGAAAATAGCTCAAAACAAATTGATGCCAAATGATACAGAAGCTTATGCAAGAGAAATATTAGAAGATAGCTTTGATAGATATGATGAAGCTGGAGAATTCGATACTTCTTATTCAATTGCAGGTCTTGGACGTTTTAGAGTAAACGTATTTAAGCAAAGAAATAGTCATGCTCTTGCAATCAGAGTTATTGCACTAAGAATTCCTACTCTCAATGAACTTGGACACCCAGGACTTCTAAAAGAACTTTGTCAGAGAAAAAGAGGTTTGGTTCTGGTTACTGGGCCAACTGGAAGTGGTAAGAGTACTACATTAGCAGCTATGATAAATGAAATAAATCAAACAAGAGAAGCCCACGTAATAACTTTAGAAGATCCAATAGAATTTTTACATAAACATAATAAGTGCATTATAAATCAAAGAGAAATAGGTAAAGATAGTAAATCATACGATAATGCACTTAGAGCTATCTTAAGAGAAGATCCAGATGTAATTCTTGTAGGAGAGATGAGAGATCTTGAGACTATTGCAATAGCAATAACTGCAGCAGAAACTGGGCATCTAGTACTTTCGACTTTACACACCATAGGAGCTGCTAAAACTATTGATAGAATAGTTGATGTTTTTCCTCCACATCAACAACAGCAAATTAGAATACAGCTTTCAGCAGTATTGCAGGGAATTGTTTCTCAACAGCTAGTGCCTACAAATCAAGGTGGAAGAACTGCGGCTTTAGAAACTATGGTTACAACTCCTGCTATTCAAAATCTAATAAGAGAAGGTAAGACTCATCAGATTGAATCTTCAGTTCAAACTGGTGGTAAGTACGGAATGAAGACTATGGATATGATGCTTGCAGAATTATATAGAAAAGGTGTTATAAGTGAAGAGACTGCTTTAAGTTTTTCAGTAGATAGGGAAATGATAAGTAGGTTAATGATGATGTAATCAAAGGCAACTCTATGAGAGTTGCCTTTGATTTTATTTTTAAAGAATTATATTTTCAGTGGATAAGTATGCAGGGAAAAAATGCTGATGAACGGTTTATTAATTTGCTGAGATCATAAAAGAAAATAAAAAAAATATTTTCGGAAATGATAGAGTTAGAGTCTTGTATATGTTCAGTCTAATAAGACATATAATCAAGAAATTTTATGCAATAATTATGCAGTTCTGTGTCATAATTATTCGGAATTGATTCTATTAATTTTAAAATTAAATCCCTTTTCATGATAAATCCTCCTTAATATACTAAGATCTTCAGTAAAAATACTTAGCCAAAGGATTCATCAAATCTGTGAAATAGAGAGCTTTTAAATCCCTTTTCACAAGCTCATAACATATTAAGACCTCCTTGCTGAATTTTCTGATAATATTATATCATACTACTGTATAAATATAAAGTTTGTCTATAGGCCGCAAAGTGCCTTTATTAGCGATTAATGGCATTATATTGTAAAAAACATATAATTTTATTAATAAATGTTCAATATAATAAATAAATGAATAGCACTTGAATTACACTTATTAGAAGTATAATATATGTATGGGAACTAGTGGTATCATTATGGATATTAAAAATAATTAAATTTAATGAGCACATATAGTATTTAAAGTTATTTTATGCTAAAATAACTATGAACTAGGGGGGAATATTAATGGATATTATAAAAAGTTCGTTTGAAGTATTTTTAGGAATCTTTTCAAATGTAGTATTTGTATTAACAATGTATTACTTAGTGCTCTCGTTATTTGGTATTATAAGAATTAAAAAGAAAGATAATATAAAACCCCAAAAAACTTTTGCATTAGTTGTTGCAGCACACAATGAAGAAACTGTAATAGGAGATATTATACAAAGTTTAAGTGAATTAAACTATCCGAAAGAGATGTATGATGTTTTTGTAATAGCAGATAATTGTACTGATAAAACAGCAGAAAAAGTAAGAAAACTTGGGGCAAATGTATTTGAGAGATTTGACAAAGAAAAAAGAGGAAAAGGCTACGCTTTAGAGTGGATGTTTGATAATATTTTTAAGATGGAAAAGAAATATGATGCTGTAGCGGTTTTTGATGCTGATAATTTAGTATCTAAAAATTTCTTGACTGAAATGAATAGGATGTTCTTAAAAGGATATAAAGTTGTTCAAGGATTCTTAGATAGTAAAAATCCTAAAGATACTTGGATAACAGGAAGTTACTCTATTTCATTCTGGTCTTCTAACAGAATGTTTCAGCTTTCAAGAAGTAATTTAGGGCTATCAAATCAATTAGGCGGTACAGGTTTTTGTATAGAAACAGAAGCTTTAAGAACTTTAGGCTGGGGGGCAACTTGTCTTACTGAGGACTTAGAATTTACTTGTAAGCTAGTGCTAAACGGACATAAGGTTGGTTGGGCTCATGAGGCAGTGGTTTATGATGAGAAACCATTAACCTTAGCTCAGTCTTGGGCTCAAAGAAAGAGATGGATGCAAGGTTTTGCAGATGTTTCTTCAAGATATTTCTGGAAGCTTGTAAAGAAAGCTATAAAGGATCGTAGTTTTATTGCGTTTGATTGTGCTTTGTATAGTATACAGCCTATAGTGATTATACTTTTAGGTGTAGCTATGATAATTAACATAGTACCAAACATACTAGGTTTTTCAAGTAAAGCAATAGACTTATTCCATACTATTAATTCAGTTAATGCAAGTTTACATTCTATACTACTTGCTGTGGGAGCATTGCTTTTCATATTGATTCAATTTATATATACACCATTTTTATTATTGTTGGATGGTAAGTTATCGCCAAAGATATTCTTATATTATCTTATATACCCTATATTTAGCATAACTTGGCTACCTATATGCATTCAAGGAATTGCAAATAAAAACAATAAGGAATGGTCACATACGGTTCATACAAGAAGCATAAACATAAATGATCTAGAAAAAGCAAATTAAAACTCTGCGGCTGCAGAGTTTTTTTACTATATAAGGGATAAATTAACATTAAAAAACCCTTGCCATAATTTACTACTATTTTTTTTTATGAGATAAAAAGGAAAATATATATTTGTGTTGAATAAATAAATAGAAACCTATACTAAGGAGGGAAGACGGAAGATAAATGCAAAGGACAATCGTAGGTATTGATATTGGAAACGATAATATAAGTGCAAGTGTTGCTAAAGTAAATGGAGATGACTTTGAGGTAATAAGCAGTATATTTGTTCCATCAAAAGGTCTATCTAAAGGTAAAGTTGTAAACTTAAATCATTTGACTGAAAGTTTGAAAGATTGTATTGATCAGATTAAAAAGGATACTAACATAGATTTTAAATCAGTTTTTATAGGTATAAGTTCTTTTGGTACGAGGCTCGTGAGAAGTAAAGGCCTGTCTGTAATGGATTCTAGGCTAAATATAATAACTCCTTCAGAGGTAAAAGAAGCATTATCCGATGCTCAAAATATAAAATTGGATACTGATGAGATTATTGTTGATGTTGTACCAGAATCTTTTTTGATAGACGATAATGTTATTGTTGAAGACCCTCTAGCTATGAAAGCATCAAAGCTACAGGTAAATTGTGCTATTGTTGTTGGTAAGAGAGAATTAATAAATAGCTACAGGAATGCATTTAGCCTTTCAGGATTAGAAATAGAGGGTATATACATTAATAGCTTGGAACTAAGAAAGATAATTTTAAATAAGAAGACTAAAGATGAGGGAATTCTTATAGTAGACTCAGGATCAGATACAACTGAAATCACATTCTATAAAGGGAATGAGCTAAGCTATATGGTAAGTTTACCTGTAGGTGGGTATAATATTACAAAAGATATTTCTATATGCTTACAAGTTCCTGAGGATCAAGCAGAAGTAGTAAAATATAGCTTTAGTGAAAAGTACAAGACTTTATATAGAGAGCATAGTATAGGAACTCTTAAAGATAATACTCTAGGTATAGATATAAAGCTGTTTAAGGATGTAGTTGAGTCAAGAATTGATGAAATTGTTACATTAATTTATAAAGATATAAAGGAATCAGGGTATCTGGACGAAATTAGTAATATATATGTTTTTGGAAATGGACTTTCTATGTTCCAAGATGTAAAATATTTTTTTGAAGACAGGATGCGTAAAAAAACAGTTATTGTGACAAAAAATCAACTTGAATTACAAAATTCTTGTATAATTAATTCAATTGGTATTGTGAAAGATGCCTCTGATAGGTTAAAATTAATCTATGAGCATCCATTGAACAATGAAAGTAATGCAAACCATGATGATGAAATTAATAATAAAAAAAAGAAAAGTGGACTTATTCGTAATTTTAAAAGATTAATTGACGATTTTTTCTAAAGGAGGAATTATTTTGTTAGATTTTGATGTTGATATGCAAGAATTTGCAAATATAAAGGTAGTTGGTTGTGGCGGTGGCGGAAGCAACGCTGTAAATAGAATGATTGTTGAAGGATTAAAAAATGTTGAGTTTATAACAATAAATACTGATAAGCAAGCGCTTATGCTTTCTCATGCAAACCAAAAAATTCAAATTGGTGAGAAGCTAACTAAGGGCTTAGGAGCAGGTGCAAACCCTGAAATAGGAAAAAAGGCTGCTGAGGAAAGTAAGGACGAGATAGCTGAATCTATAAAGGGTTCAGACATGGTATTTATCACTGCTGGAATGGGTGGTGGAACAGGAACAGGAGCAGCTCCAGTAGTTGCAGAAATCGCTAAGTCTATGGGTATACTTACAGTAGGTGTAGTAACAAAACCTTTCCCTTTTGAAGGAAGAAGAAGAATGAAACATGCTGAAATGGGTATAGAAAGCCTGAAGCAAAGAGTTGATACTCTTGTAACTATACCTAATGAAAGACTACTTACTATGGTAGATAAGAAAACTACATTGTTAGATTCTTTCAAGTTAGCAGATGATGTTTTAAGACAAGGTGTACAAGGTATATCTGACTTAATAACAATACCTGGTTTAGTTAACTTAGACTTTGCAGACGTTAGAGCTGTAATGGTGGATAAAGGATTAGCTCATATGGGTGTAGGTCATGGTAGTGGTGACAATAGAGCTCAAGAGGCTGCAAAACAAGCCATATCATCACCTCTTCTTGAAACTTCTATAGTAGGTGCTACAGGAGTATTATTAAATGTTACTGGTGGAGCAGATTTAGGTTTGTTAGAAATTAATGAAGCTGCTGAAATTGTTCAAGAAGCTGCAGATCCAGATGCAAATATTATATTTGGTGCTGTAATAGATGAAAATCTAAAGGATGAAATAAGAATTACTGTTATCGCTACAGGTTTCGAAAAGATTTCTAGAGATGTTGAACCTCCAAAAGAAGATACTGCAACTGTAGCTGAAGCAACTACTTCAAAGGAAGAAGCAGCAGCAACAGTTACTAACACTCAGAGTTTTGGTGATGAGCTAGATATACCAGCGTTTTTAAGAAGAACAAAAAGATAATAGATATATATAATTAGTTTTGAGAGTTTCTTTTAGTGATCTATTTATAGAACTTAAGTAATGTAGATACATAATAAAGAAATACTTAAATAAGACATGCGTTTGCATGTCTTATTTTTTTATTTTTTATGAATGAACCATGAATGCTAAAGTACCCAAAGGCCCTCATAAAACATGATGAAAAATTATGGCCCATATGACTATATGTTATAACTCATATGACTAAAAAACATATAATACGATATTTATCAAAAAAATATGGCTTATGCCATGATTCTTTAATAGACCTGAAAAAAGTTGGGATTATCAAAGAAAATCTCTAAAAAATTGGATTTGTGAAAGAACTGATGTTTCTTAATGATACTGTGAGTCATTTGAAAAATAAAAAACAACAAAGTATATGGAATAAATTGTAAAATATGACCATATAAAAAAAATTGCTAGTCATTACATTATGACAAAATTTTAGAAAACTTAGTTTTATAATGTTTTTGAGGAGTGAGTTTATGAAGGTATATGTAGATGTGATCTTAGTTGAAAATTTTATAATCAATCTATTTCTCATTACAGTAACTTTCCAGACTATAAGAGTTAAATTTTCGTTTACTAGAGCAGCGTTAGGAAGTATTGTAGGTGCCTTCTATACACTATTGTATTTTTTTCCTAGACTAAGTTTGGCTGTTTCTTTGCCTGTTAGATTAGTATTTCCTTTAATTATGTTGTATATAACTTTAGGGAAATTCAGAGTATCAGTTTTAATAAAAAGTACGGGGATTTTTCTTCTTTGGTCAGTTCTACTTTGTGGCTTGATATTTGCCTTTTCACTTATGAATAATCCATACGATTTTTCTTCAGCTTTTAAGCTTACTAATATCTATTTAAAGTATATGCTGATTGCCTTTATGATTATTTATGTTTTTGCTTATAGAGCCATAATTTTTATTAGGGATAGAAAGATAATAACTGATTTCTTTTATGAAATTGAATTCTCAGATAATTGTAACGATTATAGGATAAAAGCATTTTTAGATTCTGGAAATGAGCTTACAGAGCCAGCTACTACCTTGCCAGTAATACTTATTAACAAAAATTATTTAGAAGGCTTTAATGAAGAAGGTAAGAATTCCTTTGTTGTACCATATAAGGTTATAAACGGAGGTAAGGGCAGTTTAGAAGGCTTTAGAATAAATCAAGTAAGGTTATATAAGGATAACAAACTACTTTCCACTAAGGATGCAGTTATATGCTTATGTAAGGATCAGTTTAGTCCATATGATGATTATGGTGCGCTATTATCTAGAGGAGTATTATAGAGGGGTGTTATTTGCATGATTAATATTAGCGTTTTGATTAACAGAGTTTTAACTAAAATGAAGTTGTTTGTAAAAAATATATATTATGTTGGGGGGAATGATGCACTTCCACCACCATTGACTAAAGAAGAAGAGGAAAACCTAGTTCTTAAACTTATTGCTGGAGACAATTCAATAAGAAGTATACTTATTGAAAGAAATCTTAGGTTAGTAGTGTATATAGCAAGAAAATTTGAAAATACGGGAGTTGGGGTAGAAGATTTAATCTCAGTTGGTACTATAGGACTTATAAAGGCTGTTAATACCTTCAATCCTGAAAAGAAGATAAAACTAGCTACATATGCATCTAGATGTATTGAGAATGAAATACTTATGTATTTAAGGCGTAATAGTAAAGTAAAAGCAGAGATTTCTTTTTATGAACCTCTAAATATTGATTGGGATGGAAATGAGCTTCTTCTATCTGATATTTTAGGTACTGACAATGATATTGTATATAATCTTATTGAAGATGAGGTTGATAAACAACTACTTTTTATGGCAATGAAAAACTTAAGTGAAAGAGAAAAAGAAATTGTAAAGTTAAGATTTGGGCTTTATGGTGCAAGAGAAAAAACTCAAAAAGAAGTTGCAGATATGTTGGGGATTTCACAGTCCTATATTTCTAGGCTTGAAAAGAAGATAATTAAAAGGCTTAAGAAGGAAATTAATAGGATGGTGTAACATAGATATATCACTTTATATTTTCAAATTCTCCTCTCAGAAACCAGAGGAGTTTTGAAAATAGATTTTGGATTGAAGTGGTACATCTTTGGTTTAACTTTTCTTAGTGCATAGAATAGTTAGCTTAAAACATAGATTTATAAAAATAAAAAAGTTTTTTTATTTTTATAAGTCTGCAATCTTAGTATTATAGCAATTCTTGGTTAAATCACAGCTGTTTTGACTTGATTATAAATTATTACAATCGTATAAAAAAAGCCCCCATAGGAAATAATTTTTAATGCAGTAGTTTTTATTACTAATAAGGGGTTGATTACACATGATAATCAATAAAGTCGAAATATGCGGGGTCAATACCTCTAAACTTCCTGTATTGAGGGAAAAAGAGATGAAGGCATTACTCCTTCAGATGAAAGAAGGCCAAAATGGCGCTAGAGAGAAATTTATTAATGGAAATCTAAGATTAGTTTTAAGTGTTATTCAAAGATTTAACAATAGAGGCGAAAATGTAGATGATTTGTTTCAGGTAGGTTGTATTGGTTTGATGAAAGCTATAGATAACTTTGATTTATCTCAAAACGTAAAGTTTTCTACATATGCAGTCCCAATGATAATAGGTGAGATAAGACGTTATTTGAGAGATAATAATGCTATAAGAGTAAGCAGATCATTAAGGGATATAGCATATAGAGCATTACTTGTAAGAGATAAACTAGTTAATGATAATAATAAAGAGCCTACAATATCTCAGATAGCAAAAGAATTAAAAATACCTAGAGAAGAAGTAGTGTTTGCTTTAGATGCTATACAAGATCCGGTTTCCTTATTCGAACCAATTTATCATGATGGAGGGGATGCCATTTTCGTAATGGATCAAATCTCAGATAGTAAGAATCAAGACGATAATTGGTTAGAGAATATATCTATAAAGGAAGCTATGAAAAAGCTAAATGATAGAGAAAAGCTAATACTTACACTTAGATTTTTTAATGGAAGAACTCAAATGGAAGTAGCTGATGAGATAGGAATATCACAAGCACAGGTATCAAGATTAGAGAAAACTGCATTGAAGCATATGAGAAAATATGTTTAGAGCTCGTTTGAGCTCTATTTTTACTGTTAAAAAGCTCTTATATAGTCTACAACACTAGTAGTGTAAAATTATTTGCTTCTTTGATGTTTTTTTACATACTAATCATTTTATTAAAGACTATTTCATATATTTTTATATGGAGGGATGTAAGATGGAGTTAAATATGCATTCATTAAACAATTTGAGGGTGATGGAGGTAGTTGATATAAATCTTGGTGCCAAACTAGGGTATATAAGAGATTTAAAAATTGATTGTGATGAAAGCCGGATAGTATCTATACTTATACCGGTTCAGAAGAATAACTGGTTTGGAAAAATGGACATGCTAGAAATTCCATGGGAAGATGTTGTAAAGATAGGTGTAGATGTTATATTGGTTGATAGTAAAGAAAAAACAGTATCGGATATGTAGAAAAATTATTAATTAATGTGTATAATATAATTAATTATAAGTATTACAAGTTTTTCTATAAATTAATGTATAAGTGGAAAATTAGTTTAAGGAATCATGCTAAGTAGATTAAGACAGTTGCGTTTAGGAAAGGACGTGAAAAATTTGAGATGTCCATACTGCTCATACGAAGAAAGTAAGGTTGTAGATTCAAGATCAACTGAAGACTATACTGCTATCAGACGTAGAAGGGAATGCTTAAAATGTGGTAAAAGATATACTACTTATGAGAAGGTTGAAGACATTCCAACTTTGGTTATAAAGAAGGATTCTACCAGAGAAAACTTTAACAAAGAAAAGTTAATAAATGGCTTAATAAAGGCATGTCAGAAAAGGCCAGTATCAAGAAGGCAAATAGAAGACATAGCTGATGATATAGAAAAGACTATAAGCAATAAGATGCTTACTGAAGTCAGCACTGACTACATAGGTGAGATGGTAATGGATAGATTGAAGAATATTGATGAGGTATCCTATGTTAGATTTGCATCAGTATATAGACAGTTTAAAGATATAAATACATTTATGGAAGAAATAAAAAATTTAATGGGATTGTCAGAAGAACTACATAAAAAGTAGTTCTTTTTAACTGTATAAAAAAATATAAAATTTTTTCTATCTAAGACTAGTAATGTGAAACAGGTAGAACAGTTATTAGCATCTACAGTAAAAAAGAAAACTTAATCAGCTTCTACAATTTCTTAGCATACCTTTAGGAAAGTCAGATGCATAAAAAAGTCTGCATAATCTGTGATATAACCTTAAAATACACCATTAGTTATCGATGTAAGTTTATAGAAGAACATATTGTCAGTAAAATTATTACGTATATATGTAAAACATTGTTAGTTAACTGTTAAATGTTAGTTAAAGTTAGTTAAAATAACTTTGCTTTTGTTTGATTTATGTAATGTTAATGTTAAAATTATAATTGTATAAATGTTAAGTTTAAATATAGGGATATTATTTAAATATTTGTGTTGTTAAAGTGTGACTTTAAAACAGTATGCTTACTCACCTGATACTTTAACAATCTTATGTAAAGAGTTTTGTACATATTAATATAATAATGAAAAGGAACTGATTTATGAATAGAGTAATGTTAAATAATCTAGAAGTTATGATTCATGAAGATTCATTTATTAAGATGGGAGTAACTACTGCCTTAAATAATACAAATTTTAAGTTTGATACAGAAGAAGGAAAAGGTAACTTAAAACTTCTTAAAGAAAGCTTAGGAATAAATAAAATTTCCTATCTTAAGCAGATCCATAGTGACAAGATCATTATTGCTGATGATAGTACAGAATTAAGTGGTCTGATTGAAGGTGATGCACTAATAACTTCTTGTGGTGACACATTAATTGGAGTTTTTACTGCAGATTGTGTTCCAGTATTAATATATGATATTAATAAGAAAGTTATTGCAGCTGTTCATAGTGGTTGGAAGGGAACCTATAATTCTATAGTTATGAAGACCGTTGAGACCATGATAAATGATTTTCAGTGCACAGTTGAATCCATTAAAGTCTTCATAGGACCTCACATTAAACAGTGCTGTTATGAGGTTAGTAAAGAGCTTATAGATAAATTTAAAGCAGAGAAATTATATTCAGATAAAAATATAAATAGCGGCAGATATTTAAGTCTTGAAAAGTGTATAGAAGCACAATTAATTAACATAGGAGTTGATAAAACTAATATATTAAAAAGTAATCTATGCACCTTATGTGAGAAAAAAGTTAAGCTACATTCTTATAGAAAAGACGGGGAGCATTCAGGAAGAATGTTTACCTATATTTATTTTAAATAATGGAGGAACATTATGGCTGATGAAAAAATTCTTATAGTGGATGATGAAGAACATATAGTTGAACTAATAAAATTCAACTTAGAGAATGCAGGGTATAAAATAATAACTGCATACAACGGTATAGATGCAATAAAGCTGGCAAAATCAGAACATCCACGTCTAGTACTTCTAGATTTAATGCTTCCAGGGTTAGATGGATTTGATGTTTGCAAGGAAATAAGAAGAGACTCTTTAACTGCTAATATTCCAATAATAATGACTACAGCAAAGGGTGAAGAGTTAGATAAGATACTGGGGCTAGAATTAGGCGCAGATGATTATATAACAAAACCATTTTCTATCAGAGAACTTGTAGCAAGAGTAAAAGCTGTACTAAGAAGAACGGTGAGTACTCCATCCTTTGAAAAATCCTTTAATCTAGGCAATCTAACTATTGACTTTTTAAAACATGATGTATTAAGAAATGGTGAAAAAATCGACTTGACTTTAAAGGAATTTGAACTTTTGGAAACTTTGGTTCAAAATAGAGGGAAGGTACTTACTAGAGACATGCTTTTAGATAAGATTTGGGGATATGAATACATTGGAGAAACAAGAACTGTTGATGTTCATATAAGACATCTTAGAAAGAAAATCGAAGATGATGATAAAAATCCTAGATATATAGAGACAATAAGAGGAATAGGATATAGATTTTCTAGTGGGGAATAAAATATGAAGAAAAAAATAATGTTTTCAGTAATTATTACAATAATATTTTCATTAGTTGTAGTAACATCTTCATTTATTGCTATATCCAATTATCAGTATTTGGAAAATTCAAAAGCAAATTTGAAGCATTATAATGATTTACTGGCTACGTTAATATTAAGTAATGATTCAGATAAGATAAGCAAGTTAAATCAAGTAAAAGCCTTAGATAGAGAAATAAGATTTACCTATATAAGCAAAACCGGTGTAGTAGAATTTGATACTGATAAAAGGTTGGAGGATCTAGACAATCACCTTACTAGAGTGGAGATAGCAGCAGCAATAAAAACCGGGGAGGGCTCCAGTGTTAGATACAGTAAAAGTTTAAATAAAAACTTGGTGTATTATGCTACTAAGCTTAATGATGGAAGTATTGTAAGAACTTCTATTCCTTTAGATAATGTTAAGATATTTCAAGACAAGAATATTAAATACTATATAGTAACCTTAGTTTTTGTATTGATTTTATCCGTAGTATTATCTCTCAAACTTACAAGATTTATAGTTGATCCTGTAAAAGAATTGGAATTTATAACTGCTAGGATAGCTAGAGGCGAGCTTGATCGTAGAGTAAGGGTAAGCTCAATAGATGAACTTGGAAGTCTAGGTATGACCTTTAATGAGATGGCGGATAAGCTGGAGTCTACAATGGATGAGTTGATTGATAAGCAAAACAGGCTTGAAGCTATTCTTAAGAGTATGGATAGTGGGGTTATAGCAGTGGATAGACTTCATAAGGTCATAATGATAAATCCATATGCAAAAAAGATTTTCGGTATCGATAAGGATATTATTGGTGAAACCCTTATGGACCATATAAGAGATTTTGAATTTGACAATGTTTTCGAGAATGCAGATACCTATAAGGAAATCAAAATCATATGGCCAGAAGAGAAAGAGCTGAGAATAAGAACTGCTGAGATCATAAATGGTACCGAACACATTGGAACCGTTGCTGTGGTTCAGGATATTACAGATATAAAGAAGCTTGAGAATATGAGGTCACAGTTCGTTGCTAATGTATCTCATGAGTTAAAAACACCTCTTACATCAATTAAGGGGTTTGCAGAAACTCTTAAGTATGTAGAAGATGAGGCAAATAGAGAGAAATTCCTAAATATTATAAACGAAGAGGCTGAAAGACTAACAAGACTTATCAACGACATTCTTACATTATCAAACATTGAACAAAATATAGAATGTATTAAGAAGAGGTTTAATGGTGATAGGATAATAGAAGATGTTTATACTCTTATGAGGATAGAAGCTGAAAAGAAAAATATAAATCTTACAGTGGATTTGAAAAATAAGCTTGATTTATTAGGTGATCCTGATAGATTTAAGCAGATGATGATAAATCTTATAGATAATGCTATAAAGTACTCTGAAGAAGGAGATACGGTGTTAATAACTTCAAAAAATAAAGACGAGGTGGTTACTTATACTGTAGAAGATACTGGTATAGGAATTCCTAAGAAGGATATTAATAGGTTATTTGAAAGATTCTATAGGGTTGATAAAGCAAGATCAAGATCTAAAGGCGGTACAGGGCTTGGGCTTGCAATAGTAAAGCATATAATAAAAACCTTTAATGGAACCATTGATGTAGATAGTCAGCTTGGTATAGGAACAAAGTTTACTATTAAGTTAAAAGGTATAAGAGAATAATTAGAGTAGGGAGCACATAAAAAGCTTACAGGTTAGCTTTTTATGTGCTTTTTTGTTGTTCACTCACAAATTGTATAAGTGAAACTTTAAGTACTAAAATCCAAGATTACATTATTTTACCTATACTTAACATAGCTTCATATTAGCTTAATAAAAATTAATCGGTGCTTAATATTATTTATGTAAAATGTAGATTGTACTATTGAGCCTAAAAGCTAATTAAAGATGAACCACTTCTATTCAGAAGCTATTGTCAAAAGTACTTTGGTTTATGAGAGGAGAATTTGAAAATATAAATTTCATTATGAAGTAGTTCATCTGCACAATGCTTAAAAGACAAAAGAATAATTAATTAAAACTTAAAGGGGAGTATTTTCATGAAAAAGAGGAAGATATCAATCAAAATAGTAACAGCTATTAGTCTTTTCCTTATATTATTCACCGTAGTCACAAATTTCTGCATCTATAGGATTGAAAGCAATAAGATAATGAAATCCAATTATGACAATATGAAAATCATAACTAGTGAGATAGGTAATAGCTTTAGGTCTTCCATTGCATATCAGATTGAAAATTTAAAAAGTGTAAGTAAGGAGAGTATAGTTGGGGACTACTATAGCAATAACTTAAGTGAAGAGAAGCAAAAGAATCTAAGTGATAGACTAAAGAAGGTTTCTTCAAGCTATGATGAAGCAATTTTTGTTACTGACAAAAATGGAGTAATAAAAGCAAGTTCTAATGATCAATATACAGGTCTATCATTGGCCTCTAAAAGCTATTTTAAAGATACCACAGGAGGTAAAGAAGGAATAGGCTCTGTAGAAAGTTCAGTAATAACAGGTAAGTTTATTGTTTATTTTTTAGTACCGGTAGAAGATCAATATGGCACAATCGTAGGAGCGGTAGGAAAAGTACTGGATAGTAGCTATTTTTCTGAAAGATTTAATAGTTTTAAATTCTTAAATACAGGCTATGTATTTATGATAGATAGTTCAAAGAAATTAGTATATCATCCTGATTTACATAAAATAAACAAGCCTATAATGATAAAGGAAATAGCAAATCTGTTAAAAGATTCTCAATACATAACTAAGAGCAACAGTGATGTTAAGGCCTATGAGGAAAATGGAAAGTCAATGGTAGCTGAGACGCTTACTATACCAGAACTTAAGATGATGGTTGTGCTTACAGCTGATAAAAGCGAAATCCTTGAGGCTTCAACCTATATGGGTAAACTACTAATAGTATTTGGAATAGTTGAACAAGCTATTTTAATTCCTTTGATTCTAGTTATGATAAGCTCAGTTCTAAAACCTCTGAAAAGACTAACAAGTAATACAAAACAGATATCAGAAGGTGATCTCACAGTTTTAAGTGAAGTCAATAGTAAGGATGAACTTGGAGATTTATCTAGGAATTTTGACTTAATGATAGGAAACATAAAAATATTAATAAATGAAATAAAAGGTTCTGCTAATGATCTCTTAAATATAAATGAATGCTTTTCAGTTGTTCAAAATGAGAATCACGAAGGCATGACTTTTATTAAAGAGTCATCACAAGTTATGGTTGATGAGACTAAAAACATAGATGAAGCAATTAAATGGTGCATTGAAGGCTTTGAAAGGTATGAGGAAAAATTAAATGCCATAAATGTTAAGTCCGAAAAGATGTTTAAGCATGCTAATTCAATAAGAACTGTTAACAGTGAGGGAATGGAGTCAATCTATGAACTTAGAGATATAGGAAATAGCGCTGGTAAAAACTTTAATGCTATAAATGACAGTATAAAAAAACTCATAACAAATTTAAATAGTATAAATACTATCGCAAAAGGAGTAACTAATATTTCAAATCAAACTAATATTCTTTCGTTGAATGCATCTATAGAAGCAGCAAAGGCTGGGGAGTTTGGGAAAAGTTTCTCTGTTGTAGCAGAAGAGATAGGTAAGCTTTCTAATTCCATTGAAAATGAAATGAAATCTATAAATAATCTTATAAAAGTTATCAATAATAATATAAATGAGACATCTGAAAGTATGGAAGAACTAAATAAATTTTTTAATTTGCAAGTGGATGTATTAAATGTAAGTGTAGATAAATTTAACACAATAATAAAGAGCACAGACAAGATTATAGGTTATATTCAGGAAGTTAATTCAAATATAACTACAATCAATAGTGAAAAGAATGAAATGAATAAAAGATTATCAGATGTTAACACTACTTTTGAGGAATTTAACAAAGGAATTGAAGAGGTATCAGCTTCCGTTAACAAACAGTATGAGGATTCTGCAATGTTGGACGAAATAAAAAACTCTATGAATCACACAGTATCTAATCTTCAAGGCTCTATATCAAACTTCAAAATTGATTAATCAGAATTATATAATTTATGAGGTTTGTTAAAATAAATTTACATTTATATATTATTACTTAACAAACAGCTAATACTTACTTAACTTAAGGAAACTATAATTTGATATGTAAGGTAAATAAATAACAACTAAGAAAAAATAGTAAATAAAATTTGGAGGTTATCAAATATGAATAAAAGAAGTTTAAAATTTGGTGTAATAGCTTTAGCCTTAACAATGGTTACAGCATCATTTGTAGGATGCGCTTCAAAGAGCGATGATAAGTCAAGTTCTAGTAATGATACAAAGAAAGAAACTACTGTTGCAGGATCAATAACTTTATCTGGATCAACTGCACTTCAACCATTAGCAGATAAAGCAGGAGCAAACTTCACAGCTAAAAATAAAGATGCAGTAATAAATGTACAAGGTGGAGGAAGTGGAACAGGATTAACTCAAGTACTACAAGGTGCTGTTGAAATAGGTAACTCAGACGTTACTGCTGAAGAAAAGTTAAAACCAGAAGAAGCTAGTCAATTAGTAGATCATAAGGTTGCAGCTATAGGTTTTGCTTTAACAGTAAGTAAGGATGTTCCAGTAACTTCATTAACAAAAGCTCAGATAGCAGATATATTCTCAGGAAAGATTACAAACTGGAAGGATATAGATCAAAAAACTGATCTTCCAATAACAGTTGTTCATAGACCAGCTTCTTCAGGAACAAGAGCAACTTTCATAAAGACAGTTTTAGATAAGAAGAAAGATCTTGAAAATGATAAGATTGGTGTTACTCAAGATGCCAATGGTTCAGTTAAGACAGCTCTAGAAAGCACAAAGGGATCAATCAGCTATGTTGCTCTTTCATACTTGCTAGATGCTGAAGCTAAGAAGTCATTAAAGACAATAGCAATTGATGGTGTTGAACCAACAAAAGAAAACATAACTTCTGGAAAATATATATTCTGGTCATGGGAACATATGTATACAAAAGGAGAAGCAAAGGATTTAGCTAAAGCATATATAGATTATGTTATGAGCGATGACAACAAGAAGACAGCTAGTGATCTTGGATTTATAACAGTTGGAGAAATGAAGGTTCAATAGTCAAGGTAATGACTTTTAAGGCTGGCTTATTGCCAGTCTTAAGGCGTTTAAAAAGAAAAGTTACAGTTTTGTGTGAATATTGGTTTCTTTGTAATAAGTTTTTGGCTTAAAAATATACAAATTTAAATAAATATTATGAGGGAAGAGTTATGGAGAAAAGAAGTTTTTGGCAAAAAATGAGATCTGAATATATAGGCAGAGGCTTTGCGGTATGCTGTGGACTATTTATAGTGGTTTTGACTCTATCCATTATATTTTTTATAGCTTCAAAGGGAATTTCTACGTTTACAAAAGATGGATACTCAGTTTTTAAATTTTTATTTAGCACAGATTGGTCTCCAAATTCGGATGTGCCAAGATTTGGTGCTTTAACACTTATATTAGGATCTACAGCTGTTTCTATAGGAGCAGTAATTGTTAGTACCCCTATAGCTATATCACTTGCAATTTTTATGAATATGATATCGACTAAATACGGTAAGAAGTTACTTCAACCAGCTTTAGAATTATTTGTTGGAATTCCTTCTGTAGTTTATGGTTGGATTGGGTTAAGCGTACTTGTACCAATAATAAGAAATAGTTTTGGAGGAGATGGATCCAGCCTTCTAGCCGGTATTTTAGTTTTGAGCGTTATGGTTTTGCCTACTATAGCATCTTTAGCTTCCGATGCAATAAAGACTATACCACAGGACTATATTGAAGCTGCTTATGGACTAGGTTCTACAAGATGGCAGACAATTTATAAGGTTGTTGTACCAGCTGCAAAAGGAGGAATACTTACAGGTATTGTTCTTGGGCTTGCCAGAGCCTTTGGAGAGGCACTAGCAGTACAAATGGTAATAGGTAACACCTTAAAGTTACCAAGCAGTCTATTAAAGTCTACTACAACCTTAACAAGTGTTCTTACTATGGATATGGCAAATACTGCCTTTGGTTCAGCTTGGAATGATGCTCTATGGTCATTAGCTTTAATATTATTGATAATATCATTTATATTTATAGTTATTGTTAGAAAAATCGGAAATAGAGGTGAGGCATAATGAAGGCAAAAACCGTAGATAAGATAGCAACTACCATATTATATGTAATCTCTTTATCAATTGTTTTGCTTCTAGCAGCCTTCTTATTGTATATTATATATAAAGGTGCTGGAAAGATAAGTATTGACTTCTTATTTGGTAAGTCAAAAAGCGGAGAAGCTGGAGGAGGTATAGGGCCTCAACTGTTTAACTCCTTTTACATGTTAATCGTATCTCTTATTATAACCGTTCCTATAGGACTTGGAGCAGGAATTTACCTTTCTGAGTACGCAGGACAAGGAAAATTTGTAAACTTCCTAAGACTATGTATAGAAACTATGTCTTCGCTTCCATCAATAGTTGTTGGTCTTTTTGGACTTTTAGTTTTTGTTACTCTTTTAGGATGGAAATACTCTGTTTTAGCTGGTGCTTTGTCAGTTAGTATATTAAATTTACCATCTATGACTAGAGTAAGTGAAAATGCTATAAGGGAAGCATCTAAAAAAGTTAAAGAAGCAAGTATTGGACTTGGAGCTACAAAGTTTCAAACAATAAGAAAGATTACGCTTCCATATGCTATGCCTCAGATATTAACCGGTATAATTTTAGCTGCAGGTAGAATATTTGGTGAAGCAGCTGCATTCTTATATACAGCTGGAATGAGTGCTCCTTTATTTAAGTTTAATAGATTTTCGCTTTTCGGTATGAGTTCTGCAGATAAATTGTCAGCTTTTGATTTATTTAGACCAGCAGAAACCCTTGCAGTTCATATATGGAAGCTAAAATCAGAGGGATCAGTTCCAGATGCTACTGCAATAGCCAATGGCGCTTCAGCAGTACTTATAATAATGGTATTATTGTTTAACATAATTTCTAGAATAGTGGGAAATGCACTTTATAAGTCTTATAGTGGTAAGTAGGAGGATATAACATGTCAATAATTTCAACGAATAAGTTAAATTTATATTATGGAAGCACTCATGCGCTTAAGGATATAAGCCTTGATATAGATCAAAATTCAGTTACAGCGCTTATAGGACCTTCAGGCTGTGGTAAGTCAACATTTTTAAGAACTTTGAATAGAATGAATGATCTAATAGATTCAGTTAGGATTGAAGGAGAAGTTCTGTTCGAAGGGAAAAATATATATAGTGATTATGACGAAATAGATTTGAGAAAGAGGGTAGGAATGGTGTTCCAAAAGCCTAATCCATTTCCTATGTCTATTTATGATAACATAGCTTATGGCCCAAGGATACATGGTATAAAAAATAAGGCTAAGCTAGATGAGATAATAGAGAAGAGTCTTAAAGGTGCAGCCCTATGGGATGAGGTAAAGGATAGACTGAAAAAGAGTGCACTAGGGTTATCAGGGGGGCAGCAGCAAAGACTTTGTATTGCTAGAACCTTGGCAGTAGAACCAGAAGTTCTTTTAATGGATGAACCAACTTCTGCCCTTGATCCTATCTCAACGAATAAAATAGAAGAATTAATGGATACACTAAAAAAGACATATACTGTTATAATAGTTACTCATAATATGCAGCAAGCTGGAAGAATAGCTGACAACACAGCATTTTTCTTAACTGGAGAAGTAGTAGAGTATGGAAAAACAGATGATATATTCTACAAACCAAGGGACAAGAGAACAGAAGATTATATAACAGGTAGATTCGGTTAAAAAACTTTATGAGGTGATATAAATGACAAGAACATCTTTCGATTATGGTTTACAACTATTGCACGATGATTTAGTAAAAATGGGTAGTATAGTGGAAAAACAAATACACGGTTCGGTTGAGTCTTTGGTAAACCAAGATGTGGAACTAGCAGAGAAGATAATAAAAGGTGATGATCTAGTAGATGATCTTCAAAGAGAGATTGAAGATAAGTGTATAAAACTTATAGGTAGAGAACAGCCTTTAGCTAAAGATTTAAGAAATATATTTACTACTACTAAGATAGTTACAGATCTTGAGAGAATGGCTGACCATGCGGTTGATATAGCTAAGATAACACGAAGACTGAAGGACGAAAAGTATATTAAGAAGTTAATAGATATACCTAAGATAGCAACAGTTGTACAAGAAATGATTAAACTATCTATTGACGCATATATAGAAGGGGATTCAGATAGAGCATACGAAATATGTAAGATGGATGATGAAGTAGATGCTATTTATAAAAAGATATTCACAGAACTATTAGCATATATGGACGATCATCATGAAACAGTAGCTCAAGCAAGTCAATTATTATTTGTATGCAAGTACTTAGAAAGAATAGCTGATCACGTTACCAATATTTGTGAATGGACTATCTATCTTGTCACTGGAAACTTTGTAGACTTAAATGAATAAATAGAGTATTATAATAAAGTAGATGTAATCAACTAGAGAATGAATGAGATTTTATTTAATATGTTAATAATATTAGATATAAAGATAGCTTGAAATCATTAAGGATTCAAGCTATTTTTTACTGTTGAGCAAAGTATAAAATTCTTTGATAGCTAAAACTACTAAAATCAAGTGCTTAGTACAGCAATTTAGTGTAAATAGTAAAAAATAAAATTATGTCGCCTGCAAGAATTTCTTTACAAACTTTGAGAAAAGGCAGATGTGGAAAAAAGTTTCGTTTAAAAATATCGCTTAAGCTACTTTTTTACGGTGAAGGAAAGTATAAACATTTTATTTAATACTATTATTTAACTATATAAAATCAAGCTAACACCGTTAATTGTTGACTACTAAAGTCGAATAGGGTATATTACATATTGAAGTATTTTTCAGGAGTGAATAAAATGAAAAACAAAATTGTAAAGATTCTTCCTGGTGGAATTGCAGAAGAATTAGGAATTGAAGTTGGAGATTATCTTATTTCAATAAATGAAACAGAAGTTAATGATATTATAGACTACAAGTTTTTAATGGCGGAAGAATATTTAGACGTAGAAGTAGAAAAACCAGACGGTGAAGTTTGGGTTTATGAGATAGAAAAGGAATATGATGAAGACTTAGGCGTGGAGTTTGAGGCTTCTATAATGGATAAAGCTAAAAGCTGTTCTAATAAATGCATATTCTGTTTTATAGATCAATTACCTAATGGCATGAGAGATACTTTATATTTTAAGGATGATGACTCAAGGCTTTCATTTCTTCAAGGTAACTTTGTAACCTTAACAAATATGAAAGACTGCGATATTGATAGAATCATAAGGTATAGAATAAGCCCTATTAACGTGTCTGTGCACACAACTAACCCAGAACTTAGAGTTAAGATGCTTAACAATAGATTTGCAGGAAACGTCTATGATAGGCTTAAAAAGCTTTCTGAAGCAGGTATAGAGATGAATGCTCAAATAGTTGTTGTACCTGGTATTAATAACGGAGAAGAGCTAAAGAAGACCATATTAGACCTTTATGCCTTATATCCATCTATTCAGAATGTAGCTGCTGTTCCTATTGGAATAACTAAGCATAGAGAAGGACTTGCAAAGCTTGATATTTTTGATGGAGACAGTGCAAGAAAAGAAATAGAAATGGTAGAAGAACTGCAAGATAGATTTGTAAAAGAGATAGGAACACCTTTTGTGAGACTTTCTGATGAGTTCTATGTTTTAAGTGATTACGAGATACCACAGGAAGACTTTTATGATGGATATCATCAGATAGAAGATGGTGTGGGTGTAATAAGAATGCTTAGAAATACTATTTCTAGAGATATTACAGAGCTAAAGGATAATATAACAGGCCATTTCGCTATTGCTACAGGCGTTTCTGCCTATGATGAAGTGAAAAAAGTAGCAGATAGCATTATGAATAAAAATAAAAATATAAAAATTGATGTTTATAAAGTTATAAATCATTTCTTTGGAGAAACTATTACAGTAAATGGACTTTTAACTGGTAAAGATATTATAAATCAGCTAAAAGACGATCTTAAGGCCCCATATCTCCTGATGGCTGACAATATGTTCAGAAAAGGTTATGAATTGGGAAGCGTAGAAGATAAGATAATGCTTGATGATCTAAGGATAAAAGATGTTGAAGAGCAGTTAGATGTGAAGGTCATTGTATGTGATTACACTGGAGAAGACTTGATAGAAATTATAAACGCATATTGTGAGGAGGAATAAACATGGGAAAGCCAATAGTTGCTATAGTTGGACGTCCTAATGTAGGAAAGTCTACATTGTTTAATAAGTTAGCAGGAAGAAGAATATCTATAGTACAAGATACACCAGGAGTTACTAGAGATAGAGTTTACGCAGAAGCAGAATGGCTAAGCTACAAATTTACTATGATTGATACAGGTGGTATTGAACCTGAAAGCGAAGATGTTATAGTAAAGCAAATGAGAAGACAGGCGCAAATGGCTATAGAAACTGCTGATGTTATAGTATTTATCGTTGATGGTAAAGAAGGACTTACAGCAGCAGACGGAGAAGTTGCTCAAATGCTTAGAAAGAGCAAAAAGCCAGTTGTTCTTGTGGTAAATAAGATAGATTCTTTAAAAGATGAACCAAACGCTTTTGAGTTCTATAATCTTGGTATAGGTGAACCTATAACAATATCAGCTACTCAAGGTCTTGCCCTTGGAGATATGCTTGACAGAGTAGTAGAGCACTTCAAAGAACTTGGAACTGAAGATGAAGAAGATGAATATGTAAGAATAGCTATGGTTGGTAAGCCAAACGTAGGTAAATCATCGCTTATAAATAAATTATTAGGTGAAGAAAGAGTAATAGTTAGTGACGTGCCAGGAACTACTAGAGATTCTATAGACAGCTATGTTGAAACTAAGGAAGGTAAATTCATATTAGTTGATACAGCTGGTCTTAGAAGAAAGAGCAAGGTTAAAGAGGAGATTGAAAGATATAGTGTAATAAGAACTTATGCTGCAATTGAAAGAGCAGATGTAGTTATACTTATGCTAGATGCTCAAGAAGGAGTTACAGATCAAGATGAAAAGATCATAGGTTTTGCTCATGAAATGAACAAGGCTATAATGGTTATAGTTAATAAATGGGATCTTGTAGAAAAAGATGATAAGACAATGATTAAATATCAAAAGGATATTCAAGCAAATCTTAACTTCTTATCCTATGCTCCATACTTGTTTATATCAGCTCTAACAGGTCAAAGGGTACACAAGGTACTAGAAATAGCTAAGGGCTGCTATGATAACTACTCAAAGAGAATATCAACAGGTATATTGAATGATGTTATAAATAAAGCAGTACTTATGAAGGAACCTCCAGTAGTTGGACTTAAGAGACTTAAGATTTACTATGCTACTCAGGTTGCTAATAAACCACCTAAATTTATATTCTTTGTAAATGACAGCAATGCATTACATTTTTCTTACGGAAGATACTTAGAAAATCAGCTTAGAGAGAGCTTTGATTTTAAGGGAACAGGAATAGAAATAGAGTATAGAGAAAGGAAGGAATAAGTATGAATAAGGTGACTTTTTTAGGAGGAGGAAGCTTTGGTACAGCTTTGTCTATCCTACTAGCAAAAAAGGGTGTAACGGTATCTATCTGGGACAGAGATAAAGAGGTTGTTGACGAGATTAACAACGAAAGAAAAAATGATAGATATATTAAGGAGTTACACATTCCTGAAAATGTCACTGCTTATTACGATTTGGATGATGCTTTAAAGGGTACTGAGTGTTTAGTACTTGCAGTTCCATCACATGTTATAAGAAATGCTTGCAAATCATTAAAAGGAAAACTTCCTGAAGATATAATTATTGTAAGTATAGCAAAAGGAATTGAGGAAGGTACTGATTTAAGGTTATCAGAAGTAATAGAGCAGGAACTTAACAATCCAATAGTAGTTTTATCTGGACCTTCTCATGCAGAAGAAGTTGCCTTAGAGTACCCAACTACTTTAGTAGCAAGCTCTAGAAATATGGCTTGTGCTGAAAAAGTACAGGACTTATTCATGGCTCCTCACCTTAGAATCTATACAAACGATGATCTAGTAGGAGTAGAAATAGGTGGAGCTGTAAAGAATATCATAGCCTTAGCAGCAGGAGTTTGCGATGGAATAGGTTATGGAGATAATGCTAAAGCAGCACTGATGACTAGAGGTATGAAGGAAATCAGTAGAGTTGGCTTAGAGCTTGGAGGAAAGATGGAGACCTTCTTCGGACTTACAGGAATGGGAGATCTTATCGTAACTTGCACTAGCATGCACTCAAGAAACAGAAGAGCCGGCATACTTATAGGTCAAGGGAAAAGTTTAGCAGAAGCAGAAAAAGAAGTGGGAATGGTAGTTGAAGGTGTAAAGGCCTGCAGAGCCTTCTACGAATTAAAGGAAAAGCTAAAGGTTGAGATGCCTATAACAGATATTTTGCATAGAATTCTTTTTGATGGACTAAATCCACAGGAAGCTGTCAGCGGACTTATGGAAAGAAACAAAAAGGCTGAGACTTATTAACCATTTAATTTCAAATAAATATAATATATAAAAGACACTAAACATTAATATTGTTTGGTGTTTTTTATTGTTATCTAAACCTAGCAATATCAGGGCTTAAGAAAAGTTATTAGTATAAACAGTAAAAAAATATGTTGGCTGTCATAATATATTTAAATACGCCTGACTTCTATAGTATATTATGTAAAATATATACAAATAATAGGTTTTCATATATAATAAACTTAACTTTATAAAAGTTATTGATTAAATTTATAAATTAACTAACATATCATTGGCTCATAAACAGTGAAAATGATTGTTAGATTATTGTACTCATAGTTTTAGCATAATTTTGGAGGATAGAACAGTGAATTTAATAGGTTTATGCTTAATTACAAAAGATGTTCTTGCTTTGACTGATTTTTACTCTGAAGTTCTTGGGGTTAGATTTGAAGGAAATTCTACACATATGGAAAGTGTTGGTGAAAGAGTAAGTTTATCCATATTTTCTGAGCAGGGTATGGAGCAACTATCGCCAGGGTCTATGTTTGAATATGGAAGTGGAAATACTGTAATAAACTTTGAAGTGAAAAATGTTGATGAGGAGTATAAAAGGTTAAAGCACTTTGATATTGAATTTGTAAAGTTACCAACAACTCATCCATGGGGGGCTAGATCAATGTGGTTTAGAGATTTGGATGGAAATATAGTTAATTTTGTTACTAAGATGAGAAATTGATAAAGCCATGTTAATAAAACATGTATTGAGGAGTGTAATATGCAAAATGTGATCTCTAATCGAATTACAATAGAGAAGAAAAGGTTGTATTTTTTAGATAACCTTAAAATATTTCTTACGATACTTGTTATAGTTCATCATGTTGGTCAAGCGTATGGACCAACAGGTGGGTTTTGGGAGTATAAGAGTAGTTTACATGAGAATATAAATGCTTTAGGGTATTTTTTTGCTGTAAATGCAGGCTTCTTTATGGGACTATTTTTTATGATTTCAGGATACTTTGTGCCAGGTTCTTATGACAAGAAGGGAAGAAAGTGGTTTGTGAAAGATAAATTGATAAGACTTGGAATACCAGCTTTATTTGTATTCTTTACTATTCAGCCCGTTGAGATGTACTTTTATAACGTGAATTATGTATCAGACAAGCCTTCAGGATTTTTGAATTATTACTTTACTAGGTATTTAGGTTTTGGTAAAGATATGAGTTTTGGTCACTTATGGTTTGCTGAAAATCTTCTGTTTTTTATGTTGCTATATGTATTATTTAGGACCATAGTGCCTAAGATTAGAATTAAAAGTGATCATAAAATGAGTATATTATCTTTTATACTTATCACAGGCCTAGTAATAGCTATTATATCATTGGTAGTGCGTATATGGTATCCCATAGACAAATGGATAGGAATATTTTTTGTAATTCAATCAGAGGTTGCCCATCTACCACAATATGTAATTCTATTTGTAGTAGGAATAATTTCTTATAGAAAGAATTTATTTTTAAAGCTTAACAATAAAACTGGATATTTTTGCATCATAATTGCTGTCATAATGGCCATGATAGTTCATTTACATTTCCTTGTTCCATCAGGTATTATTAATTTCATATTTGACAAATGGGCCATATATGAATCTTTTATGGCTGTATTCATATGCTGGGGGTTGTTATTGTTTTTTAGGCAATATCTTAATCGTACCTCAAAATTTGTCAGTAAAATTGCAGAGACTAGCTTCGCCGCGTATATCTTTCATTTTCCTGTAGTCCTTGCGGTTCAATTTAGTTTGGACAAAGTCAATATATATGGAGCTGTAGTTAAGTTTTTCACGGTTAGCATAATCTCTATAGTAGTTACATTTTTAATAAGTTATATCATAAGAAAAATCCCATATGTAAATAGGGTTATATAGGTTAATTAAAATACAAATACAGAGAGGCTTTGTTCGGTGTATATAAGTAATTTCTTTGAGTGATGCAGAGATTTACAGGTCTAACAAAGTCTTCAAGTTTCTTGGAATTGCGTTGTACCATTGGTTTATTCCAAGTAGATCTATTTTATATTTTAATTCTGTTGATAAATTATCTAAAGGATAGCCTTCTAATAAAAGGTTAGTTTCTTCTTCCGTAAAAGATATATTTTCAATTATCTTGTTTCTTTGAGCCTGATTCATAGGACATATTATTTGACATTTTAGGCAGTCGTATAGAGTGTGGTGAGATTGTACTGGTATCCAAGCTGGGAATTCACCAGGGGCTTCATTGAAGAAGGATAGGCATTTTGTATTATCGATTAAAAATCTATCCTTTCTAATAGCACCAGTAGGGCAGTTATTAATACATAAAGAACAATTAGTGCATGCTTTAGCATTTTTTAGTTCTCCCCAAGTATCTTCTTCACATAGTAGGTCTGTGAAATATACCTTATATGAAAAATTGCTTCCTAAACCATTTATATATGTTATATTGTTTCTGCCATAATAAGCTAAACCGCTATGGACCGCCAATCTTTTAAAAGGCAGAATTTTGGCTTCAACTATAGAAAAGTGATTTTCTTCGGCATATTCCTTAATATAAGCTTCTGTTTTATTAAAATCAGAGCATACTAAACTTAAAAAAGTTTTATCCACTCCTTCTTTAGTGAATTTGACCTTTGCATAAAAAGGATGTGGTATTGCAGCAAGAATTATAGAATTAACCTGGAAAGGTTGTTTGGGAATATCCAGTTGATATAGTTCATTTACTATCCAGTTTTGAAAATCGTTGAGAGCCTCTTTAGCTTTAAAATCATTCAGGATGTCTTCTAAATCTTTTAGATGAATTGATGGGATAATTTTTAGCCTGTCTCCATTTTCTATGGCTATTCTTTCTAAAGTACCTTTCATATTGAATCCTCACTTTAATTTTAAATTTATATATTTAAATTATATTCTCAGAAATTTTAGAAGTTTTAAGGGTTGATTTTGGTTATAGATTGTACAAATTTGCAATTTAATAAAATGCAATAGTATAAAGAATATCTTGCACTAATGGTGTATTAGTATATTTAATAATTATACCACTTTTGTGGTATATATTGGAATGTTTGGAGAGAGTATATTCTATCATTTAATAATGCTCATATTAAATAGATTGCTCCATAATGACTTAATATGTATTAATATACAGATTAATGTAAGCTTGCTATAATGTACTTACTAGAATTATGGAGATGAATAATAGAGTGTATGACGCATTGGATTTCTTAGGAATTAAATATTATAAGACTAAAGCTTAAAGAAATGAGGATAGGTTATGTTATTAGATGAAAAAATAAAAAGATGTGAGTTAGAGTATATAAAAGCATTTTGCGCAATGGATGAAAAGAAAGACGTAATTAGAGTTAGAGATGATAGCTTAAAGGATATGTACTATCATAATTACACCTACTTAAAGAAAGATATTCCCACTTATGAGCTTAGATTAATTATAGATGAAGAAATTATCTATAGAAAAGAGGAAAGAAGTAACTTTTGCAACTTTATAATAGATTCAACAATTGATAGTTCTTTGGAAGAGATATTAGATATCAGGCCCTCAGTATCAAGAAATGGCTATTACCTTTTTGATAAGACTTATTTTGATACTTTGAAGTCCTTAAGAGACTGCACTATTAAAAAGGTTACCAATGAACAATTGATTGAAGATAGTTTGTTTTGTGATTTACAGCAGGATGTAGAAGCCGTAGGAAAAGATTTCTGTGAAAGAAGAGCTTATAGAAGAGGTAAGATATATGTAACAGATAAAGGGGTTGACTCTTATAACTGTTATTATGATGGGACTATTGTAGGAAAATGTGATATGTTTATTTATGATGGAATAGCTAAGATAGAAGACTTTGGGGTTATACCAAAATATCAGCGCAAGGGATACGGGACAACTATTCTAAAACATCTGATAAATATTGCAATGGAGGCACAGTGTCACACAATATATTTAGTTGCAGATGAGGAAGATACGCCAAAAGACATGTACCTAAGAATAGGATTTACAAAAGTAGGGGATAGAACTGATCTTCTATTTAGGTTTTAATTGGAGCTAGCTTTAACAGATTTTTTACACATGCAAACAACCTTAATAATATATATAACTTTCGATTTAATAATGGTAGAAGGTGATTATTTGGCATATATTATAGAAAATTGTTCAAGTTGTGGGAACCAAGTAAATATGAGTATTTCTCAAACCTTTTGGAAAGGGAGAGTTGATACACATGCAAGCTATTTTTGTAGTAAATGTGGAAATTTAACTGAGATTGATTGGATTAGTGATGAACCTGAACAGAAAATAAAAGAAGCCATATTAGCTCAAGATGGATTTTGGTCTTTAGAAATAAAAAATCAGGATAACAATAGAGTGTTAATTATAAGAACATTAAAAGCTGAATTGAAGCTAGGGATGGATAAAATAAAGAACATTCTACAAAATTTTGATAACCTCAAGTTAAAAGGGACACGTGCAGAAATGGAGAAGATGGCGTATGCTTTTTCAAAGTGTGGTGTAACGACATACATAGAAAGAATACAATAAGTGATATAAATAATACTGTATGACTTAATAAAGGCAACCTATGATAGGGTGCCTTTTAATTTTAGAATATGGTTAAGAATACTGACGAAGCTAAGTGTTATGCCGTAGATGACATATTAATTCTTTGTTTAGGTACATTAAAGTATGAGATGCATAACAATTATCTCAATATGCTACTGCAATTTGTATGATTTTAATATGAACAGCAAAACGCTCACTATACTACTTTAAAATATAGGAAACCAACTGCTCAAAGTCTTCTGCTCCTTAAAGCCTCTTTTAATATACATGCTGTAAGCTAAGGTGTTTTTAGTAACAACTATTAATCCTATTTCATCTACAGTTTTCTTATTTAAAAAATCTATAGCGGTTTCTAAAAGCATTTTTCCATAACCTTTTCCCCGGTAACTTTTTTTTAAGCCTAAGTCAAAGAGTGCTTTTTCATCTTTTATTTCGAATAGAAGGAAGCCAGCAGATTGTCCATCTACTTCGGCTATGAAGTAGCAGTTATTATCGTTAGCCATTCTTATATATTCTTCTACTTTTTCTATATACACTGTTGCACCGTTAGGAGCTTCGCTGAAGGCTTCATTGTCTATATCTAGAAAAGTTTTTTTATTTTCTTTGCAGAGAGGTACTAATTTTAAGGTTGGATAAAGAATTGATCTGTCTTCTAAAACCATTTTGATGGCATAATACTGTTCAATGTAGTTTAGTGTGTTTAATAGCTTTATTATTTCAGAGTCTACTATGCCTAGATAGAACTCTTTAGCGCTATGGAGCTTTACTAAAGCTTTTGCTGCTTCAAGGATTTCATTTATTGCTGAGGTTTTATCTTCAATATGATTGGAAACTGTTAATTCAAAGCCATAAGCTATAAATCTTATAGGACATTCCTTTAATAATACATTTAAACTGCTACAAATCTCATTGTTTTTAAAGTTTACAAGTATTCCTTCTCCAAGATTGAAGAGGTCAGATTTGAATGCTGTATCCATTTCTTCTATAGTTGAATATTTAATCTTATCCTTGTTTTGGTATTCATAAACTTTTTTAATCTCTTCTTCGCTAAGTTCTAAATAATTTTTAATCATAAATACTGCTCCTTAATGTTAATTAACAAGATAACTTTATTATTATTTGATAACAATACATTTTAATATTGGAATTAATGTTTGCATTAATATTATACAAACATTTTTGATATTATGTCTATGTATAAATAAACTTTTTGAGAAATAGTTTATAAATAGATATTCAGCCAAGTGGAGTTCAATGTATATTTATAAACAGATTTTAACAGTTATTGAAGAAAAAATAATTTAAATAGATTTATAGGCATATTTAGTCAATTCACATATTAATATTAATAAGACACTAGAATTTATTTAAGATAGATGGCTTTATATTAACTTCATAATGAAAGTAAGAAGATAAATATTATGAACTACAAAGAAACCATGTATATTTTAAGTATTTTTTCAATATATATGTAGTGTTAATAATATATATAGGAGGGTATATCTTGGACAGCTTTAATATATATAAGGATATAGCTGAAAGAACCCAAGGAGACATTTACGTTGGTGTTGTTGGGCCTGTAAGAACTGGTAAGTCTACTTTCATTAAAAGATTCATGGATCTTATGGTAATACCAAAGATAGAAAATTCATATAAAAAAGAAAGGGCAAAGGATGAACTGCCACAGTCAGGTTCTGGAAAGAGTATTCACACCACTGAACCTAAATTCATACCTAATGAAGCTATAGAAATATCATTAGATGAAGGCTTAAAGTTTAAGGTAAGAATGGTTGATTGCGTAGGATACATCGTAAAGGGAGCTTTGGGATACATGGAAGGTGAGCAACCTAAGATGGTTACAACTCCATGGTTTGATTACGAGATTCCTTTCGAAGATGCGGCAGAGATTGGAACAAGAAAGGTAATAACAGATCATTCTACAATAGGACTTGTTATAACTACTGATGGAAGTATAACAGGGATACCTAGGGATGACTATGTTGAAGCTGAAGAAAGAGTAATTCAAGAATTAAAAACAATAGATAAACCTTTTATAATTGTACTTAATACAACTAAGGTAAATGCTCCAGAGACTAAGGAACTTAAACTTCAACTTGAAGCAAAGTATAGTGTACCAGTGCAGATTATGGATGTATTATCCATGAAGGAAGAAGACATAACCAATTTATTCAAAAAAGTACTTAAGGAATTCCCAGTGAAAGAAATAAACATAGATATGCCAGAATGGATAGAAAAGTTAGATCCAGCTCACTGGTTGAAAGAGAATTTCTTAAACATAGTTAAGGATATGTGTAAAAACATATTTAAGGTTAGAGACATAAAGACTTGCTTGGATGGATATAGGGACGAGGATTTCATGGGAGTAACTGATATTGACGAAATGAACCTAGGCGATGGAACAGCAAGAATAAAGCTTAATCCAAAGCATGGCATTTTCTATAAGATACTTAGTGAACTATGCGGACATGATATAGCATCAGAAAGTGAACTTATGACCCTAATGAAAGACCTTAATGAAGCTAAAGTAGAATATGATAAAGTTTCAGATGCTTTGAAAGAGGTAAAAGAAACTGGTTATGGACTTGTTGCACCTCAATTATCAGAGATGAAGTTTGAAGATCCAGAGTTTGTAAAGCAAGGTGGTAAGTATGTCGTTAAGCTTAAGGCTAGTGCGCCAAGCCTTCACTTTATAAAGGCAGATATTGAGACAGAGATTTCTCCTATAATGGGAACAGAAAAGGAAACAGAAGAGTTATTCAAATCTCTATTAGAACAGTTTGAAAGCGATCCAACAAAGCTATGGCAAAGTAACATGTTTGGTAAGTCTCTTGAAGTTCTTGTGAAAGAAGGCCTACAGAACAAGCTTTACAAGATGCCAGAAGATGTTCAGGTTAAGATCCAAAAGACCCTTCAGAAGATAATAAATGAAGGTAATGGCGGACTTATCTGCATTATTCTATAGTTAAAAATTATAACCGATTACATTGTTGAAGAGATAATGTAATTGGTTATTTTTTTCTGTTAAGACTAATATAAAAGTTTTGGGCATTTGATCCTAGCAATATCAATGCTTTGAAACAACTATTTAGGGTAGATGGTAAAAAAATAAAGACTAAAAATTAATATGCGAAAAGAGGAATCTAGGTTAGAGATATATTTTATAGGATGATTTGAAACACTAAATTAAATTAAAATATAAGCGGAGGTGTTTTTTATGTTTACAAAAGAGAAAATTGAGGCCGCTCATAACAAAGTCAAAAGCGGAGAGGACTTTCCTAAGTATGTCAAAGAAATAAAGGGTATGGGCATAAAAAGCCATGAAGTTGTACTTTCAGATGGTATTTGGATTTTTAAAGGAACAGATGAGCAAGTTATTCAAATTAATACTGAGATGAAAAATCTACGTGTATCAGAACAATCTTCTATAGAGAAGTTTAAACAGATTTTATACAAACATCAAAAAGGAGAAACGGATTATTCAACATTTTGCATTGAAGCTTCTGAAGCAGGAGTAGAAAGATGGGTTTCTAACTTTGATGATATGACAGTAACTTATTTCGACTTATATGGAAATCCAATTGATGTTGAAAAGATACATAGTGTAAAATAGAAAGATTAAACGATCAGGAGTTCAAAACTTTTTTAGATCTTCAATATATTAATTGAAAAAAATATAAGGTGCTGTACATAAGTAGTGAAAATATATAGTATGGCATAATCCTTGCTTTTCCTCATATGGATTAGGAAAGGCAAGGATTATGCGCAATAAAATTATATATCTACGATGCCAAAGCATATTAGTTTTGTGATAAGGTTTATAATTTCATCTGAGGAGATTTTTATACCAGACTTTATCCAATATAGAATTATTCCAACTTGTCCTCCAATAAAATATTCTATAACGTACTTCTGTAAGTCTCCTAAATTGCTGTTTCTTAGTATAAATCTTCTAGTAAGATTGTCTTTCATGAGATTTGTAAGTTGATTTTTAAAGGTTGGACGACTAGATTCGCCAAGTAAAGCTAAGAAATAATCATAGTTCTTTTCAATATACTCAAAAATGGGTCTGATCAGAATTACTAGTTCTTCAGGATTAGTAGTTAATGTTTTTTCTGGTAGATTATTAGTCATTCTAGTTAAGTCAGATATTATTTCATATTCAATCTCATCTAGCATGGCGTAGATATTTTCATAATAAATATAAAAGGTTCCTCTATTCAAGTTTGCCCATGAGGTTATTTCTTTTACACTTATTAAGTCAAGAGATTTAACTTTATAGATTTCTATAAAGGCATTTCTTATTTTACACTTTGTGGAGTTACTTTCTTCAATTGTTATTCTACTCATAGTCAATTACCTCATTAGTTGATATTAAAATTTTAAAAGACAAGTAATTATGTTAAAGACATAACAAGTTATTTTTAAATATATCATCTCTAAGATAAATTGAAATTAAAAATATCATGTCTTTAAAGTGTAGGCTAAATAAATTAATAAAAATTATGCTATAATTCAGCAAATTATATGAAAAATTAACAAAAAATAGTCAAGTGTTCATTGGAAGTAATGGTTCATATTGTATAATTAAAAGTATTATGTTTATTATATCAAATTTAAATTTTCATAGTAATAGCACTTATAATGATATTTTTATAACAAAGGAGAGATATTAATGAGTTTATCAAAGAAAATTTCTTTAATTTTTAATGGCTTGCTTATAATTATTCTATTTTCTTGCCTAAGTTTTGTTTATGTTAGTAATAAAAGTACAATGCTTAAGCAAGAAGAAAGCAAGAGTTTGGCCGTAGTTCAAGCTATTGAGGCCTCGTTATATGAAGAGGAGCCTGCCGAAAGCATTCAAAAAACATTGGACAATATAAAAAAGTCTAACGAGGATATAAAGGATTTTGATATTTACGATATAAACGGAGATTCTACTGATGTGGCAGCTATTGATAAAGGAAAAATAGGGAAAAAGGCAGATCCAGAAGATATTGAAGCTGCAAAAGAGGATAAAACTGTGACAATAGCAGAAGACGGAGTTATTGATGTTACTACACCGGTTCATGTAGGTGGGAAAATTAAATATGTTGCAGGAATTCAATTCTCATTAGAAGATGAGCTAAAAGCTATTCATTTAATGCTTATAAATCTTATTCTAATAGGAATAGGCTTTAATATTTTTGGATATATAGTTATTTCTTTTGTTACTAGAAGATTTATATCTAAGCCACTTAAGAAGCTAGTATTAACATCTGATGAGATTGGAAAAGGCAATTTAAATGTTTCTTTCGGAAGAGAAATAAATAGAAAAGATGAAATTGGTGATTTATCAAATTCATTAAGAAACTCAGCTAATAATACAAAAGTTTTAGTAGAAGAAATCATAAATAATTCTTCAGAGTTAAATAGTGGAAGTTCCGAGCTTGCATACTCTGTGGGAAAAGTTGCTGAAGATCTAAAAATAATAAACAATTCTGTAAAACAGATATCTGAAGTGATAGAGGAAAATAGTGCTGCTACAGAAGAGGCCAATAGTTATACGGAAGAGGTGGAATCAACTTGCTTTGAAATATATGAGAAGGTTAAGCGTGGTAACGAATCTGCAACTGAGATAAGAGACAGAGCATTAAAGGTAAAATCACTTGCTACTGAATCTAAAAAAGAACTAGAAGTATTATACAAGGAAAAGAGTAATCAGATAGTAAAGGCTATGGAAAATGTTAGGGTGCTAGAAGAGATAGCATTAATGGCTGATACCATATCCTCCATAGCTAGTCAGACTAATCTATTAGCACTAAATGCAGCTATTGAAGCAGCGAGAGCAGGAGAAGCTGGCAAGGGGTTTGCTGTGGTGGCTGAGGAAGTAAGACAACTTGCTGAGCAGTCCTCAGAAAGTGTATCTACAATACATAAGACCATAGCAGATGTTAGAGAAGCCTTTGATAATCTATCCATAAATACTGAGGATATATTAAAATTTATAAATGATAAGATAACTCCTGATTACGAAATGCTAGTTAACGTAGGAAATCAATATGAAGAGGATGCGGAACAAATCTTTAACCTATATGATTATTTAGCAACTAGTATTAAGCAGATTGTAGAGGCTGTACAGCAGACTTCAAGCACTATACAAGCAGTGGCTACATCTTCACAGCAAAGTGCAGAAAGCTCACAAGATATCTTAAAAGTGATGAATGAGATATCTGCATCTACAGATATAGTCGCTGAAACATCTACTAAACAAGTAAAGATGGCAGAAAACTTAAGTGATATGGTTGGTAAATTTAAGATATAAGTAGGTAAAAATGCATTCCTAACAATGGGATGCATTTTTAATTTTTCTGAAAACAATAATATATAATAGTTTATACCTGGGGGTTGAGAGGAGAGTTTGAAAATTTAAATTTTAATATGAAGTGGGATATCTATTTCTAGGGTTCTATTATGAAAAACTTAAGTTACCAATGTTCTAAAGTCGTGGCTTCTTAGGATTTTCACGGAATGAGTAACATAATAAATAAAGTTAGAATTATATAAACTTTAATAGCATAATTTAAAGGTATGTTTAGTGGTGAAAATTAAACTTAAATAACTTGAGAATAGCTAAATTTGATATTATAATTTCTACAATAAGCTAAAAAGAAAGGCAGTGAATAGTCGCCTATATGTAATGGATAGTGGTACCATATGCATATTTGTAGGTTGCTTTTTCGCAATTAAGAGATATGAAAATAAATAATATAAGAGGAAATACATACCTTATCGATACAGGAAGAACTTATATACCTTTTTATAAGTTAAATGAAAATGAAATTATTTTGATGGATTCAGGTCTAGCAAATAGAGAAGGGAGGAATATAGATAAGATTCTAGAAGAAAATCACTTTAAGGTTGTGGGGATCATATGTACTCATGCTCATTCTGATCATGTTGGAAACAATGCCTTTTTTAAAAGAAAATACAATAGCGTTATTGCAATGCCTTCTTATGAAGCACTTATATGCAGTTCCTTAATAAATTTAAAGAGTTATTACAGTAATTTGACTTTTGAAGAAACTAAAGTAAGTTATTCACATATGATTTGTCATACAGATATACTTATTTCAGAAAAAGATTCAGAGGTTGAAATATGTGGAATTAGGTTTAATATATATCATACTCCAGGACATAGCGCTGAACATGTATGTATTATTACCCCTGATGACGTAGCATATCTTGGAGATTGTCTTATAAGCTATGAGGTTATGAGAGCTTCAAAGATACCATACGCCTACATATTAAGTGAAGATTTGACGAGCAAAGAAAAGCTATATTCTTTAAAAAGTAGCGTTTATATCATAGCACATAAAGGAGTTTATGCTGATATTTCTGAACTAATAGAAGATAATATAGATTTTTATAAAAGTAAAGCACATAAGATTTATGAAATCATAGAAGATAACATGTCGCAAGAAGATATTTTGGAAGCTGTAATAGGAAAGTTTAATATTCGAATAAACAATAGGTATAAGTATGCTTTGATTGAAAGATTAACAAAGTCTTATATTGAATATCTATCAGAGCAGAAACTTATTAATCCTATTCTTAAAGGTAATAAACTTGTTTTTATTCATTAGAAAATTATACTTTATATAAAGTTGCAGATAAGTATGCTTAGATGGCTTAGAGGAATATATAGAGGAAAGAAGATTTAGCCAATATAGTAATAAGATTTTAATTAGGAAGTGATAGAAGTGAATAAAGTTGTGAAAAGAGGTTATGTTCCTAGTGATGAAAAGGAATTTGGTATAGAAGTTCTAGAAAAGTTACATAGAGGAGCTAGAGATTTGCATTACCTTATTAATCAGGGATATAATACAAAATCAGCATCAGTATTTGTGGGAAACCATTATCTGTTTTCAGAGAGACAAAGAATGGCATTGGCTAGGGCTGTTTCCCCTAAAGAAAGTATTAATATTAGAAAAGAAAAGGAAATTATAACGAATTTAAAGGAAGCTTCGGTTAATATCGATGGTTTTAATACAATAATAACACTAGAGGTGGCTTTATCAGATTCCACTATAATCAAGTGCATGGATGGAACTTTTAGAGATTTGGCTGGTCTAAGAGGAACCTATAGATTAATTGATAAAACAGAGATTGCTATTAATCTAATAGGAAAAGCTCTTGAAAACTTAGGTATAGCTAAAGCAAGTTTTTATCTAGATAGTCAGGTTTCAAATTCCGGAAAGCTCAAATCGAAAATACTAGAGTTATTAGACAAATACAGTTTTGAAGTAGTAGTTGAAAATATAAATAATGTAGATTCAACTTTGGAAAAGTTAGATTATGTTATTACCACAGATGCAATAATCCTTGATAAATGCAACAGCTGGTTTAATTTGAACAAAAGAATTATAGAAGAAAACATAAAAACTGGATATATTATTGATTTTAGCGAGATAGGAAACTTAGAGTAGTTATTAGAAAGTCTAATAATAGTAAAGTTAAAAAGGCTATTTTTAAGACTATAGGATTTTTAAAAATAGCTTTTTGATAGAAGAGATACATCTTTAAAAGTGCACATTGTTAAATTTATAGTAAAATAAATTTTATCTATTTAAATATGAGCATATAATATGTTAAAGTAGTATTGTCGAAAAATAATAGATAATATTGTTAATTTAATAATAAGAGGAGTAGGTAAAATGTTTGAATGGAAATCAGAGTATGAACTTGGAATGGAAAAAATAGATGCTGAGCATAAAAAGCTTTTTGATATCGCAAACAAAGGTTATGAGCTTTTAGTGAACGACTTCTATGTAGACAAGTACGATAGAATAATGGACATAATAATTGAACTTAAAGACTATGCACAGTTTCATTTCACTGCTGAAGAAGAGTATCTTGCAAGCATAGGCTATAAGAAGCTATTTAGCCATAAGATTGAGCATGATTCTTTTATACAAAAGGTAAGTAATGTAAACTTAAATGATGTTGACTCAAATCAAGACAAATATGTACAAGACTTACTAGACTTCATAGTTATGTGGATAAAAGAACATATAATGGAGAAGGATAGAGAATACGTAAACGCAAAATAACATAGTTAAGAATATCATTGATAATGTCATATTAAGTATTAAACTAATATACATATTATTAGGTGAATTTAGAATAAAAAACGCTAATGAAAATATCGTTAACGTCTTTTATTCTCAATGAACCGCGTAATAAAGTACATTATTAGAATTAAGGCTTAATGCTCCTATACCTAAGCTTAAATAAAGAATTAGTAGTATTTCTTTAGTATTTAACCGATTTATCACTTCATAATGATTTAGTATTTTCAAAATCTCTGCTCAGAACCAAGCAGAATTCTAAAAATAGTTTAATGATTGTTATACATCTTTAGTTAACACTGTGAACTAATTACTACTGAACAGTAGCTTAAAGGTATATTATTGATAAATTAAACCTTTTTATATCGTACATGATCAACAGCTTCATTAACAACTACTATATTACTATACAATCCTTCTTCAACTTCCTTATTAAATATAGCCCCATCCTTTGCATGCTCGTTGCTAGGTAATGTAGCTGATACTACATCTCTAAATTCAAAATGCTGCCCTTCGTGTATTCCATTTAATTTCTCAATATCGACATGACTTCTTTGCATAAATTATTACCTCCATAATGAATTCCGATACTTTCTTAGTTTGTCTATAATATGGGCTATATATGTATCAGTGATATACTATCTTTGAATTGCTTCGATTTAGACAAGTAAATCTTTAAATAGTTGGATTTATAGGGGGCCAACTTCAACTATTAAGTTCTGCGTGCCACAAAAATACTCATAAGTCACGATTTTCGAACATGCACAACTTAAGTTTTCGTAATTGAACCCTGTAGGTCCAAAGCTATTTATTATATAAAGATAAGTTAAACTATAGGTATATCGATAATCAGCAAAAGTATAGTTTCACAATTAAACATAAACAAATAGCTTGATATTAAAATTTGTATTATCAAAAAGTCTCTGAAAAGTTTATAAAGAGGGCGTGAAATTTGCAGAAAACTATGACTAGTCAATTATTATATGATAACAGAACCTAGTGTATCAATTAGTGAAAAATGTCGAAAATCAGAGGAAAAGTTATTAATAGACAAATACTTGCTGCTCATAATATCTTAGTTTTATATTTGAGAAGAACTTTATGATATTATTAGTCATGTCGCTGAAACAGAAAGCGACAAAGCACAGAAACTTAAATTTAAGTTTTAAACTAAGATTTAAAAATAAATTTAAAAAGTATGTTGACAAAGAAATCTTATGGTGGTA
>NZ_JAABNO010000082.1 GCF_009928445.1 Clostridium sp. C8-1-8 | reverse complement strand
GGTAATGACTCCAACTTATTGATAGTGTTTTATGTTCAGATAATGCCCGATGACTTTGTCATGCAGCTCCACCGATTTTGAGAACGACAGCGACTTCCGTCCCAGCCGTGCCAGGTGCTGCCTCAGATTCAGGTTATGCCGCTCAATTCGCTGCGTATATCGCTTGCTGATTACGTGCAGCTTTCCCTTCAGGCGGGATTCATACAGCGGCCAGCCATCCGTCATCCATACCACGACCTCAAAGGCCGACAGCAGGCTCAGAAGACGCTCCAGTGTGGCCAGAGTGCGTTCACCGAAAACGTGCGCCACAACTGTCCTCCGTATCCTGTCATACGCGTAAAACAGCCAGCGCTGACGTGATTTAGCACCGACGTAGCCCCACTGTTCGTCCATTTCCGCGCAGACGATGACGTCACTGCCCGGCTGTATGCGCGAGGTTACCGACTGCGGCCTGAGTTTTTTAAGTGACGTAAAATCGTGTTGAGGCCAACGCCCATAATGCGGGCTGTTGCCCGGCATCCAACGCCATTCATGGCCATATCAATGATTTTCTGGTGCGTACCGGGTTGAGAAGCGGTGTAAGTGAACTGCAGTTGCCATGTTTTACGGCA
>NZ_JAABNO010000028.1 GCF_009928445.1 Clostridium sp. C8-1-8 | reverse complement strand
ATTCTTTGCGCAAGCTCATCTAAGCATCGGATGACTGACCACTTAATTTCAACACGCTGCTTTAACAGAGGCAATTTTTAAACTATATCTATTAATTTTAGGACATTGCTTTAATGGCTAAAATTTCAGAATAGCATTTTATATTTCATTAATTAAGTGTACTTTCTATTATACTTATAAATTTATTATATCCAAGTAACAATTTGTTCCATTGCCTGCCTTGTTTTAGCTCTAGGCTCAACTTTTCTATATCCAAAGGCTAGCATGTAAGATATAGTGAAGCTTCCATCTTCTAATACTCCTCTGCTGTTTAGCACTTCCTCAAGTTTCTCCTTATTAAACCCTTCTATAGGACAAGAATCAATACCTATTTCAGCTGCAGCAGTCATCATATTTGCCATTGCTATATAAGTCTGCTTAGAAGCCCAATCATTTAATGCTCTGGAACTTTCAAGCATCTTAAAGTCATTCTCTTGAAAGTCCTTGTATCTATTTCTTTTTCCTTCAGCAACTTCACTAGGAAGCTTTTGAATCTCTCTCATAAAGTCTTCTATATACTCAGAATCATATCTTAAATCTTTTTCTGTTCTCGAAAGAACTAAAAGGAAATGGCTAGCTGTAGGTAGTTGCCCTTGGGCACCCCATGAAACTTTTCTTATTTCCTCTCTAAAACTCATATCTTGAACCACAACAAACTTCCAGGGTTCAAATCCTAGAGAACTTGGTGACAGTCTTCCTACCTCTAAAATAAAATCAAAATCTTCTTTAGAAATCTTCTTATCTTTATCAAATTCCTTACATGCATGTCTAAAGTTATGTGCTTCTAGTATTCTTTGTTTCAATTCTTGCATTGTTAATCCACCTCTCCATTTATAATTTATATGAGTAAATTATATTTCATTATTTGCATATGTTGAAGAGTGCACATTTTTTATATATAATATACTATAATATACCTAAGTATAAAAAGTATACTTAATATAAATTTTAACCTTAGAGGTGTTTTTTATGAATAAGGATAGCATAGAACTAGATGAATCCCCTTGTGTTAACTCTCCCTGTCCTGTAGAGTCTACCTTAAATGTAATTGGCGGTAAGTGGAAAGGCATTATATTGTATAGATTATTCTTCGGTAAAAAGAGATTTAATGAGCTTAGAAGAGAGATGCCAAAAATAACCCATCGAATGCTTACACTTCAACTAAGAGAGCTAGAAAATGATGGCTTAGTTAAGAGAACTATATATGCTGAGGTTCCTCCAAGAGTAGAGTACGAATTAACGGAATTAGGGCTGACAATAAAGCCAATAATAACAGAGTTATATAATTGGGGTAAAAACTACTTATAATAACTATTAAGTTTGCAGCCCCCGCAAATAGCTGGTACTTGCAAAACAAAAGCCATGTATACTAAGGAACTAATATTACCTTATATGCATGGCTTTTATTCACAAAAATTATGGGCTCATTTCATAACAATCATTACATTATCTACTGCAAAAGTTTGCTTATCTGCCCTATATGGTATATCTTAAGGTAATGCAAAGGTCTTGTCATAGCTACATATAGTAATTTTATATCTAATTCACTATTAGTATACATCTGTTTTGATGCATTACAGATTATTACCATATCAAACTCAAGTCCCTTAACTAAATAAGTAGGTATTATTACTATTCCTCCATTAAAATCACTTTCACCTCCGGTGACAATACTAGTTTCTATATCAAAGCTATCTATTCTACTTTTAAGTTTCCTACATTCATCTATATTCTTACATATAAGTGCTAGTGACTTATATTCTTTTTGCTTCCATAAATTTATATCAGACTTTATCTTTAAGGCTAGCTCCTCAATATCACTAAGGCCTTCTATTTTTATTAATTCACCATGCCTTATAACAGGTTTAGCCAGAGGAAGTTGCCGTTCTTTTATGTTTCCAAGCACTTTTGTGGCACTACTCATTATCTCTACAGTTGTTCTATAACTCTGCTCAAGAGTAAGCATTTCAGCCTCTCCGTCAAATATACTCTTGTTTATATAGTCCCAATCACTAGTGCCTCTATAGCTGTAAATCCCCTGGCATATATCCCCTAGTATAGTCATTGAACTTGACCCAAGAACCTCTTTTAATACTAGAAACTGAAATACGCTAAAATCTTGCGCCTCATCTATTACGACATGTCTTAAGTTTAGTTTTTCTTCCAATCCATATATCTTTAATTTTATATACATTAGTGGTGCCAAGTCTTCAATGTCTATACTCTTACTATCAATATTAGCTATTGTTTGATCTGCAAGCTTTGCTATAAGTCCTTCTGGCTTCCAATCCTTAAGCATATACATGAAGTCTTTATAATAATCACTTACTCTAAGAGGCTCTATTTTTTCAAAGTAATCTCTAATCAAACTGCCCATCTTAATCCTTGCCCTTTTAACTGTTAGATCTCTCTCATCTGCAATCTCTATTATCTTTGCTCTTCTTTCAGGACAATCATCCATATCTCTTCTAAGCTTATTTATCTTCCAGTCATAATCGTCTTCAATCGACTGAAGAATCTCTTTCTTATTTGCTTTTAGTTTATTTGTTAGATGTTTCTTTATTTCTACTATTCGTTTTTGAAAAGGGAGATGATTGTAGCTGTTAGTAAACAGACTTTTTATTTCTTTATAAGGATATATTATAGTATCATGAATTTTGAAATCTAATTTAGGAATGTATTTTGCTTCTATAAACTTTAAAAACTTATCTAGCATCAATTTGTATTCTATTGAGGATTTAAAACTACTTATTTTATTCGATATCACGTCTCCTTCAATTATACTTCTCAGTTTTTCCGAAGGATCTTTTATATCAAACTTCTCTCCGATAAACTCCAATGCAAAATCCTCAAAGGTATTTTGTCTAACACTATGAACCCCTAGTTCCGGTAATACGTCAGATATATAACTTAGGAAAAATCTATTTGGAGCGATTATCATAAACCCATCGGAGGGTACAGTCTTTTCATAATTGTACAAAAGATATGCTATTCTATGAAGAGCTATGGTTGTTTTACCTCCTCCAGCAGCACCTTGAACTAGCAACGGCCTCCACATATCAGCTCTAATAACCCTGTTCTGCTCTTCTTGAATAGTTGATACAATATCTTTTAGTCTATTGTCTTTAAGTGAATTAAGACTAGCCTGAAGGAATTCATCATTTGTAGTTATATCTATATCATATATTTCTTTTATTTCTGATTTTTCAATACTGTATTGTCTCTTAATGCTTATATCTCCGCTTATAATGCCATCCTCACATTGGTATTGAGCTTCTCCAAGCCTACCTTCATAATAGAGGGTTGCCACAGGTGATCTCCAATCCACTATAATCATCTCGTTAGTATTGTCATCCATCAACGATACCTTTCCGATATATAGTTTTTCAAGTTTATCTTTATGCCGCTCCTTAAAATCAACCCTTGCAAAGTATGGCTTTTCTATACTACTTTCAAGCCCCTTAACCTTATACTCTAAATTTTTCTGAAGCACATAATTTATAGATAGATCATTGAACTGCTCCGCATTGTCTGAGTTGTAATGAGATAAACCATATTCAACTTCTGAATCGATCTTATTTTTATCTGCTAATATTCTATCATTATAGTTTTTAAGATATTTCAAAGTTATACCTAACCTTTTCAACTCTTCTTCATAATCAGGATGCTCTATTCCCGCCATTCAAATCACTCCTTAATTTTAATTTTGTGCCACATTGTACTAAGCATAAAGTGGTAACTAATTTTGAATACTGAGATAGATAATATTTTATATCAAATAATGGAAAAACTAAAATGTTAATTACCATCATATTTAGTATTCCGATACTGTGACTTTATCTAAATATATGTAGAAACATAGTAAATCTAGATATTTCTCATTTTATCTTGACAACATGATATTTTTGCATTATAGTATAAGTATAAATTAGGAAATCATATTAGATTAGTGAATTTATGCCAAAAATACTTTGTAAAATATTGTCAATTGCTAGAGATTTATGTTCTCTAGTTTTTTTATTTTACAGAAGATAAAACTGCTATTAATTCTTAAATAAATCAAAAAAACTCCTACCTATTAATTGATCCGCTTAATATAAACATTTATTATAATTGGTTTAGTACATAAAAATATTGAATATAAAAACCTTAAATTATATATTTAGATATATAAAGTCATAACTTGTAATTTGAATAATAATCTATAAATAACAAAAATGGATTTATTAAATTTATAGAATGTCATACTAAGTATAGGAGAAATCAAATGAAGAAGTTTAAAAAAATATATATAGAAATAACTAATGTGTGTAACCTATCCTGCGAATTTTGTCCACAAACAAAAAGAAAACCGGAGTTTATTTCTGTGGATAAGTTTAGCGAGATTCTGGATAAAATAAAAGGACATGGAGACCACATCTACCTTCATGTAAAAGGAGAACCTCTGTTGCATCCAGAACTAGAACAATTATTAGAAGTAAGTCATTCTAAAGGTTTTAAGGTCAATATAACAACAAACGGCACACTAATTAATAGAGTTAAAGACACTTTAATCGGAAAGCCATCGCTTAGACAAATTAACTTTTCCCTTCATAGCTTTGATGGCAATGAAAATTCTAAGGATAAAAACTCATACATAAATAGCATTTTATCCTTTACTAAAGAAGCTGTTGATACCTCTGAAATAACCGTATCCTTAAGACTTTGGAATTTATCTGAGAATAATAATATTAACGTTGAAAATAAAAGAAATAGTACAATTATAGAAATGATAGAAGAATTCTTTTCTCTAGATTATAGGATAGAAGAAAAAGTTATTCCAGCTAGAGGAATAAAGCTACAAGATAGAATTTATCTAAATCAAGGCTCTGAATTTAAGTGGCCAGACACCAAGCTAGAGACTGAGGACAGCTTTGGTTTTTGCCACGGCCTAAGAAACCAAATTGCTATATTAGTCGACGGAACTGTTGTTCCATGCTGCCTTGATGGTGAAGGAGTTATAAACTTAGGTAATATCTATAGTTCATCTTGTCTTGATGAAATCGTAGAAGGTGAGAGAGCGTCTAGTATTTTCAAAAGCTTTTCTAATAGACAGATAAAAGAAGAACTTTGTAGGAAGTGTGATTATAGAAGAAGATTCACTAGGTAAAAAGTAGTCATTCTTAATAAGCTATACTACAGTTATTTATAATACTAAATGAGTGATTTTAGGTAATATCATTTAAATCACTCATTGCCTTTCACTTTTTTCTTATGTTATACAACAATCTAAATTCTCTTGCCAGAGAATAAATCGATACTACTCCAATTATTAGAATCCCCATGAACTTTGATATTCTGAATATAAAGGTAGCTACTATTATTGCTATTCCTATAAGCGCTGGAGGCAATGCAATATCGCTTATGAACTTATTCTTATCTTCTATATCTTCTGGTGTAATCTTATCATTTATCCTTAATATAGTTTTGTTACCTATCCCCAATAAATAACTTAGTATAAGTAATACAAAGCCTACTGCAATTAGAATGTACTCGTAACCTTCCATTAACACTCCTCCATAGAACAATTAATACAATTAATTTATATATTATTATATGTGTATTACAGCATTATTATATATTAATTACAATTTTATTACTTTTAGACTTTCTCAAACAGTAAAAAAACTGCTAATAACTTAGCAGTTTTTATAACGTATCAATTAATTCAATTTATTTTCTAGAGTATCCCTTAAAGCCCCAAAAGGAGCTCTAAAAAATTCTTTAATTAAAACGATACCTTTTAAAATCTGTTCTTTGACCTATTAAGAAGAATATAAACATCAAAATCCTAATTAGCTTCTTCATTTTGTATTAAACTATGCTTTCTTCCATAAGTAAAATACACAATAAGACCAATTATTATCCACACTGAAAAGCCTAACCAAGTCTTAGCCTGTAGTCTTGAAAGGAGATACACGCAACATATAACCGCTATAATTGGCGTAACTGGAACGCCAGGACATTTAAATATTCTATTAAAATTAGGCATTCTCTTTCTAAGTACTATTACGCTTAAAGAAACTACTATAAACCCTAATAAAGTACCTATACTTAAAAATTGAACTATTATATCTAGTGGAAGTAAGCCTGCTATAATAGCAGCTACAGTTCCAGTTATTATAGTAGATATATACGGTGTCTTATGAACTGGATGAACCTTAGAGAAAAGCTTAGGTAAAAGGCCATCTCTAGACATAACCATAAACACTCTGACTTGGCCATATAGTACAGCCAAAATTGTTGATATCATACCTATTATCGCACCAGTTCCAACTAGAGCAGAACCCCAGTTTATGCCTACTCTTGCTAAAGCTCCAGGTACTGCATTCTCAGAAATTATCTCTTTAAAAGGAACCATCCCTGTAAGTACAAAAGCTACCGATATATATAGTACGCTTACTATAGCAAGACACATTATTAAGCCCAATGGTATATCCCTTTTTGGATTATCTGCCTCTTCGGCAGCTGTAGATATTGCATCAAATCCAATATATGAGAAGAATATAGTAGCCGTTCCTGCAAATATTCCTTTTATTCCGTATGGATTAAAAGGCTTATAGTTAGCTGCATTTATATGAGAAAATCCTAATACTACGAATAATAGTATTATGCATATCTTAATACCAACCATAATATTATTAACACGAGCGCTTTCTTGCATTCCGTAACATAAAAGTGATGTTATTATTACGATTATAAGCACAGCAGGAAGATCAATAATCCCACCTTTACTTGGTGATGCGGCAAGTGCTTTAGGTATACTTAAGCCTATATTGGCAAGTATTCCTTGAAACGTACCAGACCAACCTGATGCAACTGCGCTACAAGCGACTAGATATTCAGCAGTAAGACACCAACCAATAATCATCGCCACTATTTCACCAAATGTTATATATGCATAAGAATATGTGCTTCCTGCAACAGGAAACATAGTTGCAAGCTCTGAATAACTTAGCCCACAAAGGCAAGCTATAACAGCAGCTATAAGGAAAGATATTATTACAGCAGGACCTGCAAGATGAGCCCCTTCACCAGTAGCAACAAATATTCCTACACCGACAACCGCACCTACACCAAGGGCAGCTATATCCTTCGCTTTTAAATTTTTCTTCAACCCAGTCTTAGCTACTCCCTCAAGCATCTGCTCGGCTGTTTTTTTCTTAAAAATGTTCATTAAAATCCTCCTTAAAAAGGCCCCAAAACAAATAAATTATTAAAAAATCATAAAACTAAATGAAAAATTATCATCACGATACAATATTATATAATAAATTAAAAATAGTTCAAACTAACGGCTATATATTTAACAACATATTTTATGATATATCGCCATTTTTCGTTATTTTATACCGTATTTACTACACCTTTTTAAAAACAATTAATTTTTTATCTACAACCATAATTTCTTATTCACATATATGTATAAATATTAGCTATATCGCTAGCGTCAATACATATATTTTTATAGAAAGTCCTTAGTTTATATAAATAAAAATACACTTAACTTATGATTAAATGTATTTTTATTTAGACTACTATTATTAATTAAACTTTAATTATACTTATCACCAAGTTGTTCAATATTGCTCAGCAACATAACTATGATAATGTTTATAAAACTTAGTTAGCCCCTATAATTTCTCCAGTCTCTACATCCAGATATATTGCCACTGAAGGTTTATCAGAAATAATTACTCTCCAAGCTATCTTAGAGTACCCCTCACTCTTACGATAGATATTATTTCCTTTAGCACTATCTCCTCTCTTTGTATTAGAAAGAATCTCATAATTATTGTTTGGAGCAATCGATTCTAAACCAATATCTTTACGTCCATATAAACCTAAGACTTTAAAATACCCATCAGCAATACTATAAGCGTGGCTTTCGTCTATAGTAGTATTTGACTTTCCATTATAGATCAAAGGTCTGTAACAGCTAGTAATCATCTCAAGTCGCCCCTTGGAATCAACTGCTATTTTCACAGAATTATCTCTGCTATAAATAACTTTATTATTTATAGCAATAGTTTGGCAGAACTGTGCGATAAACTGATTATTAGGTGTTCCAGGGTAAGAAACATCTGCAATATTGTATTGAAAACCTAACTCTTTGTAGTAACTAATTGCCTTTTCCTTCAGCTGTTCTTCAGTTAAATCTTTTAAAGAGTCATCCCTTTTTAACTCTTTAGTCAGCGATAACTCTATAACTTGACCACTTATAGCATCTATTCTAACTATATAACTATCAAACATAACAGTATATAATGGTCTCTTATAATCTTGAGTTCCACTGTTAATTCCAAAATCCCTAACCTGTTCATCAGAGGAAAAATACTTTTTAATAAAGTTTTTGGCTTTTTCTGCAGCAGTATCAGTACTTATAGGTAAGTAACCAGCTTCATCGTCTGCACTCTCAGTCTTCAATATATTTTCCAAGTCACCATTCTCACTCATCCATGCACCAATTATCTTATTGGAATATATCAAAGTTATAAGAAGCCCTTCAAGTTTATCATTCTTCTCAACATTTTCAGCATATAAAACTACCCTTTTTCCTCTATAGCCCTCAAAGTTGTATCCATATTTTTTAGACAGTTCATTTCTTTGTTTAAATATATCTCCTATTGGTATATCTCCAGCATGCTCCTCAAAATTAGGTATTCTAATATGCATATTTATAGCGCTGTTCTTTATTGTTACATAGCCTTTTTTCATCGCAAATTCTTCTATGCTTTTACCGTATACAGACAATACACTTTCGTTAGCTATCTCAGCCTTAGAAACTTTATTATATCCGTCATCTAGCTTTGCATAGATATCGTCAGCATTATTACTATTGTTTGATGAGATATTACTTTCTCTATTAAAGAAGTTAAATAAAGATGGCCTTAATACAGCTAATTCTCCTACAATAGCAACAAAGAGGACACTTGCAACCAATAAATTACTTAACTTTCTTTTATAATTTTTATTTATCTGAGGCTCTACCTTTTCAACCTCGCTTATCAAAATATTTTTCGTCTCTTCAATCATATCCAAAGTTGGAAACTGGATATCTTCAAAATAATCTATGACCTTAATATCATCTACAATATTTTTATATTCTTCATCAAAATCCTTATTTGAGCGGAATAACTTCTTTTTCATTGATAGTTCCCCCTAAAAGCTTTTTATTCAAATTCTTTAAAGCACGTCTCAGCCTAGTCTTTACTGTCGCTTCCTTAGTAGAAGTTATTTTTGCTATCTCACTAATCTTCATATCATAAAAGTATCTTAAAATAATAACTTCTTTCATTTCAAGACTTAAGGTATCTATAAGTACTCTTATAGATTTGTTATCTTCTTGCTGCAATAGAGCATCCATTGATGTATCAATATTATTTTCCTCTTTAATATCTATATAGCTATCACACCAGTCAATCTTCTGTCTCTTTTGTCTTCTAAAATAGTCTTTAACTAAATTTGACGCTATGGTTAACAACCAGCTTCTTAGCTTATCCTCATGCTTGTATTTTTTTATGGCACTTATGCCTTTAATAAATACTTCCTGCGTTAAATCATAAGACATATGATAGTCCCCAGTAAGCTTGTATATGTAGGCATAAACTATCTTATAATATCTACTAACTAATAAATCGACGGAGCTTCTATCACCATCAATAACAGCCTTTACTAACTGTTCATCCGACATAATCTTCCTCTCTCCTTAAATTATCAAAATACCCCAATTTATAATCTTTCTTTGTATACTTTTAAATGTCTATAACTGCATCACTATATAATAAAAATCTTCATACTTCCCTTACATCGAAAACCTTAACTTAGTTAAAGTTAAAAGGTTTTATCTTCGCCTAATCAATATAAATCGAATCATCTATAATAGAGCCTACTTCTTATTTATACGCACACCTCAAAATACCCTCCTCAACCTATTGCTATATCATCACATAATATGAACGAATTTATATAAAAAAAGGTTTCATCCTTAACAAATAAAAAGAAGTCACCAATAAAACTTTATTAGCAACTTCTTTATAAAATATTAGTAATTAAATCATCGGATTACTGACCAATTAATCTCCGAACTGTATTTTAATAGATCCAAATTAAAATTTCTTAGCCATAATTATAGCTTCTGCAAAAGGTTCATCCATATTTTTAATACCTTTCAGATGCCCCTTAAATACTGCTACAGGATTCTTAATTGCATTAGAATAACTTTTTCCGTCCTTTTTATCTCTATGTTCCATAAAAAAACCTCCATCTGTAGACATTTTTATATCAATATTATGTTTAACAGTATTATTAAAATTAATTGCCTACTTATTGGTCTCTGTAAGAGAGTAACTATTAAATTTAAATATAAGATACCTTATTCCTTCCATCTCTCTTAGACTTATAAAGAGCATTATCTGCCAACTCATATAACCTTTTTATATCTTTCGTACTTTCGGGGAAGCTTGCAACTCCAATTGATACAGTTAAAGACACTGTATTTTCATCAGATAATATAAAAGTATATTGTTCTACATTTTTTCTAATTTTTTCGCCTATTCTAATAGCACTATCTCTATCACAATCAAGTAAGATAACTGTAAATTCCTCTCCTCCATTCCTTGATATCACATCAAAAGATCTGCTACTATTAACGAATATACTTGCCATTTCCTTCAATACAATATCACCATTTGCATGACCATAGGTATCGTTTATATGTTTAAAATGGTCTACATCTATAACTAAAAGTGAAAGTCTTTCCTCTTTATCTACAGCATTAGAAGATAACCTCTTCATCACTATGTTAAATTGCCTTAGATTGTTTAGTCCTGTCAAAAAGTCTTGAGAAGATTCTTTCACAAGCTTTACATAAAGTCTATTTGAAGAGAAACAATATTCAAGATACTTATAAGTAATTGAAGATACAATTATAGATGACATTATATACATGGCTAGTATGGATTTAAACTGAACAGCATTGTAATAATTTATTATAAGTGCAATGCTGGCGGCAACTGTGTTAAAGGAAGTGCAGTAAGCCCACTTTTGCCAAAGCCTAAGTTTCTTATTACAAATCACCCAATTGGCTGAACCAGAAACTATAATTAAAACAACCCCATAGATAGATGAAATATTTACTCCAAAATAAGCTATTCTGAAAAACACAATCATGATGCTACATACGTATATTGATAGTCCACCACCATAAATTGCTGCTATTATTATTGCCATATTTCTAAAGTCGATTATTGAATTTGTATAAACAGGGCATCCAAAATAGATTAGTCCTATTCCTAAGATTCCATTGAGAATTCCTATAATCAACTTCTTAGTATAAGGATTTATTTTTATATGATCATATTCTTTTTTCCACTGAGTAAATAAACTGATAGAACTTATTAGAATAGAGAGATTTATAAAAAGCTCTTTGATCATATAAAGACTCCTTTCCCATATAGCTTATGTCTTATTATTTGAATGAGGTCCTCTATTTATGTATAAGCAATATCTCCTCTTCCTCACAATGAGTAAACTTTTATTTTATCAACTGTTTTTATATCTTTATCTTTCCAAATTCATATAAAGAAAATCCGCAAGTTGAACAATCCTTGTCCTTTAACATATATACCCATAATCGTCTCAACTCCCTATAACTACTAATATCAACTAAAAAAATCTTATATTTTTATATAAAACAAAAAACACCCATAATTTGAGTACTGCCATTAATTAGTTAATATCCACTAATTTTTAAGCTATACTTACTTTTAGGTGTTTTAAATATGTCACTACTGAAAGAGTCTAAATCTCTCATCTATAGACTGATACTCTTTTTCTCCAGCTAATTGGAGTGGCTTTCCAAATGGCATTTGTGCAATAAGCATCCAACTTTCTGGTATATGCCAATTGCTTCTAACTTCCTCATCAATTAATGGATTATAATGCTGAAGCGATGCTCCAAGTCCTTCTATCTCTAAAGCAGTCCATACTATATATTGAAGTATACCAGAGGACTGCTCAGACCAAACTGGAAAGTTATCTTTATATAGCGAGAATTTGTCTTGAAGACTCTTTATTACATCTTGATCTTCAAAATAAAGTATTGTCCCGTGTCCCCCAGCAAAGGAATCTAGCTTTTCTTCAGTTTGAGAAAAACTAGCTTCAGGTACTATTTTTCTTAAAGCTTCCTTAGTTATCTCCCACAGCTTAGTGTGATGATTTCCTAGTAGCAATAAAACTCTTCCACTCTGCGAATTAAATGAAGTTGGAGCATACTTTACCGCATCCTTAAGTATATCTACTATCCTATCGTCAGGTATAGTTGATTCATTACTAATAGCATAAATTGATCTCCTACTTTTAACAGCAGTATAAAAATCAATAATCATCTTCTTCCCTCCTATTTTAATATCTCTTAATATATATCTTTATATAAAATAAAAGATTTTATCTCAATATATCATTTACTTATGACAGGAGGTTTATGTATCCAGATAATTTATATGCCTATTTTGCTATATTATAATAGCTGCTGAATCCTTTGCCATACATCAGGATTACTCTTTTTTAGATTTATTATCTTAAAACTTTTATTAACAAATGCATGAACAGTGCTTCCCTTTGCTAAAACAGCACTATCTTCATCCCTTACAACCTCGTAAGAAAATATAACCTTAGCTCCATTTAGCTCTTCTATTCTAGTTTTCACTGTAAGTTCGTCCTCATATTTTGCTCCTATAATATACTTGCATTTACTCTCAACTAAAGGAATCATAATATTTTCCTCTTCCATCTGCCTATAAGTCATACCTGATTCTTTAATAAATTCAGTTCTTCCTACTTCAAACCAGGCATAATAATTTGAATGATGCACTATTCCCATCTGGTCAGTTTCTACATATCTCACTTTAATTTTCGTTTCACTTACTCTCATATTTAATCTCCTTGGTTAATATACAATATGACAACTATATTAATTCTTTTTAAATTGTAGTAAATAGGAAAAAAGCTAAAGGCTTATTATAACCAAGCCTTTAACTTTTCATAATTTTTCTTTGCATCTTCATAACCCAAATCATATAGTTTATAAAGTTTCTCAGGCCTCTTTTCTAATCTATCAACCTGTAAGTCTTCGCTTGGCCTTAAAACAAATATATCTCCGTCTCTATTCATCTGCTCTATTAAATCTAAAGTTTTATTATAAACAGAATGTCTGTTTACCATAGCCTCAGCTAGACCTTTATATTTAGAGTAAACTCTATCTACAATCCATCTTCTCTTAAAAGCTTCTTTTCTATAACCTTCTGGCCTTGTTAATATCACCACGTGTTTCTTATTGCCATCAATTATAGACTTGTTCAATGGTATAGGATCTGATATTCCTCCATCAAGCAGATTATACTTATCATAATTAACTATTGGCGCTGCAAATGGAAGACTACTAGATGCTCGTATAACAGTTATTATCTTGTCATTATCTTTAAAGCACTGATTTTTTTCTACATAAAAAGGTTCCCCTGTTATACAATCTGTAGTTCCAATTACAAATCTTTGATCAGAATTAAAAAATGTATCATAATCAAAAGGATCTAATTCATTGGGTATCTTGTTATAGACAAAATCTATTCCAAACAAACTCTTTTCCTTGAAAAAGTTTCTATAACTTAAATACCTATGATCTCCTATATAACCTATGTTAATTCTTTTGTTTCTCTCGAACTGTTTAGAAATATATGATGCTGCATTACATGCACCTGCTGAAACTCCAATTACATATGGGAAGTGTAAAGATTTTTCAAGAAAGAAGTCAAGTACACCAGCAGTATAAACTCCTCTTAGACCTCCACCTTCAAGCACTAATCCTATATCCTTCATCATATCACCTTCTACTCTTTATATTTACTTTATTATACTAAATTGTTTCAACTTATAATAGTCAAAATTTTATTAATAAAATAATTATAATACTGAAAGTCCCCTCGGGACAACCTTGTAAGCCAGTTATAGAAAGCTACTAGGTATAAATAATAATTTTAATAAGTAAAAGTAACCTTTTACTTCATAGGATCATATAATAGTCATTGTAAGGTTTACAAAGCTACATAAATAATATTAAGGAAGGATACATTATGCTCAATGATAGAGACTATATCATTCACTCATTAGAGTTTAACCTATTCTTTTTAAGAATTGCAAAGGAACATACAATTTTTGCGGCAGCTTCGCTACCAATAAAGAACTTAAATGTTATAAAACAGGCTAATATCTTTAAGAGAGCATATGAAGATCTTCTTTCCAGAGTCATATTGCTTAGTACAAACGAGCAAGTTGGTGGCTCTATGACAAACTCAGGAGAATATGTGACAGAATACACCTTAGCTGCTGAAACAATAACATCTCAATTAACTGGAATCCCTATAGAAACAACTATCACAAATAAAGAAATAGAAATGTTTAAGTCTAGTTTTCCAAGCTCCAGACAAGACAACCTAATAGCTCAAATATCAGGATTAAATGAAGAGGCTATCCGTCTTACAAATATAGTCATAGACTTTCAAACAAAATTATTAAATGATGTATTAAACTGCAGAGCCTTTTCTTATACCTATCCCTTAATGCTAGAACACGTCACTAGAGAGGCTCAGTTTGCTGTAATGACTCTAAGGAAGCTACAAATGAAAGATACTATAGATACAATAAATGAAATAATAAACTTTGAAATTAATTGGACTAGACTTATGGATGAGCATTCAAAATTTATAAGAGGATATCTAGATCCATCTCAGCCAGCACTTTTTGACACAGCTAACGGATTCTCCAACGAACTAGATAAGCTATTTGCCTCAACCTTAGCACTTGAAGATAATCCAGAAGAACTTGCACGAGTTACAAGAGAAACTATAACTCAAGTTACCAGCCTAAGAGATTTTAAAGCTCAATCTGTAGAAGGAATACTTTCTTGTAAAATACGTTCTATAATACCTCCTCTATTGAGCGACCATGTGCTAAGAGAAGCAAATTACTATTTAAAGCTTCTACGAAGCTTTGATGCTTCTCAATAATGATAAACAAAAAATTCACTGAAGTAATTTTCTTCAGTGAATTTTCGTTTGCACCTGTAGCTTTTCTATTTTTCGTTATTTTGCCTATCAGATAAAATTCAAATCAAACTCTATAGCCGAATTTAATTAATTGAACTTAGGAATCTCATAGTAGAACATAGAATTTTTCATTTTTAATATTATGTTTTTCATAATTTGAGATTGCTTATATGCCCATCCCACATCTGTAGCATATTGATGGACATATAATGTATTAGGCGATTTGTATATAGTTGCAATATCCCATCTCATCTTGTATAACGTATTTTGATTATAAGTTGTACTATTAATATAACTTTGAGATATAAACTTTGCCCCACCTACAATTGCTTGATCAACTGTGAACCATCCCTGTTTATACGCATTTTCTGATCCCCAAAGATCAGGATTGGAATCATAAGCGCCTACACCATAAACATTATATACTTTCACAGGAGAACTAACAGGGATTAATTTAGACCCTATATTTCCAAAAATCTCATGAACCTGACTAACTGTTATTCCTGTAGCTAATGCTGATGTTCCGTTTCCAGTCTCTAATAAAGAGTGCGCTACCAAATATACCGGGTTCACATTATAGGTTTTTCCTGCCTGTATAAAAGAAGCGCCCTTTCCTTCTAGAACACCTTTTCCTAAAAGCACATTATTTAAGTCCTCAACAGTTATTCCATCTACATAGTTAAGCTTTAAGAATTGATATACCCCGTAATCTGTTATAAAGTTATTAGGGTCGGCATAATACTTAGCTTGATCTCTTGTGGCATCAATCCAGTTACCGCTACTCCAAGTCTGTGCTTTAGAAGCTAGTCCCATTTGACTATTAACAAAACTATCTAGTGTAATATTAGTGTTATTGTAACTAATACTCCCGTATCTCAAAATTTCAAACTCAATTTCTTTTGATCCATCATAAATATTCTTAGATGATATATCCTTAACATCAACTTTAATCTTGTACTTACCCTCTTTTGAAGGTATCCAAGTATATGTAGAATTAGTTGAGTAGTCGTTAACTAAAATCCACTGACTACCATCATTAATCCAATATCTATATAAGCTTGCAATCCCGTCAACAGACTTAGAGCTTATTATTATTGTATTACCAAGTCTTCTTGGAGATGCTAAGTTTGTTGAAATCTGCTGAACCTGTGGAAGCTTTGCAACTACAAAGGTCTTATCTAAAAAGTTTTCAAAATCACTTGTTGATCCTTGTGCTTTTACTTGAACCCTAACGGTATAGCTAGCTCCTGATGTAGGATTCCAAATAAATTTATTATCAACAGAGTAATCTTTCAAGGTAACCCAACCAGTTCCATCATTCACCATAAACTTATATAATATACTGCTTGTCCCACCACCGATTGCTGTAATTGTAATTGGGGTATTTACAAGAGTTGGCGATGTTTTATCAAAAGCTATATTGCTTATTGTTGCAGTTGAACTTCTAACTTCATAAGATGTCTCAATTGAAGTATCTGGATTTCTTAATGAATTAGCTTGTTTTATATCTACTTTTACTTTATACTTACCTTCCTTTGATGGTACCCAGGTATACATCTTATCATAAGTATAGTCTCTAACCATACTCCAGGATTGTCCATCATAGATATAATATCTATAGAGCACTCCATTAGTTAAGTTGATATTAGCAGTAAACTTTACAGAAGTGTTTACTGTAACTGGAGAACTGATACTACTAGTTATACTCTGAGCTTTTACAGTACTGTATACTTCAAAGCTTATTTGTTTATAAACAGTAGCAATAGTTTTACTATACCTATCCTTTACTTCAACCTTTATCTTTTGTGTTGCAGGTCTATAAGGCTGCCACTGCGTACTGTTCTTTGAGGAATAATCTTGTAAAGTGTACCATCTTGCACCATCATAAATAGAAAACTTATAAAGTAAATTTTTTGTTCCTGTTGCACTAGCATTTATCTTTACAATTTCCCCAACCTTAGCTGATTGTCTATCTGCAGTAAGGCTTGTTACACCAATGCTGATAGCATGAGCCTTTACATTTTGAAATGCAAGCGTTATCAGCATAATAAAAAAGAAAACACCAAATTTTCTGTTAAGCTTCAGAAGAACCTCCCCCTTTATCTTTTGACTAAAAAAGTATAAATTTTTTTATACAATTTTAATACTAGTATCGTTGGTATCAGTTATATTCTGAAGCCTTCCATCATCATATTTTATTGGTGTTTTAATGGACTAAAATACATAATTAACCACATCTGTATCTCGACCACATTTCCTATATACTCTAGTAACTCTCCTACCTATATTACATAACACCTCATAATTAATAGTACCCATTATATCTGCCATATCATCTGCATCAAACTTTACAGCTCCATCACTTCCTAAAAGTATAACCTCATCATTAAGCTTAACATCAGGAATCTCAGTGACATCTACCATAATTTGATCCATACATATATTGCCAACCACTGGTGCTAGCTTTCCATTTATTATAACCTTAGCCTTTCCTGACAGTATTCTTGAATATCCATCAGCATATCCAACTGGTATAGTTGCTATCTTACTCTTTCTCTCAGTTTTAAAGTTTTGCCCATATCCTATAAATTGGTTTTCATCTAAGCATTTCAAATAGACTATTCTACTTTTCCAAGTTAATACAGGCTTAAGTTCTAAATTTTCTTTTATAACATCTTCTGAAGGATAGTACCCGTACTGAACAATTCCTGGCCTTACATAGTCATAACAACTTTCAGGTATGTCTATTATCCCAGCACTATTTGCGATATTCCTTCTTATGTTGCCTTTATAAATATAGGAAATTTCTTTAATCTCATTATTATAAGTACTTAGTTGTTCTAAGGTATAGCTCTTATCTTTTTTATCTGCAGATGCAAAGTGAGAGAATATACTTTCAACTTTTATGTTTTCTAACCTACAAATATTTTCTACTATCTTTAATTCTTCTTCTTTGGGCAAAAACCCAATCCTCCCCATCCCAGTATCTAGCTTTATATGAACACTACTTATCTTCCTAAACTCCTTTGAAGCTTCCGATAGTTTCTTAGCAAATCCATAGCTTGAAACAGTTGCTTCTATGTCATATTTTATAAGCTCTTCAATAGTTTCTTCACCTGAAATTCCAAGTACCATTATAGAGTCTTCTATTCCACCTTTTCTTAACTCAATGGCTTCCATTATATTGGCAACACCAAATCTATTTATACCTATACTTGATAGGAGTTTTGCACATTCTAAAGCACCATGACCATAGGCATTAGCCTTTATAACGCTTATTATCTCGCTATTTCCTATCCTACTTTTTATATGATTTATATTAAATTCTAAATTATCAAGATTTATCTCTACCCAAACTGGATGCATCATCTTCAAATCAATCATCTCCTAAACAACTTATATATTTATTGTAGCAATTAAGTGGTAGTAATTAAACATCCATATTATATCTATATTCAATACTAAGTGGTATGCTATGGTATTATGTATATCCGTATTTAACTAACTAACTTATAATATAAACAAGCGCATTAAAGCTATAGATGCTAAATCACCAATGATTTAACTTCTATAGCTTTAATAATATCCTAGGCATATATTTTTTTAACAATTATTATACATCAAATTTATTGATAATTTAGATATACATTAGAAAACTCAATATTAACAGCTCTAGCCAATCTATCATTCATCAAATCATTATTACTTTCTTCGAAATCATCAGCAATAGTTATTGGTAGAAGGATAGTGAAAACACTGCCTTTTCCAACCTCGCTATCTAATTCTATCGTACCCCCTAAAGAATTTACTAGAAGCTTAACTAAACATAGACCTATGCCTGTTCCTTCCGAAGCTCTAGTAAGACTATTATTTACTTGTCCAAATCTCTCAAATATTATATTTTGTTTATCCTTAGGTATACCTACACCCTCATCTATTACTCTTATACAAAATTCACCTTTTTTCTTTGATAACTTAACATAAATATTACCTTTAACATCGGTGAACTTTATAGCATTGGAAAGAAGATTTAATATTATTCTTTCATATTTTTCATCATCAATAGCCATGATTAACTCTGAAATAGTAGAAGAAAACTTAACATCAATTTTCTTTTCTTTTGCAAGAAGCGCTATGGAATCAACTATTGCCTTTGTCACAGTTACTATGTCTACATTTCTGTTATGAAACTTTAAATATCCAGTATCAGCTCTAGTAATATCTAATAGATTATTTACTAATCTAAGCTGCTGCAATGAACTCTGATGAATCTTCCTCAAATATTTTTTACCCATGTCAGATAAGGTATCCTTGCATGTTAGCTCTAAAAATTGAGTAGCCGACATAGCCACAGTTAGAGGAGTTTTGAACTCATGTGATATAAATGAAAAGAACTCTTCCTGCATTTTTAATGCTCTTTCTGCCTTCTGCTTTTCCTCTTTTATTATTTGGCTCTGCTGCTCTATTAGATTTCTATAAGTTACTTTATCAGTAATATCATTGGTAATCTCAACAACATATTTTAACTGTTCATTATATACAATAGGAATAAGAGATCCATCCCAATAAGTTATTCCTTTTTCAAAATGAGGAAAAGAGTATTCGTCTATATATAAAGATTGCTTTGTCTTTATTACTTGATCCCAAAATCCTTTAAAAGGACTTAAATCCCACCCTGTTACAAACTCATCAACCTTTCTGCCATAAGTAGTTTCTCTTGAATTAAAAGGCTTATCAAAAAAATCCAAATAAGTTTGGTTAGCCTTCAATAATATCCTATCTGGCATAGCAAAAACAGCCACCCCTGATCTATTGTCTAAGTATAACCTTTCAAATATCGGAAGCTTTTCTCCCAAGCTTTGAGCCTCTTTTCTGATAAGAAAATAAGTTATCTCATTGCTATAATTATTACTTTCAATTAAGATATCTACTTCTATTGAATTTAATTTAGAATCAAAAATATAATAACTTCTATTTTCATTTAGTGATAAGGAATCTATATTAAGTCTTATCATTTCATATAATTCGGAGACATTTTTCCCTATAGTCTCGTCTACTGAATAACCAGATAAATAAAAAAATTCATTACTAGCTTTAACCACAATAGAATTAATAGTTGTGAAATATGCACCATATTCTATACGATGAGATAGTTGCTCACTTAACATCTTGTGTCCTCCACATAATTTGAGATTTAATTTTAAGAAAAATATTATTTATAATTAAACTTTTATTATAATTTTATCTATATTTTACCATTAATCTCAATATTAATCTATATTTGTCTTTATACAGCATCATATTTTTTGTAAATATATGGTATCCTAAATTTTTAATTCTAGCATTTATATAAAAAGTAACAATCAGAAGCAAATAAGTTTCATATTGAAATGTAAGTTCTTAATTATAATTTGTGGAGACCTCAGTCTTCATTGCGGATTTATCATATAACTTTTCTTTTAGAAAGTATTTGTATAAGTACCATCGCAATTATTCCTCCTGTTAATCCAGTTATAAGCTGGGGGACTCCCATGGATAGTACTAATTTATCTAAAACCTTTATTGGTATTCCAATCTTAATAAGCTTAACTAAGTGTGATGCAGAAAGTGATAAAAATAAAAACTTAGCAAATGAACCTAGTATTATTCCTATATAAATTCCATATCTCTTTTCCCTAATCGCTCCAAACAACATCACATAAATTATATTTCCAATAATTACAAACGGTATGAACGGTGCCATAGGCGCAGCAAGTTGTCCAACTAACCAAGCCAAAATTGGAGTAAGCACAGCCGTGAGAACTCCCCACTTGACTCCACAAATATAAACTGAAAGCAGCAATACTGCATTAATAATAGGTCCTACTAGAAACTGATTTATTTCCGGTATAGTTCTTCCTATAAGTTGAAACATTATAGCTATAGCCAATAGTAAGGCTGATTTTGACAATACATTAGAATTAACCTTTCCCATTTTTGCACCTCCTTACTGTAAATATATTCATGATTCTTTACTTTATCCATGATAGTTGTATCTATATATCTACTAATAGAAAACTGCTATTCACTTAGCGAAAGAAGTTCATTATATAACATATTTCATCCTCTGAAACCTGTATAGAATATTTTTCTTCTAGGTTAACTAAAGACTTTTTCACAGCTTCATAGATATTTAAGTTTTCTTCTATGAAACTCTCTCTTCCTTCATATTCACTAGCACTCTGACCATTACTAATTCTTTTGACCATAAATGCTATATGAAGAACTATTCCTGGTATAGTTGAATCTGGAAGCTCCATTCTAAGCATAAACTTTGCATTGTTCAGAGTATCTACAATATCATTATATAGCTCTTTCCCGTTTACTCCCTCTATATTTTCAGTTATAACATCCTCCATCTTTACAAGGGTAGTTTTTATATCAACTATTTCTTGTATTTCATTTATAACCTTAAGACTTATAACATCATGGATATTGTATTGTTTTATCTCTGTATCCAAAGGAAAAGATGATACAATAAAAATTATTTCTTTCTCTCTCTCTATTTCCTGAAGCTTAGATTTTATTAAATTTCTTTCAATAAAATTTATAGGAATAATCTCCAATAAATCTTTGTCGAACCTCAAATTATGAGATAAGAAGCTCTTCATAGCAATAGCAGTACCTTCTCCAGTTAAGCAAACTGTTACAATAGCCATCTTCTTAGATTTATCTGGGGCTTTATTATTGTAGCTATGCTCAAATACATAGGAATTGACAGCAATAACATCTTTATATATTTCTTCTATTCCATTACCTAATCTTGCTTTTCTTGCCGCCTCTAATACATGTAGAGTTGAAACAAGTGGCACCACTCTAACAGGTATACCATACTCTTTTTCTATAGTTTCTCCGAAGGTTGTTAGCGATCCCATATCTACTAATATTAAGTATCCAACTGGGTTTAAGTGATTTTTAACATAGGCTCTAAGCGCCGCCAATACTTCAAGAGGACTAACTTCAATTGGTGCATTAATAGCAACAACATCATCTTCTCCTAGAAGCTTATTAGCAACATCAGCCATAGAGGTGGCTGTACTTTCACCATGTGCTATCAATATAACCTTGACTTTATCTTTTTCTTTATTTTCCTTATCTAAAATCCAAAATAAAGTTATAAATCCAGCCTCATCTTCAGGAACCGTTATGTTTAAATGCTCTTCTAATATATTTACGCATTCCTTTGCCACTTCAAATTCCTTAGGATATCTTTTTATTATATAATTCAATTGAGGATTTATTATAGTCTTATTATTATTTAGTCTTTCTATCAAGGTATTAACATGTAGCGAAAGGGCAGAAAAAGTATTGGAATCAAAATTTCTTCCTAAGGAAGTTGTGGCATAATAGAACATCTTATCAATCAGAAGTAGTGTATCTTCGCCCAATATATTTATTAGGTTCTTCCTACTTATAGCATTTTCTGCTCCTTTAATATACATTTTGAAATATTTTGTTATGTCATTCTCAAGTATTGTTTCAATATCAAGACTAGATACTCCCTTTAGTCTCAGTTCTTTTACTTTATTATCTATAATGTCATATATACTTCCCTCTTTATGCTGCTTAACAATATCGTCTTCTCCCTTTGAGAACTTAAAGAAATTTATTTTCTCTCCCAAGGTTTCATTCCAGAGTATTCTATTCCCTTTCTCATTATAAAGCCCTTCTTTTATGTGTGGAGGAAGGTCTGTACTAGTTATCTTAACTTCATTCTTCTTTCCAGTTAGAAAATCTGAATAAGCCTTTGCACATAAAAGCTGTATATCTGCTTTTAGTTGTCCAACATTATTAGGACAATCATAAGATAACAATGCTCTCATAGTATTTAAAGATGCAGCAATCTCCCTATCAAGTCTTACCCTTTCAGCATCAAAAAAGCCTTTGATTAGTCCAAGTCTCTCTTTAGGAGACCTTTCTCTAAGAGAAGGTAAGTTTATAGTCATAGGAATTCTTCTAGTAAAGGTCTTTAAGAGAGTAGAAGCCGGTTCTTCTGTGGTTGCAGATATTATAAGCACATCTGCCCTCCTCATATCAGATTCACCTATTCTTCTAAAACACCCCTTATCCATAAAGGTAAAAAAGGCCTCTTGCCCTTCTGGTGGTAATCTATGAACTTCATCTAGAAATAAAATTCCCCCATCTGCTTTCTCTATTAAACCCTCTTTATCAAACTCAGCCCCAGTATATGCTCCTTTTTTAACGCCAAATAATTGAGCATTTAAAAGCTGAGGATTATTTGAATAGTCAGCACAGTTAAATATTATGAAGGGAGAATCCTTTTTCTTTACTCTCATTTCAACAGCATATTCATGCATATAATCAGCAAACATTGACTTTCCAACACCAGTTTCTCCTAATATCAAACAATGCATTCCTTTAGGAGGATAAAGTATAGCAGCCTTAGCCCCCTCAATAGCCTCTAGTAAACTTTCATTTTTTCTTAATAAATCATCTAAGGATGTTTTACCATCTGAACTATTATGTCCCTTTATGGAAACCGAATACTTTACTGGTCTTCCAGGAGATTTCTTAACCTTACCTTCTTCCCACAGCCTATTCAAATCGAAACTAATATTTGCTCTAGATATATTCGTTATTTCAGCAAGCTCAGAAGCACTTATTCCATCTGGGCGCGAAAGTTCTAGCAACTTATTATAAACCAAATCTATTCTTTTCATAATTCATCTCCTTTCCACAAATAATCTCAAAAAAATACATTATAGTAATTAACTATATATTAAAACATTTTCATAACAAAAGTAAATATACCTAATACTATAAACTTTTCAAAAAGTTATCACTGTAACTTCAGTTAATAAAAACACTGTTTAAAGTAAAAAAAACACTATTTCTCATATCAAAACACTAGCTACTTTTTGTTAAAACACTATGGTTTTATATAAAAACACACTGTAAACATTTACTGTAATGCTTTAAATTATAAGTTTCTTAGAGTTTTGGCATGACACTTGCTATAGAATATGGCATGAGAAGTAAATTAAACCAAAATACTCACCTAAAGGGGGACAGGACAATGAACATGGAAGAAGTAATAATGGGTATCATCATCAATGCAGGTGATGCTAGAGCTTACGCTCACGAAGCACTCGCTAAAGCCAATAGTGGAGATTTTCAAGGAGCCTCTACCTCTATGGAACTTGCAGACGAAGCAATAGGCCGCGCTCACGACTCTCAAACTTCACTATTGCACAGAGAAGCTTCAGGTGAAAAACTGGAAATAACAGCTTTGTTTGTTCACAGCCAAGATCACTTGATGACTGCTATATCCGAAAAAAACTTAATAATTCAGATTATTGAACTTAGAAAACAGCTGCAACCTTTGCTGGCTCAATTACCAAATTCATAAAAGTAAATAAGGGTTTGTCTAAAACATCATAAAACTTATAAACAAGTATTTAGCATTAAAATTCCGTTAATAAAATTATATTTATAGGAGGAACTTATTATGATTAATATCGTTTTATTCTGTTCAGCAGGTATGTCTACTAGTTTGTTGGTAACCAAGATGGAAGCAGCAGCAAAAGCAAAAGGGTTAGAAGTAACTATAAATGCTTACCCAGAAGCTCAAATGAAGAAATATATCCCTGAAGCTGATTTAGTATTGCTTGGGCCTCAAATAAGATTTGCACTAGCAAGAGCTAAACAGATATGTGATGAACATAATGTACCAATAGATGTTATCGCTCCTCAAGATTACGGTATGATGAACGGTCAAAAGGTTCTTGAAAAAGCATTGACCTTAATAAAAAAGTAGAACTTCTTAATAACTAAATAACACCTTAATTCATTGTTAGAAATTTTTTTATTATATATTTCTTAAAATGAAAGGAGATAAAAATCATGTCAAAACCTATGGACTTATTAGAAAGTAAACTAATGCCCGTAGCTGCCAAAATATCTGCAAACAGATACTTGTTAGCAATTCGTGATGGCTTTATGCTAGCTATGCCATTACTTATAATCGGTGCTATGTCACTTCTTGTGGCAAACTTCCCAATTCAAGGCTTCTTAGACTTTATGGCTAGTGTATTCGGAAAGAACTGGACTGTATTCTTTTCAAGACCTAATGACATAACAATGTCTATAATGACAATCTTCGTAGTATATGGTATATCAAACAGCTTGGCACTTCACTACGAATTAGAAGGAATAAGCTCAGGTGCTATATCTTTAGTAGCATTCTTTATGCTTACTCCATTTGCAACAACTTTTACTCCAAAAGATTCAAAAATAGCTTACGATATAACAAATGTTATTCCTATGGACTGGCTTGGATCAAAAGGATTATTCGTTGGTATGCTTACTGCTATACTAACTACAGAAATTATAAGAATGGTAGTAAAAAGAGGCTGGGTTATCAAGATGCCTGAAGGAGTTCCTCCAACAGTATCAAAAGCATTCTCAGCGCTTATTCCAGCAGCTTTAGTAATATTAAGCTTTGACGTTATTAGACTTTTATTCACTTGGACCTCATATGGAACAGTACATGGCTTCATTTACAAAGTACTTCAAGCTCCATTGACTCACTTAGGTGATAGTTTAGGCGCAACAATTATTGCAAACTTATTCATCGGCTTATTCTGGGTATTTGGTATTCACGGTGCTAATATAGTTGGTTCTGTTATGTCACCAATCTGGCTTTCATTATCAGCTGAAAACTTGACTGCATTCAAAGCTGGTGCAACTGGCTCAGCACTTCCACATATTATCACTCAACAATTCCAAGAAATATTCTTACAATTAGGTGGTTCTGGTTCTACACTTGCATTATGCTTAACAATGATGTTCATCTGTAGATCTCAAATCTGTAAGAAACTTGGTAGACTAGCATTCCTTCCTGGTTTATTCAATATAAATGAACCAATAACTTTCGGTCTTCCAATAGTTCTTAACCCAATAATGATGATACCATTCATATTAACTCCAATAATACTAGCAGTTTTATGTTACGCGGCAGTATCTACAGGATTGGTTCCTCGTCCTTCAGGAGTTATTATTCCTTGGACTACTCCAGCAATATTCGGTGGCTTCCTAGTATCAGGAGTTAAAGGTGCATTACTTCAAGTAGTGGAAATTGCAGTTTCATTCATATGTTACTACCCATTCATCAGAGTTGTTGATAAGCAATATCTTGCTGAAGAAAAAGCTTACGAATCTGCTGATGCAAACTTAACTGTATAGAAACAATATTATATTATAGAAAGAATATAGATGGTTACAGAGTTGTAACCATCTATATCTCTATATTTACAATATTGAAGCAATAATCACAACCTAATGGGAAGGGAGACTTTATTTTGAATCTTTTATATGAACTAAAAATAAGCATGTTTAAGCCACATCTATATCATAAGTTTAAAGATCAACCCTTTGGTAAGTTATTAAAATTTGATTTTTTAGTAGCTATAACAGGATTTATATTTTTTATGTTTATGAAGGCTATAAAAGGAGTAATTTATGGCAACTTTAGCTCTGTAATTAACTACTATATTACTTTTGATGTAGCTACTATACTTGGAATTATACTTTATTCAGCTATAGGAACTGCTATAACCGCACTATTTTTAAGTTTCTTATTCCTTGGCTACAACAAGTTTAAGCATATTAATAATATGAGCTTTAGTTCAATCTATAACTATGCTACCCATACACTACTAATAGCTATATTCATAGGTAATCTAATGGGACCATTTGTAATATTGTTTATTCTAGGTTATTACATCATGGCGGTAAAAGGGGATCTTTTAAATGCTCAAGATGGAGTAAGTCCTTTAAAATATCTAAGAAACTAAAACAAAAAGCATGTTGAAGTAGGATTTATAATCTCACTTGAACATGCTTTTATTAATATTAAAGAACTACTTCTAAATCATATTCCTCTTAATAAACCGATTCTTACTTAAGCCTGAACTTATTTACAGCCTCAACCATCCCTTTAGTCATAGAAGATAGAGTTTGAGCTGCTGCTGCAATTTCTTCTGATGAAGCATTTATTTCTTCTGATGATGCTGCTATAACCTCAGATGATGATGCTATTTCTTCAGCTGCTGAAGTAGATTCCCCTATGCTTCTTACTATAGCATTCTTCTCTGATTTGACACTTTCAGCAGATTTAGCTATAGATTCTATTTGAGGTATAACATTATTTATTTCTTCTAATATCTTCTTAAAGGAGTCTGCAGATGTATTTATTCCTGTTAACTGATTAGACAACTCACTACTCATTACATCTGAGCTAGAAATAAGGTTCTTAGTATCACTTGAAACACTATTTACTATCAAATTTATCTCTCCTGAAGAATTCTTAGACTGCTCAGCAAGCTTCCTTATTTCTTCTGCCACTACTGCAAAACCCTTACCTGCTTCTCCTGCTCTTGCAGCCTCTATAGCAGCATTTAGTGCCAATAGGTTGGTCTGGTCAGCAATTGCATTTATCAATCCTGTAATTTCATTGATATGCTCAATGTTATCACCTAAGCTAGATAGCTTTGATATAAAGTTAGCTAACGATGTAGATACCTTATTGATGGAGCTCACCATTCCATTCATACTGTCGTTACTTTCGTTTGCTAAGACCACAACTTCTCTAGAATTATTGTCAACTTCCCCTATAGATGCTAGTATACTATTTAAATCTTCATTAAATTTATTTATGCTCTTATCTATATCTGATAAACCACTTGCTTGGTCATTTGTACTTGAAGCTATTTCAGTTATACTTGTAGTTATATCACTAGTTGTTGCAGACATTTCTTCCGCTACTGCAGATAAACTCTCAGTTTGTACATTAATAGTTTTTGAATGATCAACAAAACCTTTAAGAGTTTCAGATATATCCGTAAGCATCTTATTTAAAGATCTCTTTATTATATCGAACTCATTATCCCCATCATAGGTTATATCTACAGTAAAGTCTCCTAGTGCTACCTTTTCTATTTTTTCAATCATATCCTTTGATGCTACTCTTATATTGTGAATTATCAAAAATGAAATTGAACTTAATATAATAAATATGACAATTAAAATAATACAAAACGTCGCATAACTGCTGGAATATAATAAATTACTTTGATTATATACATTAGAAGCCACCTTTTGGTGTAATTCCATGGTATCTTCAAGAATTGAAGCGATTTTGTCTCCTAGCTGCCCAAATCTTGAAGCATCAGAACTTGGGAGCTTACCTCCTGCTCTTAAGTTATCTTCATTTTTATTCCACAAACTTATGTATTCTGCATAGTCCTTTTTAAAGGATGCTACATTAGCTATCTCTTCGCTGTTAGTTGAATTCTTTTCATATAAAGCTAGATTATCTTGAACTATTTTGTCATAAGTCTTTATTGCACTATTATCTTGTTCATTAAATTTGGAACTTACTGAAGTAGCATTCAATCTTACATTAAGAAAATTAGCTCTTATTTGAGACACATAATAAGTAGTCTGCAAATCACCCTTATACATTTTGCCTAAATTGTCATTTAGTTTATCCATATTCCTTATAGCTAGTCCTCCTATCGTGACTGTGAAAACAATGGATAAAAAAGCTATCAAAATGACCATAGTAGATATCCTAGCTTTCTTAAAAAATTTAAACATAATCTCTCCCCCTGATATTTTTTAATTGCATTTTTAATTTAATTAAATATATTATTTAACTTAATTAAATATTATACTTTACAGTCAGTTCATTCAACGATTAATCAGTGGCATATAAAGAAATCACTGGCTATCATATATTTTTTATCCTAGTTATGAATAAAACAGTTATAATATTAGTAAATACTTATATTTTTATTCATTTAGGGGGAATCATTATGAAAATAGTATTATTGGAACCACTAGGTATAAGTAAAGATACCTTAGCTAACTTAGCTTCAGACCTTATTGCTAAAGGTCATGAGTTTGTAGCTTATGATACAGTAGAAAAAGATACTGAAATATTAAAAAAAAGAGCTAGCGGTGCAGATATCCTTATGATAGCAAATAATCCTTTATGCGGTGAGGTTATAAGAAGTGTAGAAAATCTAAAATATATAGCAGTCGCCTTTACAGGGGTAGACCATGTGGATAAAGCAGCCTGTGAAGAAAGAGGAATAACAGTATCAAACGCTAAAGGTTATGCCACAGAAGCTGTAGCAGAACTAACTATAGGAATGATAATATCTTTGCTTAGAAATGTAAAACAATGTGATGATGTTGCACGTAAAGAAGGAACAAAATTAGGTTTAGTAGGCACAGAACTAAACGGAAAAACTGTAGGAATAGTAGGAACTGGGGATATAGGCATAAGAACTGCTGAAATTCTTAAGGCATTCAAGTGCAAACTATTAGGCTACAGCAGAACGGAGAGAATTGAAGCTAAAAACTTAGGAATTAATTATGTAAGCTTAGAAGAACTATTAAAGAATAGTGATATAGTATCACTTCATGTACCTCTTACAGATAGTACAAATAAGCTTATAAATAAAAACAATTTATCATTAATGAAAAAAACATCCATACTAATAAATATGGCAAGAGGTCCTGTTGTTGATAGCGATGCCTTATCAGAAGCTTTGAATAATGGAACTATAGCTGGTGCTGGAATAGATGTCTTTGAGGTTGAACCACCTGTTAAAGCTTGTCACCCTTTATTTGACTCAAAAAACACCCTTGTTACACCTCATGTAGCTTTTGCAACTGATGAATCTATGATAAAAAGAGCTAATATAGTTTTCGATAATGTGCATTCTTGGATAAAGGGGGAAAAAAAGAATATAGTGTTTTAATAAAAATATAATATAGATATAATTTTATAACAAAATATTCCATGTATTATTAACGACATAGAGGTTATATTAATATCATAAGGAACATGGTGATAAGTCAATTCTTATAATATAGTTTATACTATCTTTATAAGAGGAATTTATATAGTGACAGTAATAGCTGTTGTTATGTAAATAAGATTCTATATGGTTAGGAAAGGCTTTATTATAGTCATATATTTTGATTATACTGAGGTCCCAACTTATCATATTGGGTCGAGATAAGATGTTGTATGGTGTTGTAATGGTTATATATAGCCGAAAGGTTATATATAGTTATGTAAATATCTTATAAGGTCGAGCGAACCATTAGTATTGGTAGTGATGTGCTTTTTTATAGTCGAAAGATTATACTTAGGTGATAAATTATCTTTATTGGTGCTAGTCATATCACCATGTTTCTTATGTTAAATAAAAATTAACACCCCTACTCTGGTATACTCTACCACCTTAATGTCAATAATCTTAAAGATTATGAAGTTAGGTGGTGTTTTTTATGAAAAAATTAAATATTTTTTTTGGATTAAATGATATTGAGAAATTCTCTAGCAATGATACTAAAGACTTAATAAAACTTACTATACTATTCTTTTTTTCTTCATTATACTCACTTTATTACACATATGATTATTACAAAGATTATTTAAATCATCCGTCAGACATATCTCTAATACAAAATGCAAAAGGGGTATTTATAATAACGTTAGGTATAGGATATACATTTATATATTTCTTTATAAATATATTTCTATCAAGACGAGAAAATAAAACCGTTAAAAAAAGAGGTTAGTAGAAACATTATATTTACATATATTTTACTTCATCAAAAATCCCCTCATGAGCACGACTGCTTCCAATAGCTGCCACAAATTTTCATATAGTTATGCTTAATCCTTTATACGAGCAAATCTCCTAATTCCGAAAAAACAACGGTGTTTTTTCTTTCCTTAGCCTTATAAAGAGCTCTATCAGCCAAGTCAATAAGCAGCTGAGTATCTACCTGGTCTCTAACTGAAACTACTCCTATACTTATAGTCACGTTTCTTTCATCTTCTTTAAATCTAAACACATGATTTGCTACTAGATTTCTAATCTTTTCAGCTACTATTGTAGCCCTTTCCTTATTTGTTTCTGGAAGAATTATCGCAAACTCTTCACCACCGAATCGAGTTATAGTATCTCTGACTCTTATATTAGGTTTTATTATATCTGCCAATTCTTTAAGAACTAAGTCTCCTGCAATATGTCCATAGGTATCATTTATTATCTTAAAATTATCTACATCAATCATTAATAACGATATTCCTAAGTCATTATGCTTTAACTTTTTCATCTCATCTACCATTTTGCCTACAAAAAATCTTCTATTATATAATTCAGTAAGTTTATCTGTATAAGCAAGGATATGTAGATCCTTTATCATCATTCCACATCTAAAGGCAAAAAAGGCGTCTATAAGAGCTATACTTGTCCAAATTATGAATACATATGTTCTAGGAATGTATAAATCCAGAATGCATCCCAAAACATGTAATATTATTACGTTTAGAGAAATTATAAATGGGGTAAATTTATTAAGAATATTATTCATTTTATCCCTTCTTTGTGCAAAAATACGCTTTATATTATATCACTTATGTAAACTATAATAAATACTTATTATCTAATAATTTAACAAGTTTATGACATACTACATTAATTAAATGATATATTAATAACATATACTATATAAAAAATTAAATTTGATTTTCTTGATGAAAAATAGGCTATTTATTATAATTAACACAAAATACAATTAATTCATACAATAAAGGAGATTTTATGAGAGAAATAGCATTAATAACAGGTGCTTCTAGCGGTTTTGGGTACGAATTCGTAAAATTATTTGCTCAAGATAAATATGATATGATCCTAGTTGCAAGAAATATTGATAGATTAACGGAAATAAAAAGTGAGTTTAAAGACGTTAACATTACAGTTATACAAAAAGATTTAACTAAGCCAAATGCTGTAAAAGAATTATATTCAGAAATAAAAAGTAAGAACTTATCTGTAGATATTTTGGTGAATAATGCTGGTTTCGGACTGTTTGGAGAATTTGATAAACTATCAGTTGAATCCCAGTCTAACATGATATCACTTAATATCTCAGTTTTAACTGAGTTAAGTCATTACGCTATACAGGAGATGAAGTTAAGAAAGCATGGAAAAATTATAAATATAGCATCTTTAGGATCTTTTCAACCAGCTCCAATGATGGCAGTATACTGTGCAACAAAGGCATATGTGTTATCATTTTCTGAAGCTTTAGCAAGAGAACTTAAAGGTAGTGGTATAACAGTTACAACTTTATGCCCAGGAGCATCTAAGACTAACTTCGGTAAAGTTGCAAGTGTGGAAAATACTAGAATGTTCAAAAATCCTATGTCCGCAAGCTCTGTTGTTAAAATAGGCTATAAAGCAATGCATAAAGGAGCACGAGTAGTTATTCCAGGTATAGTTAACAAAGCTATGGCCTACACATCAAAATTCTTACCACGTAAGCTAGTAGTTCATATGATAGGTGCTTTTACAAAAGAAATATAATTAAACTAAGAAGATATTTGTAACCACTAACTCCCTCTCTATTGATAGATTTAATTATCTATTCTTGGAGAGGGATTTCTATTAACTATAAAAATACATGTCATATGTACATTGATTCAATTTACAATTTTTTTCACAAAAATTTTGTTAAATTATAAACATTTTTTAATCCATCTATTGACAAGCCATTGATAAAATATTATCATGTAATTGATAATGATTTTCATTACTAATATTTTATGAAAAGGTGGTTAGAATAATGTCAAAGGTAAGTATTATTTACTATAGTGGTACAGGCAATACAGAAAAAATGGCAGAGCTTATATCCTCTGCTCTATCAGAAAAGGAATCACAGGTTAAACTATTACAGGTATCCAACGCAACCTTAGATGATGTAACAGATTCAGACATAATAGTCTTAGGATCACCATCAATGGGAAATGAAGTAATAGAAGAATCCGAAATGGAACCTTTTGTTGAATCAATTAAAGATATTGTTTCAGGCAAAAAGGTGGCACTCTTTGGTTCCTATGGCTGGGGAGATGGAGAATGGATGAGAAACTGGCAAGATAGAATGTCTGAATACGGAGCTGTCTTAATAGGAGATGGACTTATAGTTAATGGTTATCCTGAAGACGAAGAAGAAAACCGTTGCATAGAATTTGGTAAATCAATAATATAACGTTACTATAGGAGGGTTTAATTTGGATAATCTAATGTTTTTTAAACAATTAGATAATATGAAAGATGAGGAGTACTTTAAATGTTTTATTTCTTATCTCATTTCACCTGTGATAACAGGGGTTAAACCTTCTTCTATAATTAATATACTTAATACTAATAGAAACCTTTTAAATTTATGGAACGCCATAGGTGCTGATTTCCTGTCCAATTTAAAACTCGATTATATATCTATCGATCACATAAGCACTAGAGAAACAATACTTATATATAACAAAAACTCTATTGCTGATGTATTAAGTTGCCCTAAAGTAAGATCATTATTAAACAATTATGGTTATACTGATTTAGATGACACAAATGCTGTTCTAAATCATTTATATAACAGGTTAAAAGAGAATAGATTTCCTCATGAAGCAGGAATCTTTCTTGGAATACCAATTCATGATGTAGAAGGTTTTATTAGCTGCAATAAACCTTGCCTGCTATCCGGGTATTGGAAAGTTTACTCAGATACAGCTTATGCAAAGAAACTTTTTGACCTATATGATCAATCTAAAAACTTAGTTGCAGAATGTATCATACAGGGAGAGAATGTTATATCACTAAAAAATAACTTTGCACCTCAATTATTAAATTAATTAGAACTTCAATCTGCCTCTGAAGTTCTAAGAAAATATTAAGTAATAAAACAAATTGCGCACCCTATATTAGATTTGAATCTGCCGCAAAATCTAATAAAAAAATTACACTTTAAACTATACTATAAGCCTATATCTTAGCTGCAAGATATAGGCTCTTCTTATGTAATTAGTGATTAAATGCTGCATCCATACTCAACAACTGAACATCACTAACAAAAACAGGTTGTCCAGCTAGCAGGAACCAATGGCCCATTGCCAAATTGTTTGCCAAGTACATCATAAACCACTCATCATAGCTCTCTAATTCTAGCTCAAATTCATTATAAAATGTAGTATAGTTTTCTGATTCATTAATTTTTCTAATTCCTTTGATTTCAGAAAAAGAAAATCTCTTCTTAGCATCTGTTTTATCTTGACCTATTACCTTTCCCATTAACAATCCATAACTAGGGTCATCAAACCATTTATCGATAGCATCCTTTAGTACATGATTGTAATTCAAAGGTAATATAAGTTTTTCATCTAATGAAATAGTTAATTTTATCTTCATCCAAGCACCCCTTAAAAATATTAACTAAAAAGATTAACCACCCAATTAAATTTTAATAACTTAAAATTTAAAGTAGTAACTTCTAAAAGATATACACTTCACACATGAAGTTATTTGAAATCTCATCACTTCTATATATTATCGCGAATATACTTATAATGTAATAGAATTGTTCTGGTTACATAGTTAATTATTAGTATGTAATAAAATAACTTTTAAGTAATAAAGCGAGAATCATTAATGATATATTCATCAATGATTCTCGCTTTATTAAAATTATTTATATAGCTACTAATGAAGCTAACAAATCAACAGTACTATCTAAAGATGTGCCCTTAATTAAATTCTCTATGTTTAATCTCATCTCTTGTAATTTAGCTTGATTATAAAAAAGATCTTTTATAACGCCATCAAGTTCCTCTACGCTAGTTGACATAGCCACCTCTTCTGCAACCAAAAACCTAACATTTTCAGCTTCTTGCCCTGGAATATAATAAGGTACTACTATTGGAAGTTTTTTATTCAAGGCTTCGGTTATAGTAAGACCACCTGCCTTGGTAATTATTAAATCTGATACATCCATAAGCTCTGATACCTTCTGAGTAAAGCCTAATATTATTAGTTGCTTATCCAAAGGAACTCTTTCATAAACACTCTCTAAATGTTGCTTTAACTCCATATTATTCCCACAAACCACTATAATCCTAATCGGAATATCTAAATTCATTATTTTCATTAGAGCCTTTTTCATAGCCTTAACTCCCATACTTCCTCCCATTAAAAGTATGGTGAAAACCTCATCCTGTTTCAACGAGTTATTCACATTTAAGAAATCTCTCTTAATCGGTATGCCATAGGTATGTACCTTATCTTCATCTACTCCTTTTTCTATAAGACTATTCTTGGTATAATTGCTTCCTACTATATAACCATCCACTTTTGAATTAACATAAGCACTGTGTGCTTTATAGTCCGTTACTACAGATATAAATGGTATGCTTATTTTCCCTTCAATTTTTAAACTTGAAATAACGCTTACCAGTAGGGGGTGAGTCGATATTATTAAGCTAGGATTGTATTGACTTATTATCTGATAAGTTGCTTCCTTTATAGACCCACCAACTAACTTATTTATTCCAACGCTGGTTACCCTATGATCACTAACTCTATATAACATTCCAAACAAAGCCGGAGTTTTTGTAGCTAGGATTTCGTAACCTCCTGATACTACTTTATCCAGCATCCTAGCACTCTCTCTTATAGGCTCAATGCACTTAACATCATACCCCTTATTCACCAATTCATTCTTTAGTGAATCTGCAACAGAGTTATGCCCCTGACCAGTAGATGCAGTTATAATTAATATCTTTCCGTTCATAAATACCACTCCTTTTAATATTCAACTTAGAGTTGAATATATTAAAGTCAAACCATCTATATTAGCTATTATATTAAAATAACAAATCTTAAAATCCTCTTATTAATAAACCTTATGCTTTAAATTATCTTTAATAGTTCAAGCCGTACATCATCAGCAAGAACTTACTTATTACTATAACTGTATTAAATTAATAATTCCTTAATGAATTCTGAATAATTTCTTAAATAAGGTAAAAAACTTTATACTCATATAATAGCAAGTATTCCTTCATGTTCTACAATAATATAATTTATTTAACTATCTTAATAGAATTTAAACATACATCTAATTTTAAGTTAGTATTCTAATTATACACTTATTACAAACATCCTATATATCGATTTACATTATACTAATTTAACTTTATTTACATAACTTAAATTATAAATTTACTTATGCTTAATATCAATTAATTTTATACCATTCCCTAACCGAAACTTACGCGGTATCAAAACTCTCTATGCGGTCTTATATAGAAAATCACCTAAAATATAATTCACTAAAGAATAAAAAAACTACTACCTTTTAAGGTAGCAGTTTTCTTAATATTATACTTCTCCTGATATTTCATGAAGTGGATTTTGAGTTACTTTTTGAAATGCTTTAGTAAGTTCATAAATAACATCAATCTTCACTTGAGCTTTCATCTCATTCATTTTTAGATATAATCGTCCACTTTCTGTAACCGCATAAAGTGGGGGAAGATTATTAAGAGCAATAGCTTTAACATCGTTTATGCATTTACAGCAAGTGCAGGCCCCCTTATAGTCTTCTAAAACTAGAGGTAAGATGTCATCAACTATATCTTCCATACAATTTTTCAGCATTATATCCTCCTGCATCTATATTATACTAGTCTTATTTGTATTCTCGTACAATTTCTAACATTCTGTAGTACTAGCTTTTTTCTAGTTCCTTTTAAATTAATCAATATTGTTTAATCAAATATTATAGTTCTCAACTATAAAGTAATAAATATACTTTTTATTTAAGCATACATCTATATCACATATTTTGTAGAACAAATTACTTTGAATATCAAATTAATTTATGATAAACTTAACTAAAGATTAATATTTTTATAATAAAATATCGCGTAAGGAGTTAAGTATGATAATTAAACCTAAATTTAGAGATTATATATGTTTAACAGCTCATCCTGAAGGTTGTGCTATAAATGTTCGTGAGCAAGTGGAATTTATAAAAAATCAGAAACATATAAATAGTCCTAAAAACGTTCTCGTTATCGGATCATCTACTGGATACGGCTTAGCTTCAAGAATAGCTATGGCTTTTGGAGCAAGAGCTAATACAATAGGAGTTGCTTTTGAAAGACCTGCAACAAAATCTAGAACTGCAAGTGCAGGTTGGTATAACACAGCTGAGTTTGAGAGATTAGCCAAAGAAGAAGGTCTTTACTCAAAAACAATAAATGGAGATGCTTTCTCAAATGAAGTTAAAGAAAAAGTTGTCGAATTGATAAAAAGCGACTTAGGACAAATAGATCTTATAATTTATAGCATTGCTTCTCCAAGAAGAACAGACCCTAATACCGGTGAAACCTATCAATCATCCCTTAAGCCAATAGGAGAAGCCTATACTAACAAGGCTGTAAACTTCCACACTGATATAATCCAAGAGGTAACAATATCTCCAGCATCAGAAGAAGAAGTTGAAAGCACAAGAAAGGTAATGGGCGGAGAAGATTGGCAACTTTGGATTGAAGCTTTGTCAAATGCTAAAGTGTTATCGCCTAATGTTAAAACTGTGGCCTATACATATATAGGTTCCGAGCTTACTTATCCTATATATAGAAACGGAACAATAGGAGAAGCAAAGAAACATTTAGAACAAACTGCTAAAATATTAAATGACAAGCTAAAGCATATAAACGGAAAAGCCTATATATCCTCAAATAAAGCTTTAGTTACACAATCAAGTGCAGCAATACCTGTAGTACCACTTTATATAGCCTTGCTATTTAAACTTATGAAAGATAGAAATTTGGATGAGTCTTGTATCGAGCAGATCTATAGACTTATGAGTACAAAACTATATTCTGAAGCTCCTCTTGATGAAAGCCAAATAATTAGATTAGACGACTTAGAATTAAGAGAAGATATACAAAAAGAAGTAATTCTTCAATGGGATGAAATAAATTCTGATAACATAAGACAGTTAACCGATATAGAAGGATTCAGAAAAGAATTCTTTAAACTATTTGGCTTTGGCCATCAACAGGTAGATTATGATACAGATATTAATCCAGATGTTGACATACAAGGACTAGTTCAAATATAAGAATATCCAACTAATTTAAATGTATTAAAACTTATATACCATATAAATTCAGAAGCCCTATAGTTAGAGTTCTCCTACTATTGGGCTTCTTCGTATTAAAGCTGTCTGCTAACTATGAAGGTCATTTCATCGAGGTTATGAAGTCCATCATGTGATGTGCCTGGTTGATGAAGAGACATTTCACCAGGCTTCGTAACTATGCTTACTCCTAACAAAGTCATCTTTTCTATAAAAGCCTCATCATCCCCTAGATATCCCATAGTTTGCAAATAATCTTTCAGATTTTCTTCCACATAACTATATACTTGCCTTTTATCACTATATGGACATACAAATATGAATCTATAGAAACACCTATCAAGATCTACTTTATCTGGCATATCTTCATTTAGTAAGACAGTATAATCTGCATTTTCAGAGGAATATACCTTTATACCTTTATTTAGTCCATACTTTAAAGTACAAAATTGCCTATCTTGTATTGCTTTAACTGAATTCCAGGTATTTAGATATGATTTTGGGAACTCCTTACTTAGAGTATTAAGCGCTTCAGCTAAACTTTGAGAAAACTTTTCATAGTCTACATCCCTATTTATAAATACTATTCTTGGTGAAAGACAGGCTTTTTGTTCCCAGGCTATTATATCTCTTGCAACAAGGTTAGCATTATAATCAATGTCAGGTATACTTTCTATGACTTCAAAACTTATTTTTGCTCCATGCATAACTATATGAGTATCGTATCTTACACACAACTCTTTCATTATTCTGCCAGAATACTCTCCTCCCCAATGTATGACACAATCACTTTCTTTAACTATTTCTTCATATATATCTGATTTGCTGCTATCGAAGTATACTATTGATAGCCTTTCTTTTATACTTTCATCAATTTCACAAAGACTTTTATAAAATGCATTAGCAAAATATGGCTCATCTCCAGAAACCTTAATTAAGTTGCAATTCTTAGATAAAAGTCCCATAGATATACTTACTGGTATGACTACAAATGCATTACCCGATATATTATGAAAAGCCAAGCCTCTTGGTTGCCTATGTACGTAACCGTAGCTTGTTTCAACCCAATTATCTAATATATCTAAGTGTCCCAATTCTTCCTTTATAGTAGTATATATATTCTCCTTTAATAAAGCCTGCATACAACTTTCTAATTCGTAAGTCACAAGCTGAGGACTTTGATTTGTTAAGTTAGCTATTACTTCAATATGCCGCTTGCTGTAATCTCTATCAAGCCACAGTCTTGCACAACTGTCTAGTATTTTAACGGTTTCTTCTGAAGATATATCATGAACTTTTAATTTATTTCTTTTTAATCTATTGATTTCTCTTTGAATATCTTCTTTTTCTGATATTTGAAGATTAAGCTTCATATTATTGATTTGCTTTTCTAAGTAAACTTCACTTCCACATGAATATTCTATTTTCATACTATCTCTTTCTCCTTTACATCTAGTGTAGCCCCACAGCCTTTTGCTTCAGCGCCTTTTACTCTTCCTAATATTTTAATCGTCATTCCAGCTTGTCCACATTTAGGGCATTTATCCATAGATACAATTTCGCCTATATCATCAACTAAAACAGATGCACCTGCAAAGGTTGATGTTCCATAAGCATTTAAAATCTGTATTACTCCTTTATCCCCTACATTGGTTAGTGGCTTTAATGTTTTTATATCCCTGATTATAACTTTACCTGCATTCGGTACATGGAACAGATAGTCACCATGTTCCTTAGAATAATGTCCATGTATAGGAAGACTATTTTCAGTGAAAGAATAAGTATCTACAAAGCTCTCTTCTGGTATTCCAAGGAAACTTGATACTTCTTCAACAAATTGTCTTCTTGGAATTTGTGTACCAATGCTTATAGCACCCTTTTTACCATCCCAGCCTCCTCCTCCAGTGCTAACTATTACCCTTTTCCCTAACTCTACAGGTGGAATTATTTCTCTTAGTTGTTTTATAGTATTATATATAAGTAAAGTAGAACCTCTCACTGATAAGTGATGATTTTTTTTGTCGTGAAATTGAATATATCTTTTGAAAGCTTCTATATCTAGGTTAAACTCATCTTTTTCTTGCTTTAACAGAAATAATGCATCTCCTTTAAACTCAAAAAGATTTAAAATATTACCTATATACGATTCTGTAGGTTTCCCCAATATATATTCACTTTTAAATTTTCTCATTTCCAAAGGTTCTGGATAGAATACACAATCATAATCACAATTAGGATCAAGAATATCTGGATCTAACATAGCAACTCTTTTTAGTTGCTCTATATCCTTAAAAGATCTTCCTACAATGCTAGGATCTCCGCTTGTACTGCTAGAGACTGTCCACATATCGATTTGATTAGTAGATACTCTAAGCAAATTAGAAAACAAGTTAGATGATCTTTTAAATAATGTAGTTGTAAAGTATGGTACTTTCTCTAGATCACCTTCTTCATTTAGACTTATCCTAGGATCATATCCCTGACTGTCACATAAAAACTTATATGCTGGACACTGGAGATACTGTAAAATAATATTTTCTTTAAAATCATAAAAAAACTGGCTTTTACTCACAAAATTCCCTCCCTATTTTTTAACCTCTTTATTTTACTTCTACCAACTTATAAATCCTTAGTTATACTATTTTAATTCTTTTGTTAATTTACAAAATACTTAACATATAAAAACAGCCTTAAAAACTTTACATTCAGCAGTATTTTGTAACATTTCTCAGTACCAAGTCAATATATAAGTGATATCGAAACCCTCTTCAGTAACTTATAATCTTTTTCATTGTTATATAGAAAGTATACCCTTTTCCCATGTTTTTGTTAAATCCACTATTTCTCCGCTACGTTCACTATTATGTCATAATTATCCTTTTTTTCATCATTAATACCTTTTATCTAACTAATTCATAAAGTTGTGTTTATTTTCTTCATTTCTAATTAACCTTTTTAAAGTTATTATAGATATCTATACTCTCATAATCCTTATAGGTACAAATTTCCTGTTACACTTTGTGGATATTTACACTTGTTAGCTGTCCTAAGCCCTTAATATCATTAGGTTTAGCCATTCACAACCTTTACACCCTTATTAACAAAAAAAGGCCATGAATGAAGACATCGCCTTTAATTCATAGCCTTTCTATACCTATATACAGATTTATAATATTACTTACCTTATATAATAGATAATATTCTCTTATCCATTGAATACTTCTCTATATTAACCTTGTTTTTTGAATAAAAAATAACATTTCCCTCTTTATCTAAGTATCCATTTCTATCATCTAGTAAAAATTCACCCAAACCGTACTCCAAATCAAAGGCCATTTGCAATGCAGGTTTAACTTTGTATTGCCCCTTTAGATCTATATATCCACACTTGCTGTTAACTTGCACTACCGCTAACCCTTCATTATAGTAAGATGCGTTCTCAAATTTAAATTCAGAAGCTGGTTTTCCAGAAGTATTTATATATCCCCATACCTCTTCACCTTTTTTATTCAAGCCTACAGCACAACGACCTTCACTAAATCCTAAGGAATAGTCAAAAAGGAATTCAGTTATATACTCTCCCCTTTTATTTATTACTGCCATCTTTTGATTTTTCATAACTATAGCAAACCCTTCAGAAAAACTTTCTGCCATATCAAACTGAGAAGGTATAACTATATTTCCCTTTGTGTCCAAATATCCATATTTACCATCATTTTCGTATACAGCTAAACCTTCACTAAACAATCCACAACGTTGGAAAGTAGGCTTTATTACAATACTTCCCTCAGTGTTAATATAGCCCATTTTATTGTTATAACATATTACTGCTAACCCCTCACTAAAACTACTACCTTCTTCATATTGTAGAGGAATCCTTATACTTCCTTTTGTATCAATATAACCTTTCTTTCCATTCTTCTCAACCAGTGCTAATCCATCTGAAAAATTCATAGCACCATCGTAATACGGGTCAACAATGATATTTAAATTCTTATCCATAAATCCATAGAGACCGTCACTTTCTATTATGGACATTCCACCATAAAACTCAAAGGCTCTGAATTCTGTGAAGGTTTTAGATATCTTTCCATCATAACTTATAAATCCATAACCATCTTCTCTGTAGAATGGTATAAGACCTTCTGAAGCAGGCAAGAGTCCTAGAAATTGAGGTTCTACTACAACTTGACCTTTTTCGTTTATAAAACCATATAACTCATCATCTAAAAACTTATAAATCATAGTGTCCTCCAAACTACTTAAACATTACAATACTGATATATGATTTATATTTAAAATGATGAACCATAACCACTAAAAAATAATAATTATTCCATTAAAATGTCATAGAGGATATTAACTCATATCTTAATAACAAGTAAAATACTAATTTATAACAAAAATAAAAGAAACATACTTAGTTTTTTGAATTTAAACCTTGTATGTTTCCTGTAAATATTAAAATACAATTTTATGACTCAATCAAATCGAAAGAACATTTAAATCTTATAGTAACTTATATATATTAATTTATTCAACCGCATCAGAAGTTTCTTTTTCCCTTTTTATATCTTTTTCAATATCTTTTATAAATTCATCGATATCATCTGTTTTTTTTCCAGCTAATATTAAATTTCTCTTCTGTAGCTTTAAGTTAACTAATTGTTCTTCCAATTCCTTTAGTTTTGTCATCGTCCAAACACTCCCCATCTTAAACTCTCATATTTTTCATAACTTTTTCACTACTACCTATACAAGATACGTTCAACTATTTTATTATAAATTTATATAATATTATTTTTTAACTATTCTCATAATTTAATTATATAATAAAATCAATGCAAGTACATAATAAATTTATTAACAATTTTTAACATTTATCACTAAATTTCGATGTACCTTAATACACTGCTAACCCAAATAATTAATGTATATTTATACATTAATTATTGTAATATAAGTAACTACTAAAAATGAATTCATCATATTTTATGTTATTCACAAAAAAACGTTACTTTTTTAATTTGCTTTTACAGCCTTCACCCTAAGCATCCTTCTAGTGAAGCTCCTCACCATGAAATCTGATATTATCGCGGCAAATATAGGAATAACTATAGATAATACTCCAAAATTAATAGCAAAGCTTTCTCTTTTCTTTTCATACTGAAAGACCATATACCAGTCTTGTCCCAAAGATACTTGTGTAAGTCCTTTAGCATTATAATCAAAACCGAAGATAATTACTATTACTATAAATAAAGCAAATATAATTATTGCGTATTTCAAAATTCTTAATAAATAATATTTCAGCATTTCATGTTCCTCCACATATATATTCTTCCTATGTATACCTATGAATCTTATATGTCTTTAATTACATCCAATATAAATTTTTAATAATATATGGATTTACATTAACATATAGAGCTAAATAAGGATATCAACGCTAATAAATATAATAATTAAAACTTATTATCTATCAGTTGAATTTAATTCTTTATAATGCAATAATCTATATATTACTTGGTATTACCTTTTTCACATATAAAAAATATAATTCTTGGAGTTGATATTATGAATTTTGATAGTAATTATATAGCTAAGGCATCCATACAGATGGCTATATCCAGTAGAGAAAGCGAGTCACAACTTATAAATGACTTTAATGATAAAGGAATAAAAGCTGTTGCCGTAGATGTAGGCGGCAACCTTATATCATCAATACCAAAGATTATTGAAAGGGCCTTAGTAGCCTCCAAGCGAAGCGGTCTAATAAGAGACTGTCATGTTCATGATGGAGCTGTGGCTGGTGCAACGAGAGAAGCACTTATGCAAGTAGCCGCTAAAGCTAATGGTTTAAATGTAGGAGGAAAAATAGGTATAGCACGACAAGGTGAACATATAAGTGTATGCATATTTATGAGTATAGGGCTGTTGCATTTGAACGAAGTTGTTATAGGTCTTGGACACCGATCTATACCAGAATAAAAATTGTTAATAGTATATTCATTTAAAAAGACATATTGACAACCTCTATCAGCTAGTATAAAATCTGTTTTAAGCCAATAGTAGAAGTTTTGTAGTTTAAGATTAGAATAATTAGTCTTATAGTAGATTTTTTGGCTTCAGTTAAATTGTAGAATCGTAGTATTGTAGGATTTGTAGGAGATATAGAAATTTTAAGCCTTTATAGGTTTTATTTGTTATGCTTAAACCTCTCCTAATTACTTTTAGTGAGAGTTTTTTTATTCTTCAAGATTATATTTTAGCAAAGTAATATAATTAAAATATTAACTTATAAAAAATATACTTAAAAAGAATATTGCTTCACATACTCTCATTTCTTATTCTTTAAATCTACGATTCAATCCATGTTTAACTAAACAATTATAAATTTGGAGGATGGTAGTATGGTAGCACAAAGAAAAAAATTCATTTCATTAATTTCCTTAGGTATTACAGCATTTCTTTTAGTGGGGTGTGCCCCAGCTTCAAAAGGATCAACAAAATTAAAAAATATTGGAATAACCCAAATAGTAGAACATCCAGCCTTAGACTCAGCTAGAAAAGGTTTCATAGATGCTCTTTCAGAGAATGGCCTTAAAGATAAAGAAAATATAACCATAGACTTTCAAAATGCTCAGGGGGACTTGGCTACAGCTCAAAGTATTGGTCAGAAATTTGCTTCTGACAAAAAAGATCTAATCTTTGCTATATCAACTCCTAGTGCTCAAGCAGCTTTTAATTCAACTAAAGATATCCCAATACTGATAACTGCGGTTACAGATCCACAAAAAGCCGAATTAGTAAAATCAAAAGATAAACCAGATACAAATGTTACTGGCACTAGTGATTATGTTCCTATAGACACTCAGTTCGAATTAATAAGACAATTAATTCCTTCTGCTAAAACAGTAGGATTTATATACAACACAAGTGAAGCAAATTCACAAAACCAACTAGATGAAGCTAAAGCTGTGGCTAAGAGCTTTAATCTTGATATAAAACCGGTAGGAGTAACAAGTACCAATGATATTCCATCTGCTCTTGATAATATACTAACTAAAGTAGATGTATTATATACTCCTACTGACAACCTAATTGCTTCTTCTATGCCAATAATATCAAAAAAATCTTTAGAACATAAGATACCAGTTATAGGAGCAGAAAAAGCTCATGTAGATGCTGGTGCTCTTGCAACTAAAGGAATAGACTACTACAAGCTTGGTCATGAAACTGGCCTTATGGCTGTGAAAGTAATAAATGGTCAATCTCCAAAAACTATGGCAGTAAAAACCTTAGACAATCTTGATATAGTGGTTAATTCTGATACTGCTAAAGCCTTAGGAATAGTTATACCTGATAATCTTAAGAACAAGATTAAGACCATAGGAGGTAATTAACAATGTTGTTAAGTATCTTAGAGCAAGGTCTTATATTTTCTATAATGGCTCAAGGAGTTTATATAACTTATAGAATATTAGACTTTCCTGATATGTCAGTAGACGGAACCTTCGTTTTAGGAGCAGCCATAGCTTCTCTTCTCATATCAAAGGGTGCAAATCCTTACCTTGCTACCTTAATTGCTATCTTAGGAGGAATGATTGGTGGAAGTTTAACTGCATTGCTGCATATAAAATTTAATATTTCAAACATACTTTCAGGAATATTAGTTATGCTTGGTATATATTCAATCAACTTAAGAATAATGGGCAAACCTAATATACCTCTATTTAACAAGACTACAATATTTACCGAAAACTTCCCTAAGATAATAGTTATATTAAGCATAGCATTAGCAGTAAAGGTACTATTTGATAGGTTTGTTAAAACCAAGCTTGGTTATCTCCTAAAGGCAACAGGAGATAACCATAAGTTAGTAACCTCTCTTGGTTTTAATATTTCAATAACAAAACTTATTGGTCTTATGTTGTCAAATGGTTTTGTTGCACTATCAGGAGCAATGATGTCGCAATATCAAGGTTTTTCAGATATAACAATGGGTACTGGAACAATCGTTATGGGACTTGCATCTATTATAATAGGTGAATCAATCTTTAAGACATTCTCACTCTTCAGCCCTACAACTTTAGTTATACTTGGCGCTATATTATACAAAGCAGTAATTGCTTTAGTCCTTACTTTAGGGTTACCTCCAACTGATCTAAAGCTTATAACTTCAGTTATAGTAGTAATTATACTAGCTGCCTATAGCTCTAAAAACAAATTATTATTTAAAGGTTTTAGACTAAAAGAGAAAAGGAGGGCTTCAGTTGCTTCAAGTAAATAACTTAACAAAAATATTTAACAGTGGTACAGATAATGAAAGTATATTATTCAAAAATCTTTCATTATCCATAAATGATGGAGATTTCATTACTGTCATAGGAAGTAATGGAGCTGGTAAATCAACTCTACTAAATATAATCTCAGGTGGTTCAGCTTTAGATAGTGGAAATATAGTTTTAAACAGAAAGGACATTTCTACCCTACCAGAGTATAAGAGGACACGTTTTATCGGAAGAGTTTTTCAAGATCCTTCTAGTGGAGTAGCTCCATCAATGACAGTACTAGAGAATCTTGCTATGGCAAACAATAAGAATAAAACATTTACTTTATCCTCTGCAATAAAAAAGAAGGATAGAGCTGTGTTTAGAGAACTATTAATACACTACTCACTTGGATTGGAAGATAAACTAGATGTAAAGGTCGGAATGTTGTCAGGAGGTCAAAGACAAGCTCTCTCTCTAGTAATGGCTACTCTCTCTAATCCAGAATTACTTCTTTTAGATGAGCATACTGCAGCTTTAGATCCTTCTATGTCAGAAAAGGTAATGAATATAACCAGTAGCATAGTTACAGAAAACAATACTACTACTTTAATGGTGACTCATGACTTAAAACAAGCCATTAGCTTTGGCAATAGAATAATAATGCTTCATAGAGGTGAGATAATTTTAGACATGTCAGGAGCTGATAAAAAACAGCTAACAATAGAGACTCTCCTAGAACACTTCAAGAAGCTATCTAGTTCAAGCTTACTTAGTGATAGAACTTTACTTTCATGATTATTTTCAACTTCATTTCATGAAACTTGACTTATTCTTTTGCTAACATTAGAATTTAAGGCTTATCCATAGCTTTTTCTTTGATACAAAGTTATAAATATAAAAAACTCACTGAGATAAACTTACATGCTTACTTTATAGTAGACAGTTAAAATAGTGAAACTGTTTATATAAAGTAGCTTGCAAAACTTCTTCAGTGAGTTATTTTCCCATCTGCCTTCCTAAATGAATATTAAAATAATCTAGCAGGCGAGCAACCTTTACCTATTAAATCTTAATTTTCTAAGAACATAGTAGTAAATTCTTACAGAGTGTATGTTTCATTAGAAGTTAGGATTTCATATTTTTCTTAGCTATTGCCATCATATTATTAATCTGATCTTCTTCAAATATAGCCTCTCCTCTTACTGGATAACTATCCTTAACACCCAAACCTTTTTTTCCTAACTCTATAGCTTCTTTATAATCATTTTTCATATAAAGCTCATAACCCATCTTTACACGGTATCCGGATATAGTATTAAATTCTAAAAGACTTTCCTTAACCTTTTTGAATATGTCTTCTGCCTTATCCTTGTCTGTTTCTATAGTGCAATAAGCATATAAAACGTTATAAAGCATCTCTGCTCTGTAATACTCTGGATATACTTCTATGTTGTTTTCAATTGATCTAATTGCATCCATAGCTTTCACCTTATCCCCTAAGTCTAGGAAGTGGTAGAATCTATAATAGTTCATAACTATTCCTGAAACATCGTTATCCTGTAGGTATCCATTATTCTGAAAAAAGCTTGAATCAACATCTTTAGGTCTTATACCAGCGGCCAGTTGATTGCTTACCAAAACAGTGGCTAACTGAGCCATGTCATCTGGAGACTTTGTCATAACACTTAGAGCTAACAAGCCATCAGTCTTAAATCCCTTATTTGAAAAAGGTATTATATTGTATATAACTACAAATGCACCCATGCCCCATCCAAGAATGAAAAATACGCTTACAAAGAAATTATCGTGCTTAGGTGCTATGTAAACTGATCCTAAAAAGAATACTATAGATAAAATTATGTTTAAAGTAATCCCACCTAGAGAGTATACTGCAAGCTTTGGATATATATTGTTAGTATTAACTGGAAGCATAGAACATCTGCTACCATACCCAAGGCTCTTATCTTTTCCATGCTTGATTTTATCACCCTCTCGATACCACCCAAAAGGTCCAATCTTATAGCTAAAAAGCTTAAACTTCACTAAATATCCTGCTATAAGATGTCCGAACTCATGAAGTGCAAGGTGTATGTAAAACACTATGAAGAACAATACTATAACCGCTATCCAATGATAAGGTTTAATATTATCTGCTGGTAGATTTAATACGCTTATGCTTTTTCTTTTTACAAATATATAAGCTAGAATTACACCTACCGCAGAACCTAAAATAAAATTGATTGCTGAATCCAATGCAGACTTTTTATTTGCCATGAACATTCTCCTATAATAACTATTTTTTTATCCTTTATCATTATACCTTTTATTTTTATTTTGCAATATATAAAAAGTAGATATTGTGTTTTCAGCCCAATATCTAAAATAAAGCTCTATTATCAGATATGAGGCAAAGCTGTCAGTTGGATAAGCTTTCTTTTCAATCTATGTTATTAACGTATATGTCAAAGGTCTATTTTAAGCTTTAAACTTGTCTACGTTCAATAATATTATTGAAATTAAGTAGTTATGAAGGAGAAGATATATAAGCAATCTATTAGAATTAAATGATCTTTTGCGCAGACCTAGGATGATTTATCACTTAATTTCAACACACTACTTTAACAGAACATAAAACTTACATTTCTTAAAAAATTACTTATCATAGTAAAAAGGCTTCTAGAAGTCTAATTTTTAAGCTTCTAAAAACCTTTATATTAAATCAAAACCTATTTGCCTTCCAAGTATGCATTAAAGTTTGGAAGGTACTTTTTATGTGCTTCCAATAGTTCATCAAGCAATATCTTTCCTATTGTTTGTGATGGTACTAATGGATTTATAGTCATAGCCACTAATGCAGTATTATAATCGCCAGTTAAAGCTGCTTCTATGGTTGTCCTTTCAAAAGATTTAATCTGTTGAATTAATCCATTTACTGCTACAGGAAGTTCTCCTACTGTTATAGTCTTAGGTCCATCTTTAGTTATAACACAGCTGATCTCAACTGCTGACTCTGCTGGAATTCCAGTTATTGCACCATTATTCCTAGTATTTACTGGTTGAATATCACCTCTGTCATTATATATGGAACTTATTAGTCTACATGCTGCATCGCTATAATAAGCTCCACCTCTCTTTTCTAATTGAGGCGGCTTTATATCAAGATTAGGATCTTTATATAATTCAAAAAGATCTTTTTCTAATCGCTTTACAACCTCTGCTCTAGTCTCTCCTTTTGAGAACTCTGCAAGTTCTTTTTCAAGCATTTCTTTTCCTAGGAAATAATATCTATGATATCCACATGGTATAATTCCAAGTCCCTTAACAAATTCTGAAACCCACTCAACATCTTGTATGTTTTTAGGACTGCCATTAAATAGGCCTTTCGCCATTCTATCTACAACTGTATTTGTAACATTTTCCCCCTCTACATAGACATTAAGACCAAACACCATATGGTTTAATCCTGCAAAATCTATCCTAACTTTACTATGATCAACTCCAAAATCCTTTGCTACAGCCATTTCCATTCCTATTGGAACATTGCATAGCCCAACTACCTTTTTATTTTTTCTTCCATATCTTAAAACAGCCTCAGTAACCATTCCCGATGGATTAGCAAAATTAATGAGCCAAGCATCTGGACATAGCTCCTCAATATCCTTATCTATATCTAATATCACCGGAACAGTTCTTAACCCTTTAAACATTCCGCCTGCACCGTTTGTTTCTTGTCCCATACACCCATGACTAAGTGGAATTCTTTCATCCTTTATTCTTGCGTCAAGTAAGCCTACTCTTATTTGAGTAGTTACAAAGTCTGCTCCTGGCAATGCTTCTCTTCTGTCTAAAGTTGTGTGTATCTCAATAGGTACACCAGCCTTTTCTACCATTCTTCTAGCTAAGCTACTTACTATATCAAGTTTTTCTTTTCCTTCTTCAATATCAACTAACCATAATTCTCTTACAGGTAATTCCTCATACCTTTTTATAAAACCTTCTACAAGTTCTGGTGTATAGCTTGACCCTCCACCTATAGTAACAATTTTAATACCACTCATTAAACTCACTCCTTTTATATTCATAATTCATGATTTTGTAGGAAGTCACACTTTTCTGCCTATGCCTAAAACTGTCCTTAAATATATAATATTGCTCTATAAAAACCTTTTCAATGGTGATAAAATTAAACTGTATTAATACAGATAGGGGGATGTTCTATGGATAATGTTTATAAAAAGATAGTTTCTGATATAGAGACTGATATAAGTAATGGTATGTACAAGTCAGGTCAGAGAATGCCTTCAATAAGAAAGCTTTCTCAAAGATATAACTGCTCTCAAAATACTGTAGTTAAAGCCTTTAATATACTAAGATACAACCATATAATTTATTCTATTCCTCAGAGTGGGTACTACGTAGTAGAAAAAAGTATAAAAAATGATATGCCTAATTCCTCTATAATACACTTTGATACAGGTAACCCAACCATAGGTACAATGAATACTCCTGATTTAAAACACTGTTTGGATAGAGCTGTTGATATATATAAAAATAATTCCTTAAACAACACTATGTATGGCGTAGCCTCTTTAAGGAAATTATTAGCGAAGTATCTTTCGGATTTTCAAATATTTGTTGATATGAAAAACATATTTGTAACTTTAGGAGTTCAACAAACCCTGAGCATCTTAACCTTTATGCCCTTTCCTAATAATAAGTCAAAGATTCTTATTGAAGAACCAACTTATCGTCATTATATTGACTTTTTAAAATATTCTAAGGTAGATGTTCTAACAATAGAAAGAACAGATAGTGGCATTAACTTAAAGCAACTTGAAAAACTTTTTAAGACAGGAGATATTAAGTTCTTTTATACAATCCCTAGAAACCATAGCCCTTTAGGCACTTCTCTCAATAAGCTTCAGAGAAAGGCCATCGCTTCACTAGCTGAAAAATATGATGTTTATATTGTGGAAGATGACTACTTCGGTGATATATCAAGTGACCCAAAGTATGATCCTATATTCTCATATTCAGACCATGCCCATAGCATTTATCTGAAGAGTTTTTCAAAAATAATGCCTTGGATGAGAGTAGGCCTTATAGTTGTTCCCACTAACTTACTAGAAATATTTCAAGAACATATACAACTATCTTATTACTCTTCATACTTCTCTGCTTCTCTTATATCTCAAGCTACCTTAGAGATATATATAAGAAGTAATATTCTTAAAAAGCATACTACTGAAATATCAAAGGAGTTGTCTGAAAAGCATCTTATACTAAAAAAGCACTTTAAGTTGCTAAAACAATATGGAGTCGAAACAATAGGTGGCAATTATGGTTTCTATTCTTATCTAAAGCTTCCAGAGTGGATTAATGAAGATATATTAAGAGCAAAGTTAGAAGACAAATCGGTTTTAGTAAAGTCAGGGAAAATATTTTACTACAACCAAGATCAATATAAAAAAGGTATCCGAATCAGCATAGCTGGAGTTAATAAGGAAACCCTTGAAAAAGGTCTCAGTATAATGGCTTCCATACTTGAACAACTTAAAAAGTAGAAACATTCTAAATTGCTAAAGTAATTAGAATAAAAAATCCATAAATTTGTATAACCTAAAAAGGACTAAAGCTTAAGTTTAGCTTTTAGTTCTTTTCATGCCTTTTTAATAACTTAATAATCTCTAAAATATTTATTTATCTAATTACATAATATATATATAGTTAGCTTATTAAATCTAATATGAATATAACAGAGGTTATAAAAATTGAAAAACTTTTTTAGAATTTTAGTCGTAGTAGTTAATCTTTTTATTTATATATATTTCTTAATATCATTTTATCTTGTAAAAAATGTAGAGCTAGCTCTACCATCAAACATCAGATATATCTATATTCTATTGTGCTTTAGCTTAACTCTTCTTATAGGAAGGAAAGGTTATGATACTGCTGATAGAAATCTTTTGCAACTAGCATTTTTCTTTACATCAATTGCAGATTTCTTTTTAATAATTAAAAATTATTATATTCTTGGCATTTTGTTTTTTATATTAGTTCAAGTAACCTACATAATAAGGCATTCTAGAAAAAGGTGCCCTAATATTAAATATATAAAAACAAGTATTTTAGCATTTGCTGCACTGATAGCTATCTCTATACTATTTAAACCATATTGTATTAATACTTCTCTGTACGTAATAGCATTAGTATATGGTTATTTTCTACTCAACAGCTTGGCTATTGCATGGTCCACACTCTTTAATGAGTTTTATAAAAAAGTAAGTTCCTTTATGATAGCTATTGGTATGTCACTATTCTTTTTATGTGATATAAATGTTGGGTTATATCAAATTTTAACTCTATGTTATGAGGTACCTTCATTACAAATAATATACTTTTTAGTATGGTTCTTTTACCTTCCATCACAACTGCTCTTATCCTTGAGTGGTTACAAAGAAAACTTTCTATAACATAAGTAGGTTTTAACTTACAAATGTACTAGTATTATTTTATTGGCTACTGATGCTATTTTATTTCTTGTTTATAATTTGAGCTTATATATCTAACAATTCCAAGCTACATCTACATAAAATCCCTAGTGAATTTCAATGGAAGCTCACTAGGGATTATTATATATCTATATAGACTTCAACTTTTTAAACTTTATATTATTTATATCTAAACCATTACCTAAAGAATCGTATGCAGTATTTTTGCGTGGATCTAGGAATTCTGTTTCTTTATAATATATTCTTGGTGTTTTCCAAAGTGTTACAAGAGCTTTCATAAGAGACATATGAAGATATCTTTCTGGCCAATGCTCTAGTATCTTTGCCTTGATAAGCGGATAATGCTTAGGATTAATACCTGGAAACATGTGATGCTCTACGTGATAAGAAAAATTAAAGTTAAGAACATCTATGAATTTTGGAACTGTTACTGAAAGACTGTTAGCTAAAGGATCGTTTATAGGTACCAATGGATTCAATCTATGATTAGTAGATATATAAGCCATTACTATAAAGTTACCTATCAACAGTGGTATCAAGTACATAAATATCCAATTGTTAAATCCAACATAGAATAAAAGTCCAAACCAAACAGCCCAAGGAATAAGCATTTCTAACCACACCACTAGTTTTTTAGACTTAAACTCATTTATATACATGAAGAACATCCTCATTGTATGCATTGAAAATGTAAAGCTTAATGATAAAAAACTTACAAAGGCTCTAAACCCAAGAGGTAGTCTATATACCCATCTAACAATCTTTGGACTCTTCACCAATTGTTCTAAACTTATCCACGCATCCGGATCCTTTTCTTCATCTTGAGTGTGAGCATGGTGTGTGGTGTTATGCCACTTTATCCATAATCTTGAGCTTACACTTAAGGGTCCAAAGGCTATTCCTCCAAGAAGATTTCTAAGCCATGGTGTCCTTACCACAGTTCCATGAAGTATTTCATGGCCTAAAAGCCCCATTGAAGCAAAACTAAATCCTAACACTAAAGAAAAGATTAATTTTTCAACTAAGTTCATATCAAACTTATACATTGCCACAATACAAGCTACAATAACAATTATATATGCTAATCCTCCAAGCAATCTCTGTGGAGCTGGCTTTCGTATATCATTGGGTAATTCTTTTGATAATGCCTTTACATACCAAGCAATGTCATGAAACTCTCTCATTTAATTACATCCTCCCTGAAACCTGCTTAATATACTACTTTAGAGCAGAGCATAAATTTATACTCTCGTTACATCAAAACGTAGATGTATAGCAGTTTCTAAAAAATAATATTTTGATTATCAAAGTATTTTATGTACATATGATATCAATAATCATTATTCATTGTCAACTATTATTTAATAATAGTTGCTTATTATAATTTTATTATAACCATGGACTTATAACTTCTTACATTTATACATAATATATAATTATCAAAGTATTTAAGATAATATTATCTATAATAAATTATTTTAAAGTAATTTATTAGGGTCCATGCAATGGTATTAAACAAACATAAAAGGAGCGTTTTATGAAAGGATATTATAAAATTATCTTTGTACTACTACTTTTATCAACATTAATATCTGGAGTCTCTCCAGGAAGCATACCACCCAAACCTACATCAGAAATATTTTTTCAGGACTATGCCAAGATGTTTTCTAAGGAGACAAAAAATTATATTCTATCAACTTCTGATGAAATACGAAATAAAACTACTGCTGAAGTGGCTGTAGTCACAATCGATTCTTTAAACGGAAACACTATTGAGGAATATGCAAATAATCTTTTTAGAAAATGGGGTATAGGAAATAAAGAAAAGAATAATGGTGTACTAATATTAATATCAAAAAATGATAGAAAGTTTAGAATTGAGGTAGGTTATGGTTTAGAGGGAATTTTACCAGATGGAAAAACAGGCTCTTATCTGAGAGAAATGTCTAGTTATTTTAAGTCCAATGAATATGACAAAGGAATAGCTACCACCTATAAAAGAATAATAGGAGACATTGGACAAGAATATAATATAGATACCACTAATTATACTAAAGGCGTTCCTGATAAAATTGCTGATGATTCTACAAATAACAATGGTTCATCAAACCTTTCTTCTAGCAATGGTGAGAGTATATTAAAAACCATAATTGTGATTGTGTTTTTATTAGTATTCTTCTCTAAATTGAGAGGACGAGGTGGAAGAGGCGGAGGTGGATACTTCTATGGTGGCGGAGGCTTTAATGATAGCGGTTTCGGTGGAGGTTCTGGAGGTTCAGATAGCTTTGGCGGAGGTGACTCAGGTGGCGGAGGTTCATCAGGTGGTTGGTAAAAAATATGTTTGGAGGTTAATTAGTTAATGAATAAAAAAGTACTTTTATCTATATTAGTTGTTTTAGCTTTAATTATTTCTATATTAATTGGTACATATGTAGGTACCTATAACAAATTAGTTGCTAAAGATCAAAATGTTAATTCTAAACTTAGCCAAATAGACAATCAGCTTCAAAGAAGAAATGACTTGATTCCTAATCTGGTAGAAACAGTTAAAGGATATACAAAACATGAGGAACAAGTTTTTAAAGATCTAGCTGACGCTAGAAGCAGACTTGCAAATTCAGCTTCTGTTCAAGATAGAGCTAATGCTGACGCGCAGATCACCACTGCTCTGAGAGGTCTTAATGTTATAGTAGAAAACTATCCTAACCTTAAGGCAAATGAAAATTACTTAAGACTACAAGATGAGTTAGCTGGTACAGAAAACCGAATAGCTGTATCAAGAAAAGATTATAATGATTCTGTTCAAGACTTTAACAGCTATAAAAAGACGTTTTTTGTAAATATGTTCTTTGGTAACAAGTATCAGGATAAACAATACTTTAAAGCTGCTGCAGGAGCAGAGAAGGTTCCGTCTGTAAAATTCTAATTAGCATAATACTGGATAGGACTCCATAATTATAGTAAACTTCTATAATAACTTGCATCATAAATATTATTAAAAAGCCACGCATAGTTAGGAAATCATTTTCCCTATATGCATGGCTCTTATATTATAGTCTTTTACCTTTTCAAACATTTTCTATTAATAAACCATAATTCACTATAAATTAATTTCATATGACAATAATAGTAGACTTCTCTTCATTTCCAAGGAAATATATAATTATTAATTGACGAAATTAATAGTTTTTGCATTTTTCATATCTAGCCTATAAAGGCCATCATACTGAGGAGTTGCTAGGTAATATTCATCATTAGCATTTTCAAAGGTATATTCATTTCCTTCTTTAGAGTAATGTCTTGTGATATCTACATTATGCTGATGTTCTATCGTCTCTAAAACGCTATCCAAGTACATCTTGTCCTTATCTTTTCCTTCAACCATACTATTATATCTTTTGTACTTTTCCATATCTTTAACTAAAAACATATTACTTCTACGATATATGTCGAGTCCATCAAATTTTATGCTAACTATAGTATTTCTACCATTTTTATAAATATCATTTATAGTCACACCACAATCTTTGCCTTGAGATATATACTGCCCTTTCTTTATATCCTTTAACTTAATATACTTATAGCTTTCAAACCCTATATTCAGTTGTTCTTTTTTTTGTATAACAGGTACTATAGTAAGTGATTTCGGAACTTCTTTTAAAGAAGTGAATCTGCTATATCTTTTTACTAATGCATCTTTGTCATTATATAAACTCTGAACTCTTTCCCCTAGACTAAAAATTTCTTCTCCTTTGTCAGTAATAAATACATAGCTAAAGCCAAGATTGGTAAACTTGCCATCAATAAACTTTTGAAAGCTGTCTTTAGGAGCTAATATAGTATTTTCTATTGTTGTTCCGAGGGGAGAAAATGTAATTGCATTAAGATCAAACTTCACCTTATCATTAACATTCAATTGTCCTAAATTCTCGTATCGCTTTGTTCTATCTACTAATTCACTTTTATTCACTTGAAATTTAAACTCCCAATTACCACTGACCTTTCCAATCTTGTCTATTGATAGATGTATATTTGAAGTGTCTGCTATCCTAGTATTTTTTATATCTACTCTTGTAACTATTGTATTATTATCTGCATTATTAAAGTCATAACCTATTTCTGTATCATATGTCTTATACGTATTTTTGATTCCCTGGGACTTAAAAACTTCCTTATCTAATTCAATATTTACATTATTAATCGCTAGTTGTTTTATATTAATGTCATTTTCATTATTCACTAGACTCTCTCTGTTCTCTCCTTGAACCTTATAGGCTAAGTACAAATAGCTACCATCATATAAAACAGAATCTAATTGCACGTTTATTTTCTTATCTATGGAACTTAAAGTCATATTATTTGCATATTTGCTATATTCCTCATTGCTTATTGTAGATCTATTTTGTAGATAGCTTATAAAACTTCCAACTATAGGTATACCTTTTGCAAATACAGTGCTAGTTATAGTCCCAAAAGAGATTAATGCAAGTGCAAACACAGCTACTTTACCAAACCTCTTTATATTATAAAACTTGCTTTTTTCAGTACTAACATTCTTCTTAAAATTATGACGCATTCTCCTTTCTAGACCTTTAGGAACCTCTATATTACTATTCTCATATTCATCTATATCAATCTCTATATCACCGAATAAGTCATACATGTCTTTCATTTATATTACCTCCCCTAAAATAAAATTTAATTTCTCCTTTAGTGCTTTCCTACCTCTGCTTAGGTGAGTATTTACATTACTCTTGGTAATACCAAGATCCTTTGATATTTTTTCAGCTGAATACCCTAAAAAGTACTTTTTTACAAATATACTTCGGTCTGGTTCTTTCATCGTATCTATTAATTCGAATAACTTATCCTTATATTCCTTAACTAGAACCTCTTCTTCCACACTACCTTTGACAATTAAGTCTATATCAGCAATATTGTGCATATTTTCAAACTTTAGCTTCTTTCGACTATAATCAATAGCCTTATATTTTGCAATAACACAAATCCAACTTTTAAATCTGCTCTCATCCCCTAAAAATTTGTGTGAATTATTCCATATGGATAAAAACACGTCACTTAAGCACTCCTCCATTTGTCCTTCATCCTTGTATTGTCCTAATACAGAGTAGATAACCTTATATAATAACTTACTATATTTATTTATTACTATATCCATTGCCTTTTCGTTCTTTTGCTTTAATTCAGCTATATAGTTAATGTTTTCAAAATCCATAGCTTCCTCCATTTATCTAAATTGAAGATCTTCAATTTATAAAACGTATACTATTCTATAAAATTACAAAATTATTAATATATTTTTACTTTCAGTATGGACAACAAAAATGCCAAATAACAAAGTTTATCACTAATGTACATTTAAACAATCTAATACCTGATACTAACATTCTGTATTAAAAACATAGCTATAGCAACGAAAAAATCACTAAATATCTAATATTTAGTGATTTCTGATATACTTGTTCTTTATTACACTTTATAAATTTTTAATTTCATTTTCTGTTTCTAGTCAACAAAAAACAACTATTACTACTATAGTTTAGCAATTAATTATGGAATTATTTTAATTAAATACATTTAATCCAAAAGAAGTCTCGCCATATTATATTCGTCACAATAAACGCCATTTCTCAGTGCAGTCATCTTAGCTATGCCCTCTATATCGAAGCCAAACTTTTTATATAAATTAATGGCACGTTCGTTTTCGATAAATACTGATAACTCTAGTCTCTTTAGCTTAAGATTATTGTCTGCTATATCCATGACAGTAGACATTAGTTTGGAACCTATCCCCATACCATGATAGTTACTATTAACTATAATAGTTAGATAACCAACATGGCTTTTTCTAGGATTCTTGTGAACTCCTAAAATTATAAGCCCAACTACCTTATCTTCAGCCTCTGCAACTATCCAAAGGTCCTGTCCTTTATTTAAAAACTTATTCTTTATACCATCCTTAGGCTCATTTTGATATGATAAAATATTTTCCATAACCTTTGGCATTTGCCTTATATTATATAGCTCTTCACAATCCTCTAAGGAAGCTTGTCTTATATTTATATCCATTAAATTATCCCCTTTATATATCTTTCCCCATTAATTGTATATTATCATTATTAATCATCTTTATCTTCAAGTCAATAATACAGCCTATACTAACAGGCTTTAAGCTTTATTACTGTTAAAGTATTCATATTGGTCAATAACTTATCCAACTAATATATCTGTTACCATTTTTTTAATATTGTATTTTGAAGAAAAAAATATTACAATTATAGAATTAATACACATATTTTTTAATAAAAAGGAGTTATAAAATACATAATGGAAAACAATTTTTATTCTAAAGACGAAATGATGTTTGACAAGAACTCACAACCAATGACACTAGGTAACTGGGTAGTAACTATGATTTTATTAGCTATTCCAATAGTGAATCTAGTCTTATTATTTGTTTGGGGATTCGGAACTAATGTTAATAAAAGCAAGAAAACTTACTGCCAGGCTACTCTAATATTCTCAGCAATAATAATTGTACTGACAATAGTTGTGTCTCTAGCTTTTGCTGGACAAGTTGCAAAAACAATCTAATTAGTATTAATAGAAAAAAGATTCACTGGAGCTAAATTCTTCAGTGAATCTTTTTGTGTATCTGATTTTTTAAATTAATATGTGAAAAACTTAGCAGCAAAAATAGTTACTTTTTTTATATACCTAATATCATAATTCATGTGTACATATTCCAGCTGAAGAATTAAGTTTTATTTTTATATTAGCTAATCTGCTGACTTTCAAATTGGCTATTATAAAGATTAGCGTAGAAACCGCCCTTTGCAAGAAGTTGTTCATGACTACCTTGCTCAACTATATCCCCATGATTCATGACTAAAATTAAATCAGCATCACGAATTGTTGATAAACGATGAGCTATTATGAAACTGGTTCTATTCTTCATAAGGTTATTCATAGCTTTTTGAATTTGCACTTCTGTACGGGTATCTACAGAACTTGTTGCTTCATCTAGTATTAATATGCTAGGATCAGCAAGTATTGCTCTAGCAATAGTAAGAAGCTGTTTCTGACCTTGAGATATATTAGAGGCTTCTTCATTTAGTACCATATTATATCCATCAGGCAATGTGTGAACGAAGCTATCTACATGGGCAGCTTTTGCTGCAGCTATAACTTCTTCATCAGTAGCATCTAATCTTCCATATCTTATATTTTCCATTATAGATGTATTGTAAAGCCAAGTATCTTGTAGAACCATACCAAACATGCCTCTTAGATCACCACGAGTAAAGTTCCTTATATCATGACCATCAACTAATATTGCTCCTTCATTAACATCATAAAATCTCATAAGAAGCTTAATCATAGTAGTTTTACCTGCACCTGTTGGTCCAACTATAGCAACTTTTTGACCAGGTTTTACTGAAGCTGAGAAGTCATTAATTATAGTCTTATCTGCATTGTATCCAAAGTGAACATGATTAAAATCAACTCTTCCATTAACCTTTTCAAGTTTAACTGGATTTTCTACTTCTGCTACCTCTTCTTCAACTTCTAAGAACTCAAAAACTCTTTCTGAAGAAGCCGCGGTCTGTTGAAGTATATTGGAAATATTAGCAAGCTGAGTTATAGGTTGAGTAAATGAACGAACATATTGGATAAAAGCTTGAATATCTCCAACAGATATTGTCTTCTTAGCAGCAAGATATCCACCTAATATTGAAATTGCAACATACCCCAGGTTACCTACAAATCCCATTATAGGCATCATAAGTCCTGATAAAAATTGTGACTTCCAGGCAGATTTGTAGAGTGTATCATTTAATCCTTGGAACTTTTCTACACTTCTATCCTCACCATTAAAAGCTTTCATAACCAAATGGCCACCATACATCTCTTCTATATGTCCATTAACATGACCTAAATAGTCTTGTTGCTCTTTAAAATACTTTTGAGAGTTTTTAACTATTATCATTATAAATATCATAGATACTGGTATTATACATAATGCTACAAGGGTCATAAGCCAATTTATACTAAACATCATTGCTAGCACACCAATTACGCTAGTTACAGATGTAATTATTTGCGTCAAACTCTGATTTAATGTCTGACTTATAGTATCGACATCATTAGTAACACGAGATAAAACTTCCCCATGGTTAGTACCATCAAAATACTTCAAAGGTATGCGATTGATTTTTTCAGAAATATCTCTTCTTAATCTGTATGTCACCTTCATAGTAACCCCAGACATTACCCATCCTTGTATATAACTAAATAACGCACTTATAACATACAGTGCTGCAAGGGTAATTATAATATTGCCAATATAATTAAAATCTACACTTCCGGAACCTGTCATCTTAGCCATGATTCCCTCAAATAGCTTTGTTGTTGCTTTACCCAATATCTTAGGACCAACTATAGTAAATATAGTGCTAGCTATTGCAAATATCATTACAATCAGTATTGATAACTTAAACTCACTTAAATACTTAACTAGCTTTCCCATTGTTCCCTTAAAATCACGTGCCTTCTCTCCACCATGCATCATTGGACCACCTGGACCTCCAGGACCTCTTTTATTTCCACTTGGTCTTTTATTATGCTCACTCATGCTAATTCCTCCTTTGAAAGCTGTGATGAAGCTATTTCTTGGTAGGTCTCACAACTCTTTATAAGTTCTTTATGCGTACCAACTCCAACAATCTTCCCTTCATCAAGAACTATTATTTGTTCAGCATTCATGATAGTTGATATACGTTGTGCCACCAATAGTACTGTACTTGAACCAGTATTCTTCTTAAGCGCTCTTCTAAGAGCTGAATCTGTCTTGAAATCAAGTGCTGAGAAGCTATCATCAAATATATAAATTTCTGGTCTTTTAACAAGTGCTCTTGCAATAGAAAGTCTCTGTTTCTGTCCACCAGATACATTTGTACCACCTTGAGATATAGGAGTTTCAAATCCCTCTGGCTTATCATCTATAAACTCAAATGCTTGAGCAATTTCTGCAGCTCTTCTTATATTTTCTTCTGATGAGTTTTCATCGGCATACTTTAAATTTGATTCTATAGTACCACTAAATAGTGCACCTTTTTGAGGTACATATCCAATTTTATCACGAAGCTCTTTTTGAGGAACTTCTCTTATGTCTACTCCATCTATAAGTATTTGACCATCAGTAACATCATAAAAACGTGGAACAAGATTAATAAGCGTTGTTTTACCTGCACCAGTGGAACCTATTATTGCTGTTGTTTGTCCAGGTAGTGCTTTAAAGTTTAAATTTTTAATTACGTCTTCTTCTGCACCAGGATATCTAAAGGATACATTTTTGAATTCAATAGTTCCTTGAATCTGTTCTTCAAAATGCTTAGAATCCTTTTTATCAACTATTACAGGTTGAACTGTTAAGACCTCAGCTACACGATCAGCCGCAACTGATGCTCTTGGTATCAATATGAACATCATGGATAACATCAAGAATGAAAATATTATTTGCATAGCATATTGCATAAAGGCCATCATATCACCAACCTGCATTGACGACTCAGCTACTTGATGTGCTCCAACCCATACAATTAATAAAGTTATACCATTCATAATAAGCATCATTATAGGCATCATAGATACCATAACACGATTTACAAAAAGGTTTGTTCCAGTTAAATCCTTATTAGCTTTGTCAAAACGTTGTTCTTCAAATCTTTGAGTACTGAATGCCCTTATTACCATCATTCCTGAAAGATTTTCTCTTGTAACTAGATTAAGTCTATCTATTAGTTTTTGTATTGCTTTAAACTTTGGCAATGCTATAGAAAATACAATAAGGATTAAACCTAATAAAGCTATAACGGCTACAGCTATAATCCATGACATCGAATGGCTCTTTTGCAATGCCCTAAGTATACCACCTACACCCATTATTGGAGCATAAAATACCATTCTCACACTCATGTTTATAACCATTTGTATCTGTGTAATATCATTAGTAGTTCTTGTTATAAGTGAAGCTGTTGAGAACTTATCAAACTCTGTATTAGAGAAACTTTCAACCTTGGTAAATACATCTCTACGTAAATTTCTTGAAAGGCCTGCTGCGATCCTTGCTCCTAAAAAGCCAACAAGAATAGTACAAACTGCTCCAATCAGGGAGATTCCTAACATTGTGACGCCAGTTCTTTTTATATAGCTACTTTGAAGTTTATCAGTATTTACCCCTAATGCTTTATATTCATCCTTTATAGGAGCTACAGCCGCCTGAACAATCATATTATCGCCTAATTCTTCAAACTTTTTGTTTGCCTGCTCACTTACTTTGGTACGTTGCTCTTCTGGAAGCTTTCCAAGTAAAGCAAAAAGATCAGTGTTTGCAGGAATCTCTTGACCATTAAAGTTTACTTTTCCATTCTTTGCTTCACTCTTCATCTTATCTATACCAGAAACAGTTAGAAATGCCTTACCTAGTATAGGATTCAAATCTTCAATCTCTGACTTATTGATATCTTTTAATACATATATTGATTCCTTTTCTAATTTAGGATAGTCTTTAGCATACTTATCATAATCTGAGCTATCCTTATTAATCAAAGTGTAGTTATCCATTACCTCTTTCTTATCATTTTCATTCATGAACAACGTTAACTTGTTCATCTTACTTTGTGTTATTGCATTTGGCACCGCATTTTCAATACCATTCTGTTGTATACCTTTGTTTACGATATTTGACATATAATCTGGCAGAGCCAAATCAGTCATTGCCTGTACAAATAATAATGCTATTGCAACTATTAATGGTAAAATAAATGGCTTTGCATATTTAGCTAATTTAACCATCTAAGCATTCACTCCTTCTCCGTAATATAGTAAATTATTTTTTATATGTAATTTATATTTAATAAAATTTATTTTCTCCAACTAGCTAAATATTTATAGCTTAGCGATACAAGTCCTTATTAGTTATTATGGATTATATTTCATCACTTTAATCAGAGTCTCTAATCCCTTTAATATAGTATTAATTTCTTCTTCAGTAGCATCACTCACCATCTGTTCGAATCTTCTTTCCAGTTGCTCAAAATTGTCTCTAAAGTTTTTTAAGAACTCTTCTGTAACAGCTACATTAACAATTCTTTTATCATCCTTGCTTCTTTTTCTTTCTACCAATCCTTGCTTCTCTAATCTATCTATTATTCCAGAAACCGTGCTATTAGATAGCCCTAATTTTTCGCTTAAATCACTTACCTTCATCTCGCCAGAATGGCACAAAACGCCAATAAGCATTCCTTGAGAATGCGTAAGCCCCATTGCTTCAAAATTATTGCCGGTATTCTTTTTCATTAACTTTCCAATATCTTTAAGCTTCCTAATTACGATTACTCCACTATTCGTTTCTTCCATTAAATTATCACCTTCTATATAAATTTCGCATACAAATGTTTTTTATAGAAATATTTCGCATCGAAACATTTCTTATGCAAAATATATTCTACTCCTGTTATATTTAAGAGTCAATATGTTTTTTACAAAGATAACCTTTTCACTTATTATCTTCTTTAATTTTTTTATATATTAAAATAACTTTCTGATGATAAAATAGCTATGCCCTATTACAATTCAAGTATCTATATATTTATAAAAATAAAAGTCATGCAAAAAAGAGAATATCCTACTTTTTATGCATGACTTTTATCTTAATAAAGAACTACTATAGCCTTCATAGTAGACACTTATTTTTTTATTATTGTGCTATACGGGTTTTATGTCCTTAAATTTATATATTTAATGAATGGAGAAGTACGCAATCTTTATTACTTACTTCTTATATATCTCAGCATAACCTTATGGAATACTATTAATAATAACTTCATTATCAAGAATAGATAAAACATCAGACTTATTCATAGATAAATAAGCTCCTTTGTATCTAATCTCCTTATCTCCTACAACAGATTTAATAACTTTATCTGCTTTATTATTCTCAAGTATCTTTCCATCTCTAGTTATAATAATATCATCCTTCTTCACATCGCTTTTAATTTGTACTTTTGTCCAAGTATCTATTCCCTCATTTATAAGCCCATAATATACACTTTTTATGAACTCACCTTGCTGTATTCCTACAAATACCTTATCAGAATCATCAACCCCTAATAACACTTGCTGCCCATTATCTCTAAATAGTATGCTTTTATTTATATAGCTTATATAAAGTCTACTTACATTTTCACCTTTGTACATAAGCTTGTCCTCATGAGGTATTACAGATAAGCTTTCTATACTCTTACATTGAATATTTACATCCTCCAATATACCTTGTGCTACATTTAGCTTTAGTATTTCACTCTTACCAGAACTTTTAACATGAATAAAAACTAAATTCTTAAAAGTGGAGTTGACTATACTATCAATTTTCTCACTTTCGTTTTTTAATTTTAAAGTTGTTACTAACTTCTTTTCTCCTGTCGCTAAATCATATATGTATATATCATAATTAGACGTTTGAGCTGTATTATTTATAAATAATATTTTATCATCGTATAGCCATTTATAGATAGTAGGCTTTGAATCAGATACTACCTTTAGCTCCTTCTTTTCTAAATCAATATACTTTAATTGATTATCTTTTATATATGAAACATATTTATTACTATCCGAAGCTTTAATATCTTCTGCTTTTTCTTCAATTATGTTCTTCTTTTCCACAGGTTTTACTGGAATCTCTACCTTCTTAGCCTGAACAGTTTTATCCTCATCGCTGAATCCAGCCAGATATCTATAATTTATAAATGCCAATATAGATGTTTGTAAAATTATAGCTATCAGTACGTAAACTGAAATTGTAATAACTCTTTTTTTCATTAATTTATTTACCTCTTTCTACTTAATTAAGAATGCAGTAGGTATAAATCTAACACCATCAGAACTTGAAGGATCATTTAAAATTTTACCATCCCAATATATGGTAGATGAAGATCCTCCATCTAAATTAGCAGCATTGTAAGCTTGATACTTAAGCATAATATCTTGTACATCCTTTAATGTAGCTCCAGGTTCAGTCAATTTCCTACCTTCTGTTACAAGCATTAATACTGTACCATCTTTTCTTTGACCAATAACAGTTCTAGGAGACATCCCCCAACCACCATTACCAGATTTTATTGTGGTTTTACCATTTACTATCAAGAATGGTTCAAAAGAAACTGCCGCCTTTAAATTTAACTTACTTATTTCCTCTAAGGAGTAATTTCCTATAACCAAAACTCCTTGCTTATTAAATCCAACAATTGAATAGCTATCACTCTGAGTTTTAAATAATATATTTCCATCCTTTACAACTATGCTAGTAGGAGTCCCCCCATTTCCTTGTCCATCTTTATCTTCGAAGCCTCCAGCATTTATACCACCTATCGCACCATTCTCTTTAGCCATATCATCCAACTTTAAACCAAACTTATTTAAATTACTAGTAACCCCAAGTTCTATGCGATTAGGATCTTTAACAATTAACAAATATCCCTTATATCTGCTCTCATCTATATTTACAACCTCAACACCTTCTGTTCTTGACTTGGTTTCATCAGTATTTACAACAGAATCTGTTTGTGCAGATACAGCTATAGATATATCTGCAATCTCAGACTTTTCACTATTATCTATTTTACTCTTATTGATTATTTTATCTATTTCATCTTTACTTAAGAACCATGTAGCTATATATTGATGACTAAGTGTTCTCATTGCAGAAGTTACTAACATGTCTCTAATATTACCAAAAGGTCCATAATACACCATAGGTACTGAATAAATAATACCTACTATACTATTACATATAAAAAAAATGCAAAATCCAATAAATATCTTCTTTATTTTATTATTCTTCATACTATCGTAATTCCTCTTAATTACCTTTCTTTAAATATTATATATATATTCTATAGGCTTGCCTATAGAAAATGTTATCATAATTATTACAATAATGTACATGTTTTGATATTAAATCCATAAGTCATTTTATAAGACTATATAACTCAAAAATATTAGTTAAACAAAAATAGCTAAAACAATGGTTTTAGCTATTTTATCTATATCTATTTCGTAATTCTATGCGTAACCAAACATTTAGATATGATTAATTTATTCTATTAATTGAAGCAATCCCATTAATATCATTATCGCTCCAGATACTATGGTAGCCTTCCTACCAATTTTAAGCTTACTAAAAAACTTTGTTCCATAATCAGATAGTATGAAGATAATCATACTTATTATGAAGTATGGAAATGCAATCATAAAAGATGAATGTCCTATCAAACTTGAACTTATAGAACTGCCAACATCATCAAGTGCTAGCACTATTCCAATTGATATTGCCTCCTTATAATTTATAGAATTAATTTCTATATCACTGCTATCTTTACCTTTGAATGATTTGTATATCATCTTAATTCCCATAAAGATTAATATTGCCATACTTACAATTGAACAAACAGTATCACTTAAAAAACTAGATAGTATATCTCCTAAAAAAGCAGCTAAATAGGAAACAAAAAAGGCTAAAAATGATATAATTATATTTTTCTTAATACCAATCTTTATTCTACCTACACTATATGCAACACCTATTCCTATATTATCAATACTGTTAATAAAGGCTATCACAAATAAATAGATCCAACTCATAACTTTATCCTCCTGTCTCTGTAAGTACCTATACTAAAGACCTTGCTTTTAATACTAATGTATATATACTGGAGGGTAACAATTTTATTTTTTCTGCTAAAGTACCATATTGAAATTTAGTCGTCAGTCATCAAATGCTTTTATGAACTGAAGCAAATAATTAATATGATTTTACCATACAACTTAATTTCAACAATATTCTTAAACAAAGCCTACTTTTTGTATGTTTCATAATATTATATTCAAGTAAATCCATATAGTTCTCACAAAATGTCTAAATAAGTCAAAAGTGTTATATTACATGCGAAATATTTTGGCAAAACAAAAAAACCATGAACTAAATGTTCATGGTTCAATTTGGTGGAGATAAAGAGATTCGAACTCTTGACCCCCTGCGTGCAAGGCAGGTGCTCTCCCAACTGAGCTATACCCCCAAATATGGTGGACCTTCAGGGACTCGAACCCCGGACCTACCGGTTATGAGCCGGTTGCTCTAACCAACTGAGCTAAAGATCCTTACTAACCTGGCAACCACTTACTCTCCCACACAGTCGCCCATGCAGTACCATCAGCCGTCTAAGTCTT
>NZ_JAABNO010000027.1 GCF_009928445.1 Clostridium sp. C8-1-8 | reverse complement strand
CATATAGTATGTTCATTAAAGTGGTCTTTCCAGCGCCATTCTCTCCAAGCAAAACGTGAGTTTCACTTTTATTAAGATCAAAATTAACATTATCGTTGGCTACAGTCCCTGGGAATATTTTCGTTATGCCCTTCATTTCTACCACTTTTGTCACTGTTAATACCTCCTACCTTAAACTTGGAAATAGTCTTAAAATCTTTAAAAAAGCTAGATGTAGCAACATCTAGCTCTTATTAATATCTAGAAAATATTTAATTATTGTACAGCAGCTGGTGTAAAGCTCTTAACATCAGCTGGTTTTGTTGGAACTACTATCTTACCATCTTTTACAGCTGCTTGATATTTAGCTACTAAATCAAGAACATCTTTAGGAGTATTCTTGCTTGAAGTACCAGCTATATCAATTCCGCCTTCTTTTAATCCAAGTTCTACAGTGCCACTCTTAAATGTGTTGTTTACTATATCTTTACCTGCTTGGTATGTTGCAAAGTCAACCTTCTTTATCATAGAAGAAAGTATTACATCTGCATATTGAGGAAGTGTAACCGCTTGGTCCATATCAACTCCGATAGCCCAAACCTTTTTACCATTCTTGTTTGCTTCTTGAACTGCTTGGAACATACCTTCTCCAGCACCACCTGCTGCATGGTATATTACAGTACAACCAGCATTTATTAAGTTCTTAGCTGCTTCTTTTCCTTTTGCAGCATCAGTAAAGCTATCTACATATTGAACTGTCTTTCTTCCTATTAAATCTTCAGCTGCAGTTGGATTAACAGCTTTAACTCCAGCTGCAAAACCTGCTTCAAACTTTTGGATAAGTTCTTGGTCTTTTCCACCAACGAAACCTACTTTACCAGTTCCAGCCATCTTACCAGCAATTATTCCCATTAGGAATGAACCATCTTGTTCCTTAAATAGTATTGATCTTACGTTTGATGCATCAACAGCAGAATCTACTATAGCAAAGTTTGTATCTTTATGCTTTTTAGCAGCATTTGTAACAGCATCTGACATTTGGAATCCAACTCCAACAACTAGGTTAGAACCTTCTGATACCAATGCATCTAAGTTTGATTCATAATCATCCTTAGACTTTGATTCAACAGCTTTATAAGTGAAGTTAAGTTCTGATGCAGCTTTCTTTAATCCAGTATCAGCTGCTTGGTTAAAGGACTTATCATTTAAACCACCTTCATCAGTTGAAAGACCAACCATTACCTTCTTAGTAGAAGATGAATTGTCAGTAGTTGACTTATTGTCATTTGACTTGCTAGCACAACCAGCGAATAGAGTTGCTACAACAGCTACAGATGCCATAGCAGCAATTAGTTTTTTCTTGTTCATTACAGATCCCTCCTAATATTTATATATTGTTTGGTTACAAACATATAACCAACCATTTACTTATTAAAATTAGAACTATTAAACCAAAAATAAAGATATGTAACCACTTTCCTATTAGACAACACCTAAGCATTTATTTAAGTATAAAAAAAGGTCTGTTATAAATACAAATAATTAATATATACATGTCCTAAAAGTTGTATTTTAAAACCTAGTAAATAATTGTATATAACAAACACTATTAAATGCTACTCAATATATACAAACAGAGTAATCTTCTAAACTGTAGTAACACAAGTATATTTTGGTAAACATTTTCTCGTTGTCATTATAGCATACGTTAAACATAAATGAAACAGTTTTTTCGTTTATATTACTAAATTTATCTAAAGGCATCACATTTTTCTAATAAAATTTTAATTATATTAAAATTTTATTCAATAAAAATACATATTCACGATAATTTCTACTTTAATCTCCATGGAGTATTCGTAAATTATAGTATTATTTGCGACTTATTCATTTCCCTTATACTAATAAGTATATAATATTTGGGCAATCTTTATTCTTAATATCTCATGGTAAATAGTTCCAACATATCTCAGTTAGTTACATTCTTCTACATAGAAAAGAAGCTGAAGCTAGTATCCTCAGAGAGTATTTTCACTTTAATCTGATTTTACAGACCTATGTGAGGAAAGTCATATAAAGTAAAAAAAGACAATGTGGCTTAAATGACCACATTGTCTTTTTTTAGCATAATATATTATTCCGCAATAATCAATAACTAAATTAAAATTCCTCAATAAAAAATAATCCACATGCCTTAGGACCTGAATGTATACCTACAGTACAGCCAACCTCAGCATCAATATAATCAATATTATTTTCATTCAAATAGTCTTTTAATGGTTCATAAATATCTTGATTCTCAATATGCAATAGAATTACAGGCTCATCTTTCTTATGCTTCAAGGTTTCAAAGGTATTTATTATCTCTTTAGCAGCTTTTTTACTGCCTCTAACCTTGTCCATAACTGACATTTTTCCTTCTTTAACTTCTAATATTAGCTTTATTCCAAGAACACTCCCTATAACCCCTGCAGTTTTAGATAGTCTTCCGCCTCTGACTAAGTTATCCAAGCTCTCAAACCCAAGAGCACTCTTGATATGGGGAATAGTCAATTTTAACTTTTCTTCTATTTCCTTTAAACTGACTCCCTTATCTCTCAAATTGATTGCTTTTAATACAACTATTCCAAGACCAGAGGTTACGTTCTTGGAATCAATAACTAATATATCCTCAGTTTCGAACATATCTCTTGCAATACATGCAGAATTGTAAGTTCCACTCATATCTGAGGATAGATGTATGGATATAATTTTATATCCTTCTTCTAAATACTTCTTATAGCATTCATAGAATCTATTTGGAGTAACTTGAGCTGTAGTTGGTAGGGCGTTATCTTCTTCTATACGCCTTAACATAGTCTTAAGTTCTATTTCTACACCATCTAGATAACTTTCCTCTCCAAAGTTTATAAGAAGTGGCAATACATCCACATCATGCCTTTTCAATAACTCCATGGGGATATCAGCAGTACTATCAGTAATTATTTTAATCTTTTCCATATAAGCTCCCCCTATTTATTTCATACTAGGAAATCCAATTTGTCTCAATGCCTCATATGCGATGATTGAAACCGTATTTGATAAGTTTAGAGATCTAGTTGATGTATTTATCATTGGAACTCTTATGCCATCTACGTCATTATGAACATTCTCCGGAACTCCAGATGATTCTCTACCAAACATTATGAAGTCCCCTTCTTTATACTCAACTTCGTCATAATATTTTGTAGCATGAGTTGTTGACAAAAATATTCTAGCACCTTTATTTTTTTCCATGAAATCTTCATAACTTTCGTAGATTTCCATGTCTAGATATTGCCAATAGTCAAGTCCAGCTCTTCTTACATGCTTTTCATCTAAGCTGAAGCCTAGCGGCTTTATTAAATGAAGTTTAGAATTAGTCAATACACAGGTTCTAGCTATATTACCTGTATTTTGAGGTATCTCTGGTTGATATAGAACTATATTAAGATTCACTTTTTTTCCTCCGAAACGTTACAATAAATTATAAGATTTTGCTTCATCTTATTATATTACATTATTTTATTATCTTAATCAAATATAACTAAATAGTGAAACTTAATCTTTAGTATCTATTTTGAAATAATAAACTTTTCTATAGCTTTACCTACTCCATCTCTGTCATTTGTATCTGTTATATAATCAGCCACATCTTTTAGTTGCTTTATACCATTAGATACTGCTACTCCAAGCCCTGCATATTGTATCATAGGTATATCATTCTCATTATCACCTATACACATTATTTCATTTCTACTTATACCATAGTAATTTGCAAGAACTTCCACCGCTTTTCCTTTTGAAACATCCTTATTAAGAATTTCTACATTGTAAGCACCTGAGCTTGTTATACTTATGTCCTCAAAGGTTGCAAGCTCTTTTCTAAAATTCCTTAATGTACTTCTGCTAGGACTAAAAACAATACACTTTACAAACTCATCCTCATGATGATTGAATACTTCCTGCCATTCTTCTTTTTTCCCTACATATCTAATCTTAAGTCTTAAATCTTTAGGTAATGGTAAAGACATAAATAACTTAAGTGCTACTCCATGTAGTCTACTGCTGGCAAAAATTCTGTCGGTTGTGTAGAAATGCATTTTTACGCCGCTTTTTTGAGATAGCTCTAACAATCTTAAACAGGTTTCTGTACTAAGTGCATTTTTATATATTACTACGCCTTTATCCTTTTCTCGTATTATAGCTCCATTTGTGGCTATAACAGGAGACTTAACACCCAATAAGTTAGAATAATGCAGAGCATTATTGAAGATTCTTCCTGTAGTTATTACAATATGTACTCCCTTATCATGGGCTTTCTGCAACATTTCCTTATTATAACTTGATATCTTCTTTTTATTATTTAATAAAGTTCCATCCATATCTATACATACTAATTTGTAACTCATATAATACTCCTATTTATGTATATTTTTTATGTTTATCTTACTAAATTATCATTTTCATATCCTTGAATATTATACCAGTAATCTTTCACAAAAAAAATAAGGATTTGATTTATACTTCACTAGACCTAAAAACAATAGATATACATAATAGCATTATAAAATGTCTAATATGTATATCTATCTTTAACTAAAATAATACGTATTTTCTTATTACATATTTAATGTTTCCTTGATTATCTTTAAGTATACTTTCAATATAATCTACCAATTCACTTCTGTTATAATTTAGACCATTTTCTTCTCCATAGAATTCTTTATAAATATTATCGATTAATTCCTTCAACATCAAAGATAACTTCTCGTCACTAATATTTTTAGCAAATTCCAAATCAGTTTCACTTAATTCCTTGGTTATTTTTATCTTTCTTAATCTTGATAAAGAATATTCATATAGAGGTATAAGACTGTTATATTTATAAACTTTTTGTTTTTTTAACTTGAAAGCAACTATTCTTACAAGAAAATAAATCAACACAATAGCTACAGGTAATATAATTTTTATATATTTATAGTAATAAGGTTTATCCTCAGAAGCTAATTTATTATCTTGTTCCTTATCCTTAATACTTGCCTTTGATGAAGTACTAGAAGAACTACTTATATTCCCTCCGCTTGCAGCACTAGCTAAACTTTCATCGTCAGCTGTTTTTTTATGTCTATACTGATAAGCACTAGGCGCTGTATCCACTTTAGTAAATACTACTGTTCTAGCTACATGATCTCCTTGAATTTGTTGTCCATCCAAATAAACTTCTGACCATGCATGAGCATCCTCGTTTGTGACTCTATACATATTATTGTATGTTTTATCAGTTGTAGCCTTAAATCCCTCCACATATCTTGCTGGAATTCCTGCAATCCTACACATTACAGTCATAGCTGTAGCGAAATATACACAATACCCTTTCTTTTCTTCAAATAAAAAATAATCAACAAAGTCTCTTCCCTGAGGTACACTAGATACATCTAAACTATACTGATAATTTTTAGTTAAATATTCTTTTATTTTATAAGTCTTCTCAGCGTTTGAAGATGCTCCCTTCACTATTTGACTAACAAGATCAACAGTCCTTTGGGTAATAGTATCTGGAAGTTGCAAGTAATTTGACAAATCACCATTATTATATAGCGCAACTGTTTCGATAGCTTCAGGTTTAGTTGGCGCTTGATCAAGAAAAGTATCATAATTACTTCTCGAATAAAAATTTATGGTATATTCTGTCTTTATTGGCCTTTGAGAGTAAAAGGCTTCATTAGCTTTATCAACGTAAGTAGCATTGTCACTATTATATTTCAGCTTGACAAAAAACGGATAATACGGAGTAAAAAGTGTAGTGGTGGTTACGTAATCTGGATGTATAGTCATAGTTTCTACATTTGTTCCTACAAATTTATCATTATAGTATTGATCCATACTATCAGCCTTCTCTATCTGCTTATACTCAGATACCCATGCTGAACCTGTATATTTTTCTTTAACCGAACCTTTAAGATATATAGGAGACTTATTACTGCCTTTATACTCTAGCTTCAGTGCCTCTCTATCATCTATGCTTATTGGACCTCCTAAAATTTTAGAAGTATCACTATAACCCGACTTAGCTAGGGAGTACCCATACTTATCTGGATTTCCTAGATTGCCACCATTGTCAGCTATATTTTCAACAACCTTATCAGTAATAATTTTTGAGAACCTACCACTGGCAGACTTAGGTATTACAGATATAACTATTGATGTTATGACTGCCAAAGTTATAACTGAAGCCAGTACTCTCGAACTTGTTATACTATTTCTGATTTCTTTTCTTTTAAGCTTCCTTATATAAACTCCAAAATGGTTAATTCCATATGTTACCATACTTACAAAAACAAATAAATACATTACTTTATTTATTTCTTCATAATATCCTAAGTACCAATAGAGCGTCATTATAATTATATTTACTAAAACTAGTATATCTGCAAGACCTCTTTTTAGCATCCACATGATAATCGGGGTTGCAGTTGGTATGATTATAATCAACAAATTCTCTATAAGAGAAAAATCACTGGCTCTTCCTGCTCTCATATTAGTATTGATTAAACTCATATTTTTTGTTATGCCACCGACTACAAAAGAAGTGATAAACAGCTTAAAAACTATTGTTAGAAGTAGTATAAAACAAAGCAATCCCATAGTTAATATGAGTTTTTTCTCCAATGACTTGACCTTATCGTCATAAACCCAGTATATTAACAAACCTATAAGAAACAATATAATTATAAAGAAGTAATTAGTTCCATCTATATTTAAGCAGGCTCTTAATGTTAAGATAACAAGTAATATATTTAAAAAACTTACTATAATGTTTAAACTCTTTTCCTTAATCCACTCCATACTAGCTCACCTGCCCTTTTATAAGCTCTTCTATGCTTACAGCTACCTCTTCATAAAGTACTTCTTCATCAATCTTACGGCATACAATGCCAAGATTACTCATAGCAAGTATAGAATTCTCATTTATTTCGCTCTTAAGATAGAATAGAACAAAGGAATTTCCTCTTTCTTTATTTTCCATCATGAAGCTAAGAATTTTTTCTGATAAGGTATGAGTTATTATGGCCATTCCAGCTATAGAAGAAAGCCTTTGCTTTTGCATTTGTATAAAGCTAGTTATAGGTGTTGTTCCTTCACTTTTATGTTCAATCAAATAGTTCAAGAACTTTTCAAAATCTATCTTATTCTCTATTTCTAAAGTCTCTTCCTTTAGGTTATTTACAAATAATCTAGTTGATACATTCTTCTTTAGGAAAGAATATATCAAAGAGGCTGAAAAGTCCATTAGCATCTCTTCATTTTTCCCGTAAGGATCAAGTAAGTAATTGCTTTGATTCATATCAATAAATATATTAAACTCTTCACCGGATACAGTATCAAAGTTTCTAACATATAGATCATTTAGCTTTGCACTCACCTTCCAGTTTATTCTTTTTAAACTATCTCCTTCTCTATATTTTCTCATATCTTTTGTGGAGTGAGGATCTTCTTTGCTTGTTACTACTGAAAGTGTATTTTCAATAATGTCTGAACCTCTTATAGTCATCCCACTTACATCATATACCCTTGGAAATATCTTTATCTGCTTTTTTCCTTCTATCCTATATCTTAAACTAAATATTCCAAATAAGTCTTTAAGCTCAACTTCATAGCTTCCTAAATCAAATTTTCCTCTACATATGTAGATAAGCTCTTCAGATATTATTCGATGCTCATTAACAGATAAGGTTACAGCATCTCCTGAATAGTTTTTCTTAATTTTCACTATGCCTTCATTGGTTATATTGCAATAAGGGAGAATAAATATCGTATTATTTTTAACCATAGTATCAATATACTCTTTCTCTCCACAAGTATAAAATCTTGCGGTTGTAACATTACTAATGTTTAAGCCAAATCTTGCTATAACTATTGAAATAAAACTTATCAAAAAGGTTATAAACAACATATAGAAAATAACATGTGGTAGACTACCTCCTTGAACATATAAGAATATAGCAGAAAGTATCAAAAGTACTAGATATTTTATACTTATTCTTATTTTAGCCATTGAAAGTTACCCTTGGCACTTCTACCATTCTTAATATATCTTCTATGGTCTCCCTTTCCCCATAGCCGTTTGCTTTTCCAGTTGAAGACAATATTATTCTATGACTCAGTACTAACGCAGCATTTTCTTTTACATCCTCCGGAATAACATAGTTTCTTCCATTAAGCAAAGCACTTGCCTGAGCAACCTTCTGAAGTGACAATATAGCTCTTGTACTTACTCCTAAAGATATATAGTTACTTTCTCTTGTTTTATTTGCGATTCTGACTATATATTCATTTACAGCCGTTGCTACCTTTACTTTTTTTACTGCTTCCTGAAGATATAGTATATCCTCAGCTGTCACCACATTACTTAAATCTTCTAGCGGACTCTTCTCTCTGTATTTTTCTAGTATGTCCACCTCAGCCTCAGAGGATGGATATCCTAAAGAAACCTTTATTATAAATCTATCAAGCTGAGCCTCTGGCAATCTAAAAGTACCATCGTAATCTATTGGATTTTGTGTTGCCATTACTATAAATGGGCTTTTTAGCCTGTGAGTTTGACCTCCCTCTGAAACCTGATTTTCCTCCATTACTTCAAGTAGCGCTGATTGAGTTTTGGGAGATGTTCTATTGATTTCATCTGCTAATACTATATTAGAAAATATAGGACCTTCCTTAAACTCAAACTCCATATTCTTTTGATTATATATGGAAATACCTGTTATATCAGAAGGAAGAAGATCTGGAGTAAATTGAATTCTACTATAAGTTAAGTCAATTGTCTTTGCTAGTGCCTTAACCAAGGTAGTTTTACCTACGCCAGGAACATCCTCTATTAGAATATGTCCATTTGCAATTACTCCTTTTAATATATTATTAATCTCATATTGTTTTCCTATTATAACCTTATTAAGATTATCCAGTACTTTGCTAATAATTTCTCTTTCTCTCATGCCTTAAACTCCCTTTTATATTCTATATATATATTTTTGTGCTAAGCAAATATATATTTAAAGCCCTGTTAATAATATGGATGAAATTAAGTGGTTATACAGTAGATCATATATGAGTTAGCTATTAAAACTAATTAACTAACTTTGTAATTTCATCGCGATACTTTAACAATGACTATTTAATAATATAATTGCATTAAACATTATAGGATAATAATATTCAAATTAATACATGTATATTATACCTACTACATTTTTCATACTTCTCCTAATTCTATCTATTTATTACAATTCCTTCACATATTAAAAATATTACATTTTCTTAATATTTATTAACAGTTTAATTGTTATGAAAAGTAATTTATTATCACATTTCTAATCTTCTATGAAGAAGAACAGTTTTTTCATTATACTCTGAGAAACCTTAGCTTACATGGCGGATTTCTAGACATTAAAAAAGCACACTTTGACAAAGTGTGCTTCTAACATAATACTTATATGTTTATATAATAAACTCTTTATTATAGTAATTTTTCGATAGCTTCAGCCATTTCTGATGGCTCAGAAGTTGGTTCAAATCTTGAAACCACATTTCCTTCTTTATCTACTAGGAACTTTGTAAAGTTCCACTTTACTGAATTTCCTTCTAAGAATTGAGGGAAGTTATTTTCTAAGGCTTCTAATAATGGCTTTCCTACTGGGTGGTTCATATTGAATCCTTGGAAAGGAGCTTTCTCAGTTAAGTAGTTGAATAATGGATGAGCGTTTTCGTCTCTTACATTTGTTTTCTCAAATAGTTGGAAGGAAACTCCATAATTAATTTGACAGAAGTTCTTAACTTCACCATTATCACCAGGTTCTTGTCCTGCGAATTGGTTACTTGGGAAACCTAATATTTCAAGTCCTTGATCCTTATATTTTTTATAAAGTGCTTCAAGTCCTTCATATTGAGGTGTAAACCCACACTTACTAGCAGTATTAACTATTAGTAAAACCTTACCTGCATATTTGTCTAAAGATATTTCTTGTCCATCAATTGTTTTTGCTTTAAAATCATAAACTGACATAATTTTGTCGCTGGAATCATTTTAGCCTTCTAAAGATTAACCAGCTTCCTCCTCTTCATTTCATAATTATTTTATATATTTTCTAAATATAATTTAATCGAGTGCAATTTAATTTAGTATAATTTAATTATATATAGTATTTTATTCCATGTCAATACCTTTATAGGTATTTATTTAATAATATGTATTAATTAATAAATATTTAACACATATATTATTTATTTTGATCTAAATATGAAACCGCATTCAATGCTGCTATCTGTCCTTGTCCTGCTGCCTTCATATATTGATATGGCTTACCAACACAATCACCAGCAGCAAAGCAACCTTCTATATTAGTATTCATATTAATATCAACTTTTATATGTTCTCCTAGCATCTCTAACCCTGGCACTAATTGACTTGGCGATACACTATCCTTTATTATAAATACTGCATCGGTAATAACTTCACATTCCGCCAGTATCAATTTTTCAACCTTTTTTCCTCCTACTATTTCAGTAGGTTTGCTTCTTATTACTTCTATACTACTATTGAACTCTACTTCATCCTTATACATTGGTATATAGTAGACTTTTGATGCCAATTCGCTTACATAAACAGCCTCTTCTTCAGCTTCCTTATTATAGCCAATTATACTAACTACTTTGTCTTTATACAGAGGAGCATCACAAGTAGCACAATACCCTACACCCTTACCAAGTAATTCTTCTTCACCTTTTATAGGTTTACTAAACTCTACACCGGAAGTAATTATAACTGAAGTCGCCTCATACATCTTTTCATTAGCTGATAAAGTGAAATACTCTCCCATTGCATAAACTGAGTTAATCTTTTCATTTACAATTTCAATGTCCATATGCTGTAGATGTTTTTGAAATTGTTCTTTAAGTTCAATTCCAGCAACATTAGGTATCCCTAAATAATTATTGATTTTAGGTGCTTTTATTAATTTATTACTAAAGTTGCTGTTTCCAAATATTATAATATTTTTGTTTCTTATCTTAGCATTTATAGCACTTGATAAACCAGCTGGGCCGCTTCCAATTATAGCTATATCATATCTTTCCATATGAAATCACCTTCCTTATATGTACTTATTTAAAACTTGTAATAGTTTAACCTTAGGATTAAATCCATTTAATGTGTCAACTAACTCTCCTTGCTTAAATACTAACATTGTAGGTATTCCTGATATTTGATATTTACTTACTAATTCTTTATTTTGATCTGCATTAACTTTTAAGAATTCAACTTTACCTTCTAATTCTACTGAAAGTTCATCCAAAATAGGTGATATCATCTTACATGGTTCACACCAAGTAGCCCACAAATCCACTAGTACAACATTCTTCGAATCCTTCATAGCCTCTTCTAAGTTATTGTCAACAACTTCTCTTATCATATTCTCGCTCTCCTCTTAATATTAATTTTATGCAATTTAATTTGGCATAATCAAATTATATGCAATAGTTAAATTTATGTCAATACCTTTTAGATTATTTATCCATAGAAAATTAGTTAGGTGATATATTTTTTATTCTTTTATGTAGATAAATATTTAAGTTAACTACACATACTTATCTACAGATCTATATATAAAATACAACCTTTTTCATAATACTTTGTGGAATTCTTTCCTTCACGTGTGATTGGTAAATACTAAAAAAAGCCACCCTGCATTAGGATGGCTTTTTAAGTATGGATGTTATTATTGATTAGTACCTGCTGCAGTTCCTTGAGCCGGAGCTATAGGAGCCGCTGGAGTTGGAGCTGCCGGAGCAACTGGAGCAGCTTGAGTTGGCTGCGCTTGTTGAGCCTGCTGTGTCTGATCTGCTGGTTGCGCCTGAACTGGAGCTGCTTTCTTGGTTCCAACTCTCAAAACTCCATTAACTTTTTGATATATATCAGTAGCTATGTTGTCTCTAGCTATCTCTTTTCCATCTTGATATGTTACAAGATAACTTTTCACCTTATATCCAGTAACTGGATTCTTATCCCATTGCTTTTGACCTTCTGGAAGGCTAGCATCATTTACATTGGTTACAGTAGGATCATATTTTTCTAAAGTTTCAGCAAATAGTTCATAAGTTTTTCCGCCCATACCTGCTGCATTTCCATAAAAATTAACATATACATTTTTATTACTTGTGTATGATTCTATGTATATAGGAAAATTATATGTATTCTTAAACTTATAATCTAAAGAGCCCCAGTAAACTGTAGCATCTAGTCCAACTGGCGAGTAGCTTGTGGGCATAGAATGATTGTATCTTTCTGTTGATCTTATACCAGCTCTCATTGCTGCTCTATATAATGTGGTAGAAACTTGGCATATTCCGCCACCAACACCCTGTTCAACCTTGTCGCCTACGAATATAGCAGCATCTTTAAAACCTCTTGCAGTGGTTCTTTCTCCAACAGCCTGATTATAACTAAAGGTGTCTCCCGGCATTAAAAGCTTACCATTTATAAAACTACTAGCTAAAGTTACGTTTGCTGATCTTCCTGGATTTGAAGTAGCAAAACTAGTTGAAAAAGTGGACAGCTTACTATCAATTTTAGTTAATTCAGTCTTAGGATACTTAGGCTTAGTCTCTTCTATAGGTGCCTCAACCGCAGAATTAGCCTCCAATTTTCCATTTATGTTATTTTTAATCAACTTGTCCAGTTCTTCGGTTTTAATTTTATGCCCTATTTGATCGTCTGTAACACTAATACTTCCATTACTTATTGTAAGCTTAGCATCTACAGGATCCTTGTTTATCTTACTCTCAATCTGTTGTTCAAAAGCCTTTAACTTGCTATCGTCATATGTAAAGTCTAAAGGAATATCTTTACCTAGACCATTTTTTATTACATCATTCTTTTTAAATAATGATAAATCTTTTCCTTCTTTTATAGCCTTTTCTGCAACTTCTTGAACATTAAATTGAGGACTAAGACTTGAATAGTCAAGTTCAAAACTTTGGTCTAAAGCTTTAACAACAAGCTTCTTTTGCTTTATAGTTCCTGAAAAACTATCTTCTAATAGCTTAATTGCTTCTTCTTTAGTCTTACCTGAAAGATCTACACCATTAACCTTAACGCCTTGGTATATTTTATTGTCCCATTTTGACACTTGGTTCTTTACCGTCATGGCATATCCACCAAATCCAGACAATCCAATTACAACTACAGCTACTGTTCCAGCTACGACCCACTTAAGTGCCTTAGTTTTTCTTACTTTGCTGCTCATATATCTTCTCCTCCTTGATGTAGATGTACACTTTACTACCTTCAACTTGACCTGATGAATCATAGTTAATATAAATATATTGGATATAAAATAAGTACATCTCTAGATGAACCATCTAAAGTTGTTTACTCTTCATAAATCTAAGAAGTCATTATTTCTAAAGTATTTAACAATTAGATTGGTATACTTTTTTTGTACTCTTAATTATACTATAAAAGAAAATATTAATAAATATACTTTTATTGTAAACCGTATTTTTAGTAGTAACTTACAAAAAAATATCCTATTATCTATAGTGCGACATTTTTCAAAATTTATCATATAATTTCACTTTATTTTTTTAATTAATTTTGTATGTTTCTATTTTTTCATCTTTAGTTGTATAATTTATACTATATTAATATTTTTGGGGGTATAAAATGAATTTTGATAGAAATGTTATAAAAGATTATTTAATTAATTTATTATCTACACCTAGTCCTACTGGTTATACTGATAATATTAGGAAATATGTAGTTTCGGAGTTAGACAAGCTAAACGTTAAATATACCTTAACAAACAAAGGTGCAATTTTAGTAAGTTTCAAAGGAGAAAACAAGAACTACGAAAGAGTTTTTTCTGGTCACATAGATACCTTAGGAGCAATGGTAAAGGAAATAAAAAGCAATGGAGCATTAGAACTCACACCAGTTGGCGGATTCATGATGACCTCCATAGATGGCGAAAACTGTACCATAGAAACCTTGGATAACAAAACATATACTGGGACTATTCAAACTATAAAACCTTCGGTTCACATAAGTGGTGATGAAGCTAGAGAACTAAAAAGAACAGCTCAGAACATGGAAGTTATAATAGATGAAAAAGTATTTACAAAAGAAGATACAGAAGCTTTAGGAATAAATGTTGGTGATTTTATATGCTTTGACTCTAGAGCAACTATAACAGAAAAAGACTTTATAAAAAGTAGACATTTAGATGATAAAGCAAGCGTAGCAATCCTTCTGACAGCAATAAAGTATATTTCTGAGAATAACTTAAAGCTACCATACAATACGCATTTCTTCATCTCTACTTATGAAGAAGTGGGACATGGCGCTAAAGCAGGTTTACCTGAACATGTAAAAGAGTTTATAGCAGTAGATATGGGAGCTCCTGGTCCTGGACAGAATTCCTCTGAGTATGCTGTATGTATATGCGCAAAAGATTCTTCTGGTCCTTATGACTATAATTTAAGAAAGAAGCTCATAGACGTTTGCAAAGATAAATCTATAGATTACAAGATTGACATTTACCCTTATTATGGTTCAGATGCTTCAGCAGCTCTAGGTGCTGGGTGGGATATAAGAGCTGCTCTTATAGGCCCTGGTGTTTTCGCCTCCCATGCCTATGAAAGAACTCATATGGATTCAATTGTTGAAACATTAAAGCTAATAGTAGCTTACTCACAAACTCTATAAGGAACCTATATAACAGTTCCAAGCCTTTTTAGAAAAGAAAATGCAATAAAAATGCCCTTAAAAAGGGCATTTTTATTACTATGATATAATTACTCCTCATTTTGACCAAACATAAAATACTCATCATCAAAATAGGTACCATATTCCAATGGATCATCACTTCTAGTTGGTTGAATTAAAAACTTATTCCTCTTCTTAGAAAAGTCTCCATCAAAATCAAAAGCCTCTATGCCTATTTCTATAGGTCTTCCAGCTGGTAGATTAAACTTAGATCTTGGTATAACGTAATAAGTATCATTTATTCCTACAGTTCCTGCGTAATTGCTGTTTACAAATAGATTATATCCCAAAAGGTCCTTATCTCTATTCTTTGTCCAAGAAACATATATATTTTTATTGTCTGTTCTTGCATAAAGTCCTTTTACATCAGTTGGCGGCATCAGCATATCAATACTGTCCGGTCCATAATTCAAGTCTACAGGTGGAGTTACGCCTGGAATATCTCCCTTTTCTGTATACTGCCATATTCGCCATTTCTTCCAACCTCCAATATCCGGTGGAACAGGAGGATTTCCAGCTATTTCTCTATACATAGCTATCCAAAGTGGCATATTACTTAGTGGATAACCTTTTCCTGGAACCTTAAGATCATCATATAGATTAACAAAAAACACTCCTGTATACAGCATAAGTCTTCTTCTTGTCTTACTTTCAAAGCGCTTTCTAAAACGATCTACCCAATTTACTAGCTGTGTAGTTGTTATTGATTTATTTGTAGGTGCCTCTACATCAAGAACTGGAAATAAATCTCCGTAATCACCTTGACCAAATCCATCTTGTAGTACCCCTATAAAAGCATCACATTGGCTATCTGCAGTAGCATAATCTGCTGATGGAAGCGCATAGTGATAAGCTCCAACAGGTATACCTACGGATCTAGATCCCCTAGCAAATTCAATAAATTTTCTATCTACCCTAAACCTTCCTGATCCAGAACCAGAGGCTCTTAAATACAAAAAATCTATAGTTCTAGCTAATACTGTGAAGTTAACCCCTTCTTTGTACTCATTTATGTCAGCCCCGAAGGTACTAAACATTGTCTTATTTTGCATAGTTCCTCCAACTATAATAATAATCATAGTATTAGAGTATTATTATTGTACAAGCAAGGTTACAAAAACTAAAATTATTTATTCTATTTAACTATAATCGTAGCATTACTGAGAAAGTTATATCATTTCCCTGACACTCAGCCCATATCCTGCCTCCATGAAGTTCAATGATATTTTTACATATGGCAAGCCCTAGTCCGCTTCCACTTACATTTTCAGAGGTTCTAGACTCATCTGCTCTATAAAACCTCTCGAAAAGTTTATCCAGTTTTTCTTTAGGTATATTATCACCTTTGTTTTTTATAGATATAAATGCATATTCCTCTTCCTTTTTTAAACTAACTGCTATATTAGTATTATAATAAGAGTACTTTATAGCATTTCCCAGTAAGTTTTCAAAAGCTCTAAGCATTTTATTTACATCCAAATCAACTTCTAGCTTTTCTTCAGTAAATCTTTTATAAACCATAAGCTCTCTTTCATCAAATAATGGCATAAGTTCCTCTATAAGTTGTGATAAGAATTCATTCAAATTCACTCTTTCCTTATAGAGAGTTACACCTTTATTATTTAACTTAGTATATTCGAAAAGATCTTCTATTAAAATCTTTATCTTCTCTGACTTGTTAAAAGCTATATTTAAATACTCTATCATCTGAGCTTCATCTTCATATTTTCCATCTTTAATAAGGCCTATATACCCCATAACTGAGGTAAGTGGAGTTCTAAGATCGTGAGATACATTAGTTATAAGCTCATTTTTTGTCTTTTCTGCCTTTCTTTCAGCTTCCATCCTATGCAGTATTTCAGAAGCCATGTAATTAATATTCTCAGCTAGATTATTAAGTTCATCTTTCCCTCTTCCCTCTATTCTAAACTTTAAATCTCCAGCTGCAATTTTTCTTAATCCTTCTGATATCTCTTCTATATACTTCATTTTTTTGTTTGTTATATATATAAAACTGGTAACAAATACAATCACAGCTATAATAATAGCCATTATAGAGTCCGAAGAATAAGTTTCGTTATATTCCATTCTTGCTTGTGGAGTTGCAAAAATGAATAAATACATCTTTTCATTCTGTATATCTAAAGGATAAAATATTACAAATTCCTTTCCTTCTGATTTGCTATAGCTACTAGATTTTTTAGAGTAAGTTTCCATAGCATACTTTATAGTAGCATAGACATCTACTGAGGTTTGCGTAACATTTGATGTCTTATATATTATTTTTCCATCTAAATCTGTCAATATTACCTTTTCATTAGAATCCGATCCATAAAATCTATCAACATTTTTCTTCATTGCATTAGAGTCAGTTGGGGATAAATCCTTAACATTTATAAGATAATTTGAAAATCTTTGAGCTCTATCCTGTATATCACTATCATCATAGACAAGTGTTGCGGTTTTATAACTATCTCTTAACATATCATTTGATATACCATAAGCAAACAATGCTATAACAAAGCATATCCCAAAAGTAACTACTAACTCAAATCTTATGCTCTTTTCCATCCTTGCCCTGAACATATTGAATATTATTCTAGCAGGCTTCATTATTCTCCAATGCCATATCCATCTAAGCAATCTAAATTTAAAGAATCTTCTATTTTTCAATTTTATATCCTACTCCCCAAACGGTTTTTATATATTTAGGTTTCCTTGGATTTTCCTCAAGTTTCTCTCTTATTTTCCTAATATGGACCATTACAGTATTATCGGATTGTATAAAGCTCTCATTCCAAACACTCTCATAGATATTTTCTATGGAAAACACCTTTCCCCTATTCTTTGCTAAAAGAGCAAATATATCAAATTCAATAGGAGTAAGCTTCACTTCCTTTCCACTAATATCAATTTCATGAGTATCTATGTTTATTGTCAAATCTTCTATCTCAATTATATTATCTTTAACTTTAGGAACTGAGTTGTTATTTAACTTTATATATCTTCTAAGCTGAGATTTTACTCTCGCAAGCAATTCCAAAGGATTAAATGGCTTAGTTAAGTAATCATCTGCTCCAGTAGTAAGACCAAATATTTTATCCATATCCTCACTTTTGGCAGATAGCATTATTATTGGTGTATTACGTTCCTCTCTTATCTTCATACAAGCACCTATACCATCAAGGTTTGGCATCATTACATCCAACACAATTAAGTCCACATGATTTTCTTCAAGCACTTTAAGGGCTTCATACCCATCAGATGCTTTTATAGTTTTAAAGCCATCATTTTTAAGGTAGATTTCTACTAAATCTCGTATTTCCTTTTCATCATCAACAATAAGTATAGTTTCTTTCTCCATAATATCTTACTCACCTCTTGTATATAATTTATAAAGTTCTATCTAAGACGCTATTTCCTAAAGTATTTTTTTAACCTCTAACTTTTCAAAACAAAGTTTTTGTTATATAAATTCTAACCATAAGCATACCATATATCTGTTATATTAATTATTTTTATTTTATTGTAATTAATATTAAGATTATATACATATAATTTTACTTTATATTCTCCCATTGCTAATTTTAAACTATTTTTCAGCTTATGTTTAGTAATACTGCTAAAATTAAGTAGTTATACAAAATATTCTATATTATTAAGTTACTTAAAATATTGGATAAATAATAGCTTAATTTCAACACAATACCTTAACAAATCTTTCTTTTATTATAAGGAAAATATCTTAATAATTATCTATTCAAATTCTTAATATTATCTTAAATCTACTAGTGCAAAATTCTTAGATAACCCTAGTTTTGGCCAGAGATACTTCACTTCAATCATTTAGCTTTTTTCGAAACTCTGTTGGTTTCTGAGCCAAGAATTTGAAAATACAAAATCATTATAAAGTGATGCATCTATAATCAAAGCATCGGATTACTGACCATTTAATTTCAAACTGGTACTTAAACAGATACTAAATAAAAAGCCATAACAGCTTATCATATCCTGTTATGACTTTTTATTTATGTTATTTTAAAATTATTATTGAAATTAAGTGTTTATGAAGGAGATGCTATATGAGCGAGCAATTAGCGCAAGCTAGAGATAAACTACTTCATATTGAAATTTATCAAAATAAAACTTCGCAGATTCATCGAAAGTTTTATTTTGAGTTCAAGGATTGAAGTAGTTTATCTATTCAGCTGATCAGATGTATCACTTCGATCCTTAAACCATTTTTAAAGCTCTCACGGGTTTTGGTGAGAAAATTTAAAAATATAAATTTTATTACGAAGTGATACATCTATAATCTAAGCATCGGATGACTAACCACTTAATTTCAACACGATATATTAAAAGTACTAATATTACAAATTTTATTCAATCATTTTAGATGTGCTAAACTTAAGCACGCTCTCGTAAGGATATTTCTATTATTCTATCTAACAAGCCGCTAAAACTTATATTCTTACCTGCTGCACTCTTTGGGAAAAGGCTATTTTTAGTCATTCCTGGTAGTGTGTTAACTTCTAATATATATGGAACTCCATCTTTAACTATCATATCAACTCTAGCATATACACTGCATTTTAGTGCCTTGTAAGTAGCTATTGCCATTTCTTCAACTTGCTTATGCAATGATGGCTCTAACTCAACTACAAACTCATCTGCCCCTCCATCAGAATACTTGGAAGCATAATCAAAGAATGATGACTTTGGCTTAATAGCTAAAACTGGGAACATCTCGTTATCTAATATAGGGCAAGTTATTTCATCACCCTTTATATACTTTTCAAGCATAACTTCTTTGTCCCATTTTAAAGCCTCAATAACTGCAGCTTCTATTTCTGATTTTTCTTTAACTACAAAAGTAGCAACTGATGACCCACCGTTATTTGGCTTTACCACCACTGGGTAGCCAAGTTGTTCTATCCTATTGTAGTCAATCTCTTCTACAGCAGACACATTAAACCAAGGTGCAGTTCTAATATCTCGTGACTTTAAGACCTTCTTGGTCATATCTTTATCCATACAAACAGCACTGCTTAAAGTGTCACATCCAGAGTAAGGTATTCCCATAGTTTGAAGGACCGCCTGAACTGTTCCATCTTCTCCAAATTTCCCATGTAAAGCAAGTAGAGCAAAATCTATATCTTTAACTTTAGTAAATAAGTCTTCCTTGCTGTCAATTACAACTGGTATAATCTCATACTTATCTTTGTCCAAATTTGCCAATATAGATTGTCCGCTATTCAAAGAAACTTCTCTTTCTGAGGATATTCCCCCCATTATAACTCCGACTCTCATTATAATCCCTCCAAAGACATCAGTATTTTTTATATTCTACAGGAATCACACCTAATAGAAAGCTTAAGTTATAAAAAATCCACTGAATTTTTTCACACCTGCCTTTCCCAATATATATAAGGAAAATGTGACAGACTATATAATCCACTAAATAATAAAATAACTTAATCCTACTTTAATCTTCTTAGAATATAAAAAATATATATCTATAAATATAATCAAACCTTGTTAATTATATCACTTTAATTAAATTGATTAAAGGTGTTATGTAATTCATAACTCAACTATTTAATTTATTAATGCTAGTAAATCCCAAAAGACAACTATTGTCGAACAACTATAAATTAACTATGCATATAAAATCTAGCTTATCTCATATATGTCTGAGAATTCAATATTAATTCTCTCAATCCTATTATCCTCATTTGTTATAATTATTGGCGACTGTTGTATCTCTTTAATTTTTAATATCGGAATGTCTACTATGAATTCGCTTCCTTCATTTAAGATACTTTTAGCAGTTACAGCCCCCCCATGAAGCTCAACCAAAGACTTTACTAAGGAAAGTCCTATGCCACTACCTTCATGCTCTCTTGCCAAAGACTTGTCCACTTGTCTAAACCTCTCAAATATTATATCTAACTGATCCTCAGGGATACCTTTCCCACTATCTCTTACAGATATCCTAACGCTATCTCCCCATAATTCCATTAGCACAAAAATCTTACCGTTGTTATCTGTAAACTTTATGGCGTTAGATAGAAGGTTTAATATTATCCTTTCTATTTTATCTGGATCACAATATATATATAACTCCTCAATGTAGGTATCAAAAATTACCTCTATACCTTTGTTTTCTGCATAAGTTACTACAGACATAGTTATGTCTTCTATAATCTTAACCACATCATACATGCCGCAATTTAGCTTTAAATATCCAGCATCTATTTTTGTTATGTCTATCAAATTATTTATAAGCCTTAAAAGTCTATAGCAATTTTGTCTTAGAACATTGCTATATTTATCATAAGGTAATCTTATTTCATTTTGATCATTCCTATACAAATCTAATACTTGTATAACAGAGAATATAACATTTATAGGAGTCCTTAGCTCGTGAGATATATTAGCAAAAAACTCTGTTTTCAATTGATCATATTGAAGTGTTTCATCTAACTTTTTTCTATCCTTTTCATGTTCTTCCTTAAGTTCAATAATCTTTTTCTTCTCAGTTATGTCTCTAGCCAAACAGATTATCTTTGTAAGCTCCCCATCTTCAATTAATGGAGAATAATTTACTTCCAAGTACCTAGCTTCTCCATAGAAGGAAAAAGAAACTTCATGCCCTCTAACTATAAGCCCCTCATTCAAGTATTTAATTATATTAATTTCACTTTCATAGTCTATATCATCAAATACTTGTTTTAAATATCTATTTAGTATACTATCTCTAGTCTTTCCTAAAAGTTCACACATTGCTGGATTAACATCAGTTATTCTTAAAGTCTTAGAGTCAAGAACATATATCATATCAGGACACATATTAAATATCTCTGTATACTTTCGTTCGCTCTCCTTAAGTTCCTTTTCAGCTAACTTCTTATATGTTATATTTCTAGCACTTATAATAGCTCCATCAATATCCCCATTCTCCTCAACTGGATTGATAACATAATTAACATAAATATATGTATTTTGTCCTGACTCCATCTTACACTCATTTGTAACTGTTTTATTTTGCTGAAAGCAAAGCTTTATGTCACCTAGTACCTTATCTATATCAGCTTCAACAACATTATGAACCCAAGGTACCCTCTTATACTCTTCATAATTACCTCCAAAAAGATTCGTATATGATGGTGAACAATAATCTATTCTTCCCTCAACATCAATCTTACATATTAAGTCATGTACGCTATCAGTAATCTGTCTAAACTTCTTCTCACTTTTCTGAAGCTGCAAAGACATATCTATAAAATCAGTATTATCATTCATAATGCCTAAATATAAAGTTTTGCCATCTACTATTAATTCACTAACATATGTATTAAAATAAAAAATTTTATTTGGCCCTCTAAGCTTACTTTCACCAGACCATTTCTTTTGTACATCTACAACCTTACTAATCTTATCCATTGAATATTTTTTATTCTTCACTGTAATTACTTCATCAACGTTTTTACCTATTATATTTTCAGAGCCATAGTTTGATTTAACGAAATTTTCAACTGCAGTATTAGCATAATGAATAGTTGAATCTCTATCCAGTATAAAAACGTAATTAGGTGTTTCCTCAAGAATTTTATAATACTTAAGGATATCCTTTTTAAATTCATTTGATTCTTTCGCTGAATCTGCAACTTCTTTATATCTTTCCTTAAGACATATGCATACACCTATTATAACTACAGAAACCGAAAGAAAAAAATAGATATCCGCAAAATAGAAAAGAACAGTTTTTCTTCCCAGATCACAATATGTATAAATGTTATAGAATAGTTCTAAGAGCGTAGATACTATAAGAAACCCTACCATAGGCTCTTTATAATCTTGTTCTTTCCTAACCAGTACTATAATCAAAACTAATATAATCAATAGGTTTAATAAGCTTATAGCACTTTTCCCATAGGAAGTTAGATTACATATGTAGGGATATACAACTTTAACATCTAAACAATACAAAATAGCGCCTATTATTAAACTTATGCCAGAGTATAGTTTTAGTTTCTTCCCATTCATATTTGTAGTTATGTCATCATTAAAAATACAAAAGATTAGGCCAGAGGCCCCTATTAGGTTAGTAATTGTGTATTTTGTACAAATAAAATCTTGGTTATACATATCGAAGATGCTATTTCCACTTCTCAGAACATCCATAGCTTCCATAATCTTCACTCCAAAAAACACCATTAAGAATAAGCCACAGAATAAAATATAACTTTGTTTAACTGTATCGAAATATATCAAGATTGCCAAAGCTGCAGTAAGGGTCAATATTGCTTCAGCGAGTATTATTCCATCACTATATGATTTTGATATTTTTGTTTCTACACTAGAACCATATTGTAAAAGAATTAGAAAAATGAATGTCATATAAATACTAAAATATGAAATATGCCTTTCTTGGCTTTTGTGATTCATTTTTATTATCCTTCCCCTAAACTTATAAATTTTTATAACTTATATCTCTTGCCACAATAATTTTACCTGTTATATTATCATTTTCAAAAATTAAGTCTGCTATTGATTCAGTCCAAATGTACTTTCCATTATTTTGCTTAATCCTATGTACTATAGGAACTGTATCATTCTTTTTCAAACTAATTAGAATCTTTGCCTTTATAATATCTTCTGGATGTGTAATTGTAAAAAAGCTTGTTCCAATTATCTCTTCCTCATTAAAACCAGTTAGAGAAAAAAATGACTTTGATACATAACTAATTCTTCCCTCTATATCAACTATTAACAATATATCTTTTATATTTTCTTCAATTAAAAAATAGGACTGTAGAAAGTCGCTCATATTCCTCAAATCATTATCCTTACTACATTCATTTTCCTGTTCTTCTACTTCTATATTAGCCAATTCATCCTTGGATACCACTCCAATATCCTCTTGTTTAATACTGGAATAGGCATCTCTAACTCTTTTACTCCATAATAGACCTATATTGCCTATATGCATTACTAAAATCAGTAGTATTATTACCTCGGAACCAATCATATATATTGATTTATTATCACTGGAAAAAAAACTATAACTCTTAGCAAAAATCGGTAATATTAAGTAATATAACACCTTATGTGAATACTTATCTTTATTATTACATGCCATACAAACAATTAATGCTATAACATTTACTAAAACTGTATCTATTATGGTCACAATAATTCTCTGTTCTGATAAATATACGAATTTTGGTAACAACAAATATATATCAACTAAAACTGTCCCACCTCCTAAAAAAAAGGCTACTACAAGTATTAATATACTTTTCTTCATTGTAGGCATAAATTTATATCTACTAAACTTAATTGAAAGTAATATCGTTAACGGCCTTAAGATAGTTCCAAAAACAAATGGATATTTGACATTACTTAATTCCAATACACTGCTTACATTATTTACATTTAACCTTAATAGAACCGCTCTAACCATAAACTCAAAACAAAAGTATACTATGGAAAAACAAATTGTCAAAAACATAATGTTGTCTTCTTGAGAAATGTATAAAAAACATAAGTATATACATATTAAACAAGCAAAAACTATTAATAATCTTATAGAAATAAATACTTCATTAAAGTTATAATCCTTATACTTATTAAATATATTTATTGATATTACAAAGGCTATGGTTAGTAGTATCATCATAATATCTTGTAACCCTACATATTTTGATATTTTTCTATATTTATCTATAAGATAATCCATATTATTATACCACCTAATACATAAAATGTAATTTACTTATTAATTATACTATTTTATATAATATTTTGAAAAATTTAAATATCGCAATTATCGCTATTTAATTGTTTGTTTTTATTGAAGTGTCCTTAGTATTTTAATTTAATAATAGTAAAAGATATAATTCAGCTTCTAATTCTGATTATTCACTCTTAATACCTCAAAAATTATCATATTTTTATTATTATTGTATGTTTTTGTAACTATCTTAATATTCATATGTTTAATTGTAAAAATATATCACAGACAACCTTCTTCAGTAAGTTTTTTCCGCATCTCCCTCCCCTAACGAACATTGGGAAGATCCACAAAAAAAAACATGTATATCAGGACTTCTACCTCCGTCTATACATGCTAACCTATACTTATATTATTTTTTAGTTGTACTCTTATAATATTTACACATTCCCTTAATAGGGCATATATCACACTTAGGATTTCTAGCTGTGCAACATCTTCTTCCATGAAATATAAGAAGATGATGAGCAAGCGACCATTCTTTTTTAGGCAATTCCTTCTGAAGCTGCATTTCAACTTCGTATACATCCTCAGATTTGGCAAGACCAATCCTATTAGATACTCTAAAAACATGTGTATCAACTGCTATAGATGGTACTCCAAAAGCATTTGAAAGCACCACATTAGCAGTTTTTCTTCCAGCACCGGCCAATGAAGTTATGCCTTCCATGGTTTTAGGTACTTCCCCATTGTAATTCTCTTTGAGCTGCCTGCACATCATCATTATATTCTTTGCTTTATTCCTATAAAGTCCTATTTGCTTTATTCTTTCCTCTAATTCTTCTTGAGAGATTTTCAAAAATTCATCTACTGTTGGATATTTTTCAAATAGATCTTTAGTGACTTCATTAACCTTTTTATCTGTGGTTTGAGCAGAAAGTATTGTAGCTACAAGCAGTTGAAAAGGAGTACCATAATTCAGTTCACACTGTGCATCTGGATATTCTTCTTTTAATATTTCTAATATATTTTTAGTACTTTTCTTCATTTTTGCATCTCCTATTTTTAAAGCCTACAATTCGTTCTTTATATTCTTCTAAATACGGTGAATTAAATTTATACTTGGAAATATCCATGTGTTTATATAAAGCTTTTCTAATTAGTGTATTTCTTATTAAAATATTTTTCCCTCTCCATCCACAAGAGGAATTTTTAAAAGTAGCTTTAAACTCTGAGTTATTAATATTTATTATATTATCCTCATTATTATCTTCCATAAAGCTCAATGGATAAAACTCTTCAACAGGTGATAAATTTATATGCTCGTTAAAAGGACATCCTTTTTGACAGCTATCACATCCAAACACTCGCCCGTTCATTAAAGGAAAAAAGCTATCATCAATGTCTTTCTTTTGAGTTATGTAAGACATACAGATGTTAGGGTTCTTACTATATGAATTTATAGACTTTGTGGGACAGCTTATATAACACGCTCTACAATTGCCACATTCTTCAAAATCCTTCATATCCTCAAAGGTTCTTCTTGTGGATTGAGGTATAACCAAATCAGTTATTATTTCTCCTAAAAACACATAAGAACCATATTTCTTAGTAATTATCATATTATTTCTACCTACAAAACCTACGCCTGCAAGATAAGCTATATATCTTTCTGGCAAAGTATTGCTATCAGTAAAAGCAATAGCATTTCCTCCTAAGCTATTTATAAATCCCACTATCTTTTCTAAGTAGCTATATACTACGCTATGATAATCCTTGCCTCTAGTATACAAAGAAAATCCATTGTCTGTATAATCCTTATCATGCAGATAAGGGAAAGCTATAGATACTATAGTCTTTCCCTCACTCATATAATGATTTGGATTTATTCTTTTTTCTATATCTTTTTCTTCGAATTCATTCTCTAAACCCTTGGCTTTTCTTTCGCTATAAAAGCTTCTTAACTCTTCATAAACTCTACACTGTGCAAAGCCAATTGAATCAAGTCCAAGAGAAGCACAGTACTTTATTATTTCATTTGATAAATCCATAATATTAAATCACCATATTATTATATATTTTCTTTCTTCTTCCCCTATAATCTTCAATCTCGATTATGGGAGTATTTTTCACTATAAATCTCGCTGGTATTCCAACTGCTGTAGCTCCCGCTGGAACAGCTTCAAGTACTACAGAATTCGCACCAATCTTTGCTCCATCTCCAACAGTTATAGGTCCAAGAACCTTAGCACCTGCTCCTATAACTACATTATCTCCAACGGTAGGATGCCTTTTACCCTTATCTTTTCCAGTACCACCAAGAGTAACTCCATGATATATTACAACATCGTTGCCTATAACACTAGTTTCTCCTATGACTACCCCCATACCATGATCTATAAATAAGCCTTTGCCTATTTTAGCCCCTGGATGTATTTCTATACCTGTAAAAAGTCTTACTACTTGAGATATTAGTCTTGCTATAAAGAACATTTTTCTTTTGTAAAACCAACTAGATACTCTGTGTCCATTAACTGCATGAACACTTGGATAAAGTAGTAAAACTTCAAGCCAGCTTCTAGCTGCTGGGTCATTTTCAAGTATCTTTTTTATATCGTATCTAAGGTTCTTAAACAATTGTTATCACACCTTTATATTATTCATATAGGCCCATTGAAAGATATTTTTCTCCTCCATCTGGTGCTACAACTAAAATCTTTTTACCTGGTCCATACTCTTTTGCTAATTCTAATGCAACATGAAGTGCACCACCTGAAGATATGCCTATAAGTACTCCTTCGTTAGCTCCAAAGTTTCTTGCTGCTGCAAATGAATCTTCCTCCTTAACTTGAACTACCTTATCTACAACATCACTGTTATAGATTTCAGGAACAAATCCAGCTCCTATACCTTGAATCTTGTGTGGTCCTGGAGCACCTCCAGAGATTACAGGTGACTTTTCAGGTTCAACTGCTACTACTGTAACATCACTCTTTAACTCTTTTAACTTCTTACCAACTCCAGATATTGTTCCACCAGTTCCAACTCCAGCTACAAATACATCTATATCTGGTAGATCTTTAACTATTTCTTCTGCAGTAGTTGCATAGTGTTTTTCTGGGTTAGCTACATTTAAGAATTGTTGTGGCATGAAATAGCCTTTTTCTTTAACTAATTCTTCTGCTTTAGCAATAGCTCCCTTCATTCCCTTAGCACCTTCTGTTAGTACAAGTTCTGCACCATAAGCTTTAATTAAGTCTCTTCTTTCTTTACTCATTGTTTCTGGCATTACTATTACAACTTTATATCCTTTTAGCTTTCCAATCATAGCTAAAGCTATTCCGGTATTACCGCTTGTAGGTTCTACTATAGTATCTCCAACCTTTAGTAATCCTAAGCTTTCAGCTTTTTCTATCATTCCATAAGCCGCTCTATCTTTTACACTTCCACCTGGATTAAATTTCTCTAACTTTACATATACTTCTGCGGAATTCTCTCCTGTTAAAGTGTTTACCTTCAATACTGGTGTGTTTCCAAGTAACTCTAATGCATTATTGAATATCATATCTCTCTACCTCCAAAATTATAATTTATTCTTTTAGATACCCCTAATAATTTATATATTTATATCAAAGATAACTGCTATAAATAAGTATAAGTTATCTTTTTATACCTTTGACTTTTTATAGTTATTGAAATAGTCTTACTTTTTTATCCCTTCACTTATAATTGCTACTAAGCCTTATAAGCATACTTGCCTATAACTTTATCTAAGAAAACATTCATAAAGAATAAAAAAAAACCTCATCTCCTTATTAGAGACGAAGTAAACTCCGCGATTCCACTCTACTTAGATATAAAATCTCACTCATAAAAAGCACTATCATGCTTCCTTGCTATAACGGGCATTCCCGAGGACACCTACTAAAAATTTCGGCTACCAGCTCCAAAGCGCACTTCTCATAAAATCCAAGTAGAAGATTCACACCATCTCTTCCTCTCTGAAACCTTCATTTATGATACTTTACTTTTTCCTTGCATTTAAAGTTGAGTATTTTGATAAGATTAATCTTAATTTTATTATATGCCATTTGCATTAAATGTCAACTAAATTTTAAATAATATTAAACAGCTTTTTTCACTTTCTTTCTCCAGGTTGGAAGTAAGAATTCATCCACAATATCATGAATTAAAACTATGCCTACAAGTCTATCTTCCTCATCTGTAACAGGTACAGATAACAGATCATATTTGGTTATTAATTCGATGGCTTCATCAATATGCAGATCATACTTGATACTAATAACACTTCTATCCATTATATCCTTAAGCTTTGTTTCACTACTACTAATAAGTAAATCTCTTATAGGTACAGCACCTAAAAGCTTTTCCAATTCATCTGTAATATAAATATAATGCATAACTTCATCATCTGGTTTCATTTCTCTTAATAGCTCTATTGTTTCCTTTATTGTTATATCTATATTTACAGATATAAAATCTTTATTCATAATACTACCAACAGTCTCATCTTCATATGCTAAAAGCTCTTTTACTTCAGCCGCATCTTCTGATTCCAATGATACTAGCACCTTTTCTCTTTCTTCCTCATTGAGTCCGTCTAAAAGATCTGCTATCTCATCGTTAGGCATATTTTCAAGTATCTCTGCTGTCTTTGATACACTTAAATCTCTTATTATAGATCCCTTAAATTCTGGTTCTATCTCTTCCAATGCATCTGCTACCAAGTCATCATCTAAATTTTCAAATACTTGTTTTCTTTGCTTCTCATCAAGATCTTCTAATATATCTGCTAAATCAGCAGGGTGCAAAGTAGATAGCTTTTTATAAGGCACTGAAAGCTGTAAGCTATCCTTTATTATTTCTAAGGTTTCAACATCATCCCACATCAAAGATTGATCAGTGGCTTCTTTATTCATTAATTTAAGTAAAGTTTTTGCAAAGCCTTCAATTCCCATTCTTCTATATCTAGCAATTTGACCTGCTTCCACAGCAACAACTCTGTACTCTCCTGCAATTTCCGCAATCCTTAAATCATTCACTCTTACTACTTTTTTTCCGTTTATATCAACTATTTTTTTATCTAAAAGATTTTGAGTTAGTAAATAGGTATATTTTCTTGGCAATATCTCTTTACTTCCTCTGGTCTCTATTCGTAGTTTTCCACTATCTTTTAAATAAAAATCTATATTTCTAAACTCATAATCAAACACTGAGCCATCTCTCTTTATCTTGTACCCAATAATTCTTGGATAGCCATCTTCTGTTGTAACATATACGTCCTTTAGGATTCCAAGGATATCGTCAAACTCATCGTATACCTTTTTATTTAATATAGAACTATAAAGAATTACAGCTAATCTTTTCATTCTTCTACCTCCCTCAGAAATCAATGAGGGCATAGCTAGAGCTATACTTTAGAATATGTTAAAATTTTGCTGAAGCCACTCATTGTTTATTATTTTATTCAATTGTCCTTGCGACCTACTATGAGGGCCACTCTCCATCTAATTTCACCACCTGATAATCAATCATTTATTGTTATGATTTCACTAAATTTACAATATTATTACCAATATACTGTCTTTTAACTTTCATAGACAGTAAAAAAGAGCCCTAAGGCTCTAAAATTCAACTAAATACCGCTAACAACGTTGAGTTTTAGCACTACAAGACTTAAGACCTATGGTCTAGCTACATTAAGTTATACCTTGATTCGATAAAACCTGTTGACCCATTGGCATCTCTCGATGTTTCCGGGCAGTAGCATGCATTCTTGTAGGAGCCTCACCTAACAATTAAATTTTCATTTATAAAATAATATTAATAGTACTTTATACATTAATATTATATTACTTTAAGCCCATTTTGCAACCTATAATGTCTAAATTTCCAAAATTATTTTATATATCATTACTTTTTGTAAAATATCGCAAGAAATCTTCAATTTGCTTCATATTCTTCCATTTGACTTTTGACACTTTTATTTTTTTCACCATTATGATAATATAACTTAGTGATATAAAGATATGATACTCTATGTGTGTTTATAAATGTTATATCAAGCAAAATCATGAATCTAAAATCCATACTTATTTAGGATATTTTAGTTCATCAAATGATTGTTTGCTAACCAGCAAAATATCTATTAAGGAGTTTTGTAATGAATCTATCAAAAGAATTTTTACCTATTAATAAAGAAGATTTAAAACGACGTAATATAGAACAATTAGATTTTATAATAGTTACAGGCGATGCCTATGTTGATCATCCTTCCTTTGGTACAGCCATAATTGGAAGAACCTTAGAGGCAAACGGATTTACTGTAGGGGTTATTCCTCAGCCAAACTGGCATGACTCTGAAGATTTCAAAGCTTTAGGAAGACCTAAATATGGATTCCTTGTAAACTCAGGAAATATCGACTCCATGGTAAATCACTATACTGCAGCTAAAAAGAAAAGAAGAGATGATTTTTACTCTCCAGGTGGTGAAGCAGATCATAGACCTGACAGAGCAGTCATCGTATATTGCAATAGAATAAGAGAAGCCTTCAAGGACATTCCTATTATAATTGGTGGTATAGAAGCCTCATTGAGAAGATTTGCTCATTATGATTATTGGGATGATAAAGTAAGAAGAAGCATACTGGTGGATTCTAAGGCAGATCTTTTGAGCTATGGTATGGGAGAGAAAACCATCGTTCAAATAGCTAATCTCTTATCCTATGGAATGGAAGTAAAAAAGATTGCTGATGTAAGAGGAACTTGTTATTTAACTAAGGATATAACTAACCTTAAAGACTATGTTATAGTTCCTTCCTTTGAAGAAACTATGTCAAGTAAAGAAGCTTATGGACAGAGCTATAAACTAGAATCCTACGAACAAGATCCAATAATAGGAAAGACTGTAATCCAGCCACATGGTGACAGATACCTTGTTCAGAACCCGCCTCAACTGCCATTGACTGAAGAAGAGATGGATATAACGTATAATCTACCTTATACACGAACTTATCATCCTATATATGAAGCTAAGGGTGGGATTCCTGCTATAAACGAAGTTAAGTTTTCTATTACCAGCCATAGGGGATGTTATGGTTCTTGCTCCTTTTGTGCATTAACCTTCCACCAAGGAAGAATAATACAAAACAGAAGTGGTGAATCAATAGTTGATGAAGCTAAGCTCTTAACCACATTAGATGATTTTAAAGGCTATATACATGACATTGGCGGTCCTACCGCTAACTTTAGACATAAGTCCTGTAAAAAGCAAGAAAAGTTCGGAACATGTAAAGACAAACAGTGTATGTTTCCAAAGCCTTGTAAGAATCTTATAGTTGACCATAGCGAATACTTAAGCGTACTAAAAAGGGTTAGAACTCTTCCTGGAATAAAAAAAGTGTTTATCCGTTCAGGAATAAGATATGATTATTTAATTGAAGATAAAAATAATGAGTTTTTCTCAGAGCTTTGTAAGCATCATATAAGCGGTCAGCTAAAGGTTGCACCTGAGCATGTAAGTGATAAAGTTTTAGCCCAAATGGGCAAACCCACAAGAGAAGTATATGATAAATTTGTAAAGAAATACTTCCAAGTAAATGAAAAGATAGGAAAGAAACAATTTTTGGTTCCTTATCTTATGAGTTCTCATCCTGGAAGTGATCTAAAGGCTGCAATTGAGCTTGCACTTTACATAAAAGATATGGGATATACACCTGAACAAGTACAAGACTTTTATCCAACTCCAGGAAGTATATCTACTACTATATACTATACCGGTGTTAACCCTTTCACAGGTGAAAAAGTTTATACGCCAAAAACTCAAGAAGAAAAGAATATGCAAAGAGCACTACTTCAATTTGCTGTTCCAAAAAATCATGGTTTAGTAAAGAAAGCGTTGCTAAAGGCTGGACGTGAAGACCTTATAGGAAAAGATAAAAACTGCCTTATAGATTGGACTCCTGCTAAGGAAAGAAATCATAAGTCTAATAGTAATAAGAGTCATAATAATAGTTCTAAGTCAAAAAATAATCATGAATCTGAAAAAAACTTAGGCAACGGAGATAAAGCTCAAAGAAAATCTACTACTTCAAGTACAAAGAAAAAGCTAAATAATAGTAATAACAGTCCATCAAGGAATAAAAGAGTACACTAAAACTTTATAAATTCCTAAAGAACGAAAAACATCACTGAAGTCATCTTCTTCAGTGATGTTTTTCCGTATCTGCATTTCCAAATCCATATGAGAAAACCTAGCTAGCGAATAAGTTTTTTTACTGTATTTGCCTGACATGCTATTCTAATCCCTTAAATTACTACTTCTTAAATAATCCCAATGAATAGTTAAATACTAATACTGTTAGTAGCTCACTTATAATTGAATAGGGATATATATATACTCCAGAAAGCTTTAACATACTTTCTAATATTATAATTATTGAAATAATTATAAGGAGTCTAAGACCTTGTTTATTAACAAATCTCCTATCCATATGAACTATTGAAAGAACCAATATTGTCATGGGGCTTATAATAAATATTAAAGCAGGAATCAGTTCCTGACTAAGGCTGATTACATAACCAAAACTTAAAGATATACTCAAAGTAGGCTCATATATTATAATTGTCAAAAAGTACATTATTGTATATATTACTAGAATTCCATAACTAATAGAAAACTTTAATTTTTCGCTTCTTCTAAATATATAATATGCTGTAAATAAAATTGCTGGTATATAGATATATTGAAGAAAAGTTACGTATTTTATATAGTATATATACTTTTGATCCTGAATAATGGCGAATAAAATCAATATTACATATCTTACAATCATTAAACTAATCACCAATAATGATATAAGTTTAATCTTAATAGGTGCAGTCTTTAATAGCTTGTCTAATATAAAAACACATAAAAAAATTATAAGTAATAATATTACAAAGTATAGATACACGCCCACCATATCACACCTCTTAATATCTTGGTTCCTTCTTTAATCTCAATAAATAAGTTATAATAACTATTCATGCTATAAAGTCTTTAGAAACTCTTACTTATAATTTATTATGTTATAATCTATTTTATGCCTAAAACCTTTATTCCACCTTCTATACACTGTAAATGTAGCGGAAATCCTGGTCCTTTTTCACCATCTATATCAGTAACTATATCCTCATCAGTTTCTATAGTCAATTCCTTCGTTTTATAGTATATAACCTTAGGATCATCTAGATGTTCACCTCTTATAACTCTTATAAACAAAGGTATTAGATCTTTTATTGATACAGCCTTAAATATTATTACATCTAAATATCCGTCCATAACATCTGCACGAGTAGCTAAATTAAAATTACCTGCAGTCTGACCATTAAATACTAACATTAGATACATATATCCATCGTATTCAAGCTCCTTTGATGAAATCTTCACCTTTAGCTTTCTAAAGTTAGGTAATTGTTCAAGTCCCTTTAAATAATATGCTAATTTACCTATCATATTTTTTAGATTTTCATCTGTCTTTTGCGAAACATCGGTAAATAAACCAGTACTTGCTACATTTATAAAGTATTTATCATTAATTTTCCCTATATCTACTGGAGTAGGTTCACTTTCTAATATCCTCTTACAGGCTTCCCCTACCGCTGATGGTATATCTAAAAATTTTGCAAAATCATTTGCTGTTCCTACTGGCAATATTCCAATTGGTAAATCTATATTTTTTGCTTTCATGGCATTAACTAGAGAATCTACAGTACCATCTCCACCAGCTACTAAAATATAATAATAATCTTCATCAATATCGTGCAAAGCTTCCGATATATCAGACTCTTTATTTATTCTATAAGGAACAATTATATAACCATATTTTTGGTGGATTCTTATAACTTTATCTAATTCGTCTAAAATGACATTCTCCCCTGAAAATGGATTATATATAAACTTTACCTTTTTCATGAATACCTCCATAACAACGTATGTAAACTTTTCTCATTTCTTACATCATATTCTTGCAAATTCAATCATTAAACATTATAGCAGAATTATAATCGTATGTCGAGGTTGTCCTAAACACTTATAATTATGCCATTTAGCCAATAAACTCTAATTTTGCCCTAATGATGCTGTTTATAAAAAATAAATATTTTTCACAATACAAATACATCAGCACCTGGCAACCTCTTACATTATATACCGTTTTATAGTTATTTTGTATATTATGCACAAAATAAATTTAAATAGAAACTTTGCAACAAAAAATACAATATACACATGTAGTAAAAATAATAATATTGCAAAGAATTATATATATTATAGCCAATTTCTAGATTATTATAGATTTTCATAGTGTCCAACTGTCATTTTGTTAATAAAATAACTAAAAATAACTGAATATATGTATTTTCTCTGGAATATATAAGATTTTACCTCTTATACTTTTATCTAAAATGCGTTATAATTATTTATTGATGATGGAATTATATTTATTTTACTAGGAGTGATTATATGAGAAAAAGTAATATCCCTAATTATTTTACCTTTGCCAATTTATCTTTCGGAATTTTTTCAATACTTGCCACATTAAATGAAGATTATTTCTTAGCAGCAATATTTGTAATTATAGCTGCACTGATTGATAGATATGATGGAAGAGTTGCTCGCTTTCTTAATGTATCTAGTGAACTAGGAAAGGAACTAGATTCCCTAGCTGACTTGGTATCTTTTGGAGTTGCGCCTGCTATACTAATATATACTCAACATAGTTTAAATATACTTGGACCTAAAGGATTATTTGGCTATTGCGCACTAATAATTTTCCCTATATGCGGAGCATTCAGACTGGCGAGATATAACTTATCAGAATTCGATGGAGTTTTTACAGGAATTCCAATAACTATAGCAGGAAGTATTATGGCAATCTTTTCTTTAATTACAACAAGATACTTTGTCCCAACAGCATTACCTGTGATATTGATGTTAATCTTTTCTTACTTGATGATATCAAATTTAAAGTTAAAAAAGCTTTAAGATAGTAAAAAAACAAAAATCTCGCTGAACAAAGTCTTTTCAGCGAGATTTTTTGTTCATCAACCCTTCCAAAAACATATAAAAAAAATCTACCAAGCCTTATAGTTACTTTAATCTTCAGGATTGTTTTTATCATCGTCATCACATTTCTTATCATAAGGATTTTCATCCTTATCTTCACAGCTGTCATCGCAATTATCATGATCATCATCACAATCTTTATCTTCTTCATGGCTATCATTATTGCCTTTATTAAGCTTTCTCCTTTTTCTTGTTGGAGGTGGCTTAATAGGAGGCCTTCCTTGGTTATTGGCCTGCTGCTGTGCTGGCCCTCCACTGGAATTTTGGAAAAGTAATTCATTATCAATTTCCGTTAATATTATAGATTTCTGTGCGGTCTTTAGGGCAATTACATCTGCCTTCATCCTTATATAATCAAGATAACAACACTCCACGCTTTGAATCACGTTTAGCAATACATCTATAATATCCCCTAGCTGGTTTGCTCTTTTTATAGCATCTCTTACTTCTTTCTTTCTAGCTAGCGCAATTCCATTAAGTTCCCCTGCTCCACCTATAAGCAATCTATATGAATTAACATACTTTGTTAAAAGATCAGTCAAATTATTAACCTCTAAAAAATATGAGTCAAAAAGTTCCTTGAAGCTTTCCATTAAATCACCCTAATATTGCTATCATAACAATATATTAAAATACATTGTATTTAATTCCTTATAAAAAACGCTAATTTCCCTAAAACCCGTGAATACTTTGCGAAGTCCTTACCTTCATTTAATATCTATATATTGTATCTCTACACAGTAAAAAGTATAGCTAAGGCAATAAGCCTTAGCTATACTTTTATATGTTATTACAAAGTATTTCATTTATAAATTCATCATCGACTTCTTTAAAAAGTTCCTTATATAAATCTTCATCTTTATTTTTCCTTAAAGCTTCATCTTCAACGGCATCTTCTGAAAAATCAAATACCTTTATATCTTTCATCACAACTGGAAAGAAATATTCTTCTGCATATGAAAACTTCATAATCTCTTCCTCCTACTCTTTCTTACCTTCTCCATATGGTTCAAAATACGCTTTTGGGAACTTACACAAAGGACATACTTCTGGAGCTTCCTTACCTTCGTATATATATCCACAATTTAAACATCTCCAAAAGGTTTCACAGCTAGCCTTAAATACTGTTCCACTTTTAACTTTTTCATATAATTCTTTGAATCGTTCCTTATGGCTTTCTTCTACTTCTCTAAGCTCTTTATAGAAATTAGCAATAGCTTCAAACCCTTCTTTTCTAGCAACCTCTTCAAATTCCTTATATATTTTATTTGTCTCTTCTCCTTCTCCCATAACAGCATCTAGGAGGTTATCCTCAGTAGACTTTATCATTCCCAGATATCTTCCCCATGCTTCTCTAGCATGAGCATATTCATTAGATGCAGTCATATCAAAAATTTGCCCTATCCAAACAAAACCTTCTTGCCTAGCTTTCTCTGCATATAAATTATACTTGTTTCTTGCTCTAGACTCTCCAGCAAAGGTTTTAAGCAGATTCTTTAAGGTTTCACTATCCTTTAATTTCATAAAAATTCTCCCAAAAATACTTCACACATTAGTATATTCACGAACCTTTTTATTGTTCTTCTTTTTCTTTGTATGTCCTAATAAGATGTTATGCCACAAAATATTACCAGTTCTAGGTAGCAAAAAGTTTTATATTCTCTTAGAAAGCAAAAAAAAATCGCGGTTTATTCCGCGATTTTTCATTTTGTTGTTATCTTCTTACCCTCATCACATATTAATGAAACTTCCTGTAAGTCTTTATTCTTTGTAATCAAAACTACCTTATACCCCCATAGCTCCTGTACATATTTCAAGGTTTCTTTAGCATAAACAATATCTAGCTCCCTACCATCAAAAACATGCTCTAGAGTAAGGGTATTATCTCTTTTATTTAAATCTATAACCCTTATATATGGAATACTTCCGACTCCGCAGTTAGATGCTATAGTATCTCTTATCTTTTTCCAACCATTTTCATCTGAAACTTCATCCACGACAAAATCAAAGCCTTTTTTCGCATACTGGAACAAATTAAGTTCAACGCATAATTCCTCTGTAAGATACTTTCTCAAAAACGAATTATCTCTCTCAATAGCTCTAACTTCAAAAATCTTATCTCTACCATATCTTCTTTCAATATCCTCAAGAACTCTAAATCCTACATAATATGGATTTAGGCCACCTAACATTGGAGCAACTACATCGTTGTGTCTCTTCAAAAACTCAAAATGTAACTCTTGAGGAAGTTCTAACTTTTTAAGGATATTATAATGCCAAAAACTAGCCCATCCCTCATTCATAGTTTTTGTCTCGATCTGTGGTAAAAAATACAGCGTCTCTCTTCTAACTATACTTAAAAGACTTTTCTCCCAATCTTCTAAACTACCATAATCTATTATAAATTGAATCAAATCATCTTCTGGACTAAGTGGAATTTTTGACAAATTAGGTTCTTCAATTGGATCATTGCTATCCAGTATTCCTCTATTCTCAATCTTTCTAGAATAATCTTCAATAAGCCTCTTACGCTGCTCACTCTGAGATATTTTCTTTTCTCCAATAACTCTACTAATCTGATATCTTACTGCATGAGCCGCATCTAGAACTCTTTCAACCCTTTGATACCCGATGCTAGGATTATTTATATATCTTCTTACAGTTTCAGCGTCTAACTTAAACATCTCTAAGGTATTATCGGCATCAGTACCATCTTTAAATAATCTGTTGTTTTTAAAGAAATCATTATGTCCATATACATGAGCCATAGTTAATATCTGAAGAAGTAATGTATTATCCTTCATTAGATATGCTAAACTAGGATTCGAATTAATTACCATCTCATATGGTAGTCCAGTTAAATTTAATGAATACAAAGTCTTATTCTTTTCATAGGCTTTTCCATAACTCCAATGAGGATATCTTGATGGCATTCCTACATAAGCTTCGTAGCTTAGCATTTCATTATATCCTATTATCTCGAATTCTTGAGGATAGAAATCAAGACCTACTTCCTTTGCAGTCTCTTCTATTAAAATGTTCCATTTCTCTAAATCTCTAACTGTATAATCCATCACCCTTCCTCCTTAAGCTCCTTAGATAGCATAAATTTCAATGCATTCCATAGGTCTTTCTTTTCTTTTACTACAACCATTGCAAAATTCTTCTTCTTTACTTCCTTTAAAAATCTATAATACATGGTTGTAGAATAAGTAGAAGGTAGTAACTCAGCATAACCGAATAAATTACTTATTTCGCATAAATCATTTACTGCTTTTATTGCTCTTTCATTGTCTTCACTCCAGTTATCACCATCGGAAGCATAGAAAGGATATATATTCCACATATCTGGAGGATATTTTTCTCTTATAACTTCTAATGCTTTATTTAACCCTGAGGATATATAGGTACCACCGGATTCTGCCTTATGAAAAAATTCATACTCATTTACAACTTTAGCTAAGGTTGTATGAGATATAAACTCAAAAGCTATATTATTATACTTTCTTCTTATAAACCTTGATAATACAAAGAAAAATGAACGGGCTAAGAATTTCTTAGAGTTATCCATGGATCCAGATACATCCATTATAAACAGCATTACTGCATTACTTTCTTTTTTAGGCTTTTTCTTAACCTTATAGTATCTTAGATCCTCTTCTCTAAAAGGAAATCTATCCAACTTTCCGCTTTCACCGATTTCCATTAAAGCTCTCTTCTTCCCCTGCTTTCTAGAAATCTTAGCCATTACTGTTTTCTTCTTAGCAAGTCTTGGATTAATACCATACTTTTGATATCCTCTTTTTCTTCCAGCACTTTCTACAATTATCTCGGAATACTTTTTTCTGTCCAGGTTAGGTAGATCAAGATCTTCAACAATATAGTCTAATAGTTCCTCAAGAGTTATTTCAGTTTCATATATGTCCTCCCCCTCTTGATTGCCAGCAGAGCCGGGGCCGTTGCCCCCCTGCTCTGAAGCTTTCCCTACCTTATCCCCTCTTTTTTCTTCTCCTGTTCCACTAGCTACACCGCCGTTATTGTTGCCGTAAACAAACTGATATTCCTTTATCCCTCTGATAGGAATTTTGAACTTTTTATTTTTAGATTCACCGATTATACTCTCTTCTGAAAGTATATCTCCTAGATTTTCTTTTATAGACTTTTCAACTAACTGCCTATGCCTTCTTCTATCCTCTATAGCTCTGTCATGTTCCACTGGATTTTCTGCATGATCTCTGAATATAGCCATAGTATCAATCCTTCCACAAGTTGTTTGCAGCATACTTCAATATGACATCGCAGCAATGATCACAGTATCCATTTGCCTTCATTTCTTCAACCATAGCATTATACTTTTCATCTTGTTCCTTATCTCTAACTCTAGACTTAGTTATTATTCTAGAAAGATCCTTAACTGAAGCTGTGAGTTTTTTCTCAATAGCTTCTTTTAGAGGCTCATAAGCAGTGTAATCAATATGTCCGCCATTTCTTACAACGTAGAACATATAAGAAGTTACATCAGATCTGAAGCCTTTAGCTGAACTTTCTGATATACCAATCTGCTCTTCTATGCTTCTCATAAAGCTTTCGTCTGGATTCAATTCCTCACCAGTAGAATTATCCTTAAGCTTAGTTTTGTTTACATAAGCTTCTGCATTATCTATATAGTTATTAAATAGGCTTTCAGCTTGTTCTCTAAAGGAATGGATAAAGGCTTTAGTAATTTCTTTTTCAAGAATCTTGTTATATTCTTTTCTTAAGGTATCTTGTATAAATCCAAGATATTTCTTTTTCTCTTCTTGAGATATATCTAAGTCCTTAACTGACTTTATTATGCTCTCCATTATACTTAAAGGATTTATACAAGGATACTCTGAGCTAGAAAGGGCATTATCAATAGCCTTTATGATAAATCTTGTTGATATTCCTTTCATACCTTCATTTGGACCTGCTTCTTCTTTAAGCTCTAAAAGGTCTATTCGCTTTGTAGAACCTTTTTCAACAATATCTTCTCCATTGTAGATCTTAAGCTTTGTTACAGAATCTACTTTTGCAGATGGAGACAATCTAGAAAGTATTGCAAACATTGCAGCAACTTCTATGGTATGAGGAGCTATATGAGCATTAAAATTACTCTTCTTTAATATCTTCTCATATATCTTCTTTTCCTCATTTAATTCCATACAATATGGAACTTCTATCTTAACTATTCTATCTAAAATTGCTTCATTTGTATGATCTGACTTAAATTTGTTCCATTCAGCCTCATTTGAATGGGCTATTATCAAGCCATCAAAGTAAATCATAGAACCTTTACCAGGTGATGGAATGGACTTTTCTTGGGTTGCTGTTATTATAGTATGAAGATATTCAACATCGTTTTTAAATACTTCTATAAACTCAACCAAACCTCTATTTCCTACGTTAAAGGCACCATTAAGTGAGAATATCCTTGGATCATCCTCAGGATACATATCCATTTTAGATATGTCTACAGCACCAGTTAATATAGATGTATCTTGATTGTTAGGATCTACTGGAGGTACAACTCCAATTCCCTTTCTTGATCTTATAGAGAAGCCCTTTGTTTCCACTGGAAAATCTTCATATCTTCCATTAAAATCATTCATTAGTCTATATCTGCAAACTGGACAGAGATCACCTTCTATCTGAACTCCTAACATTTCTTCAAACTTAGGTCTAAGGTGCTTAGGAATTAGATGAAGTGGCTCTTCATGCATTGGGCACCCTTCAATAGCATAAATTGGCTCTGCAATTTCTAAAGCTTTTTTTAAAGCTTCTACTAATGAAGATTTTCCTGCTCCAACAGGTCCAACTAAATAAAGGACTTGCCTTGCCTCTTCACCCTTCATAGAAGCTGAATAGAAATAATTTACAAGCTTCATTAGTATTTTGTCTATACCAAAGAAATCACTCTCAAAGAAGTTGTATTTTTTTATTACCTCATTACCATATATCTTTCTAACCCTTGGGTTTTCTTCAGGTTTCAATATCTTTACACCTTTATTAACTATGATGTCGTAGATTCTCTTATGCGCCAACTTTGCTACATCTGGGTTCTGCTTAACTATCTCCAAATAATCTAGGAATGTACCCTTAAACTTCTGCTTATTATGTTTTTCTCTATCACTTTCAATAAAATGCTTAAAATCCATATACATCTCCCTCCTTTTATAAAAATATATTCAAAGGGACAAACTATCTATGACTAATATGGATTTAATTATGGAAAAAAAAATAGCTAAAGCGAACTTCTTTAGCTATTTTTTTGCGCATCTGCCTTTTCTGAACGTAGTGAAGAAATTCTGGCAGGCGACATATTTTATTTTTTTATTCTTTCTCCTATCTTTGCATTTGAGCCATCTATACATATTTATATACAGCTTTATATACGGTTTAATTTCTAAAGAATAAAAAATAGCTAAAGCGAACTTCTTTAGCTATTTTTTGCGCATCTGCCTTTTCTGAACGTATGTGAAGAAATTCTGGCAGGCGACATATTTTATTTTTTTATTCGTTCTCCTATCTTTGCATTTGAGCCATCTATACATATTTATATACAGCTTTATATACGGTTTAATTTCTAAAGAATAAAAAATAGCTAAAGCGAACTTCTTTAGCTATTTTTTGCGCATCTGCCTTTTCTGAACGTATGTGAAGAAATTCTGGCAAACGACATATTCTCTCCTTTACTCTTTATTTTAATAGCATTCTTTATATACTTACGGTTAAGATACATAAGATTTATAAGAGGTGAATGGTTAAATAAAGAGTAAAACTGTATGTTCAAACGTAGTGAGTTTACAGTTTTAGCCATGGAATATGACAAAATCATATTAATTCTTTGCGCAAGCTCATCCAAGCATCGGATGACTAACCACTTAATTTAATAGAATACTTTAACAGAGATTAGCAATATAAAAAGTTATATAATGCTCCAATTAAATTTGCATCATTCTCAAAAGCACATTTCTCAACGAAGATATCTAGTTTAGCATACTCACTCTTCATCTCGTTAAGTCTTCCGTTTACTACATCATAGAAGTCTTGTCTACTACTTATCGCTCCACCTATTAATATCTTTTCTGGATCTATTATATATTGCAGATTGAATATTCCTCTAACCAAATAGTTATACCATTTATCAATAGCTTGCTTTACCTCTTCGTCTCCTTGTTCAGCCATTTCAAAGACCTTCTTACCATTAAGCTCTTCAACTTGAATACCTTTAACCTTAGCAACTCTCTTTACTAATGAAAAAGTAGACCCAGTATTACTCCAAGTATGTTCATCTATTCCATCACTATCATCTACTAGCATATATCCAAACTCTCCACCATGGAGGTTCTTTCCTCTAAGAATCTTTTTATTAACAACAACACAGCCTCCTATGCCAGTCCCTATAACTACACATATGAAGTTTTCACAGTCCTTTGCAGCACCTAACCAGCCTTCAGCAAGACCAGCACAGTTAGCATCATTTTCTATGGAAACTCTTAATTGAGTTCTATTAGCAAGTAACTCTTTTATATTAGGACCATGTATGTATGGAATTGCGCTTGCACCATATATAATTCCACTTTTAGGTTCAACTGCTCCTGGCAGACTACATGCTAGTCCAACAATTTCATGTTTTTCTTTAAAATTATCAACTATACTTCCCACAGTATCGATAAAATCATCTATTCCAGTATCAGGAGTTTTTACACTTCCTTTTTCATAAAACTTCCCTTCACCATCCATTAGTGCATACTTAATTGAAGATCCACCTACGTCAATAACCACATATTTTCCCATAATAACTCCCCCTTTTGTAAACATTGTCATAATTATATTATGATACAAAAACAAAAAAAATCAAAGAATATTTTTATTCTTTGATTATCTCTCTTCCTATGCTTGAAATATTATTGAAATTAAGTGGTTTTCCTCAATTTACCTTGCTTTTTATTAAAGTGTGGTTATATACTACTCTAAGCACCCTATCTCCATACTTCTCAATCTTCTTCTCTCCAACGCCTCGTATATTCATTAATTCTTCCCTACTCTTAGGTCTCAGATTTGCAATCTGTATTAAAGTTGAATCAGAAAATATTATGTAAGGTTTCACCTTTTCACTTTGAGATAGGTCTCTTCTAAGTATTCTTAACTTCTTAAACAATTCTTGATCTAAAACCGTATCGTCCACAGAATCTTTAAGTCTAGCCATAACCTTCTCTTTTCCTTTAAGTATACTGATAGACTTACTATTGAGCCTTATCATAGAATAAGTTCCTTCTTTTTTGTCTACAAAACCTTCTTCTATAAGAGTTTGAATTATATCCTTTATGAATTTGCTACTATACTCTTGCATAATTCCATAAGTTGAAAGCTCATTCAATTTATTATCTATTATTTTAGGTCCAGAAAAACCTCTCAATATATCTACTATTACAGATATTCCGTACTTCTCCTTAGTTCTGTACAAGCAGGATAATATCTTCTGAGCCTCAATAGTTATATCCCTTAACTCCTCATTATTTAAGCAATTTGAACAGTTATTGCAATACTCTTTCACTGTCCCTTCCCCAAAATAATTTAGTATAAACTGTCTATAACAACTCTGAGTCTCACAGAAATCTACCATTGCCTGAAGCTTTCTTAGCTCTATTTCCCGTCTATTAAGTATAGAGGAGGTATTAATCATATACTCCATTGATGGAATATCCTCTCTAGAGTATAATAGATGGCAGTCACACTTTTCACCATCTCTGCCACCTCTACCAATCTCCTGATAGTAGTTTTCTAAGTTCTTAGGCAAGGTTAAGTGCACTACATACCTTACATTTGACTTATCGATACCCATGCCAAAGGCATTTGTAGCTATCATTATCTCCCTTCTATCAAAAAGAAAATCATCTTGAAAAGCTTCTTTTTCTTCATCTTTAAGACCACTATGATACTTAGCTACATTGTATCCTCTTTCTTTAAGATATTCATATAGTCCATCTACATCTTTTCTCCTAGAACAATATATTATTCCTGATTGCTCCTCGTGTGCTATTATTATGTCCTTAACAAATTCAAGCTTATCGACTTCCTTATGAACGTTTATAGCTAAGTTATCCCTATTAAAACTACTTATATGTAAGTATGGATTTACGAGCCCCAATAACTTAACACTATCATTTCTTACTTCTTCCGTAGCAGTAGCGGTAAAAGCAGTTATCACCGGTCTCTTTGCTAATGAATTTACGAAGGGTAGTATGAATCTATAGCTTTTTCTAAAATCATGTCCCCACTGAGATACGCAATGAGCTTCATCTACAGCTATCTGCGATATATTTAAGCTTCTAATTAGCTTAACAAAGTACTCCATCTCTAATCTCTCTGGTGATATATATATTAACTTATATTTTCCTATAAGCGAATCTTCTATAATTTCGATTATCTTATTCTTGTCTATAGTGCTATTAATGAAAGCAGCATTTATTCCAACATCTTTTATGCTATCAACCTGATCTTTCATAAGAGAAATTAATGGCGATATTACTAAAGTCACGCCCCCCATAAGAATGGCTGGTATCTGATAACATATAGATTTTCCTCCGCCAGTAGGCATCACTGCAAATACATCTTTTCCACTTAATATAGTTTCAATTATCTCTCTTTGGCCTTTTCTAAAGCTAGAAAATCCAAATACTTTTTTTAGTACCCTCAATGTATTATCCATCTTTGACTCCCACTAATTTGACTTTTTAATCATACCCTTTCAAGCAAAGACTTCTAACTATATATTGAAGCTATACTTGTATATATAAATTATCTTATTCTACAATAAGATTCTCATCCAATTAAACTAGTCTTAATCAACAAATTATATCTTAATTATAGCTTTTAATCACGGTTATTTCTATAGCTATTTCTCTGGACTGAGCCATTGAAAAATTTCACAATTTCCTAAACAGTAAAAAATGAACCAGCTTACTTTTGGTAAACTGATTCATTTCAATACTATATAATAACATTACCATTCTTTAAAATTATTGACAGAAATCATTTATCCTATACTGACTTTGAAGTTCTTAACTGTAGCATCTACATCTTCTGCATCTAAAATTGTAGATACGGTACATATTCCGTCTACAACTTCTATAATCTCTTTGCTAAGATTGTCTAGAGTTAGGCCTCCAATTCCATATATAGGTATCTCAACACTGTCCCTTATTTCTTTAAGTTGCTTTAAGCTTATTCCAACAGCACTTCTCTTAGTCTTTGAAGGAAACAAGGCCCCTACTCCCAAATAGTTAGCTCCTTCTCTTTGAGCTACTATAGCCTGATCTTTGGTCTTAGCTGTTGCACCTATTATAAAGTTATCCCCACATATACTTCTTGCCGTCTTTACCATCATATCTTCCTGACCTAAATGAACTCCGTGAGCTTCTACTGCCAGTGCAACATCTATTCTGTCATTAACTATAAAAGTACAAGCGTATTCTTCACATAAAGCCTTCAGACTTTTTGCCTCTTCTATAAGTTCCCTAGTAGCCTTATCCTTAGCTCTGTATTGCACAATATCAACACCTGCTTTTAATGCCTGTTCAATTTTTACCATCATAGCATCAAATGGCATCAAATAATCTGTTATTAGATATAACTTTTTAGCATATACCTCCATATAAACCTCCCCCTAATTCATATTTGTATTAAATACTTTCTTCATACTTCCCATAGTTTGTCTTTGCTTCACTAACGACTTTTCTAGCAACACCATATATAAGAGATGTTACTATCATAACAGGTGTAGTAATCCCAATGATTATATCCTTGTTCTTTATCCCATAGTATAAAGCTACTCCTAATGCCCATACTATTAGCGCTAATATATCTACCTTAAATTTTTTATTTTTATCCACAAAATTCTTCTTAAATATAAAATAATCAACAAAAATAATAGCGAACAGTGGAGCAAATACAGAACCTATAAAATATAAAAAATCTTCATATTGTTCCATAGGAAAAACAAAAGCTAATACTGTAGCTAGTACTGTTATTATAAGAGCTGCATGTTTTTCTTTGATTTTGCTGGTTATATTAACGAAGGAAACTCCAGCTGAGTAAGCATCCATAAAGGTTGTTGTAACTGTGGATAATAATATTATTCCTAGAGCAACAATTCCTAAATTCATAACTGTGAATAACTTAGTTGGATCACTATCCCCAGTTACTAAACTAGCTGCAAGACCAGCAATAAACATCCAAGAGCTTCCTACAAAGTATCCCAAGAAAGTACCTATAGTTGATCCTTTAATACTCTTTCCAAACCTAGTGTAGTCACCTGCCAGCGGAAGCCAAGAAAGCGGCATTACTACATTAAACTCTATTATTGATCCAATACTTATTGGATTTTGACCAGCTGCTAAAGTAGTATTTGACGTGAATATATTTATTGTCATGATTATAGTCATTACAAAAAGTAATAACACAGCCGCAGTGTTTACATAATTTAGACCATCCATACCTAAAGCTATCCATATGAATACAAATAGACCTATTAGTAATATCCATATTGTGCTACTACTTATTGATATAACACCTTTACTAGCCTCTTCAAAGGCCCTTGCTCCCATTACTATCATAACAGTAGTCCACCCTATAAGCTGAACAACGTTTAATAGTGACAAAAGCTTAGTACCGTAAACTCCAAAAGAATTAGTGGTAGATTCCATTGCTGCTAGTTTAGATTTTGCACCTATATAAGCTCCTATAGCAAGAATTACTGCACCTATCAGATGTCCTATTAATATTCCTGCTATACCCTTTTTTAAACCAGCTGAACTTAAAAGTCCACCAGTCATCATTTCTGACAAAGATACTGCCGCACCAAACCATAATGCAGTCATATTAAAAAAGCCTATTTTTTTACTCATTATTCAAACCTGCCTTTCTATATAACTCATAAAAATGATTAGTTGGTCCTACACCTTTTCCTAACTCTATACTGTGCTCTATGGCTATAGTTATATATTTTTTAGCCTCATTTACTGCATCAACTATACTCATTTCCTTGGCAATATTAGCTGCTATTGCTGAGGATAACGTACATCCAGTTCCATGAGTATTCTTTGTATTTATTCTCTCTTCTTTAAAGCTTATAAGTCTCTCACCATCAAAAAGTGAATCTATGGCATCTCCTTTTAGGTGTCCACCTTTTACTAAGACATACTTAGGTCCTAACTCTTTTAGGTCTTTTGCCGCTTTATACATATCTTCAAAGTCATTTATCTTATAGCCTAATATTTCTTCTGCTTCTGGGATGTTAGGAGTTATGATAGTTGCTAAAGGAAATAGCTCCTTAATAAGAGTTTCCTTTGCATCCTCTGAGAGCAGCTTAAAACCACTCTTCGAAACCATTACTGGATCTAACACTACTGGAGGAAGTTTGTCTATCTTCTTTAAAGTCTCAGCTATGGCTTTAATGGACTCTATCTTAGATACCATTCCAATTTTTACTGCGTCAACTTCTATATCATCAAATATAGCTTCAATCTGCTTTGATATAATTTCCGGATTGACATCCTGTATTCCAAAAACTCCTTGAGTGTTTTGAACAGTTATTGCAGTTATAACACTCATACCATATACACCATTTGCAGAAAAGGATTTTAAATCAGCTTGGATTCCAGCCCCCCCGCAAGTATCTGAACCTGCTATTGTAAGTGCTTTTTTAATCATTTATTGTGCCTCCCTTTTTAAAGTTTTTCTTATAACTGGTACTGATAAAAATACTACTGCAATTATAGCCCCTCCTGCACAACTCAAAGAAAATGGAAATACGTATGCAAAAGCTGCTACTTTTTTCCCTAATATAAGAGTAGCCATTGGATAAGCTATAAAAGCTCCTAATATACCTGTACCTATAAACTCCCCTACTGCAGTCAAATATATATTTTTGAACCTCTTATACACAACTCCTGCTAAAAGTGCTCCTACCATACTTCCTGGAAATGCAAGTATGGACCCAGTGCCCAATATATTTCTAAGCAGTGATATACAAAATGCATTAGCTACACCATAAAATGGCCCTAAAACTATTGCCGCAACTACATTTAAGAAATGCTGAACCGGAAACATCTTTCCACCTAAAAACGGTATATAAAATACTGATCCTGTTACAGTACCAAAAGCTATAAACAATCCACTTAGGGTCAGCTTATAAACCATATTATTACTACCTTGTATTGCTGTATTATTTTGTTTCATATAAAAAAGCCCTCCTTCTTTTTCATCTGTGAAGGGGGCTTATAACCTACTAATTAACTTCTATGATAAACTATTAAATTTATAAACTGCTTTATCTTAACCTGCAGAAATATAAATCAAAAACTTATCTAGCCGCACAAAAAAGTGCAGCATAGAAGCTGCACTAATTAACAAAATTATTGTTGCTTCCCTACGCTGGTTCTAACCAGTTCAGGTGTTAAGAGTCAGAGAATAACGTTCTCTATCTCAGCTGGCATAACCAGCCCCCCTAGCACAGATTACTATTTACTTTTACTTAATATATATTATTATATCATATAATTCTTCTTCTGTCACTATCTTCATCTATATGAGCCTAATGGCTTATTGATCTCCAAAAATTTGCTTTTTAAGTTTTAACCCTGTTTTTGTTATAGCAAGGCCACCTTGGGCTGTTTCTCTCAATTCACTAGGTAGGCTTTTTCCAACTCTATACATAGCATCGACAGTATCATCAAAAGGTATCTTTGAGCTTACACCAGCCATAACTAGATCAGCAGTGGTTAAAGCACTCACTGCACCAGCAAAGTTTCTCTTTGCACAAGGAACTTCTACTAGCCCAGCTATAGGATCACATACTAATCCCAGTATGTTTTTTATAACTATTGCAGCAGCATTTAAGCTCATTTCAGGCGTGCCGCCCATAAGCTCTACTATTGCAGCCGCACTCATTGCAGCTGCAGATCCACATTCAGCCTGACAACCACCCTCTGCCCCTGCAACAGTTGCATTCTGAGCTATTATACTTCCAACAGCTGAAGCTGCAAACAAGCCTTCTATCAATTTATCTTCACTTAAATTTAATTTTTCCCCAGCTGTAAGTAAAACAGCAGGCAGTATACCGCAAGAACCAGCGGTAGGACAAGCTACAATCCTTCCCATTGATGCATTAACCTCCGCACAGGATATGGCTTTTGCCATAGCAGATACCATAACATCTCCAGTTAGGCTTTTACCTTGCATCAAATATTTTTGAAGCTTATATCCATCTCCACCAATAAGACCGCTAACAGAGTAAACCTCTTTTTCACGGCCTTCAGTAGTTGCTTCTATCATAACCTTTAGAGCTTTTCTCATTTCATTCATTACAACATCTCTAGCTGCTTCACTTTGCTCCATTTCAGCCTGAATTGCAAATTCGCTAAGGGACCATTGGTTTTCCTTACATATACTGAGAAGCTCTTCTCCATTCCTAACCATCTTAAGTTATTCTCCTTTTCAATATCTATAGATATTTTAATTAATCTTATCTTTAATTTTGGCTATGTTTAATAATATTGTTGAAATTAAGTGGTCATGAAGGAGATGCTATATGAGCGAGCAATTAGCACAAGCTCATCTAAGCATCGGATGACTAACCACTTAATTTCAACACGGTAATTTTACATAGACTTAATTTTAAGCCCTAACTGGGTTTATCTTTATAACTCTATCTACAGCTTCTACTTTTTTAATCTCATTAATGACAACTTCATTTAAAAGGCTGTCTACTTCAAAAATCATAGTAGCAGTTTTTCCTTTTTTAGTTCTAAACACACTCATAAAAGCTATATTAACGTTGTTGTTATAAAGTATTGCTGAAACCTTTGACACCGCTCCTGGTACATCCCTGTGAGATATTATTACAGTAGGATACTCACCTGTAAAGTTAACCTCTTGGCCGTTCACCTCTGTTATAACTATACTTCCTCCACCTATAGAGGATCCAGTTATTTCGGATATATTATCCTGATTGTCTTTTATTACAAACTTAACTGTATTTGGGTGAACATCGCCTAGATATTTTTCCTTGAAATCTATCTTTATTCCTTTTTCTCTTGCTATATCTATGGATTCCCTAAGTCTTACGTCACTTGGTTCCATACCTAGTATGCCTGCAACTAAAGCTCTATCAGTACCATGCCCTTTGTAGGTTTTACTAAAAGAACCATGAAGCAAAAAAGTAACTTCCTTAATGCTGTCTCCAGCAATGGCTGCAGCCACCTTTCCCAACCTTGCTGCTCCAGCAGTATGAGAACTAGACGGACCAATCATAATAGGTCCAATTATATCAAAAGCTCCATATTTTTTCATTTGCCACGCTCCATCTTACAGTTATCATATTATTAATCTATTCATTTGCATATGAACCAGTTCTATTTTATAACATTAAGCAATTATCAAGGAAATGCTCTATGATAGGACTATTAAAATAAATTAAACTTTATAAAAGTATAATTTTATATATTTTTAAATTTAAAAATTCTTAAATTCTTAAGAATTTATAGTAATAATGCGGGTTTAGCCCATTATTATCATCTTAATACTTATAGAAACAACTACCTCCTATAAATTCTCTTAGAATGGAGTTTTCAGGAACCATATCGTTGTCTATACCTTGAAATAACTTTAGAAAGTCTATTAGTCTTTCCGCCTCATTATATACTTCACTATCTTGATGTATCTTTGAAAGCTCTTCTATAGCACACTTCTTTAGCACAGAAAGTTCGTATACCAATGTTGAATTAAACATTACATCAGCCTGCTCCTGATATACAAATATATTCTTTTCTTCTCCTCGCTTTATAGAAGTCCACATCTTTAAAGTTTCTTCTCCTCCATAACCTCTAGATAAATAATCTCTTACAATTCTTCTTATCTTTCTTACATCAGAGGTTGCAATTCTATTATGATTGTCGACGTTGAGTTGTGTCAAGGCACTTATATAAATTTTAAACTTGTTATGATCCGGTATGGTTGAAGTTAGTATATCATTAAGTCCATGTATCCCCTCCACTATCAACACACCGTTTTGTGGGAGCTTCATAGCTTCTCCTTCTAGCTCTCTCTTACCAGTCTTGAAATTATAGGTAGGCACTTTAACTGTCTCTCCACCTAAAAGAAGGTTTAACTGTTTGTTGAAAAGCTCTAAATCCAGAGCATAAATAGATTCAAAATCCGGTTTTCCCTCTTCATCTAAAGGAGTTTTATCCCTATCTATAAAATAATCATCAAGTGAAATAGGAATTGGAATTAGGCCATTGACTCTAAGCTGTATTCCTAATCTTTTAGCAAAAGTTGTCTTTCCTGAAGAAGATGGTCCAGCTATAAGAACTATCTTTACTTCATTCCTATCCCTAATCATATCTGCTATATATGCAATCTTCTTTTCATGCAAAGCCTCTGAAACCCTTATGATTTCATCAAATTCTTTTCTTATAACCTTGTTATTTAATGATCCTACATCAGCAATATCTAATATATTTAGCCACTGCTCAGTCTCTTGAAAGATCTTTTCCAGCTTCTCTTGAGGTTCAAAAACAGGGATTTCTACGCCCTTTCCTTCCTCAGGAAATCTAAGTAAAAAACCAGGTTCATGATATAGAACATCAAAGTATTTTAGTATGCCAGTAGAGTAGCCTAACTTTCCATAGAAATAATCATATCTTCCATCTAACTCATACAGCCTTACTTGGCTATTACATATATTTTCAAGTAGTTTTACTTTATCCATCATTCCATAGGAAGAGAATATTCTTATAGCTTCATCCTTTGGCATCTTGATAGTATTGATAGGTATATCCCTATCAATAAGTTCTTTCATCTTCTTTTTTATTAAGATTATATCTTCAGCATCTAAAGCCTTTTCCATATGAACTTCTCCATAAATCCCCTTGCTTAAAGAATGTTCAATTGTTATTTTGGCTTCTGGAAACAAATCTAGACTAGCCTTTATAAATACGAATTGAAGAGCCCTAACATATGCCCTATTGCCTATGCGATCATCAGCTGCTATAAACTCTAATCTTCCATTCTCTTCTATAGGACATCTTAATTCATAATATTTATTGTTAAGTTTACACAAAGTTATTGGTACTATATTATTAGGACGATATATCTTAACTAAATCATAAAACTTTGTTCCTTTTTCCACTTCTATAATCTTTTCATCTAGCTCAAGTCTCAATACCATCTTGTATTCACTCCTAGTATTATTTTATTTTCACACCAAACTTTTATAAATACTCAAAAATGCTGTTGTTAAATGCATTTTAGTTTATGTTAACTTTAAGAATACCGTTGAAAGCTTTTAACTTTCTACTTCTCCTAACATTATTATACATCTTTGATTTTAAAAAAATCCTAATATTTGAATAATTTAAATTAGTAAAAGAAATTATAACATTGGAGAGGTGATTCAGTTGTTGATTGTACTTATAAGGACGGTAATACTTTACTCTGTAGTTGTTCTTGTTATGAGACTTATGGGAAAGAGGCAGATAGGTGAGCTTCAGCCTTACGAATTTGTTATAACTATGATGATATCAGATCTAGCTGCACTTCCAATGCAAGACACTAGACTTCCATTACTTTTGGGCGTTATTCCAATAATAACATTGTTAATGTTAAAAACTGTTTTATCAGAAATACAGCTAAAGAGTAAGCTTGCAAGAAGGGTTATAGATGGAACTCCTTGTGTATTAATTAAGGAGGGTCAAGTAAACTTCCAATCACTTATAAGTCAAAGGATAAATATAGATGATCTTATGGAAGAACTGAGACTAAGCGGATATTTCAATATAGCAGATATTCAATACGCCATTTTGGAAAATAATGGTCAAGTTTCTGTAATTCCTAAAAAGTTTTTTTCTCCAGCAACCAAAGGTGATTTAAAAATAAAAGAAGATGAAGATAAACTTCCAGTAGTTATCATTGTGAACGGCAAAATAAATCAAAAGGCTCTGCTTAAATTAAAGAAAGATGATACCTGGCTAAAAAACATGCTAGACAATAATGGTGTAACCAACATGAAAGATGTATATATAGCTATGGTTGATTCAACTGGAGAGTTCTTTCTCCAAAAGAGAGATGATTCAATTGATTTTGGAGATGATGACCTATGAAAAATACTATTACATCCATATTAATTTTTCTATGCTTACTAGGTTTCATAATTTATTCTCATAGTGACTTGATAAAGATTTGCGATGACGTAAGTATAAAATGTGTTAAGATAGAAGATTCAATCAAGAATGATAAATGGGATGAATCCTATAAGCTTTCGGTAGATCTTAAGGAGTATATAGAAAAAAGTTTTGAACCTCTCTCGGTTTACATAAACCATCAAGATGCGGATATACTTGTAAATGAATCTTTAAAGCTCTCTCAATACACTAAATATGAGAATAAATCAGAAGCACTTTCAAGCATACATCTAATAAAATATTCTACTAAAGCTATAAAGGCTCTTCAAACTCCAAAGCTAGAAAACATATTCTAGAATTATTTTATTATTTTTTGTGAGAAAATATAATAATACTGGTAGAAAATATAATAATAATAGTATATAATGTACATAAGGGATAAGTCCCACTGGGACCTAAAAAGTCCCTTACCATATGATTTTTATTAAACGAAAGGTGGTATGAACATGTCATTAGTAAGTGCTAAAGAAATGTTAAATAAAGCTAGAGATGGAAAGTATGCTGTTGGTCAATTCAACATCAACAACTTAGAATGGACTAAGGCTATACTATTAACTGCTCAAGAAAATAATTCACCAGTAATTCTTGGTGTATCTGAAGGTGCTGGAAAGTACATGGGCGGATATAAGACTGTTGTAGGAATGGTTAATGGATTATTAGAAGATTTAAAGATAACTGTTCCAGTAGCATTACACTTAGACCACGGTAGCTACGAAGGATCTTACAAAGCTATGGAAGCTGGATTCTCATCAATAATGTTTGATGGATCTCACTATCCAATAGCTGAAAATATAGCAAAAACAACTGAATTAGTAAAAGTAACTGGTGAAAGAGGACTTTCATTAGAAGCAGAAGTTGGTTCAATTGGTGGAGAAGAAGACGGAGTTGTTGGAGCAGGTGAAATTGCTGATCCAAAGGAATGTAAGCAAATATCAGATCTAGGAGTAACAATGCTTGCTGCTGGTATCGGTAATATCCATGGAAAATACCCAGCTAACTGGAAGGGCTTAGCTTTCGATGCATTAAGCCAAATCAATGATATAACTGGAGACGTTCCACTAGTTCTACACGGTGGTACAGGTATTCCTGAAGAAATGATCAAAAAAGCTATATCTCTAGGAGTTGCTAAAATAAATGTTAATACTGAATGTCAATTATCATTTGCTGAAGCTACTCGTAAGTATATAGAATCTGGTAAAGACCTAGAAGGAAAGGGATTTGACCCACGTAAACTTTTAGGACCAGGATTTGAAGCTATAAAAGCTACAGTTAAAGAAAAGATGGTACTTTTCGGATCAGTTAACCAAGCTTAATATTTATATAGAAAACGCTAAAGCAAGTTTGCTTTAGCGTTTTTTGTACTTATTAAAAATTACTTTTTAGGAAACTTGATAATGAATTTTGTTCCTTTACCTAGCTCACTTTCTATTCCAATAGCTCCTTCATGAAGTTCTATTACCTTCTTTGTTATAGCCATACCAAGTCCACTGCCACCATCAGACTTTCTAGCAGTATCACCTCTTGTAAACTCATTAAAAATAGTATTTCTAACCTTTTCAGATATGCCAATTCCATTATCTTTAATTGAGATTAATATTTCTTCATCATTTTTGTCTAGAAAAAATGTCAATGTAGTTCCCGGAGGATTATACTTTAGAGCATTTATTATTATATTGGAAATTGCTCTATATAATTCATCTCTGTCAAAGGTAAACCTTATATATTCTTCTTTTATATCTACTTCATATTGGAAATTACATTTCTCTATATCTGGTATAAAGCCTATTATTGTCTCTCTAAAAAAGTTAGCCAAGTCACCTTCTACCATATTTAACTTATAGGATGGAGTGTCCATCTTGGAAAATGTAAATAATTCATCAATGAGATAATTCATTCTATTGGACTTTTCGTATATGTAATTTAAGTACTTCTTCTTCTTTTCTTCCTCTACAACTAGCCCATCATTTAAAGCTCTTGCATAACCTTGAATTGAAGTTATTGGTGTCTTCAGATCATGGGAAATATCCGCAATAATCATCCTTTTACTTTCTTCTGCCCATTTTTTTTGTTCTTCTGCTTCCCGTATCCTCTGTGACATATCATTTAGTGCATCTCTAATCATAGCAAGTTCACTATCTGCTTTACACCTAATCTTATAATTATAATCTCCAGTACTTATGGTCTGTATTCCCTTTATTATATGCTTTATAGGATTACTTATCTGCTTAGCTATTAGCTTACTAAGTACAAACATTATAAGTAGTAGTACAACTCCTGCTCCGCTAAATATAGAAAGCATAAATAACTGTATATCCCTTTCAAGTGGGGATCCCGTCATCTGTCCACTTAGCGATAACCCAATATTTTTAGGTGGAAACTTTACAAGACATATATAACTAAGTCCATCATTTCCTTTAAACGTCGCTGCTGAGTAAGAAGTTCTATTAAAGTCAAAGCTTGCTTTCAAATCTGTAGACAAATCATTCACAAGTTGTTCTTCTGTATACTCCTTTATATCATCTTTTTTCTGACCTTTTACATATATAACCTTATTGTCTTTAAGTATTTCAACCCATCCGCCAAACTTCTCTATATAAGTAGAGTCTATATTTTTATAGTCACTGCACACAATTGCTTTTGCAGTAGACTTAGGAAAGTCATTATCGTTATGCCTTTTAGCCGAAAATAAAGTAAAAAATGCTAGAGCTATTATCATAAGAAATAGTAACACGATAGTTACCACACCAAATATGAAATAGCCTAACATTATCTTTATATATATACTTTTAGGTTTTCTTCTTTTCTTTAATACTTTCATCTAGTCCACCTTTGACTTTCCAGTAAACTTATATCCTAATCCTCTCACCGTCCTCAAATATTCTGGTTTTTTAGGATTATCTTCAATCTTGTCTCTAAGATTACTTATGTGAACCATTATGGTATTATCATCACCATAATATACTTCTTCCCAAACTGTTTCAAAAATCTGTTTTTTAGTAAATACCTTATCTACATTTTTCATAAAAAGGCTTAATATCTTATATTCAGTTGATGTAAGATCAAGAAGTCTTCCAGCTTTAAAAGCTTCACAGCTTTCTTCATCTAGTTCTATATCACCATGAACTATCTTCTGAGCTTCCTTAGTCTTATTATTGGCTCCGCCCATTAAAAGATAATAACGTCTCAATTGAGCCTGAACCCTGGCTATAAGCTCTAGTGGATTGAATGGCTTAGATACATAATCATCTGCTCCAAGACCTAATCCAAGTATCTTATCGCTAAAATCATTTTTAGCAGATATTAAAATTATAGGAACATTGAGTTTTTCTCTAGCTTTCTTTATAAGCTGATATCCGTCAATGCCAGGCATCATTATATCAAATATAGCTAAATCTATACTCTTTTCACATAATATATTCCATGCGTCTATTCCATTGAAACACTTTATTATGTTATACCCTTCTTTTTCAAGATAAAGTTCAACTAATTCAACTATCTCAATTTCGTCATCAGCAATTAGTATGTTTTTTGCCATAATTACCTCCAACCTTAAATTTGTATAGGTTATATGCTAGTACCAAAGCTGCTTTCAATAGATAAACTTACTAATTGAAGTTTTAATAAACTTAACAGCTATAACTTCCATAACCTTATTTTTCACATAACTTAAAATCGCCATAAAAATAGCGATTTTAAATTAGGCATAATATAAACTTATTACTATACATTATTTTCTAGTTATAAGAAATATTATAATTTAATGTTGTTCGAGGTACAAGCAAAATTTTAAAATTTGCCTCTGTCAAAGAAACCTGTTGAAATTAAGTGGTCAGTCATGAGATGCTTTCATTGTAATAGCACGCTCATATACCATATCCTTCGTAACCACTTAATTTCAAAAATATTATTAAACATAGTTAAAAACTTAAATGTTTTAACATCACAATGTACTTAATATTGGCTACTCATAACTTAATATTTCTACCACGTTAAGTTTTGAAGCTCTAATAGCTGGAACTATACCTGCAAAAAATGCTACTAATGCAGATATCCCTAAAGCCACTAATAAGTTATTTAAGTTTAGTGCTAAGTTCAAGGTACTTGAAGTTGATTTCATATATAAGTTTATCCCATAAATAGCTAGGGAAGAAGTTAAGCATCCTAGTAGTCCTCCTAGAACTCCAAGCACCAAGGATTGAAACATAAACACGAAACTAATCTGTTTCTTTGATGCGCCTACAGCCTTCATAACTCCTATGGACTTTTTCTTTTCTTGAATGGTCATAGTCATTGTATTTATAAGACCTAAACTTGCAACTAGAAGAACAATTATACCTGCAACAGTTAGAATGCTTTTTATCCCTTTAGTGAAGGAACCTATAATATCTAGCATCTCCACCATATTAGATGCGCTATATCCCATATCTTTTCTTATTTTATCTGTAATTGCTTTTACTTTATCATCACTTTTAGCAACTATGCCAACCTGAGAATACCCTTTATCTGCAAGGTAATTATCCTTTTCTTCATAGTAACCTTGTACCTTACTTACTATGTCCTCAGAAGTTAATATATTGGTTCCAAAACCACTCTTTCCCTTAACTACACCAACTATTTTCCCATCAATAGAGAAAGGCTTCTTAACCTCAGCTCCATTTACCTTTGGAAACTCTACCTTCATACTTATCTTTTTTCCTATAACTGATTTATAATCCTTTATGCCAAGTCTATCTAGATACTTTTCTCCTACTAAAACCTCATCATTTTTGCCTGAGAGTTCATTTCCATAAGTTATATTATTATCAGTCTTATAATTAAAATCAAAAGAAAAACCAATTATATTTACACTTTTCTTCTTAACATCACTATTGCCCTCTAACTCAACACCAGTTAACTTAGAATCTACAACTGCATAAAGTTCATTGACTCCATCTATCTTAGACATCTTAGTTACAGTATCTTTATCTATTTTTTTCGTCTTATCTTCCTTCTTATCAGAAGTGGTAGTACTTGTACTACTGCTTCCTGTATTCACTGACACTGATACTGGAGATGAACTCTTATCATACTTTAGGGGCATAACACTTATTTGTTTCGTATCTCCAAAGCTTGAGAATAATTTAGTAGCACCTTTCGATATAGAGTCTCCTACTCCCATCATAGACACCATCAAAAAGCTTCCAACAGACAGGGCCACTACGGTTAGAACGGTCCTTACTTTTCGTTTTCTTATATCACTAACTGCCATTGATAATCCATCTGATATTTTCATTTTTCTCCTCCTAACCATTTAGTGCTTCTATAGGATCCATCTTCGAAGCTCTCATAGCTGGATATAAACCTGCTAAAACTGCTATAGCAATAGAAAATGCTAAAGTAGAGCCTATAAGCCATAATGGTATACTAAAATTAAAGGTAATATCTATTTTTGAAGCTTTCAAATAAGCTATCAATCCCAGCTGTATTATCTTAAATATACCTACGCTAATAATTATTCCAGTTATACCACCTATGAAGCCAATGGTTCCTGATTGAACTAAGAATATACTTCTAATGCTTGAGTTATTTGCTCCTACTGACTTCATTACTCCAATACTTCTAGTTCTCTCATAAATAGACATAACCATGGTATTAACTATACCTAAGCCAGCAACAAATAAAACAATTATACCTAATATAGATAGTACTAAACTTATATTGTTGAAGGCTTTTGTTATGTCCTTAATCATATCTTGATTAGATACAGCTTGATAGCCTTCAGACAGTACTGCATTCTTTACCTTTTCAACATTATCGATCTTATCTGCAGAAAGCACTAAAGAGTTAAAACCTTTTTCGCTCTCATAATCATTTACAAACTGTGTAACCCCAAGGATCTCTGCTGCATCTTTTGATGAAGTTATTATGCTGTCCCCAGATAATAAATTCTTATCAACAACTCCAACTATCTTCAGCTTTTTTTCAACTGGCTTAATAGTTATATTATTTGCCTTATCCAATACTATAGATATTTCTTTGCCAACAGCATCTTCAGCCTTGCTAAATCCCAATGCTGAAACCATGTTCTCACTTATAATAGCCTCACCTTTTGAATCTTTATCTAATATATTTCCACTTAGCATAATCTTCAGATTATCATTTTTTAAAGCTTTCTTTTTACTGCTAAGCTCATCTTCAAAGAATATTGAATGTTTTAAATCATATCCTTGTATGCTAAAGAATCCTTCTTTCACGCTATCATTTACTTTAATCTTTTCTGCACCGGCAGTAATAGAAGCCTTTAGTTCCTTTACTCCATTCATTGATGCAAGTTTATTTATCATATTACTATCTATCTTTTTAAAGTTTTTCTCATTCCAATCTTCATAATCTGACATATCCTCTAGCTCTGGTGCATCTTTCTTTATAGGACTCACCGTAACAACCTTTGAACTCAGCTCTCCATTCATTGAATCCACTATAAAGTTTTTCAAAGTAAATCCAAGTCCTGCCATTATTAAAACCAGCATAGTACCTATTGCTATACCTAAAGAAGTAAGAAAAGTTCTTCCTTTTCTTCTTTTAAGATCATGAAGGGCCATGCCAACATTGTCTCTAAATCGCATTTTCTACTCCCCTTTCATTGACCACATCATCGATTATAACTCCATCCATTATTTTAACCATTCTCTTTGCCTTTTGAGCCTCAATAGGATTGTGAGTAACCATTATTATTGTATATCCCTTACCATTAAGCTCCTGAAACAAGTTCATTATATTTTCACCGGTTTTTGAGTCAAGATTACCTGTAGGCTCATCTGCAAATATTATCTGAGGCTTATTAACAATAGCTCTAGCAATAGATACTCTTTGTCTTTGTCCACCAGACATCTCAGTAGGTTTATGCTTTACCTTATCCTTTAGCCCCACAAGTTCTAGAGCTTTAAGAGCCCTTTCCTTTCTTTCCTTCTTGCTGACCCCTGAAAATATTAAAGGCATCATAACATTCTCTAAAGCTGTTTGTGTATTCTCAAGATTAAAAGCTTGAAATACAAAGCCTATTTTTTCATTTCTATACTTAGCCATATCCTTGTCTTTAAGCTTCGAAATATCCTTTCCATCAACAGTTATACTTCCTTTAGTAGGACTGTCCAATCCTCCCACAAGATGCATCAATGTGGATTTACCAGAACCAGAAGGCCCTACTATAGCTACAAACTCGCCATCCTCGATATTAAAAGAAACCTTATTTAAAGCTACAACCTTTTCTTTTCCCATTCTATATACCTTTGACAATTCTTTTATTTCAATCATTTTAATCCTCCCAAACCTTTCAATGATTATTTGTATATCCATAAATTATTAATGGAACAATAAATTATATAAAAAACTTATGCCTAATTGTTTAGCATTATTGTTTTTTATGAACGACGTTTAGTCTATTTATAATTCTAACCACTTTTACTTAAGTAGCTATTAATTGAATCTTAAGATTACCTTAAAATCTGACAGGAGATATATTTTTTCATTTTTATTCTTAATCCTATATATGTCTTTGAATCATCCAATCATATTTATTAGAAGCTTTATCTGAAATATAATTTTCTAATAAAACGCAAGCTTTTTCATCATACTTTTGTAAGAACTTTGAATTGCATTGCCATTCCTAAATAATAAAAAAAGCCAATGCTATTTTATACAAGCATTAGCCTAAACAATTTATTGTTTAATCCCTTATTTATTTGTGAACTGTAGGACAATTCCTAATATAGGTAATATAAATCCCCAATACTCCATATTAACAAAGAAAAATGAATGCGTCCTTCTAGCTATAATTTCTTGACCAGTTTCCTTATCTATATATACTTTACCACTTCCTCTATTTAAGGCTCTTCCAACAAAGAAACATAACAAACCTGCAAGCAGATAAGCAAAAAGACTCACCCAACTATGAGCTCCATAAAACTCTTTTCCTGCAACTAATTCAACCACAGTAAAACTTAGAATTAGAAACACAAATGTTAATATACCATATCCCTTCCATATAATCATTTTAATCTCCCCTATTCTATTTAGATTTAGTAAAACAAACTAAGCAATTACATTTTAAGATTGGTATATCCCTTTTAATATTTAAAATATTTGTAAATTGTTTAAAAGACCATCCAATCATTCGAATTTTAATTCTCCGCTATCCGCTAGGATATGCATTCTTAACATCTGGTCTTGATAGTTCTGTTACTGCATAGTTCTTAAAGTTTCCATCTATGAGTATTTGTACTGATTTTACTCCTGATGGATTTATTGACCATCCTCTAACCCTTAAATTATTGCTAATTTCTTTTTTACTGCTTACATTAAATAGCTATTATAAGCTCATGAAATTACTAGGTTTAGCTAGAAAAATTTTCATGCTGGTCTATATAGTAGAGAAAGACGGTCATCGATAGACGACCGCCTTTAGTTAACAATTTTATCTTTTTTGCATCTGAAGGGCGATAAATACCTGCACACCTTGTGTTGCTTCCCCAGTCAAACTCTTTATCTCTATCTGACAACTTTATTATTTGTACCATATAAAGCCCTACATTATCAGGATTTTTATCATCAACTATTCTGTCAATAAAGAACACAATATATTTGTCAACATCTGTTGTGACAGTATAAAAACATTTCAGTTCACTTGTATCTACTCCATGATTAGTTGACTCTGAAACCTCTAACGCTCTTTCATTAGACACAATCTTGCCTTTATAAAACTCCATTAAATAATCAATTCCATCATTAATATCTTTTGTTTCTTTCAATGCCTGTGCAGAGAACATTTTTTTCAGCCCTTCTTTATCTTTCTTATCTATTGCTTCTACTATCTTTTGAAAACTGTTATCCGCAATTTTACCATCATCTCTAGAAAATCTATTAGCTACAGGATTTTTAGAAATTTTATAAATGCTACAAGATGATATCACTAATGACATTACAAATATTATTGTAATTGATAGTATTCTCTTAATGCTCATAACTACTCCTTTTCCTGGTCTGCTATAGTTGATTTTTAATATTGTTCTTTTAAATAATCTATGTGCAAAAAAATATTTCTACTTAACCCAGTAATGTTTGACTCAGCATATCCAAAATTACCAGACCATTTACCTGCGCTCGTTAGTAAATTATTCAAATATCAAATCTAATATTTTTGCTTTTCCTATAACTCTAGAGGCTATTTGTATTAAATAACTGTTCCTAATTTTAATTAACCCACTTATTTCATTATATACATCACTATCCACTGCTGGCATTTCAATAATTACTTTATGATACTGACCTCTAATAAATTTCGTTACATTATAGTTTCCGATAATATTTCCTGATAATAATATATCATTACCAAAATTTATTGATGGTCTAATTATATATTTTGTATCTAAATCTTCCGTTAACGCCTGTGAATTATCTACATGTAAATCAAAATACACTTCAGCTTCTAATAACAACATTTGTTTACCCTCATCTTAGTATTTATGAATTATCTCCTTAATCAAAATAATTAAATGCACTTAGCTTATCTGAATGAATTCTCTATCAAAATATTCAGCGATTTCACTATTTCCAATGGTTTTAGAGTCAATTGTTCTTGCAATAGAATGTATTTATTTAGCTATAAAAAGATAATTAACCAGCCTACTTATATTTCAGCTGATTAATTTAATCTTTTAACTAGTTTATTAATATTATTGGATATAACTTTATGTTGTTCCAACTAGCCCTATTGTTTATATCATATGAAACTAATTCTTTAATGCAATTCCTGTTTTTTAATACTTCCCATTGGTACCGAGGAAAATATATGATAATTTATGCCTATAAACTATTTAATATCAAGAAAACCTAAAATCTTTAATATTTATAAATTGTATATTCTTATACTTCCCTTTTTCTATTAATTTCTTTAGTCGTTCAGTTACAATTATAACCCCCTTCCAATTATCATAGCAAAACATGTCTGATCCATCCCATTTTTCTAAATCTACACTTAAGCCTTCCACCTCTTTACGTTTTTCGTAAATCTTGTTACCACACTTTTCACATTTATCTACTATCCTACCATCTATTTGCCTTAGATATCCACACTTGCTTGTAATAACTATCTCCCTTAAATCACTATAGTCAATTTCAATACTTCTATAATTACTATCTACCCAATCCTCTACTATTAGTTCCTTAAGTTCATAACCTTTCACATTTTCATACTTTAAAAGTTCCTGTAATCTACCACTAATTATATTAGTACTTGGAACCCAGTAGTAATCTGCTACCTTTTTACCCTTCATACATACCCTTAATTTATCAAGTAATATTACATCTATACTTTTACATTTTTCACATTCGACTACTTTTTTAGGACTTTCCTGTACAATTGCTGTTGCATAATTACTAAATAACTCTGTCATAATATAAAACTCCATTATATACCCTCCCTACTTTTTAACAGCCCTGTATTTGGTTATATCACAGGTATTTGCCATTTCTTTTAATTTTTCAAGTATTTGCTCAGACGTTGCTCCTCCATTATCACGAATATATTTTGCCCAAACAGTGTTCCATGTTTTCCCCAGTGGTGAGTTATTAGTGTGTATACCATCTCCTATTTTAAGCCTATGTATATCCTCTGGTAAGTCAAAGAAATACTCAGGACTATTTACATCCAGCCCTTTTGTTGCAAACCAATCTTTAAATTCTTCTGGCAACCCATGATGAATTTCCCCTGTTGAATCTATCATTATTCCTGACTAAAGGTATTTCCTTATTAGTAATAATACTCTCTTATCCTTAATGCTTCTTGATAATTTATGCATTAAGATATCATGGTTGACCTTATCAAAGAATTTCTCTAAGTCCATATCAACAACCCACCTATAGCCATCATTGATATACTGCTCTGCTTTCTTGATTTCATCTTTAGCTCCTCTTTGAGGACAGAAGCCAAAGCTACTTTCAGAAAATCTTCTATCATAGATAATATTTAATTCTTGAGCAATAGCTTGTTGGATAAGTCTATCCAAAACTGTAGGTATACCTAAGAGTCTAGTTCCACCATTAGGTTTTGGTATTTCTACTCTTCTAACTGGCATTAGTCTATACTCACCATTAAGAATATTCTCTCTAATAGATATCCAGTTTGTTTTCAGAAATTGTTTAAGTTCATAAACTGCCATTCCGTCCACGCCGTGGCTACCTTTATTAGATATTACTCTTTTAAGGGCCAAGTTCATATTATCCTTGGATAATATCCTTTCTATTGAGCAATATTCAAATCCACTAATTTTCTCCTTTGGAGTTGCCGAGAATTCTCTATGCACTCTTTTCTTATCTTCGAGTTCCACTCTATCTTTGGCACTAGAGCCTAAATATTTAGTTTTCTGCAATCTTTGAGCATTCTTCGAAACTTTCAAACTTGAAAAACCTCCTTAAAGTTCAGTCCTTCATCCGCTATCGCTATTATCGGAGTTACTATGACTTCTGCTGACTTCTGATAGTTCAGTTACATATCGCTATATAGGTTATCGCCCTAGAAATCTATCTTTGTAAACTATGTACCTATCAGACCTCCCAAGGTAATAACAACAACCTTCATCTCATATATCTGCTACATTTACTCCTAGGAATTGGGATAGTGTAGGACTTCGTTTTGTTTTGCAAACTCGTCCGTTTCTAGTAAGCCTTATATGTAGTTCGTATCCCTCAGACGGAGACTTTGCCTTAGGCTTCCTTAAGATTCCACCTCATGATGGACAACCTTGCCATTAGCTAGTGGTTTCCACTACCAAGCCCACAGCGGACTTTCACCGCCAAGTTGTTCCCCATGCTGGGCACACAAATAATGAACCAGCCTACTTAAATTCAGCTAGTTCATTTAGTGCTTCTCTTACTGCATTATTAATATTATGCAGTAAACTCTCCTTATTTTCTACCTAAACTTCTATCAGCCTCAATTTGAAGTTGTGTAGTTTTTTTCCCCATATACTCTTTAGCAATCTTTAGAACTTGTTTATCATTCCCTAATATTTCTATAACAGTGATTGAAAAAATACTTATTAAATGCTCATCTTCACAATTAGATACATTTTCAAAGTAGTCAAATATATTCTTTAATAACTTGGTTTTTTTATTTTCTTTTATTAAATGTATAATATCTGGCATAAAAATATCTTCAATTACAACAGTTTCTAATAATGCACCATACTCCTCTATAGATTTTCTATAGTCATCCTCTCTTTCCGGTAAAAAATCTAACATCATTCTAAAAAATTTTTCTGATTCTTTGCTCATCTATTACGCCCTACCTATCTAAATAGTTTTATTGCATCTTCTAAATCTTCTTGAAAACTTTCTGCAATATCTAAATCATTTAGCCCCAATTCATTACTATTTATAATCTTCTTCAATTGAATCACTCTTTCCTGTGCTTTTTGCAAATGTGTGGAAGTACCTTTGGTAAATTCATCAGCCAATGCTGCTGCCGTTCCACCATCACCTATAGTAGCACCTGGTCTATATAGTTCATTGGCAACATTTTTTAAATTCCCATTCTGTATCACCTGCAATAACTTCTCCCTAGTATTCCCAATCAACTCTGGCATTTTACTCAAAAGCTCTTGAGTTCGTGTTTTATTAATAATGGTACTAGCTTCTGCCGCCTCCTCAATAAGGCCACCCACTTTTTCAGCTTCAACTTTTTTGCCCTTAACTATGCCAAACATTTCTAAAACATCCGAGAGTTTAGATGCTTTTAATAATGGTTTGATTAATTCAAATGCCTTCTCTACTGCTTTATCCAAAGCTAATAATAGCATAACTTCACCAAATGCACGCCCCAAATATCTTGCCTTAAGATTTCCATCTCCATTTTTGAAATTTTTAACTATTTCATCAAGTTCCTTATCTATAATCTCCCGTAACATTTGATTATATGGAGAACCATCAACCGATACTGCAACTAATAAAAAAGCTGCCATTTCCACTGATTTTATTGGATGCATAATAATCTGAGATATTCCTTGTAAATTATCAGAAACTGCATCCTTTATTCCGTCAAAGAAGCTTTCTGTTAATGATAATAATGTTACTACACTTCCGCTATTGCTTACATTCACATTAAAGCCCATAGTCTGTTGAGCATAGCTTCCGTCATTTCCTGTAGTTGTTACAGTAACTGTATGGTCTCCATTTGATAATTCTGCTACTTCTATATCGTATTCAAAGCCACTCTTATCTGCATTTGGATAGCTAGGATATGCATTCTTAACATCTGGTCTTGAGCAACCAATATTTGCATTACTTATAAAGTTTCCATCTACATATACTTTAACTTGACTTACCCCACCTTTGTGTAAAGACCATCTATATACCCTTAAACTACTGTTTAGGTTTTGTCCTTCAGTTGGTGCATCAATGTTCATTCTTGGAATTAAATCTTGTACTAAATTGATTTTGAAAGCTTCTATTCTCTTACTTTCACCAGTAGTTCCTGCCAACTGTCCATCACTTACAGTATCCATCCATCCCTTATCCTGCACATGTACTTGATATTGTATATGGTAGCCTGCTGGTGCATTTTCCAGCTGCATTCTCATAGCTTCTATTCTTAAGCTACGTCCCATGGTACCTGCATCTGCTCCATCATATACATAGTCCATCCAGCCTATGTCTTGAACATGTACCTGATACTTTATTCTAGCTCCTTGTGGCAATCCACCTCTATTATTCAACTCTAAGACCTTGTCCTGTTGTTCCAGCAATTTGCCCTTCTGATACATAATTCTGCCAGCCTATACTTTCCACATGAGCCTTATATCTTACTGGCCCAGTCATTGTATCAGTAACCTTTTTATTTTTCAATATATTTAGGAAAGCATTTGTTACCTTCTGAGATCAACTTCATTATCAGCGTATACCTCCACTTGTTTCTCTGAACCATAAGCTATTTTTACCTATCCTTAACTTTCTACAACGATTTCCTTCATGTCACCAACATAGCTTTCTATTGTCTTAAGACTCTTACCATACTCAATTAGGTTCATCTTGAAATCTTCAATCATTTTACACATCATCTTTACTCCTTTCAATTTCTCTGCATGGAAAAGAGCCAATGCTTCTTCATTAGAAACATTGACTCTTATCATTGCAATAATATATATTTAGCTTTTCTTTTAGTTACGGCACACTGCATTATTAAGATTTTGTAGTAGGGCTACTTACTGCAAGACTACTGAGAAGTAAGGACACTAATGGATTTAACTTTATCATGTGCCGATTTTAAGTTTTTCAGAAAGATATTTCCCAATTTTGCAGTCAAAAATAAGTATATCAATGTTTTCAGCTTCCACTTATACTTGGTTTAATACATGTTGAATGAACTCTTCTGGTAACTCCATATCATACTTTTCTAGATAGTATATTATATCAGAACGCCATTCATATTTACCATCACTCATCAAGCAAAGTTCATCAATTTTATTGTTAGGATTCAGTATATCTCTAACTATTGCTGGAGCAACTGCTACAACCTTGCACTTTTTCATATACTTTATAACTTTCTCCTTTTCCTCAATTGGCTTATTAAGCAAATCTTTTATTGATGGATACTTACTATCTTTATCCAACTCACATGTTTGTCCTATAATAATCATGCTATTCCTCCCTATGCCTTAAATATATTCCATGTACCAGTGTTGTTAATTCCAATTTTCATTGCACCATCTTCATATACATATACAATATCTGATGGAGCCATTACTTCTACACCTAGATTTTGGGCTAAGTATTTGGCTGCAATAGCATCATCAGCACCAGTCTCGCAAGAAATTAATCTTATGGCACCCCCTGGTATGATAAGCTTGTAAAGATTAATCAATGGATCTCCCCAAAATCTT
>NZ_JAABNO010000026.1 GCF_009928445.1 Clostridium sp. C8-1-8 | reverse complement strand
CTCCATGATATTCATAACTCAGAAATTCCAGTTTTACAGTATAATGATGAGAATAGCTTATCCTGTGTTCTTACACTTGCATATCTTTCAGCTAGAGATACTTATAGAGTAGAGCGTGAGGAAAAGAGTGGAAAAGGCTATGCAGACTTCACTTTTCACCCAAGAAGAAAGAATGATATTGCTTTCATTATTGAACTGAAAAAAGATGAGTTACCAGAAATAGCAATAAAACAAATTATAGAAAAAGAGTATGTAGAAAAGTTTAAAAAAGAAAATGAAGGTAAAAAGGTATTAGCCGTAGCCATATGTTATGATTCAAAGAACAAGGGACATAAATGTGAAATTAAAGAAATTCAGGGGTAATGAGATAGATGAAAATCTATCTTATTTTTTTTACTGTACAGAAATCTCCATGAAGACTAATGCCTTCAAAAATTATACTGAAAATAATCTCTCTTTTTGGTAAGAAAATATAAAAAAGGTTCCTAGTTAAGCCTATTAAAATTAAGAGATTAGATAGGCTTTATATACCTATCTTATTTTTTATCGTCTAGGCCAGTTATACAAAAAGATGCTAGCTAAAACTAACAATATCAAGGTTTTAAAGAGCTAGTTAGGTTTAACAGTAAAAAAGCAACCTTATTCTCCTAACAGATTCCTTACATGCATTCGTAAAGGCAGATGGGCAAAAAAGCTCACTACAGCGACTTTTTTATAAACAATATATATAAGTTCTATTTAATTTACTTCACTAAACAGCTGATTAGAGTGTTCTTAGCGCGATACGTTTATGAATAAAACTTATTAGAACTTATATAATAAAAACTTGAATTAGCTAGTAGGCAAATTATTATTATTGTGCATATAAGAGGAAGTTTATACTTATAGGTACATTATATATAAGGACCTATAAGTACAAGCCTCTTTGAAATATCGACACTATAACATCATTACACATATTAAATGGTAAATACTCAGAAAAGTACAAGTGCTTGATTGTAATGTTATGGCAGATAAGTTATAATTATTAAAAAATTAAGTTGTATTATAGAGAACCAACTTCAACTATTAATTTATACATGCCACAAAATCCTCAGAAGCCAGGATTTTATAACAAGGATAAATTAAGTTTTCGTATAGGTTCCCTATAAATAAACTAGCTAACTTAAGATTATTTCTAGTAAGCTGTTAAAAATAGGGGGGAAATATGTTTGTTGATTATAACGATAGTATCGTGAATCTTGCTTGCTCCATCTTAAAATATTTTGGTGCTGACAGTGAACATAGTACACTAAAAGAAGTGGATGAGCTTTTGAAAGATAATTATAAAAATGTAGTTGTCTTGCTTCTGGATGGATTAGGAACTGATATATTAAAGTATCATTTATCGGAAAATAGTTTTTTTAGGAAGAATTTGCTTAAGGAATATTCCTCTGTATTTCCTCCAACTACTACATCAGCTACTACCTCCATGGAGAGTGGGCTAACCCCTTTGGAGCATGGGTGGTTAGGCTGGAGTTTGTATTTTAGTGAAATAAATAAAATAGTAAATGCATTTATAAATACGGAAAAAGATACAGAGCTTCAGGCAGAGGATTATCATGTTGCAAGTAAAATAGTGCCCTATAAAAGCATTTACGAAAAAATAAGAGCTACTGGCAAGGGTAAGGCATATAGCGTGTCCAGATTTGGAAGTAATAAGATAGAAACCTTTGATGAATTGACCAATGAAGTAGAAAGATTATGTGCTACCTCAGAGAAAAAATACATATATGGATATTGGGAATACCCTGATAGCTTAATGCATATGGTTGGTAGCTATAACAGTGAGGTTACTAAGAATATAAAAGAACTGGAAGAAAAAGTAGCGGCTATGTGCAATAGATTATCTGATACATTGATAATAGTTACTGCAGATCATGGACATCGTAATGTTAAGTATTATATTTTGAGCGATTATCCTAAGCTATTTGATATGCTAAGACTACCAACCTCCATAGAGACAAGAGCTACAGCTTTTTATATAAAAGAGGAATGTCTGAAGGATTTCCCAGCTGAGTTCCACAAAAGTTTTGGCGATGATTTTTTACTGTATTCAAAAGAAGAGGTTATGAAAAATAACATATTTGGAACAGGTAAAATCCATCCTAAATTTGTAGAATTCATAGGTGATTATTTGGCAGTGGCAATTAGTGATAAAGGCATTGTATATTCTCCAGAATCAAAGCAATTTATCTCCAATCATGCAGGAATGACTGAAGAGGAAATGAAAATACCACTTATAGCAATAAGTCGAAGATAGTAAGCGTGGAGTGGACAAGGGACAAGGGGACGGAGCTTTTGTCCCAAATACAAAGGGACATGAGGACGCCCAGATCTTCCTTATATATATTTGGAAACACTGATGGGCAAAAAAATCACTGAAGAAGATGAGGTTAGCGAATTTTTATACAATTAATATGATATAAAAGGGGTATAGCATGAATCAGGTGGATATATTATTATGGAAAAATGAAATAGAGACCAATAAAACAGTATCAAAGGCAATGAGAATTGTTTTATATTTTTCCTTCACTGCAGGAATTTTTAATTTAATTCACATATTTGATGTTGCCCAAAGTATCATGATAAAAATGAATGTATTACTTATAATTCCTCTTTTGCTACCTACGATTTTAGTAGATATATTAAAGTTGAATAAACCTTGGGTAAAGTATTTAATACTTACTTGTGCTGTGATTTCTACAGGGATATGTTATACATTATTAACCTTTCAAACAATTTTAATGTTTGTTGTGCCAACAATATTAGCCTCAATGTATTTTAGAAAAGCACAGCTTATAGTAGTAATTGTTGAGTCAGTATTAAATATATTTATAGCCCATTTATTTAGCTTTTATTTTTTAATGCAACCATGGATTGAGCCCTTTAACGGCTTAGGGAATATAATGTTATATGGAGCGGTACCAAGAGTGCTTCAATACCTATGCTGCGGAAGTTTATTTTACATATTGTGCAATCGTACTTCTGAACTTATGGTACATTATCATAAGGCTATAAAGGATAAAGAGATCTTTGAGCTTGAAAAATCTATTGCTTTACAGAAGATAAAATATGAGGAACGAGAGCAAGTAAGCAGAGATATTCATAATACTGTAGGACATACAATAATGGCAGCTATTATGAGTTTGGATGCAGCAGAAGTAGTGTACAATGTGGATTCTAAGAAAGCAATAGAGAAAATAAAATTTGCCAATATAAGAATGAGGGACAGTCTTGAAGCTATTAGAAAAGCAGTACGTGGAATAAGTACTAAGGCAGATGGACAAACCTTAGAGGACCTGATGAAATTAATAAGTCTAAATATAAATAAATTAAAAGAAGATTTTAATATTAAGATAAGAATTAAAATTCATTATAGTGATGAGCAATTGAAAAAACAGGATATGTGTATTGAGAAAATTGACTTTTTAATAGGGGCATTGAAGGAACTAGTAACCAACAGTGTAAAACATGGGAAGGCAACAGCTATTATTGTAGTTATAGAGGTAGATATAAATAATATAAATATAATAATTCAGGATAATGGAACTGGAATTGAAAATATAAAGAATTGTCAAGAATTAATAGATTGTGGATTTGGAATAAGAAAAATAGGTAACTATTTAATTTCCATAGGCGGAGCTTTAAAACTAAAAAATCAAGAAGGATTGCTGGTAGAAATGAAAGTTCCAACAAGATCAGGTGATGAAAATGAATAAAATAAGAATATTGATAGTAGATGATGAAAAACTTCTTTTAGAAAGTCTTGAACTAATTTTATCTATGACTGAAGACTTTGAAATAGTAGGGGTAGCACAGGAAGGAAAAGAAGCCTTAAAGATCTTAGAAAAAGAACAAGCAGATGTAGCCTTGGTAGATTTAAATATGAAGGGAATGTCAGGACAAGAGTTAATACCAAGAATCAAAGCAGCCTATTCTTCATTGAAAATACTTGTCCTGACCACTTTTTATGATGAAGAAAACATTGTAAATGCCGTACGGAATGGAGCAGATGGTTATTTGCTAAAGGATGCAGGAACAAAGGTTATTGTCCAGGGAATCTTTAATGTTATGAATGGACAAAGCATAATAGATAGCAAAGTAATGACTGCATTAGCAGATATAATGTTAAAGCAATCAACTGAAAATAAATATAAAGAAAAATACACTACTATTGATAATAAATGCAAAGAAAAATACATTACCACTGATTTATTAAAGAATCTAACAGAAAGAGAAATTGAAATCTGTCAGCTGCTTTCTGATGGATATACTAACTCTCAAATAGCAGAATTCTTATATATTTCTGAAGGAACGGTAAAGAATTATATAAGTACTATCTATGATAAGACAGGAATAAAGGACAGGACCATGCTGGCCTTAAAGCTTGCAAAAATTTTTCCTTAATAATCAAACATGACCACAGTCATATATAACTAATGACTGTGGTTACTTTTTTATGGAAGACATTTTAGGTATTCTATAGGAAAGAGGGAAAAAGTGAGGGATAGTACATGAAGAGAAATAAAACTATTAAAGTATTTGGAGTTATTTTTGTTATAGCTGCATTGCTTGTTTTTATTAATTTTATTCCAACTCTCAGATTGAAGACATCAAATATGAAGGTTATAGAAGGACAATGGGTTAATGTTTACTATGAAAAGGAAGAAGCTGCAGCTAAGGATGTTGCCAAATTAGCCGATGAAAGAGCTGGTGAATTAACTAAGAAATTAGGCTTTAGTAAAAAGCAGAATATAAATATTTATATCTATGATCATCAAGCCACAATGCAAAGAAAAAAATATGGACTAATAGGTCCAATGTTAGGTCTAGATTGGTATATAGGAGACAACCTAGGAACAAATGTTATATTAACATCACCTGCCAACCCTGGGAAGGCACATAACTATGATGACAATAAGCAAGCTGTTTTACATGAAATGGTTCATGCTTATGTAAGCATAATAAATCCAAGAATAAGACTGTGGTTAACTGAAGGAATGGCATTATATTTATCCAATGGACAACCTTTTAATAAAATGTATGCCGATACAATGCATATTCCAACCTTTTCAGAAACTAAAACTAGCAATCCTATTAAATTTGCTAATATGGGAGGATATACTTTTGCCCATATCTATATTGAATATATAAATAAACAATATGGATGGGATAAATTGATGCTTCTAATTAAAACCGAAGATTATGAGAAGGTGTTTGGAAAATCAGAAGAAAATATATACAACGAATGGGTAAAGTATATTAAAAACTATGGGAGTACAGAGTTTGACAGGGGACTAGCTTTTGTCCCAAATTAAAGTTGGCGAAGCACTTTAATTTGACGGCAAAAAATATATTACTGAAAAAAGTCTTCAATGTCCATGGCTTCAATATCAGCAATACCTATATATCTAAGAGTCATATCAGGAGTAGAGTGACCAAATAAGTTCTGCAGAAATGCGATATCGTGATGTTTTATATAGTGGTGATACCCAAAGGTTTTTCTAAGTGTGTGAGTGCCGATATTATCTAGGCCAATTTTTTGGCTTATTTCATTGAGGCACTTGTGGGCATACTTGTTGGTTATAGGATTTTTCCCACCTTTTTTAGTTGGAAAAAGTAGCTCTCCTGCAGACATTCCCACTATAAACTCCTGAATTTCTTTATTAATTTCAGGAGACATGGCATATTTCAATGGTCTACCGGTTCCAACTTCCTTTACTTCAATTTGAGACTTGTTTTTCACATCCCAAACTGTAAGATTTAATATATCTATAATCTTTAGGCCTGTATTTATAGCTATATCAAATAATAAGTAATTTTTATATCCGCCCTTAATCAATTCTGATTTTAGTGCACTAATTAGGTTAGTATCTTTTATTGGCTGAATTAGTTTCATATTGTTTCTTCCTCTCAATGGAAGCTCAACTAGAACTTTCTGGCTGCCATATCCTTTAATCATATACTAGTCTGAAGTATTATACAAATAATTTATATATAGTTGATTGAAAAATATAACTTGCTTTATTTAATAAACTATGATTGGAGGGACATGGGGACGGAGCTTCTGTCCCAAAGTACAGCTACCATACCTATAATTTAAATGAAAGCTCATTATATTATATTCTTTAGCAAACCATCATGAAGGCTAAAGCCCACAGAAAGTATAATGAAAAGCTTGTCTTTTTATTAGAACATTCTATTTAAGATAATCATTTGAATAATTATGCTTAGGCAGCTTAAGTGTATATATTAAAGAAAGATCAACAATGTGTGGAACCTCTGCAAGTTTTTATATTTGCAGAGGTTATTTGTATAAAATAGACATAACCAATATTTACCTTTTATTACAAAATCATATATCATATAATTAAAACATTCAGAATCCTCGTTTGAATTTCTTAAGGTAAAACTAATTGATATTAATATCATGTAGAGAAACTTAACAATCAAATTTGCTATATATAGTTTTGTATAGCTAAAATAACCACAACTACTTTTTATAATATAACAACAAAGGGGTAAGAGTTTATGAGTAATGTGTTTTTTCAAGAAATTAAAGGTTGGGAAACCTGGGGAGAAGTGTTTCAGTCTATCCCTGCCTTTGAGAAGTTAATCATAAGGATATTTGAAAAGGAGAAGCTTAATTGTAAAGAGATTTCCAACTTAACAGCTGGGACAAATGCAGTTTTCAAAGTAGACAATTTTGTTGTGAAAATTTTCGCTCCAATTGAATCAGGTTTTGATACGGAAATTGATTTTAACAGTGAAATACTTGGAATGAAAAGAGCAATGGATATTGGTATAAATATACCTAAGGTTGTAGCTGCTTCATTTATTGAAGATAAATATTTGTTTCGATACATTATTATGGATTACATAGACGGGGAAGATGCTAAAGATGTGTTAAAGCATTATTCAACTGCTGAAAAGATTGGGTTTGTTCATCAACTAAAACAAAATATCAGTAAGCTGAATACTACATACGAAGGGCAATATCCAGAATTAGATGTAAAAGAAAGAATACTCACAAATACGCGATGGAATGTATTTAGTGAAAATATAGTTAATGAAGTTAAAGAACTTGTTAGAAATTATGACATGGTGGACAAGGTATATGTTCACGGAGATATTACAGGCGATAATGTAATGATCACTCAGAAAGGAAGGCTCTATATCATAGACTTTGCCGATGGCAGGATAGCTCCAAAAGAATATGAGTTTCCACCAATTCTGTTTGATTTATTTGATTTTGATAAATGTATGATTAGTGAATTTATAGGTGGACAAGATGTTGAGACTTTCGCTGAAAAATGCTTTTATGGAATACTAATGCATGAATTTGGATTTTATTTTGTAAAGTTAATTTGCGAGAGGGTTATTGGAAAAGAAATAACCGAGCTTTCAGACATACTAGAAATTAAAGCAGCACTAGTGGGGCTATTTAGTTAGGGACGGGGGGACGGAGCTTGTGCCCCAAGGAATAGTTATTAGAATGATTTAATTAGTTATCACAACAATACAATTAGTTAGGAAAAAATCATTATATAGAGAGAAGACTAGCTCTTATAGTATCAAAAAGTTACGATGATCAATATAAGGAATTACTGCATGTTTATTTTTCGAAAAGCAACCGCCAAATGAGAGTAAATCCTACACAAATTATAATGAAAAAGGATTTTAGCTTCTTATCAAAGAACCAACCATGCAGGAAATTCGTTATTTGGATAAGCTAATAGATGAGTTAGCAAAGGGAAAAGCCATGGATAAAATTTTGAGAAAATAATAATCAAGAAAATAAGAAACGCTGATTCAATATACAGAAGAATCGGTGTTTTTTGCTGTATGGAAGGTAGGACGAAGGCTAAAGCTGAAAGTGCTTCAAATGGGTTCAAATATTTGATACAGATAAAGAGATAATAAATAATTTTATTTCTAATAATCAAAAAATAATTAATTTGTAAAATTCATATATTGAGAATTATAGATGGACAATTCCACCTATAATTTTTTTAGCCTATATTTCAACACTATATTAAAACATAGCCAAATTCTTATTAAATCATATAAGTTTTTTGTTTATACTTGACGGATATGTAGGTTTTACGGTAACATGGGAATAATTAACGCTAAATCAATTAATTACATAATAAGCGAATTTTTTTAGGAGTGGTTCAAATATGTAGGTGAAAATCTAATGACGATTAAAAATTTAATACTGTTCTTATAGAGGAGATGCTTATTAATGGATTTAGCGTGGAGTTTAGATAATATATATGCTTCATTTGATTCTGAGGATTTTAAGAATGATATGAAGCAGCTTGAAGAATATATAATGAATATAAAGAATCTCAATATTGATAGCTGGGAAAATGATAAAGACCCTGTATATAAGATTGAAAAGTTCTTAAGGCTTAACAATCAGTATAAAAAAATATATTGTAAGATATCTGCTTATGCATATTTGCTTATGAATTCTGATTTTCAAAATGTTGAGGCAGCGAATACATTTGATGATATTGAGGATAAGAATTCTGAGTTAACAGAAGTCTTTGTTAGCTTTAGCAGATGGCTTAGGAATATTAAAGATTTAGATGAGGTAATGAATAGAACAGAATATTTAGTAGAGCATAGCTTCTATCTTAAAGAGCTTTTGTTAAGGTCAAAATACCTATTGAGTAAAGAAGAAGAAGCAATTATTGCAAAGATGAAGAATTCTGGATCTAGGGCTTGGGAAAAATACTATATGGAATTAACATCATTTACTACAGCGGATATTACTGTCAGCGGAAAAGTGGAAAGCTTCACACTTTCTCAGCTTAAAAATATGCTGTATGACAATGATAGTTTCCTAAGGAAAGAAGCTTATTTTAAAGAAGCTGATTTATGCAAAGGTATATCAGAGGCTTGTGCTAAATGTATAAATGGAATTAGTGGAGAAGCGCTAACTATATATGAAACTAGAGGGTATAAGTCACCTTTAGAGAAAGTTCTTATTAACTCAAGGATGGATGTTGAAACTTTAGATACCATGATATCAGCTATAAAGGAAAGTTTGCCAGCGCTTCGTAAGTTTTACGAGAAAAAAGCTGAAATACTAGGATATCAATCTAAGCTTCCTTTTTATGATATATATGCACCTATTGGTGATAGTAACACCAAAGTTTCTTATGCAGAAGCTAAGGAGTTAATAGTATCAAGCTTTCAAAACTTCAGTGTGGAACTTGCAAGCTTTGCAAAAAAAGCCTTTGAGGATAAGTGGATTGATGCTGAGCCAAGAAAAGGTAAAGGCAATTTTGCACTAGAAGTAGATATTTTCCCAATACAACAAGGTAGGATAATGGGTAATTTTAATGGGAAATTTATTGATGTTAGCATATTAGCCCATGAGATAGGACATGCATACCATGGTTCTAAGGTTTGTACGAAAACCATGTTAAATACTGAATATTCTACCCCTATTGCAGAAACAGCGTCGGTTTTTTGTGAGACTATATTAAACAATCAATTAATAAAGAAACTACCAAGTAATGAAGCACTAGTAATTTTAGAAAGCAGCATTTCTGATAGTTTGTATTACCTGGTGGATTTTTATGGCCGGTATTTATTTGAAAATCAGTTGTTTAAAAGAAGAAAATCTGGAGCTCTACCTGTTGAAAAACTAAATGAAGTAATGATTAATTGTATGAGAGAAGCTTATGGAGAGAGTGTTGAAGCAGCAACAATTCATCCTTACATGTGGATGAATAAGCCAGGATACTTTATGGCTGAAAATGAATTTTTAAACTTTCCATATTCCTTTGGAGTATTGTTTTCAAAAGGTTTATATGCTGAATTTATAAAGAATCAACAAGGTTTTGCTGTGAAATATGATAAGTTTTTAAGTGCAACAAGCACCAATAATATTTATGACGCTGCAAAAATAATGGAAATAGATGTACATTCAATAGATTTTTGGAGAAATTCATTAAAGCTAATAGAAGAAGACATTGAAATATTCAGGGACAGTGGGACGGAGCTTTTGTCCCAAGTATCAGTTAATAGACAACCTTAATAAGTTAGAAATACTCACTAAAGAAATTATTTCTGAAAATAAAAGTGAATTAAGAACATCCATGGTTGATACAGTGAACCTATGGATGTTCTTAATTTTTTCAGCTAAACTCATCAATTATAGCCTTTTAAGAAGTGTACTATCAGTGTATTCTGCAGCAGAAAAGTTAGCATTTTTTTTGAAAGCAAATTAAACTAGTACTTTGGTAGGAGAGAAAACTAAAGGTGGTGACAATGGAATTGGACCAACCACAGTAATGCTATCTAAAAGTGCTTTTTTATTTAAAGTTGAAATAGCTCTTGATACACACTCAGAAGGAACCTGTGACGAGAAGTTCAACACTGAACCGAATATTTATGTTTAGAATCCAAGTATAAATGAAGGTTTAAAGCTAGATAATTGAATTAATGAGGTGTTAAAGGGACAGGGGAACGGAGCTACTCTACCATTATTTCTATTTTAACGCAAAACTTATTTTCATCTTTGGTGGAAAGTTCATTTAAGGGATATTCTTCATAAGCATCACTGCAAATACGCAAATTATTTTCTTTTATAAATTTATATAACCTTTCATAAATATAATCAGATTCCCCATAAGCACTTCTTCCGTAATAAATAACATACTTACCTTCAGGTTTATATGAGTTATATTCTTTTGAGGTTTTAAAATAATATTTAATAGGATATAGGGGATTTTCAGACTCAATGGCCTCCTTGCTTATAATAGCACCGATAGGATAGCCTATATAAACTCCATTTTCAGCAGCATAGTTATAAAAAAATATGGAAGTGTCTTCTGGGTATCTAAGCAGATTTTCTTTAGATATCAAGGGCCCTAAAAATATAGGTTCTTTATTTTTATATTCAATATTTATATTATTGTCCTTGTATTTCATGGCTTCCTCAGCCATGTCTAAGTAAAGCTGCATAACATCTAAGATTTGCTTAAGTTTTTTTATTTCAGTTACTATATGCTTTTTCTGAGAGTTGAACAAAACAAACATTTCTTCAGGAGTTCGTATATCTATATATCGTCTTATTTCTTCAATGCCTATTCCGATTTCTCTAAGAGAAACAATTAAATACGCTGTGGTTAATTGGCTTTTACCATAGTAGCGATAGCCGTTTTCTCCACGAAAGCCTGGTGATAGCAACCCAATTTGGTCATAATATCTTAAGTTTTCACGCTTAATACCAGTTAGTTCAGAAAACTCTTTAATTGTCATATTAGATTTATCCTTCATAAAACCCTCCTAAAATAGAGTATTGACATTAAAGTTACTTTAACCTTTATAATAGCAATTAAAGCAAAAAGTTGCAAGAATACATACTCAATGGGGGGGAATTATGAAGTATTTAAAACTGTTCTTAAAAGAAAAAAAAGTTAAAATAGTAATTACACAAATTATACTTTTATGTCAAGTAGTTGGAACATTGCTAATACCGTTTTTAATAGCAGGAATTGTTGATGAAGGAATTTTAAAGGGTGACATGAATAAAATTTTATATATAGGAGCGCAAATGCTGGGAGCACTTTTAATAACAACACTAGCAGCGGTGCTAGGAAGTTATTATTCTGCTGACCTTTCTGCAGTTTTAGGCTATGAAATGAGAGAAAAGATTTTTCGTAAAAGTCAGGAGATATCCATTCGAGAATTTGATACTATAGGAGTTTCTTCAATGATAACTCGTACAATTTCAGATATTTCTAACCTGCAACAAACCTTGGGGATCGTTATTCAACTTATAATCCCAGCGCCACTAATTATAATTGCATCTATTTTTATGACCGCAAAATCTAGTTTAACTTTAGCTGTAGTACTTATTATATCAATTATAATATTTTTAGCTTTTGCTGGAGTAATACTTAAAAAATCAGTAATTATTTCTAAACGAGTTCAAAGCAAGTTAGATCGTATTAACCAGATAATTAGGGAAGCTATCACTGGAATTAGGGTTGTTAGAGCCTTTGGAAATGAGAAATATGAGGAACAAAGAGCTGAAAAGTCATTTAATGTATATGCCACAGACATGATTAAATTAAATAGGCTGTTTGCCGTACTTAATCCAGTTGTGTGGTTGATAATGGGAATATCTATGGCTCTTATTCTATGGTTAGGTAGTTTCTTTGCTATTAAGGGAACCATGGAAATAGGAAAAATCACATCAGTTATAGAATACTCAGTTATTACTATTAGTTATTTAATAATGGCTACATCAACTTCTGTTACTATTCCTAAGATGGTATCTTCACTTAACCGTATAGAGGAAGTTTTAGAAATTAATCCAGAGATACAAGATTTAAATGTAGAAAAAGAAGATACTAAGGAAAATCCTCCAGTGGTTAATTTTGAAAATGTAACTTTTAGCTATCATGGAGCTGAGGACCCAGTTATTAAGGGGATATCCTTTTCTGGTAATAAAGGAGAGATCATTGCTATTATAGGTAGCACCGGTTCTGGTAAGAGTACTATTGCCAATCTTATTTTGAGACTGCACGATATAGATAGCGGAGAAATTCGTATTAATGGAACTGATATAAGGAAATTCTCACAAAATGATCTGAGAAATGAAATAGGTTATGTTCCTCAAAAATCTTTATTATTTAGTGGCACAATAGAAGATAACCTAAAAATGGGTAATAAGGATGCAACTATTGAAGATATGAGAAGAGCTTTAAATATCTCTCAGGCAGAAGCTTTTGTGGATAAATTGCCTATGGGGCTGCAAGAACATGTAGCTCAAGGCGGTTCTAATTTTTCTGGTGGACAGAAGCAACGTTTGTCTATAGCAAGGGCTCTTGTAAGAAAAGTGCCACTTTATATTTTCGATGACAGTTTTTCTGCCTTAGATTTAAAGACAGATGCAGCTCTCCGCAAAGCTCTTAAAGAAAATATGTCAGATGCAGTCAAGCTAATAATTGCGCAGAGAGTAAGCACCATTATGGATGCAGATAAAATTCTTGTATTAGATGAAGGAAAACTCATTGATAGTGGAAAGCATAAAGAATTAATGGAAAGATGTTCTGTTTACCAAGCAATTGCTAAAAGTCAAATGAATACAAAGGAGGCGGCATCTAATGAATAAGGATAAAGAAATAGATCCAATGGATTTTAGTAAAGATATTCCTAAAAACACCAAGCAAACTGTTAAAAGATTGATAACTAGATTAGCAGATCAAAAGAAAAAGCTAATAATTGTCGGTATAGCAACATTACTTGGAAGTGCAGCTTATGCAGCTATGCCGCTATTAGTTGGAAATGCAATAAACAATTTATTAAAAGCAATTAAGAACTATAATGGTTCTGTAAGCATTATAGCTACACTAAAAGATGCAATTCTCTTTCCTGTTTTAGGGGTAATAGCTATTGCAATCATTAGCAGTTTGCTTTCTTATATTCAGCAATATATTGTAGCAAGCATTGGTGAAAAATTAACTTACTCACTACGCCAAGATATAAGTGTTAAAATAAATAAACTGCCACTTAAATACTTTGACTCTCATAAAACAGGAGATGTCATGAATAGAGTAACTACTGATCTTGAAAAAGTATCACAGGTAATGCAGCTTGGATTTGTGCAACTGATCTCCTCGGCCTTTACTATTATACTTACTGTTATTGCAATGCTTATGCTAAACCTAAAACTATCTTTATTAGTCTTTATCTTTATAGGTATTAGCGTTGTAGCAACCAACTACGTATCAATCTTAAGTCAACGTTATTATTCTGATAATTTCGCTGCTATAAGCCAGTTAAGTGGAAAGGTTGAAGAGGTATATTCAGGAAATCGTGTTATAAAAGTATTTAATAAGCAAAAGGACATGATATATGAAGTTAGTAAGTTAAACAGGAAGCAGTTTGAAACAAACAGAAGAGCCTTGTTTTTAGATTTTGGAATATATCCTGTAATAAGATTTTTAAATCAATTAGGTTTCATTGCAACAGCTGTTGTAGGTGGAATAATGACTCTTAATGGACAAATTTCCTTAGGCGGTATTCAGGCATTTTTACAATATGTAAATCAAGTGTCTGAGCCAGTTACCCAAGCTTCTTATGTTATTATGTCTTTGCAATCTGCAATTGCTGGATCAGAGAGAGTGTTTGAATTATTAGATGAAGAAGAGGAAGTTGCAGACAATGTGCTAAATCACAGTTCTCTTAATAAAAACCCTATAACCGAGGGTAGAGTAAACTTTGAAAATGTAAAGTTTGGATATACTGAGGAAAAAACTTTAATAAAGGATTTAAACCTTGAAGTAAAACCAAATGAAATGGTAGCCATAGTTGGGCCAACCGGTGGAGGAAAGACTACATTAATCAACTTAATCATGCGTTTCTATGAATTGAAGGGTGGAACCATATCAATAGATGGAGTTGATATTACAGAGCTTCCTAGAAATGCCCTTCGTAGGCAAATTGGTATGGTACTTCAAGATACATGGCTATTTGAAGGAACAATAGCTGAAAATATCGCTTATGGTAGAAGAGACGCAACTATTGAAGAAATTGTATCAGCTGCAAAAGCGGCCTGCTGTGATCACTTTATTCGTACACTGGAACATGGGTATGACACTGTCATATCAAGTGACGCATCTAGTATATCTCAAGGTCAAATGCAACTTTTAACTATAGCTAGAGCTATGCTAACTAATCCAACCATTATGATACTAGATGAGGCTACTTCAAGTGTAGATACAAGAACAGAATTAGAAATTCAAAAAGCCTTATCAAGACTTATGAAGGATAAAACAAGCTTTGTAATAGCTCACAGACTTTCTACTATCCAAAATGCAGATATGATATTAGTAGTAAAAGATGGAGATATCGTAGAAAGAGGAAATCATCAGAGTCTTCTGGCACAAAAGGGCTTTTACTCTTCACTTTATTACAGCCAATTTGAAGCAGAGGGACAGGTGGACGGAGCCTAAGTCCAACTTTATGAACAAAAAGGTTATATATAGTATGAAAAAAGTATTTCTAATAAGCAAACCATGAAGGCTATAGTATAATATTTACAAAGAAGCTGACATTATTGAAATAAGGGGAAGATGTATATGGAAGATGAATATACTATTGGGAATTTGGTAAATGAATTAAAGATAAACAAGGAGACAATAAGATATTATGAAAAAGTTGGTTTGCTTTCTGAGCCAAAAAAGAATGCAAATGGATATAGGATTTATTCAAAAAAAGATATAGAAATGATTAGATTCATACGGATAATTAAAAGCTTTGGTTTCTCCTTAAAGGAAATAGGTATATTAATACATGATGAAATATTATGTGGAAGCATGGAAGACATCAAAACAATGGTTGAAGGTAAAATCAATGAATTAAATATAAAAATCAATGAATTAGAAGGAAAAAAGAGCTTACTTATGAAAGTCAATAAAACGTTATCGTCGGAAAATATGGAAGCTTGTAATAACATGGAAATCTATATGAAGAAATAAGTGTTGACTGTGTACTATAGTACCTGGTCTATAATACCATTAAAAACTATGACCTTCGTTGTACAAAACAATGGGGGAACAATAAAGGAGAGTTTTTTATGGTGATAGACAAGGATACAATCTTATATTACTCAGGAACAGGCAACAGCTTGCAGGTGGCTAAGGATATAAATAGTGAACTAGGAGGCTTCAAGTTATTTAATATAGCTTCAATTAGAACAGAAGATAAAATAAGAATTGAAGGGAAAGTACTTGGAATAGTTTTTCCGGTAATCTATGCACGTTTACCACTAATATTGGAAAGAGTACTAGAAAAGCTTGAAATTAATGAAGACAGCTATGTTTTTGCAGTAGCAACCCATGGGGGAGCGCCTGCTGAAGTATTGATTAAATTGAGAAAAATATTTAAAAGCAAAGGTATAACATTAAGTTCTGGATTTTTAATTCACATGCCAGGAAATAATATTTTTTCATATGGTGCCAATTCTATTAAAAGACAAAGGAAGCTTTTCCAAAGAGAAAAGAAAAAAGTGAAAAAAATAACTCATATAATTAAAGAAAGAAAAAACTATAAATGTGAACTAAGTAAACTAGTAGTTGATATATTAATTGATAGGGCTTTTATTAAGACAACAGACAAGATAGTTAAAAACCTTCACTTAAGAGACAAAGATTTTTGGGTTAAGGATAATTGCAGTAGTTGCAAATTATGTGAAAGGATTTGTCCAGTAAATAATATACAGTTTAATAAGGATAAACCGACATGGAAGCATAACTGTGAGCAATGCGCTGCTTGTATTCAATATTGCCCTGTACAGGCCATTCAATGGGGGAATAAAACCATAAAAAGAAAGAGATATACAAATCCTAATATTAAGGTTATTTAGGAGTTGTTTTTGGTGCTGTCTTTAAACATATTGAGTGGGGTATGATTATTGGTGGTGGCATTGGAAGTTCTATAGACCTTATGAAGTATTCACGCAAAGCAAAGCTTAATAAATAAACAATTGTAAATTTAATAAATTACAATCACTATTATAAGAGAACTAAAGGACCTTCTAAGGTCCTTTAAAAATCTAAAAAATAATTACTTAACTGGATATGCATGTTATAAATTTCTATATTGACAAATATTTATTATACTACTATATTATATAGTAGTATAATAAATGGTGGTGATTAAATTGTCTTCAATAAATTTAATAATACTTGGCTATTTGAAAAACAAAGAGAAAAGTGCCTATGAAATGGTTAAAGAGTTTGAAGTCTGGAATCTTAATAAGTGGCTGAAAATAAGTACCCCGTCAATTTATAAAAATATAATTAAACTATGTGATAGTGGATATCTAAATTCAAGAATAGTTAAGGAAGGCGAAATGCCTGAAAAAACACTATATTCACTGAACGAAAAAGGAAATTTATATTTCAATGAACTAATGGAAGAAGGTTCAAAGAATATAGGAAATATTTATTTAGAATTTAATGCCTTCTTGGTTAACATAGAAAATTTACCAGAAGAAAAAAGAAAAGAATATCTTAGTAATTTCAAAGAGAAGGCACAAGAACGTAGGGCTTTTGTGGAATCAGTTTATAATCATGAGAAACAGCACAAGGAAAGATCTGGTTCTGAATTTCTTATATTAGATTTATATAACGAAGTTTATAACGTTTTGGAAAAATGGTCTGAAAAAGTTTTTGACTACTATAATTAATATCTTAATGTCTCTAATAAATCATAATATTAGGAGGCATTTTTTTCACCATACTACTATACTTTATAGTACTTTATATTATATTAATATATTATTTAGGAGGTTTGTCTTATGAACAAAAAGCATCAACTAATTTCTTTCATAGCCATTATTTTAGGATTTTTTATGGCGCTATTAGATACGACGGTGGTAAATATCACATTGCCTAAAATGACCCAATACTTTAATACTACTATGGATCATATTTCTTGGGTGGTAAATGCCTATAATCTAGCTACGGCAGTTATCTTAGTGACTGCTTCAAGGTTGGCAGATCAATTTGGCAGAAAAAAATTGTTTGTTGGAGGAGTGATTTTATTTACCATATCTTCACTGCTATGTGGTGTTTCAAATTCTCTTCAAGCCCTTATATTATTTAGAACAATCCAAGGATTTGCCGCAGCTTTTGTTGTGACTATTGCAATGCCTCTTTCAGCTGAAATATTTCCACCAGAGAAGAGAAGAACTATTATGGCTCTTTGGGGAGCTTTTTCTGGTCTTGCTGCTGCCAGTGGACCATCCATTGGTGGTATAGTAACTCAGTTTTTTAGTTGGAGAAGTATTTTCTTTATCAACATACCTATAGGTTGTGTATGTATCTTATTAACCATGAAATTCATAAAGGAATCTTATGACCCAACTGCAAGTAAAAGTATAGACTTTGGGGGAATTATAACAATGTCAATTGCCATGTTTTCCTTAACTTTTGCATTAATGAAGGCTAATGAAAAAGGCTGGACTTCAAGCTTTATCCTTTCCTTTTTTGCGGTTTCAGTTATAACACTTGTATTATTTGTTATTATTGAATTAAAAGTTAAAGAACCAATGGTTCCACTTAGTCTATTTAAATCCTTACCATTTACAAACGGCTCTATTACTCTATTCTTATTAGGACTTGGCATGATGTCTGGTACCTATTTGCTATCTTTTTTCTTAATTCAGATTAAAGGGTTAAGTCAACTGTCAGCAGGGCTTATTATTTCAACTATGTCCTTAACTTCAATGTGTTTTTCCTTATTGGCTCCTATTCTCATAAGGAAATGCGGCAGTAGGATAATTAGTGCATTGGGTATTTTATTACTTTGTGCCTCATGCTACTTAAACAGTTCTCTTACTCAAAATTCTTCAAATCTAGATATTATTCTAAGATTAATTGTTGCTGGTTCTGGTACTGGTTTAAGTATGGCAACATTAATAGGTTCTATAATGGCCAATGTTCCTGTAGATAAAATAGGAATAGCTTCCGGAATAAATAACATGACAAGAACACTTGGAACTGTACTTGGAGTTGCCTTGTTTTTAACTATATTTACATCGAATATGACTACCCAAATATGTGATGCTAAAAATTCTGTTGCTCAAACAATACAGAATGACACTGTATTTGATAATGAAACTAAGCTGAAGCTTATTAATTCTATCAAAGCAGGCAGTGATAAAAGTGTTAATCTTTCACAAATATTAAACTCAAATGATAAAAAAGAAACTGCTGCGGTAGCATCTTCTAAAAGCATGTCTGAAAATAAAGTCAAAGAAAGTATTGAAGCTCAAAATAAAGAATATCAAAAGAAAGATGATCAAAAGAAAGAAACTCAAAAGAAGGAAATAAAAAAAATAGAGTATAATATTCAAGATACCTTCTTGACTTATGCTGTTAAAGCCTTTAGTTTCACATTTAAAATTAGCTCTATAATTCTTTTACCAGGCATACTTTTTGCATTATTTAGTGATAAAAGTTGGGCAGGGGGACGGAGAGTTAGTCCCAAATCCAAGGATCATATCAAGATAGAATAGACAGAAAGTGAAGGATTAAACAGAAAGTAGGATATTAAGCAGAAGAAAATCTAATAAACAATCGCTAGAAAATCATGAAAATTATATAAGGCATTTAGTAAATAAAGATGTACCCTATATTTTTAGAGTACATCTTTATTTAGTAGTTTACTCTGAGGAGCATACACATTATTTGTATGAAATCCTGTATTTCACATCATTATTATCTATTTGTATAATGATGAGGTTGCACTTAGCCAGCTCACTTTTAAACAGACCTAAAGAAAAATAAAAATTTCCACCTAACGAAAACTAATCAGTGTGAATTGGCGATATAATCATTTGAAATATCAATAAAGCTTTTAACTAAACTATTTATCTTTAAGCCATTATTAACTACAAACTTAACTTCCAGCTCTCTAAAATCATCTTCTAAGTGGTAAATAAAAAACTTATTATCCTTAGGTAAAATACTTTTAGGCAACAGGGATATTCCTAAACCTTCACCAATACCACGAATAATAGATTCTAATGAGTCAAATTCAAGGACAGCAGCTTTAGAATTCTTACCAATTAACCATTTTTGCAGTAGCCTACGATAAGGGCAATTAATATCAGAGGCTACTATTACTGGACAAGTTAACTTATTAATATCATCAATTTCTTTAGAAGCTACTAATGCAAGCTCTTCCTTAAAAGTAAAGACCTCTTTAATTTTTGAAGAGGAAAACTCACCAGATATAAAAGCTCCATCTAGCTCATCTTCTAGAACCATATCTAGCAGAGTTTTTTGCTTTTCTGTTTTTAATACTAAAGATACTTCAGGATTTTTCTCGTAAAATAGTGAAAATAACTTAGGTAAAATAGCTGCAGAAATAGTCTGGGTAGCGCCTATTTTAATAGTGTTAGGATGTTTATCAGTAACAAACTCAGCATCAAGCTCATCAAATAACTGAAGAATTTTATCTGCATATTTAAGCAATCTTTCTCCGCTAGGGGTAATAATTGTACCTTTATTGTTTCTTATGAATAAGGTTGTATTAAGCCTATTTTCAAGATGCTTAATTCTCATGGTTATATTTGACTGCGCATAGCCAAGCTTTAAAGCGGCCTTTGATATAGATTTTTCATATGCAACAGTTTGGAATATTTTTAAATCATTAATTTCCATAGTATAGAAACCTTTCATTAAAGCTAAATTATTCTTGCCATCACTATTAGTGATATTAAAGATTATTTATAAGTATTATACAATTTAGATATGGAGAGTTAAACTTAAAGTGTAAAAAATATTTCATGTGACAAGGATAGAGCTTTATAAAGAGATTGTACAAGGAAAACAAATTCAAGCACGTTTAAAAATTATAGCTTCTAGTAATTTTTCACATTCATAAACTAATACTTTAATGAAAATTGCAGTCTTTATAGATTTCAGACCTTTATAGAGCTAGTAAAAATAAAGGGAGGATAAAAGAAATGATAGCAACACAATATAAAATAATATTACCTAGTGATTATGATATGAATATAGTAAGGGATAGAGTTAAAAACAACGGACATAAAACAGATGGATTTGAAGACTTGAAATTTAAGTTGTACCTAATAACCGAAAGAGGAAAGAATAACAATTTACAAAACAGCTACAGTCCTTTATATCTTTGGAAAGATAGTAATGGACTAAATAAGTTCTTATTTAAGGGGTTCTATGACAATATAATAACTTCTTTTGGCTGGCAAAAAGTAAATGTAGGAATACCATTGATTGATACCACCACCTCTAAAATTAAAGATAGCAAATATCTATTGGAAATAACAAGAGAAATAAAACAGCAGCAAAGTCTTGATAATTTTAAAGATAAAGTAGAAGAGGAAGTTATAAAAATTAAAAATGCAGAGTATATAGTTATTTATAATCCTGATAAATGGAAATATAGTATATTTTACTTTGTAGATACCTTGAGCAGTAAAGGATTAGAAGAAGGAACAGTCTATGAAATACTTCATATATCACAATAAAAGAGGTTTTAATACGAAAAATTAGGCTTTAAAGCAGAGCGATTACATCAATTTGTAAGTAAAAGTATAATATAAAGCGTCAATATGATACTGAGGAAGTTCGCTATTTAGCTTAAGGAGTAATCCTTCTAAAAATATGTATTCACTGATTTTATATATACTTAATCATAAATATTATTTTGTGGGCTATAGATGAAATCCTCAGTAAAAATACTTTTTGATGACTATAATTTTAATAAATCTCTCATATTATCACCTAAAATTAAGTCCTTTTCATGGCTTGTTATGGATAGATTTTGAACATTAGAAATTACACTACTAAGATTGTTTTTACCATAGGGAGTATCTGATCCCATAATTACTTTTTCTGCACCAAACTTTCTTATACAAGATAAAATCTTAGTTTTAGGAACTAGTTGGGGACAGGATATATCAAAAAATACATTTGGAAACACTACATTAGATTCTATAAAAACTTCTAAACCAATCAAATGACCTATAATAAAGTTTGTGTTTTTATGATGGCTAATCAATTGAACCATATCCACAATATCTTTTTTTGAAGTAAGGTGAATAAATATAGGAAGGCCTTTTATACCAGCCCACTGGGCTATTTCATGCATATAACTTTCTTTCAAATTAAACTTATTAATACACTGGTGTAGCTTTATACCTTTAAAATTATACAGTTTATATTTTTCATCAAGTTTTGCTAATATGTTTTTTTCAGCTGGATCAATCCAGTAAAACTGAATTATTCTATCAGGATACTGTTTAACCAAGTTATAGACATATTCATTTCCAAGCTCTATATTCTTAGAGGTTCTATTTAAAGAGTTAACTTGCTTTACAATGATATTGGTAAAATATATTAGACCTTCAGGATGCTTCTCAGCAAATTTAGAGAAAAAGGACAAATCCTGATTTTTTTCACTGTTAATTTGAGGAGTACCAGCTAACACTACATAATCTACATTATTTTCATTTAGGATTTTTATAATATCAAGAGCTCTGCAAAAGTCTCCAGCAGCATGAGCATGACCATCTATTATCATTACTTTAATCTCCTATCGTATGATTATTTTTTTCTATAAATAAATACTCTTGTCAAATTAATGAAGTTATAACCATATATATCAGCAGTTAGGTATTGATTTAAATGGATATAGCTATTTGAGAATGATAAGAAAGTTGTGAAAATCAAAATGATTATGATTCAATATGAAGATTAAAGGAGCAGTTATATCAATTAAAACAGTATATATGAATGTATTCAAAAAATGTGGGTGGAGCTTTTTTTATGACAATCAGTAAAGTAAGGTACATTTTACGAACAATATAACTTAAATTACAGAGTAGGGCAAAGTAGCTTACTTTTGTAAACTCCTAGTAAAATAGCTATGAATAAAACTATTATCATCTTCCATAAGTTTATTTAAAAATGAAAGGTGAACACCTGCATACATTTCCATATTAAGGTCTAGCTCTTTCTGCTGAATAAGTTTCCCGCCACTGTTTAGAAAATCTATTAAATGAAGCTTTCTTGTACAAATATATCTTATGTCTTCTTCTTTAAGAAAGATCAATCCATGAGCTTCTGATGATGGCTTTGGCTCTTCTTCAGTATATGATAGAAAAACAGCGGTTGAACGAGAGTTATCTCCAGTTATAATTAAGGGCTTAATATCCCATTGTAATTTATTTGATATGTTGCAGTAATTGGTATCTGCCCAATTTGCTTTATAAAATGTATTTTGAGCATTAAACAAACTTACTTCAACTGCCCCTTCTTCTTTAATTTCTCTTTCTAAGGCCTGTAGCAAGCTTTCATCCTTTTCTATATGACCACCTAGCCGCATTATGCCTAATCTCTTACCTGTGTTGTCTGGCCCAATCATGAATACTAGTGTATCTTGATAAAAAATAAATGAGCCCACAGTTTTAAAAGCATTCAATACATTTAATTCAAACATTCAAGGTCCCTCCTTTAAATAATAGCTTTAATAAATAATAGTGTTGAAATTAAGTCGTCAGTCATCCAAGTATCATGATTGACAACTTAACTTTAACGGGGGACTTTAACAAAACCTAAACTTTTCATATTACTTTTACTTATTTGACCATACAATGTCGTAATAACCACTTGCTTTTTCAGTTTTAATTGTTAGACTCCATTTACCTTCTACTGGTGCAAAATCTTTTGTTTCAGCAAATGAAGATTTTTCCTTCAAATTTCCGTTCCAAACTATTTTTCCAGTAGGATCTTTTGCTTCCCATTCCAGATTCCCTTCATCAGTTTTAATATCTAATTTGAGTTTTACTGTCTTAAAACTTTTATCTACCTCAAAATCAAAGCTATTATTACCTTTACTTATTTCAGAAGAACCGTCTTTAGTAAAGGTTGAATTACCGTGATTATATTTAGGGCTACTCTTAGTACAGCCTGTTAAAATAAAACAACTTATCACAATAATTAAGATGAATAATTTTAATATGGCTTTATATAAGCCGCTCCATTGGTTTGATAATTTATATTGTACTACTTTGTGGATTTAATTGTAAATATTAGAATTAGAGCCTTATTATACAATATATACTTTATGTTCCTCAAGGCATTGAAGTAACTATATAAGACACTTTCCTATGTCAAAAGTCTTTAATTTTATATAATTAAGAGATTCTATCATTAGGATTTTGATCTTTATGCTTTCTTTTTCTATAACGAAGAGTTTAATCTATCTAAACAAACATATATATTCGGAAAGACAATTGGTTGCATCACTTTTAATAATAGCTATGTTTAATAATATTGTTGAAATTAAGTGGTCATGAAGGAGATGATATATGAGCGAGCAATTAGAATTAAATGATTTTTTCAGATGGAATGGCGTTAAGAAACTGTACTGTTCGAACGTAGTGAGTTTACAGTTTTAGCCATGGAATATGACAAAATCATATTAATTCTTTGCGCAAGCGAATCTAAACATCGGATGACTGACCACTTAATTTCAACACAGTACTTTAACATAGCCTTAATAATAAATTATAATTTCTAATTCGCACCTCAGAAGTCAGAGAAATTAAAAAATAGATTTCTGATAAAATCCATTTATATATAATAATAGCTTATTTACATTAATAGATTGTAAAATTAAATACTTTGTTAGGCTGATGTAATAAAATATAGAGTTAAGGATTTGTTGGTTTTAGAAAAAATGATATAATTAGGTAATATATAGATGTTGTAGCTAGTAAATTTCAAATAGTATTCCTTTAGAGAGGTAAAATACTTGATTTATAGGCGCAAATTACCTATGGGGGATGAAAGATTATGAATGATTTTCTATACAAGCTATTACCAATGATATTAGCCTTAACAATAAGTCAGATTATTTATTTAAAAATTGATGAAAAATATAATATGAACAGTAGAATTAGTTTAAGACTACACATAAAACAAGAATGGTTGGCAGCCGTTAGTTTTTTATCTACATTTGCAGTTATGTTTTTTATAGGAGTATTATCTATATACGTAATTAACCTTCCAACTACTGCATATTTCATATTGGGTGGAATATTAACTGGTGTTACAGTTGGAATGAAAGTAGGAAAATAGATAGAATTTTTGGCTCAATTAATAGGGGGAATTTTATTGCAAAATGATTTTGATCATAGGATATATAGCGTGTACTTTTTAATTATTTAAAATTAACTAAGATTTGTATAAGAGGAGGCAAAGATTAATGGCTATACTTAAAGGCTTGGAAACCACATTTAATAATGTTTACGCTGAATATGACAAATGGAGACCAACTTATGTTTCTGAATTATATGAAGACATTATGGAATATAAGGAAATCAATCCATCAAGTAAAGTTCTTGAAGTAGGGATTGGCACTGGTCAAGCTACACTGCCTATCCTTGAGAAAGGTTGCTCATTAACAGCTATAGAACTTGGAGATAAGTTAGCAGAGTATACAAAGCAAAAATTTAGCAACTACAACAATCTTAGTATAAAAAATATTGCTTTTCAAGATTATCAGTGCCAACCAAACTCATATGACATGATCTACTCAGCTACTGCTTTTCACTGGATACCTGAAGAACTAGGCTATAAAAAGGTATATGAAATGATAAAAAGTGGGGGAATATTCGCCCGTTTTGCTAATCACCCGTATAAAGACAAAGGAAGAGAAGATATGGATAGTGCTATTCAAGAGGTATATTCAGAATATATGTCAGCTTCCACTTTGAGGCCAGAATATAGCGAGGAGCAGTGCAAGGAGTTAGCAGACATAAGTAAAAAATATGGATTCGTTGATGTGGAATACAAACTATATCACAGAACAAGAACCTTTACTTCACAAGAATATATATATCTGCTAGGCACATATTCAGACCACATAGCAATAGAAGAAACTAAGAGAAAAGTGTTTTTTAATAAGATAAAAAATATAATCGATAGTTACGGAGGGAAAATTACTATTTACGATACCATAGATTTGCAACTTGCAAGAAAACCTTAGCTGTCTTATTAACGTGGCAGGTAGTTTTGCCGAAGAATACAGAGCTTCTACTTATCAAAGTGAGCTATTTAATACTAATATTTATAGATTCTAATAAATAGAAAGCATGTATGGAAGTATACTTGCTTTATTTTTATTCAGATAACATACATTGATTTAGCAGAGTTGTTGTTTATTTGAAAATCACCACTGTATAAGCATTTCAGTGGTGATTTTTCTTTTCACTGCGGGTTAATATATAGGGGGCATTACGAAAGCTTAAGTTATGCATGTTGAAAAATCGCGGATTCTAGGTATCTTTGCAGCATGTATAAATTAATAGTTGAATTTGGTTCCCTATAGTTTGAAAAAAGCTTGCACTTAAAAATATGAGATCTATAAATAACCCTTGTGGTGAAACTGTGCTCTTGATTTATTTATGTACTTTCAATTCATCCATTGTGAAAAGTGCTTTTAACTCCAATCCGGATTCTTTAAGCTTTTTTCGTCCATCAGGATTTCTCTCTATAACGCATAGTACATTCTCTAATTTTGCTCCAAAGCCTCTTAAATCCTCTGCACTTAATAATATTTGCCCACCAGTTGTGACAACATCCTCTATAATACATACTTTTTTATTTCTAAAGTCAATTCCTTCTGCCAATTTGCACGTACCATATTCTTTAGCTTTTTTTCTTACAAATACTACTGGAATTCCTGTTTCAATTGATAAGGCTGTTGCTATTGGAATTCCACCCATTTCTAAACCTGCTAGAATTTCTGTACCATCCGGTAATTGCTCTGCCAGATGTTTAGCAATTCCTTTCAAAATTGCTGGATTAGATTCAAATAGATATTTATCAAAATATTCATTTGAAACTTGTCCGGACCTCAGCTTAAAAGTTCCTTCTAAGTGTGCTACTTCATAAATTGCTTTACACAAGTCTTCTCGTCTCAATATTATCCCCTCCAAATACTTTTATATAGTTGTACTACCTCGTTCTAAACTACAACTGATTATAATTTAGTTTAATCATTATTATAACATATTTTCCAATTTGTCACTGGGAGGTTTTAGGGGGGGTGAAAATAGATTTAGGCTTGAATTGGTATATCTTTAAGAAGAATATATGGTAGATTACTCTAATTTATTTAATAAGTAGTTTAATATACATAGTAAATAAGTAGAACCTCACCATAAATCAGCAGTAAATTTGCTGAAATAGCAGACATAGTTATAAAATCAATAGTTACATAAAAACAAATATGGAATATGATGGTTGGTAAATGTATAATGGATATATGCCTGAAGTAAGTATTACGTATAATTTAATTATTTAGTATTTACTTAATTTTGGGCTGTAAGAGTTTGTAGGTAAAGTGGAGGAGAAGGATATGAAAACATTGTTACTTTTGGCCAAGGGCTTTGAAACCATGGAGTTTAGTGCTTTTGTGGATGTTTTAGGTTGGGCAAGGAATGATTATGGATATGATGTGCAAGTTGAAACCTGTGGATTTAACAGAGAGGTTATGAGTACTTTTAATATTCCTATAGCAGTAGATCGTTTAATAGATGATATAGATGTTGATAAATATGATGCATTAGCAATTCCAGGAGGGTTTGAGGAGTATGGATTTTATGAAGAAGCATATGACGAAAAGTTTTTAAACCTAATTAGAGAATTTGAAGCCAAGGGAAAAATCATTGCAACTATTTGTGTTGCTGCCTTACCCTTAGGGAAAAGTGGAGTGTTGAATAATCGTAAAGCAACAACTTATCATTTGAGAGATGGGTATCGTCAAAAGCAGTTAGCTGAGTTTTCAGTAGCGGTAGTTAATGAGCCTATAGTAATAGATAAGAATATTATTACTTCATATTGTCCACAGACAGCATCAGGAGTTGCCTTTAAACTATTGGAATTATTGACATCAAAAGAACAGATGGAAGTAGTTAAAAAAGCCATGGGATTTTAATGAGAGTTCTGTGTCTGAATAATTAATATAATTAACTTGTTATTACGTTCTTCTTCAGTTTCTTAAATCAATTAATAATTTATATATAGGTATACTTTATGAAAATTTAATTTATAAATATTCGATGATACAGGCTTCTAGGGATTAGATGATTCCATTTTGTTTATGATCATCAGGTATGTATAAATTAATAGTTGTTGGATACCTATAAGAGGAGGAAATATCAATGGCTATAATTGAAGGATTAGAAACAACCTTTAATGACATGTATGCGGAATATGACAAATGGAGACCAACTTATGTTGCAGAATTGTATGAAGATATTTTCCGATATAAGAAAATTAATTCATCAAGTAAGGTGCTTGAAGTAGGTATTGGAACAGGCCAAGCTACATTACCTATTCTTCAGAAAGGCTGTTCTATAACAGCTATAGAATTAGGAGATAAGTTAGCAGAGTATACAAAACAAAAATTTAGCACCTACAAGAACCTTAACGTAGAGAATACTTCTTTTCAAGATTATCAGTGCCCACCTAATTCATATGACATGATATATTCAGCCACTGCTTTTCATTGGATACCTGAAGAACTGGGATATACAAAGGTATATGAAATGTTAAAAAGCGGTGGAATATTTGCTCGCTTTGCCAATCATTCTTACAAAGATAAAGGAAGAGAAGAGATGCATCTTGCTATGCAGGAGGTATATTCACAATATATGCCAACCAATAACCTTGGCCCAGAATACAGCGAAGAGAAATGCAAAGAAAGAGCAGAAATCAGTAGGAAATACGGTTTTATTGATATAAAATACAAATTATATCACAGAACAAGAACCTTTAGTTCCCAAGAGTACATTAATTTTATAGGCACATATTCAGAATATATTGCAATGGAAAAAGCTGATAGAGAAGAATTCTTCAGTAAATTGAAAGCTGTAATTGACAGTTACGGAGGAAAAATTGATGCTTATGATACCATAGATTTGCAGCTGGCAAGAAAACCTTAGCTGATATTATTAATAAAATATAATTTTAATATATTAATTTATGCATGCCAGATAATCTTAAGAAGCTGTGATTATCGAACATGTATAAATTAATTATACACAGTCTGCTAAAATTACTTTTAAAAGGGTGACCATATTAATTAGATTAGTATACGTGAATGTATTAAAGAAATGTGGGGGGTGGAACCTTATAACTTTATTAAAATAATCAATTAGTAATTATTATAAGTCAAGTCTGTATATGTACTCATCGTATACAATGTCAGTACCGCTTTTTTTAAAAGTACCTTCTTTTTCAACATAAAAGTTAAGCTTCTTTAAGACAGCATTTGAAGCTATATTTTCTTTTGCTACTGGAGCAGTTATTTTTATTGCACCATTAAGATGACAAAAATCAATTAGTGCCTTTATCATTTCTGTAGCATATCCTTGATTCCAATAGCTTTTATGAATGGCATATCCTAAATCCCAGTGCTTTTTATCTTCGCTTGGAACGGCACTGCATGTTCCAATATAGCAATCAGTTTCCTTTGATACTGCAACAAAGTAATAGCAACCAGAATAAATTTCTACATTTTCCTTCCACTTTAAATATATACCTCCTGCTTTTTCACGAGGTGGGTCTGATAAATATTTCCCCATTTCATCATCTAACCATATATCCAAACAAAAATCAGTATCTTCAATCTTCGTACTTCTAATAATCAATCTATTCGTTTCTAAATTTTCTTTCATTATAATAGTCTCCTTTGTTATTTCAGTAATGAATAGTAAAGTAATATTGCAAAACACTCTAAGTTGTATTTAATGCTTATTGTAGAACATCTTACAAGTTATAACATATGCATTGTAGCTCATGGTAGAGATTCTTTAGCAAATATTAGGCTGTATTTAAAAAGATATTGATATTATGATAATACTTATAGGAAGTTATTTGATTTTCAATAAGTTGTATTTTAGAATTAGGTCGCTTTAATATACTATTGGTTATTAAACTATAGATTTCAATCACACTTATTATAACATTATTTACAAAATATAACATGTGCCGTTCATAGGTTAGTTCTTTATTTTTAGTTTTTCATTTTAGCATACGAATGTGGTACATTGCTTGGAACTATAAAGTTTTTAGCCCTTATGCTTCCCAGCTCTAACTACCATTTAATAAGTGCAATAAGTGCATAGTTTACCTTGTGAACACCAACTCTCTCTAACTTCTTGTGCTAAGTTTATGCATAGGAAAAAAGTTGTAATTATTTCTTCGATAGGGTTGAATAATTGTTCTTTATCAAGACAAGAAAGAATAGAAACACCTGATAAAATAGTAGCTATATCTGCATAGGCTAACCGCAAACTCTTATTTAGTTGACTAATAATAGCATAAGATTGGAGTGTCTCTAATTTATAAGCATTTATTTAAAACAAAGCCAAATATTAAGATTCAGTACGATTAAATACTACACTTATTGTTATAAAAAATTCAGATGCATATTGAAAAATCAATAAAGCTGCAAGAATAAATTTTTGATTCTGATAAAGCTTTCTTATATCAGTTCTAAAGCTTTAGTCTTATAGATAATTGATAATTTTAAATTAAAAGCTTAACCTTGTACGAGGTAAAAACACTAACAACATTTTTTGAATACATATCAATATAGGTCTGAATATAAAGATACACCACTACGCTCTGCAATGTATCTTCAAGGCTCATCATGATTATAAAATGGGAATTTGAAAATATAAATTTTATTACAAAATGATATACTACTTCAAAATAGAGTTGCGTAGATTAAGGGAGAGTTTAATTTTCAGTTAAAGCATTGAAGTAGTTGTATATTTAAATTATTTAATACATACCAGTAAAAATTGCAAGATCTATGCATCAGGTATATGTAAAATTACAACAGCTTGATTATAAGCTTATCGCAATTGAATAGCGGAAAAAACTACTTCAACATAAAAACAAATATGGTAACTTTTGCTTTATAATTATATAATGAAATAGTATGCTATCATATCAAATCAAACTAAGATAACTAATATTGATATAAAAAGGAGAACTTAAAAAAACAATTCTACAATTATATAATTATGAAGGAAGTGATTTTCATGGATTTTAGGAAGGTTTTTAATAGTATTCCTGAGGAATTTGACAAATGGAGAACCCGTTATTGTGATGAAGTTTTCACTGACATTATACAATACTCAAAGCTTGATAATGAAAAAGCAACTCTTGAAATTGGTCCAGGCACTGGGCAGGCTACAGAGCCTATATTGAAGACAGGCTGTAATTATTTAGCCATTGAACTTGGGGAGAAGCTTGCGGAGTATACAAAAAATAAATTTAGCTGCTATGAGAATTTTCACCTTGTAAACGCTGACTTTGAAAGCTATGATTTTGGACATAATCAATTTGATTTGGTATATTCAGCAGCGACTATTCAATGGATACCAGAGGAAATTGCTTTTCCAAAAGTCTACCACATGCTAAAAAGTCATGGAACTTTTGCCATGATGTTTACTAAAACAGATGAAAAGAGTGCTAATGAGCTTTTATATATGAAGCTGCAGGAAGTTTACGATAAGTATTTTCATCCAGAAACAGATTATACCTGCCATATAGAGTACAATAATACTGAAAAATATGGTTTTACTGATATTGAATGCCGTAGTTATAACAAAACCAGAGAGCTTAATGCTGATGAATATGTAGCTTGGATAAGTACCCATGCTCCTCACATAACCCTAAAGGAGCCTTATAAATCAAGCTTTTATAAAGGAATTAGAGATGTAATCCTTAGTTTCGGTAACAAGATAACTCTAAAGGATACCATAGTTTTATATTTAGCAAGGAAACCATAACTATTTCACTGAACCTGAAGCTCACTCTTATTAAACGAAGTATGTACTTACTTTGCAGCACATAATAAAATAAATATGAGTTAGCAAGGAGGGATTTTCAATGAAAATTAAATGGTATGGACACTCATGTTTTATGATAACATCGGAAAATGGTACAAGAATACTGATAGATCCTTACAAAAATATGCTAGGATATAAATTGCCAGAAGAAATTGAAGCGGAAATAGTAGCAACCAGCCATGTACATGGAGATCATAATTATATACAAGCGGTTAAGGGCAGCTTTGTACACATAAATAAAACTGGTAGTTTTTTAGAACATGGCATAGAGATAAAAGGTGTGGAAACCTTTCATGATAAAGTGTCAGGAGCAAAAAGAGGTAAAAATATAGTATATAACTTTACAATAGACGGAATAAAGCTTTGTCATTGCGGAGATTTAGGTCATACGTTAAGTGATGATCTAGTAAAGGAAATAGGAGAGGTAGATATACTGCTTGTTCCTGTTGGGGGAGGCTTTACCATAGATGCTGCTGATGCAGTAAAGGTAATGCATAAATTAAATCCAACAGTGGTTATTCCAATGCACTACAGAACAAAAGCACTAGGCCCAATGGGGCTAGCATTTGCAAAAGTTGATAAATTCTTAGCAGCATCTGCTCTGCAAGTAAAAGAATACAAAGAACTGGAACTAAACAGCACCAATATTAGAGAATATTCAGGAATTGCCCTGATGAAGTACAACTAAGGGACACGGGGACGGAGCTTCTGTCCCGTATCTAAAGCAATTGTCGGAAAAATAGACAACCTACAGTTAAATTTTACTTCTAGTAATACTATGTATTAACTTTAAATAGTTTGGGGGTAATGAAAATGGAAGACGAAATTCTCAGGTTTTATCATGAGTTTAATGATGAAAGTGAACGTTTAGAATCAAACCCTGGTAGAGTGGAGTATATTACCACAATGACATATCTGAATAAAGCAATCCCTAAAAATAGTAGTATTTTGGATGCCTGTGCTGGCTCTGGCAAATATGCATTTGCACTTGCTAAAGAAGGGCACAGTATTGTGGCAGGAGACTTAATAGATGTTAATGTTAATATGATTCGTGAACAGCAGAAATACACTCCAGTGCTTAAAGATATTTATGAAGGCAGCATTTTAGATTTATCACGTTTTAAAGACGAAAGCTTTGATATTGTACTTAATTTTGGGTCTTACTATCATATATGTGAGGATGACAAACGGGAGAAGAGTATATCTGAAAGTTTGAGAGTGCTAAAGAAAGGCGGAATATACGCATTAGCATATATTAATAGGTATGCTAATTTTTTTGGGCATGCTGAAGAAATGTTGTTAAATTTCAATAGGTTTGAGTATTATATGCAGAAGGGACATTTAGAAAATTCTAATCTTTTTTATGCTTCATCGCCAGAAATGGTTGAAAATGAAATGAAGAAGTTTAATATTAATCAATTGTACAATATTGCTTCTGACGGACCATTGTTTTGCATGCGAGATACTCTTGAAAAAATGTCAGAAGATACTTTTGAAAGATATGTGAGGATGCATTTAAGTATGTGTGAAAACAGGACTACATTGGGCATCAGCGAGCATGGACTATATATAGGAAAGAAGTAGAAATAGATTTTTAATATTAAGAGTGAAGGGCTTTTGTCTTACTTTTATTTAAATAGAGATATAAAAAATTATGGAGTGATACATCGGTGGGATATGAATAAAAAGTATAAATTATTTGTCCAATCTTATTAAAGCATCGAATTAATGCCAACTTAATTTAATATGTTATTTTAACAGATTATAAATGATAAACTTTTGAATGAGGAGCCATATCTAAGGAGACAACATTTTGAGTTTATATCTATTTTTAAGATCTCTCTTATTTTTATAGGAAACTTGAAAATCTAAATTTTATTATAAAGTATTACATCGATTATAGATAGGAGACTATGCTATGGAAGTAAAAGCAATTTTAGCAAATGAACAAAATGCAAATATCATAAAAAATCTTTATCCATTATATTTGCATGATTTATCTGAGTTCTATGGAAATTTACCTAATGAGTATGGTATTTATGAGACTGAGCCTATAAAGACCTTAGCTGAGCAATATGATGTACAGGATACTTGGTTTCACAAGCCTGATGAACTGTTTCCTTTCATCATAATGGTAGACGGGAAACCAGCAGGGTTTGATTTAGTGTCCACTGGCAAATACGCACCTAAAGAGATGGATTATTACCTTTATGAGTTCTTTTTATTAAGACCTTATAGAGGAAAAGATATTGGTTCCATTGCAGCAAAGCAGGTGTTTGATAAGTTTAAAGGAAAGTGGGGACTACATGTAGCACCAAATGGCACAAACCCTAGAGCAGAAAGCTTTTGGAGAAAAACTATTAGAGCTTATACAAAGGATAATTTCAATGAAAAGCAGGGCGAAACTTTTGATGGATGTAGGCTAGTATTTACCTTTGAAAATAAAGATCTATAACTCTAACAATAGGCGGTCTTATGAAAGGCTGCCTATTTGTCTATAAGTAACTATTTTTCAAGAGCACATAAGTCTTGTCTCTCATACTTATTATGTCCTGCTGCCCCCTTTTTGAATTTCCAACATTTAATTGCTTCCTTTAAGGTTTTATCACTGTTGTCCTTGAAAAAGTCACGAATATATGTGTTGTATTCAAATTGATTATCTATAGGTGAGTTACCTTTATTATTCTTTTTAGCTTCCTGTATTTTATACCACTCATTTACTGCATCAGAATATGTTTTACCTGCACTGGTTTTTAGATATTTTTGAAAAGTAACATTAAAGGAAAAGTTATTGCCTATTACTGCTTTAAAAAAGGCTCTATGCTTTTCTGAACATACGAAATTTTCTTCAATAATGCTATCTAAAGATAGTTCATTCAAATTCACGTCAACATTTTTTCTTTTAACTATTGGGTTTATTAATTTTTCACCTGTTCTCAAAAAATGTTCTATTCTCTTACTTATATCCTGTTTTCCTCCAGTTTTAGAAAGTCCATTTTCTTTGCAAAATGAAATAAGTTCTTCTTTTAAGTAATAATATTGAAGAAAGGTGTCAGGATTTAGTTCTTTTGATAGCACTGGACGTTCACTCATATATGTCTCCTCTATTCATTATGTTTTAATTGTTGCAACAGCTGTAAGATAATATATGTAAAACTATTATAATTATAGCATAAATTTCAACCTTGAGGCCGAAGGTTTGTACTAATTGAAAAGTAGATTTTTTATTATAAAAACATGAATGTTTTTGGACAACAAAATTTATTGTAGCCACTTTATTACCCTATACAACATTAACACAGAAGAAAGTATTTTTATACCAGGCCCAGTGATAGTTACTTTTGGGGACAGAGGGACGGAGGTAGTGTCCTACTTTAGCAGGGACTAAGGCACGGAGAAAGTATTCTATGATACTAAGGAAGTATAAAGCATAGGATACCAATCATAGGCTAAAGAAAATAATAAACAATAAGAAATATAGTACGTGTGGACAAACTTACTGATTTTTTGCAAAGAAAACTTGGCAAATGTTGTTGACAAGAAAACTTGGCATGCTATAATAAAAGTACCAAGTTTACTTGGCAATGATGAGAGGTGGTTTATATATGAATAGAGATGAAATGTTGGCAAGAATAAAAAATAAAAAGGTATTAACTGATGAAAGAGAACAATATATTGAAAAATCAGCAAATGAAAATTCTTACTATACTGTAATAGTGGTATTTGCAATTTTGTCAATAATCCTTTTTATACAAAAGCTTATAACAGGCAAAGCCTTTGCAGATTATAGAGTATTCTCTTTAGCACTGTTACTGGCTATAATTGGCCAGAGCAGTACACTTTATTACTACAACCGCGAAAAGAAAGTGTATTTAGTATGTGTGGTTTTAGAAACTATTGGAGCAATTAGTTGTTTAGCATCGATTATTGGATCTGGCATGGGGTGGTTTTAATTGGTAAAGTCTAAAAAAGAGCAAACAGACGATTTAGTATTACGTAACAATTTGAAGGAAGTTAGGACAGAGCAAAAGTTGTCTCAATCTCAATTAGCTGAGATGGTAGGTGTATCTAGAAACACCATTAGTTCCATTGAGACAGGGCAATTTAACCCAACTGCCAAATTAGCACTTATTCTTTGTATTGCACTAGATAAGAAATTTGAGGATTTATTTTATTTTGATTAGGGACAGGGGACGGAGCTAGTGTTCCTAATGTATGCATAGATGTACCACTTAGCCATAAAATTTATATTTTGAAATTACTCTCTAATGATACCGAGGAGTTTTGAAAATAGATTTTGGATTGAAGTGGTACATCTTTGCTTAGAAAATAGATTGCAAAAAGGATTGATAATTTTGTAAGAACAGGCAACCTGAAATTTTAATAATTATCATAAAATTAAATAATGGTCTATAAAATTGATTGATAATTCATCAAGACGCTTTGAGTTTATGTTATGTACAAATCTAAATTTGTATCTCAGATTTTAATACAATTTATAGGAGGTTATGCTATGGTTTTAGAAACTAAAAGATTATTATTAAGAGAGATGACACAAGCAGATTTCACTGATCTTTGCAAGATCTTACAGGATGATGAGGTAATGTATGCTTATGAGGGACCATTTACCATTGACGAAGTTCAAGGATGGCTTGACAAACAAATTGGACGTTATAAAGAATTTGGGTTTGGTCTATGGGCGGTTGTTCTGAAAGAAACTGGCCTAATGATAGGGCAATGCGGGTTATCAATGCAAGATTACAACGATAATAAGGTACTGGAAGTGGGATATCTTCTTCAAAAAGAATACTGGCATCACGGATATGCAAGTGAGGCAGCAATTGCCTGTAAAGAATACGCTTTTGACAAGCTAAATGCAAAAGAAGTATGTTCTATTATCAGAGATACAAATATACCTTCACAAAACGTAGCAATACGAAATGGAATGACTTGCACAGGTAAGTTTATCAAGCATTACAGGGGAGTTGATGTGCCTCATTTTTTATTCTCCATTAGCAGGGACTAGGGCACAGAGCTGTTGTTCCTGTTATTTTAGAATAGGAGACAAAGGGTCGGAGATTACGTGGTAAAAATAGTATTATAGTTAAGTTGTATTTACAAATTGTGCTACAATTAAAAAAGTAGTAATTGATTAGCAGAATAAAAAGAGGTTTATAGATGAGGTAAAGAATGTACAATATAATTAAACAAGCTAATAATGGCTGGGAAATACATCAAGTGCCTGGAGTTAGTACTATTGCTCTTGTAAAGTACAATGCAAATCATCAAGATATAAATGTAATAATGGAGACTCTAAGACTTTTGTACAATGATAAAGTTGTAGAAGGTTCCATTGATATTAATATGGCTATGAGGGAGGAATATCTTCAGGGCCTATCAATAGAAGGATATGATTTTATAATTAATTTAGATTTTTGGGAGACTCTAATTTTTGATCCGAAACAAGAAGGTGGCAACTCATATGTGTTGAGACTTTTTGATAAATTAGCCATAGAAACTGATTAAACTAACAGATTGAGCTTAAGTGATACAAATGCTAATTCAACTGGGGGCATGTATCACTTCTAAGCTATTTTTAATTATAAGAGCAGTATAGTAGGGAATAAACTTCAAGTATTGATTTTCATATACCAGAAAATCCTCATAAGCAGTGATTTTGTAAATTTTAAATCAAGTTTCATCATAGAAATTATTTAGTAATGAGGGGGAAGTTACATGGTAGTTATAACAGGGCAAAGCATCGAGCAAATCGCCAAAAAGAGACAATTATATAAGTTGCTTCGTGAACAAATAAGTGATGAAGAGGAATGGGAAGTAGCGTGGAAGTATTGTAAAAAGACAGCAACATTTACCCATGCACCAGTTACAGTGAAAGAATATTTGCGAATGGAATCATTCGCAGAGGATGAAGCTCTTGTTTTTGCTATAGCAGCAATAATTGAAAAATGGGCTGTGCCAAATGAGAATCCAATTCTATCCGGTTTTGATGTCATAGGTTATTTTTACTCAATTGCATTGCTATCAGTAGCACAATACAATAGAGAAAATAATATAAAATTAATAAATAAGTTATGTGACAAGTTGATAGAAGAAAAAAATGAATATTGTAATTTACTTTTGAGAAACATGACTAGATTGAAGAAAGAGTATCCGGATTTGACTGCTTTGGAAGAGAAACTTAAAGCTTTTTTATTGAGGGAGGGATAAAATGCATTTAGGATCAATCTATTTAATAGTTAAGGATTTTTACAAGTCAATAAGGTTTTATGAAAAACTACTAGAGATGAATGTAACTGCAAAAAATATGGAACGGTTTGCTCAGTTTGAATTCGAAGGACATAACATATCTATAATGAACGGTTATTTTGACTACCTGAATCCTGAACTAACAACACGAAGTGGACAATATATAGAAAAGTTTGATAATCTTGTCGCTATTGCAGAGTCAGCAAATACCAATAAATTTGTATTAAATTTTTGGACTGAAGACTTAGAGAAAGAGCGTGTGAGAATTATAAATTTAAATATAAGCGATTTAGTCACCGATATTAAGTATGTGAATAATGTAATGCCATATTATTATTTTCAAGTGGAAGATCCAGATGGTAACGCCATAGAGATTACAGGTACATATGTACCCAAAATGAGTTGATATGGTCGAAAGCATTGCAGAATTGAGTTGAAGAAAAATAAATATGGATAAGTGATTGTATTTAATTTGCAAACCTAGGATATGAGAAACTTACCACTAATAACATAGACTTGAGGTGAAAAGGTATGGATAAATTTACAAAAGAACAACTAGAAAAGGCTCTAAAGGTTGTAGTTTCAACTATAAGTAATTGTGAAAAAATGCAACCCAAATTCGCAGAGGGAACGTCTCAACACACACTTCTGAAGAATAGGATAAAAGCAATGTACATTTCAAAGGCACTTATAACAGGTGAAAATGTTATGGAGCAATACACAAAGGAAGAATTAATACAAGCGTTAAGTCCAATAAGCTCAATAATCAGTAAATGTGAAAAAGCACAGCTAAAATTTGATGAGGGCACATCAAGTCATACTCGTTTAAACAACATAATAGAAGCAATGAATATCTCAAAAGCATTAATAACAGAGCTACTAGGGGACGGAGAGAATATCCCAAGAAGTTGAAGCTTTACTGATTTAATCCTCAATCTATGGTCAAAGCTCTTGTCAGATTTCCATCATGTACCTTAGAAAAGTCAGATGAGCAAAAAATTCACTGAAGAAAGTGGCTTCAGTGGAGGTGTACATCCGTAATATTATTTAATGAAAGTAAAATAAGTATCATAGAAAAAAGTTTACATAATATGCTGTAATAGTAAAAACACAACCATTACCAATATGATGTTGAAAGGAAGTTTCACTATGGGAGAGTTATCAAAACTACCTAATATAGGAGCGGAAGTTGAAAGACAGTTAAATGAAGTAGGCATTTTTACTTATGATGAATTAAAGGATATTGGTGCGGAAAAGGCATGGCTTAAAATACAAGAAATTGATGTTTCTGCGTGTATTCATAGATTGCTAGCGCTGGAAGGTGCAATTCATGGTATCAAGAAAACCGCTCTGTCACAGGAACGCAAAGCAGATTTAAAAGAATTTTATAATGCTCATAAGATTAAATAGCGAGCTTTTGAGAGGAAGAGGTTATATGGAGACAATAGTAATTAAGTTAAACCCTGAATTATTAGAAAATCCTGATTTAGACTTGCGCTATATTGTACCTGATAGAATTGAAGAATTATCAGATAAAAAGATAATAGATAATGGTTATGATTATTTAGAAGGAACCAATAATCCAATTGGTATTTGGATGAAAACAGAGTCGGCAGAACAGAATTATGCATTTATAATTGATATAATTAAGAAAGAAACCTTTGTAGAAAATGATTTGTCAAAAGCAGTGGAAATATATATTTCTAAAGCAGATTGCGATGAATTTGAGAATTGCAAAAAAGTTTATCCCTTATAAATAATTATATATAGGTCTAAGACTTCAACTATTAATTTATACATGCCCTATAGTAACAAAAAACTGGGATTGAGGAACTGGTATAAATTAAGCCATAGTACTATTTAACATAAATAATATGTTTGAAGTTTAAAGAGAAATAAGTTGTGTTTTAAAAATAGATATAAGAAGGTTGAGAGGAATATAATCCAATGGACAGTTCAAAATATGAAATTAAATTAAATCGATATCCTGAAGATATTATTGTGGAAGCCTGGGAGCGAGAAGATAAAACACAAAGCACAGTAACGCTTGACTCTACAGAATTAGATTTTTCCATAGAAGTAGATGGACATGAAAACATAAGTAATGACATAGTAGTAAGCTTTTTAAGGTATATTAAAGAAGCTGATAATATTGTACAAAAATTTTGTGAGAGCACATTTGAGCAGGGCAAATTTGATATTAGAAACTATATGGTGTCTCTTTCATGGATTACTTTTGAGAAAGATAAAGTAGTAATGGGGTATTGGGGCGAATTTGTAAATATAGAACTAAGAGCTATATTTTCAATAAAAGATGGTGTGTGGGAAAAGTTAGATATATATTATCAATAATTTTGTGATAGGATTGTAAGCATTTGGTGTATATGTCGCTTATAATAAATCCAAGAGCTGGTTTCTATATATTTCATATTCAATTGTTACCTATATATGTACTAGTCCAAGTAAATTTATTTAGTTAGATTACTAGCCAAAGAGATTTTTAAGGGATTTTACTGGTGAAAATATAATCTCTATAGCATAAGTTCCAAATTTAATCTGCGTATTCTAAATAAAGAAGGGTTGTTTTTAGATAACGATATTACCACCAATTTAGAAAAAACTACTTTATATAAATGGTTATTACAAAACTTAGTCACCTATACTTGCATAGCGGACAAGAAAAAGCAAAACTATATAATTAAACCTTTATTTTAAAACTCTGCTAAAACTCAGCAGGGTTTTTTAAGCTAATATAGAGGTACCACTTCATAATAAAATATTCTCTGCTCAGAGCTCAGAGAAGCCTTGAAAATGGATTTTGGCTTGAAATGGTACATCCCTAATAGATTTGATTAATACATGCATTATTTAATAGTGAAAATAGTAGTTCCTCATGATTTTTGCAATATTTCTAATCTAATAGCATAATTTAGAACCCTATATTGCAAAAGAAATAAGTTGTTTTTAGGACTCTAATCAATGGGACAAGAGCTCCGTCCATCTGTCCCTAGATTTAAGTTGCTGGGACAATAGTTCTGTCCCCTAGTCCCTATAGTCCCTGTATGATATAATACTAAATAAATATAAGTTATAGAATTTTGAGATAATTAAATTTACATACTAAATTCCAAGGATCGTAAGTCTAAGGAACTGAAGAAAAATAAAGGATTTGATGAAAATGAGAAAATTAGTGATTGGGATATTGGCCCATGTAGATGCTGGGAAGACGACCTTATCAGAGGCGTTGCTTTATATGAGCGGTAAGATAGGAAAACTAGGAAGAGTTGATAATAAAGATGCTTATTTAGATACTTATGAGCTGGAGAAGGAAAGGGGAATAACCATTTTTTCTAAGCAGGCGGTATTTGAAAACTCTGGTACTGAGATAATGCTTCTTGATACCCCTGGACATGTAGATTTTTCTGCGGAAATGGAGAGAACACTAAAGGTACTTGATTATGCTATTTTAGTTGTAAGCGGTGCCGATGGAATTCAGGGACACACAAAGACCTTATGGAGGCTTTTGGAACTATATAATATTCCAGTTTTTATATTTGTTAACAAGATGGATCAGTATGGGACTGATAAGACTAACTTAATGAAAGAACTTAAAAATCAATTAAGTGATGGGTGTATTGAATTCGATAAGGTTAAGACAGAAGCGTTTTACGATGAACTAGCTATGTGTGGAGAAAGCATGATGGAAGCATTTTTGGAAAATGGGCAAATTGAAGCTCCTCAGATAAAAAAAGCTGTTAGTGAAAGAAGGGTATTCCCTTGCATTTTTGGATCAGCCTTAAAGCTAACTGGTGTGGAGGAGCTTCTTCAGTGTACCGCTGAATATGTAAGCTTACCTTCGTATCCAAAGGACTTTGGAGCTAAAATATTTAAGGTGACAAGAGATGATCAAGGAAATCGTCTTACACATATGAAGATTACTGGTGGAAAATTAAAGGTAAGGGATATACTTAAGGGTAGTGACTGGGAAGAGAAGGTCAATCAGATTCGCATCTATTCTGGTCAGAAGTTTGAAGCTGTGAATGAAATAGAAGCAGGAGCAGTGTGTGCGGTGACAGGACTCAGTAAATCTATGCCAGGAGAAGGTCTTGGAATAGAAGAGGCATCAGGTGCTCCAATTTTAGAGCCAGTACTTTCTTATCAGATGATACTGCCAGAGGACTGCGATCCTAGAGTAATGATTCCGAAGCTTCGACAGATAGAGGAAGAAGACCCGGAGCTTCATATTGTGTGGGATGAGGAACTGCAGGAAATTCAGGTTAGAATCATGGGGGAAGTTCAGATTGAAATACTTCAGAGTTTGATAAAGAATCGTTTTGGAATTGATGTGACCTTTGATACTGGAGGTATAATATACAAAGAAACAATAAATAATGTTGTTGAAGGAGTGGGACACTTTGAGCCACTGAGGCATTATGCTGAGGTACATCTGCTATTAGAACCAGGTGAAATAGGAAGTGGGTTAAAGCTTCAAACCAAATGTAGTGAAGACATTCTTGGAGGAAGCTGGCAAAGACTAGTGTTGCATCATCTTGAAGAGAAGGTTCATAAGGGAGTACTAACAGGTTCAGAAATTACCGACATTGTGATTACTTTGGTTTCTGGTAGAGCACACAACAAGCACACAGAAGGTGGAGACTTTAGAGAAGCTACCTGGCGTGCTTTAAGACAAGGACTTATGGAAGCAGAGTCTGTGTTATTAGAACCTTATTATTCCTTTCAGCTAGAGCTGCCAGAAAAATTAGTGGGAAGAGCTATGACAGATATAGATAAAATGAATGGTACTTGTGAAGTATCTCATTCAGATAGTGAAAATGCAGTTATTGTGGGCAGTGCACCTGTAAGTAGCATGAGAAACTACCAAAAAGAGGTTGTTGCTTACACTAAAGGACATGGCAGGTTATTTCTAAATCTAAAGGGCTATGAGCCATGCAAAAATACTGATGAAGTGGTTAATCGTATTGGTTATGACCCAACAAGAGATATAGCTAATCCTACTAGCTCTGTATTCTGCGCACATGGCTCAGGTTTTGTTGTTGAATGGTATGAAGTAAAGGACTATATGCATTTAGAAAGCTATCTTAAGGAAAAGATAGCGGTATCAAATGAAGTGCCACAAAACCAAGTAACCTATACAGAAGAAAGATTTATAAGTACAGACGAGATTGATCAGATTATAAATAAAACCTTTTACTCTAACCAAGGAAAAAAATCAATCTGGAAAAGGGGCAGAACAGCATCTGAAAGCTACTATAAGCCATCAAACCTAGGGAGTGACAGCTGGCAAGAGACCATCAGAGAAGAGTACCTGCTTGTGGATGGATACAACATTATACACGCCTGGCCAGAACTGAAAGCTATGATAGATGACAATATGGATGGGGCCAGAATGAAATTGATTGATATCCTGAGCAATTATCAGGGTGTTAAGAAATGTCACATAATTTTAGTCTTTGATGCTTATAAGGTTCAAGGACATGTAGAAGAAATGATAGATTATCATAATATCCACGTGGTATATACTAGGGAAGCACAAACTGCAGACCAGTATATCGAAAAGTTTGCCCATGACAATAATGCAAAATACAATATCGTGGTTGCAACCTCCGATGGTTTGCAGCAAATGATTGTTCGAGGTAAAGGAAGTCTGCTATTATCTGCCAGAGAACTCAAGCTTGAAATTGAAGCAACTAACGCAGCTATGAAGCAGGAACAGCAGGTCATTGATAAAACTGAACGTAACTTTTTAGGTGATACATTATCCACCGAATCAAAGCGGAAAATGAAGGAACTTTTTAAAGAGGAAGAAGAACATTAAGATACTAAGTTAAGTTAACTGGGCCAAGTAATGGCTTGTAGAACGGCAAATAAGATCATTTTAATATATCAATAGCTAGAAGCATACGCCAATAAAGCTAAAAGCCTCTTTCAGTAGAGGCCTTCTTCTTTTCTATAGACAGAAGAAAGGAAATAAAATCTATGGGGAATACATTAGTTGTATATTATTCACTTTTCCAAAATACTAAGAAATTAGCGGAGGAAATATCAAAACAAACTGGAGGGAGTATAAGGGAATTAGTTACTGAAAAGCCATATTCCTTTGATTACAATACCGCTGCAAAAGAAGTAAGAAATGAAATTTCTAGAGGTTTCTGTCCTAAATTGATATCAGGCAATGAATCTATAGATGATTATGACACCATATTTATAGGATCGCCTAACTGGTTTAAAACAGTAGCACCACCAGTGATGAGTTTTCTTAGACATCATAATTTTGCAGGAAAAACTGTAATTCCATTTTGCACTCATGGAGGCGGTGGTTTTGGACAGATTGAAAAGGATATTGCTAAGGAGTGTGCAGAAGTTACAATACTTTCTGGCATTGCAGTAAATGGCATTGCTCAAGCGGAAGAGATTGCAAATTGGCTTAAGGCAATTGGGACGAAAAGCAATTGTGAAAACTAAACTTGAAAAGAGGGAAAAACTATGGAAAACAAACATAAAGAGATAGCAAAAGCTTTTCTTCAAGGTGTTATAACTGGCAATGTACGAGAAGTTTATGATTTTTATACATTGCCTAACTTCAAGCATCATAATGGCTTCTTTAAAGCTGATAGAGAATCACTTCTGCAAGCTATGATACAAAGTAATGAAATGTTTCCAAATAAAAAGCTGACTATAAAGCTTGTAGTTGCTGAGATGCCATACGTTACCTTGTTTTCTCATGTTAAGATTACAGAAGATAAAGAGGTAGCAGTTGTACATATGTACCGATTTGAAGGAGATAAAATAGCTGAGCTGTGGGATATATCTCAAGAGGTATCTCAAGATTCTCCTAATGAAAATAGTATGTTCTAATGAAAAATTTACATAAAAAGTTTGTAATGTTATAATATAGATAAAAAGGCTATTTCAAAGATAGGAAGTAAACATGAAGTTAGAAGAATTAGTTAATAATAGTTTTGATAAGCTAAATGAAAATGACGTTCATATATGGAAGTATATAAGCAATAATAGGCGACAATGTTGTACAATGTCTATTGACGAGTTAGCGAAGAAATGTAACATTTCAAGAACCACAATTTCAAGATTTACTCAGAAGCTATCTTTGGCAGGGTTCGGAGAGTTTAAGGTAAGGTTAAAATTAGAGCTTGATGAGGCTGATAATACTGAAGACAGTAGTGTAGAAGATGTTTATCAAGATTATTACAAAACAATAAAAGATATGAGAGAAAAAAATCTTTTTGAAATATGTAGTATGATCTATAATGCAAAACATCTTTTTGTTTATGGAACTGGGACTGTGCAAGTTGCTGCAGCAAATGAGCTTAAAAGACATTTTATAAATGTAAATAAATTTTTTGTTACCTTACATGGAGAGGCTGAAATGGATACGGTGTTAGAGACAGCTACAGATGAAGACTTAATTGTAATTATATCATTATCTGGTGAAAAAAAGTCTGCAGTAGAACATGCAAAAAAGATAAAGCTTAAGAATATACCTTCTATTTCTATTACAAAGCTATCAGACAACTCAATAGCTAGGTTATGTGATCAAAACTTATATATCATTACAAACCAGATAAAAATAAAAGATGTGGTTAACTTTGAAAATGTAGGACAGTACTTTATTCTGACTGAAATGTTATTTCTAAAATATGTTACATATTTAGCTCAATTAAAAAAGAGAGTGCAGTAATTATAACATTATAGATATGAATAGAAGTTGTAGGGTTTAATTACGGAAACTTAAGTTATGCAGCTTCAAACATCATGTACCGATGAACTTTAGCCATGTATAACTTAATAGTTAAAGTTGAAAAATTGCTGCAAAGCAGTTTTTTTATAAATGTTTTAAAAGCCTTGGATATAGGAAGCACGTAGTTTCTTAAGTCTATGGCTTTTTTGCTGTTTAGGAATTCACCATGAACGTTAAAGTCCCAACAAAGTATAATGAGAAACCCTTACTTTTTCCTGGGAATATCCAAAGAACACTAAAAGGCTCCAAAAGCATAATGTAAAGCCTTTCTTATTCATATTTAGCTATGAAGTCTTGAAGTTATTTAACCATACAATATTAAAAGTTTAGTAAAGTTCTATAACATATATCGTAAAAAAATACACTTGGCAGTAACATAACTAACAAGGATAGATAAAAGTTAAAAATATCTGTGAGGCTGCACAAATTATGTGAGAACAACTTAAAAATGTACATAAGAATTAAATGGCGTAAAGTCATTGAAAAGGTTTTTATCAATTGATACTATAAACTCATACAAGATATCTTGATATAAAGATGTATCAATTCTATTCAAAATCTATTTTCAAAAGTTTTAGTGTTTATAATAGTAGAACTTGAAAGTATAAATTTTATCATGAAGAGGTACATCCATAATTATTGATTTATAATTTTATTTTGAAAGGTATATCTATAAAAAATATTCAAAAAACATAGCAAGTCTTAAGACATTCTGTATTAAATAATCTAACCAATGATAACACATTAAAAAAAGCTCCAGCAAAATAATGTAGCAAATGAATCTAGCAAAACAACAACCCAACAAAAAGATGTAGCAACATAATTAAGGAAAAGATCTAAACAAAAGAACGCAGTAATAAGAAGCAGATGGAGAAGTAAATTCTTCATATATGTCAATGGTAATTGATAATAAATTTTGAGGAGGTCATAAATAATGATGCAAAAAATTCAGCGCTTTGGTGCTGCTATGTTTGTTCCAGTTTTATTCTTCGCTTTCTATGGTATGGTAGTGGGGTTCTCTATATTGTTTACCAATGCAGATATTATGGGGCCAATAGCAGCCAAAGGCACAGCATGGTACAGCTTTTGGTATGTAGTTCAACAAGGTGGGTGGACAGTATTTAATCAATTACCACTATTATTTGTAGTTGGGTTACCAATTGCATTAGCAAAAAAAGCACAAGCTCGAGCTTGCCTAGAAGCTTTATTGATATATTTGACCTTTAACTATTTTATTAATGCTATTCTTACTCTTTCAGGTTCAAGGTTTGGGGTTAATTTTGATTTAGCACCTGGGGTAACTAACGGGGTGTCTAGTGGACTAGCAATGATTGCAGGTATAAAGACTCTTGATACTGGAATGATAGGCGCAATCTTAATTGCAGGTATAGCTGTATACTTACATGGAAAGTTTTTTGAAAAGAGGTTACCAGCTTACTTAGGAATCTTTCAAGGGTCGGTTTTTGTGGCAATGATAGGATTTTTGATAATGCTTCCAACGGCTTTATTAATGTGTTTAGTTTGGCCAAAGGTTCAAGGGGGAATAGGAGCACTACAAGGGTTTTTAGCTTCCTCTGGTGTCATAGGAGTTTGGATATATACCTTCTTAGAACGTATTTTGATTCCAACAGGGTTGCATCACTTCATCTACGGACCATTTATTTTTGGACCAGCAGTAGTACCAGATGGTATTGCTTCCTACTGGCCAAAGCACTTATCAGACTTTGCAACAAGTGCACATTCTTTAAAGCAGATGTTCCCAGCTGGAGGTTTTGCACTTCATGGCTCTTCTAAGATATTTGGATGTGCAGGTATAGCTTTAGCTATTTATTCAACCTCTAAACCTGAAAAGAAAAAAGTTGTGGCTGGGTTACTTATACCTGCAACAATAACCGCTATTGTGGCTGGTATAACTGAACCACTTGAATTTACCTTCTTATTTATAGCACCAGCGTTATTTGCTGTACATGCTGTTCTAGCTGCAACCTTAGCAGCAACTGAGTATGCTTTTGGTGTAGTAGGTAATTTTGGAGGAGGATTAATAGACTGGTTTGCACAAAACTGGCTGCCATTATTTAAATATCACCCAGGTACTTATATAACTCAGATAATAATAGGTTTGTGTTTTACAGGAATATATTTCTTAGTATTTCGTTTCTTAATATTAAAGTTCAACTTCGCAACTCCAGGACGTGAGCCAGAGGACGAGGAGACAAAACTTTATACAAAAGCTGATTATAAAGCAAGAAAGGGTGCTGATGGAGAAACTAAGAAGGAATCAAAAAAAGAAAGTCAAGCTATGCAAATTCTAGAAGCCTTAGGGGGAAGTGAAAACATAGCTGATGTCACTAATTGTGCTACTAGATTACGTATAACTGTAAATGATGAAAACAAATTATCACCAGATAGTGTCTTTAAAAGTGCTGGAGCTCATGGGGTAGTGAGAAATGGAAAGGCTATTCAAGTAATAGTTGGATTGTCAGTCCCTCAGGTTAGAGAAGAGTTTGAAGCCTTGCTTATAAGATCATAGATCAATAATAAAATTTTAAATTAATATAGAAAAAATTAAAAGATTTGAGGAGGAAGAGATATGAAAAAATTCTCAGTGGTAATAGCAGGAGGAGGAAGTACTTTCACTCCTGGCATAGTATTAATGTTACTAGACAATCTAAATAAGTTTCCTATAAGAAAGCTTAAATTTTATGATAATGATAAAGATAGGCAAGCAACAGTAGCTGGAGCCTGCGAGATAATTTTAAAAGAAAAGGCACCTGAAATAGAGTTTTTAGCAACTACAGATCCAGAAGAAGCTTTTACTGATGTTGATTTTGTTATGGCACATATAAGAGTTGGTAAATACGCAATGCGTGAATTGGATGAAAAAATTCCATTAAAATATGGAGTTGTTGGACAAGAAACCTGTGGACCAGGAGGAATAGCTTATGGAATGAGATCTATAGGTGGAGTTATTGAAATTCTAGACTATATGGAAAAGTATTCACCCGGTGCATGGATGCTGAACTATTCTAATCCAGCTGCAATAGTGGCAGAGGCAACAAGAAAGCTAAGACCAGACTCAAAAATATTAAACATCTGTGATATGCCAATAGGTATAGAAACAAGAATGGCAGAGATACTAGGCTTACAATCAAGAAAAGAAATGACTGTTAAATATTATGGGCTTAACCATTTTGGATGGTGGACAGATATCCGCGACAAAGCTGGCAATGACTTAATGCCAAGGTTAAAGCAGCATGTTGCAAAGTATGGTTATGTAGCCGAAAAAGGAGATAATCAACATACTGATGCTAGTTGGAATGATACTTTTGTTAAAGCTAAGGATGTATATGCAGTAGATCCTAGTACACTACCTAATACTTATTTGAAATATTATTTGTTTCCTGATTACGTGGTTGAACACTCTAACAAAGAATATACAAGGGCAAATGAGGTAATGGATGGTCGTGAAAAGTTTGTATTTGGCGAATGCAGAAAGGTTATAGAAAATCAGTCTACAGAAGGTTGTAAGATGGAAATAGATGAACACGCTTCCTATATAGTGGATTTAGCAAGAGCTATTGCATATAACACCCACGAAAGAATGTTATTGATAGTACCTAACAATGGTTCAATCGAAAATTTCGATCACACAGGAATGGTTGAAATACCTTGCATAGTTGGCAGCAATGGCCCAGAACCATTAGCAATAGGAAAGATACCTCAATTTCAAAAGGGACTTATGGAACAACAAGTGTCTGTGGAAAAATTAGTAGTTGAAGCTTGGTCAGAACAATCCTATCAAAAACTATGGCAAGCTATAACACTTTCTAAGACTGTTCATAGTGCAAAAGTAGCTAAGCAAATATTAGATGAATTGATAGAAGTAAATAAAGATTACTGGCCAGAATTACATTAGCAAAAATTAAGAAAATAAGAACTAGTTGAAAAATATATTTGAATCTTAGGTGAATTGAGAATTAGAGCAGAGGTAATTTTCTTATCTGTTATACAACAGAGTAACACCTTCTAAGAATTTTTATTTACAATTTTATAAGTGATAAAGATATACTACTACAATACTTAAACTTAGACAATGTTTCCTCTGAAACTATGAAGCGTATATCATGTTTTTAAAAATAAGAGCAATTTGGGATGTCCAAATTGCTCTTATTTTTTCAGAAATTCACTATGAGGGCAGGCGATTCCACAAAATTGTATTAAAAACTTGCCTTTTTAGTAGAAAGTTATATTTAAGATAAATCTGCAGTTTCACTAACATAATCATTAGAATTGGTAACAGAATATAATGAATAGAAGAAGCCTTTCTTATCAATAAGCTCATCAAAGCTTCCTTGCTCTATAACTTCGCCTTTATTCATAACTATGATTTGATCGTAATTGGTCAATATATCAGCATATAATTTATGAGTGATGATTATTCTAGTTAAATCTTTTATTTTTAGGATAGCTTCTTCAACTTGGCGAGAAGTTTCATTATCCAAGGCAGCTGTAGCTTCATCCATTATAAGAATTGGAGTACCTCTTACTAGGCAACGAGCTATGGAAATACGTTGCTTTTCACCACCAGATAGATTAACTCCATTTTCACCACACTTATAATCTATTCCTTTGTCATCAATTAACTTAGATAGACCAGCACAGGATAGAGCATAGTCTATACTTTCTTTATCAAAGTTCCTAAAGAGAGTGATATTTTCAGCAATGCTGTTATTAAATACAAACACATTCTGTTGAATCATAGAAACCATATCATATAAGCTGTCCACCGAAACATCTCGCAATTCATTACCATCAATTTCGATAGCACCTTCATAGCTGTTGTGGTAACCAAGCAATAGATTTAGTAAGGTTGACTTACCGCTTCCACTGCTACCTACAATGGCATAGCTTTTGTTCTTTTCAAATTGGACATTGATGTTTTTCAGTGTTTGAGTATTTTCAGTGTATCCAAAGGAAACATTCTTATAAATAATTGAGTTGTTAAAGGATGGTAAGGGAATTGTTCCACTGGTAGTGTTAGAAGCTTCTGCAATAGTTTCAATCTTTTTAATTAGACCCTCCGCAGCTCTTCTGTTTGCTAGAGTAGGACCAATAGCGTTTATAGGACCTAAAACATAATTTAGCAGTTGAATGAAGGCTACAACAACTCCGACAGTAATTACTCCGGTTATTGCTAAGTACACACCTAAGCCAAAGATAGTTAGTTCAACAACAAGTCCTGCCAATGAGTTGAGGATTTCAATGTTATTTGTTACATCTCTACGTGTCTTCTTGGTTTGCTCTAGCTCATCATTTTTACTGACAAAAATACGAAAAATATCTTTATCAGCCTTAAAGCTCTTAATTACAGGAAAACCTGTCAATAGATCCTTAACAAGAGCTACAAAAGCTGCATTCTTATCTGATACTTTGACTTCTGCAGTTGTAAGTCTATTTCCGAAAATAGCATTTACTAAGATAGGAAGTGTGCTAGTAGCTAAAGTAACTAAAAGCATTTTCCAGTTATAGTAAGCCATAGCAGCAAGACCACCTATAAATAAGGAGCATTGTAGTACTAGATTTATATTGCCCACTAAATAGTTCTGTTCAATGGAAGTCAAATCATTACTGAAGGCTGAAATATAAGTGCTTGAAGCCTCCTTATTAAAGGAATTGATATTTTTGTCTAAGATTTTCTCAAAAACTTTATTTTTATATTGATTTAGAGCTCTTTTTATATAACGATTTAAAAACATTTTTCGCAATATGGATACGAAGACTGTTGATAACATGACAATTGCAGCAAGGGTCAAATCTCTCCAAAATTCTGTGATATCTCCTTTACGAGCTACATCAATTAATATCTCAAGTATAAAAGCGATTGCAACTTGAAGTGCTGCGTTTGCAATAACAACCAATATTGAGATGAAATAATTAAGATGATTATTTTTATAAAACTCCTTTTTATAGTTTACCCCCGTCTCTGCCATAACTAAAACCCCTTCCTAAATTCTGATGATAAAATTACTTCCGGATTCCGATTGGTCAATATTGTTTGCGTCAGTAAGAAAATTATTTATCATATCAGTATCAATTGAATTTACAGTGAAACCAGTGATATGAAAAGCAGAAAAAATGACCTTCATAACTGCGGTGCATTTATCAAATTCAATATATAGTGATACATCATTTTCAAATTGATCTATATGCAGGATAGATTTGAAATTTCCGAACTGTTCTTCAACTGTTTCTCGAAAGTTTTTTAAAAGATCTATTGTAAAAACTTTACATACAGCTGGTTGAAAGTGCTGGTGAAGTTTATCCCACTTTCTCTCTAAGAAGCATTTTGAAAAACTTAAAGCTTTCTCTTTAAGAGTATTTTTCCCTTCATCAATCGCAACTTTAGATGAGAAAATATCATTTCCCTCATTTAGTAGCAACATCATGTCTTGCAATCTTTTTATTTGAAGTTTTTTTAATTCAATCTGAGTTTGAATGAGAAGTTTTCTTGATTCTACCACTTCTTTTATATCTTGCTTATCATAGTATAGTTCACAAATCTCACTGATACTAAAGCCTAGATTTTTTAGAAATATTACATTTCCGATTTTTTTAGCTTCTTCCTTAGAATATTTCCTCGGCATCCGAGCCTTCTCCTGGATACTTTGAATAAGGCCTTTTTCCTCATAAAATCTAAGTGTTCTAGTTGTAATCTGATACTGGTCGCAAATTTCACTTATTGTATACATATGTTCCATAATATTCCTCCTGAATCTATTTCCAATTATATCAATTTACGTTACGTCAATGTCAATAGTTATTGAATTATTTTTATATTTTAGGAATAATATACAATTATGATATGTAACCTAGAGATTCATGTTGAAATTACCAACTATATCTAACAACATTTATTAAATACATAGGCTTCTATTTCTTTTGCTAATTTGCTTTTTCGTAAGCTTCTTGTTTTTATTTGGGTAAATAGAACTCTTACATCAGGGTATGATAGCCTAACTAGAAAATAATTAATGAATTCTATAAGGGCAAATAGTATTATAAATGTTCCACAAAAGTAATACATAAATGGAACACAAAACAAAAGTATTGACCTTAGTGTAAGGTTAAGGTCTATAATTATCCTATATGTAGATATAGAAAAAATAGCAAATCACAGGAGTTGTTTATTTTGTTTACAATAGGGGATATATCAAGAATAGTAAATATTTCTGCTAATACCTTAAGGTATTATGATGAAATTGGACTTTTTAAGCCATGCTTAGTGCAGTCAAGTAATCAGTACAGATATTATTCAGATTCACAAATTAAAGAACTTGCTTTTATTTTGGAACTTAAGCAATATGGTTGTTCTTTAGATGAAATAAAATTATTCTTAAAGGACAACAGCAATGAGAGGCTAAAAACTATTTTAGAAGAAAAACGTATTCAGTTGCGAAGTGAGATAATAAAGCTCGAGGAACAGTACGGATTATTGAAAAAGAGAATTGATAAAATTGATCAGCTCGATGGGACAAAGAGCAAAGGATGCAGGGTTCTTATTATCGATGACTTGGAACTAGCAAGAAAAGTAATAAGAAATATTGTTGAAGAGTATGGATATATGGTAGTTGGAGAGGCCTCTAATGGAGAGGAAGCGGTTGCGGCTTATGAGCTATTAAAGCCAGAACTTGTCATAATGGATGTAGTAATGCCTAAGATGGATGGTATTGATGCAACAGTACATATTATGCAGAAAGATGAAAATGCTAGAGTAATTATCTGTTCTGCAATGAGCCAAGGTCAAGTTATATTAGAAAGTATAAAAGCTGGTGCTAAAGATTTTATTTCAAAACCAATATCAAGCACAAGACTCATAAAAGCTTTGGAAAGAGGTTTAAATCATAAGAATAGCGTCAACATAGAAAAAATTAATAATTCCCTAAACATTATTGAACTTAAGTTTAAGGAGAAAACACCTACAATTGTATTGAAGCAAGAAGAAATTGACTTTCTTATATTCAATAAAGAAAATGATCAAGAAGAAGTGATTAATAAAATATTTAGTAAAGGCCAGGGTCTAGGTGGAAATGTAGAAGAGAATTTTATAGCACCTCCACTTCCTGTAGAATTAAATGCATTAACCAATTTAAAAGATAAATTCTCTGAACTATCACAAGAATTCTCAATTTATTTAGCCAATAAGTTAAATAATAAATGTTCAGTAAAACAGCTGACCGTTGAGAATATTACCATAAGTGAAATTAGAAAGTTGTTAACATCAGGCATGTATACAGGCATGATTAAAAATAATATTGCTAGTTTACCGATTATGCTTACAATATCAGAGGGAGAGCTAAATAATAAGGAAATCATCGAAGGATTACTTAACTTAACTGACAGAGGTTTTAAAAAGATAAATCAATATTTTGATAGTATGGATATGGTAATATCTCCAGTAGGTCAAAAGATGTTTAATGAAAGTGATTCAGTAATATTAGTTTCTTTTAGCATTGACTGTACTGATAAAGATGAAGACTTTATTATGCTAACCATACCTCATGATTTTTTGGAGTATTTATAAGAACAGAGAGCAGATATATGGGAACTGCTCAAAATTAAAAACCATTTATAAAGAGTCTACATAAAATGAAGAAGATGCTGCTCTTGTTATGGAAAGCATCTTTTTGTTTTTAAATTTCAAAGAATTTTTTAATTAGTATTGTCATATGGGACAAGTGATTTCTATATGATTTCCCTCGCTATCAGTAAATTCTAATACTCTATTTTCACCTATAGTTGTTAATTGAAAAACAATTTGACAATTTAAATCCTTCAATTTTTTCTGGATTAAATCAATATCATTTACAGCAAAACTCGGTAAGCAATTATTTCCCCATACTTTTGATTCATTCATTTTTTGATTTGCAAATAAGCCATATCTAAAGCCATTAATAACAAAAACACTATATACTTCATCTCTTTCAGTAACCTCTTGTCCAAATAATTTTTCATAGAAATTAATTGCTCTTTGCATATCATTTACACATATGTATAATGAGTCTATCTTAAATGCTAAATTCATAAAATCTCCTTCTTTCTAAAAATATAATTTAATCTATAGTGCATTTAGAGACTTGTATAAATTATATCAATCAATATGCGACAACAGCATGTCATTTTTTAAAATCCAATTACATATATCAAATAAAAAGTTCAGTGAAGAAGGTCCAAATTAACAAATTTTTTTACGCAATGTACTAATGGTATCAATAATAAATAAAATACTAAAGCAGATAACATAAAGTATTCTTAATGCTATATAAGTCACGAAGCCGCTTAATTCACCAGCAAAAATTTGTAGTTGAAATAGTCCATTTATCTGTGCAAGAAAAAAACGATTTTGCAAAGCAATAGGCTTAATCTTTTCTCCAAATTTGAGAATAAAAACATACATATTATTTTTCTTTCTCTAAAACAATTGTGTCCACACCAGCTTCTTCAATCTTTATCAATTCATCTTCTAAGGCATCCCAGTCAGTTATTAAGGTATCAAATTTATTTACGTCACAAACCTTTATGAAGGCTTTAAAACCAATCTTTTGGCTAGGCATTAGAAGAATGTTTTTTCTGGTATTTTCAATTACAGCCCTTTGAAAGGTAGCCGTTTCATCAGTACCATTTGATAGTCCAAAGGTAGCATCAACTCCACCAGCAGATATAAGACTTATATCAAAATGCATGTTTTTAACAAAGGCAGTAGCAAAGCTATCTACAAGAGAAGTTGTACCATGTTGACGCATTTTCCCACCAACAATGTACACAGTGACATTATCCCAATACTTCAATTCTTCAGCAAGAGTTACAGAATTAACAACCAAGGTGTAGTGAATATCTCTAGGTAAATATTTTAACATGATGAAGCCTATAGAGGCACTTGTAAGGTAAACTATATCATTTTCTTTAACAAATTCTGCACCCTTTTTTGCTATAGCAGCATAGTTATCATATACCTCCATATTTTTCATATCTCTTACTCTAGGAGGCATAAGACCAACTTGCATGAGAGGTATAGCTCCTCCATGGGTTCTCTTCAGCAATGATTTTTCCTCAAGGATTCTCAGATCTCTTCTAGCAGAATCCACCGAGATATTAAAAAGCTGCTGTATTTCTCCAATGGATATTCTTCCTTTTTCATTAACAATTTTCAATATTTCTTCATGGCGCTCTTCAATAAACATTCAATATCACTCCTAATTAATATATTTGTAAGCAAAAATGGAATTATTAATGCATTCATGTTTATTAATAGTATATAATGAATATTAATGGTTTGCAACCATAAAATGTAAAAATGATTAAATAACGTTAATAAAATGGAAAAAACATATTAACGGTTATTAATGATATATATATTCATACTAAAATTTATATCTTCAAATTCACATCTCAGAACCAAAAAATCTTTGAAATTATATTTAGGATTAAAGTGCTACATCTTTATAGGGTTACATCACGAAAACTTAAGTTATGCATGTTAGAATGTCACGAGTTTTGGAAATTATATGATACTGGCTTTTGGAGATCATCAAGCATGCATAACTTAACAGTTAAGTTAGAAATTCTATAATTACTGTTTAGTTATGATTGGTTTTCCTTCAGAGTCTAATAAGACTGTCAATCCACCAGAAGTTCCATTACTAATATATAGATAATTCACTCCTGTTTCCTTATCAATGATTATGCTATAGCTTTGTAGAACCCCCTGAGTAGATATAGCCTCAAATCTTTTATCTTCCTTCATAAGCTCACCCCTTATATTCAAAATACTGTTATCAATTCATAATTTATGATTAACCATAAAAATTAAGAACGTAGTTCTAAGAGTTTTATTATTGGTTAACCACAAACAGTCATGGCAAAGACCTTAGAAAATTTACTATTATAATAGAAACATAGGAAAATAAAGTCTTTAGAGAATATAATGAAAGAACTTTCCTTATTGTAGTAGGTAAAACCCAAAAATCAGGGCTTTCCAAAGTACTACGAAAAAGAGTCTCTCTATTCTGAGAAAATTTAATAACTACTGCTATAAAGGGTAATTTATAATATTTGCATTACTGTGGCTGGTTTACAAGTTAAGTAATTAAAATTGATTATATGTACAGAAATTGTTAATATTGTAGTAATAAGGATTGATAAAGCTGAAAGGTACTTTAGAGAGAAAATTAAGATATATAGTAATAATATATAAAGAGGAGTAGGTAGAATGAGCACAAATAAAAAAGTTTTTGTTCTTGGTATGGCTAGAAGTGGCTATGAGGCTGCAAAGCTACTAGTAGGTAAGGGGTATGAAGTCATTATAAATGATGCAAATAATGAACAAAACTTGGAACAGGTAAAAGAGCTGAAAGCAATGGGAGTAAATATTATCTTAGGAAGTCACCCAGATGATTTGCTTGATAATAGTTTTGAATTGATAATTAAGAATCCTGGTATTTCTAATAGTCATAAATATGTACAAAAAGCACTTGAGCTTAATATACCTGTTATAAATGAATTGGAATTAGCTTTTAGGTATTTTCCAACAGGGGTGAAAATTATTGGAGTTACTGGCACTAATGGAAAAACCACCACAACTACATTAATCTATGAAATTTTAAAAGAAGCTTCCTTGGATGTTTTCTTAATGGGTAATATAGGGTATCCAGTATGTTCTTTTATATCTCAATTAAGAAATAATAGTATTGCAGTTATGGAAGTATCTGATCATCAGTTGTGTAATGTAGTTGACTTTAAGACAGATATTTCTGTTTTAACTAATATATCAGAGGCACATCTTGACTTCCATGGATCTTACGACGTTTACAAAAGTATGAAAAAGAGAATATTTAATCATCACACAAAAAGTGACATTTCTATTATTAATTTAGATGATAAAGAAGTGATTAGTTTGGCACAGGATATTGAGTCTACTAAAAAGTATTTTTCATTTAGTATCCCAAATAAATTAGGTTGTGAAGTCAATGATGGATATATTTATTATAATGGACATAGGATTATATCCCTAGAAGAAATAAAAATTAAGGGAAGACATAATTACGAGAATGCTATGGCAGCTATTGCAGTGGCTAAAGAGTTAGGAGTAGAAAATGATGTTATTATTAATGTACTAAAAACCTTTGGAGGAGTAGAGCATCGAATAGAATATGTTAAAACTATAAATAATATAGATTTTTATAATGATTCAAAAGCTACTAACATAAAATCTACTCAAACTGCACTTTCTTCATTTACAAAACCAACAATATTATTATTGGGAGGACTAGATAGAGGCCACAGCTTTGATGGATTAAAAGAATATCTAACAAATGTAAAGTTAATTGTAGCCTTCGGACAGGTAAAAATGAGAGTACAGGAATTTGCAAAGCAATACCAAATCCTGTGTAAAGTTGCAGATAGCCTATATGATGCTACAAAAATAGCCTATACTTCAGCAAGTGGCGGTTACGTTGTGCTGTTAAGTCCTGCTTGTGCTGCATGGGACCAATTCAAAGACTTTGAGGTTCGTGGAAATTTATTTAAGGAGTATGTAAATAGCTTATAAGTCAAATAAAGACTTGCAATTTTTATCCTAAAGAAATTTTCAAAGACCTTTGCTTTTTAGGGGAGAATTTTGAAGGCAAATTTAAATATGAAAAGGTACACCTATATAACTAACCTTAGATATATGAAAGTAGTTACTGTATTTAGAAGGTGAAAATAACTAGTTTTTGTCAAGGCAATAGCTAGTATGAAAATGGAGGGCAAAGGTAATGGAATATGAAATAATACATTTACCAAAAAATAAGTGGAAGGAAACTATAATTCCAATAGGCTATACCACAGATAAATACTATGACGTTATGCTAAATAAAACAGATAGAGGGTATGTTATCAATATAGAAAAGAAAGAATTTATAGAACCAGTAACTCACACACCAGAAGAATATGATTTTCCAGATAAATTATATGAAGATCACTGGGAAAATGCTTATGCTTGGGGAGTAGTAGTTGATGATAGATTAGTAGCAGCAATTGAAACTGATCAAGAATTATGGTCCAATAGATTAAGAATAACAGAGCTTTGGGTAGCAGAAGACTATCAAAAGCAAGGGGTAGGCCATGCATTTATTGAAATAGTAAAGGAGCAAGCAAGAAGAGAACGTAGGCGAGCTATTATACTAGAAACTCAATCTTGCAATGTAAATGCAGTAGATTTTTATCAGCATGAAGGCTTTACCTTAATAGGTATGGATACTTGCTGTTACAAAAACAATGATTTAAAGAGAAAAGAAGTAAGATTAGAATTTGGATGGTTTCCAGAAGAAAAGAATAGATTAAATCCAGAAGAAGTAGAAATTCGAAGAGAAACAAAAGACGACTACTATGATGTGGAGTTGATGACTCAGAGAGCATTTTGGAACAAGCATCATCTTGGATGTGACGAGCATTACCTGGTGCACAAATTACGTGAAGATAAAGACTATCTTCCAGAATTAAGTAGAATAGCATTAAAGGATGGAGAAGTTATAGGCTGCATAATGTACTCAAAGGCACGAGTGGTTGATGGTACAGAGACTCATGAAATTGTGACCTTTGGTCCACTTTGCGTAGCTCCTAAATGGCAAGGCTGTGGAGTAGGAGAGCTACTATTGAAGGAAACAATGATATTAGCAGCAGGTAAAGGCTATAAAGGAATTGTGATCTTTGGAGAACCAGAATATTATCCACGAATAGGGTTTAAGACCTGTGATAATTTCAATATTACAACCAGTGACGGTAAAAACTTTGATGCCTTTATGGGAATAGAATTAGAACAAGGCAGTATGAAGGGCATAAAAGGAAAATTTTACGAATCAGAGGTTTTTGAAAATCTTCCAAAGGAAGAAGTGGAAGAATATAATAAAAATTTTCCTAAGCTAAAAAAGTTAAGGTTTCCAGGACAATGGGATTAAATAATAAATTAGTTAAGATGCTTCGCTTAAATCCTCGCAAACCCGCATTCTATAAGTAAATTCTTAAGAAGTTATAAAGTTATATTGTTAAGAATACCTTCCTGCAAATATACACGAGTGTATTTTTGTTGGCTGCTTTTTAAAATCTTAGAAGAATAAATATTATTATATGGATATATAACTATCAAATTTGGATATGTAGTTCATACATTAGGATCCGCTATTTAGTGTATATGACATACAAAAAAACTTTAAATGAGAAAGTTAATTTTAAGAAGAGTACAGACACTGTTGGGGTAATTACAATAGTTATTACGGAAATGCATTATAAGTTTCATTAAAGGCAAAAGCATTAGATGTTGTTATGATATAATTTAACTAAGAAAAAATAAGAAGCTACTAGAAAATATAGAACTTAAAAAACTAAGGGCATATTTAGAATAATGCAGTAAATTATTTTTGTGATGAGGTGTACAATATGGCAAGAATTTTTATAACAGCAGATACGCATTTTGGAGATTCAAATATAATAACATATGAAAAACGACCATTTTCAAGTATCGAAGATATGGATAACCAAATGATTGCTTCATGGAATAGTGTAGTGAATGAAGATGACATAGTATTTCATCTTGGTGATGTTGGATTATATCCATTATTGAAAATGCAGGACATCATTAAGAAGTTGAACGGGAAGAAAATACTGATTATGGGCAATCACGATGATCATCTAACGTTAAGTCAGTGGATGGAATGTGGCTTTGATGAAGTATGTAAATATCCAATTGTATATAATGAGTTTATAGTAATGCAACACCAGCCTCCACAGTATATTAATTCTACCACACCGTTTTTCTATATGTATGGACATGTCCATGGAACTGAGATGTATCCTACTGTAACGAAGCAATCAGCCTGTGTTAGTGTAGAACGATGGGATTATGCTCCAGTTAACCTTGAGTATTTAAAAAAATGTGTAGCTGAGTTACCTAAGTAGAATAGCCAAAGTCTAACAAGATTATATTTATATAGATGTAACACTGATAATAAAGCTTGTATTTTAAATAAGTAGCAATTAACTTTTGATATAGGTAGACTCTTCAACTATTAATTTATACATGTTTGATGCTCCTCATAACTTTTGGTTGAATAATATAGAAGAATTAGGATTATCGAAAAGATATAAATTAAGTTTTCATGAAGGATACCTATGGTAACCATAAATGGTTAAAAGCAAAAAGTATAAGTTGTATTAATTGTAAAGAATTATAAATTCAGTCACCAGAATAACTTATAGATTAAGAATTGATTTTTTAATACAAGAATAGAATCCACAATTATATGACATTTACATATAATTGTGGATTCTATTGGCTTTAATATTTACTTTTTCATATAATCAGCAGCATTCTTATGTTCAGCGGTATTTTCGTGTTTAGAATTATATATTTCCACTACCTTCTTAATGCCATCATTGGTCATATATTTTAGATATTTTTCAATGTATGACCAGTTACCAGTCTTTTGTATTATATCTACAGCGGTTAAATCAGCCTCGTTCCCAGAAAGTTTGGATAAATCTTCTGAAGTATCTAGTTGATTTTTCTGTCCCATGGTTAGATATACTGAGTTATTTTTTTCGTCAACTTTAATATTAAAGTGCATATATTTTAATATCTCATCAAAGGGCATATATAACTGAGGTTCTGAATCTTTTTCACTTGTTATAGACACCAAAGGGTTTTTTAAAGTAATTTCTTTTCCATTAAAATACACCTTATAATTGTTAAAGTTCGCAGCCTTTATTTTTCCATCAGAAGAAACAACGGTTGCATTAGTTGAGGCTTCTTTAGAAGCTTCTGTAGTTTTATTAGTAGCAGTGTCTTTATTAGCTACAGGCTTTCTATCAAGTGCTAAGAAAGTAATAACACCACATAATACAGCAATTACAACTCCCATAAATATAATTCTTAGATCAAATTTTTTCATTTTGTGCTCCTTTCCAATTTAAGCTAATTAATTTCTGCATAGCTAATTCTATTTAGATATTATTTATAGATAGTAAAATCTAAAAATTAACTAAGATATTGCTTAGATTTTTTCTTCGTAGAAGCTTATTTTATACTTGTTTTAAAATCGTGACTTTAAGCGATTTTGAAACAAATATAAATTAACAATTAAGGCTTTAAGCAAATATTATGTATACTTTTAGCTAAACTTAGATCTCTATCAAAGAATAGGTTATGATTTGATATCAAATAAAAAAAGTGAATAGCTATTTCATTTATTTTACTATTATAGCACAATATTGGTTTTAAAAAGTTAATTTTTTACAACAATAAGTATTTTACATGGTAATGAACCTATTAACACACAAATAAATACATATGATAATTTTAGACTTCCTCATAAAATAATATTCTATATTTAGCAAAATGAAATGCCTATTTGACATTGAATAAGAAGTTTATAAGAATAAAAGACATGCATAAAAGGTTATTACTCTGCCATTTTATGCATGTCTTTATCTAATATTATTCTTAAGTTTCAACGTCATGCTATATGTAACATTTATGAAAACTTAATTTCAACACAGTACTTTAATACAGCCTTAATTATAAGTAGCTAATTCTATCTTTTATAGCCATGGATAATATATGTCCCATTAAGCTCCTCATAGGGAATTGAGTATTTATTCAATATGGAAAGAAATTCATTAGTTTCATCAATTATTTCATCTTCTATTAATTGGCCTCTAAAATGCCTACACACTGGTTGGACACGAATCCATTCAATAGCATAAAAAGGTGTTATAGCTTCATTACTCCAATCGCCGTAATACCATGGAATATTATCAAAAGTTTCTGGATACAGTGTATCCAAATGAACATATTTAAGTTGATATGGTGGAGGAAATTGTAGTGTCTTTACTGCACTCTGTAGTTCTCTCCACTTGGTATTATTCATCAAAGAATACATTTGTTTTTCATTAATAATACGCATTACTTTTTCTTTAACACTGTTCATTTTATAATATGTCTTCCTTATAAATAATACTTACTATTATATCAGTTGGCTCTGAAGTCTTATTAGATAAAATAAATTCATGTTTGTCACCGATGTTTGAGCAGTTAACTATAAGTAAATCATTAGGAACAGTTTCACAAACCTTATCATTAATAGTAGTTTTAAATCCGCCATTTACATTGTAAAAACAGATTGCTACCAAGTCTTTATCTGCTGGAGATGCATATTGAAACTTAAGATTTTCATTAGAAGAAATATTAAGATGAAGTAATATTCCATCATAGTTTTCTCTTGTCATTAGATTAAAGACAGTAGCGGTGCCATAAGTTCTAGTGTTCCAATCACCACTGAAGGCATCTTGCTCAAAGGGCTTAAGGGGTTTCTTATACTTATTTTCATGATCTAAAGTTATTTGCCCTTCAATAACCATGAATTTACGAGAAACTTTAGGTAAGCTACTAAAAGTGGATTCTGGAATATCAATCTTAGCTATTCCCATTCTCCATAAAAAGTTTCTGCTGGCATAATCAGAATCTAAAGGATATGTAGTAAGTTCTGTAGCCATACCTCCAGACCAATAGGTTGGTTTATAGTTCTCTTGTCTTAGTATCTCTACATTATATTTCATATATTAGTACACCTCTTCTTTACGTATCTTTTATGTACATATTATATTGAAAGCTGTAGATATAATCAAATAGGTATCCTTTATGAAAACTTAACTTACACATGATTGTGGGGCGATATAATATCCTATGAAAAGCCAACTTATTTTTCATTATACTCTTTTTATGAAGTTAGACTTCATAAGGTATTCTTAAATAGTAAGAAAGCTTAGTGCTGTTAACACTAAGCTAAAGCTTGCAAAAAATATTTTGAAGCTTATTAAATAAAGCATTATTTTATCTGAGTCACTATATATACTCTTTAACACTTGTTTTGAAAATTAGAAAGCTGCATTGCTACACCATCTTCCATAATCTTAAATCCAAACTTTTCATAAAAGGCTGCATTCTTTCTCTCTTCAGGCATAATCTCGATATATAAATAATTTTTATATTTTTCTTTAATCATCTCAATCATTGTTCCCGCAATTTTCATCCCTTGATAATTAGGATTTACCAAAACGTAATGAATGAATGCTACCATTTCACTGTCATCTAGTACACGTACTAGTCCTACTAGTTTATGGTCGTCCCAAGCTGTTAGTACCGTAGAGGAATTCTGCAATGCTTTATTAAGTCTACTTGGAAACTGGCCAGACACCCAGCCAACGGATAAGAACAGCTCCTGTATTGCTGCTTCCGTGAAATTTTTTTCCTCAGTATAGGTAATGTTCATTTTTAAACTCCTCCTTTTTTATATTTATAGTCACATTTTTTACATTGTGTTAGTGTATTTTCATTATCTTCTTTGTGATAGGCTCCTGACCAGCTACAAATACTTTGAAGGATAGGAACTACAGAATTGCCTTTTGAAGTTAGGCAATACTCCACCCTAGGCGGAATCTCATCAAAGGACCTTCTATGTATAATATCGTCTGCAATAAGTTCTTTTAAGGTGGATGCCAGTACTGCATCGGTTATATTACTCATTTCTTTTCGAAGTTCACTGTAACGCAAAGTGCCTTTACCAGCCAAAACACATATTATTCGCGATTTCCACTTGCCACCGAAAATTTCAAGACCATATTCAAGTGGACATCTTATATCTTCTTCTAGTTTATGTTGATACATTATATTCACCCCTTTAAAATATCAAAAGCGCAATACAGCAAGAACAGGCTTAATACAAAATTGATTAGCTTAAAGTGTTTTGTATAAGTCTTTTGTAGCTTAATGCCTGCCAATGCCCAAGTAAGAGAAGCTATGCTTCCGATGCTTACCACTCCCAAACCAGCTAAAAGTAAACCAGCCAAAGTTCTAATATGAGGAACTAGATACACCATCAGTAAAGTCATAATATAAAAGTAAATCTTTATATTTACAAATTGAAGTGCGAAGCCTTCTCTAAAGGATGCTTGCCCACTATCATTATTTTCCAAAGGTTTGCTTCTAAAAATATTTAGCGCAAGCCATAACATATATATGGTTCCAAAGTATTTCAGTACAGCAAGTATCGGTAAGAGAAAAGTGTTTAACCCATATACCGCTAAAGTACAAATAAATTGCACAGAGGCATAACCTGCACAAATGCCAAGAAGTAGTGGTTTTCCTTTTTGCCAGCCAAATTGAGTTGTAGTATTTAGAGCCAGTATGTTTCCAGGGCCAGGCGTAAAAGAACAGACCAGCATATATCCTAGCATTGTTCCAAAAACTGATATAGACATATTAACCTCCTGTATTCAAATCAATGTAGCATCATTATAAGTGGCTAATTGCCTAATAGCAAGTAACTATGAAATTTATTAGTAACTCATTAATTCACGGATATATTTTTCTCTTGGAGTACTTGAAATATAATTATACCAGACTCAGTGATAGAAGCAGAGTCATATAACAAAATTGGAGGTAATATCATGAAAGTAAATGCTTATTTAGAAATCACAATGAAAATAGAGGAAGGTAACCGTCCTGCAGCTGCTAAGGTTTATACTGATTATCGTACTCCATTCCTAGAAACAATTGAAGGAGCTCTTACTAAAGACCTATTAATTCGTGAAGAGGATGTCCAAGTACTTCACGGTTTTGACAGTGTAGAACATGCAAAGGCTTACTTATCCAGTGAAATGTTCCAAAAGGATGTTTTCGTTGGATTACAACCACTTTGGAGTGCTGACCCAGAAGTAAAGATTTATATTGTGGCATAATTAAAGTACTTCTATAAATGAACTTATTAATCTTTATCTGAAGCATAAAGATTAATACCAAGGTTACATGTATAGTAATGTTGATAATAAGATAATAGTAACTTTTAGAGTCTATTAAAAAAATGAAATATTTTATTAAAAAGCCTTAACAGCCAAAGTATAATGGCGGTTGAGGCTTTTTTCTTTGAATATATATATAAAATTAAATGGAATATGTCTAATTAAAAGAGGAATCTTTAATAAAAAAATAAAAAATAACTATTTTTTATTAATAAGGTTAATAAACGAAAGTTTTAGGGAATTACAATGTATTGTAAAAAAAGGAATACTATTGTATAATTAATTGTAATTAATTGTAACATGCGTAATTATATTGAAATAAATACAGCTAAGGAGTGGTTTTATGTCTAATGTTTTTCTATTTCCAGGGCAAGGTTCACAGTTTAAAGGTATGGGTAGAGAATTATTGTCAGAATTTCACGATAAGTTTCAGGAGGCAAGTAAGATACTTTGTTACTCTTTAGAAAAGTTGATTTTGTTAGATGAAAATAATTTGTTGAATAAGACGCTATTTACTCAACCTGCATTATACGTAGTTAGTTGTTTAGATTATATAAAGAGAATAAGAGAAAGTAACATTGTACCTGATTATGTTGCAGGACATAGTTTAGGAGAGTTTGCGGCATTGTTTGCAGCAGGAGTTTATGATTTCGAAACAGGCCTAAAAATAGTGAATAAGCGAGCGCAGATAATGAGTAAGATAAGCAATGGTGGAATGGCGGCGGTTGTAGGACTAACTAAGGAAAATGTAAAAAGTATTTTAAAAGATATAGATGGGTTATTCATTTCAAATTATAATTCTGAGTTTCAAGTAGTTATTTCAGGTCATAAGAATTTGATAGAAAAAAGTGAAAAATTATTTTTAGAAAATGGAGCAAGTGGATACTATATTTTGCCAATAAATTGTCCATGCCACTCTAAGTTATTAGAAGATTCAGCAACTAAATTTAAAGCTTATATAGAATCTTTTGAGCTTAAGTTACCTAATATTCCAATTATATCAAACCTCACTGCAAAAGAGTATGAGTTTAATGATATATATGAAACTATGTCTAAACAAATGTGTAATCAAGTTAGATGGAGACAATCAATGAATTATCTTCTAGATAAGAAAATTGATGAATTTACCGTAGTTGGGCCATCGCAAGTACTGAAAAAATTGATAGATAGGAACAGAAATGAATATAAATCAATATTAGTTCAATGATGGGAAGAAGGAGTGAATTTTATGTTTTCAAATTTAATAGAAGCATTTCTTTATCAAGCTGAAAATTCTAATAATGGAATTACTTTTGTAAATGTCGAATCAAAAGAATATATATCATATAAAGAATTATTTATATACGTGAAAGAAGTTCTTTCGTATTTTAGAAGCGTAGGAATAAAAAGAGGGGAAAATATAATATTGCAATTAAATAACCCTTATGAATTTATAGTTTCTTTTTGGGCAGGGATACTAGGAGGTTGTGTAGTTATTCCAGTTCCTGTAACTAACACTAAAGAAAGTATAACTAAAGCAAAACATATTCAACAACTGCTTGGAGATGGATTTATAATAAGTAATCCAAGTATTGATAAATTGGTTACTACTCAATATAAGATTAATGAAAAATTTAAGAAGGTTATTATAGATTTTAACAAAATTAAAACTTTAGATACAAATTTTGAACTTGAACTTGAAGAAGTAAGAGAAAGTGATATAGCATTTATTCAGATGTCATCTGGTTCAACTAGTTTACCAAAAGGAATAATAAATTCTCATAAAAATGTAATTTCTAATTGTAACTCAATGTCTGTTTCAGGGAATGCTACATGTGATGATAAGTTTATTTCCTGGCTACCATTAACACATAATATGGGATTAGTCACCTTACATATATTGCCTCTAATTAGAGGGATTTCGCAAATAATTATGCCAACTGAAATGTTTTTAAGAAATCCCTTTACTTGGTTGAAAGCGATTAGTGAAAGTAGAGCTACTGTAACAGCCTCACCTAATTTTGGATTTAAGCTATGTATTCAACAATTACTTAATGGAGATCTACCGAAGGACATAGATTTATCTAGTATTAGATTGATTATAAGTGGAGCTGAGCCAGTATCTGCAGAAGTCTGTTATAGATTCCTTAATATTTTAAGCAAGTATAATATAAGACAAAATTGTATTGTTCCGTCATATGGATTGGCGGAGGCTTGCCTTGGAGTTAGTATGGGGTTCTTAGGAGATAATTTAAATGTCTTGAACCTAAATCGAAGTGGAATCAGAATAGGATCGCCTATTATAAAATCTGAGATAAGAGATGAATTTAGTGTAACTTCTGTTGGACTACCACTAGAAGAGGTTGAAATTAGAATTGTAAATGATGATGGTGTTATATTGCCAGAAGAGTATATAGGCCATATACAAGTTAGAGGAGATAATGTAACGTCTGGTTATTACAATAATATTAAAGAAACCCTTGGTGCTATTACAGAGAATGGTTGGCTTAATACAGGTGATGTGGGTGTAGTTAGTGATAAATTCTTATATATAACAGGTCGTTCAAAAGAAATGATAATTATCAATGGTGTGAATTACTACTTACACGATATTGAAAGGGTAGTAATAGAAAATAATTTTGAGATAGTTCATCAGTGTGCGGCTGTAGATGTCTACAATAATGAATTGAAAACAGAAGAAATCATAATTTTTGTGAAGTTAATAGAGAATGTAGATAAAACTAATTTTTTAGCTATAGGGAAAAAAATACATGACACTATTGAAAGGTGTATTGGAATACCTATTGGAGGTATTTTGGAGGTACAAGATTTTCCTACTACAAATAGTGGAAAGATACAGAGATATGTATTAAAAGATGAATATGAGAGCAATTCCTTGAAATTTATCAATGAGTATAAAAAATCAAGTAAAAACACAGAAAAAAAATATTTGAAGGTTGAAAATAGTTCTAGATTAAACCATTTGGAACAGTATATGATTGAACAAATTGCTATTATTTTAGACGAAGAAAAAGAAATGATAGATGTAAATACGCCTTTTAGTGAACTAGGTATAGCATCAATAGAAGTAGAAAGATTATTTTGTAGAATTGAAAATTATTTGGGAATTAAATTTGATATAACAGCAATTTGGAACTACCCAACTATAAGAGAGCTTTCAGCTTATTTATTAAATAAGAAAAGTGAGTTATATATTAATGATGAAGACTTACAAGATGAGCAGATTGATGAAGAAGATGATATAGCAATAATAGGAATGGGGTGCAGATTTCCAGGAAATGCAGATAATCCTCATGAATACTGGGAAAATCTAATAAATAAGAAAGATTGTATAACTGCCATTCCAGTAGATAGAAAAGATTTATTACACTTGAAACAAGATGAATACTTTGGCGGTTATTTACGCCACATAGATATGTTTGATACAGAGTTATTTTCTATAAGTCCTATTGAGGCCAATAAAATGGATCCTCAGCAACGTATATTATTGATGGTAACTTATGATGCATTACTAAGCACTGAGATTGCAATGGATAACATAAAGGGGAGCAAATGTGGTGTTTTTATTGGAATTAGTTCAAATGATTACTCAAAGCTGCTAAATATTAATAGGCAAAATATTGATGTATATATGAGTACAGGTAACTCATTAGCTATAGCAGCTAATAGAATTTCCTATTACTTTAATTTAAATGGGCCAAGCATGGCCATAGATACAGCATGCTCATCATCATTAGTCGCGATACACAATGCTTGTAACAGTATAAAAAATGGAGAGTGCAATCTAGCTATTGCTGGTGGAGTAAATTTAATGCTACTAGAGGAAATTACAAATGCATTTTCTAATGCTGGTATGCTTGCAAAAGACTTTAAATGTAAAACCTTTGATGAGTCAGCTGATGGATATGTACGTGGTGAAGGGTGCGGAATAGTTATTTTAAAGAAGCTAAGGGATGCAGTCAGAGATAAGAATAATATATTCGCAATAATTAAGGGAAGTAGTGTAAATCAAGATGGGAAAAGTAACGGATTGACTGCTCCAAACGGTTCAGCCCAAGTATCAGTAATAAAACAAGCATTAAAAAAAGCTAAGATAAGAGCTGAAGAAGTAACATACATTGAAGCTCATGGAACTGGAACAAGACTAGGAGATCCTATTGAGGTTAATTCAATAAATGAAGTTTATGGTGTATCAAGGACAAGGGATAATCCTTGTTATATAGGGTCTGTAAAAACAAATATAGGCCATCTAGAAGCAGCAGCGGGAATAGCTAGTTTAATAAAGACAGCTTTAATACTTAATGAAAATAAAATTCCACCTATTTTAAATTTTAAATCCATGAATCCGTATATAAATATAGATAAAGATATCATAAAGATTGCTGTAGAGGAAGAAGTAAGTTTACAAAGTAAAGAAATTAATTATGCAGCTATAAGCTCATTTGGATTTGGTGGCACAAATGCTCATGTAATCCTGCAAAGATATAATAAAAAGAAATTTGATATTCCTAAAAGTAAACATAAGTTTTCTTGCCAGTCTTATTGGTTAAAGGATATAGTAACATTTTCAGCTAAGGAGAATAATAAAGATGTTATTGAAGAAATAAGCACTGATACAATAGGAGAATTTACTGTTTCTTTAATTGGAAAAGGTGCCGAGGAGAGCTATACAGAAATTGAAAAGTTAGTAGCCAATATTTGGGGAGAGCAACTTGGATTTCATGAGATAGATGTTGATAAGACTTTTTATGAAATGGGTGGAGATTCAATATCTGCATTAAAGATTGTAAATAAGATAAATAAAATATTAGCACTTCAAGTGAACGTATCAGATATATTGAAGTATCAATCTATTAAAGAATTTGCACAATTTTTAGATAAAAATGAGAATAGTCAATTGGTATCACCTTATACCATAGATAAAGCGGAATACATGGAGAAATATCCATTATCTGCAGCTCAAAAGAGAGTGTATATTTTAAATCAATCAAGAGATATAGGCACAAGCTATAATATGCCATTTTCCATAACGATTAAAGGGGATTTTAATATTGAAAGATTCGAATCAGCCTTTAATAAGTTAGTAGAAATACATGAATCATTTAGAACCTCTTTCCACTATGAAGATGGTGAGCCAGTTCAAGTGATACACAGTAAAGAAAATGTTAAGTTAAAGATTGAATATATTAGCATTAAGGAAGGTGAAATAGAGGATTATATTAAAGATTTTGTTAAAGCATTTGATTTACAAAAACCTCCTTTACTTCATGTAGCTTTGTTAAAAATCAATAATAACAAGTATGTTGTTATTGTTGATATACATCATATAATTTCAGACGGTACCTCTATGGGAATATTATTGAAAGATTTTGCTGATTTATACAATGGAAAAGAAGTAATGGAGGGTAAAATACAGTATAAAGATTTTGCAGTATGGGAACAAAAATTTGATAAGAAAGAATTTAAAAAGCAACAGAAGCAATATTGGATAAATATGTTAAAGGGTGGCGTGCATACTTTAAATCTTCCAACAGATTTTCCTAGAAAAAAAGGACAATTCTATGAGGGTGATATTATAGAGTTTAACTTTGAAAAAGAATTTACAGATAAAATAAAAACATTCTGTACACATAATAGTGCAACATTATTTACTGTATTATTGTCCTGCTATTATATTCTATTAGCTAAATATAGTGGACAAGAAGATTTAGTTATAGGAAGTCCTATTTCAGGAAGATCTAGTGAAGAAATACAAAATGTAATTGGTATGTTTGTTAATATGCTACCACTAAGAGCTAGACCAGTTATGAATAAATCATACAAAGAATTTCTAGCTGAAGTTAAAAATGTTGTATTAAATGCATACAAAAATCAAGACTGTCAGTTTGATGAGTTAGCTGATGAATTGAGTATAGAAAGAGAATTAGGTAGAAATCCTTTATTTGATACTGTATTCGCACTTCAAAATATGACAATACCAAAGGTTGAAATTGATAAATTAGAAATAAGTATGTGTAATAATGATACAAAGGCCAAGTTTGATATCATATTGGAAGCCATGGAGACAGATGGAGTCATTAAATTCGATGTTAAGTATAGGGTTGATCTATTTAGTAAATCTACAATAGAGAGATTTATAAAAGATTATATAAGCATTACTAAGATTTCAGTAGATAGCCCTGAAATACTAATAAAAGAAATAGAATTGGAACAGAGATTTGATTTATTAGAAGAAGTTTCTCTAAAGGAAATAGAATTTGATTTTTAATTGAAAGCAGTCGATGGAGGGGAGAATAATGAAGTTGAATAAATATTCACAAAATATAATAGCAAGCAGTAGTGAGTTTGAGAAAGAAAAGCACTACTGGCTGGAAAAATTAGGCGGAGACATTGAGATTAACAGTTTTATAACAGACCACGTGTATGATGAATCTATTGAAGCAAAGAAAGAGTTTTATAACATAAATATAAATAATCAGATTTATAATAGAATATCACAAATGGCAAAAGGATCCGATTATGCTGTTTACATGATACTGTTATCAGGTATTCAGTTTTTGCTCAGTAAGTATAATAATAACGAAGATATAGTACTAGGTATACCAACTTTTAAACAAAATGAAAAATTGGCATACGTAAATAATATGTTGGTATTAAGAAATAATATAACCTCAGACAGTACCTTTAAAGAAGTTGTAAAAAATATAAAATTTACTATCTCAGAGGCACAGGAAAATCAAAATTTTCCTTTGATTAAAATAGCTGAAATTCTTAAACTTGATACCAACTCTATGTTTAAAACTATAGCTTTGTTAAAGAATATTCAGGACCTTAATGTTATTAAAGATATTAAGACAGATATAGCATTTATATTTGAATTAAAAGATAACTTGATTTCTTTAGAAATCCAATATAATTCAAATTTATTTTCTAGAGAATATATAAAGCAAATTGGTAAACATTTATTAGCATATTATAATATCGTTTCAAATAGGACAGATATTAAACTTAAAGATATAAATATTCTGGATAAGAATGAAGAAATGAAGATTGAAAGCTTTAATAGTAACTATAAGGAAATTCCTAATAAAACAGTAATTGAATTTATAGAGTCGAAAGTTAAAGAAAATCCATATAAGGTAGCTATCGTTCATGAGAATAATAAAATAACCTATGAGGAATTGAATAATAAAGCCAATCAATTGGCTAGTTATTTAATCAATGATAGAAAAGTTAAGTTAG
>NZ_JAABNO010000081.1 GCF_009928445.1 Clostridium sp. C8-1-8 | reverse complement strand
AGAAACTAATTGCTATAATATCAACAATGCTTAAAGGGAAAATTGAAGGTATAGGCGTTCCTCAAAAGGGCGTACCGCAAGGCGGCATAATATCAACGCTACTTTCTAACATAGTTCTAAATGAATTAGATTGGTGGATATACAGTCAATGGGAAGGAATGCTAACAAAGAAATACTCAAGTCAACAACACAAAATAAGAGCGTTAAAAAGAACACATTTAAAAGAAATGTATATAGTCCGTTATGCAGATGACTTTAAAATACTAACAAATAACTATAAATCTGCTCAAAAGATATTCATAGCTGTTACTAATTGGTTAAAAGAAAGACTTAAATTAGATATCAGCAAAGAAAAATCCATGGTAATAAATTTACGGAGAAACTATTCTGATTTTCTTGGTTTCAAACTAAAAGACATAAAGAAGAAACCAAAAAAATACGTCGCTAAGAGCAATATATCTGACAAAGCTAAGACTAAAATAATAAATAATTATAGCAGTCAAATTGAAACAAGCAGAAATAATCCTAAAACATATAACGTTGAAAAACTAAACTTGATGATACTGGGCTGGCACAATTATTATAGCATAGCTACCCATGTAAATATAGATTTTAGTGAAATAAATTTCTTAGTCAGAAAAAGGTTTTATAATCGAACAAGA